>CAVZIQ010000006.1:0-515523 GCA_963775515.1 uncultured Alphaproteobacteria bacterium | reverse complement strand
GCCGTCTCCGGGAGTGGACGGTTCATGCGCGCAAGAAAACGCGGATTTCCGGCATATCTGACGCAGCACACAGGCTCCGTGTTCCTTTTTATTTAGGGCCGACCGGGAAAATGGGTCTGAATTCTCCGGCCGTCATTTGAAAAACTCCCAAATTCGGGAGACGCGGCGTGGAGCTTGGTTCGATCTTCGACTGAGCAGGCGGGTTACCAGTGAAGACCTTGCCATCAGTTCGAATCTCACTCCCGCCGCCAGACTTTACTACGAACCCGTTCTCCGCCCGAAGAATACCCTGATGGAAGCGCCCACTTTTAGGTTCGTCGCACTCCGACCTCTGGACTCTGATTGATCGTCGGCAGCCTGAATCATTCTCTCTCGGCCCGTTTTTCTCTGAAGCTCTGTACTTTTGTCCAAAGTGACGGTTTCGCAAAGTCAAGCAGATCGGGCGTTTCTAGCTTCCCACTTTGAGGCAAGTTCGAATCCCTCTCGCGTGACCGAATGCGGTTTTGTGGCGCTATAAATTTAGTGGACGGGGACGCGCCCAAAGAGTCTCCATGCGAGCGCACCTATTCGGGCCGACACTGTTCGTTGTTGAACAGATCGATATATTCCGACTCCCAAGGCAATCCCTTCTCGATCAGGGTCAGAAACACCTTCTGCGTGCAAATCGAATTGTGTGCGGTAAACAGTTTCAGCATCCCACGCTCCTCCTGCAGGATCACGAATGTTGGCTTGTTGTCTTGGCAACCAACAGGTCTCAACCTCGCGGCCCTCAGGCCGCTTTGAGCAAATTTTGTACTTTAGGCCATGGATCAGGCGACAGGTTGCGGAAGGGCGCCCAGTCGGATTCCAGCATGCGATCAAAGATCGTAGCCTTCACCGAGCCCCGATCACGTACGCGCGTCCACCAGTCAGCCACGGCCGGCTCGCGCTGCCACATGCCGCCAAGCTTCAGAAGTTCAAGGCGAAGGATGTAGGGGATCACCGCGCAGTCGGCGTTGGTGAAGGCGTCGCCGGCGAGGTAGGGGCCACGCCTGAGATCTTCGGCCATCCACGAGATCATCTTCTGGTGCTGGCTGAGCGCATCGACAACGAACTCCGAATCCAGCCCGTGCTCGATGACGCTGCGCTTATACTCGGCGCGCCGCTTGAGCGGCGCCTTGTTGATCTCGGCGAGCCATTGCTCGCGCGACATTTTGAGAAACCGGGGACGGAACGCCGTGGCGAAAGTCATGATCGTACATGCGTTGTGCATGTATTCGTCGATCAGCTTGTTATAGAGCCGAACGCGATGGCGCGCGGCCGGCGTCTTCGGCATCAGTGGCGGATCGGGAAAGGCTTCGTCGATGTAGTAGAGGATCAGCGACGATTTGACGATGACATTGCCGTCATGCACCAGGGTCGGCACCACGCCGTTCGGATTGAGTTTCATATAGGCTGGATCGTTCTGGTCGCCTTGCAGCGTGAGCAGATGCTCCTTGACCGGCTGACCTTTTTCCGCGAGCGCAATCCGCACCTTCTGGGCGCACACCGAATTGATGTTGTGATAGAGCTCCAGCACGTCTTCCTCCGTGAATGTTCTTCCGTCGTTTCGGATTTACGCAGCCAGCTCGGCACGGTCGTGCGGTTGGCTAAAGTCCACCGGCGTCCCTTTGGGGATGATCTGGGTCGGGTTCACCTTGGCGATAGAATAGTAATTGATGACGTAATAGCGCGGCTTCACAGTGTTGGCGACGCCGGGCACCCGATAGAGCTCGCGCATGTAGTTCGACAGATTAGGGTAGTCGGCGATACGTTGCCTGTTGCATTTGAACAGCGAGAAGTAAGCGACGTCGAAGCGCACCAGCGTCGGAAACAGACGCCAATCGGCTTCGGTGATTTGGCCGCCGACCAGATATCGCTGCCGCGATAGCCTCGCTTCCAGCCAGTCGAGCGTCGCGAACAGTCCGTCATAGGCCTCCTCATAGGCCGATTGCGATTTGGCGAAGCCGGCCCGGTAAACGCCGTTGTTGACGTTGTGGTAGACGCGTTCGTTGACGGCGTCGATCTCGGTACGCAAGGCTGCCGGATAGAAATCTGTGCGGTCGCCGGTGATCGCGCTGAACTCGCTGTTGAACATGCGGATGATTTCGGATGATTCGTTGTTGACGATGCGCTTTGTCTTCTTGTCCCACAGCGTCGGCACCGTGACCTTGCCGGTATAGGCTGGGTTACTCGCGACATAGGCCTCATACAGATAGTGGAAGCCGTTGACCTCGTCGGGAATGCAGTCGGGGTAACGGGCGTCGCGCTCGAAAGTCCAGCCGTTCTGCTTGAGGCCCGGAATCGCGTAGGCGACGGAAATCACTCCTTCGAGCTTCTTGATCGCACGATAGATCAGCGTGCGATGCGCCCACGGGCAGCCGTGCGCGACATAGAGATGATATCGCCCCGGTTCCGCCTTGAAGCCTGACGAGCCGTCCGCGGTGATGCGATCGCGGAACACGCTGTCGGCGCGGTTGAACTGGCCCGACCGGCCGGTCTCTAGCGGCAATTCTCCATCGTGCCATTTGCCATCGATCAGAACACCCATGACGCTCCTTCCATGCTGCGGTTTCTCTCGAACGCCCCCGGCGTCTTGATTTTGTATCAATCGATATATATCGTCAACCTGTTTCATTTATGACAGCCCGGACTGGAGCGATGCCGCGACCGAGGGAATTCGACGAGACCGCCGCGCTGGAAGCGGCGATGGAGTGCTTCTGGCGGCGCGGCTATGAGGCGACGTCGCTGCGCGACCTGACTGCGTCGATGGGCTTGACCGCGCCAAGCCTCTACAATGCTTTCGGCGGCAAGCAGGAACTGTTCTCGCGCGCCTTGGAACGTTATCTCGATCGCACGACCCGCGACCGACTGCGCCGGCTCGAACAGTCGCTGGCTCCTAAAGCCGCGCTGCACCGTTTCTTCGCCGAGATCATCGAGCACTCGATCAGCGATCGCCAGCGCAAGGGCTGTTTTCTGGTGAATTCGGCGCTCGAAATCGCGCCGCATGACGCCGAATGTCGTGCCTTAATCACCGAGCAATTCAACGACATCGAGGCGTTTTTCAAACGGTGCATTCTGAAGGCTCAGGCCAACGAGACGGTCTCGTCTGACGTTGACGCTGACGATATAGCGCGGCTGTTGCTCGGCGTATTGCTCGGCGTCCGCGTATTGGCGCGCACCAAACCGGAACGTGCGGTGATGGAAGGCGTCGTGCGGCCGGCGCTCGCAATGCTCAAGCCGCCACGCAAAGGAAAGGCAAAACGATGATTGATCTCTACTATTGGACCACGCCTAACGGCCACAAGATCACGATCTTCCTTGAGGAGACCGGGCTTCCGTATCGGATCGTGCCCGTCAATATCAGCAAGGGTGAGCAATTTCGGCCGGAATTTCTGGCGATTTCACCGAACAATCGCATGCCGGCGATCGTCGATCACAGCCCAAAGGATGGGGGCGATCCGCTTTCGGTCTTCGAGTCCGGCGCCATCCTCGTCTATCTTGCCGACAAGACCGGCCAATATCTGCCGAACGGCCTGCGCGACCGCATCGTAGTCATGGAATGGCTGTTCTGGCAGATGGCCGGGCTCGGACCAATGGCGGGCCAGAACCATCATTTCTCTCAATATGTGCCGGAAAAGATTCCTTACGCGATCGAGCGCTACGTCAAAGAGACGAATCGCCTCTATGGCGTGCTCAATAAACGTCTTGCGGATCGCCAATTCGTCGCCGACCGCTATTCGATCGCCGATATGGCCATCTATCCGTGGATCGTGCCTTACGAGCGGCAAGGCCAAAAACTCGAAGACTTCCCGCATCTAAAGCGCTGGTTCGAAGCGATGCGCGATCGCGCTGCCGTCAAACGAGCCTATGCCAAAGCTCAAGAGATTAACACCGCGCCAACGGTCAGCGAAGAATCCAAAAAGGTTCTTTTCGGTCAAACCGCCGCAGTTCTGGCACGATGACTGGAGCAATGGCCGCATGACGCTTCGTCTCTACGATCTCGCCGGCGCCGATCCTAATCGGCGCTTTAGTCCCTATTGCTGGCGGATCCGGCTTGCTCTGGCCCACAAGAGGCTTCCGGTCGAGGCCATCCCGTGGCGCTTTACCGAGAAGGCGGAGATCGCGCTATCAGGCGGGAAGACGGTTCCAGTCCTCGTCGACGGCGATCGCTGGATCGCCGATTCCTGGACCATCGCGAATTATCTGGAAGACACCTACACGAACTCGCCGTCTCTGTTCGGCGGCGCCGCGGCGCGGCGCTTGACGCGCCATTATTCGAGCCTTGCCGACGCTCAGGTCACCGCGATTTTCCCCTTCATCGCGCTCGATATCCTGCAGCGCGTTGCCGACAAGGACCGCGACTATTTTCGCACTAGTCGCGAACAACGCGTCGGCAAGACGCTGGAGGCTTTCGTCGCCGACCGCGACGCCAAGCTTGCTGGGTTTCGCGCCAGTCTCGCGCCGCTGCGCGCGACGCTGAAGACCCAGCCCTTCTTCGGCGGGGACGAGCCGCTCTATGCTGACTATGCCCTGTTCGGTCAATTCCAATGGGCACGCTGCATCAGCCCGTTCGTGCTGCTTGAGGAGGGCGATCCGGTCAAGCTGTGGCGCGATCGTTTGCTCGACTGCTTTAGCGGCTTGGCGCGCAAGGCCATGGCCTACGACGTCTGATTCCAAGTCCACTCATGCCAACGAAAACGAGGTCATCATGTCCCTGAAACAAGAGCTCGCCGAATATCGCGCCGGATGGTTCAAGCGCGTTCCTGCGGAACGGCAGGCGATCATGGAGCGACATATTGCGCAGCTGCGGAACGGGCTGGCAAAGACGGCCCTCAAGGTTGGCGATCGCGCGCCGTCAATCGTGCTCGGCAACGCCAAGGGCGAAACCGTCGACGTGGAGGCGCTCTTGAAGAAGGGAGCGGTTATCGTAGCGTTCTATCGCGGCGGCTGGTGTCCGTTCTGTAACCTCGAACTGCGGGCGTTCCAGCGCCTCCTTCCCGATATCGAGGCGGCGGGTGCTTCGCTGATCGCGATCAGCCCCGAGAAACCGGATGAACTCACTGTCGACCGCCGAGAAAAACGCGCTCACCTTCGAGGTGCTCAGCGATGTTGGCCAGAAGGTCGGCCGCGCGTTCCGATTGGTCTATGACTTCAGCGACGAGTTGAAATCCGCCTACAGTGGGTTCGGCCTGGATGTTCCCGCTAAGAACGGCGCTGCCGGCGAATGGGCGTTGCCGATCTCGGCGACCTACATCATCGACCGCGACGGCGTCATCATCTATGCTTATACAGACGCGGACTATCGCGACCGTGCCGATCCGACCGACATCCTCGCGGTTCTGAAGCGGACGGCCGCCGCGGCGTGACCGCGATCGAGGCCGATGCCATGGCCGAACTGAGCCGGCCGCGCGTGATATCGGCGGCGTTGCGTTATCTCAGGCCTCAAAGATCTCTCGGGTGACCTGCGGGAGGTGGGGCTAATCACCTATATCATCCTCGCCATTGCGATGGCTCTAGAGACAGTCGCCACTAAGATGAAGAGCAGGATCAAGGATCACCAAGCTTGAGGAGTTGGCGACGCTCGGGATGCCGCCCCGCAATCCGCTTGCAGGTTCCTCCGCAGGGCAGGTTTAGAGTAGTGCAGGGAGGGCAGGGGGCAGGGGTTTAAATTCCCTGTTTTGAAGATTTCCTTCCCTGTTATCGCGTCAGAAATTCCCTGTTCTGGTGCGCAGGGAATTGGGTCGAAAGTCCCGATTGTATCGGCACTATTCGGGACTTCCGGAGACGAAGGCAGTCAAGTTTCGCAAAATTCCCTGTATTTTTCCCTGTTATCAGAGAATCTTGGGCGGAGACGGGTTCGCTACGGACTGCGTCGTCAGCCAGCCAGTGGAGTCTCTCGGGGTCCGGCGCCAAAGGCCATGTCGCATGAGACCGGTTCAATAATTTCTACAGACGTCTGCCGTCGCCTTGGCTCGTCTTCACCGGCTGTCTAACTATGGATGCGGTTGCCTGCCCACAGCGACAAGAATCTTTCGGTATTGATTGTGATATCGCGTGAAACGAGTTGCTTCATGGCGGCGTGCTAACTAAATGGGGCCTTCCTGCACTTTGTGAATTAAGTCAAACAGTAGATCACGCGCGGGGCGAATCCGGCATTCAACGGACCGATGCGGCTGCATGACAAGGCGTGACTCTCCGCTCCTTCAACTCAAGGACATCACCCTGACCTTCGGGGGAGCGCCACTTCTCTCAGGTGCGGAGCTGTCTGTCTGTCCTGGTGAGCGCGTGTCTTTGGTCGGTCGCAACGGCGCCGGCAAATCGACCCTGCTGAAAGTCGCGGCGGGGCTGGCCGATCCGGACCGAGGCTCCGTTTTCATGCACCCCGGAACCATACTGCGCTACTTACCGCAGGAGCCGGATTTTTTGGGATCCGCGTCTACACTTGCTTATGTCGAGGCCGGCTTACGGCAGAGCGACGCCCCCCATGCCGCTCGTCAACTCCTAGAGCAACTCGGCCTCACCGGCCGGGAAGATCCAGCGACACTCTCTGGCGGCGAAGCGCGCCGTGCGTCGCTTGCGCACGTACTGGTGTCCAACCCCGATATCTTGCTTCTCGACGAGCCAACCAACCATCTCGACCTGACCACGATCGAATGGTTAGAGCGCGACCTCGATTTCCGACGCACCGCGCTGGTGATCATCAGCCACGACCGGCGATTTCTTTCGACGCTCTCGCGTAGCACGGTCTGGCTCGATCGCGGACAGACGCGCCGTCTTGAGCGCGGATTTGCCCATTTCGAAGAATGGCGCGATGCGGTGCTGGCGGAGGAGGAGCGCGATCAACACAAGCTCGATCGCCGGATCGTAGCCGAGGAACACTGGATGCGCTTCGGCGTCACCGGCAGACGCAAGCGCAATGCGCGGCGGGTCGGCCAATTGCAGGCGCTGCGAGAGCAGCGCCGCAGTTATCGCGCCGCCACCGGAAGCGCCGTCATTACCGCCGGTTCGGCCGCGCCGTCCGGCGCGTTGGTCATTGAAGCCACCGGTATCAGCAAGAGTTACAATGGACGTGCGATCGTCAGCGATTTCTCGATCCGTATCCAGCGCGGTGACCGTATCGGCATCGTCGGCCCGAATGGCAGTGGAAAGACCACGCTGATCAACATGCTGACCGGGAACTTGCCGCCCGATGCAGGCTCGGTACGGCTCGGATCGACGTTAGCCATCGCGACACTTGAGCAGCACCGTGACAGTCTCGATCCCGATGTCACGGTTGCCGAGGTGCTGACGGGGGGGCATGGCGACACTGTCATGGTCAACGGCCATGCTAAGCATGTCGTCAGCTATATGAAAGACTTTCTGTTTTCGAGCGAACAGGCCCGCACGCCGCTTGGCAAGCTGTCGGGCGGCGAACGCGGACGCCTCATGTTGGCTCAGGTGCTGGCCAAACCGTCAAACCTTTTGGTTCTCGATGAACCGACCAACGATCTCGACATGGAAACACTGGACGTGCTCGAGGACATGTTGGCCGAATATCCTGGGACTGTTTTGCTCATCAGCCACGATCGGGATTTTCTCGATCGTCTCGTGGGCGGTGTGATTGCGCCAGAGGGAGCTGGCCGCTGGATCGAGTATGCCGGCGGCTATAGCGACATGCTGGCGCAGCGTGGCACGGATTTGACGCGAGACGGCGTCAAGCAACAGCAGCCGCAGAAAGTGCCCAGAGAAACCGCTTCCGCCGTTGCGGGATTGCGGCCCGCGAAACGACGGTTGATGTTTAAGGACAAGCATGCGCTTGAAACTCTGCCCAAAACAATCGCCAAGCTCCAAGCCGAAATTGATGGGCTGCAGGCGAAGCTCGCCGATCCCCAATTCTATGCGCGCGACCGTGCCGGGTTCGAGAGTCTCACGGCTGCGCTCGGTGGTCTCCAGCTGAAAATCGCCGCTGCGGAGGAGCGGTGGCTGGAACTCGAGATCCTGCGCGAGGAACTCGCCAACAACTGAAGGATGGGTTGCCTCGCAAGCTCGGAAGAATGAAGCATCGACAACAGCGGCGACTTCGGCTTCAACTACTCGGCCGCAATAATCGACGATTTCTTAATCGACAGTGAGACAAGGCCGCGCGGGAGGCAGCAATGTCCGTCACCTATTACGTGGCGCTTCCGTTCTTGAGGACGGAAGAGGGCGTGGCGCCTGGTGAGGCGCAAGAAATGCCCAATGAAGGCGCCGCGATCCGGCGGGCCGAGACGATGTCGCGAGACCCGGTCAACGCCGGCGCGCTCGCGTTTAAGCGCAGCGGTGATCCGATGGGAAATTTCGCCGACGCCACAATTTTGAAAACGTTCGGCGAGGTGCCGTCCAACTTGGACGAATTATGACGGTTTGATCCCAGTCCCCCCGCACCTCTGGCATTTCACGATTTTATCTCCCTTCTTGAGCGTGCCCTTCCCTTCGCAATTTTTACACGGCTTCTTCTTTTCACTGATGCTCTTCCGCATGGTCTCCTCACGGTTCAATCACCTGAATTTGCAGTTGGTCGGTCAACGAATTCGGCCATGACACGGCCACGACCGCGAGCATGTTTTCCCCGCTGCTACATCGCCGCCCTCATCCGCAATTCCACATCAACCCGATAGGCGTATAAGTCCAGCACGGCCCGAAACTGCCGCCATTCCAACGGCCGTTGAAAAAGTGCGGTTCGCCGAAATAGTACCGTCCGCCGCCATACCAGTAGCTTGGCGCAAAGTCTGGCGTGCTGCGGATTGATTCCTTCGAACGATACATTGGAACGCTGTTGTTTGGCGGCTGATGATACCCGGGCAGGAAACCGTAACCGTGCCAGTGGTGGATAATTTGCCGCTTTCCGTGCACAGACGCGGCGAATGCAATGGCCGGCAGCGATAAAGAGGCTGCAACCGCGATCGCGAACCAGAACTTGCGTAGCATCAACATGGCAGCTCCACAGTTGGCGGCTTCGCCAGCCGCTAGGTCGGCCACTATCTTGCTCCGATGCCTCCGCCATAGTGCAATAGTTCTGCAATCCACATTATTCTTCAAGCAAGGAGTCGGGCAAGGCAATGGCCGAATTTGCATCATTTCGGGCACTACTACGAAAAGTTCCCGGTCAGCGATTGCAAATGTGACACGTGCCGACATATTCGCGGATTGCCACCGTCGACTCTGAAATCAATGCTGGCGCGTATTGTAGCCGCGTTCAAAGTTGCTTTGGGCTGGCATCGTGTTCGTTAATCAGGGATTGGACAGGGATCTGGCCCGCACCAGATCAAAATTCATTCGCTGAGATGCGGGTTGCTGTTCCCTCTGCGTCAGACGGTGTCTTGGATCGTCCTGCCTGTTGCACGCCCAGCATGCGCAGTCTTTGGCTCGGGCTTAGCAACCGTGCATCATTTGATGAACGCTGTGACGTTTCGGAAACATACCTGTCGATGTCTCGATACGCATTCTCAACCGCTGTGCCGTCTGCTGCGCTTTCGGTCATGATGTGTATCCCCATTCGCAAGTCACGCAGTTGAGGTTTAACGAAACTGGGGCAACTTGTCGATTGAGGCGATACTGATATGAAAAATCCCGTCCACCGGCCTGGCGGCAAATCGCAGAAGCGCTGTGTTGTTGAAATAGTTTATTAGAGCGCGGTCCGTGTCCGGTCAGGGGTTACAGGCCGACGTGGCGGCTCCAATTTGCGATGTCTGTTCCTTCCCGAAAGCGGATATGATCCCTACGGTTATGCATTCGCGCAGCGTGGCGCGAAATTTCTTGTCACGCTTGATGTACCACTCGCAACTCATGGCTTCGCGACGGGTTGTATAACATTCGGAATAGAGCAGAATCCATTTCCGGCCTCGAGTTCGACTTGGCACCAGTTCCCTTATTGTGTTGCTGGAGGCGCCTTTTTAAGTCGGTCGTCCAGCCGACATAGGTCCGGCGATCATTTACGCGCTGGCTGCCCAGCACATAAACGAAAAAAGGCATCTCGTGCTTTCGCGCCGGTTTGGCCAGGTCAGACGTCCTCCGAGCAACAAATCGACGGCTTTTGTACGGCGGCAGCCGGATAACGAAATAATGCCCCGCCAACTCCCATTGACGGGGTTAAATGCCGAGCGCGTTGCGTCTAACAGTTAAACCGCCATTTTCAGATCCTTGGCCGCCCGGAATGCAACCTTCTTGCGTGCTTTAATTTTGATCGCTTCTCCGGTAGCCGGATTGCGTCCCATGCGCGCCGCGCGATTTCTGACCTGGAGGATACCGAGGCCGGCAATACGGACGCGTTCACCCTTCTTAAGATGCTTTGTGATCATGCCGACGAGATCGCCGAGAAGGGCTTCACCTGCTCGTTTCGTCAATTGGTGTTCTTCGGCCAAGGCTGCAGCGAGATGCTTGAGTGTAACGGGGCGGTTGGTCTTGGCCGTGGCGGTTGGCTTCTTTGACGGCGTCATAATGGATTCCTTCCGACGAGCGCGGAACGCGCTGGAGAATCAAAGAAGTGATTCGGCAACAAAAGGAAAGCAATTTGCGGGGATGGGAACACTTGATGCGCTGAGAGGAGTCCATAACTGTTGATGTCGCAATCGCTCCGAGGAACGATTCGAGTCATTAGCGGCGTGTTTCGCTTGCGTCGGTGCGCTGCAGTGATCTGGATCGATTGCCGATATCCATTATTGTGGGATTAATCCGGGCGCACCCGAATGCACTTGACTGTGCTTGACGATCAGGGCCTGAAATGGTGAACCAATTTGCCTGCACAGATAACGGGTTGGACCCTGAGAGCGCGGGGGCCTATCCGACGTAGAGCGCGGAGCAAGCAACTCATGGCTCCGATACTGTATTGTGAAGGCTGTCCCCTCTTAGCTGCGCAGCCGGCGTCGAAATCAGCGGCCTTGATGATGATAGCTCCAATACCCAAATCCAATGCACCATGAACATACCCATCCGCGCTCCCGAGGGCGCGCCACCTCAGTCACCCTTCGCGACTGAGGTAGAGCGCCGCCGCACCTTTGCGATCATTTCCCATCCGGACGCCGGCAAGACCACGTTGACGGAGAAACTCCTGCTGTTCGGGGGTGCTATTCAGCTTGCCGGGCAGGTCAAGGCCAAGCGCGACCGGCGTTCAACCCGCTCAGACTGGATGACAATTGAACGCGAGCGCGGCATTTCCGTTGTAACTTCGGTAATGACCTTTGAGTATGACGGCCGCGTCTTCAATTTGCTCGATACACCGGGCCACGAGGACTTCTCGGAAGACACCTATCGTACGCTCACCGCAGTCAACTCGGCCGTGATGGTGATCGACGCAGCCAAGGGCATCGAGCCGCGGACCCGCAAGCTATTTGAGGTATGCCGCCTGCGTGATATTCCGATCATCACTTTCATTAACAAGATGGATCGTGAAAGCCGCGACCCGTTCGAGCTCCTCGATGAGATCGAGAAAACACTGGCACTCGACACTGCGCCGATCACCTGGCCGGTCGGACGCGGCCGCGATTTCATGGGCACAATTGACGTGGCAACCGGCGGCGTGCGCTTGCTCGACGGTGATGCCGGTGTTGCCGGCCGGCTGCGCGAAATGACAATCGCCGAAATCGCCGCCTTAAACCCGCAGCTCGACACCGAGGCCGTCGGTCATGAGCTTGATCTCGTGCGCCATGCTTGTAAGCGCTTCGATCTCCGGGCTTTCTCCGAGGGCCACATGACGCCGATCTTCTTCGGCAGTGCGCTGAAAAATTTTGGTGTCGGCGATCTTCTTGATGCGCTTGCCGCCGTGGCGCCGCCGCCGCGGGCGCAGGCGTCCGACAAACGTATCGTGACAGCAACTGAGCCGCACATGTCCGCATTCGTTTTCAAGATTCAGGCGAACATGGATCCGAATCACAGGGACCGTATCGCCTTCGTGCGACTATGCTCGGGCAAGCTCACCCGCGGCATGAAGGTCAAGCAGGTGAGAACAGGAAAGACCATCAGCCTACATGCGCCACAATTCTTCTTCGCCCAGGATCGCGCGCTCGCCGAGGAAGCTTACGCCGGCGACGTGGTTGGCATTCCCAACCACGGTACATTGCGGATCGGCGACACACTGACGGAAGGTGAAAATATCAGCTTTATGGGCGTACCCAACTTCGCGCCGGAGATCCTCCGCCGCGTTCGTTTGCCCGATTCCATGAGGGCAAAGAAGCTCAAGCAGGCGCTCGGACAACTGGCTGAGGAGGGCGTAGCCCAGGTCTTTCGGCCGACCGATGGCTCCCCGGCTTTGGTCGGCGTCGTTGGCCCATTGCAACTCGACGTGCTGAAGGCACGGCTCGGCGATGAATATGGGCTAGAAATGGACTGGAGCGCGGTTGAGTTTCAGTTCGCCCGCTGGATCGCGGCTGAGGATTCTAAGATGCTCGATCGCTTTGTCGCGACCTACCGCTCCGCCATCGCCGAGGACTTCGATGGCGACCTCGTCTTCTTGGCGCGGAGTGCCTTCGACCTTGAGTACACGGCTGAGCACAATCCCCATATTTCCTTTACCGACGTGAAGGACATTCACCGCCGCGAGCCCGATCGGAAAACCGCGGTTTGAATAGCTGAGATCACCCCTTGGCGCTACTCGCGCCGCCCTGTGCGGAACGGTCGTGCTAAAAAATTTCTGTTCGTTGAGAATTCTTCCCTGCAATCCGGATGAAAATTCCATGCTCCGTTGTGCAGGGAATTTGTCTGCAAGCGATTGAAATTGCGCGATGAGCAGCGTAATGTTTTGGCGCGACGCCCACGCCATTTCCCCGCACGTGGTGATGAACTGGGACGTGCCCGCGGAAAATTTCGGTCGTACGGAATTCGGTCTGCCACTCAATCCGGCGTACCCGATGTTCTGATCGCCCGCCGTTTAGTTCCAGCGCCACACGCCGTAAGCGTGGCCATTCTGCAGCTGTGGCGCGACATAGGTCGGCTTACGGTCGCCAATGGAGCCGAGCATGGCGATCCAGTTCAGTAATTCGCCGCCGACATTGCCGGCTTTAAGAAGCTGATGCTGCGTCGCTTCGGCGATGAGCCGGTCGACCTTCTGCTCCTCGAGCGATTTGATCACGCGTATTGCCCAGTCCGGGTCGGGCACCCCGTCGGAGCGGCCCGGCGCCATGCGCGGGCCGCCGACTTCGAGCGAGAAACTGCCCGATCCCATGATCACGACGCGCAGCGTCTGCGGCCAGGATTCGATCGCGCGCGCCACCGCTTTGCCGAGCTCATGGCAGCGTTGCGCAGACGGCAGCGGCGGCAGATGGCCGCTGACGAAGAACGGAATGACCGGAATTTGCATATCGGGGGTGAGGAAATGCAGCGGCACGGTGATCGAATGATCGACCGAAAAATTTTGCGTCATGCCGACGTCGTAGCCGGCGCCGATCGCGGCGGCGCGAATATGCGCCGCGAGAGCGGGCAGGGACTGCACAGTATAATTCGGCACGTCGCGCGGCTCGTCATTCGGCGCCTTGAAGTTCTTGTCGATGCCGACGGCGAAGATCGGCAAATCGTTGAGGAAGAACGTGTTGAGATGATCGGTATCGAACATGACGATCACATCGGGCCGGGCGGCGGCGAGCTCATTTTTCTGGGCCCCGAACAGTTTGGCGATCTCGCAATCGGGCCCATCACGCTTGACGAAATGCGGAAAAATCGGCGTATGCGGCACGCCAAATCCGGCAACGATTTTCGCCATATCTAGACCCCCGTTAGCGGCCGCGCCGTCTTACGCGACCGGCTGGCCGATCTCGTCGACCTTCACCGCGCGCATGCGCTGATTATAAACCTCGACGTTGAGGCCGCAGACTTCGAAGCGCGCCAGATAGCCCATGAGAAAGCCGTTGACGCCCATGCGGAACAGCGCGCCGACGTCGCCGGCAATAAGCGCCCGCCGCTCGTCGTCGGTCAGATCGAGCGGCCCCAAAGCCTTCGCCGGATCGGCTTTCATGGCGGCGCGAAAGGCATGGTCGCGCAACACCTCGCGGCACAGATAGTTCACGGCGAAGATCGACATGTCCACTCCAACTTGGCCGGCGCCTGCTTTCCTCGCCATTGTTTTGCACGACCGCGCGACGATTTCCACCGCGGCTTGACGTTCGCTTCAGAAATACGGCCGGCTGGCGTCGCGGCCGAGGCCGAGCTCCATGCGGCCGTAATGGGTGAAATTGGTCTCGACGTTGAGGCTGATATGCATGGACATGAAGTGAATGTCCCGCCAGGCCCGCTGGATCGGATGCGAGCTGGCAAAGCCCGCGGTGCCGCTCAACGCAACGAGCGCGTCGATCGCCGCTACCGCCAATTCGGAGACCCGTGCAAAGTCGCGCACCGACCGCGCCAGCAGCTCCGGAGAATAGGCTTCCGGCGCGTCGGTCACATGCACCGCGCGCCGCAATAATAGCTCGGCGGCGTCAATGTCGGCGGCGGCGCGCGCCATCCGCACCTGCACCGAGTTTTTTTCCGCGAGCAGGGTGCCGTCCTGCGCCTTCCGCGTCTTGGTCCATTGCCGGAATACTTCGTAGGCGCCCTGGGCCGCGCCCAGCATCGGCGTCGCGAACGAAATCGGCGCGTAATAGAAGAACGGCGTGTGAAAGATGACGCCGCTATAGATGGCGCTGCCCGGGGCCTTGCCGTCGCGCAAGTCGGTCAGCCGCAGCACACGGCTTTCCGGCACGAAAGCGTTGTCGACGACGATGGTCTTGCTGCCGGTGCCGCGCATGCCGGCGGTGAACCAGGTGTCACGGATGGTATATTCGCCGGGCGGCACCAGAAAGAACTTCCATTCCGGCGCCGGGCCGTCTTGCGTCATGCCGCCGAGCATGACCCAGGAGCAATGATCGACGCCGCTGGCAAAGGGCGAGCCGGCGCTCGAGATGCGGTACCCGCCGTTCACGGCGGCGGCTTTTACGCTCGGCGCAAACGAAGCTGCAACCGGCACATCGAGGCTTTCGGCCCAAATCGCCTTCTGTGCCGCCTCGGGATACTGCGCAATCAGATGGGCGTGGTGAATGATCAGTCCGGCGCACCAGCCGTGCGATGCATCCGTCCTGCTGAGCTCCCGCGTCACCTCGTACCAGGTGTCGAAACCGAGACTGTAGCCGCCGATCTCGCGCGGCAGCAGGATGCGGGCGAAACCGGCATCGAGCATGTCCTTCGCGGATGCTTCCGGAATTCGCCGTGCCTCTTCCGCTGTCTCGGCACGCTCGGCGAAGCGCGGCGCAAGCGCCCGGGCCCGTTCGACCATCTCTTGGGCAGTCACATTTTGCGCCGGCGACGGCGAGGACGGCATGGTTGCTCCTATCGCTTGGACGGATCGTTCGTCGGCGCAAGCTTCAGCCGTCGGCCGACCGGAAACAGCTGCAAGTCGTAACGGTGGCTCACCCAGCCCCAAATCCCCATCGGCGCCTTCAACATGATCGCGATGGCGATAACGCCGAGAAGGATCAAATAGTACGTGCCATAATCGGCCAACAGTTCGCGCAGGACGATATAGACCAGCATGCCTATGAACGGTCCCTCAAGCGTGCCGATGCCGCCGATCACGACCATGAAAATGACGACGACCGTCCAATCGTTGACGCTGAAGCCGGCCTCCGGCGAGATCCGCAGCTTTTGCAGAAAGATCAGGCCGCCGATCAGGCCGGTGCAGGCGGCGGTCGCTACGTAGATAAGAAATTTGGTCCGGAACGTGTTGACCCCGAGGCTCGCGGAGGCCGGTTCCAAATCGCGTATCGCCGTCAGCGCCAGGCCATGTCGCGAGCGCAACAGCAAATAGACGATAGCGAACACCAGTAGCGACATGGCCAGCGTCATCAGATACAGCAGCGTATCGCGGACATCGCGGTCGGGGGAGATTTCGCGCAAGATCGGAACGGTCAGCGAAAGCCCGGAACCGGCGCCAAGCACCAGTATGAGACTCGCGAACAGGGAAAAGACTTCGGATACCACCCACGTGCCGATGGCAAAATAAGCGCCGCGCAGCCGAAACACCGCGAATGAAACTGGGATCGACATCAATCCCGCAAAAGGCCCGGCGAGAAGCAGGGCGACGTAGACATTCACATTCCAGACGCCGGTCAGATAGAACAGCATATATCCGCCGAGCCCGACGTAAGCCTGTTGGCCGACGGACACCAAGCCGGCATAGCCGGCGAGCAGATTCCACAGCTGTGCCAGCGCCACATAGTATGCCATCTCGGCGATGAGCCGCATCCAGCCGGCGTCACCCCACCACGGCAGTGAGATCAGCGCGGCCAGCACGACTGCCGCCAAAACTCCGAAGATGCGGCTTGATTTGGTCGCGCGCTCGACGCGGACCGGCTCTAAATCGGCGGCCAAAGCAGCGGCGGTATCGCCGGCCATATCACCAGCCGCATCACCGGCCATGTCAGTCCCTCGTGCGCGGAAATAGCCCGTTTGGGCGGAGGATCAGAATGGCCAGAAACGCCAAATGTCCGGCGAGGATTTGCCACGTCGGATCAAGCGCGGCGCCGACGGATTGGGCGATGCCCAGCACCATGCCGCCGATCAGCGTTCCCCACATGCTGCCGAGGCCGCCGATGATCACGGCCTCGAACGCCAGGATCAGGCGGATCGGTCCGGCTGCAGGATCGAAAATGGTGCGGATGCCGAACAGCACGCCGGCGATCGCGGTGAAGATCATCGCGATGCCGAGCGCAAGCGCATAAAGCTTGCGATTGTCGATACCCATCAGCTCGGCCGTATCGGCGTCGTCGGAGACCGCGCGAAAGGCGCGGCCGAGGCCGGTGCGGTAGAACAAAAGTTGCAAACTGGCGATGGCGCAGATCGCAACCGCAAAAACCAGCAACGGATAAACGCCGACGTCGATACCGCCGGGCAAGTGGAGGCTCGCGGTCTCGACGGCGCCTTCCTGCAGGCGGTGGTCGTAGGCGCCGAAGCCTTGCAAAAGCCCATTCTGAATAATGATCGAAATGCCGAACGTGACGAGAAGCGGCGGCAAGAGCCCGCCGCTGAGTGTCTGGTTCAACAGGCCGCGTTGCAGCGCGTAGCCCAGCGCAAACATCACAGGCACAACGATCACCAGGCTTGAGAATGGATCGAGGCCCGTGCCCTGAGTGACCACCAGCGCGACGTATCCGGAGAGCACGATGAAATCGCCATGGGCGATATTGACGAGCCGCATGATGCCGAACGACATCGATAAGCCGATAGCGAACAGCGCGTAGATGCCGCCGAGCAAAGCGCCCTGAATAAGGATGTTGAGCCATTGCATGGCGGCGGACCGTCCTACATTCCGAAATACGCCGCGGTCAGCGCGCCGCGATCGAAATTTTTGGTCGGCGCGCTCAATGCAAGGCGGCCTTCCTGCAGGCAGTAAAAGCGTGTCGAGGCGTCGAGCGCCCGATTGATGTCCTGTTCGACCAGCACGACCGTGGTCCCCTCGGCGATGATCGCGCCGAGGCACCGGTAGATGTCGCGGATCACGACCGGCGCCAGCCCCAATGACAGCTCGTCGCAAAGCAACAGCCTTGGATTGGACATCAAGGCGCGACCCACTGCGGCCATTTGCTGTTGTCCGCCCGACAAAGACGGCGCCGGGAGCCGGCGTAATTCATGCAGTCGCGGGAACAGCTGATAGACGCGACTGAGATTCCACGGTCCCGCACGCTCGCTGTGAGTGCCGAGCAGCAGATTCTCCTCCACCGAAAGGCTGGGAAACAACCGCCGCCCTTCCGGCACCATCGCGATGCCAAGGTGCACGATTTCGTGCGGCGTCTTGTGCCCGATCGGCTCGCCGTCGAACAGCACCGTATCCGGCGCGGTCGCGAGCGCGCCGGCAACTGCTCGCAATAGCGTGGTCTTGCCGGCGCCATTGGCGCCGATAATGGCGACGGTTTCGCCTTCCTCGACGCTGGCATTGATGTCGAACAGCGCTTGGAAGTCGCCGTAAAACGCCGACAGGTTTTGCGTGCGCAACAGCGTCATGACACCGGTATGCCCATATAGACCTCACGTACGCGCGGATCCGCCATCACCTGGTGCGGATCGCCCTGAACCAGGATCTGGCCGAAATCCATCACGATCAGCCGACTCGCCACTGAAACCAGCGCGTGCACGATGTGCTCGATCCAGACGATCGTGGTGCCGCGGGCGTGAATGTCCTTGATAGTCTTGACCAGTTCGCGGCACTCGTACTCGGTCAGTCCGCCGGCAATCTCATCGAGCAGCAACAGCTTGGGTTGCATCGCCATCGCCCGCGCCATCTCCAGCCGCTTGCGCTGCAACAGCGTGAGCGTACGCGCCGGCAGGTTTGCTTTGTCGTAAAGGCCGGTGATTTTGAGGAGATCGCTGCAACGCTTGTAGCTTTCCCGTTCGCTGACGCCGCCGCCGAAAATAGCGCCGACCAAAAGATTCTCGAATACGCTCATATTCGCGAACGGATGCGGAATTTGATACGAGCGGCCGATGCCCAAGCGCGACCGCGCATGGGGCAGCATCGCCGTCACATCAAACCCGCCGAATTCGATCCGTCCCTTGGTCGGCGCGGCATCGCCGGTAATTAAATTGAACAAGGTCGTCTTGCCGGCGCCGTTGGGGCCGATCACGGCCAATGCTTCGCCGGCGGTGACGGTCACATTGACGTCGTCTACGGCTTTGAGCGCACCGTAATGCTTAGACACCGCCTGAAGCTGGAGAAGGGTCGCCATGAACGACTTTCGTGAACAGCTTTTAGCCGCGCCCGCCGCACTTTGGTACGGCGGTCATTCTTCAATTTTGCTGAGACCTTTACGTCGTCAGTTAGCCGTATCAGGAATAGGAAATCGCGGAGAACGGTTTGTCGACCGGAATTTGCGGGGCGCTGCCGTTGAAGACGATGTTCAGGTCGTACTTCCACTTGGTGCCCTTTTCCCACTGGCCGCCGACGATCGGCGTCGTGCACACATTCGGCACCGGATTGGTCGGACCGCCTTTCCATGTGATGGGACCGACGATCGACTGATAATCGGTCTGGGCGATCGCGTCGCGGATCGAGGCGGCGTTAAGCTTCTTGGCGCGCTTGAGCACGTCGATCGCGACTTCGAGATTGGCGTGCTTGAAGCCGAGCGGCTGGGTCCACTGCTTGCCGCTCGCCTTCTCGTAGGCATCGCAGTATTGCTGCGCCGTCTCCCCGGTCAGGCCCGATTTGAACGGATGGTGATGCGACCACCAAACTTCCGTCGACATGCCTGCGCCGCGATCGCCCAGCGCCTCGACGGCGGTCGGAAACAATAGCGCCTTGGGCGGCGTCACGATCTTCGGTTGAAAACCCTGCTGCGCGCATTGTGTCCAGAAAATCGCGAATTGCGGTGGGTTGAAAATGCCGCAGGCGATGTCGGCGTTCATGCCCTTCAACTGGCCGATCTGCGCGGAGAAGTCGTCGGACAGTGGCGGATAGAGACCCAGGTAATGCACGTCGAAGCCGTGGCTCTTGATCGTGGCCGGCAGCCCGTGCTCGGGGTTGCTCGCCGCGATGCCGTCGGGATCGTTCGTCAGCATCACCCCTGCGATCTTGTTGCTCGGCAGGGTCAGCCACATCTCGGCGAACATATTGGCGACCATGTCGAAGCCCCAGAAGAAGTGGTAGGTCCACTCGAAGCCCTTCTTGGGGTCGCCCTTGCGGCCGAAGAACCAGGACTGCCACGGATCGTCCGAAGTAATGCAAGGCACCCCGGCGAGCTCGCACTGGTCGGCGACCGGATTGGTCGTATCGCCCGTCGACGAGGCGATCATGATGTCGACGCTGTCATTATTGATGAGTTGCGCCGCCACTTCCGACGCCCGGTTCGGGTTCGATTGGCTGTCGCGGTTGAGGATTTCGACGTGATGCTTTTCGCCGGCGACGACGATGCCGTCACCCAGAAACTTGCTTACCTCCTCGGCAACCCACTTTGAGGGCTCGCCGAATGCGGCTATCGGGCCGGTTTCCGGCGTGATCTGCCCAATCTTGATGGTCTTGGGCGCCGCGCGCGACGATTGAAACATCCATGGCGATGCGATGGCGCTGGCGCCGCCGGCCGCGGCGAGCTTGAGGAGCTTGCGGCGTTGCTTGTCGGCCTTGACGCCGCGTTTAGCTCGCATTCCCCATTTGACGGTCATAATTGCTGCCTCCCTGGTTTACTGGGGTCGCCACATTATGACCCGGTGGGCGTGGCCCCATAATCGTCCGATCATCGCAAACTAATTTCCGTTCGGCTACCGAGGCGCCGCCTCAAACCCGGCTGATGTCTACACTCCGGTTCAGTGGGACCGCCGCTCGCGGCGGCTCAAGCGAAATTCTGCAGCAGCGATTCACGCACGAATTTCGGCAGTTCGGCCAGATCGTCGCCGCCATAGCCGTCGGCGACCGCGGCCGAGAGCGAGATGAGCGTCGCGGCCGACAGCGGCATCGGCACTCCGGTGAGCGCGCCGGTCGCCACCGCGGACATCAGATCCTTGCGCAAGGTGCGGATGTCGAGCGTCATCTCGGCCGGCGCGCCCTTGAGCACGTCGGTCTTGCTCTTGAGCCAGCCGCTGGCGTAGGGCGCTTCCTGCAAGACGTCGAGCATCTGGTCGAGGGTGAGGCCCTGCTTTAAGCCGAGCGCAAGCGATTCCGACACCGCCTGAATATAAGCGCCGAGCCCGAGATTGACTGCGAGCTTCATCGCATAGCCGGCGCCGTTCGGTCCCATATAGGCGATGCGGCGCGTCATCTTTTCCAGCACGGGGCGCGCGCGATCGAGGTCTTCGGCGCGGCCGCCGACCATCGCGAACAGTTTGCCGTCGCGCACTTGCGGAATGGTCCCGAGCACCGGCGATTCGATCAGCCGCGCGCCCTTGGCGTCGACCAGCGGCGCGAGTTCGCGGCCAGTCATCGGTTGCAGCGTGCTCATTTCGATGAACAGCTTGCCCTTCACGTCGCCGTCGAGGAAGCCATCCGGTCCGTTAAAAATGCGCCGCACGCCGTGATCCTCGGTGATGATGGAGATCACGATCTCGGATTGCGCGGCCACGTCGCGCGCAGTGGCGCCGATCCGCAACCCTCCCGCCGCGAGCGCGCGATTGACATCGGCATTGTGATCCCAGCCCACCAATTCGAATCCTTGCTGGCGCAGGCGCTGCGAGATCGCCGTGCCCATCCTACCCAGTCCCACAATTCCGAGTTTCATGACTTGCTCCCTGATCCGTACAACGCGCGGTTATGATGCTGCTTTTGTCGCACTATAATTGACAGCAGTTTGTGCTGGGATACTCTGTCGCCGTCAACGCCACCACCACTTTGCGCGGCGGCGAGAATAAAAGAAATGGGCGCGGAAAATCACCGCGGTTGTGGGAGGGACTTATGCGACATCGCGTTCTGCTTACTCTGCTGCCGTTTGCGCTGGGGGTTCCGCTTGCTTTCGCGGTCGTGCCCAAGGCCGTTTCGGCGGCGCAATACGTGCTGAAATGGGCGGTCGTCACGCGCGGCGACATGCAAGAGAAGTTCGGCCACAAGCTCGCTGAGATATTGCCGCAAGCGACCGATGGCCGCGTCGAAGTGCAGGTCTTTCCCGGCGGCCAGCTCGGCAGCCCGTCGGCGATGATCGAAGGCTTGCAGCTCGGCACCATCGAGGCTTACGAAAATCCCGCTGACTTCTTTACCGGCGTCGATTCGCGCTTCGGAGTCTTCAGCATTCCATTTCTGTTCAAGAGCACCGAGCAGGCCAACAAGGTTCTCGCCGATCCGGACTACAACGAATTCGTGATGCATATGGCCGAGGCCAAGGGGCTGGTCGGCGTCAACCTCGCGGTGGCGGCGGAGTTGCTCTATTTCGGCGTCAAGAAGCCGTTACGGACGCTTGAGGATTTCAAAGGCATGAAACTGCGCGTCAACGCCACACCGGCCGAACGGGCGCGCATGGCCGCGCTGGGCGCGACCGCGGTGCCGATGGGCCTGCCGGAGATGATCACCTCGCTGCAGAACGGCGTGATCGACGGCACCATGAGCGGTATGTCCATCTTCACCAATTTCAATCTGCAAAATGTCGGCAAGGTTCTACTTGAAACCCACGACACGCTGTTGGTCTCCTATGGCGCGATGAGCAAGCCGTGGCTCGACAAGCTGCCGCCCGATCTTAGCAAGACCATCGTCGATGAGGCCCGTAAGCTGCAACCATGGGCGCGGCAGACGGCGATCGACGAGGTCGCGCAATTGCGGCAGGTGTGGCTGCAGCGCGGCGGCGAGATTGTGCATCTGTCGCCGGGCGAGCAGGCGGAGCTCGAGCAGCGGCTGAAGCCGATCGGCGCCGAGGTCACCAAGGACGATCCAGTGCTCAAGGCATTCTACGACAAGACCGAGGCGCTGGCCGCGAAATATCAGTAAGCCTGTGATGCAAACCGGGCCGCAGCGTCGCCGTCGCGGTGGTGCGCTGCGGTCAATTCCAGCCGGGGCAAGTCATGGCGGCGCCGACACGCGTCTCGCGGTGACGGGTTGCGCGCGCCGGGCGCGAGGGTAACGAGAATGTCGGAAGTAAAGCCGGCCTCGAAGCAACGGCGGATCGAAGAGTTTATTTTCATCAGGATTCCGCATGTGCTGTCCGGCGCGCTGTTCCTTGTCGCCGTGGTGCTCAACTTCGTCAATGTAATCGGGCGCTATGTGTTCGGCCTGCCGGTGTTCTGGGCGGAAGAGGCGCTGACATTCACCGTGATCTGGATCGTGTTCCTGGTCGTCGGTACGATCACCTATCGCGGCGCGCATCTCAATATGGACCTGGTGTTTTCACGGCTGCCGGCCGGCCTGCAGCGCGTGGTGCGGATCGCCATCGTGCTATCGCTGATCGTCTGCACGATCTACACCGCGATGCAGTCGTGGGCGGTGGTCAAGTTGCACTACATGACCGGCGGCGTCACGGCGGGCACCAATATTCCGCTGGTCATCCCGCACTCGGCTCTGCTGTTCGGTTTCAGCTACATGGCGTTGGCTGCGATCGTGCGCTTGCCGTCGTACATTTCCGGCAAGTTCGATTGAGCGGGGCGAAGCGATGTACTGGGTGATGGGGATACTGCCCTTTGTGCTGCTCCTGCTCGGCTTCCCGATCTTTCTTTTGTTGCTGATCACCTCCCTGGTGATCTTGTTCGGATTTTTCGATATCCCGATGACGGTGGTCGCTCAGGATATCTTCAACAGCCTCAACAAATATGCGCTGCTTGCCGTTCCGTTCTTCGTGTTTGCCGGCAATGTGATGTCGCGCGGTGGCATCTCGGTGCGTCTGCTGCGCTGGGTCGGATCGCTGATCGGCGGCTTCCGCGCCCACATTCCGTTCACGTCGCTCGGCTTCGCCGCGCTGTTCGGCGCGACTTCGGGCGTGACCACCGCGGCGACCGCGGCGATCGGAACGCTAACCTATCCTCGCATGCGAGAGGCGGGCTACAGCGAAAGCTTCGCCTCGGCCCTGATCACATCCGAAGGCGCGCTCGACAATCTCATTCCGCCGTCGATCGCGATGATCATCTATGGCATCGCCTCGGATACGTCGATCATCCAGCTGTGGACCGCCGGCATCGGCCCGTGCCTGCTGCTGGCGAGCTTCTTCGGCGGTTACATCTATTATCATTCCGTCAAAGTCGGCATCACAGATACCGGGCGCTTTTCGCTGAAGGAATTATTTCACGCAACGCGCGACGGTATCTGGTCGCTGGGCGCGATCGTCGTGATCATTGGCGGCATCTATTCCGGCGTTTTTTCGCCCACCGAGGCCGCCGGCGTTGCCAGCGTCTATGCCATCGTCGTCAGCTATTTCATCTATCGCGAAGTCACGCTCGCCGAATTGTTCGACATTGCGGCCCGGTCGATGTATCTGACCGGCCTCATTTTCATCATCGTGGCGATTGCCGGCCTCTATTCGTGGCTCTTGACCATCAGCGGCATCGCGCAGGCCATCGTTACGGTGATCACCAGCCTCCATTCCGAGCGCTGGGTGGTGCTGCTGGTCATCAATCTGTTCCTGTTGTTCATCGGCTGTTTTCTCGATCCGGCCTCGGGCCTGATCATGCTGACGCCGCTGTTGGCGCCGGTCGCCGCCTCGCTCGGCGTCGATCCGATCCATTTCGGCGTCATCGTCGTCATGAATTTGACCATCGGCACGTTCCATCCGCCGTTTGGATTGAACATCTTCGTCTGCCAGGCGCTGTTCAAGACGCCGTCGGAGACGCTCTATCGGGGCCTGATACCGTTCGTGATCCTGGCGGTGATCGCGTTGCAGATCGTGACTTACGTGCCGGCGATCTCGCTGACGATCGAGCGCCTGTTGTTCCGGTAGGACTGACTGATTACCGCGTCGCGCCTTCGATCATCCCGGCGACGTTTTTCAGCGCCGCGCGCAGATTGTCGAACATCGCAATTCCTTCGGCCGTAACCTTGCGCTTGACGGCATGGCCGCGAGAGCCGGGCAGCCGCGGCGGTTCCGCTCCCGCCATCGGCTTTGCTTTGCCGACCATGTCCGCGATATGGGACATGCGTGTTTCGAAGGTTTTCGCGCCAGCAAAGCCTTGCGGATTGAGCGCCAGGAAAAAATGACAAATGTTGCTCGGCCGCTTGACCACGTTCTCGTAGGTCACTTGGAAGCCAGGCTCGCCGTCGGACAGCGCGCTGCAAAAAACCTCGACCATCAGCGACAGCGCGTAGCCTTTCGGGCCGCCGATCGGCAGCACCGAACCTTTAACCGCTTCGGCGGGATCGGTGGTCGGCCGGCCGCTCGGATCGAGCGCCCAGCCTTCCGGAATGTTCTTTTGCCCGGCCGCCAGCATGTGGCGGATGCGCGACCGCGCCACCATGGCGGTCGCCATGTCGGCAACGATCGGATCGGCATCGCGCATCGGAAACGAAACGCCGATCGGATTGGTGCCGAACAGGCCTTCGGTGCCGCCGGTCGGGGCGATCGCCGGGCTGGCATTGGTGAAGGCCAAGCCGATCAGGCCCAGTTCGGCGGCATGATCGGCGTAATAGCCGGCCGCGCCGAAGTGACTTGAGTTGCGGACAGCCACGGCGCCGACGCCATGCGTCTTGGCGATCTCGATTGCCAGGTCCATCGCGCGCCGGCTCGCCACCAGGCCCAGCGCATGATCGGCATCCATCACGGCGGAGCAGGGCAACGGTTGCGTCGTGGCGATAGCCGGCTTGCTCTTGATGGTGCCGTCGAGGAGGCCGCGCGTATAGAGCGGCAAATGCACGACGCCGTGCGAATCCGAGCCGTGCGTCTGCGCCCACAGCGCGACTTCGGCGCCGATCTCGGCGTCGGCACGCGGCACGCCGCAATGGGTGAAAACGTCGGCGACCAGGTCTGCGAGACTTGCCGGCGTCACCTTGTCGGCAGCGGCCACTTGCCGAAGCTTTGCCGAGAGTGCTGCTGCGTCCTGCATCGGTTCGCTCTTCAAGCCGGCGCCGCGCCGGGGAAGAAGGCTTCGGCGTTGCGGTGAAAAACTTTCTCGTAGACGTCCTCGGCATAGCCGAGCGCGCGCCAGTCGTCGACCAGCCGCTCATGCGTGAGGGTCGGCCAATCCCAGCCGAACAAAATGCGGTCCTGCAGGCGGCCGCCGATTTCCTTCTTCAAGGCCGGCGTAAAATACTTCGGCGACCAGCCGTGCAATTCATAACGGACGTTGGATTTGTGCAACAGGATCGCGATCATGTCGTCCTGCCACGGCCACGCAGGCCGGCCGGCGAGGATTTTGAGTTCGGGGTGGCGCGCGGCGACAAGATCGACGTGGCGCGGGTGGCCGTCTTCGAGCACGACACCCATGCCGCCGGGCATGCCTTGGCCGATGCCGGTGAGGCCCGTCATCAACAGTACCGGCACGCCGGCGTCGATCGACAGTTTATAGAACGGGTCCCAGATCGGATCGCTGGGCGGAAATCGCAGGCTGTTCTGGCTCTGGCAGAAGCCGAGAAAGCCGCAAGCGGTTGTCGCAAGCCGTGCATATTCCTTCAGCCAGAAATCCTTCATCGCCGGATTGGCGGCGAGCCAGTTGCCATAGACGACGTCGCGATTGTCGCGGGCAAATCCGGTTGCATAGTCGTTGGAGGCGCGGATTTCGTCTTCGTCGGTCATCCGCCAGGTGCGGTAGATATCGAGGATGCTGCGTACGTTGCGCTGCCGGAAGCCGTCGGCCATTTCCGCCTCGGTCTGAAACGTGCGCTTGCGTTTGAAGATGCGCTCGGCATTGGCGAGCTCTTCCGCGGTGCGATGATGCAGCCCGGCGCGGGTCGAGAAATGCGAATGGCAATCGAAATAGTGCACGGCGCTCACTTCTTGTCGTAGCGCTGATCGAGAATCCGCTTCGGCTTGCCTTCGCGGCCGCGGTTCGACCATTCCATCAGCGCATCCTCGGCCACGAGCTCGACATTGAGCTTCAAGCCGAGGTCGGAATGCAGGCGCTTCTCGATATGCTCCTTGAGGCCGTCCCAGCCCGGCGCATCGTCGCGCACCTCGACCTTCACCGTCATCTCGTCGCGGATCACGCCGTCGCGCACATTGCGCTCGGCAATGCACAGCCACTCGCCGGTGGTACGGTTGTCGCTCTTGATCGCCGGCAGACAGGCCTGCGGCCAGATGCTGACGCCGCGAATGCGCACCATGGTGTCGCTGCGGCCGAGCATCTTCTGCATGCGGCGGAAAGAGCTGCCGCATTCGCAGCGGTCGGTGGCGACGATGCGGGTGAGATCGCGCAGATTGAAACGGATCATCGGCTGTTGGCGGCGGTGCAGGATCGTGCACACCATATTGCCGATTTCGCCGTTTGCGACCGGCTTATTATCCTCGATGCCGACGATCTCGAAGAACGTGGAGTTTTCGTGGAAATGCAGGCCGGTCTGGTGCTGACACTCGAACGCGCCCATGCCCATCTCGTGGGTGCCGTACATGTCGTAGACCTTGCAGCCCCATAAGTCCTCGAGCTGGTTGCGGAAGGTGTTCTCGGTGTCGGGTCCGAGCCCGCAGCCGAGAAATTTCGTCTTCAGATCGCGGACGTCGAAAGCGAGTTCGTCGCGCGCGACCTTGGCGAGCTGGGTGGCGTATTCCGGACGCACATACCAGACATTGGTGCCCCATTCCTGCGCGATCTCGATCTGCCGCCGCGACGATGTCACGGCGCCAGTGCCGGTTGTGAGCGGCAGCGCGCCGAGATAATCGTGACAAGCCTTGTAACAGCACCAGCCGGCATTGCCGAGCGAACAAGTGTGCGGAATCTGCACGCGGTCGCCCGGCCGCACGCCGCAGATATACAAGACGCGCGCATGAGTGAGCCCGTTGAGCTCCCATTCAAGCGGCGCATAAAGCGTCGGCCGCGGCTTGCCGGTGGTGCCGCCCGAGGTTTGCAGCTTCAACGGCTGCGTCCGCAAAATTTCATCAACGTTGCCGTTGATCAGGCCAAACGGCGGATTTTCCTCCTGATCCTTTTTAATGTCGGCGGAATTGAACATCGGCAGCTCGACAATATCGTCGATGCTTCTGATATCGCCCGGCTCGAGGCCTGCGGCTTTCCAGCGCCGCTTATAGAAGCCGTTCTGCCAGCCGGTTTTCATCAGATCGAGAAATTGCGCGTTCTGAAAGGCGCGAATTTCGTCCGCCGACCACTTCCACCGGGTTTTCGCGAACACGTCCGGGACCGGATAGCGCTCGTACAGCGCATCCCAATCGATCGAGCGGTGATAGATCGGCAGCGACGTCTCGGCGACGCTGCGCTCAATGACGGACATTTTCAGCTCCGTATTCGGCCCATGCAGCGGCGCGGCAGGCCGCCGCGCAGCGCGACGCATCGGCAATGTGCAGGCGTTCAGGTCTTGTAGTCGGGCGCGTCGCGGTCGAGCTTGCGAAGGAGCGCGCGCCAGGTCATCTGATTGAATGGCTGGTTGCCGTCGGTGATGATCTTGGCTTGTCCGATGGTGGCATCGAGGACGGCTTGCGGCGGCACGTAGGGCTCGACCGCGCCGGCCGAGGAGCGGATTTGCGTTTCGCAGGCGCGGATGACGAGAAAGGCCAGCATATAGGCCTCGTGCACGGTGTGGCCCCACAGCACGAAGCCATGGCCGCGCTGCAGGACGATTTGCTTATCGCCGAAATTCTTTGCCAGCCGCTGGCCTTCCTCCATCGTCGACAGCAGGCCTTCGTAGTCGTGGTAGCCGACTGGCCCGAGCCACATGGCGTACTGGTTGCCGGGAATGAGGCCGTGCTCCTGCATCGCCACGGCGGTGGCATATTTGGTGTGCAGGTGCATGACGCATTGCGCCTGCGGAAAGGCGTCATAGATGCCCTTGTGAAACGGAAAAGCGAATTTGTGAGGCAGCTCGTCGCTCGGCTCGACGTGATTACAGTTTTCGTCGAGCTTATGCAGGTTCGAGGCGGTGACCTCTTCGAACAGAATGGCAGCCGGATGCATCAGAAACTGGTCGGGGTGGTTGGGGACCCGGGCCGATAGATGCGCGAACAGTAATTCGTCCCAGTCCTGCATCGCAGCAAGGCGGAAGGCGGCCGCAAGATCGACGCGGACCTTCCATTCGGCGGGATCCATGCCCGGCTTCAATGCCCGGGCGGCACCGGTTGCGGCGTTCACGGCCTATCTCCCCTCGATCGGCGCCGTTCTGCGGCGCGCTGGTTTGGCGCAAAGTATGTCCGCGCGTGATCGCATTGTCCATTGCCGCCCCCGTCGAGCCGCGCCCGGCGCAATGCAGCGCATCCTATAAAGCAATGGGCGATTGCCCCACAGAGTTGAAATTGTCTTCAGGCACTTTTTTCGCCGTGATAAAAGGCAGTCGATGAGACAAGCCGCAGTGCTCAATCGCCGAACGCGCCGCGCCCCGCCGCGGGTTGACGAAAGCAAGCTTTCGCAACCGCTGCAGGATTTGTTCGCGACCTGGCGGCAAGCTTTGCGGCAGGACTTCAATGGCCTCACAGCGGCCGGCGAGGTCGTGCAAAATCTGTTTCCGCCGCGCGCAACCGGCGTCCCGACACAGCTGATACGCGCCGCCGTGAATGAATTTTTGTCGTCGCTCGATGGCGAGCAGCGCGCAGCTGTAAGCTTTCCCGTCCAGAGCGACGTGTGGCGGCACTGGAGCAATATCCACCGCAACGTGATGCGGCACGGGTTGTGCTTTGCCGAATTGAGCGAGCGGCAACTGGAGCTCGTCTTCGGCATCATGCGCGCCGGGCTCGGCGCGCGGGCCTACGAAACCGCCCGCAATGCCATGCGGCTCAACGAACACCTGGCCGAGCTCACCGGGCTGCCCGACGAATTCGGCGAGTTTTTCTACTGGATCAGCATTTTTGGCACGCCGTCGCCGGACGTCCCTTGGGGCTTCCAGATCGACGGTCATCACTGCAACATCAATTGCTTTGTGCTCGGCGACCAGGTGGTGCTGACGCCGATGTTGCTCGGTTCGGAACCCGTATTGGCGGAATCGGGCAAGTATAATGGCACCACGGTGCTGCGCGAGGAGGAGGCGCAGGGTTTTGCCTTCATGACCACATTGGCGCCCGCACAGCGCGCCAAGGCTACGATCGGCTACGATCTGCCGTTCGACGGCTACGCTTCGGGCTTCAAGGACAACGTCGTCATTCCTTACGACGGTTTGCGCGTGTCCGATATGACGCCGGCGCAGCAAGCTTCGCTTGTCGATCTGATCAAGCTTTACACCGACCGGCTGCCGCCGGCGCATGCGCGATTACGCCTCGATGAGGTGAGAGAGCATCTGGACGCGACGGTCTTCGCCTGGATCGGCCAGTTCGATGCGGCCGCGCCGTTCTATTATCGGATCTACAGCCCGGTGATTTTTATCGAGTTCTATCACCAGCCCGGCGTGGCGCTGCCGGACACCGGCTATAGCCGCCGCCATGCCCATGCCCTGGTTCGTACGCCGAACGGCAACGACTACGGCCGTGCGCTGCTGCGGCATTATCCGTCGCGTCAGCCTTAAGCTTTTCCGGCCGGGTTGCCGCCCAAAGCTTCCGCGATCCAATCGCAAATAAATTCGCGCGTCGGCGCCACGTTGTCGACACCGCAATGCTCGGCGCCGCCATCAGCCAGCGTCTGGACGTGAAGCTCCGCTTTCGGACTCGACGTGCAATCGGCGATCAATTGCTTTGCCTGGCTCAACGGAATTTGCCGATCGTTCTCGCCGTGGATGCACAGGATCGGGCATTTGATCCGATGCAGGATGCCTTTGAGCGACAGCTTTTCGGAGACCGCGATGACTTCCTCGACCGAGGATTTGCCGAACACCCAGGCGACGTGGTCCCAGTAATGCGGCACCGGCAGCCGCTGTTCTTTGGCCTCGTAACGCCGCCGTTGTGTTTCGCCCCAATCGTAATTGGCGCCCCAGGCGACGGCGCATTTGAAGCGCGGCTCGAAAGCGGCGGCGCGCGGCGCATGATAGCCGCCGAGCGACAGCGCCATGATGCCGATCCGGTCGCGGTCGATGCCCGGCATCGATTGCAGAAAGTCGACCGCGGCCTTCGCCGGAACTTCGGCTTCGGGGCCGTTGTGCAGTTTTCGCATGCGCAGCGACTTGCCGACGCCCGGATTGTCGACGACGAGCGTTGCAATGCCGCGCTCCGCAAGCGCGCCGGGAATGCCGACCAGGTAGATAATCTCCTTGGTGACGTCGAGGCCGTCGAAATGAACCATGCACGGGGCGTCGCCGCCGGCATTCTGCGCGCCGATAAAAAGTGCGGGCAGCGTCGTATCCAGATAGGGTACGTCGACACGCCGGCAATTCTGCCGCGTCAGCGTCAGGAACCGGGAAAAACAATCGAGCGCCTCGCGGTACGCCTGCTGGCGCGGCACGAAATCCGGCCGCTGCATCCGTTCCGCCTGAATGAAAGCGATGAAGGCGCGGCGATATTTTGCGCCGGCGCTGAGCAAGTGTCCCCGCGCCTCGTCGGCGGCCGCGAGCCGTCTCAACTTGACGCCAAGCGCGGTCCAATCCTCGAAGAACTTTTCCGCCGCCGCGTCATCGCGATTTTTCGCCAATGGCCGCAGTGGCCGCGACGCGTCGTCGATATCGCCGATGCTCGCACCCATGCCGAGAGCGAGATTGACCGCCATGTTCCACGTGTAATTATCTTCAAAATATTCGAACATCATTGTCTATGGCGCCGCCGCGGACGGACGCCATTCCCCGGTTGTGGATCAATTCGCCATAACACGACTCAAATCCTGCATCACCGACAAAAGCGTCGCGCGCGAGTGCAGGACCGTGAGGCAGGATTGCCATACGTCTTGATCTCCCTGTCACATTTGCCGATGGATGACGGCGGCGCCTCGGGGGCTATTTGACTATCGCCTCCTTGCGGCTTTGACCAGCGCGGCCGGTGCGAAGCAACGGCGAACGGCCCGCGAGGAAATCCGTAGCCGGATTGAGTTCTGATAGGGTCGCTATCGGAAGTTCATCACGAGGGTGACCGCGATGCAGGCGATGGTGCTGGAACGGCTGGGCGAACCGCTCAAGCTTGTGGAGCGGCCCGATCCGCTGCCCGGCGACGGCGAGGTGAGGGTGCGGGTCGCCGCTTGCGGCGTGTGCCGCACCGACCTTCACGTCGTCGACGGCGAATTGCCAAACCCCAAACTCCCGATCGTGCCGGGCCACGAAATCGTCGGCCGTGTCGATGCCGTCGGTGCAGGCGTCAATGCGCTCAAAGCCGGCATGCGCGTCGGCATTCCCTGGTTGGGCCGGACTTGCGGGCGTTGTCCATATTGCCGCGAGGGCCGGGAAAATCTGTGCGATCATCCGATGTTCACCGGCTATACGCGTGACGGCGGCTATGCCAGCCATGTCGTCGCCGACGCGCGTTACGTGTTCCGGCTTCCCGAGAGCGGCGACGATGTGGCGACGGCGCCGCTGTTGTGCGCCGGACTGATCGGCTGGCGCTCGCTGCGATTGGCCGGCGAGGGTAAGAAGATCGGCTTTTACGGCTTCGGCGCGGCCGCCCATATCATCGCCCAAGTGGCGCGCTGGCAGGGCCGCGACGTCTATGCGTTCACGCGATCGGGCGATGTCGCCGCGCAAGCCTTTGCGCAAGACTCGGCGCAGTCTGGGCCGGCAGCTCGGACGACGCGCCGCCCGACGCGCTCGACTGCGCCATCATCTATGCGCCGGTCGGCGCACTGGTTCCGGCGGCGCTGCGCGCGGTGCGTAAAGGCGGCCGCGTCGTCTGCGCCGGAATTCACATGAGCGACATTCCGAGCTTCCCTTATAGTATTCTCTGGGAGGAGCGGGAGCTTAGGTCGGTCGCCAATCTCACGCGCAAAGACGGCGAGGAATTCTTCGCAATCGTGCCGAGGGCCGGCATCAAGACGCAGACCGTTCCCTATCCGCTGATCCGTGCCAATGACGCGTTGTCGGATTTACGGACCGGACGGCTGCAGGGCGCCGCGGTGCTGGTGCCGTGACATTACTTCAGCGCAGCACGCGCTCTCGCCAGCGTCGCCTCGGGCGGCCCGGACGCATCGATGGTCGTCCATTCGACCGCGCCGATGGCGAACTCCTCCTGCTGGCGCGCCACGGCGGCGTCGGCATCCGACGCGTCGGGACCGCGTTCGCCGACCCGATTGAGGCGCGTCGGCAAATCGGCAACCAGGAACAGCCCGCGGAAATCGGCATTTGCCGACGCGGCTGCCATTTCGATCGCGGCGCGTTCCTCGGGCCTGGAGAAGACCGCATCGACGATGACCGAATGACCGGCGCGCGCGACCCGCGAGGTCTTCTCGGTCAGCCCGCGATAGATTGTGTCGGCAACTTCCGGCCGATAGGCCTCGGCCGGCAATCGATCGTGCTCGGCCACGCCATAGAGCGCTTTGCGCTCGACATCCGAGCGAAATATAAGCGCGCCGGGGACCGGCCCGATATGCGGCGCGAGCGCGCGCGCCAAAAGCGATTTGCCGGTGCCGGACAATCCGCCGGTGCAAACGATCATCGGCTTTGCCGGGGCAAGCAGTTCGAGCGCGAGATCGAAATAGCGCTTCGCCGACTGCGCGAGATCGCCTTTATCCGCAGCCGCGGCGAGATCGCGGCGCGAGGCGGTGACTTTGGCGCGGATCGCTGAGCGCAGCGACATGAAGAACGCCAAAGCGGCGATGCCGTCGCAATCTTCACTGCGCCGCGACGTGGAAAAATATCCGTTCAGCACGGCATTCGCCGCGCCGGGAAGCCCGCGTTCGACCAGGTCCATAAGCAGAAACGCCAAATCGTAGAGTACGTCGCCCTCGGCGATGATCGGATCGAATTCCAGCGCATCGAATGCGACCGGCTCGCCGTCAAGCACCGCGATATTGCCGAGGTGAAGGTCGCCGTGGCCGCGCCGGATCAGGCCCGCCGCGCCGCGCGTACTCAGGAGCGGGCGCAATTTCACGAAGGCCGCCCGCGATTTCCGCTCAAGCTCGTCGACCGCTTGCGCCGGGAACAGGTCGCCGTGCTCGCGGAACGCCGCGGTGTTGTCGGGGATGAATCCCGCAACGGCCGCAAGCCACGGCGCGGCTTCGACCGGTTCGGCGCGTGCGTGCATGGCGGCGACCGCAACGGCGAGCTTGCCGGTGAGCGCATCGTCAAGTTCGCCACGGTCGGCGAGATGGTCGAGCGTCTTGTTCTCGTCGAAACGCGTCATCTCGACCGCCCATTCGACCGTTTCGCCCGCGCCATCAAAGGCGAGTGAACCGTCCGCTTGGCGCGTGACCGGCACAACGCGGCGATAGAGTTGCGGCGCGAATTTGCGATTGACTTCGAGTTCGGCGCGGCACGCGGCTTTGCGCCTTTCCAATGTCGAATAATCGAGAAATGGGTAGCGCACCGCACGCTTGACCTTGATGGCGCGGTCGCCGGCCAGAAAGACGACCGCGGCATGGGTCTCGCACCGCCGCACTGCGGCGCCGCCGTAAGTCGCCGGATTGCCGAGGAGCTTGAAAACGGCGTCCTGAGAATCGCCGGAGGCCGGAGGCTCTGCCATGCCAAACGAATAGCCGCAGACGCGGGAACTCGAAAAGCCTAGCAATCTGCCTGCGGTTCCGGCGGATAATCCGGGTGCCGAGTTTGATCGGTGGACCCGGTCAGTCCTTCACGCTCTGCCAGCTCGGCTAATTTGAGCCAATCCCTGGCCATGCCGAGAAGGAAGACCCGGCGGTCGAGGTCGGGGATATGCTTGGCAAGCTCGACGCAATTGGCCGCGTAAAGGCGGTAGCAGGCGACTGATTCCCGCGTCACAGACAACCCCCAGGATGTCTTTTGCCCCACTATGTCTTTTGACGTTCCAATAAGTTGCGTTCCGGGATTTTGGTTCCTCAGCTGCGAGCCAAGGTGCGGGTTCCGCCGGGCGGGCATGGCCAGACCGCTACGCCCAGTCACGGGACGCTGCAGATTTTTTTCACCTTGCCGGATTTTTGCCGGAACAAACCTCCTCCGGCCGCGTTCGGGATCAAGGCACAGGAGGTGTGAGATCCGATCGTGAGGGGGATTCCACGTCGGCTGAGAAACGTCACGCTGCGGGATCTGAGCCCGTCTGGCGCGATTTGCTGCGTCTGCCACACCGTGTGCCGCCTTCCGTTCCGCCCGGCATCTGGAGAGAATTATGCAGACCGCTGAAGACGTTAATGGCTCCGCATCGGCCAACGGTTCCGCCCTTCCTTCCACCCAGGTCAGCGAGCAGCACGTCAACGGCGACGCCCAGGCCGATGCCGGCGGGTTGACCGAACTCCTTCACGCGCTGCAGGCGATGCGGGTTGGCGATTTCTCCGCGCGTATGGCCGGCGACCGCGTCGGCATCATCGGCAAGATCGCCGACACCTTCAATGAAATCGCCGCAACCAACCAGCGCATGGCCAAGCAGCTCGAACGGGTCGGCCAGGTGGTCGGCCGCGAGGGCCGCACCCGGCAACGCGTGCGCTTCGGGCTTTCCGACGGCGCCTGGGGCGAGATGGAAGCATCCGTCAATTCGCTGATCGACGATCTGCTCTGGCCGACCACTGAAGTGACCCGCGCCATCGCCGCGGTGGCGCAGGGCGACCTGTTGCGCACCGTCGCGCTCGACGTCGACGGCCGGCCGCTCAAGGGCGAATTCCTGCGTTCCGCCGAGATCGTCAACACGATGATCAAGCAGCTCAACGTGTTCACCTCCGAAGTGACCCGCGTCGCCCGCGAGGTCGGCACCGAAGGCAAGCTCGGCGGCCAGGCGCAGGTCGGCGGCGTGACCGGCGTCTGGAAAGACCTCACCGAGAGCGTCAATTCGATGGCGTCGAACCTGACCGCGCAGGTCCGCAACATCGCCGAAGTGACGATCGCGGTCGCCAACGGCGACTTGTCGAAGAAGATCACGGTCGACGTGCGCGGCGAAATTCTGCAGCTCAAGGAAGCCATCAATACGATGGTCGATCAGCTGCGCTCATTCGCGTCGGAAGTCACCCGCGTGGCGCGCGAGGTCGGCACCGACGGCAAGCTCGGCGGCCAGGCCATCGTGCCGGGCGTCGCCGGCACCTGGAAGGATTTGACCGACTCTGTGAACGCCATGTGCGGCAACCTCACCGACCAGGTGCGCAACATCGCCCATGTGACGACGGCGGTGGCGCGCGGCGACCTCAGCCGCAAAATCACCGTCGACGTGCGCGGCGAAATTCTCGAGCTGAAAGACACCATCAATACCATGGTGGACCAGCTCAACTCGTTCGCCTCGGAAGTCACCCGCGTCGCCCGCGAGGTCGGCACCGAAGGCAAGCTCGGCGGCCAGGCGCAGGTGCCGGGCGTCGCTGGCACCTGGAAGGACCTGACCGACAGCGTCAACTTCATGGCCGGCAACTTGACCGCGCAGGTCCGCAACATCGCCGACGTCGCCACGGCGATCGCCGGCGGCGATTTGTCGAAAAAGATCACGGTGAACGTCTCGGGCGAAATCCTGCAGCTCAAAGAAACCATCAATACGATGGTCGATCAGCTCAACGCCTTTGCCGGCGAGGTGACGCGCGTCGCGCGCGAGGTCGGCACCGACGGCCGGCTCGGCGGCCAGGCCAACGTGCTCGGCGTCGCCGGCACCTGGAAGGACTTGACCAACTCGGTCAACTCGATGGCGTCGAACCTCACCGCGCAGGTCCGCAACATCGCCGAAGTCTCGACAGCTATCGCCAGCGGCGACTTGTCGAAGAAGATCACGGTCGACGTGCGCGGAGAGATTCTCGAACTGAAAGACACCATCAATACGATGGTCGACCAGCTCAATGCGTTTGCCGGCGAGGTGACGCGCGTCGCCCGCGAGGTCGGCACCGAGGGCAAGCTCGGCGGCCAGGCGCTGGTGCGTGGCGTTGCCGGCACTTGGAAGGACTTGACCGACTCGGTCAACTCAATGGCGTCAAATCTCACCGGGCAAGTGCGCAACATCGCCGAAGTCGCCACCGCGGTGGCGCGCGGCGACCTGTCGCGCAAAATCACGGTCGACGTGCGCGGCGAGATTCTCGAGCTGAAAGACACGCTCAATACCATGGTGGACCAGCTCAACGCCTTCGCCGCCGAGGTCACCCGCGTAGCGCGCGAGGTCGGCACCGAAGGCAAGCTCGGCGGCCAGGCGCAGGTGCCCGGCGTCGGCGGCACCTGGAAAGACTTGACCGACAGCGTGAACTCGATGGCCGGCAATCTCACCGGCCAGGTCCGCAACATCGCCGAAGTCGCCACCGCCATCGCCGGCGGCGACCTTTCCCGCAAGATCACGGTCGACGTGCGCGGCGAAATCCTTCAGCTCAAGGAAACGCTCAACACGATGGTGGACCAGCTCAACCGCTTCGCCGGCGAGGTGACGCGCGTTGCCCGCGAGGTCGGCACCGAAGGACGGCTCGGCGGCCAGGCCAACGTGCCGGGCGTCGCCGGCACCTGGAAGGACTTGACCGACAGCGTCAATTCCATGGCCGGCAACTTGACGGCGCAAGTCCGTAACATCGCCGAAGTGACCACCGCCGTGGCGCGCGGCGACCTTTCCCGCAAGATCACGGTCGACGTGAAGGGCGAAATTCTCGAGCTGAAAAACACCATCAATACGATGGCCGATCAGCTCAACGCTTTCGCTTCGGAAGTCACCCGCGTCGCCCGCGAGGTCGGCACCGAAGGCAAGCTCGGCGGCCAGGCGCAAGTGCCGGGCGTCGCCGGGACCTGGAAGGACCTGACCGACAACGTCAACTTCATGGCCTCGAACCTGACCGCGCAGGTCCGCAACATCGCTGAGGTGGCAACCGCAATAGCCGGCGGCGACCTGTCGAAGAAGATCACGGTCGACGTGCGCGGCGAAATGCTGCTCCTCAAAGACACGCTCAATACCATGGTCGAACAGTTGCGGTCGTTCGCCGCCGAAGTGACGCGCGTCGCGCGCGAGGTGGGCGCCGACGGCCGGCTCGGCGGTCAGGCGGTGGTGCCCGGCGTCGCCGGCACCTGGAAAGACTTGACCGATAACGTCAACCTGCTTGCGGCGAATTTGACCACGCAGGTGCGCAACATCGCCGAGGTAACGACGGCGGTGGCCCGCGGCGACCTATCCCGCAAGATCACGGTCGACGTGAAGGGCGAAATCCTGGAATTGAAAAACACCATTAATACGATGGTGGATCAGCTCAACGGTTTTGCGTCGGAAGTGACGCGCGTCGCCCGCGAGGTCGGCACCGAGGGCCTGCTCGGCGGCCAGGCGCAGGTGCCCGGCGTCGCCGGCACCTGGAAGGATTTGACCGACACCGTCAACGTCATGGCCGCCAACCTGACCGAACAGGTGCGCGGCATCGTGAAAGTCGTAACCGCCGTCGCCAACGGCGACCTTAAACAAAACCTCGCGGTGAAGTCGAAAGGCGAGGTGGCGGCGCTCGCCGAGACCATCAACAACATGACCGACACGCTCGCTACCTTCGCCGACCAGGTGACGACCGTGGCGCGCGAAGTCGGCGTTGAAGGCCGGCTCGGCGGTCAGGCCAACGTGCCCGGCGCCGCCGGCACCTGGAAGGACTTGACCGGTAACGTCAACTTGCTCGCCGCCAACCTGACGACGCAAGTGCGCGCCATCGCCGAAGTGGCGACCGCGGTGACCAAGGGCGACCTGACGCGGTCGATTCAGGTCGAGGCGCGCGGCGAAGTGGCCGAGCTGAAAGACAACATCAATACGATGATCGACAACTTGCGGCTCACCACCGACCGCAACACCGAACAGGATTGGCTAAAGACCAACCTGGCGAAGTTCACCAACATGCTGCAGGGCCAGCGCGATCTCACCACGGTCGGCCGGCTGTTGCTGTCCGAATTGACGCCGCTGGTGAACGCGCACCAGGGCGTCATCTACCAGATGGAAGGCGAAGAGAAGAACAACAGCCTCAATCTTTTGGCGGCCTACGCCGACGACGGTGTGAACGGTCACCCGAAGGCCTTGGGGCTCGGCCAGGGCCTTATCGGCCAGTGCGCTGTCGACAAGCGGCGCATGCTGATCACGGATATGCCGGAAAGCACCGTGCCGATCAGTTCGGCGCTGCTCAAAGTGCCGCCGCGCAACAATATCGTGCTGCCGGTGCTGTTCGAGAACCAGGTCAAGGCGGTGATCGAGCTCGCCTCGATCCAGGAGTTCACCGCGCTGCAAACCATGTTCCTCGAGCAACTGACGACCTCGATCGGCATCGTGCTCAATTCGATCGAGGCGACGATGCAGACCGAAGGCCTGCTCAAGCAATCGCAGCAGCTCGCCGGTGAATTGCAGGCCCAGCAAAAGGAACTGCAGCAGACCAACGAGCAGCTCGAACAAAAGGCGCAGCAGCTCGCCGAACGCAACGTCGAAGTCGAGCGCAAGAACCAGGAAATCGAGCAGGCCCGCCGCGCGCTCGAGGAAAAGGCGACCGAGCTCGCGCTTACCTCGAAATACAAGTCGGAATTCCTGGCCAACATGTCGCACGAGCTGCGCACGCCATTGAATTCGATCTTGATCCTCGGCCAGCAGCTCACCGACAACCCGGAGGGCAATCTGTCGTCGAAGCAGGTCGAGTTCGCGCGCACCATTCACGGCGCCGGCACCGACCTCCTCAACCTCATCAGCGATATTCTCGACCTATCCAAGATCGAGTCCGGCACCGTCACCGTCGACGCCGAGGACGTGTTCTTCTCGAACCTCGTCGACATGGTGGCGCGCCCGTTCCGTCACGAAGCGGACACGCGCCAACTGTCGTTCGAGGTCCACGTCGATCCCAATCTCGGCCGTACCATCACCACCGATACCAAGCGGCTGCAGCAGGTGCTCAAGAACCTTCTATCGAATGCGTTTAAGTTCACGGCGCAGGGCGGCGTCCGCCTCAATGTCACCGCCGCGGTCGGCGGCTGGAGCGCCGAGCACCCGGTGCTCAGTCAGGGCGCCGGCGTTGTCGCGTTCGAGGTCTCCGATACCGGCATCGGCATTCCGCAGGAGAAGCAGAAGATCATCTTCGAGGCGTTCCAGCAGGCCGACGCCTCGACTAGCCGCAAATACGGCGGCACCGGCCTCGGCCTTGCCATCAGCCGCGAACTGGCAAGCCTGCTCGGCGGCGAAATCCACCTGCGCAGCTCGCCGGGCACCGGGTCGACCTTCACGCTCTATCTGCCGATCAAATATGTCGGCCCGAGCGCCGCGATCCACGCCAGCGCGGCGGCGGCCGCCGTGACGCCGTCGCCGCAGCAGGCGGGATTTCATATCGCGCCCGAACGCACCATCGAGGCGATTCCCGACGACCGCATGGACATCCAGGCCGGCGACGCCATACTCCTCATTGTCGAGGACGACCCGCACTACGCCCGCATCCTGGTCGACCTTGCGCGCGACAAGGGATTCAAGGCGCTGTTGGCGATGCGCGGCGACGACGCGCTCAATCTCGCCAAGCAGTATCAGCCGACGGCGGTGTCGCTCGACGTGTTCCTGCCCGACATGCTGGGCTGGAACGTGCTCAGCCAGCTCAAGCAGAACCCGCTCACCCGTCATATTCCGGTGCAGATCGTCTCGCTCGACGAGGATCGGCAGCACGGGCTGGCGCGCGGCGCCTTTGCTTTCGTCAACAAGCCGACCACGCGCGAAGGCATCGACGAGGCGCTCTCCCGCATCAAGGAGTTCGCCGAGCCGCGACGAAAGCGGCTGTTGATCGTCGAGGACAATGCGGTCGAGCAAATGAGCATCCGCGAATTGCTCGGCCATGACGATATCGAGATCGTCAATGCCGGCACCGGCAGCGAAGCGCTGAACGCTTTGCAGGAGAACCCCTGCGATTGCGTGGTGCTCGATCTGCGGCTGCCGGATATGTCCGGATTCGAGGTTTTGGAGCGCATGCGCGCCGACACCGTCCTTGCCGAGATTCCGGTCGTGGTCTTCACCGGCCGCGAATTATCGGCCGAGGAGGATGCGCAACTCCACACCATGGCGCGCAGCATCGTCGTCAAGGGCGTCGAATCGCCGGAACGGCTCCTCAACGAGACGGCGCTGTTCCTGCACCGCGTCATTACCGACCTGCCGCCCGAAAAGCAGCACATGCTGGAACGGCTCAACAGCTCGGATGAGGATTTGGTCGGCCGCACCGTGCTTCTGGTTGACGACGATCCGCGCAACATTTTCGCGCTGTCGAGCGCGCTGGAACGCCGCGGTATGAACGTGCTGACCGCGACGACCGGCGGCGAGGCGATCACCCTGATCGAGCAGACGCCGGCGCTCGCCATCGTGTTGATGGACATCATGATGCCGGAGATGGACGGATATCAGACGATCGAGAAGATCCGCCAGAACCGCGCCTATCGCCGCTTGCCGATCATCGCTTTGACCGCCAAGGCGATGAAGGGCGACCGCGAGAAGTGCTTGCAGGCCGGCGCGTCGGACTATCTCGCCAAGCCCGTCAATACCGAGCAGCTTCTTTCGGCGCTGCGAATGTGGCTGCATCGCTAGGCTGAGCAATATGAACGAGAACGTCTCGCCCGGAAAAGTCAACGTTCTGCTGGTCGACGATCAGCCGGATAAGCTGCTCGCTTACGAGGTGATCCTCCAGGATCTGGACGAGAACCTGGTCAAGACCGCGTCGGGGCGTGAGGCCTTGCAGTTTCTCCTGAAGAACGACGTCGCCGTCGTCTTGATCGACGTTTGCATGCCGGAGCTCGACGGTTTCCAATTGGCCGCGATGATCCGCGAGCATCCGCGGTTCCGCAAGACGGCGATCATCTTCATCTCGGCCATCCATCTGACCGATGTCGATCGGTTGCGCGGCTATGAGATGGGCGCCGTCGACTACGTGCCGGTGCCGGTCGTGCCGGAAGTATTGCGCGCCAAGGTGCGAGTGTTTGCCGAACTGTTCCGCAAGACCCGAGAGCTCGAGCAGTTGAATTTGAAACTCGAGCGTCACGTCGCCCAGCGCACCGCTGAGCTGGAAGCCTCCAACGCACGCCTTCTCGAGAGCGAGCAGCAATTGCGGCTGGCAACCGAGGCGGCCGAAATCGGATTGTGGGACGTCGACACCGTGACGGACACGCTGTTCTGGCCGCCGCGCGTCAAAGCCATGTTCGGGATATCGCCCGACGTTCCCGTGACTATGGCGGACTTTTACGCAGGCCTGCATCCCGACGATAAAGCGGCGACCGGCGCGGCTTATGCCGCGGCTTGCGACCCGGAAAAGCGCGCACTCTACGATGTCGAATACCGCACTGTCGGCAAGGACGACGGCGTTGTCCGCTGGGTGGCGGCCAAGGGCCGCGCCGTCTTCGACACAGACGACAAGTGCGTCCGCGTGATCGGCACCGCTATCGACATCTCCAAGCGGAAGGAGACCGAGGAGCGCCAGGTGTTGCTGGCGCGCGAGGTCGATCATCGCGCCCGCAACGCGCTGGCGGTGATCCAATCGATCATCCGGCTCACGCACGCCAAAAGCGTCGACGATTACGTGCATGCCATCGAGGGCCGCATCAAAGCTCTGGCGCGCGCGCATACGCTGTTGTCGGATTCGCGGTGGCATGGCGCCGATCTCGCCACGTTGGTCGGGGAGGAGCTCGCGCCTTACCGCGCCGGCGACAAGATCAAATTCAACGGTCCGGACATTTCACTGCAGCCGGCGACCGCGCAGGGCGTCGCTCTGGCGCTCCATGAGCTTGCCACCAACGCGGCCAAGCACGGCGCGCTGTCGTCGCCGAGCGGAAAAATCACGCTCGACTGGCAATTGCGGGGCGACGCGCTCACGCTGCGTTGGGCGGAGAACGGCGGACCTGCAATCGCGGAGCCGTCGTCGCGCAGCTTCGGCCTGAAAGTCATTGTCGCCAGCATCGAGCAGCAACTGGGCGGCAAGGCGTCGTTCGACTGGGATCCGCAAGGCTTGCGCTGCGTATTTTCGATTCCGCGCAGCGAGTTGGCGAAATCCGGCGCGCTGAGCACCGCGCGCCACGGCGGCGAGGTCAACGGCGCGGTCGTCGGTTTGCGACAGACCGACAAGCCGCGCGTGCTTCTGGTCGAGGACGAAGCCCTGGTCGCCATGATGATCCAGGAAACCCTCGCCGAATTCGGCTTCCAGGTGATCGGTCCCGTCAGCACGGCGTCCGAAGCTTTGGTGTCGGCGCGCGAGAAGCATTTTGACGCGGCGGTTCTCGATATCAATCTGGGCGACGGCGTTGTTTATACGGTCGCCGAGATATTGGGCAAACGCGGCGTGCCGTTCGTCTTTGTCACCGGTTACGATGCCGACAGCGTCGATAGCCGGTTCAGCGGCGTCCCGGTTCTGCAAAAACCGATCGATCGCGACATGTTGCAGAAGATCTTTTTGCACGAGGCGGATCACGTTGTGGCCGCCGGCAACGCCCGTTCGGCGGCGCGCGCCTGAATTTTCCGCCGGCTATTCGTCGAGCACCGCGCGCACCTTGGCGGCGAGCTGATCCAGCGTGAACGGCTTGGAAATCAAGTTTACGCCGGTGTCGAGCACGCCGCCGTGGACTACGGCATTGGCGGTGTAGCCGGTGGTGAACAGCACTTTGAGATTGGGCCGCCGCCGCACCGCTTCGTCGGCAAGCTTTTTGCCGTTGACGTCCGGCATCACCACGTCGGTAAACAGCAGCTTCACGTCAGCGATGCGGTCGAGTGTCGCCAGCGCATTGGCGGCATTGTCGCAGTCGAACACGGTATAACCGAGTTCGTGCAATGCTTCGGTCGCCAGCCCCCGCATCAGCGGGTCGTCCTCGACGACCAGGATGATCTCGTTGCGGTTTCCCGTGCGCATAGGCGCCGGCGCCTCGCGTTTGATGTCTTTGGCGTCGGCGACGAGGCGCGGTAGGTAGATTTTCACGGTGGTGCCGGCGCCGAGCTCGCTGTAGACTTTGACGTGCCCGCTCGACTGCTTGACGAAGCCGTAGACTTGGCTCAGCCCGAGCCCGGTGCCCTTACCGGTGGCCTTGGTGGTGAAGAACGGGTCGAACGCGCGCGCCGCGACATCCTCGGCCATGCCGACGCCGGTGTCGGTGATCGCGATCATCGCGAATTGACCGGCTTTGACTTCCGGATTTTGCGCACAGTAAGCGTCGTCCAGATAGGCGTTGGCGGTTTCGATCGTCAGCTTGCCGCCGTCCGGCATAGCGTCGCGGCCGTTGATCGCGATATTGAGAAGGGCGTTCTCGAGTTGCTGGGTATCGGCGTGGATCGTCCATAGTCCGGCCGCGGTCACGGTTTCGATCTGAATGTGCTCGCCCAAGGTCGACCGCAACAGGTCGGACATATTGCTGATCATCTTGTTGGCATCGAGCGGCTGCGGTGACAGCGATTGTTGGCGCGCGAAGGCAAGAAGCCGCTGCGTCAAAGTGGCGGCGCGCTCGCTGGCGATCGTTGCCGCGTCGAGGAAGCGCTCGATGGCGTAATCGCCCGTGGCGATGCGGCGCTTGACGAGGTCGTGGGAGCCCATGATCACGCCCAGCATATTGTTGAAGTCGTGGGCGATGCCGCCGGTGAGCTGACCGAGCGCCTCCATCTTTTGGGCCTGGCGCAACTGACTTTCGGCCGCCTCCCGGCGGGTCACCTGATCGACGAGCTGGCGGTTGGCAAGCGCAAGCCGATTGCGCGCTTGCGTCATTGCCGCGAACGACTCGCGTGTGAAACGCGCGATCAGGAAGCCGACGCCGCAAATCAAAAGGAAGGCGACCGCGACACCGGCCTGCAGCAGCATGCCGGATCGCGCCGCGGCCGACTGCCGCTCCGCCAGTAGCCGCGCTTCCTCCGCCTGCATCGCCTCGACGGCGCGGCGGATTTCCAGCATCAGTTGGAAGCCCTTATCGCTGTTCACGATGGCCAGCGCTGCGTCGTTATGGCCGGCTTTGTACTCATCGACAGTGGAGCCCAGCTCGGCGAGTTTGTCTTTGATCAGTTGGCGGAGCTGCGTGAGGTTCGCCACCTGCTGCGGGTTGTCGCTGACCAGCTCTTGGGTATTCTGGAGCACGGTAGGCAGTCGATCGAGCGCCATTCGGTAGGGGCCCAGGTAAAGGTCCTGGCCGGTCAGCAGATAGCCGCGCTGGCCGGTTTCCGCGCTTTGTATCAGGCTCAGCACCCGTGTCAGCTGCGCGCGCACTTCGAGCGAGTGCTGCACCCAGTCGTCGTCGCTTTTATTGCGCGCGCCGAGCCAGAACGCGGCGCCCACGATCATCGCCGCCAGCAGCGTGGTGGCGACAAGGCTCCGGTTCAAGAGAGCCAGCGGTCTTGGCTCTGGATTCGGCTCGGTCAAATTGTGCGCCTGGCTGAAAATAGCTCGCAGCCTAACTAATCGGCCAGCGAACCAATGAGGAAATGCCCCCGCGACGGCCCCACGCTTGGGCGCCCTAGCGGCAATACGGCACCTTATCTCAGACCCAAGAAACTTGCCTACATCAAAAGACACAATACGCGTCGCGGCGATGTGGAACCGGGCATCGGCAGCCGGGTTTTTATGTCGGGGGCCGGCGCTGCAAGATCGAGTTCAGCGGTATTCGTACTACGCGGCGTCACAATGTACGGTTGCGAAGATAGTTGGCGTTTTTCGTAATTCAATTCGGGATTTTTGCCATGCAGCCAAGTTGTTACGAATGCGCTCTGCGCGCTTGCGGATTGTTCAAGCCGATCGCACCGGAAGAACTCGCAACCACCAACGAGATGAAAAAGCAGCATATTTTTCTGCCGGCGGGGGCCGAGATCATTTGTGCCGGCGAGGAGAGCGCGGAACTCTACACGCTGTATGCCGGTTGGGCGTTTCGTTTCAAAATGCTCCCCGACGGCCGCCGGCAAATCCTGAATTTCCTGCTGCCCGGCGACTTGCTGGGCTTGCAGGCGGCGATGTTCGACGCGGCGCTGCATGGCATCGAAGCGCTGACCGAGGTGCAGCTGTGCGTGCTGCCGCGGCGCGACGTTTGGTCTCTGTTCGGCAAGATGCCGGGCCTCGCTTTCGACGTCACTTGGCTCGGCGCGCGCGAAGAAAGCATCGTCGACGAGAACCTCACCAGCGTCGGCCGGCGTAGCGCCGCGGAACGCGTCGCAGCCTTGATCGCTGCGCTGTACAAACGCGCCAAGGCGCTGGGCCTCGTCGCCGACGACGCTTTTGCGTTTCCGCTGACGCAGCAGCATATCGCCGACGCGCTGGGTCTCTCGCTCGTCCATACCAACAAAACGTTGGCGAAGCTCCGGCGAGCGGGGATGATCGCGAGCAATAACGGCACGCTGAGCGTGACCAACCCGCGGGTCTTCGAGCGTGTCGCGCGATATTTAGATGAGGAAATCCCGCGCCGCCCGCTGATTTGAAAAATCCAATAACAAAAGCCCCGGCCGCGGCCGGGGCTTTTGCAACGCGGGACCGATTCCTCCGTCGCGTCCTTACTTGCTGGAACTATCGGGCACCCAGGTCGTCTTGGTGCTGTCGTATTTGAAGCTCGGGGCCTTTCGAAGAGCGTCCTTGGTCGTATCCATCGTCAGATAGACCTTGTCGTTCTTCATCGTCTGCTTAATGGCATCGAAATTCACAGCCACGTCCTTCTCGCCGGCGCCGAGAAAGCCGCCGACGCCAACGATAGCGGCCTGGACCTGGCCGTCCTTGCCGACCAGCACGTCCATGATTTCGCCGATCTTGCTGTTGGATTGATCGTAGACGTCCTGCTTGTACCAGTCGGTTACGGTCAGGCTCGATGACGGTACGCTGGACAGTAGGCCCGCGCCGCCCGTGGCCATCGGCTGAGCAAACGCCGCGGTGGAAACCAAGAGTGCGCCTGCGGACATGGCAACAACTAGCATTTTCATTGGGTGTGACCTCCAAATGGGATGTTGATAGATAGCCAACGCCGGACCGCGCAATTTGCTCCCGGTGCAGCAAAAATATTCCGTGGCGAAAGCCGCGGATCCGGTCTTTCCCGCTAACGGCCGCCGCCTTCGTTGTTCCGGGAACGCACCATGAATCGCACTGCGCCGGTGTTTAAGGGCGGAACCAAGTCCCGGCTAGGGCATTGTGTTTGCGAGAGAATTATGCCCCGGCTCGTTGATCCACAAGGATTCTGAAATCTCGGCTCCGGCCGCGGGGATTTTTTTCCCTGAGACTCTTAGGCTTGCTGAGGGTGAGGAACGATTCGCGGACCGCTACGTCTTTCGTCGCAACGCGAATCCGCCGGGAAGACAAATGAAGCTCTTCAAATGCCAGCATTGCGAGCAGCTGCTCTATTTTGAAAACACGGTGTGCGAAAAGTGCGCGCACCGGCTCGGCTTCATCCCCGAGGTCATGAACATTTCGGCGGTGGAGCCCGAGGGCGACACCTGGCGGGCGCTCGCGGTGGACAAGAAGCTTTATCGTTTCTGCGCCAATGCCGAATTCGGCGTTTGCAATTGGATGGTCGAGGCCGGTACGCCCGAGATCTATTGCGCGGCTTGCCGGCATAACCGGACCATCCCCGACACCGGCCTCCAGGATAATGTCGTTGCCTGGCAAAAGATCGAAGTCGCCAAGCATCGGCTGTTCTACACGCTGATGAAACTCAATCTGCCGCTCGATGAACGTAATGAAAACGGCGGTGAACGACTGGTGTTCGATTTTCTGGCAAGCTTGCCGCGCGTCGGCGGCCCACGCGTGATGACGGGTCACGACAACGGCGTGATCACGCTCGCGCTTGAAGAGGCCGACGATGCCGAGCGCGAGAAGCGGCGCACCATCATGCACGAACCCTATCGCACGCTGCTTGGCCACTTCCGCCACGAGGTCGGCCATTATTTCTGGGACTTGCTGGTGCGCGACGGCGGCCTCGTCGAACCCTGCCGCAAGATTTTCGGCGACGAAAGGGCGGATTACGGCGCGGCGCTGCGAGCTTATTATGCCAAGGGCGCCGCGCCTAACTGGCGGGAGAGTTTCATCAGCGCCTATGCCACGTCGCATCCGTGGGAGGATTTCGCCGAGACCTGGGCGCATTACCTGCACATCGTCGACACGCTGGAAATGGCGCGCGCCTTCGGGATGTATGTTCGTCCGCGGCTGGCGCGGCCCGGCGAGCTCGACGCCCAGGTCGATTTCGATCCATATACGGTGCGCGACCCGTCGCCGTTGATCGAGACCTGGGTGCCGTTGAGCAACGCGCTCAACAGCCTCAACCGCACCATGGGCCAATCGGACATCTACCCGTTCATCCTGTCGTCGCCGGTCGTCGAGAAGCTCAGCGCGATCCACGATCTCATTCATGGCAACAAGCTGCCGGACAAGGCGGCGGAAGCGGCCTAGTGCGCCTATCTTTCGTAAAAACTTCCCCCTTGAGGCCCGCGCCATTCCCTGTTCTGTTGCGCCCTAAATTCGCGATAGGTGAGGGACATGCTCAAGTCGACCCGTGAAAAAGCGTCACATAAAGCCATCAAGCAGCAGCTGATCGTCGCCGGCAAAGTACTGGTGGCGCAGGGGCAGGACGATTTTACCCGCGGCCACATCTCGTTTCGGCTGCCCGACGATCCGGGCCTGTTCTTCATGAAGGCGCATAGCCTCGGCCTCGACGAGATCACGATGGGGAACATCCTCACCATCGATCTCGGCGGCAAGGTCGTCGCCGGCACCGCGCGCCGGCACAGCGAGGTCTATATCCATTCCGAGATTTTGAAAGCGCGGCCCGACGTCAATTGCGTGATCCACACGCATCCGACTTATTCGATCGCGCTGTCGTCGACCGGCCGGCCGCTCAAATGCTACAGTCAGCCCGGCGCGCTGTTCTATGAGGCGCTCGGCAGTTATACCGACACCATCAATCTGATCCGCAGTCCCGCGATGGGCGCGGGCGTCGCGCGCGCGCTGGGGCGGGGCAGGGCGGTGCTGTTGAAGAACCACGGCGTCGTGGTCACCGGCGCGAGCATCGCGGAGGCGGTGATCGGCACCATCATGCTGGAGAACGGCGCCATGGTGCAGCTTCTCGCCGAAGCGGCCGGCGACGTAGCCCCGGAATTTCCGCGCGCCGACATCGAGAAGTTGAAGAACGACATCAGCCAACCCGACCAGTTTCAGATCAACTTCGACTATCTGGCGCGGCGGGTGAAGCGCGACGGCAAATAACCGGCAAGCGGCATGTTGGTCAGGTCACAGCAACGCGACCGCCGCGAGGTCAATCCCGCGCTGGGCCGCCGCAAGCTGAAGCTCGGCACGTTCCAGACCAATCTCGATTCCGGCTGCGTGATGTCGGACCTCGACGGCCGGCTCGAACTTACCTGGCCGAATACGGTGACGCTGGCGCAGCTCGCGGACGCGATGGAATTCGAGGCGCTGGTGCCGGTGGCGCGCTGGCGCGGCTTTGGCGGCTCAACCGATCCGCAGGGTCCGGGCTTCGAAACCTTCACCTGGGCCGCCGGCATTGCCGGCGCCACCAAGAATTCCGGCGTGATCTCGACCTCGCATGTCGCGCTCAATCATCCGATCATCGCGGCCAAGCAATCGACCGTTATCGATCATATTTCCAACGGCCGCTACACGCTCAACGTGGTCAACGGCTGGAATTATCCGGAAATGGAAATGTTCGGCGTCGCGCTCCTCGAACACGACGACCGCTACGCCTGCGCCGAGGAATGGCTCGCCATCGTCAAGCGGCTGTGGACCGAGGACGAAAGTTTCGATTTCGACGGCAAGTTCTACCGCATCAAGGGCGGCTACTTGCAGCCGAAGCCGATCCAGGCGCCTTATCCGGCGATCATGAACGCCGGCTCCTCCGAGCGCGGCCGGCATTTCGCCTGCCGGCACTGCGATCTCGTCTTCACCAATATCCGCAGCCACGACATCGCCACCAATACCGCGCATGTCGCGGCCTACCACAAGCTCGCGCGCGAGACTTACGGCCGCGAGGTGAAAGTGTGGAGCAATGCCACGGTGATCCAGGCCGAGACCGAGAAGGAAGCGCGCGATTTCTATCATTATTATGTGCACGACAAGGGCGACTGGGTCGCGGCGCGCAACGTCATCGACACCATGGCGGCCGAGATCAACAAGCGCGACTACCCCGAAGAGCGCAGAAACGCCATGGCCGAGATGATGATCTCGGGCTGGGGCGGGTTTCCGCTGATCGGCACCAAGGAGCAGATCGTAGATGGTTTGCTGACCTTGTCGAAGATCGGCTTGGACGGCGTGCTGCTGTCGTGGCCGCGCTATATCGAAGGCATGCGCGAATTCCGCGACGTGACCTATCCGCTCGTCAAGCAGGCGGGGTTGCGGAACGAACTGTAGGGTGGGCATCGCGTCGCGTCAGCTTTCGGCGTGGGCAAGTTCGTAGCTACGCGATGCCCACGCGGAATATCGGGAGCGGACGATTTTGCCCGCCCTACAAGCTGCATATTCAAACCCGCCAAGCTTTGACCTGCCGCACCATGGTCCAAATGAGCCGGTCAAGGTCGCCGCCCATATCGGCTGTCCGGGTGTTGGTGAAGGCCGCCCAGCAGAAGCCGCTGTGGGTGCGCACCGCAAGCGTCTCGGTGCCCGGCAAGTTGCCGTTGTGCCACCAATTGCCGGCGGCATTGACCTCCCAGCCCTTGGCATAGTGGGGCTTGGTTGCGGAAGCCGTGGTCATGATTTCGATCGTCTGCGGTTTGAGAATATTAAGCGGCGCGGCAAAGCCGTCGACATGCATGAAAAATTGCACGAGATCGGCCGGCCGTGCGATCCACCCGCCGTGGGAGTCCATCCGCGTGACGTTCATATCATAGGGATTGTCGCGGCCTTGGCCGTAATATTTCACTTCGTGCGGCTGCCGTTGCGAAAGCGTATTGCCGGCGATCGCCATGTCGGCGTTGCCGCAGCGCTCCAGCACCGCGGTCCGCACATAGTCGGCATAGGGCCGGCCCGTGATTTTTTCGATCACGCGCCCGAGCACGCAATAGCCGAAATTGGAGTAGGCGTAATTCTCGCCCGGCGGATGATCCAGCGGCCGGGTGCGCAGCGTAAACGCGATCAGCTCGTGCTGGTTCATTTGCGGATTGTGAAACATCGGGTCGCGGCCATCGTTGTTGGGCCAGCCGCCGGCAGTGTGCGTCAGCAGATGCTCGATCGTGATGTCTTCGATCCAGGGATTGAACGGCGGCTTGCCGTAATCCAAGCCGGTGATGGCGCCCTGGCCGAACGCTTTGTCGGCGAGCTTGATGCGTCCGGCTTCGACGAGCGAGAAAATGGTGACTGAGGTCAGCGTCTTGGTCACGCTCGCGATACGGAACAAACTCTCCGGCGTCGCCGCCACGCGGTTCTCCCGGTCGGCGACGCCGAACGCGTCCTGGTAAACCATCGTGCCGCCATAGCCGATGGCGATTGAAAGCGCCGGTACCGCGTATTTCTGCATGAAGGCGCCGGCGAGCTGCGCCATTGCAGCGGCCTCGGCCGCCGTCGGTTGCGGGACGCCGCTTGTGGGCTGGGCGGGGGCGACCAGCGGCCAAACCGCAGTGCAACCGCCAAGCAATGCGAGAAACTCCCGACGCCTCATGGGATGCCCCGGTTCGAGGATCGAAGCCCGCTACATTCTAGTGTGTTGGTCGCATTGGGCATGACAAAGGTTTTGGCCAGCCCTATCGCCGGTGGATTATTTTATTGGAAGCAAGCCGCATATCCACCCTCCCGTTCCGTTGCCCAGCTCATTCCGACTATACTCAGTCCGTAGATGGGTGGAGCCAACGGGTCGGCGCGAAGCGTCGCCCGATGACGGGCTCCGCGATCCCCATCATAAAGCGACGACGAGGAAAGGTGATGGGTTTCGCAAGGGCTCAACCCATCCTACGAGCTACGAGCTACGAGCTACGAGCTGACGAGCTACGAGCTACGAGCTGCAGATGCGATCCGGGTGATATTGATGACAAATCCAGATATTCGTGCCGCACTCGAACGCCACTGGGCGGCATCCGATGCGAACGACTTCGAAACGGAACATGAGATTTATTGCGATGATGCCATACTCGATTATCCGCAGTCGGGAGAACGAATCCGCGGCAGGCGACATATCCAGTTTTCACGGGCCGCTCAGCCGAACAAAAAGCGGTTCAACGTCAAACGCATCTTGGGCACAGATGATCTTTGGATCACCGAATTTGTGCTTACATATGACGGCTTGCCGTCCTACGTAGTCAGCATTATGGAATTTCATGGCGGACAAGTAGCCCATGAAACCCAATACTTCGGTGATCCGTTCGCGCCGGGGCCGTCACGTGCACAATGGGTAGAGCCGACGCGCTAGTGACGACCGCCGGATGCACGGTCGCATCGCTTTCGGCGAATGGCTCCGCCGCTCACGGGCATTAGCCCACCCCTGCGTCCGCCAACCGGAGGATAGGAACTCCATGGAACGCGCGAAAACTTACCGTGATATTGCAATAGAGCAAATGCTGGGAACCGTTGAAGAAGCGATGAGTTAGGTTATCGACTATTGGGGAAACCTGCCGACGCCGATGAAAGAAGCGATCGAGCAGTTTCGCACCCAACTTGGGGCGGCAATTGATTCCGTGGAATTTGTAAAAAGGGCGCTCGACAGGCAAGTCCACGAAACCGACCGGGACAAAGGCCCCGCCTGACGTTTGCTGCGGTGCGTATGGCGCGCCTTTGGTTCTGGTGCCGCGAAATGACGCGATGAGGCCGCAACTCCCGGCGGACCGCCGCCGCAGGCTGCTTTCGTGTCTCTTTTTCAGAGATATGACATTGACATTGGTAACCGATACGGTTACATAACTCCCATCTCGTTTACGGAGGGACCTTTCGCGAGGGTACTTTCGAAAGTGGAACGAGAGCGGTTCCCGGAAACGCGGCCATACACCGCGTCTTTGGGCGGCTTGGGCATCGTCCCGTCCGGCGCGTGACCGGACTGCGAGGTGCTCGCTGCACTGGTGCCGGAGAGGGTACTCCCGTTTGGATCCGGTGATTCCAGGAAGCGCGGCCTGAGCCGAGTCGAAGGGTCAAACCTTCGGCGCATGACCGCGGTGGAGCGCCGAGAGGCGAGCGCGCCGCCGTTTTGGTCCCGCGCGTTGCGGGGCAGGACGATGGTGCGCGCCGCATGCGCTGGCAGGCTTTTCTCTCTGCGGCGGGGCGGACTCCAGTTGATGCGCTTATCGGCGCTCCGCCTCCCTTCTTTATTGGAGGGAGGAGTTGGGAAGGGCTTTCTTGAAGCGTGAGGGCAAAACTCGGATGCGAAGGCGCATCGCGAGAACGATCACACTTACCCTCCTGCGCTCGCAATGACGTTCCGGATCGGATAGAAATGGGCTTTCGCCCACCGCACCATCCAGCCAGCAGGAAACACCGAATGCCACGCATGAAGGGCGCCGAACTGATCACCGAATATCTGATCGCCAACGATATTCCTTATGTCTTCGGCATTTGCGGGCATGGCAATGTCGGCATGCTCGATCCGCTTTACCAGGCGCGCGACCGCATCAAGCTTATTTCGCCGCGCCACGAGCAGGTCGCGGCGCACATGGCGGACGCCTATTTCCGCGTGCGGCATAAGCCGGTCGCGACATTGACCTCGTGCGGACCGGGCTCGGCCAATATCGTCATGCCGCTCGCGTGTGCGCTCACCGATTCTTCGGCGCTTCTCGCCATCACCGCGAACGTGCCGACCTCGCAGTTCAACAGAAGCCCGTTCCAAGAGATCAACCGGCACTACCAGGCCGATTTCGTCAACGTGCTTCGTCCGGTGGTCAAGCGCAGTTTCCAGCCGACCCGCGTCGACATGCTGCCGCTCGCCTTGCGGCAGGCGATGACGACGATGCTGTCGGGCCGGCCGGGGCCGGTGAATATCGACGTGCCGTTCAACGTGTTCCAGGAAGAGGACGAGGTCGAACTGCCGCCGCCGGCGCCGCCGCTGAACACGCAGCGCAGCGGAGCGTCGCCCGAGGAAATTTCGCGCGCCGCCGATATGATCGTTGCCGCGCAGCGGCCGGTGGTCTTCATCGGCCACGGCGTGACGCTGTCGGAGGCAAGCCGCGAGCTGACGGAGTTCGTGAAAAAATTCGGCATTCCGGTGATCTCGTCGCCGAACGGCATGGGCTGCCTCGACATGACCGATCCGCTGTCGCTCGGCTTCATCGGGCGGAACGGCGCCTTTCCGGCGAACGAAGCCGGCCGCCGCTCCGACGTCGTCATCGCCATCGGCGCGCGCTTCGACGACCGCTCGGCTTCGTCGTGGATGCCTGGCTATTCGTGGAATTTCCCGGATACCAAGCTCATCCATGTCGACGTCGATCCGGCCGAGCTCGGCCGCAATTATCCGCCGGATCTCGGGATGCTCGCCGATGCGCGCACGTTCTTGCGCCAGCTCCTCGCCGAACTCGACCGGCGCGGCGCGAAACCGGGAGCCACGAAGGCTTGGCTTGCCGATATCGCCAAGTGGCGCGCCGAATGGGAAGAATTCGTCCGGCCGAATTTCGGCATCCACGCGTCGCCGATGCGGCCCGAGCGCGTTGTCGCCGATTGCCAAGCGGTGCTGCCGGCCGACGGCATCATCTGCTGCGACGTCGGCGTCAGCCACAATTGGTACATGCAGTTCTGGAACGCGCGCAAGCCGCAATGCATGCTCAACTCCTGGGGCTTTTCCGGCATGGGCTTTGGCGCCGCCGGCGCGCTCGGCGCCAAGCTCGCCGCGCCGGATCGCCCGGTGGTCGCGGTCACCGGCGACGGCTGCTTCACCATGGTGCCGCACGTGCTGTGCACCGCGGTCGAATACAACATCCCGGTGGTGTGGGTGATCTGGAACAATTTCGGCTGGGTCTCGATCCGCGACATTCAGCTCGGCATGTTCGGCGGCCGCGAATACGGCACGATGTTCCATCAGGGCGACAATAAAAAGCCGTTCAATCCGGATTTCGCGGCGTGGGCCAGGGCCGCCGGCGTCGACGCGCTCACCGTGACGAAGTCGCAGGACTTCCGCGGAGCGCTCGACCATGCGGTGAAGGCGAACAAGCCGTTTTTGCTCGACGTGCACGTCGACGCCGAAGTGCGCCCGCCCTCGACCGGCGCCTGGGAATTGCCGCCGACGCCGCATAAGGAGCCGGTGTTCGGCCAGCGCTTTATCCCGGATGCTGCGCCGGTGAAGTGACGCGCTGCTTAGCGTAAAGTTCGCATTGAACCGTCAGCGCCGCCGCACATTGATTAGGCGGCGGCGTGCGATGCCATGTTGGCGCGATACCCGATCGCGGCGTTATCGAGAAAGCGAGAGACGATAGTCAATGGCGGCGGATGACGGCGACGATCGTGACAAAGGCGGCCTGCCGTCGGCGCTGACGGCATGTTTTCGCTTTCTGGCCGGCCGGCCGCTCGCTAATCGCGAAAGCCAGTCGCGCGAAATCGGCGCGAGCGAAGGCATACCGGCGCTCGGGCTCGATGGCCTGAGCTCGTCGGCATACGGTCCGGAGGCTGCGCTCAGCGTTCTGGCCGCGGCGGGCGCAGCCGGTCTCGCGGATCTCGGCCCGGTGATGCTGGTCGTCCTGGCGCTGCTCGCGACGTTGTTCGCGTCCTATTGGCAGACCATCGAGGCCTATCCGAAGAGCGGCGGCGCCTACACGGTTGCAAAGGATAATCTCGGCGTGAACGCGAGCCTGTTAGCGGCCGCGGCGATCATGGTCGATTACGTCCTCAACGTCGCGGTCGGCGTTTCCGCCGGCGTCGCCGCCCTTATTTCCGCGGTGCCGGCGCTGCACGCGTACACGCTGCCGCTTTGTCTCGGCGTCCTGGCGCTGCTGACTGCGGTCAATTTACGCGGCACGATGGACGCCGGCCGGTTGTTCGCGCTTCCGACATATCTCTTCGTCGCCTGTTTCATGATCGTTCTCGTCGTCGGCGCTTATGGCGCGATAACGAGCGGCGGTCATCCGCAGCCGGTGGTCGCGCCGCCGCCGCTGCCCAAAGCCACAGCGGCAATCAGCCTGTGGCTGTTGCTGCGGGCGTTCGCCTCCGGCTGCACGGCGATGACCGGCGTCGAGGCGGTCAGTAACGGCGTCGACGCGTTCCGTGAGCCGCACGTCACCAATGCGCGCCGCACGCTCACCGCCATCGTCGTGACGCTCGGCATCCTGCTCGGCGGCATCGCTTACCTGGCGATGTCCTACGGCGTCATGGCCATGGACCAGACCCAGCCCGGCTATCAGAGCGTGCTGTCGCAGCTGGTCGGTGCGGTCGCGGGGCGCGGCACCTTCTATTACGTCGCGATCTCAAGCGCGCTTTGCATCCTTTGCCTGTCCGCCAACACGAGCTTTGTTGGATTGCCGCGGCTTTGCCATATCGTGGCGCAGGACGAATTCTTGCCGCGGCCGTTCGCGGCGATCGGACGCCGCTTGGTATCGTCGGTCGGTATCGGCTATCTCGCGGTGACGGCCGGACTGCTCCTGATCGCCTTCGGCGGCATCACCGACCGCCTGATTCCGCTATTCGCGATCGGCGCGTTTTTGACCTTCACCATGTCGCAAGCGGGCATGGTGCAGCATTGGCGGCGTGCACTGCGCGACGCCCGCCGCGCGCCGGAACGCCGGCGCATCTGGCTGCATCTCGTCATCAACGCCACCGGCGCCGCGACGACGGTAACGGCGCTCGTGGTCATCGTCGTCGCCAAATTCGCCGAAGGCGGCTGGATCACCGTCGTCGTCATCCCCTGCGTTATCCTGCTCTTGAAGGCGATCAAGCGCTATTACGACCGTATCGACGCGGCGCTGCGCGACGACGACCAGCTGCAATTTCATCCGACCAAGCCGCCGCTCGTGCTGGTCATGACGCGCGAATGGAATCGTTTGACCGACAAGGCGCTGTGTTTCGCCATGGAGCTTTCGCCCGACGTCACGGCGGTGCATCTGGCGGCGCTGGAAGGGCCGGACGTCGAGGACGAAGAAAAAAAGCTGCGCGAGCAATGGGCGAAGGGCGTGGAAAAATCGGCGATCGCGACGCAGGGCGGGCAGGTGCCTCAGTTGGTCTTCCTCGCCGCGCCGTTTCGTCGCATTCACGCGCCGCTTCTGCAGCTGATCAAAGAGCTCACGGACAAAAATCCCGACCGCACCGTCGCCGTTCTCATTCCGGAACTGGTCAAGCGGCGCTGGTGGGAATTCATGCTGAGCAACCAGCGCGCCCGGCGGTTGCGCACCGCGGTGCTCGAATATGGCGGGCCGCGCGCCGTGGTTATCATGGTGCCCTGGTATTTGACGCCACCGAAGCTCGAGGATGGACTGACCGAAGAAGAAATCGCCGAGCCCTTCCGCCTGAGCCGCGTGCTCGGCTTGGGCCGGCGGCGGCAGCCCAAATCGCCCGCTCAAAAGCTTTCCTCGAATTAATCTGCCCTCCAGGTCGCCGTAACGCGCAATCTCCCATCTATGCGTTGTATTCGCACAGCGCCCAATTGCAGAACTCGATTTGCAGAGACTTGGGCCGTCGCAACGGAGATTTAAGTCATGACGAAAACCAATCCCCCGCAATCCGGCAAGCCCAGGGTCCTGACGGGGCGCCGTATCGTGCTTTTGGCGTCCGTCGCCGCAATCGGCGCGGCGGTGCTTGTTGTCGGGCCGTTTTATCCAGGATTTGGCGGCAATTGGACAAGCGCCTTTGCTGCGCCGCCCGCAAACGCGGCCGTATCGGCTCCACTGCCGCAACAGCCGCTGCCGCATCCGCAAGGTTTCGCCGATCTCGTGGCCAAGGTGAAACCGGCGGTGATTTCGGTGCGCGTCAAGATCCCGGCGTCCGCCGATCCGGCGCTGGCGCAGCAAATGGGCAATGACGACGAGCAACAAATTCCGGCGCAGCCCGGTTCGCCGCTCGACAAATTCTTCCAGCAGTTTGGCCAGCAATTCGGCGACAACGCGCCGCAGCCGCGCGGCACGTCCCATGGCACCATCGTCGGCGAAGGCTCCGGTTTCTTCATCTCGGCGGACGGCTATGCGGTGACCAACAATCACGTGGTCGATCACGCCAAGTCTGTTCAGGTGACGACCGACGGCGGCACGATCTATACCGCCAAGGTGGTCGGCACCGATCCGAAGACCGATCTCGCCTTGATCAAGGTCGATGCGAAGAACGACTTTCCTTACGTCCAATTCGCGGCGCACCGGCCGAAGGTCGGCGACTGGGTGGTCGCGGTCGGCAATCCGTTCGGTCTCGGCGGCACCGTGACGGCGGGAATCGTCTCGGCGCAAGGCCGCGACATCGGCGCCGGACCCTATGACGATTACGTCCAGATCGACGCGCCCATCAACAAAGGGAATTCCGGCGGACCGGCGTTCGACGTCGACGGCAACGTGATCGGCGTCAACACCGCGATCTATTCGCCGTCCGGCGGCTCCGTCGGCATTGGCTTCGATATTCCGGCCGATACCGCGAAAATGGTCGTCGCCCAGCTGCAGAAAGACGGCCACGTCACGCGCGGCTGGATCGGCGTGCAAATCCAGCCGGTCACCGCCGGCATCGCCGACAGCCTCGGCCTGAAAAAAGCCGAAGGCGCGATGGTCGACGAGCCGCAAAGCGGTAGCCCCGCGGCTAAGGCCGGCATCCAATCCGGCGACGTTATTACCGCGGTCAACGGCACGCCGGTGAAGGACGCCCGCGAACTCGCCCGCACCATCGGCATGATGGCGCCGGACTCTTCGATCAAGCTCGACCTGATCCGGCAGGGCGAACAGAAGACCGTATCGCTGACACTGGCGCAGATGCCGAGCGACCAGCAGATGGCGAGCGCCGATAGCCAAGGCGCAACGCCCGAGAGCGGCGTGCCGCATCTCGGCCTGCAAGTGGCGCCGGCCGGAGACGTCTCCGGCGCCGGCAGCCAGGGCGTTGTGGTCACGGGCGTCGATCCCGACGGCCCGGCAGCCGAGCAGGGCTTTCAGACCGGCGCCGTCATTCTCGATGTCGGCGGCAAGGCGGTCGCCAATGCGGGCGATGTGCGCCAAGCGCTGCTCGACGCCAAAGCGCAAGGCAAGCGCGACGTGCTGATGCGGGTGAAAATGGGCGACGTCACGCGGTTTGTGGCGATGCCGCTCGGCAAGGCGTAGGGAAATGAGAGTAGTGATCGGCCCGACGGCGCTGCCATCGTCTCCCGGCGTGACGCTCGCGGGCCGGTCGTGTGGGGGCGGGTTTCGACCCGTCCCCATTCGCGTTCGGCGCCGCTTCGGTCAGGCGGCGGAACGGGTCAGCCGGTCGCGATTGGCGTGCACGCAATCAGCCACCGGCGCATAGGCCCGCGCGGCGGCGGCATAGAGGCCAAGCCCTTCATCCAGCGCCTGCTCGGCGGCCAGCCCGGCCTTGGCAAAAGCCAGGAATTTTTCCGTCACCATGTTCGTCGCTTCTTCGATTACGGTGTCCGGTGCGCTCGAGGCGAACAGCATCATCCGCGCCGAAATGACGTTCTGCGCCTCGCAGGTGAAACGGACGGCCTCAAGCCAATTGTTCCAGAAATCGTTCATGTGGAGCAGTATCGCGAAAATTATCTAAAATTCACGCGCTTGGTTTGATAAAATTGCCTCGATGACGGTAACCATAATAATTTGTCGACTTCGGCGCCCGAACAATTGCCGATGCCGACCACTTTGTCGATCGGCGCCGCGGTCGGTACGCTAACGACGCATTCCTTGCTGCGGCGAATGAGCTCGAAGCTGCGATTGCCGCCGGCGATGACGCAGCCGATAAGCGATGGCGCGAACTCCATCACCGTGTGCCAGCCGATGGTCATGATATTTCGTTCGCCGCGTCAGGCTGACGACACCAGAACGATCGGTCCCGGTGCGAGGTAGCGGCGGACTTTCGCCACCGGAAAGTCGGCTTTTCCGACCGCCATGAACAATCCCTCGGGCGCTCTAGGCCCCTTTCGGACAGCGCTTGAAATAGCGGTAGATCTCCGGTGCCTGCAGCCAGAGCAATTGATAACTCAGACCGCCTTTCTGCGTAATCCAGCCCTGGATGTCCGGCGGATAGTCCTTCCACAGCGTTGGCGTGACGAAATACGGAATGGCCAGATGAAATCCGAACGAGCCCGTGGGCGTGACGCAAATGTTTTCCCGCGGAATGAACCCGGCCATTATGGTGCAGGCGGAGACGCAGGGGCCGGACACGCGGACGTTGGCGTGCTCGTCCGCAAGCTTCTTCCATTTCGCTTCGTAGGCGACGAGAAACCCGCCGTAGTCGCCGGAAATATCGACGGTTTCCGCGCGTGCGACCGATGCCGTAACAGATAGAAAAGCGATCAGGAGGGCTGGCCAAGCTCTCATCGTCAGCTCCGTTGTGCTCACCAAATCATACGACCATCAAATCCCTGGCGACAATGATTTCGCCGAAAAAATATTTTGCTGCGGGCGCGCGCCAGGTGTCGTCGCTGATACTGTCGATTGCCGGCGTCAAGTGCGATAGGACGAGCGTCTTCACCCCGGCTTCGGCGGCAATGCGGCCGACGTCCTCGACCGGCGAATGGTCGGCCTTCATGTGCGCCATGAACGCCTCGACGCTGACTGGGCGGCCCGCGGCGACTTGGGCTTTGACGTAGGATTCGACCGCGGGCACGTACATCGCTTCGTGGACCAGGACGTCGGCGCCCTTCGCCATTTGCGCGACCGCATCGAGCGGCGTCGTATCGCCGGAAAACGCGATCGAGCGGTCGTGGAAATCGAAGCGGTAGCCTAGCGCCGGCTTAACGGGAGGATGATTGACGACCACCGACGATACCTTGACGTTGTCGTCCTGCATGACCGGGCCGGCCCCCGGAACTTCGGTGACGTCGACCGTTTCAAGCGGCTTCATCTTCAAATCTTCCGCCCAAAAGTCGATTGTCGTTCTCATGGAACGAATGTAGTCGGCGGTCATCTGTTTGAGCGGCGGCGGACCGTAGGTCTTTACGGTGAGCGGCATGCCTTGCACCCAGCCGATCGACAAGAGCGGACCGTATTCGACGTTATGGTCGAAGTGGTGATGGGTGATGAATATCGAACGCAAGGCGCCGAACGGAATTCCCGTTTCGGCGTAACGGTCGGTGACGCCGAGCCCGCAATCGAGAACATAGGCGGCGCCGTTGCTCAGCATCACGTGGGACGTCATCTTGCGCGGCCGGCCGGGCACCGGGCCTGCGGCGGTGCCGAGGATGACGAGCTTGGTGCCCTTGGCGTCTTTCAGCGCGGCTTTTGCCTGCCCCGACGCCGTCATGGTTGCTGTCTGCGCCCCGGCGGAAACGACCGTGGCGCCGAGCGCCGGCGTGGCGGCGAGCCCGGCTAGCATGGCGCGGCGTGATAATGCCGATGTGTCTGAGCCGTGGGTCATTGTTCCTCCCGTGTCACGAGGGCGACGTTTTTCGAACTGGACGATAGCGGCGGAAGCACAACGGAGGAAGCCGTCTCGGCGTCGCAGCAAGCGGCGACGAGCGCAGTACCGTCACAATTGGCAGGGCGCAAGGGATGCATGAGAGCCGGGAATTGGCCTTATGTTGCGGCGCACGTATGCCGTCTTGCTATGCCCGGCCAATAGGTAAAAGCTAATCGTCGATTTAAGCGTCGGCGGCCACCGTGTTTGAGCCGTGCGCCGCCATGTCGCTAAAACAAGATAATGCGGTGGCGACTCGCCTCGCGCAACAAGAAGAATGGGAGAACGCTCAATGGCTGTCATGATCGAACAATCGCTTGTGCAACGAAGCGTGTCCGACGCAGTTGCAACGCAATGCGGCTCCGACGAACTGATAAAGCTTATTCGCAAACTTCGTTGGATCGGCATGGACGACGAGGCCGAGCGGCTGCAAACGGAACTGACGCGGCGGCATACGGCGATTGCCGATAGCGTCGTCACGATGACGTGCGAGACGGACTGATAGCGAGTTCGATACGCACTGCAGAAAAAGAGAACAGGTCGGAGGAGCGGTTTCAGCGAGGGAGGACTACAATGGTTGCCATCATGGCGCTCGTTACCCTGGCCGCGGTCTGGGCCATGGTTATTGTTGGCTCCAGCTATTTCAATCGAAACGTGGTTTGAACGACGCGCAGTGTTCCGAGAAACGTCAGCGCGCCGACCCGATCAGCACCATCGAGATCGCCGGGACGTACGTAATGATGAGTAGCGCCAAGAAATTGACCGCCACGAACGGCAACACGCCGCGATAGATCGCGCCCATTGGCACGTTGAAGATTGCCTTCGCGGCGAACAGGTTTAGTCCGAACGGCGGCATATAGAGGCCGATCGACAAATTGACGGCCATGATGATGCCGAAGTGAATGGCGTCAATGCCGGCGGATTCGACGACCGGAAGCAACAGCGGCGTGAGAATCAAAATCGCGGGCGCCGGCTCGAGGAAGCTGCCGGCGACGAGAAGCCCGGCATTGACGAACAGCAACGTCTGCCAATGCGGCAGGTGCATGGTCGTGACACCGTTGATGACGTTTTGCGGAATGCCGCTCGTTGTCATCAGCCAGGAATAAACACCGGCCGCCGTGACGATGATCAGGATTTGTCCGATCAGCACGACCGAGTTGACGATGATCTGCCAGAGCTCGACAAGGCCCACCGTGCGGTAGATGAACATCGTCACGAACAGCGAATACACCACCGCGACGCCGGCGGCTTCGGTCGGCGTGAACATGCCGCCATAGATGCCGCCGAAGATCACGACGATGGTGCCGATCGCCCAGCTCGCTTCCTTGGTCGAGGCCAAAATATTCCTCCAGCGCGCCGGTGCCGCTAGCGGCACCATTTTGATTCGCGCGTAAACCATCACGTAAGCGGCATCGACGATGCCGATCAAAAGGCTCGGAAAAATGCCGGCTGTGAATAGTTTGATCGCGGAAACCTGCGCCGTCATGGCATAAAGGATCATCGCAATGGACGGCGGGATGATCACCGCGACCGCGCCCGAGGAGGTGATCAGGCTGATCGCAAAGCGCTCGCTGTAGCCGTGCTTGGTCAGCGACGGAAACAACAGTCGCCCGATGGCGACGACGGTCCCCACCGAGGTGTGCGCCATGGCGCCGAACAGTTCCGAGGACGCCACCGTGGTCACCGCCAGCGAGCCCCGCACGCCGCCGATGATCGAGACCACCCAAGTCACGACACGGTCGGCGATGCCGCCTCGACCCATGATCTCGCCCGCCAAGACGAAGAAGGGCACCGCCAGCAGCGGAAAATTATCGAGGCTGCCGAACATGTAGGTCTGCACCGCGTCGGTCGGCACATGGGCGACGAAGAGGATTGCGGTAAACGAAGTCAGCAGCAGGACGACGAAGATCGGCAGGCCGAGGACCAACAAAATCACCGGCAGGATGAAATAGACGAACGTCGCCATTTCAATCCTCGATGTCCCGGCTCGCGATAACGTCGTCGTGGCGAACGCCGACCGCGATCAACCGCACGGCGATCAGAAGCGCCATCAACAGGAGTCCGATCGGAACGGCCGACTGCGGAATGACCAGCGGGATGTTCGCGGTCTCGCTGCGCTGGTCGAGCTGGTAAAGCATGGTCATGACTGGCCAGGCGAATACCGCAACCGCAACGCAGGTCGCGATCGTGACAATATCGGACAGCAGGTCGAAGGCTTTGCGCGCACGCGGCGGCAACAGCGAGATGACGACGTCCATGCGGATATGGCGGCCCAACGCGCCGGCCTGGCTGGCGCCGAGGAAGACGCAGCCGATCATCAGAAACAGCATCGCCTCCTCGGCCCAGGACAGCGAGACCGAGAGAAAATAGCGGCCGATGATATTGGCGAAGTTGATGCCGACGCTTAAGACCAGCATGGCGCCGGCGGCGACGCGAAGCACGGCCATGAGCGCGTTAGCGCCGCGCCTGATGATGACGATCATGGCTCGATCCGTCGGCGGCGGCCGCCGCGCCGGCGTTTAGTGTTTCGCCACGGCCGCGCGCACCATTTGCAGCATGTCGTGCACCGCGGGTTGATCCTTGGTCACCTGGTCGGCGACCGGATCGAGCAGCGTTTTCAGCTTGGCGAGATCGTCGTCTGGCAGCGTGTGCACGGTGCCGCCCAACTTGTTCCAGGTCTCCACGAGATTCTTGGTGAAGTCGATATTCCATTGCTGCGTTTTGGCCTGGGTTTTTGCGCCGGCATCGATCACGACCTTTTGCAGATCCGGCGGCAACGTGTCGAACCATGGTTTGCTGACGACGGCGAGCGAGATGATGTAGGTGTCGTTGGTGACGGTGATCACCTTGAGCAGATCGTTCATCTTGAAGGCGACGAACACCGACAGGCCGGAAATCGTACCGTCGACCGTGCCTTGGTCGAGCGCAGGCACAACGTCGGACAGCGGCATGCCGATGCCGGTGGCGCCGAGTTTCGCCATCTTCTCGCGTTCGAGCTCGGTGCCGTTGATGCGCAATTTCTTGCCTTCGAAATCCGACAGCCGCATGATCGCTTTCTTGGCGCCGTAATCGGACGCTCCGATATCCATGGTCGCTATGCCGACCATGCGTTTCGGCGCGAGCAAGTCGAACATCGTCTTTTGGATCGCCGGATCCTGGACCGTGGCAATCGCATTTTCATTGCTCTTGAACAGCATCGGCGCGCTGAACACGCCGAAGCGCGGATCCACGCCGACGAAGAAATCGACCGGGCCGATATAGCCCTGGACGCTGCCGAGCTGAACGCCTTGGATCTCGCTTGGAATCGGGCCGAGCTGGCTAGCCGGGTAGATTTGCACCTCGATGCGGCCGCCGGAGGCTTTCTCGACTTCTTCCTTGTAGAATTTGATGAACTGATGCTGCGACTCGTTCATCGTCGCGGTGCCGAATTTCATGACGAAATCGGCGGCCGACGCCGGCGCAGCCAGCGCGAGCAATGCCAGCGCCGCCGCGGCGGCAAGCGCCCGGCGCTTGAAGGCGCAAAAGTCGATTGTGCGTGCGAACATTAATCCCACCCCTGGTTCGAGCCCCGACGCGTCTTTGGCCGCAATTCTGCCGTTAGCTGCCCGCGCGTTTGTGGCGCTGACTATAATGGAGCAGGGGCGTTTGCCCAAGCGCACGCCAAGAGGCTAAGTGTCGCGTCAAAAAAAGGGGCGACAATGCCTTGGAATCGGTCCCCGTTTCAGCGCAGTCGCACCGCGACAACGATGCCGCGCTTGCGACAGGCCGTTCACCGATCCCGCATGCGGTCCATCAGCACTTTGTCCTGGCCGCCGTCGATTTCGATCATGGTGCCGTTCACGAAGAACGCGAGGTCGGACGCGAGATAGGCGACGAGATTGGCGACTTCGTCGCATTCGGCGATGCGGCCGAGCGGAATGCTGGCCGGCGCGAGTTTGTCGGCTTCCTCGAATGACAGCTTCATGTCGCGCGCCATCGCCTGAACGAGGCCGGTCCAGCGTTCGGTGCGCACCGGTCCGGGATTGACGGCGACGAAGCTGATATTGTCCTTGCCGTATTGGCTGGCGAGCGATTTCGTCAAGTTCTGCCCGGCGGCGTTGGCGGCGCCCGGCGCGATTTCCCAATAAGAAACTTTTACGCCGTCATTGCCGATCAAGTTCACGACGCGACCCTTTTTCTGCTTTCGCATGATCGGCAGCACGTGTTTCATACAGCGCACGTAGCCCATGAATTTGAGTTGCAGGGCCCGCGCCCAATCGTCTTCGCTCAAATGTTCGAGGACGCCGCCGGGCGCCGAGCCGGCATTGTTGACCAGGATGTCGATGCGGCCCAAGGCGGCATGCGCCTTGTTAACGAAATTCTCGGCGTCGGCAGGCTTAGTGAGATCGGCCGGGATGGCGACGATGTGGCGTCCGGTTTCCTTGGCGATCTCGGCCGCGGCGTGTTCCAGGACGTCTTTGCGCCGGGCGCAGATCGCGACGTCGACGCCTTCGCGCGCCAGCGACCGCGCGATCGCCTTGCCGATGCCTTCGCTGCCTCCGGTGACAAGCGCCTTCTTGCCGGTCATCGCCAAGTCCATTGTCGCGTCTCCCTTTGCACGGTTTGTTGGACTGCGCGGCCATTGCCGGCCTGCTTTTACCAATCTACGGCTTCGTCGTGCCGTATTGAAGCACCTGAACCTTCTCCATGGTGACGAGGCCGCTTGTCATCATGCCGTCCAGAACCGCAACGAAGGCATCGATTTTATCCTGCGAATCGACCAGTTCGACGACGACCGGCAGATCCTGCGATAGCCGCAGGATTTTGGTCGTATGGATGTGGCTGGATTGGCCGAAGCCCATTTGGCCGCGCAGCACGGTCGCGCCGCCAAGCTGCAGCTCGCGCGCTTTCAGTACGATAGCTTCATGCAGCGGCTTACGCTCGTACTTGTCGTCTTCGCCGAAAAAGATTCGCAGCAAAACGGCGTCACGCGGAATCTGCATGGTCAGGCCCATTTCATGGCGTTGAGTGAACTCGCAGCGACCGATCCGGCCCATACCGCAACCAGGCACAGTACGACCGAAAGGCCGACATTGGCGCCGGCGCGCAACATTTCGCCGTCGTTCGCCAAGTTGAGCGTCTGTAGGCTAAACGACGAGAACGTGGTGTAGCCGCCGCAAAGGCCCGTCATCACGAACTGCCGCGTACTCGATGCGACATAGATTCTTCCGTCAGGCCCTGTGAGCGTCGCGAAGAAGCCGATGATGAAAGAGCCGGTGATATTGATGAGCAGTGTGCCCCACGGGAAGGTCTCACCGATTAGTTGTGCCGCAGCGCCTGACAGCCAATAGCGTCCAACCGTACCGACGGCTCCGCCTATTGCGACCCAGAAATACATTCCCATGGAACCTGTCTTCTCCTCTTTGTGGTCCGGCCATTGTTAGAACGCTGCCACGCTGCGCGCCTGCGGCCGCAGCGAACGGTCACACGAAAGAAGTCTTGGGGGGCAGTGGGAGCAAAAAGAAAAACTCCTACCGACGCCAATTACGCCCGGCAGGGGCCATCAGCTACAAGCAGTCATCAACCACGAGAGGCGGTTGCGGGGGAAGTCTATCCCCGAAAGCAATTCGATATTACCCGGAAATTCAACGCTGACAAGCGTGAAATGGTTTTCGTCCTCAACTCGCGCGGCGCTCGAGCGGACGCTCGACATCGTCGGAGAACAGCCGATCCGACAGCTCGTGACCGTAGCGGAATTCGCTTTGCACGATCTTCGCGTTGTTGGCCTCGCGCAGCGCCGCGTCGGCCTCACCATAGAGAAACGCGAGGAAGGCGTAACGCTTGCCGCGCGTCACCGGCGTCACTTGATGCAGTGCGCCGCAGGAGAACACGATGGCGCCGCCATGCGGCGCGCGATAGCTGCGCCGGCCGAATTCCGGAAAAGTGAGATTGCAGCCGTCGTAATCTTTATTGAGGTTGATGGTGACGGCGAAGCGGCGGTGTTGCGCGCCGACATTGACGTTGTCGCGGTGCCGATAGAAATGCCCGCCGACGGCGCTGTCGTAACAGGCGACGATATAGCGATCCATTCGCGTTGCCGAGAACTGAAAATAGCGTTCGATTGCCGGGATCAGGCGGCGCACGATCTGGCCGCGGATCGTCTCGCGCAGGTCCGGTACCAGGATGTTGAGGTCGTTGCGGCGCTTGAGCCTGTAGTCGACGACGGTCGAGGTGTTGCCGTCGCTGTCGAGGAGAAAGCCGGAATCCTTGCCGCCGACTTTGTCATAGACCTCGACGAGAAAGTCGCAGAGCTCGAAATCGAATACCCGCGGCACAATGAGCACTGGCGCCGTCAGCGGCACGCCGGCCGAATCGTCGACCGCCGGCAGGCTTCGTAGGACGCTGTGCACCGTCGCGCCATGTCCGGCGGCGTGATCCCACGGTATATCGGCAACCGCGCGCAACATGGGATCGAGCACGATGGTGCGCGGCATTTCGGCGGCGCCGAATGACCGGCTTATCGCGCCGTCATAATCGGCCAGAAACGAAATTGCCGGGGCCGTCATCGCGATGTACGGCGTCGGATCGGCGGGCGGCGCAGTGAAGATGCCGCAGAACACGATCTTGTCGCCGTCGAACAGCGTGACGTCGCGCAGGAGCTCGGTCAGTTCCCGGTCCACTTTGGGATTGGCCGGCGATCCCAGGAAGCTCAACACGATCCAGCTGCCGGCGGCGACCTGCAGATTGAAAGCGCCCGCGCCGATCAGCGGCGCGCCGAACCACGGCGCCGGATCGCCCAAAATTACGCTTTTGCCGGCCGCGATTGTCGTCATGACGGAGCCTTGCTTTGGATTTCGGTTGCCGCCGGATCGTCCTCCGTCATGGTAAATTTTGTTCTAATCGCGCGGCTGGCGGGCGCGCTTCATCTTATTATCCGCGCTTGACGGCATTGATTCGCCGCCCGGAAAGGACCGCGCCAATCATGAGCGACCGTCCGCAACGTGATGCAGGGAGCATTCGCATCGGCGAACTCGGTCGTGCGCTGCACCGCGATCCTAATGCGGTTGCGGCGCGCTTCGAACGCGCTGGCCTGCTGCGCGAACGGGGCCGCTTCGAGGAGGCGAAGCGCGACTATCTCGAACTCATCCGGCAACGGCCGACTGATTTCGGCGCGCTCAACGATTTCGGCACGCTCGTTCTTGATGCCGGCTATCGCGAGGCAGCGCGCTCGCTGTTCGGCGAGGCGGTGCGGCATCATCCGGGCAATCCGACTGGCCACGTTAATCTTGCCAACTTGCTGCTGCTGATCGGGGAACGCACGCAGGCGCGCTGCCACTTCGAAGCCGCCTTGCGGATCGATCGCGATCATGTTCACGCGCATCGCGGCATGGGCAATCTGCTGGCCGAGATCGGCGATGAAGCGGGCGCCCGCCGGCATCGCGATAAGGGTTTTAAGGATCACTACTTGACGATTCTGCCTTATCGCGGCGAAGGGCGGCCCGTTTCGGTCTTGCTGCTGGTTTCCGCGCGCGGCGGCAATATCCCCACGCGTTCGTTTCTCGGCGACCGCGATTTCCAGACCACTGTGCTGGTGGCGGAATATTACGATCACAACGTGCCGCCGCCGCCGCACGATATCGTTTTCAACAGCATTGGCGATGCCGACCTATGCGGCGAGGGTCTGGATGCCGCTTGCGCGGTGCTCGCCCGAACCGGCAGGCCGGTGATCAATCATCCGGCGCAGGTGCTCAAGACAGGGCGGGTTGCCAATGCCAAGCGGCTTCGCGGCCTGCCGAACGTCGTCGTGCCGCGGATGCTGAGTTTGCCTCGCGGCGTGCTTGTTGGCCCCGGGGGTGCCGACGCCGTCACCGGCAATGGGTTTTCATTTCCGGTGCTGGCGCGCGCGCCCGGTTTCCACACCGGGCACCATTTTGTTCACGTCGAAAGGCCCGATGCGCTTGCCGCCGCGGTGGCGGATTTCCCGGGCGACGACGTGTGGCTCATCGAGCGGCTCGATGCGAGAGACGACGCGGGGATGTTTCGCAAGTTTCGCGTCATGTTCGTCGACGGCGGATTGTATCCATTGCATCTCGCGATCTCGCCCGACTGGAAGGTCCACTATTTCACCGCCGATATGGCGCGATCCGCTACGAATTGGCGCCGCGAGGCCGCTTTCCTCGACGATATGACGAAGGCCATCGGCCGGCGCGGCATGGCCGCGCTTGAGCGCATCAACGCGACGCTCGGCCTCGACTATGGCGGCATCGACTTCGCGGTGAACCACGACGGCGACATTTTATTTTTTGAAGCCAACGCGACCATGGTCGTGCTGCCACTTTCGGACGACGATAAATGGGCCTATCGGCGGCCGGCCTTCGAGAAAGTGTTCGCGGCCGTGCGCGCCATGCTGGCCAGTCGATCGCTCGCCGACAGCGCGGCATAGGGCGCTGGTGAATTGTCTTGCAGCGGGAAAATCTCGCATCGCTGCCGTGATTTGGTGCAGCCCTTAAGACTTCATTAACGATAAATTGCCCAAACTATGTGCGCTGCGTCCGCGTGAAAAGAAGATTGCAGGTGCGGCGGTGCGGCGACTTCACCGAGGGAACGCCGATGAACAGCAATCAGCTTGGAATTGCACTCGCACTTGTTGTCAGCCTACTTGGCACTGCGGCCTTTGCCGAAGACGGCGTTTCCGCCGACAAGATCTTGTTCGGGCAGGTCGCGGCGCTCACCGGTCCGGCACAGGATCTGGGACGGGGCATGCGCCAAGGCATCCTGGCCGCGTTCGACGAGGCCAACCGTCACGGCGGAATCTCCGGCCGCACGCTCGCGCTCAAATCGCTCGACGACGGCTACGAGCCGGAAAAGACGGTTACCGCGACCAAAGAAATCATCGATGACGACAAGGTTTTCGCCATGATCGGCGCGGTGGGAACGCCGACGTCGAAAGCCAGCCAGCCGATCGCCACCGATGCGAAAGTGCCGTTCATCGGCCCGTTCACCGGCGCCGAATTCCTGCGCAATCCATACAATCGCTACGTGGTCAATGTGCGCGCGTCCTATTTCGAGGAAACCGAGGCGTGGATCGAGCATCTGACCAAAGATCTCGGCATCACCAAGATCGCGATCCTATACCAGGACGATGCTTTCGGTCTTGCCGGTCTTGAAGGCGTGCAGCGGGCGCTGGCGAAACGCAATATGTCGCTCGTCGCTTCCGGCAGCTTTAAGCGCAACACCACGGCGGTGAAATCGGCGTTGCTCGACATCATGAAGGGCAATCCGGAAGCCGTGGTGACGGTCGCGCCCTACAAGCCGGTGGCCGAGTTCATCAAGCTCGCGCACCAGGTCAAAATGAATCCGGTATTCGTGGCGATCTCCTTTGTCGGCTCGGACTCGCTGGCCCAGGAGCTTGGCAACGACGGCGCCGGCGTCATCGTCAGCCAAGTCGTGCCGTTTCCTTGGGACACGTCGCTGCCTGTTGTCGCGGCTTACCAAAAGGCTATGACCGTGGACGACGCGAGCGCCAAACCCGGCTTCGTCTCGCTGGAAGGTTATCTGGTCGGACGCCTTGTGGTCGAAGCGCTCAAGCGCGTCGACGGCGAGCCGACGCGCGAAAAGCTGCTCGACGCCATTTATGGAGCGCCGTTCGATCTCGGCGGCGTTACGCTGCGCTACTCGGCGGCAAAGAACCAGGGCTCCGATCAGGTTTTCTTCACGATCCTGCAGGCCGATGGATCGTTCAAACCGGTCGTTCGCCTAATCAAAATGGCTGGCCAGTGACGAAGCGCAGCTTCGCGTCATAACGGGGACGAGGTCGGGGCGGTGTCTGTAGGCGGATATACAGTGAGCTTCGGCGGCATTCGTGGCCGGCTCGGCTCGTTCACGTGGCTGCGCACGATACGGTCGCGGTTATATTTGGCGTTCGGGCTGGCTGCGGCCCTGACCGTCGTGGGTTCGCTGTTTGCCCTGTTCGCGTCGGCCAATATCAGCGCAACCTTTCGCGAGATCGTGTCCCGCAGCATGCCGGCGACCGTCGAGTCGTTCCGGCTCGCCGAAGACACCAATAGCCTGATCGGATCGGCGCCACGGCTGATCGCCGTCCAGGACGAAACTCATCGCGTCGAAATCGCCGGCCAGATCGCTGCGCAATCCCACGCTCTGCAGGCCAGGATCGAGAGGCTGCGCGCGCTCGATGCGAGCGAAAGCGACGAGATCGCAGTCGCGCAAGCGGCCATGGACGAGCGGCTCAACGCGCTTAATCAAGCGGTTTCCGACCGCATCCGGATTTCCGAGCAACGGCGCGCACTCGCGCTCACCGTCCGCAAGGCGCACGAAAATCTTCTCGAGGCAATTACGCCCGCGATCGACGACGCCAATTTCGACCTTATGACAAAGAGCCAGGCGGAGGATCGAGCGACCCTGAATGAATCGATCGATGCGCTGCGGCGCCTCCTCGAAGCGCAGGCCGACGCCAATCTTCTCGCCGGGCTGCTGATCGAATCCTCGATGGTAACGGATATCGCGAACCTGCCGCCGCTGCGGGATTCGATTGCCGCGGCGGAGCGCGACATCGACAACAACCTCAAACAGCTGCCGCCGTCCGAGCAGCGCAACAAGATGACGAGCCTCTATGGCAAGCTCGCCGCGCTGTCGGGAGACGATGGAATTACCGTGCAACGCGCCAACGAATTGAAGGGCGAGCAGGATGCGCAGCAGGTGTATGGGGCCGCGCTCACCGAAGCGGCGCGGCTTCGTACCGCCGTGGACAACCTGATCGAGCGGCAACGAAACTCGGCGCAGGCGCTTTCGGCGCGCGCGATATCCCAGATCACGTTCGGCCGGATCATTCTGATCGTGCTCAGTATCGCGGCGCTCGCCGCCGCTGGCCTGATTGCCTGGCTTTATGTCGGACGCAGCATCGTCGGCCGCTTGACGCTGTTAAGCAGCGCCATGCGGCGGATCGCCGAAGGCGAAACCAATGTCGCGGTGACTGTCTCGGGCCAAGATGAGATCGCCGGTATGGCCAAAGCGCTTCTGGTATTCCGCCAGGCGATGGAAGATGTCACGGCGGCGCGGCGCACCGATGCCGACCGCGCGAGCCAAGCCGAATCGCGCCGTCAAAAAATTGAGCTGGCCACGCAGGATTTCGAACGCGAGGTCAATGAGATCGTTCACGCGCTCGACGCGGCCTCCAAGACGATGGATCGTTGTGCACAGATCATGGCGGAAGCGGCCGATCACAATAAGACGCAAGCCAATGCCACCGCGACGGCGTCCGAAGAAGCGACCACGAATGTGAGTAATGTCGCCATGGCGGCGGAGGAGATTGCGCAATCGGTGGAGCAGATTTCGAGCCAGGCGCGCACGTCGGCGGACATTGCCCGCCACGCCAGCGGCGAAGCAAAATCGATCATCGGCACGGTGGAACGACTCGCCGCAACGGTCGGGCAGATCAACAACGTCAGCAATCTCATTCGTGACGTCGCGGCGCAGACCAATCTATTGGCGCTCAACGCGACCATCGAAGCGGCGCGCGCCGGCGTGGCCGGGCGCGGCTTCGCTGTCGTCGCCCAGGAAGTAAAAACGCTGGCGGCGCAGACCGAGAAGTCGACCGGCGACATCACGCAGCAGATTTCGTCGATCGAAGGGACCACGTCGAGCGTGGTCCAGGCCATGAAAGCGATCGCCGGCACGATCGGGCAGCTTGACGAGAACGCCAACGATATTTCGGTGGCCGTGCAGCAACAGGATGCGGTGAGCAAGGAGATTGCGCGGAGCGCCAACGCCGCCGCCGAGCGCACGCGCGAAGTTTCGGCAAGCGTGGTGCAAGTTTCGGACGCTGCCGCCAAAACCGGCGAGGTTGCGCACGCCGTTCTCTCCGCCGGCGGCGAGCTGGCGGAAAAATCCGGCAGATTGCGCGCCGAGGTCGAACGGTTTTTGGCGCAGGTCCGAGTGGCTTAATTTGTCCGGAACGGATCGGTTCGCGCAATAGCCATCCGTCACAACTTTTGCGATAGCCCGACATAATATCCGCGGCGCGCGCCGTATTGCGGGGCAAAGACGCCGATACCGGAGCCGTCACGCAACTCGTAGATCTGGTCGAAAAGATTGGCGACGTCGAAACGCACGGTCAGAGGCTTGTAGTGTGACGACCATTGCACGTCGTGCGCGATGCCGGCATTCACCACCGCGTATGGCGTCGTGTGCAGGGAATTAGGCACAAAATCCGGCAGATCGCCCGCGCGCAGGCCGCTGCCGTAGATCATGTCAGCGGTCAATGTCGTATCGTAAATGCGATACGATACGCCGGCCGAACCGGTTATGCGCTGCATGTCATCGGTGTAATGGTAATTGTCGAGCAGATAGGCATAGGTCGCGGCGTCGAAAAGATATTGGTTCGATTCCGGCCCTATCGCCCTTGAAATATTGTAGGCAAAATTCGCGTAGGCATCGAAGTTGCCATTCTGATATTTGAGCTTGAATTCGCCGCCTTCGCTGTAACCGCGTGCCCAATTAAATTGGGTAAGCACGACGGCTTGCCCGAACTGGCCGTCATCGATCATGTCGCGCGCCATCTTGTAATAGGCGTCGACCCCCATCGTAAGCCCGGGCAGCACGGTCTGATCGATGCCCACGTCGAAATAGTGCGAGCGCTCGGGTTTGACCGGATCGGCCAGCGGGACGGCCGGCTGATTGGTGGTGCCGGTGAATAAGGCGATATTGGATTGAGTAGCCTGCGCCTGGTAAGGCGGCGTGAAATAGCGCGCATAGCCGGCATGAAGGCTGGTGCCTTCAAACGGCTTGTAGACGATTGCAAATCGCGGGCTGAGCTGATTGGCGTCGACGAATTGATACAGTTGGTCGAAACGCAGGCCCATATTCACCGTCAATTGGTTCGTCAGCTTCCACTCATCCTGCGCATAGGTGCCGATATTCCAGCCAAGCAGCGAGGTTTGATCGGTCACGGTGAAGGGCGTTGGCGTAATCACCCCGCCGACGTCGGGCAGGACGGTCGAGGCGTTGGTGACGTTCGTTTGCTCGCCGCTCACCGTGAATCCGGCGCGCAGGGTGTGCTGGTTGTTCACGATGTAGGACGCGTCGCCCTGCATGCCGGTGAGCGTGCTTTGCCGGATCACGTCGGAGGCGACGTCGTTAAAAACGAGATCGCCGAAGACGTCGGGGACGAAATGAACCTCCGCGTAGCGCGAGAACGCGGCGAGCTCGGCGTCGCCATCGGTGCCGTGCCTTTGCAGCGCCGCCATGGTGACCGCATAAGTGTCGTATTCGTTTTCGTTAAGCGTCGAGGAATCGTAAGTTGGCGGACCGAAGTTGCCGAGCGGCGTTTGACCGGGATTGTTCGGAATCTGGAATGCACTGTGGGATGCGGCCGAGATCACGCTGAAGCGGGTCGACTCGTCGAGCAGCGTCGAGGCATACCCGAAGAACTTACCTTGTTGCGTTTGGTCATGAATGGCGTTGAGGCTCGGGGTCGGATTTTCGATCCCGAGACCGTTCCAATCGCCCCGAGCGGAAACGAAATATTCCGAATTGCCGACGCTACCGCCGTAATCGAGGCTCGGCGTAAAGGTTTGCCGGCTGCCGCCATAAAGACTGACTTCGCCGCTTGGCGCGGCAAATGCTCTGCTCGTGATGTCGAGCACGCCCGCAGTGCGCAATCCGTACTCGGCCGGCAGCGCGCCGGTCAGAAGCGACATGCTGCCGATGAAATTGGTGTCAAGGAACGGACCGAGTCCCGAAACGCCCTCCGGGACGACGATGCCGTCGATCCGCGTTTGGACGTTGGCGTATTCGCTGCGCACATGGAAACTGGGATTGGAGACGGCCGAATTGTAGGACACGCCCGGCATCTGCAGAATGACTTTGTCGATCGGCGTATTGTCGCCTTGCGGCAATTTCTCGATCGCGTCGCGATTGATGGTGTAAGTCGATGCGCCGATTTTCGGCAGCAGGTTATCGCGCGCCTGATCGAAGCCCGTCATCTTGGCATCAAGCGCGGTTTGCGCGGCCGTCGCTGAATTGTTCGTTACCACGATATTGGCCGGCACCTGCGGTGTGCGCGTCTGCGCCGCTTTTTGTTTGTGCTTCGGCGCCGTAACAACGATTTCGGGAATTGCCGCCGATTTATTGTCCTCCGCGTGACCGCGACGAATGGCGCCGAGAGCAACGGCGATTGTCAGCGCTACACCGGCGAATGCCCGACAATGGCTGCGACGCTGCAAGTTCGTTCTGAGCTGCAAGAACACAGTTTAGAACCATGAAAAAGTACAGATATTTCAATATCTTGTTAACAGTCAGAAAAACCAGCGCCAACACAAAAATGCGTTTCGATGGTCGAAGATAATTCTTCTAATTCCAAACTGCGGCGGCGCTCCGTTTATAGAGATTCTAAACGAGATCACGCCGCGGGGGTTTCTGTGATTGTTCAAGCAGGGAGCCGCCGATAACGTGCATAGAGCGGCTCCCACATCTTGGCGCTCACCGCGGCGGCCAAGTCATTGTCGGACATGGGATCCGCCAATCCTTCGGCCTGCGCCTGTTTGGCGACGGAAAGCGCGACCTGGCACGAGAGCTTTCGAATTTCGACGAGCGGAGCGAGCAGATTGGCGGCTGGGTCGCGCCTGGCCGGCGATGATTCGGCGATCGTCCGCGCGGCGGCGAGGAACATGCGGTCAGAAATGCGGCGAGCATCGGCTACAATCGCGCCGAGCCCGATACCGGGATAAACGTAGGCGTTATTGGTTTGGTCGACGCGGAAGCTTTTGCCGTTGCGCTTAAGCGGCGGAAACGGGCTGCCGGTGCCGATCACGGCGCGGCCTTCGGTCCAGACATCAAGATCGTGCGGCGTCGCCTCGGCGCGCTCGGTAGGATTCGACAACGGGAAGATGACCGGCCGGCGCACGTGCTCAGCCATCGCGCGTACGGCCGCTTGCGAAAAAGCGCCGGCTTGCCCGGACGTGCCGATCAGCACCGTTGGATGCGCGTTGGCGACGACATCGGCAAGCCCGATCCGGCTTGGCGCTTCGAGCGCCCATGTGGCGATTCGATCGCGACTTTGCGCAAACGGCGCCTGAAACGATTGCAGGTCAGTCATGCCTTCGACCAGCAAGCCCTGCCGGTCGACGAGGTAAAAGCGGCCGCGCGCCTCGATTTCACTTAGACCTGCGTCGATCATGGCACGCAGCAGTAATGCGCAAATACCGGTGCCGGCCGAACCGCCGCCGAGCACCGCGATGCGCTGCGCGCTAAGCGGCACGCCCGTGACGTTGATCGCGCTCAACAACGTGCCGACGGCGATTGCGGCGGTGCCCTGAATGTCGTCATTGAACGTGCACAACTGGTCGCGATAACGCGTCAAAAGCCGGTTGGCGTTACGAAGCGCGAAATCCTCCCAATGCAGCAGGACGTGCGGCCAGCGCTCGCGGACGGCTGCGACAAATGTCTCGACCAGCTCATCGTATTCGGCGCCGCGCACGCGCTCGTGCTGCCAGCCGATATAGATGGGATCGGCCAGGTGTTCCTCGTTGTCGGTGCCGACGTCGAGAATGATCGGCAGCGTGGTCGAGGGATGCAGCCCCGCGCACGCGGTGTAAAGCGACAGCTTGCCGATCGGAATGCCCATGCCGCCGGCGCCCTGATCGCCGAGGCCGAGAATGCGCTCGCCGTCGCTGACGACGATGGCCTCGACGCCGTCGAAGCGCGGGTGACCGAGGATGCGGCGGATCGCGTGCTTGTGCGGAATGCTGAGAAACAGGCCTCGGGGTTTGCGAAAAATATGGCTGAACAGTTCGCAGCCGAGACCGACCGTCGGCGTATAGACGATCGGCATCATCTCTTCGATGTTTCGGGTGAGCAACGCGTAAAACAATGTCTCGTTGGTATCCTGCAAACCACGCAGAAACACGTATCTTTGGATATCGGTGGCGAGACCGCGAAAGGCGTCGAGCCGGCGCTTAACTTGATAATCGAGCTCCGCGACGTGCGGCGGCAACAGCCCGTGCAGATCGAACGCGTCGCGTTCGGCCTCGGTGAATGCCGTGCCCTTGTTCAGCAGCGGATTGTTGAGGAGTTCGTAGCCGCTGAGCGCGGTCTCGACGTATTGCGGATCTTTGCTGCTCATCGGTCCAGGCACCCAATCGAGCACCACGATACAAGCGAACCTGACCGTTCAACAGGACTTTTGCGACAGCGATGTCACAAGGCCGGATTTACAGCCCTGCAGCGCTCGGCGTTACCGTGCCAAACGCCACGCCCTTGGCTTCAGTGCCAATCGCGGTGAGGATGACGATCGCCACCGCGACAGTGCCGGCGACGGCCGCAAGCGCGATTGCATAATTGCCGCCATAATGCGCGGCGATGCCGGCCTGCAGCGTGGCGTTGACCGAGGCGATGAGATTGCCGAGCTGATAGACAAAGCCCGGAAACGTGCCGCGCGCTTCGTCAGGCGATAATTCGTTCAAGTGGACCGGGATTACGCCCCAGGCGCCTTGCACCGTTACTTGCATCAGGAAAGCGCCGGCGGCGAGCCAGATCGCGCTTGTGGCAAAGGCCCACAACGGCAGCACCACGAGCGACAGCGCCGCCGCAATGATAATCATGCGTCGCCGGCCGAAGCGCTCGGACAACGAGCCGAACGAGAGGCCGCCGATAATGGCGCCGATATTGTAGATGACAGCGATCAAGCCGACTTCATGCGGAGAAAATCCGTGCTGAACTTGCAGGAAGGTCGGATAAAGGTCCTGCGTGCCGTGACTGAAGAAATTGAATGCGGTCATCAGCAGGACGGCATAGATACCGAGCTGCCAGTGCGACCGCACGACCGCCGGCGTATTGCTGCGCGCGGTAGTCGGCCGCCAAGTTGGCGACTCCGGCACCTTGCGGCGGATGTAGAACACGAGCAGAGCCGGTACGACGCCGACTATGAACATCCCGCGCCAGCCGATGTACTGAAAAAACAGGCCATAGACGATCGAGGCGAGAAAATATCCGGTCGGATAACCCGACTGCAGGAGGCCCGATACCAGGCCGCGCGCCTTCGGCGGTATGGATTCCATGGTTAGCGATGCACCGACGCCCCATTCGCCGCCCATCGCGACGCCGAAGATCGCGCGCAGGATGAGCAGCGCGGTGAGGCTCGGGGCGAATCCGGAGGCAAGCTCGATTGCCGAGTAGAGCAGGACGTCGACCATCAATGTGGGGCGGCGGCCCCAACGATCGGCGGCGCGGCCGAATATGTAAGCTCCGATCGGGCGCATCGCCAAAGTGAGCAGGATGGCGTAGGTAACGGCGGTGATTTGCGTGCCAAATTCCTGGGCGATGTCCTTGAGCACGAATACCATGAGGAAGAAATCGAAGGCGTCGAGCGTCCACCCCAGAAAGCTTGCCGCGACGACGTGTTTTTGATCGCTGGTCCAACCCGAAAGCGCTTCGATGCGCATAATCGTTCCTCCCGAGTGCGGCGCTCAACCCTCCACGTCGGTGTCCGGCCGATCGTCGCCGCGCGCCGTTTCTTCGTGCCATTTTCCTTTTTCGTCTTCCCAGGAGATCGTTCTGGTCTCGCCCGGAACATGTTGCTCCTGGGCGGCACGCTGCGCCGCTTTGCGAGCCACGTCGTGGGATGGAAATGCCTCGGAGAAGACGCCGTTGACCTGATACGCCCAGCCGTCGTCGTGCTTCACAATATGATAGGTGACCTTCGCCATGAATCGCGTCCTTTATGATGACTGATAATAATGCGTGCTGGGCGAAAGTTCCAGTTACCCCGCAGGCGAAGCGGTGTTCTCGCGGGTTCGGCGCGCTTCGTACGCTTTGAGATGCGCGTAGGCGATCCGCAGCAGCGGATAGTCGCGAGCGTTGCTCGCGCCGCGCTGCAAGAGATCGCCGACGATGTGGTCGGCCTCGATCGGCGCGCCGCGCTCGATGTCACGCAGCATCGACGCGGCAAAAGTGGAGCCTGGTTTGGTCACCATGGTCCGGTTGCGGACCATAATGGGTTCACGGGGCGCAAAGCCTTGCGCTGCAGCAATTGCCGCGCATTCAGCCAGGAGTGCGGTCGCAAGATCTGCGGCGTTCGCCGCGACAACATCGCCGACGGGCGCTCGCATCAGGCAGGTGATGCCGGCCATGGTGCAAATGAGCACCCACTTTTCCCACATTTCTTGCAGGATGGCGTCACTGAGGCGAGAATCGAAGCGGGCGCCTGTCATTGCGGCGGCGATAGCTTCGGAGCGTGCCGACTTCGAGCCGCTCGGTTCGCCGAACGAGAGAAGGTGCGTGTCATTGAGATGCAGGACGTGGCCTTCGGCGTCGAGTGTCGTTGAAATTACGCATTGGCCGCCTAGCACCGCGGTCGCGCCGAACCGGCGGCTGAGGAAATCCATATGCGCCATGCCGTTGAGCAGAGGCAATATCGCGGTGTTTGGTCCTACGGCCGGTGCAAAAGATTCGCCGGCCGATTCAAGATCGTAGGCCTTGCAGCTCAGCAGGATGACATCGAAGGCTTCGCGCAGCGCCTCGGCCGCGACGATGGGCGGCGCCGGCAAATTCACGTTGCCGAACGGGCTGCGAATGACGAGCCCTGTCTTCGCAAGCTGCGCGGCACGCCGCGGCCGCACCAGGAATGTCACGTCGCGGCCAGCTTCCTTGAGCCTGCCGCCGAAATAGCCGCCGATTGCGCCGGCGCCGACTACGAGGATACGCATTCAAGCTCCTATGCAGAGGGCGCGCGCTTCGGCACTAAAAGATTGCCGGTGAAGATCATAACGGGCTCATCGTTTTGATTGATCGTTATCGTGCGCACCCTGATCATGCCGCGATCTGGCTTCGATTTCGAATGCCGCACCTCAAGTATCTCGCTTTTTGCGCGCAATTCGTCGCCGGGCCGCACCGCGCGCGGCCAGCTCAACTCGTCGAAGCCGACGCCGAGGATGCCGCCGGCCGGTTTGAATTCGCCGTCGACCATCAGCCGCATGGTCAGCGCCGCGGTGTGCCATCCGCTTGCCGCTAAACCTTGAAACGGCGATTGCCGCGCCGCCTCCTCATCGATATGGAAAGGCTGCGGATCGAATTGCCGCGCAAAAGAAAAAATCTGCTCCTTGTCAATGCGCAAACGCCCGGTGTTGAAAACCTGGCCGACGGCAAAATCTTCTAGATATCGCGCGGTCATTGCTGCAATAGCTCCTGTGAACGCTGACTGCCGGGGCGGCCGCCGTTATCCTTAAACCAGACGCCGCGCGCAACTGCGGCCGCATTGATCAGACCGAAAGCGGCGAGTGCAACAGCCAAGGCGATGAACACATCGGTCATGTTGCCGGTGAGGCGCAAGGCGAGCCAGCCCCCGCCGGCTGCGATCAGCAATCGCGCCATGTTGGCCAGCAACGGCCACAACAGTCGGCCCGCGCCTTGCGAGGCGAAGTAGAGCGCCATGCCGAGGCCGAACAAGCCGTAAACCGGTCCGACCGCGTGCAGATAGCGCGATCCGGCGTCGATCATCGCGGGCGCGGTGCCGAACAGCGACAGCCAAGCGCTCGGGGCCGCAGCGGCGCAAAATCCGATGATCTCGCAAAGACCGGTGGCGATCGCTGCGCCGATCCATGCCACGCGCAGAGCGCGATCGGGACGGCCGGCGCCGATATTGGTTCCGACCATCGCGACGAGCGGACCGCCGAGGCCGAAGACGAGCGGAATGAGCAAGTATTCAAGCCGCGAGCCGGTGCCATAGCCGGCGATGGCGGCCGGACCGAATGCGCCGACAAGGCCGGTGGCGATGGCGATGGTGAGGTTCGTCTGGACGGTGATCAACGCTGCGACCAATCCGACGCGAAGTATGTCGGCGAATAAGCGCCAGCGAAATCGGATGCCGCGAAAGGCGAGGCGGACCACGCTCCGTCCCGAGCGCAGATAGGCCGCGAGCACCACGCTTCCCACCGCGTAATAGAGGACGACCGCGGCGGCGCCGCCGGCGACGCCGAGGCGTGGAAATGGCCCCCAACCGAAGATCAGGCACGGCGACAGCGGAATGAGAACGATGACGCCGGCGCAGGTGACCAGCGCCGGCACCATCATATTGCCGGTGCCGCGTAGAACGTTGGCGAGCGAGTTGAACAGCCAGACCAGAATCGCACCGGCGAAGACGACCTGCGAGTAAATCAGCGCCGCTTGCAGCGAGGCGCCACGACCGCCCATCGCCGCGTAGAGCCATCGGCCGCCGCCGAGCAACGCCACCGTGAAGGTGAGACCGAAAACGAGCGCGATCAGCAGCGCGTGCAATACCAGCGCATCGGCATCGTCACGGCGTCCAGCGCCGAGCGCCCGCGCTATTGCCGACGAGATGCCGCCGCCCATTGCGCCCGCCGACATCATCTGCATTAGCATCAGAAGTGGAAAAACCAGCGCGACGCCGGCGAGCGGATCGGTCCCGAGTTTGCCGACGAAATAGGTCTCGACCAGTCCGACCGAAGTCTGCGCCAACATGACCAGCACATTCGGCGCGGCGAGGCGGATCAGCGTCACCGCGATCGGGCCTTCGATCAGCGCCCGGGTGCGCGGATCGTAACCTGGTTTCTTCGCTGCGCCGACGGCAGGCACGACCGGCAGGGATTCTACGGCGGCAACGCTTTGCGCAGACATTCGGTCGCTCCGATCGGCTAACCGTCGATTGCACACGGCGGTATATAGGAGTATATACGCCTATATCGAAGGGGAGCGCAATAAAGGGAAATGACGGCCGTGATCACCAACCCTGCCGGATGCAATTGCCTGGCATTGCGCCAAGCGGCCCGGCATGTCTCGCAATTCTACGATCAGTTCCTGGCGGCGAGCGACTTGCGCGCGACGCAGTACTCGATTCTTGCAAGGCTGCAGCGCAACGGGACGATGACGATCAGTGCTCTAGCCGCCGAACTGGTGATGGACCGCACCACGCTCGGCCGCAACATCCTGCCGCTCGAGCGCGATGGCCTCATTGCCGTCGGTTCTGGTAAATCCGATCGTCGCAGCAAAGAACTACGACTGACCGATCGTGGCGTGGCGCGGTTTCGCACCGCGCTCAAAGGCTGGCAGGAAGCGCAGGCGCGGTTCGAAACCACATTCGGCGCCAAGCGCGCCAAGGAGTTGCGGACGTTATTGCATCAAGTGGTAATGTACGAATCCCCGACAAGCGGCAAGGATCTTCACGGGTAACGCGAGAAGTCGCGGCCCTCTTTGACCACGAATTCGAGCAGGAACGGCGCGCCTTTCTCCGTGACGCCGACGGCTTCCTTGATCGCGCCGACGATGTCGGCGGGTCTTTCCACGCGCCTCGCCGCGACGTTGAGGCCTTCGGCCACTTTCGTGTAATTGCCGCCGACCGTCATGGCGCCGAATTTTGCATCAGAAATCTTGAGCACCTCGCGCTCGGCGCCCATGACGCCGTTGTTGAAGACCACCGTGAGGATCGCAATGCGATTGCGCGCGGCGGTTTCGATATCCATGCCGGTCATGCCGATCGCGGCGTCGCCCATCACGTTGATGCAGAGTTTATTTGGCGCCGCGAGTTTCGCACCCATGGTGATGCCGAGCCCGTAGCCGAGTTGGGTCGATTTGCCCCAGCCCATATACGAGCCGGCCGCCGTCGTCTCCCAGAACGGGATCATCTGCTCGCGCGGGCTGCCGGAATCATGAGTAATGATGACGTTGCCGCGATCGAGCGTGCGCATCATGTCGCGGATGACGCGGTACTGGTTGAGCGGCATCTCGTCGGAGTTGAGAAACTTCGCCCATTCCTCAAGCCAGGCCTTTTTGCCAGCCGCGACTTCCTCCTTGAGCGAGGCGAGCGCATTGCCGCCGCCCGGGCCTTTTTGCTTTGCAATTTCGGTAATGAGCGCGTCGATGACGAGGCCGGCATCGCCGACCACGGCGAGATCTGCACGATATTCCTTGTTGACGTCGCCGGCGTCGTTGGTGGAATGGATGATCGTCTTGCCCGCCGGCACGGACGGTCCGAAATTGGTGATGGTGAGGCTCGATCCGATTGCCATGACGACGTCGGACTTCTTCATGAAATCGGCGAATACTTTCGAGCGCGAGCGCGTTGCGCCGCCTAGTGCGAGCGGATGGCTGTCGGGGATCGCGCTTTTGCCCGGATTGGTGGCGACGACCGGCGCCGGCAGCAGTTCCGCGAGCGCGGCAAGTCGGTCGCCGGCTTCGGCGTAATGCACACCTTGCCCGGCCCACAATAGTGGATGCTTGGCCGCGAGCAGCATCTCGACCGCTTTCTTTATGGCTGCGGGATCGGGCGCAGTGCGTTGCGCCGGGACCGGCTGGTAATCGAGTGTGCCCTTGAATTCCGCCTCAAAAACCTCGTCCGGCACTTCGATCAGAACCGGGCCGGCTCTGCCCGAGCGCATGGCGTGATAGGCGCGCCGCATCAGGTCGGGCAGTTCCTGCACGCTGTGCGCCAGCGCCGACCACTTGGTCACCGCGCGGTACACGTCGGCGGCGCGAAATACCGGACGTACATATTGTCGCGCCAGCGGCAGGCCGCCGGAAATGACGAGCAGGGGGACGTTCTCGGAAAAGGCCTGGGCAATGCCGGGAAAGGCGTTCTCGATGCCGGGACCGGCCTGGGCGGCGAATACGCCATTGCGCCTGCCGCGCTTGATACGCGAATAGCCGTCGGCGATACCGACCCCGACGCGCTCCTGACGGCACAAGATCGGGCGGATGTCGATTGCCGCGCAGGGCTCGATCACGGGATTGCGCGGGTAGCAGGACAGGAATTCCGTACCTTCGCGCTTGAGAATCTCGGCAATGACTTCGGCGCCATTCATAGTTTTCGGCTCCCGGGCCCGGCAAAATCGAAGGCCCCATCATAGGCTCGAACCCGTTTGCGGTACCACTGCGGAGACCGCTGTGGCTTGTCGCGCAATGGCATTTCTTCCCAGTGGCGGTTTGGCTATGATCGAACGCGGGTGTGGAGCATTCAATGAACCGGCTACTTGCCTTTGGCGGCCTGCTCGCTTTTGTCTGCGTCGCCGCGCCGGCTGCGGCCGGAGAGTATGGGCGGATCGACGTTTCCTGTTACCAATGCATCCGCGACGCGATCTATGCGGACGTCAAACTCATCGATCGTCTGGAAGCTGATCCCGACGTCGATGAAGGCATAAAGGGTCCGCAAATCATCGCGGCGCGTGCCGACATCCATCGCCTGCGCGCAATGCTCGGTCCTCTTGCGCCGGAGAGCGCCGAACCGTGCTGCTATACCCGCAGGCCGCTGTTTATCCGCTGAGGCATCGATATTGGATTTTGGCTAGCCGGCCGTCGCGCCGAACAAGCCAGGCAGCAGGCGCTGGCGCGTGCGTAGCGACCACTGGCCGAGCCGATCCATATACAGATAGACGACCGGTGTCGTGTAAAGCGTGAGCAACTGGCTGATGAGGAGCCCGCCCACGATCGAAATGCCGAGCGGCCGGCGGATTTCGCCGCCATTGCCGAAGCTCACCGCGAGCGGAATTGCGCCCAGGATTGCGGCCGTCGTGGTCATCATGATCGGCCGGAACCGCAGCAGGCAAGCCTGGAAAATCGCGTCGTGGGAGCTCAAATTCTGCGACCGTTTCGCCTCGATGGCGAAATCGATCATCATGATCGCGTTCTTTTTGACGATGCCGATGAGCAGGATCACGCCGATCAGGCCGATAATGCTGAATTCGGTGTGGAACAGCATCAGCGCCAATATCGCCCCGACACCCGCCGACGGCAGCGTTGAGAGGATGGTGATCGGGTGGATGTAACTTTCGTACAGCACGCCGAGGAGAATGTAGACGGCGGCGATTGCGGCCCCGATCAGGACCGGCTCGTCGGAGAGCGAATCTGCAAAGACCTGCGCGGTGCCGGCGAGACTGCCGTGAATCGACGCCGGCATGCGGATTTGCTTGATGGCGTTGTCAATCTCGTTTGCCGCGTCGCCGAGCGCCGCACCGGGATACAAATTGAATGAGATAGTGGAGGCGACAAACAATCCCTGGTGATTGACGGACAGCGGCGCATTTCCGCCATTGTAGTGGCTCAGCGCGGCAAGCGGCACCATCGTCTCCACTGCGGTCGAGACCGCGGCGCCGGACGATGTGGAGTTCTTGCCCGAATTGGCCAGTGCGTTAATGGCGGCATTGCGTGCGGAATTATTGTTGGCGGTTGCCGCCGCGGTGGCGCTCGCCGACGCAGCCGAGGCTACCGCCGCCGTGTTGGCCGCGGTCACCGTACCCCCCGGAGTGTTCGACTGCTGGGTCCCCGAGGCCCCGCCGCCGGACGTCGCTACGTAGATATCGCGCAACGACTCCGGATATTGCGTATAACGCGGATCGATCTCCATGACGACGTGATACTGATTGACCGCGCTATAGATGACGGACACCTGACGCTGCCCGAATGCATCGTAAAGCGTATTGTCGATTTGCGCCGGAGTGATCCCGAGCCGCGAGGCGGTCGGCCGGTCGATGATGAGATCGGACTCCAGGCCGCGCTGCTGCTGATCGGAAGTCACATCCGCCATGACTTTCGAGTTTTCGAGCGCGTTGACGAGCAGGGGGGTCCATTTGAACAGCAGATCCGGATCGTCGGCCTGCAGCGTGTATTGAAATTGCGCGCTGCTTTGGCGGCCGCCGGCACGAATATCCTGGACGCCGAAGAGAGTGAGCCTGCCGCCCGGCACTTGAGCAAGTTTCGGCCGCAGCCGCGCGATGACCTGATCCATCGACGGTCGCTGCTCGATCGATTTCAGTGAAACGAATACCGAGCCGGTGTTGATCTGGCCAAAGCCGCCGCCGCTGCCGACGCCGGTATAACCGACGACGTGTTCAACCGCCGGATCCTGCTGCACGATGGCCATCATCTGCCGCAGTTTTTGCGTCATCAATTGAAACGAGACGCTTTGGTCGGCGACCAGCGAGCCGATCATACGTCCGGTGTCCTCCTCGGGGAAAAACCCCTTCGGCACGATGTAGAACAGCACGATGTTCAGCACGATCGCGGCAAAGAAGATCGAAATGACCACCCGGCTATGCTGCAACGCCCAGTTGAGCGAGCGCTCGTAGCCGGCGAGCGCGCGATCGAACAGGCCGCGCCGCCGCGGCGTCTCGCGCGGCGGAGACGTGCGCAAAAACAGCGCGCACATCATCGGCGTGGTGGTGAGCGATATCACCAGTGAAATCATGATTGCCAAAGACAACGTCATGGTAAACTCGCGAAACAGCCGGCCGAGGATGCCGCCCATCAGCAAGATCGGAAGAAACACCGCGATCAGCGACAGGCTGATCGACAGCACGGTGAATCCGACCTCGCGCGCGCCCAGAAAAGCCGCCTGCGCGCGCGGCATACCGGCTTCGAGGTGACGCGAAATGTTTTCCAATACGACAATGGCGTCATCGACCACGAAGCCGGTGGAGATGGTGAGCGCCATCAATGACAGGATGTCGAGGCTGTAGCCCAGGAGATACATCGCCCCGAACGTGCCCAAGATCGAGACCGGCACGGCAACCGACGGGATCGCGGTGGCGCGAAAGTTTCGCAGGAAGAAATAAACGACGATCGTCACCAATGCGATGGCGATAACAAGCGTCAGTTCGGTGTCGTGCAGCGATTGCCGAATCGTCGTGGAACGATCGATGGCGATGGTCACGTTGACGTCGGCCGGCATGGCCGCTTCGAGATGTGGCAGCTCGTCCTTCACGCTGTCGATGGTATCGATAATGTTGGCGCCCGGCTGGCGAAATATGATGATCAGCACCGACGGCTGACCATTGGACAGTCCGAGATTGCGCACGTCTTCGACGGAGTCGGTGACCTGGGCGACATCGGACAATTTGACGGCCGCGCCGTTGCGATAGGCGATGATGAGCGGCGCGTAGTCCGCCGCTATGGTCGACTGGTCGTTGGTGTAGATTTGAAAGCGCTGGCCGCCGTCGTCGATGGTGCCCTTCGGGCTATTGGCATTGGCGGCGGCCAAGGCGGCGCGCACGTCCTCGAGCCCGATGCCGTATCTGAAAAGCGCCTGCGGATTGAGCTCGACGCGTACCGCGGGCAACGCTGAACCGCCGATAATGACCTGCCCGATGCCGCCGATCTGCGACAGCTGCTGCTGAAAGACGTTGCTGGCGGCGTCGTACATCTGGCCTTGCGTCAGCGTCTTCGACGTCATCGCCAGAATGAGGATCGGCGCATCGGCCGGATTGACTTTGCGATAGGTCGGATTTGTCTTCAGACTTGCCGGCAGGTCGGCGCGGGCGGCGTTGATGGCGGCTTGCACGTCGCGCGCGGCGCCGTCGATGTCGCGGCTCAAGTCGAATTGCAGCGTGATGCGGGTCTGCCCAATGCCGCTGTTCGACGTCATCTCGGTTACATCGGCAATCTGGCCGAGATGGCGCTCGAGCGGCTCCGCGACGCTGGTCGCGACCGTTTCCGGACTGGCGCCGGGAAGCTGCGCGTTGACGGAGATCGTCGGAAAGTCGACCTGCGGCAGCGGCGCGACCGGCAATTTCGCGAAAGCGAGAGCGCCGGCAAGCGCAATGCCGAGTGTGAGCAGCGTCGTCGCCACCGGCCGGCTGATGAATGGCGCCGAAATGTTCATTCGGCCGGCGTCTCGGGAACGATCGGGTTCGCCGGCCGGCCGCCGGTCAACCGGACGGCCAGCCGATCGAAGTAGAGATAAATGACCGGCGTCGTGAATAGCGTAAGCATCTGACTGACGACGAGGCCGCCGACGATGGCGATGCCGAGTGGCTGGCGCAGTTCGGAGCCGGTGCCGGTGCCCAGCATCAGCGGCAACGCGCCGAGGATGGCGGCCATCGTCGTCATCATGATCGGGCGGAAGCGCAGCAGGCAGGCTTGGTAAATCGCCTCGCGCGGCGGCAGGCCCTCGACGCGCTCGGCTTCGAGCGCAAAGTCGATCATCATGATGGCGTTTTTCTTGACGATGCCGATCAACAGAATGATGCCGATGATCGCAATGACGTCGAGGTCGTAGTGCAGCAGCATCAACGACAACAGCGCGCCGACGCCGGCCGACGGCAAGGTCGACAGGATCGTGATCGGATGAACGAAACTCTCGTAGAGGACGCCGAGTACGATATACATCGCCACCACCGCGGCCATGATCAGGAAGACTTCGTTGCTCAATGACGACTGAAACGCCGCCGCGGTTCCCTGAAACGCGGTGATAAAGCTGATCGGAAGTCCGACTTGGGTCTCCGCCTGCTGGATGGCGCCAATGGCGGCATCGAGCGAATAGCCGGGCGCGGTATTAAATGAGATGTTCGTCGCCGGAAATTGACCGTAATGCGTGATCAAGAGCGGTGAGGCGCGCTGCTCGATATGCGCGATGGCGGTAAGCGGCACCTGGCCGTTGGTGGATGAAGACGATGATGGCAAATAGAGCGCTTCGAGTCCAGTTATCGACTGCTGCAAGGTCGGCGCGACTTCCATGATCACGCGATACTGGTTCGACTGGGTGTAGATCGTCGAAACGATGCGCTGCCCGAAGGCATCGTAAAGTACATTGTCGATGGTCGCCGGCGTGATGCCGAAACGACTCGCAGTGGAGCGGTCAATGACGATGTCGACGGCCAACCCCTGTTGCTGCAAATCGCTCGCCACATCGGTGATCTGCGGCAACCGGCTTAAGTTCTGCATCAGCTTCGGTACCCAGGTATTGAATTCCGCGGCGTTGGCGTCCTCCAGCACGAAATGATAGGGCGCGCGGCTGATGGTCGAATCGATCGTCAGGTCCTGCACCGGCTGCATGTAGAGCGTGATGCCGACGACGCCCGCGACCTCGTTCTGCAATCTGGTGATAATCTGGCTGGCGGTCAGGTTGCGTTGGTCGTGCGGCTTGAGCGAGATCAGGAAGCGGCCGGTATTGAGCGTCTGGTTGGTGCCGTCGACGCCGACGAATGAGCTGAGATTGACGACGTCCGGATCCTTGAGCACCGCTTCGGCAAGTTTGCCCTGCAGGTCGGCCATTTCGTCGTAGGACACGCTCTGCGAGGCCTCGGTTATGGCCTGGATCATCCCGGTGTCCTGCACGGGAAAGAACCCCTTCGGGATCAGCACATAGAGTAAAACCGTCAGGGCGAGCGTCAGGATCGCAACCAGCAAAGTCGCCGGCTGCCGGTCCAGCACCCAATTCAGCGCCCGGCCGTAACGCGCAATGATGGCGTTGAACGCCTGCTCGGCCTTGAGATCGAAATTGGTTCGCTCGCCTTCCGGGCGGTGACGGATGAGCTTGACGCACATCATCGGCACCAGCGTCAGCGAGACAACGGCCGATATGACGATGGTGACCGCCAGCGTGATCGAAAATTCATGAAACAGGCGGCCGACGACGTCGCCCATGAACAACAGCGGTATCAGGACCGCGATCAGAGAAATGGTCAATGAAATGATGGTGAAGCCGATCTGCTCCGAGCCGCGCAGCGCCGCTTCGAGCGGGTCCATGCCGCCTTCGACGTAGCGGGCAATGTTTTCGATCATGACAATGGCGTCGTCGACGACGAAGCCGGTGGCGATGGTGAGCGCCATCAGCGACAGGTTGTCGAGGGAAAAGCCGAGGAGATACATCGCCCCGAACGTGCCGACCAGCGACAGCGGCACCGACAGGCTCGGAATGATCGTACCCGGCAGCGTGCGCAGGAACACGAAGATCACCAGCACGACCAAGACGACCGCGAGCCCGAGCTCGAATTCCACGTCCGAAACCGAAGCGCGGATCGTCACGGTTCGGTCGCTCAGTACGCGGACGTCCATGGCCGACGGCAGCGTGCTCATGATTTGCGGCAGCAGCGTCTGAATTCGGTCGACGACCTGAATGATGTTGGCGCCGGGCTGTCGTTGCACGTTGATGATGATCGCCGGCGTCGTATTCGCCCAGGCGCCGAGCTTGCTGTTTTCCGGGCCGCTGACGATCGTTGCCACGTCGGTGAGCTTGACCGGGGCGCCGTTGCGATAGGCGATGATCAGATTGCTGTATTGATCGGCGCTGGTGAGCTGATCGTTGGCATTGATCGTCAGAGCCTGGGCCGGGCCGTCGAAATTTCCTTTCGGCGTATTGACGTTCAGATTGCCGATCGTGGTGCGGACATCGTCGACATTAAGGCCATAGGCGGCAAGCGAATCCGGATTGAGCTGAATCCGCACCGCCGGCCGCTGCCCGCCGCTGACGCTGACGAGTCCGACGCCGGTCAGTTGCGAAATTTTCTGCGCGAGCCGGGTTTCGCTGTAGTCCTCAAGATCGGTCAGTGCCAGCGTCGTTGAGGTCACCGCCAGCGACAGGATCGGGGCATCGGCGGGATTGACCTTGGAGTAGATCGGTGGTGCCGGCAGATCTGCGGGAAGAAGATTGCCCGCGGCATTGATCGAGGCCTGGACTTCCTGCTCGGCGATATCGAGAGAAAGATCCAGGCTAAATTGGAGCGTAATCACCGATGCTCCGGCGGAACTTGCCGAGGTCATCTGGTTGAGGCCCGGCATCTGCCCGAATTGCCGCTCCAGCGGCGCGGTAACGGAAGATGTCATCACTTCCGGACTGGCGCCGGGATAGAGCGTCTGAACTTGAATCGTCGGATAATCGACCTCAGGCAAGGTCGACAGCGGTAGGAACGTGTAGGCGACCATACCCGACAGCATGATCGCCGCCATTAGGAGGGTGGTACCCACCGGACGCAGAATGAAGGGTTCGGAGACGTTCATCGCACCGCTTTATCGCCGCGCTTGATCGTGACCAATACGCACGGCGGCAGCTTATTGCCCGCCATTCGCAGGCTGGGTCTGCGAGTTGCCGGAATTATGGCTTTTACCGCCTCGCGCCGGCGCCGCGGCTGGTGCGGCCGGCTGGCCGTTCACGGCGGCAACGGTAACGCGCAAACCGTCGCGCAGCCGGTCGGTACCGTCGACGACAACACGTTCACCGGACGACAATCCGGAATTGACCGCGGTCAAGTTGCCGTCGACCGGGCCGGTCTTGATCTGCCGCACCGAAACCGTGCTGTCGGAATTGATGACATAGACGTAGGTGCCGGGCGAGCCCCGCTGGATAGCCGCTGTCGGCACGGTGACGACGTTTTGCAGAGTTTTGACCAGAAGCCGCGCATTCACGAACTGGCTTGGGAACAGCGCATTGTCGGTGTTGTCGAATTGCGCGCGCACCTTCACGGTTCCGGTCGTAACGTCGACCTGATTGTCCACCGCGGATACTTGGCCGGTGGCCAATTGGTGGACGTTGGCGCGGTCATAGGCGGTGACGGTGAGCGCGGTTCCGGCATTTAATTGCGGCATGATCTCCGGCAGGTCGTCTTCGGGGATGGAGAAGATGACGGTGATCGGTTGCAGCTGGGTGATGACGGCCAAGCCCGTCGAGCTCGTGGCCTGGACGTAATTTCCGGGATCGACCAGGCGCAGGCCGACGCGGCCGGCGACCGGCGAAACGATGTGGCAATAGGAAATGTTCAGCGCTTCGGAATCGACCAGGCCCTGATCTTGCTGGACCGAGCCCTTGTACTGCTGGACGATGAAGATCTGATCCTCGGCCTGTTGTTTTGCGATCGAGTTCTGCTGGGCGAGAGTCTGATAGCGCGTGAGATCCATTTGCGCCTGCGCGAGCAAACCTTCGTCGTGCGCGAGCTGGCCTTCGTATTGCTCCTTCAAGATCTGATAGGGCCGCGGATCGATCTGCGCTAGGAAGTCGCCCTTCTTGACCAGCTGGCCTTCGGTAAATCCTACTTCGGTGAGTTGGCCGTTGATCTGAGTTTGCACGGTCACGGTCGCGATCGGAGTCACGGTGCCGAGCGCGTTGACGATCTCGCGGATATTGCCGGTCGCGATCGTCGCGGCGCCGACCGATTGCAGGGCGCCTTGCGGGAACCGTCCGCCTGACGAAGACGATCTCAGCCATTGTACGGTTTCATAGGCGGCGAGAGCGAGCAGGATCGCGATCGCTCCGACGCCAATCCGGAATCGCGAACGCGATGGCGTGCTTATGTCCGGTGCTGGCCGGCGCGTACTCGGCGCCAGATCCTCATCAGTTCTGCGCGTTCGCTCGTCCATGATGGGCGTTTATCGATCCCGACATTTCGACATGTTCCGACTTATAAAATGCGCCGGTATCCCCCGCCTAATGAATATTCGCTAATGCCGTGTCGAACGTCCGCTCGCGACAGGCGGGTTGGCGGGTATCGGGCTCTTGCTCCTCCAGCCAGTGTCCTCGGAATCGATCCTTGAATCAAGAGTGAGACCAATGACTTACGAAATAGCTTGCCGCCGCCAGGCCACGAATTGATCCGGACCAGGGGCTGAACGGGCTTCGCCGCCGCTACTGCGCCGGCTGCGGCGTGCTTGGCGGGTTGGACGGCGTCGGAACCTTGGGCATGAGCTCTTCCGCCAGGGGCGTCGGCGATTTGAGTTTTGGCACAAACGAGAAGCCTTTTTCCAATTCAACCTGATCCGGCAGCAGGGCCGTATCCCAGCCGCCGCCGAGCGCCTCGGTCAGGCTGACGCTGGCAAGGTAAAGGTTTTGACGGGCCGTCAATTCGGATTCCTCGTCCGCCAGCAAAGAGACTTCCGCGACCACAACGGTTGTGAATGCCACTGTGCCGGCTTGGAATTGATTCAAGAATACGTCCACCGCCTTGCGTTCGTCCGCGACCGCGCGACGCTCCGCAGCCACCTGCTGCGTTAGGAAATGGATCGCCGCGAGCTCGTCCTCGACCTGCTGCAGCGCGGTCAGCACTGTCAGCCGATAGCTGGCCACGCTTCCCCAATAGACCGCGCGCGCCGCGTCGACCTGGGCCGAGGTCAGGCCGCCATTGAACAAAGTTTGCGTGCCGCTTGCCGCGATCGATCCAACCGAACGCGCGGCGGTAAACGGCAGCGGGATGGGACCGAGGTATTCGAGCATGCTCGACAGTGAGATGTCCGGGAAATAGGCCGCTTCGGCGACGCCGATCAGCGCGTTCTGCTCCTGCATGGTTCGCTCCGCAGCGGCGATGTCGGGACGTCTTTCGAGCAAAGCCGAAGGAACGGAAATCGGAGTTTTCGGAATGCCGCCGCCGAGATCGCGCGGCGCGATGCCGAGTTCGGCGGGAGGTCTGCCGATCAGCACTGCGATTGCGTGCTCATATTGCGCGCGCTGAGATCGCGCGACGGCGAGCTGGGCTTCGGTGGTTCGAACGCTGGCATCGGCAGTAGCCACATCGCCCGCCGTGACGGAGTAGCCCGCTTTGAATTGGTTATTCACGATGTCGTAGGTCTTCTTGTATTCGACGATCGTGCGTTGCAAGAGGTCGATCAGCGAGTCCGCCGCGCGGAGGTTGAAATAGGCGGTCGCGAGTATCGCTTGCTCGGACAGCTTGGCGTTGTCGAGATCGGCGGCGCTTGCTTGCGCGGCGGCGGTATTGCTTTCGACTTGACGGCGCAGCTTGCCCCAGACGTCGAGGTCCCAGGTGCCGCTGATCGGCGCGCTGTAGAGCGACGTGTACCTGGTGCCGAGTGCCGTTCCCACCGCGCTGCCGCCGGTGGTGCCGGCGCGCGACCCGGTTCGCGTCCGGCTCACGTCATAAGCGGCGGTCGCCGTCGGAAACAGCGCCGCTTGGGCCTCTCTGAGCAGCGCGCGTGCCTCCTCATAGGCTGCGGCATCGGCGGCGACGGTCTGATTGGAAACTTCGACTTGCGGCAGGAGTACGTCGAGACCGCGATCGCGGTAGACTTTCCACCAATCGCCGCGATCGCGATTGTCGCTCGGATTTGCGAGTTTCCAGCCTTTGAGCTCTTTGAATTGCGTCGATACCGGCGCCGGTTCGCGGGAATAATTGGGTCCGACGGCGCAGCCGGCGAGCCCCAATCCAAGGATCAATGATCCAACGCCGAAGGCCAAAGCTCGGCCGCGCGCCGGCGGAGGGAAGTAAGCTCTGCGTCGCACCCAACTACCCCAATGCACAACAGCATGGGCCAACGCCAGCACTGCCAGAAACCCGTTGCTGTAAGCCCCGAAGACGCAACCCGATGCTTAGTCGCGTTCAATGCAAGACGATCCCCGCAATAGCGACCAAGCCGAGCGTTGAACGGATCGCATTGTGCTCGTCTCTGCCTCGACCCCCAGCGACGGCATCCATCGTAACCATGCCCAAATCATAGGTGAATATCAACCGCGCGCGGCTCTCGGCCGGCCGGCTCACGTCGTTCGCTCCAGCTTTGTGATATTCAGGAGACAGTGCATTGCAGCATCACAGTCGTGGAGGTGCCGGAACGGAACGGGGACTACGGCGTTGCCCGTAACGACGGGGAGGGAATTACGATGCAATACTTATCCAAAAAGATTAGATCATCGAGAATGGCGGCGCGCCTCGGCGCAGTCGGTCTCGTCCTGTGCGCGGCGGGTGGGATAGCGCTGGCGAAGCCAGCCGGCGGACATCCGGGCGGCGGTGGTCACCCAGGCGGCGGAGGGCATCCCGGCGGCGGCGCACATTTCAGCGCTCCGCGTGCCGTGCCACATTTCAGCGCGGCGCGTGCCACGCCGCATTTCCATGCCGCGGCACACGCGCACATTACGCCGCATATCACCGCGTCTCACGCAAGCCGTATTGCAAGACCGTCGCTCCATTCTCACGTCGGCACGCGGATCACGCATCACGTCACCCCGTCAGCCCATCCGTTGACGACAACGGCACATCCGTTGGTCGGCAGCCATGTGACCGCTTTCGCGCATCATCACGCGGTCGGCGGCGCCGACCCGGCGTCGTTTATGGCGCATCGGCATTTCGCCGGCAGTCCGGCGTTCCGGCCGTTCTTCGGTCACGGCTGGCACCCCTACCATCACCTCGGCTGGATCGGCCCGCTGTTCTGGCCCTATGCCTACGGCGATTTCTTCTATTATGCGCTGTGGCCGTCCGACTACGAATATATCGATCCGTTCTGGGCTTACGGATACGGCGACATCTACGAGTCGATCTTCTCGCCCTACGACTACGGCGAATACGTCCAAGGATCGGGCGCGCCGGAACGGATGACGAGCCTGACACAAGGCATGGGGCAAAGCTGCGCCGACGAAGCCGCCGAAGTCACGGGCTGGCCGATCAATCAAATCCAGGACGCCGTCCAGCCCAATCCGCAGCAAAGCGGCTTGCTCGACGGCCTCGGCAACGCCATCGTCAAGGCAAGCGACGAGATCAAGTCGCATTGTCCGACCACCGTCGCGTTCACGCCGACCGATCGTCTCGGCCAGATGAAGCAGCGCCTGCAGGCGCTGGTCGACGCGGTGAACCTCATCAGCCCGCCACTGACGGGTTTCTACGATTCGCTCTCCGACGAGCAGAAGGCGCGCTTTAACGCCATCGCGCCACCGGCGTCGCCGCCGTCGCAAAACGCACAAAGCGTGCAAGGCCAGTCCCAAGCTCAGCAGGACCAGCCGGGCGTCCAGGCGCAGTGCAACGCCAGTGTCATGGCTTGGCCGACCGACCAGATCGACAACGCCCTCCATCCAAACGATGCGCAGCGCGCAAAGCTCGACGCGTTGCAGTCGGCGCTGTCGCAGGCGTCGGACACGATCAAGGCCGCGTGCCCGAGCGAAGTGCCGGCAACGCCGCCGAGCCGCCTCGACGCGATCGGCAACCGGCTGCAAGCCATGCTGAAAGCCGTGGAAACGGTGCAGCCGACGCTCGCCGATTTCTATAATTCTCTCAGCGACGACCAGAAGGCGCGCTTCAACACCATGGGCAAGCAACTGTTCGCGCAGAACCAGCAATAAGGCCGCGAGGAGCGGGTAACGAGCGGCGAACAGGTCCGCCAATCATCTCAATGAAGTAAATTAGGGAACTTCGCCTGTAATTTGGTGCGAAGGCCCGCGCTGACGTCGACGGTCAGCGGGAAGGTGCCCTTGAGCTTCATGTCATAGGGGATGCAGGCGTCGATCAGAATCCGGTTGTTGAAATTGCCGGGCAGGAATAGCGGATCGCGTTTCGACGCCCACGCCTTCTGCACCAGATCGATATCCACATTGGGATCGAACCGCGTGCACATCGCCCACAGCACCTGATCGAGATCGCCGGCATCGATATCGTCGTCGACCACGACCGTCCATTTCCCGGCATAAGCGCCGCCCTGGCAGGCGCAGGCAACGTGCAGCGCCTGGCGCGCATGGCCGGGATAGCGCTGGCGCAGCTGGATTGCGGTGAAGCGCGTTGCCGGACCGGCCTCATGGTTCCACACTCCGAGCACGTCGGGAACGCCGCAAGCGTCGAGCGCGCGCCAAATCTGCGCCGCGCCGGCAATGCCTTTGAGGAGGCCGGTTTCGTCGACCGGTTTGTGCTGCGGCGCGCAGGTAAGGATCGGATCGTTGCGGTGCAGGATCGTCTTGACGCTGACGTAGGGCCGCTCCTGCGTGTCGTCGGAGTAATAGCCCATCCATTCGCCGAACGGTCCCTCCGGCTTGGTCTTGCCGGGTACGGTTTCGCCTTCGATGGCGATCTCGCAATCAGCCGGGATCGGAAAGCCGGTATAGGGCCCGCGCACCACGTCGATCGGTTCGCCGCGCAAGCCGCCGGCGATATCGTATTCGCTGACTTCCGGCAGCGGGCTCGACGACAGCATGAACAACAGCGGGTCCTGGCCGCACAAGATCACGACTTTCATCGGCTCGCCGCGGGCAAAATATTTGTCGCGGTGGATGCGGCCGTGCTTGCCCTCGGTGATCTGGCAACCGACGGTCTTGCCGTCATAGACTTGGCTGCGATAGGCGCCGAGATTGTACCAGCCGGCGTCGGGGTCCTTGGTCAGCACGCAACAGGCGGTGCCGATGAAACGCGCCTTGTCCTGCTCATGATGGCGAGGCACCGGGAATTTCAAAACGTCGACCGCGTCACCTTCGATCACATTCTCGAAAATCGGGCCGTCGTTGACGAACCGCGGCGGCAGCGGGTTCAAATCCTGCATGCGCGCGTGGTAGCGCTGCACGATATCGACCTTGCGCTCATGATCGAGGGGCAATCCGAGCGTAAGCGCGATGCGTTTGATCGAGGACAATTGCCCGTAGAGCGTGCGATAGCCTTGGGCGTAGCCGGGCACGTCGTCGAACAGGATCGCCGGCGCCATGCCGCGGCTCTTCTCGGTGAGCATGTGGGTGACGGCGCCCATCTCGACGTCCCAATGGGCGCCGGAGACGCGCTCCAGCTCACCGAGCCGATCGACGGTCTCCAGCCAACCGCGCAATCCGCGATAGCGTTGTGCCGCTGCAGCGTCCGCCATGCCGGTCTCCATACTGCTGAAACTTGAGCAAAACGGGTATGAAGTGGGGTCATAGACGTGTCAAGCTGAGGCGCCGATGTCCCGCGCGGTAAGCGCGCCCTCATTGTCCGGAGTCCTTTCGTGGGCATACCCAAGCCAAACTATGATCCGCCGTTCAACGTCACGCGCGCCAGCCACGCCGTGCTAAGCGTGAAGGATCTGGCGAAAAGCCGCGCCTTCTATGTCGATCTGATCGGCTTCATCGTCAGCGATGAGGATGAAGACGCGATCTATCTGCGCGGCGTTGCCGAAGCGTGCCATCACTCTCTCGTGCTCAAGCGCGCGAGCGCGGCGCAGGCCGAGCGCGTCGGCATGCGCTGCTTCTCCGAGGAAGATTTGGAGAAGGCGAAGTTTTATTTCACAAAAGCGGGACTGCCGGCGCAGTGGGCCGAGCGGCCGCACCAAGGACGCACGCTCCAAGTCAACGATCCGCTCGGCGCGCCGCTCGAATTCTGCGCCACCATGGAGCGCAAGCCGCGGCTCGTCGTTTCGTTCACGCATCACCACGGTGCGGTGCCGCAGCGGATCGACCACTTTCAGCTCCTGGTGCCGGACGTGCAGCGCGAACTCGAATTCTACATGGGCATGGGTTTTCGCCTGTCCGAATATATCGCGGCCGACGGCAGCGCCGAGCCGTTCTTCGTGTTTCTGCAACGCAAGGGCAATCCGCACGACATCGTGTTCGCGCCCGGCGCCGGTCCGCGGCTGCACCACGCCGCGTTCAGCATTCCGGAATCGTACCTGTTCTTCTATGTCTGCGATCTCGCCGCCGCCATGGGCTTCGCCGAGAACATCGAGTTCGGGCCGGGGCGGCACGGGCCGGGTCATGCGCTATTCGTCTATATGCGCGATCCCGACGGCCACCGCATCGAGCTATTCAACACGCATTATCAATGCATGGACATCGACGACGAGCCGGTGCGCTGGGACGCGTCCTATACCGGCCAGCGCAACTGGCAGCTTCCCGCAAGAGCGCAGTGGTACACCGAAGCGAGCCGCTTTGCCGGCGTCGAGCCGTGCGAGCCGGCGAAGAAGGGCAATCCGATGACGCTTGAAAGATACGTTGGCGCGAGGTAGCGGCTTACACCCTTCGATGCAGCCGGTGCTCGATCCAGAGCAGGATCGCATTGGCGATCGCCGCGAAGGCGAACAGCACGATGGCGATGGAGATCATCTCTTTGGCCTGAAGAAGCGTCATGGCGTTGATGATGAGAAATCCCAGACCGTCTTTCGACGCGAACATTTCTGCAAGCAGCACGCCGAGCAACGTGACGGTAAAACCGATGCGCAAGCCGGCCATGACTTCGGGGATGGTCGCCGGCAGCAGCACATTGCTGATCGTCTGCCACGGCGACAAATGCAGCGTGCGCGCCGACTTCAGATAGACCATCGGGATATTGCGGATCGCCGCCATGGTGAGCAGCGCCACCGGAAGGGTGCCATGGATCGCGCCAAACACTACTTTGCCGGACAAAGTGAGGCCGAAGATGAGCAGGATCACCGGGTAAAGCGTTATTTTCGGCAATGAGTAAAGCGTGATCAGGATCGGCTCGCCGACTTCGCCCGACAGCCGCTGCGCGCCCATCCACACCCCGATGGCAAGGCCAAGTCCATAAGCCAAGAGCAGCGCCAACGCGAATGCGATGGCTGTCGCCGCCGCGTTCTCGGCAAATCGCGCGGACGGGACAAAGTGGGTCAGATAGAGGAAAGTCGGCGCCGGACCGGGCAGGGCGGTGTCGCCAACCCATCGGGCGAAACCCTGCCAGAGCAGCACAATGACGACGATGATGATCGTCGTGTCGAGGGCTCGCCGCGTTGCGGTCATGACGGCCTCGCGCCGCGCCGTCTTGCCCAGCGCAAATCCCAGGCGTGCAGGCCGGCATTGACCACGGTTGCGATCAGCAGCACGAATAGCATCAGTGCATACATGCGCCGATTGTCGAAGTCGGCGTAGGCATTGGCGATGGCACGACCGAGACCGGCCGGCGCCAGGATAAATTCGGCGGCGATCACGGCGATGAAGGCGTAGCTCACCGACAGCTTGACGCCGGTGAACAGGTAAGGCGCCGCCGCCGGAAGCTGCAATTGCAGCGCGGTAGCGAACCGGCCCATGCGATGGACGCGGGCGACTTTGGTGAGAACGCGCGGGATCCGATCAAGGCCGTTGAGCGTAGCGATGATCATCGCGACGATGGCGGTGGCGACGCCCATCAGCACGATGGGAATGACCGACAGACCAAATATCGCGATCATCACCGGATAGAAGATAAAGACCGGGACCGCATAATAGGTGGCGAAAAACGGATCGAGCGCCCCGCGCAGGCGCGGCAGTGCGTGAATAAGAAGCCCAAGCGCGAAGCCGAGCACGACTGACATGGCGACCGCAATCGCGATGACGCCGAGTGTACGCGCAATATCGTCGTTGAGTTGACCCGACGCCAGTATGGCGACGAGCGCTGTCGCCATTTCCGACGGCGGGATCATCACGCGGTGGTCGATGAAGTCCAGCCGACACGCCAGTTCGAGTGCGCCGATCATCGCGGCGATGACGAGAAGTCTGATCCACCCGGCGCGGGTCATTCCGCCGCCAATGCCGGCGGCGGCATATCGGAATGGCCAAGCGCTTTCAGCAACTCGCCGCGCAATCGCTCCCAAAGCCGTCCGGTAATTTCGCCGAATGTCGGCTCGGCGACGATGGTCGAATCGCGCTGCCGCGGCCAGCCGGTTTCGATGATCTCGATGAAGCGGCCGGGCCGCGCCGACATGGCGCCAATTCGATCGGCCAGCATCGTTGCCTCGTCGAGCGCGTGGGTAATCAACAGCACCGTGGCGCCGGTCTGCCGCCACAGCCGCAACACTTCATCGCCCATCAGCAAGCGAGTCTGCGCATCGAGCGCGCCGAATGGCTCGTCAAGCAGAATGAGGCGCGGCTGCAGCACCAGCGTGCGCGCGATGCAGACGCGCTGCCGCATGCCGCCGGAAAGCTGTGACGGATAGGCTCTGGCAAAATCCTTCAAACCCATGAATGCCAGGGCGTCGTCGACGCGGCGGCGCACTTCCGACGGTGCCGTCCCCTTGCGCTGCAAGCCGAACGCGGCATTGTCCCAGACCGTCAGCCAGGGAAAGCTGGCGTCTTCCTGGAACACGACGCCGATGCCGTCTGGAACCTCGCCGTTGACGGCGCGCCCCTCGAACGTCACCGCGCCGGCAGTCGGCTGCTGCAGTCCGGCGAGCACTTCGAGGAAAGTCGACTTGCCGCAGCCCGACGGCCCGACCACGGCGAAGAACTCGCCCTTGTGGAGATTGACGTCGATCGGGCCGAGCGCGTGCACCGGCGAGTGACCGCCGGTGCCGGCATAGACCCGCGTCACGCCGGCGAATTGCGCATGAATGTCGCCGTACACGGTTTAAGCCCTACTTCTGCAGATCCTTCGGCAGGAACGACGTGTCGATCATCTTGTTGAGATCAAGGGGCTTGTCGATCATGCCGACATATCTCATCGCCCGCTCGGTGGTCTGAAGCAGATCCATCTCCATGTTACCCTCGCTCCAGAACTTGGCGGCGATCAGCTCATGCACCATCGCGGCCACCTGATCGGGCGGCAGCGGCGCATAGAGCTTCGACAGTATCTGGATGGCGTCATCGGTGTGTTCGTAGATATATTTCACGCCTTCACGCCGGCCGGCCAGCAGCGCACGCAATTTGTCGGGGTGGTTGCGCATCAAATCGCCGGTAGCGATGCCAATGGCGGGCGGCAAGTGCGGCATGTCCTGCGGGCCGAGGATGACGCGGTATTTGTCCGCACCGTCCTTCAAGCGGAACAAGACGGTCGGGATCGCCGTGACATCGGCGGCGCCGCTTTCGAGCGCCGTCACCGCGCCGGGCAGACTGCCGAACACGACCCGCTGCATGTCCTCCGGTTTGAGTCCGGCCTTCTCCAAAACGAGAACCGCCGTCATCTCGCCGAGCGATTTCGGCTCGCTGATACTGAATTTCTTGCCCTTGAGATCATTGATCGACTTGATCGGCGAATTCGGCATGACGACGATGTTGAGATCGAGGAGCCGCGAACCGATATTGACGATCCGCAGGTCCTGACCTTGATCAATCGCGGCGAGCACCGGTGCGGGAGAGACGTCGCCATAGCCGAGCGAGGTCGCCATCGCGGCGCGCACCGAGGCGCCGCCGCCGGCACCGGAGATGACGTCAGTGACGTCGATTCCGGCCTGTTTGAAGAAGCCTTTGGCTATCGCCACCGCGAACGGCGCGCCGGAGGGATCGGCCTTGTACTGGGTGACGAGGATGTCTTCGGCAAGCGCCGGCAGCGGCGCTGCAATGCACAAGACGACGACAAGCGCCGACAGTCTAAACCGCAACATACCAACCTCCCTTTGGACTTCGTCTTAATCCTTGGCGCAGCAAGCGGGGATACTATCGCTGGTTCGGCGGCGAATGGGAACGTAATCTCTGTTTTGCCGCATGCGTTCGATGATAGAATCAATCATGATGACGCGGAATAGCCTTGAGGGTTCGGGCTTCGCCGGGAGTCGCGATCCATGACGCCCGTGACCCAGAGCGAGGCGGCGCCGACCAAAGCTAAGGGGGCGGAGCCGATCTGGTTCGCCTCCTACCCGGCGGCCATGCCCAGGACTATCGATCCGGACGCTTATCCGTCGTTGTCAGCGATGCTGATCGAGGCCTGCCGGCAGCATGCCGCGCGCCCTGCATTCGAATGCTTGAGCGCGCAGATGACTTATGCCGAATGGGAGCGTGATAGCCGCGATTTTGCGGCTTTTCTCGTCGAGGAAGGAAACTGCCGCCCGGGCGATCGCGTCGCGATCATGCTGCCGAACATGCTCGCTTATCCGGTCGCGTTTCTCGGCGCGCTGCGCGCCGGGATGATGGCGGTCAATGTCAATCCGCTCTACACGCCGCGGGAATTGCAGCAGCAGCTTGCCGATTGCGGCGCTGTCGTCATCGTGATCCTGGAGAATTTCGCCCACAAGCTCCAGAGCATCATTGCCGGTACGCAAATCCGCCATGTCGTGGTGGCCCGTCTCGGCGATTTCGTGCCGATGCTCAAGCGCTGGGCGTTCAACTTCGCCAATTCCTATATCGAGCGTGCGGTGCCGGCCTGGCGCTTCGAAAAATTCACCATGCTGCAGGACGCTTGCGATCGTCCACCGAGCGAGCGCTACCAGGACGCGCATGTGCGCGCCGGCGATGTCGCGTTGCTGCAATACACCGGAGGAACCACGGGGGTGCCGAAAGGCGCGATGCTGACGCATCGCAACATGATCGCGAACACGTTGCAGTGTCTCGCTTGGTCCGGGGCCGGCGTCCGGATTGAAAGCGAGCGGGTGCTCACGCCGCTGCCGCTCTACCACATCTTTTCCCTGACGGCGAACTTGCTGAGCTTTGCGGTATTCGGCGGGCTGAACTATCTCATTCCGGACCCGCGCGATCTGCACCGGCTCATTCGTCTCATGCGCCGCGCCAACATCACCTGGATGTCCGGCGTCAACACGCTGTTCAACGCGCTGGTCAACGCGCCCGAATTTGCCGGTCTGGATTTCAGCGCGCTGCGCGTCGCGGTCGGCGGCGGCGCCGCGGTGCAGAGCGAGGTGGCGCGGCGCTGGCGCGAAATCACCGGCAGCGAATTGGTCGAAGGCTACGGTTTGACCGAAGCGTCCCCCGTGGTCTGCATCAATCCATTTTCCAGTCCGAGACTCGGCACCGTCGGCCTGCCGGTCCCATCGACCGAGGTCACCATCCGCGACGATGCCGGGAAAGTGCTTGCCGTCGGTGACGCGGGCGAGGTGTGGGTGCGCGGCCCGCAGGTGATGCTCGGCTATTGGCAGCGGCCCGACGAGACGGCGAACGTTCTCACCGCTGACGGCTGGCTCAAGACCGGCGATATCGGCGCTTTCGATGCGGACGGTTTTTTACGGCTGCTCGATCGAAAGAAGGACATGATCAATGTCTCCGGCTTCAAGGTTTTTCCCAACGAGGTGGAAGACGTCGCAATGCTGCATCACGGCGTCCTCGAAGCGGCCGTGATCGGCGTGCCCGATTTGCGCACCGGGCAGGCGGTAAAGCTGTTCGTCGTCAGGCGCGATCCCACGCTTAGCAAAGTCGATCTCGTCAAATTCCTGCATGATCGTCTCGCCGGCTATAAGCGCCCGACCATCATTGAATTTCGCGATGAGTTGCCGAAAAGCAATATCGGCAAGATTCTGCGCAAAGAGCTGCATTGAGGGCATGCATTCCCACGCCGTCCGCCACTCTTCCTGCTCTACGGCGAGCGTGCTAACCGTAGCGCCGCGGAAAAAATCGGGAGGGACCTCGCGCTCATGCCCAAGTTGCAACTGTCTTTTGCTTGCGCGCTCTATGACCGGATGCAGGCGCTTTATACCGGCGAAGTGAGACCCGACGGCATCGATCTCAATTTCATCGCTATCGATCAGCCGCGCCCGATTTTCGACCGCATGTCCGGCGGGGAGGAGTTTGACGTCGCGGAGTATTCCTCTTCCGAATTCGTCCAGCGCTTCGCCAACAAGGAATGCCCATTCGTCGCCATTCCGGTGTTTCCGTCGATCGCGTTCCGACTCGGCTTCATCGCCATCAGCCGCAAGTCCGGCATCAAGACCCCGAAGGATCTCGAGGGCAAGCGCATCGGCGTGCCGCTTTATACGATGACGGCGGCCATCTTCATCAACGGCATGCTCAAGAACGAGTTCGGCGTCGACCTGTCGAAAGTGCGCTGGGTGCAGAGTGCGATGAACACGTCGGGCTCGCACGGCAGCCCGACGGTATTGCCGCTTCTGAACAAGGTCTCAATCGAGAACAACAAGACCAACAAGACGCTCGGCGAGCTGCTCGCCGACGGCGCGGTCGATGCGACGCTCGGCACCAGCCTGCCCGATGAAATCCGCAGCAATCCCGATATCGTGCGGCTGTTTCCGGATTACGTCGCGCGCGACATCGATCTGTACAAACGCAAAAAGATCTATCCGATCATGCATCTCGTCGCGATCAAAAAGAGCGTGTACGAGCGCTATCCGTTCGTTGCCACGAGTTTTTACGATGCGTTCGTCAAATCGAAGAAGATCGCGCTGGAAAGGCTCTTCAACCTGCGCGCGGTGCGCTACATGACTCCGTTCCTGATGCGCGAGATCGACGACATCTGGGAGGTGTTCAACGGCGATCCTTGGCCGTACGGCGTCGAGCCGAACCGGCAGACGCTGGAAGCGCTGGTGCAATATCAGCAGGATTTGGGCTTGATTGCCGCGCCGGTCAAGGTCGACGATCTGTTCGTACCGACTTACGGCTGAGCGGCCGGCCGCCGCCGGCTCGAATTTTCTTTTCACATGGAACAACCGACATGAGCCAACTCGACGATCTTCTCCGCGACCTCGTCGTCGCCAACCGCATTCTGTCCAACGAAGATGTGGTCGATGCCTATGGTCACATCAGCGTGCGCCATCCCGACAATCCGAAGCGCTTCTTCCTGTCGCGCTCGCGCGCGCCGGAATTGGTCGAGCGCCACGATCTGATCGAGTTCGACCAGGAGGGCGAGCCGGTCAGCGACAAGCGCCAGCCCTATCTCGAGCGTTTCATCCATGCGGCGATTTTCGAATCGCGGCCAGACGTGACGGCGGTGGTTCATGCCCATGCCGAAGATACGTTGCCGTTCGGCATTATCAACAAGCCGCTCGAGCCGGTTATCCATTCCGGCAGCTTCATCGGCGGCAAGGTGCCGGTTTGGGACATTCGCAGGAAATTCGGCGAGACCGACCTGTTGGTGCGCAATATGGCGCAAGGCCGCGATCTCGCGAAATGCTTAGGCAAAGGCAATGTCGCGCTGATGCGCGGCCACGGTTTTGCCTCCGCCGCGCGCTCGATCATCGAGGTAGTGCGGTTGTCGGTCTATCTGCCGCGCAACGCGCGGGTGCAGATGAACGCAATGCGCATGGGCGGCAAGCCGAAGCCGTTGTCCAAGGGCGAGATCGCGGCGCGCGCCGCGGGCTATAGGCCGGCGTCGACCGAAACCTGGCGCGCCTGGGAATACTGGGCCACCCGCGCCGGCTGCGGCGACATGATCGGCCATCAGCACGACCACGCGCCGAAGAAGTAAGCGGCTTTCTCATGCTGCATTGCGCAGCCACCGGCTTTCCTTCAGTCGGCGCCCGTGGCAGACTTCCCTCCACCGAGGAATATCGCGGTCGGTCCATTGCGGCTGCCCGGCCTTGAATAGCCAAAGTCAGTCCCACATCACGAGGATCTCAGCCATGACTACGCGTTATGTCGGTTTATGTGCCGCCGCGGTACTGGCGGCTATCGCCTTCCAAGCAACGTCCGCGAATGCGCTGACGATGGCGGAGTGCAGCGCCAAGTATAAAGCGGCCAAGGCGGACGGCACGCTCAACGGCCAAAAATGGAACGACTTCCGCAAGGCGCAATGCGGCGCCGATGCGGCTGCAGCGCCGGTCGCCGCGGCGCCGGCGCCCGCTACCGCTTCTGCACCGGCTGCGGCACCTGCGCCTGCGCCCAAGCCTGCCGCGGCGCCCGTCGCGGTCGGCAATGCCGTATTCCCGAGCGCGGTCAGCTCGAAATATTCGACCGATTCCGCCGGCAAGGCCCGGATGCTGACCTGTCTCGACCAGTACAAGGCCAATAAGGCGTCGAACGGCAATGGCGGGCTGAAATGGATTCAGAAGGGCGGCGGCTATTACAGCGAATGCAATAAGCGGCTGAAGGGCGCCTAATAGCGTCGAGTAACCCGAGTAAAGCGCGTCACATAAAAAGGATCATAAGATGAAATATGCCATCGCAGCCGCACTCTCGCTCGCCCTCGGCATGGGGGCCGCTTTCGCGCAGACTACGCCGCCGGCTCCCGCTCCGGCGGCTCCGGCCGTTCAATCGGCCGCGCCGGCGGCTCCGGCTGCCGCGGGGTCGGCTGACAAGAAAGCGATCTCAAAATCTTGCACCGATCAGGCCAATGCCAAAGGGCTGCATGGCAAGGCGCGCAAGAAATTCAGATCGGACTGCAAGAAGAACGGCGGCAAGGCCTCGTAGCCCGCCGACCGGCAACTTACGTCGATAGAAAGCCGGAGCGCGGTCACCCCGCGCTCCGATTGCATTTTGGCGCCAAGGCAGCCCCGTCAGCTTTGGGCGACTTTCGCCTTTGGCTCCATTCGACGTTCGCTGTAGCTCAGCAATTCGGCAGTGATCGGAGGCAAAGCGGGCACGCCGCCGATGCCGTCGAGCGGTCAAAAATGACCCGAAGCTGTCATTGACGGTGTAACGCAGCGACCGCAGGATGCAGCGTGCTCAAAGAATTACAGTGACCGACTATCAAACCAACCTCGCAACTTTTGTGCTCATAGCGCGAATACCCACCGAGGGTATCGCGGACTTTCGAGCTTACGAGGATGCCGTCCTGCCGCTATTGCCCGAGTTTAACGGGCGTTTGGAGCGGCGTCTTCGAAATCAGGATGGCACCGTAGAGATACACATCATTAGCTTCGCCTCCGAAGCGGACTTTCAGAATTATCGGAATGATCCTCGGCGCACGGGGCAAGCGTCGTTGTTGGAAAAATCGTCTGCGAAGTTGGAACTGCTTTCGATGACAAACGTCTCTTAATCGCCGCTGTCGACGTTCGCACTTCCGCGGACGCCGCCGGTGGCGCCTCCGATGCCGAGCGCCTTGGGGGTCTTGAGGTTGATAACCGGTTTTAATTTTGGCGGCTGCTTCCGCGATTTTCTGCGGGGATCGGGCGCAGCGGCTGCAATATCCGGCACGCAATGAAATACACACGAATTACCGAGGCAATACTCTCTTTACCTGACAAAGCTGAGATACGACGCGAGCGCGTCGATTTGACGTTGCGACAATCTGCTTGAGATGTCGGGCATCGGTGGACCGGCGGCTGCATGATAGCCTTCGCCCCACTGCTCAAGTCGCCTTTTCAAGTAAGTGTACGCCAGCCCTCCTAAACGGGGAATTTGGCCGACGCCCTCCGCATTCGGGCCGTGGCAAACCACGCAAGCGACGATGTTGGAGTCCGGCATTCCTTCCTGGTAGATCGTTCTTCCCGTCGTCGCGAGCCCCTTATCGCCATCGTCAGCCGCTTCCGGCAACAGCGTTGAGAAGTACGCTGCCAGGTTACGCACGGTTTGCGGGGCGAGGTTCGCCGCCGCGCCCCACATATATTGCTTTGAAAGAGGATTGTCGCGCGTATGGGCATGAAAATCCGCAAGCTGATTTTCGAGATATTGGTATCTTTGTCCGGCCAAACGCGGTGCGGGCGTATAGCCTTGCGCCGATCCGCCATGACACCAAGTACAATTGCGAACAGCGAGGCTCTCGGCGTGACCGGCCAGCGCGAAACCGATAATGAACGTCATCGCCAGGGTAGCCACTTTTGACCGGGTGTATCTCGTCATTTCAAGTCCGAGTATTCTGCCTTTTCCAAGTGGCGAGCCAAACATAAGAGGTCACCTTAAATCGCTGACGAAGGCTGCAACGGCTTCGATTTGCGGCTTGGTCAAACTGTGGGCGACAGGGCTCATGATGGCCGATGTGTCCGGCTTTGCCGAATTCTGCCCGCGTTCCTTTCCCCAATTCGTCAACTCGCTGATGAGGTACGGATAGAGCTGGCCGGCGAGGCGGGGAATTTCTCCGCTGCCCGTGGCTTCGGGACCGTGACAGGCAGCGCACGCCGCGATGTTGGCGTCGGGAACGCCGTTTTCGAAGATGTTCTTTCCCGTGGCTGCGAGGCCATGCGGAGCGCCGCCGAGGGGCGGGGGATCAAGTTTCTTGAAGCTCTCGGCAAGCGCCGTAACCATTCCAGGGTTCAGCGTATGGGCCACGTTGAACATGATATTGTTGGTCCGGCGATGCTCGATAAAGGCGCGCAGCTGGTTTTCCAAATACTCAGGTTGCTGTCCGGCGAGCCGCGGGATAGGAAAGTAGCCGCGATAGCCTTGCGCCGACGGCCCGTGACAGTCTTTGCAGTAGCCCAGCTTCTGCTGAACGGCTTGCGGCGAGTCGTTCCTCTTGATGTCCTCTGCGCGACCGGGCCCGACGCCGCCAAACGCCATGGTCAACGTCAGCAATCCCAATTGTACGATCGAGGACTTGACCATCCGGCGGCGCGCGCGCCGATCAGACAGGCTCACCGCTCCCTCGGTCGTTTGGAGTGCTTTGAGCTGGCGCACGGCATTACTCCAGATAACTGAGATAGGCCGCAACCGCCTTGATTTGCGGCGCGGTCAAGCCATGCGCAATCGGCGCCATAACGTTCGCGTTGTTCTCCCCGCGCTCGCTGGCCCAATTCGTCAATTGGCCCACGAGATAGGGATAGAGCTGGCCCGCCAAGCGAGGAAATTGATCGTTGCCTTTGGCCTCCGGACCGTGACAGGAGGCGCATGGCGGAACGCCGGCGTCGGGCAGTCCCTGTTGAAAGATTTTTTCTCCCGCGGGCGCTAGGTCCTTCGGCGCGCCGCCGAGCGGCTTCGGATTGAGATCGTGAAAATCGGTGGCGAGCGCCTTGATCATCGCCGGGCTCAGCACGTGGCCGACGTTGAACATGATATTATTCGTCCGCTTATGCTCGACGAAGCCCTGCAGCTCATTCTCGATGTAAGCGATTTGCTGCCCGGCCAGCCGCGGTATCGGATAATAGCCGTTGAAGCCTTGTGCTGAAACTCCGTGGCAGACTTCGCAATAGGTGAGCTTGGCCTGAACGTCCTTCTGCGGCACGGCGTCTGCATTCGCATTTTGCGCGCGGACCGGAGACGCGACGATGAGCGCCAACAGCGACGCATACCAGGCTATTCTTCGTAGTCTCACGATCGTCATCAGCTTTGTCCGCATCGTTCGCTGGTCCGAATGGCTCGATCACTCCCCGTCATCGGCGCCATTGTGGCCTCATGGCCAATCAGAGACGTGGAAATTCAGACCGAGTTTGACGACCTGAATATTCTGCTTGATGCTCTCGGGTCCCGACGGGAACGCGCCGCTCTCCTCGATAAACGTCACACTGCGAGTACCGAAGCCGTAATAGTCGTATTCGAGCTTGACCGACCAATCATCCCAAAGCGCCCATTCGATGCCGGCACCCGCGGTCCAGCCGAGCCTGTTATCCAAGCCGTCGAAATCGTACGTCCCAAATGCGTCGGCCATATTGTATCTATCGTTTACGAAGCCAACGCCGCCTTTGCCGTACAGCATCCAGCGATCCCATGCGTAGCCGGCGCGGGCGGTTACGCTGCTCAGGAAGTCCGTCGTTTCCTTGAAGGTTGCGGTGTCACCGGCAATTCCTGGTGTTGCGACAGTGGTCTTGCCGCCAATATCTCCCCCGGATGCCTCGCCTTCGATGCCGAGGACCCAATTGGTCGCGAATTGATAGTCACATCCGAATTGTCCGCCGAGCATGTAACCGCTGATGTCAAGGTTGGCAGAAGTAAACCCGCTGTTCGGAGAAAGGATTCCGGCGGTGTCGGTTAGGTTCTTTTGCCCCAAGCCGCCGCCGGCGCTGCCACCGGCATAGCAACTCGTCCATGTGAATGGCGGCGGAGCGGGTGGCGGCGCTCCGAGATCGGCCCCGAACGCAGCAGAGACGGTCAACAGCGAGACCGCGGCGCTTCCGAGCAGTGTTGCTTTCATCGCGAACCCTCCGGAATGCCCTCTCACATTGCCAACCACAGATAGAGGTAAAGCGTATTATTGCTGCTGGCGCCGACGCTGGTTCCGTCGAATTCGCTGTACCAAGTATATTCCAGCCCGACGCGGGCGTTGAACCATGGCCATCCCGGCGCAGTGCTACTGATAAACGGAATGTAAGCGATTTCGGCGATCCAGCCGTTGCTGTTAGGACTGAAGCCGCTAGCAAGCGTGCCGTACAAGCCCGTATCGGGGCTTCCCCAAGTGTCGAAGTATTGGCCGGTGAGAACGACCCGATTGTCGTTGCCGTAGGCGAGCGAGGCATACGCTTTTGCTTCGTTGAGCTTGTCGGTCGGGTTTGCGGAAATCATATTGGTGAAACTTGCATCCAACCTTTGGGTTTCATGAATATAGCTGCCGCGCAGCGTGAACCAGTAATTGTCGCCCTGATACTGATATTGCGAATCGAATCCGATGTCGGTGTATTTATCTGTTTGCGGGAAAGTCGCCGTCGTAACCGGCCCGGTAACCGGCGCGGATGGTGGCGACGCCCACGGATGAACGTCGGCCATCATTCCGAAAGTTCCGATCTCGAACCAATTGTTTCCCCAATGCGGTTCAAACGCCGCACGCCAATAGGGGGCAAAGTCGAACTGTCCCGGCGCGCCGAATGGATCGGTGCCCAAGGCGTTCTGTACGTTCGCATTGAGGGTGCGATAGGCCGAGAATTCGAGGTAAAACATATCGTCGATGTAGGCGTATGCGCCCACGCTGCCGACATGCGCGGCAAAGGCGCCGTCGATGATCGTACCGGCCGCGGGCGTCGGCGCTACTGTCGATGCGGCGTAGGGGAAGCCCCAGGCCGGAGTCGTGTTCCAAGGATCCTGAACGGTGGGCCCGTTATTCGCCGTAATGCCGTAGGTAACGGAAGTGTTGCCGAGGCTCGTCGAGTTGGCATAACGGATATCGGTATTGTCCCAGGTCCAGTTGTGGACATACGGATCGTTGCCGATTGAAGCGGTAGTTGGTGGCCCGGCATCGGTCAGTTGCGCGAAGGCACCGATATGGTCGGTGATAGCGCCGCCCCAGAAGAAGCTCAGCGGGGATACGACGACGTTGTTATTGGTGGCGTACGGATCGGTCGGCGGTGGTTGGGGCGCTTGCGTATTGGTGAATCCGACGATCGCCATCATCGAGATCGGAGGCACCCATTTCTTTTCTTTGCTGTCGGTCGAATCGTCAGAATCGGGAAACAGCGCCGTGCGGTACTTGCCGCCCCCATACGTATAGCCGCCAATCTTAAAACGCCGGCCGTAAGGGGTTAGTCCAGCGAAATCCGTGTGACAGGCGCCGCACGGCTGCCCAGTCTGCCGCGCAAAGCTCGGCAGGGCTCGTGCTGGTGATGCAAATCCGAATGTCAGTAAACCAGAGAGCAAGAACAGCTGCGTGATCACGCAGGCAAGCCGCAAACGCACCATGTCGACAGATTGGCCGCGTTCGCCCTGCATCTAAGCCAACCCAATCAGGCGTCGCACGCGTCTGAGCGTGCAAACGATAACTAGGGGGCGAAACCAGGATAGGAAATAAACCTAGAGTCGGCTATGTCGAATTCAGGACATTGCGACTTTCCCAGGCTATGATGCTTTTCGGCAACATAGCGGCGCAGGCTGCGTCGCGTCGCCGGCCAAATTGATTTCGATCAATGAAGAGCGCGGAGCAATACATCAAACTTTTCATGCTCGTAGTCGATCTCGAACGAGGTCATTGCGAGTAGGCGGCGCGGTTGCCAGGGGGTACCGCGTCGCCTCGTTATCGACCGCTCTGCCGGCATACGGAGGCAGATCATGTCGCTGGTGGTGAAATGTGAGAATTCGGTTCTGCTCTATCAAATGATGACGAGCCTTGGGATCGATCTGGGTCCTGAAGATCTGGCGCGGCTGGAGTTGCGTTATCCGACGGCATTTCGGCGCTGTCAGGCTTGCGCCGGAAAGACAATTTGCGGCGAATGGCTCGATCTCGCAGCAGCCTCGACGAGTTTTGCGCCGCGATTTTGTGTTAACGCCGATATCCTATTCGAATTGCAATGCGATCAAGCCGGGCCCCGTCGCGCCAAAAGCTGGGCGATATTGTAAACTACAATATCGCCAAAGCTGACAGGAACTCCGGCAAGGCCGGATCGGACTGAATCCGCTCTCAGGGAGCCTTTTTGACCCAGAACTTGCACCAGCCTGACGGGCTAATCGTGCCGTCGATCAGTGTGCAGGCGCTCGGGGGCTGGAACAGCGAGCAATTACTGCACTGCTGGTCGCCCTTTGGCGTCACCTGATAACCGACCGCCGTCTGCGCCATTTTAGCGGCGGCTTGCCTGATCGGAAGCAGTGCGGCTGCGGCTCCCACCGCACAGCCGACACCCCGAAGTAGGGTGATTTGTCGAGAAGGTCCATTTGATTGAACGCGCGGTGTATCGGTCATGTCTGCCTCTCATGGTTCATTAGACACTGGATCACGAATCCCCGCCGGGCGGTTTGACCGAGATCAAGGCGCACGCACCGTGCATATCTCAAGATTTTTTTGTACGGGCGCTACCGGGTCGGCCATAAGCGCGTTCACGCCTCCTCGACGAGCTATGGCGCGGCAAAATTTTTCCCACGCGGGGTGCGCCGCGCCAAGCGGCGCCCAGCTCTACGTGCCACGCACCCTCAGTGCGTGACCAGTTCCGTCACCTTGCCGTTCTTGGCGCGGCCTTGCGCGTAATACTGGCCGATATTGCGCATCAGCGCGGCGTCGGAGACCGAGTAGATCACGGCGTCGGTCTTGCCGGTATTGATGTGACGCCGCCACAGAAAGTTCGGCACCACGAACAGATCGTTATGGCCCCATTCGAAGCGCTTGCCGCCGACTTCGGTGACGCCCGAGCCCTCGATGCAGACATAATACGTGCCGGCGGTCTCGCGCTTGAATTCGGTCTCCTCGCCGGGGCGCAGGAGCTGCGCCGAATAGTTCAGCGTCTTGAACACCGGCTCGCCGGTTACCGGATTGACGAAGTCAACCTTGATGCCCTCGTACGGGTCGCCCTTCTCCTTGCGCAGGCTGTGCAACATTTCCAGCACGTCGGCGCCGCGATAATGGAACAGCGGCGCGGGCGCGCGGCCGACGCCGCGCTGATGGTCGACGAATGCCGGCTTGATGCCGCCATGGCTATAGAGATGGCGGGAATAGCCTTCCTCCACGGTGACCGCTTGCACGTTGGTGTTGCCTTGTGCGCCGGGCATGTTGTGGTCGACCCAGGCAGCATCGAGAAATTCCATCAGCGGCCAGTCCAGCGTGTCGATCCAGATCACCGGCTCGCCGGAATCGTTGCCGTGGTCGTGCCAGGTGCCGTTCGGGGTGAGGATGAGGTCGCCGTAGTTGGCCGTGACCTTCTCGCCTTCGACGACGGTGTAGCCGCCATTTTTCGAAAGAATGGTGCGGCTCGCATTCGGCGAGTGCAGATGCACCGGAGCAACGTCGCCCGGATTGTAGATCGAGATTGCGCAGCGAATGGTATTGGTCACCTGCAAGCGGCCGTTCAGTCCGGGATTGAGCAAGAGAATGCTCTGGCGGTCGGCGAATTCGATCGGCGAAACGTCGGCTTTGCTGGCGATCTCCGAGATTTGCTTGAGGTAGCCGTTATATTCGTTCCACTTCCACATATAGGGAACGGTCTTCATTTGATTGACGGCGACACGTCCGGTGCCGAGCTGGCCGGAGCCTTCGCCGCTCGTCTCGCTGAACCAGGGGCGTTGCGCCGGCGCATTGGCCTGCGTGCGCACCCAGACATTATGCTTGCCGGCGTCGGCATTGATGGCCTCCATCAATTCGCGCGCCTTGTTGGAAAGCCCGCCCGGGGCAGGGGCCTTCATAGTCACCGTTGCCATGACATTTCCTCCTTAAAAAGGGCGCGCCTTACACGGCTCAATTGCCTTTGCCTCACGTATAGTGGCTCCGTCCGGTGTTTGCAAAGCCGTCCGGATTGCGCGTCGCCATGGTTGCCCCGCCGAAAAGACATAGCGCACGTTCCTCAGGCGGCCAGGAAATCGCGGATCGCGCGGGTGAACTCCGCCGGCCGGTCCATGTTGGAAATATGACCGGCGCCGGCAAGTTCGACAAAGCGCGAGCCGGAAAGTTTCTCGCTCAGTTTGCGCATCGGCGCGGTGGCGGCATCTTTTTCGCCGCCGAGAAACAGCACCGTGTGCTTCACGGTGGCGACAGCGGAGGCATAATCGTGGTCGGCCAGCGCCGCCGAGCAACCGATAAATCCGTTGACCGGCGTATTGCGGATCATGGCGCGCACCTTATCAACATGCGGCGGATTTTTCGCCACCGTCTCGGCTGGGAACCAGCGCGCGATGGTCGGTTCGACCAGAGCCTCGATGCCCTGCTTTTGCGCCACAGCGATACGCTCTTCCCATTGCTGGCTCGACTGCGGCGTCGACTGGCAGGGCGAGTCGCAAACCACGATGCGATCGAACCGATCGGGATGGCGCTCAGCCAGACCCAGCGCGGTGGCGCCGCCCATCGACAGGCCGGCGAAGTGCGCTTTCTTGATCGACAGCGCATTGAGCAAGCCGAGCGCATCGGCAAGCAGCGTGTCGAAGGCATAGCGGCCCGCCGGCGCGTCGGTGCCGCCGTGGCCGCGCTGGTCATAACGCAGCACACGATACGAATCCTTCAGCGCCGCCGCCTGCTCGTCCCACATCGCGAACGAGGTCGCCAGCGAATTGGAGAAGACAAGGCACGGCGCCGCGTCCGGCCCGTCGATCTGATAATTGATGTTGATGCCGTTTGCTTTGATCTTCATGTCGGTTTCCTGGCTTGGGTTTTCATTTTGGCAAAAAATCTTCGAGCAGCGCGACGAGAGCTTGCGGCGCCTGCGTCGGCATGAAGTGGCCCGCTTCTTCGATCAACTCGAAACGCGCGATGGGGATCTTTTTCGCAAGCTCGGCTGTGCCGGCGTGCGGCCGCACCGTGTCGTGACGGCCGGCAATGACCATCGTGGGGCAGCGGATCTGCGGCAGCATGTGCAGCATGTTGGTGCGCGCCAGACAGCGAAAGGCGAGCCCGAATCCGACGGGATCGTTGGCGAGGTAACGCCCGAGATAGGCCGCGTAGGCGCTGCGCTCGCCGAGATGCGGCGGGTAGGAGAGCGCCAGCGTTGTCGGTAGCGACGCGCGCATGCCCTCGCGCATGGCGAGCGCGGCTCGCTCGTCGAGGACTCCGGCGCGGCTCGCGTCGACGCCGGGCGCTGGATTGCACAGGACAAGCGCGCCGACCCGATCGGTGTGCTTTTCCAAGAAACGCAGCGCTTGGGTTGCTGCGGCGGCGACGGTGACAAAATGATAGGGCGGATCGAGACCCGCGCTTTTGGCGAGCGCCTCGAAATCATCGACCAATGCGTCGTTGGAAAAATCCTGTCGCACTTTTTCCGACAGGCCTGCGCCGCGTTGGTCATAGCGCATGACGCGAAAGCGCTGTGCCAGGCGCGGCGCGACGGCGTCCCAGGAATTAAGAGTGCCGCCAAGCTCATGAAGCAACACAACGGAAGGTCCGCGCGCACCATCAAGCTGGTAATTGAGGCTCACGCCATTGGCGTCGATGAAGGGCATGCCAACTCCTCACAATTCCCAACCGATCAGGCGATCGAGCGAATAGAAGCCGCCGCCATGAATCAGGAAATAGAACGTCGCGATAAGCCACATCAACGTATATTCGAGGCCGAGCTTGTTCCAAAAATAGCGGCCGACACGCCAGCGCTCGAAATTCGTCACGATCAGAAACAGCACGAGCGGCACCGCGGCGGCGCGCGTGAACAAGCCAAGCGCCAGCATCGGGCCGGCGATGAGTTCGGTCGCCGCGATCAGCGGCGCCCACAGCCAGCCCGGACGATAGCCCCAAGTGTCGAGATCGACTGCCAGCATGCGCACGTCGCCCTGCCGGATGCCGGTTCCCGGGAACAAGCCGAACGCCATACGCAAGCCGTGCGGCACCATCCAGAGTCCGACCACGACGCGCAGCAGCGCCTCGCTCAACGGCGCCAGCGTCCGATAAACGGACTCCAATTGCGGAAACACCAACTGCGTTGCGGTCATGTTTTGGTTTTGCCGAGCCGGCCGTGCCCGGCCGCTCAATGCGCCATCAGCACCGGCAGCTTCGCATTGGCGAGGATATGCCGCGTGGTGCCGCCGAAGATCATCTGGCGCAGCCGGCTTTGCGTATAGGCGCCCTTGATGATGAGATCGCAACCGAGCTCCTCGGCCTTGGTGAGTATGGTCTCGCCGGCGCTGCGCTTTCCGGCTGGCTTCATCGTGATGGTGTCGGCGGCAATGCCGTTCATCTTCAGGGAATGCGCCATTTGTTCGCCGCTTGGCCCGGCGACGGTGGCGCCTTCGACCGTCAAAATGGTGATGCGGTCGGCGAGGCGCAGCAGCGGCATGGCGTCCGCCGTCGTGCGCGCCTGCTCGGTGCTGTTATTCCAGGCGATCAAAACGTTGGTGCCGAGCGAGCCCGGCGAATTCGGCGGCGCGATCAGTACCGGTCGGCCGCTTTCGAATAGGGCGGATTCCAGCGTGATCATGGACGGGCTCTGCCATTCGTCGCCCGGACGCGCCAGCACGATGATGTCGAAGACGCGGCCGTAGCTGCCGACGAAATCGTGCCCGCTGGGCGCATCCTTTAGCCAGGCCCAGGATAACGAAGCCGACAGCGAGGCTCGCGCCTCGTCATCGCGCGCGGCGATGCCGTGGGATTCCATGAACGAGCGGAACAGCATTTCGGCCTGCCGCACCATTTCGGCGTCGTTTTCCTTGACCGCCACCATGGTGAGCCCGCTGTCGGGGTCCATGGCGACCAAGTCGGCGACCGCCGGACGCAGCGGAAAGCCCTCGATGCAGCTGTCGAATTTCTGCGCCAGTAACAGCGCGGTGTCCAACGCCGAAACCATGGTGGAACCGTGCTCGGTCGGAACGAGAATGGTTTTCATACGCGCGCCCCAGATGCTGTCGGCACAGCGGCAGAGTTTTCCCTTGGAAGGCGCCCCTTACCGGGGTCTTGGGCTTACGGTCATACTGCCGCGCCGATCCGCGCCGGACAAGCTCCCGCCGCGCTTGCAGGCTCGCTCAATGTGGACCGTTGGCGGCCTGGAAGTCGGCAAGAACGTAGATAAGTGGTGTCGGCTCGACCTTGACCGGCCCGGTGAACGGCCGGTCGATGGCGATGATGGTCAACAGCTCTCCGAAAATGACCATCGCGAGCAGGCCGGTCATCATGATTTGCACCCGCAGATTTCTCGTCCCGAAGAAGAAAGTGAACACGATAGTTATAACCGCCCCGCCGAACAGCACGAACCATATGACGCCGGGAACGGCGCCTTCCGAGGCTACGAGCCTCGCGCGGCGCGCCTGCGTCATCTGGTCGAGCTGATACAGGATTTCGGACATGACCGGATTGGCGGTGTTCCCGGCTACGCCGGATTGCAATAGCGTTGCGTAGATCGCATCGAGCGCCTTGCGGGCGGATGGGCTCGCAGTCGGCACGCCACGGTCCATGGCCGGCCAGTCGTCGGCGATGGCGGCCTCAAGATAGGTGGTGACGGCTGCGCGGACTTCCGCCGCGGGCTTGCCACCCATGCCCTGCGACAGCCGGTAGATTGTCGTCGCCGCTCCGGCTTCCTGCACGACACTGGCCTCGGCTTCGCTGAACTTCTGCCACACCACGATGATGGCGAAGGCAAGCAACACCGCGTAAAGCACGCCCAACACCGCATACTTGAATCCGGCGATCTCGTTATTTGCCGTCAATCGCTCGAGAGTGACGTAGCGGCGGACGACGGCGGGCCCGAGCATCGACAGGAGGGTCCCTAAGCCGATTAGGATCGTGCCGGAAAGCCACATCGAGTGACTGGTGAGAAAGAAGATCATGCTCGAGACGCTCGGTCTGCTGCAGGCCGGAGCCTTATCGGTTTTGACGGACGCAAAACCGGGGCCGCATATTGCGGTGCGGGCCGCCGCCGGACAAGCTGATCGATTGAGAAAAAATATCGGGATAAGCGCCGCGCGGCGCCGTGCCGTCGGCGCCTTTGCTAGAATGCGCCCGATTCGCGCTGCGATTCGTCGCGGTTGCGCGACGGGGCGATTGCCATGAGAAACTACGGCATCCGGCAAGTTCAATCGACCGCCCGTATTCTTCTCATTTGTCCCGATTGCGGGCACGAGAATTCGGAATTTGCCGATGCGCTACAGGGCATGGGCACGTTCTACTGCAACGGCGACGACTGCGATTACATTTTCGATCTCGCACCGGGCCGGCGCACGGATTTCGGCAAGGGATTTGTCGAGGCCTGCAAGCGGTTCTACGCCGCGTTCTATACGGTGCGCGGGCAGAAAGCGCGCTAGCGATTATTTAACGGCCTGCGCCGCCGCTTTGACGAGTGCGACCGGATCGGTGAAGGCGGCGACGCCGAGTTCCTGCAGCCTTCCGATCGCCGCATCGACGTTCATCTTGCGGGTTGCGGCGTGCCCGGCGGCAAGCCCGACAAATAGCGGCTTTGGCAGCGGCTCGGCCGTGATCCAGGCAACGAGCGCGTCGACGCGGTCGGCGAGCGAGCGCGAGGCGATCACCGTCTGGAATACGATCGCCTTGATATTCGGCCGCTCGGCGAGGGCGCGGGCGATCTTCAGGCGCTCGGTCATGGTTTCGTCGGGGGCGCCGCGCAGATTGTCCATGAAGTTCGCGGCGCGCAGACCGTGGTCCGCCAGCAGGTCCATCATCATCATGGCAAGGCCTGCGCCCGAAGTAACAAGGACGACATCTCCGACGGTCTCGACAAGCTGGAAGCCGAGGTCGCGCGCCGATCGCTCGAGTGCGGTCACGGCGCGCTCGGCGAGCCTGCGGCTGGTGGGAAACTCATCCTGGTCGTGGCGGAAGTCGGCGGCCTCGTCGCGGACGATCTTGGCGTCGCAGGCGATAAGATTGCCGCCCTGCGTCAGCGCCAGCGGATTGATCTCCAAAAGCTCCAAATCTTCCTGGCGAGCGATTTCCGGCAGGCGCGCCGCGTAGCGGGAAAGCCTCGCCGCGGTCTCGCGCGAAAAAAGTTTGACGATTGCCGGGAAAATCGCGTCGGGCGTCGGCGTGCCGGCTATCGGAATGCGCGCGAGCTTGGCCGATTGTTCGACATTCTCGCCGCCCTGCGGCGCGATGAGGAGTTCGAGCCTTTGCCGGGTGCCGTCGATGCGCACCGCAATAAAAATCTCGCGCATGATCGGCACCGCCTCTTCGAGGAGAAGCGGCGTGTCGGCGTCATCGAGATTGGCAAGGATCAGCCGCCGCGCGTCACGGAAACCGGCGGCGCTGTCAAAGCGGCGGACTAAGCCGTGCTTGCCGCGGCCGCCTTCGAGAAGCTGCGCCTTCAGCACAAATCCGGGCCAGCCCGCGGTCGCGTTGGGCGGGCTTTCGCCGACCCCGACCAATACGCCTCGCGGCACAGCAATACCGTGGCGGCGTAGCAAGGCTTTTCCGTCGACCTCCGCCAGACGCATAATGGCTGACTCCCCCTCGGCGCCCGTCTGGCGCACGTTTTCCGGAGACTATCGCATGTCGGGCCAGATGCGCTTGCCATTCCTCGATCCTGAGCCGTGGCAGGTGGCGGTGATCAGCCCGACCGGGCGCTATGCGCGCAACCAGGTTGCCGGCATGCTCGCGGCCGGCACGCCGCTCATCGGCGGGATCGCGCTCGGCCGCGGCGGCACCGATATGGACGGCTTGCCGCTCTACGACCGCATCGGCGATCTGCCGCAAAAGCCGAATATCGCGGTGATCTATACGCCGGCCGAGGGCGTGCGCGATGCGATCGCCGAATGCGCTTTAGCGCGCATCCCGACCATCCTGGCGGCCGCCGAATACGTGCCGGTGCATGACACGCTCGCCGCGGTGTCGGCCGCGCGCGCGGCAGGCAGCTGGCTCGTCGGGCCGAATACGCTCGGGATTTTTGTGCCGGGCCGGGGGCTGCTTGGCTCCATTGCACCGAGCTTTTGCAAGGAGGGCCGGCTCGCCGTCATCGTGCGCAGCGGCACCGTGGCGCTGGCATTGGCGCGGCAATTGACGCTCGCAGGTATCGGCCAGCGCATCGTCGCCCATATCGGCGGCGACGCCGTGATCGGGCGCAATCCGCACGAATACCTGCAGGCGCTTGCCGGCGACGAAGCGACCGCGGCGGTGCTGTACTGCGGCGAGATCGGCGGCGACAAGGAATATGCCTTCGCCGACGCCGCGCGCGGCATTCCAAAGCCCATCGTCGCCATGGTCGTCGGCCGCCATGCGCCGGTGCAGACGCAAATGGGCCACGCGGGTGCGCTGATCGGCAGCGCGCGCGAGAGCGCGGACGCAAAGCTCGATGCGCTCGCCGCCGCGGGATGCCAAGTTTCGAAAGGTCTGGAGCAGGCCATAGCGATGGCTGCGAGTCTTGTTGGGATGGTCTAAAGTTTGCGCATCGTGTCAAATCGCCATCAAAATCCGTTTCTAGAATATTTGCGCCGAGAATACTTTTTTCCCAGGGGCTGTCCATGAAGCTGCACTGGTCGCCGCGCTCGCCGTTCGTGCGCAAGGTCATGATCGTCGCGCAGGAGCGCGGCATGACCGGCCGCATCACCTGCGTTCGCACGGTGGCGGCGACGACCAAGCCGCATGCCGAGCTGATGAAGGACAATCCGCTGTCGAAAATACCGACGCTCGTGCTCGACGACGGTACGGTGCTCTACGATTCGCCGGTCATCTGCGAATATCTCGACGCGCTCGACGGCACGCCGAAGCTTTTCCCGCGCGAGGCCAGGCCGCGCATGACGGCGCTGCGCCGGCAGGCTCTCGGCGACGGCTTCCTCGACATGATGGTTACGCTGCGTAACGAACGCGAACGCGCGCAGCCATCCGAGGTCAACATGGCGAGCACGGCGCTGCGGAAAGCAGCAGTCCTGGACAGTTTGGAGCGCGAGGCGGAATCGCTCATCACGACGCCATTCGGTATCGGCCACATCGCGATCGGTTGCGCGCTGTCCTATCTCGATTTCCGTTTTGCCGACGAGAACTGGCGCAAGGGCCATCTTCACCTCGCCAATTGGCACGCCTCGTTCGCCGCGCGCCCATCGGTGCGGTCCACGGCGCCGATCGACAATTCGTGAGCCTCACCGCAGCGTGGGATCGAGCACGATCTTGCCCTGGCCCTCGTGCTTCTCGACCAAGCGGTGTGCTTCGGCGGCCTGCGACAGCGGCAAGACGCGCTCGATTTGCGGAATGACCTTGCCTTGCGCCGCCGCGGCAAGGCAGTGCGGCAGATCGGAGGACGTGTAGCCCGGCATGCCCTTGATCGTGATGCGCTTGTGGTAGAGGTGGGAGAAATCGATCGAGACATGCGGCCCGGCATGCGCCCCGGCCGTCACGAGGCGGCCGTTCATGCCGATGGCCTGGAAAGCGCGCGGCAGCACGGCAGGATTGGCGATGTTGTCGTAAAGCACGTCGACGCCCCTGCCATCGGTGACTTTCATTATTTCATCGACAATATCTTGGGTCGTGTAATTGATGCCGTGATCGGCGCCGAGTTTCTTGCCGAGCATAACGCGCGCATCGGAACCGGCCGCGGCGATCACGCGCGCGCCGATCACGTTCTTGGCGATCTGGATGCCGATCGTTCCCAGATTGCCGCCGGCGCCCATAATCAGCACGGTCTCGTCGAATTTGAGGTCGGCGACGTGGACGAGGAGATTCCACGCCGTCGGCACGTGGCGCAGGACAACGGCGGCGCGATGGAAGTCGAGATCCGCGGGCAGCGCGACCGCCGCGCAAGCCGGCACCGCGACCAATTCGGCGAAACCGCCGGGGCGCTTGACGCCCATCATGCCGCGCGGCCCGTCATAGCCGCTGCCGTCTTCCGCGCAAATATTGAGCGGCATGAAGCCCGCCGCGGCGACATGATCGCCGACGCGCCAGCGGCCGACCTGCGGTCCGACCGCATCGACGATGCCGGCGCAATCGACGCCGGGAATGAGCGGCAGAACGGCGCCGCGCGCGGTTTCCTTGCCGGCGCGCAGGCTGACGTCGAGCACGCGATTGACGGTCGCGGCGTGCACCTTGATGCGGATTTCGCCGGCGCGCGGGACCGGATCGGGAACCTCTTCGTAGCGCAATACGTCGGGCGGCCCGAATTCGTGGAAGACGATGGCTTTCATTCTGAGATTTTCACGGGGTTCATTGGTTGGCGGCAAGGTCTGGATAACAGAGGAATTGCGCGGCGTCAGCCCGCTACTTATGGTGTGCGCCAGTGAGGTCGTCAGCAATGGAATTCGCCGACAAATTCGCCATCGCCGAGTTGATCCAGGCCTGGGGCGTCTATCGCGACCAAGGCAAATGGCAGGAGCTGCGCGGCACTTTCACGTCCGACGGCCAAATTTCCATCTCCTGGTTTCGCGGTCCGTTCGAGCAATTCGTCGAGCGATGCATGGCGAATTTCGCCACCGGCCATGCTTGGTCGCGCCATCATCTGTTCGCACCGACCATCAAAGTTGCCGGCGATCGTGCCGTCGCCGAGACCGGCGTCATTATCCGCGTCCGTCAGCAGTTCAAAGGCGTGCCGGTCGATCTGACATCGTGCTCGCGGTTTCTCGACCGTCTGGAGCGCCACTCGGATGCCTGGCTGATTGCCGAACGCGCGGCGATCTATGAGCGCGACCGGCTCGATCCGGTCGAGCCGTCGCCGGAATTCGACAAATTGTTCTTGGCCGGCGGCGCGGCACGGTTTCCTGAGCAATACCGCTACATGGCGTTTCGCCTTGCGCATTCCGAGGGCCGCGCGCTTTCGCCCGTTATCTATCGCGACGGCGGACCGGAGACTGCGGATCTTTACGCGCGGTTTTCCGCTTGGCTCACCGGCGGCACGGCTTGACGCGGGTACGGATACCGGGCTAGCCGCGATGCATTGGAGCCGCTCATGGCCGTCTATACCGATGTCACCGCGGAGGATCTCGGCCGGTTCCTTGCCGGTTATGACATCGGCGAGCTGCTTGCCTACAAGGGCATCGCCGAGGGCGTCGAAAACTCGAATTTCCTCGTTCATACCGGCGCCGGCAACTATATCCTCACGCTCTATGAGCGGCGCGTCGCCGAGCGCGATTTGCCGTTTTTCCTGGCGCTGATGGAGCATCTGGCGAGCCGCGGCATCACCTGCCCGCAGCCGGTGAAGAATCGCGCTGGCAAGGTGCTGGGAAAGCTTGCCGGCCGTCCAGCGGCAATCGTCACCTTTCTCGACGGCTTGTGGATCCGCCGGCCGACCGCGGCGCATTGCGCGGCGCTCGGCGAACAACTGGCGCGGTTACATCTCGCCGGCGCCGATTTTCCCATGCGTCGCGACAACGCACTGTCGGTCGCCGGCTGGCGGCAACTCTACGAAGGCTGCCGCGAGCGCGCGCACAAAGTGGAGCGCAATCTCGAGACGCTCGTCGCCGCGGAACTCGACGTGCTGGAACGCGATTGGCCGCGCGGTCTGCCCGAGGGCGTCATTCATGCCGACCTATTTCCGGACAATGTTTTTTTCCTTGGCGAGAAACTGTCCGGGCTGATCGATTTTTATTTCGCCTGCACCGACACGCTAATGTACGACGTCGCCATCTGCCTCAACGCCTGGTGCTTTGAGTCCGATCATTCCTACAATGTCACCAAGGGCCGCGCGCTCCTTGCCAGTTACGCCAAGACGCGTCCGCTGTCGCACGAGGAATGGGACAGGCTGCCGCTGTTGGCCCGCGGCGCCGCGCTGCGTTTTTTGCTGACGCGGCTCGTTGATTGGCTCGATGTGCCGCCCGGCGCGCTGGTTCGGCCGAAGGACCCGCGCGAATATGCGCGCAAGCTGCGCTTCCATCAGAAGGTCAGGAGTGCGCGCGATTACGGTGTGGGCGCGCCGTGACTGCCGAACTGCCGCACGTCGCTATTCACACCGACGGCGGTTCCTCGCCGAATCCCGGCCCGGGCGGCTGGGCCGCGATCCTCACCTTCGGCGATCACGAAAAGGAGCTTAAGGGCGGCGAGCCAAACACCACCAACAACCGTATGGAGCTGACCGCGGCGATCTCCGCGCTTGAAGCGCTCAAGCGGCCGTGCCGCGTCGATCTGCACACCGACAGTCAATATTTGCGCGATGGCATCACCAGATACATCGCCAAGTGGAAGCGGAACGGTTGGCGCACCGCCGACAAGAAGCCGGTGAAGAATATTGATCTATGGCAGCGGCTCGAAGCCGCCCTCGGCGAGCACCAGATACGTTGGCATTGGGTGCGCGGTCATTCCGGTCACGATATGAACGAACGCGCCGATGCGCTGGTCGGCGAGGCGATCGCCGAAATCCGCGCGCGAGGATTGTAGGGGCGGGTTTGAAACCCGCCCCTACGGCAATGACTCACAGCGACTTCAGCAGATTGTCGGCGCCCGACACCTCGGCTTTGCCGGGGGCATCTTCGAGGTTGAGCGTCTTCACCACGCCGTCCTCGATCACCATGGCGTAGCGCTGCGAGCGCACGCCAAGCCCGCGCTCGGTCAGGTCCGCCGTCAGGCCGAGCGCCTTCGCCCAGTTGGCGCTGCCGTCAGCCAGAAATTCGATTGCATCGCCGCCGGAAGCCTTCTTCCACGCGTCCATCACGAAGACGTCGTTGACGCCGGTCACGGCGATGGTGTCGACACCCTTACCCTTGATGGCGGCGGCGTTCTTCACGAAGCCCGGCAGATGGTTCTTGTGACAGGTCGGCGTGAAGGCGCCCGGCACTGCGAACAGCACTACCTTCTTGCCCTTGAACAATTCGTCCGAAGTCTTCGGTTTCGGCCCTTCCGCCGTCATCACCATAAATGTGCCGCTGGGTACGCGGTCGCCAACTTTAATCGCCATGATCGTTTTCCTCTCACGTTTTGCAATGAAAACTCGTCCGTAGCGGTATGTCGCTGCCGCGGCGGTGCCATAAACTAGCGCGCCGCGCGAATTAGTCGAGATGGGCCGGAACCTCGATGGCGTCATCGCCGGAAACGGCCGTAAAGGTGAGCATCGCGCCCGCAGGCTTTGCGTCGGGCGGCAGCCCGTCGAGATCGAAGGCGAATTGCCGTGTCGTGCCGTTGCCGCCGGACGCCGCCGGCTGCGGCAGCGCCCAATCGGGCGTCGGCCCTTCGACAAAGAGATCGACCGGCGCGCCCGCGGGCGCCGCAACGTCAACGATAACGCGGTCGTGCGCGCCGCCGGGTACACGATGCACGGCGAGAACGGCAAGACCCTTATCCGGTCCGGTATTTGGACCAAGCGGCACGCGCCGTGGCACGCGAATTTCCGCCTTCTCGATCGCTGCGTCTTCGGCGCCGTCGCCGTTGAGTACGAGCTGCAAATTGGCTTCAACCGGGACGCATAGATCTCCGCAGATCGCATAACCGAGCTTGAGATGCAGCGACGATGATTTCGTCACATCCTTGGGCGCGACCTGCAACGGCAGGATGACATGATCGACATAGCCGATCGAATTGCCGCCCGCGCCGTCGGGGAATTGCTCCGGCGCCGGCCACAACACGGTGGCCGATTTCACATTATCGGAGCCGGAAAAATCGAACGTCGGCGGAACGCCGGTGTCGCCGGGATCGCGCCAATAAGTATGCCAGCCGGGGTCAAGCTTGATCTCGACGCCCGCACGCACCATCGGCGTGTCCGGCGTTTTGGTCGTCGTTCCCGCGATGAGCCGCACCGCGGTGTGCGGCTGGTCGTCCCAGGTAGAAGCGTCCTGCGCCCACGCAAACGAAGACACAATCGGCACGACCGGCAGGCCGATCAGCGTGACAGTCGCAAGCGTTAACGCAAGAAGTTTCAATCGAAGTGCTGTGGTCATCGCCGCTTTCTAGGGCGAACTGTAAGTAAGCGCCACTGACATGATCGTGACCACATGACCATGACCACTCGGCTCGTAAGTATTTGGGCGAACTGACCTCGCCACCGGAGTGCCGTAATTTGGACCGTGGCGTAACGGCTGAAGGGCATATCGTGAACTTTTATCTCGGTCGTTCGTTTGCAAATGCGGATCGATGGGCTAACCTTTCAATATGAAATTGCCGCGCGGCACATCGGGAAAATCAAAGCGTCGAGGCTATCTCGACGGCCAGATGCTGATCGCCATGCCGGCGATGGGGGACGAGCGCTTTTCGCGCTCGGTGATTTATGTCTGCGCGCATTCGTCCGAAGGCGCCATGGGCATCGTGGTCAACCATCCGGCGCCGAACATCAACTTTACCGATCTCCTGGTAAAGCTCAACGTAATCCCGGCCGCCGACGTCATTCAGCTGCCGACGCGGGCCGACGTGGTCAAGGTCATGCGCGGCGGTCCGGTCGAAACCGAGCGCGGCTTCGTTCTGCATAGCGCCGATTTCTTCATCGAGAATTCGACGCTGCCGATCGACGAAGGCATTTGCCTCACTGCCACCATCGACATTCTCAAAGCGATAGCGCGCGGCGACGGGCCGGACAGCGCCATCCTGGCGCTCGGCTATGCCGGCTGGGCGCCCGGTCAGCTTGAGAACGAAATTCAAAGCAATGGCTGGCTGCACTGCGCGGCGGATGCCGAACTGATCTTCGGTACCGATATCGGCGCCAAATACGAAAAAGCTCTTAAGAAGATCGGGATCGATCTCGCCATGCTGTCGAGCGAAGCCGGCCACGCGTGACCGGTTTCGGTCTTCGCAAATCAGGAACCGAAAACTTTCGTCCTGATGCCCAATTCTTGATTCTTGGCGCCCGCTCCCTCCGGTTCGAGCAATGCGCGCGCCCGCTCTGCGCTCATCGGCTCGCCAAACACGAAGCCTTGCGCGAATTCGCAGCCGAGCTGAAACAATTCAACCGCGTCCGAGTCGGTTTCGGCGCCTTCCGCCACCACGTCCATGCCGAGATCGTGGGCAAGCGTGATGATCGAGCGCAGGATGACCGGGCGCGTGCCCTTGGCCGTCGTGCGCACGAAGGATTGGTCGATCTTGATCGTGTCGAACGGAAAGCGTTGCAAGTAGGACAGTGAGGAATAGCCGGTGCCGAAATCGTCAAGCGCGAGGCCGGCGCCCAATTCGCGAATCCGAAGCAGCATTTGCGCGGCGTGTTCCGGATTTTCCATCACAACGGATTCGGTGAGCTCGAGCTTCAGCGAGCCGCGAGCCAGTGGTGCGCGGGCCAGCACGGTGCGCAGGTCCTGGATCAAATCGTGCCGCAGCAATTGGCGCGAGGAAACGTTGACGCTGGCGAATATCGGCTCGCGATGACGCAGCGTTCGCTGCCAGGTGGAGAGCTGCCGTGCGGTGCGATCGAGAACGAACAAGCCGAGCTCGACGATCAGCCCGGTTTCCTCGGCGATGTTGATGAACTCCGCCGGCGATAGCCGGCCGAGTTTCGGGTGGTTCCATCGCGCCAGCGCTTCGAAGCCGGCGATGGCGCGATCTTCAAGCCGCACGATCGGTTGATAAAGGATGGCGATCTCGTCGCGTTCGAGCGCACGGCGCAGGTCGGATTCGATTGACAGCCGATCGGTCTTGCGCGCGCGCATGGCGGCTTTAAACACGTCGATGCGATCGCCGCCGGCGCGCTTGGCGTGATACATGGCAAGCTCGGCGTCCTTGAGCACCTCGTCGGCGCGCTGCGATTCACTGTCGGCGAGCGCCAGTCCGATCGAGGCTGTGAGGAATATTTCGCGATCTCGGAAAGTAATCGGTGCGCGCAACGTCTTGCGGACTGTTTCGGCCAGCGCGGTGATGCGCGCCAATTCGCGTTCCGACAGCACGATCAGGCCAAACTGATCGCCCGACAGGCGCGCCAGTGTGTCCTGCGGCTTGATCAGCCGCCCGAGGCGGCGAGCCAGGGTGAGGAGGATCGAGTCTCCGACCGCCATGCCGACCGAGTCATTGACCTGTTTGAAGCGGTCGAGATCGATCACCATGACGGTCGGCCGTATTGCGGCGTCGGCCTTGGCGAGGCCGAGCACGGCTTGTAGCCGGTCGATAAACAGCTCGCGGTTGGGCAGGCCGGTGAGGTTGTCGTGCACGGCGTCGTGTAACAGCCGCTCTTCGGCGGTCTTGAATTCGGTGACGTCAGTGAGCGTTCCGACGAGACGAACCACTTCGCCGTCGGAGCCAACAACGGGACGCGCGCGCAGCGCGAACCACAGATAGTGCCCGTCGGCGGTGCGCATGCGGAAATCCTGCGCCACGCGCCCGCGCCGTTGTTCGATCACGCTATCGAGCGTGGCGCGGAAACGGTCCCGATCAAGCTGATGCAGCACGTCGAGCCACTTGGCCGCCGGGCCGTCCAGCGCGCCGTGTTTGAGGCCGAGCGCGGTTTCGGTCTCCGGACTGGTATAAACCTTGTCGGACGCGACGTCCCAGTCCCAGATCATGTCGCCGGCGCCGGTGAGCGCGAGCGCGCGCCGTTCGACGTCCGAAACGATACCGCTGGCCATGCCGCCGGCGAAGGCGTGCTGCATCACCGTAAAACCGATCAGCATGACGATGAGGACGAGGCCGCCGAGCAGCGCCGGGCCGACAATATCGTTGGTCAGGAAGCCGAGCACGGTCAACGCGGCACCAATGACCCATACGACCAAAAGCAGCCAAGTCGGAATCAGCATCACCGCGCGGTCGTAGTCGTGCGTCGCGAGATAGATGACGAGCGCAAAACCGAGCACCGCGACGAGGAACAACGAGATGCGCGCGATGCCGGCGGCGATTGCCGGGGAGAACAGCGCGACGGCGACCAGTGCGCCCAAAAATGCCAGCCAGCCGACGGTGATGTGGGCATAACGCACGTGCCAGCGGTTGAGATTGAGATAGGCGAATAGAAACACCAGCAATGTCGCCGCCAGGATCGCTTCGCCGGAAGCTCGCCAGATGCGTTCGGTGCTCGACGTCATATCGAAGACCTTGGGCCAGAAGCCGAAGTCGATGCCGATATAGATCAGCACGGCCCAGCCGAGCGCCGCGGCGGCCGGGAACATGACGCTGCCTTTGACCACGAACAGGATGGTCAGGAACAACGCCAGCAGGCCCGCGATGCCGATGACGATACCTTGGTAAAGCGTGAGCGAATTGAGCTTGTCCTTGTAGGCGTCCGGCTCCCACAAATAGAGCTGCGGCAGATTGTCGGTGCGCAGTTCGGCGACGAATGTAATGACCGTGCCGGGGTCGAGCGTGATGCGGTAAACATCGGCGTCGGCGCTGTCCTGCCGCTCGGGCGGATCGCCCGAGGACGGCGTGATGTAGACGATGCGCGACTGTCCGAGATCGGGCCAGATAAGGCCGGAGCCGACCATCCGATAATGCGGCGCGACGATCAGCCGGTCGATCTGCTCGTCGCCATTATTGGCGAGCGCGAATACCGCCCAATTCTTTCCGGCTTCGCGCGCGCGCACTTCGATGCGCCGGATGATGCCGTCGTCGCCCGGGGCGGTGGAAACCTGGATGCGGTCGCCGTCCGTGTGCTGCAGTTGGACTGCGTCGGTCAGATCGATCGCGGCAGCGTCGGTGCGGACATTGACGGCTTCGACGGCGTGCGCCGCCGAAGCACCAACGAGCGTCACGAAGGCCACCGCCAAAATCGTACGCAATGTCACGCAAAGCGCTTTGGCGCTCAAACTGGCGGCGCGCAAAAATGCCAAGAAACCCCTCCGCGGCCGGCAGCCGGCGCCCTTTGCGCCACAATCACAGATCCCCGGAACGGACTACCTACCGGGCTTTGTGCCGAATTCGCGACCGCCTGGCCCACGTGCGCCTCTTCCAGCCACGGCCGCTTGCGCCATCGCTGCATTTAGTAACCCCTGACGGAGTGCAGGGCAAGGACGTTTCCTGTGTACTTTCAAAGGGTCAGGGCAATTCTGCCGGTTTGGTTGCCGTCTGTGACGGGCGGCTGCGGCAGTGTTAGAGGAGGTGCGTCGCGGTGTGACAAGCACAGCCGCTGTCGTTAAAATTTCCCGGCAGGAGCTCGCAGATGCCCGCCGTCGACGATGACGATCGGCCGAAGAAAAAGATCAGCCACGAGATCGGGCAGGATTTGGCACTGCTCTCGGAGAGCGAACTCACCGAGCGCATCGGGCTTCTGAAGGACGAGATCGCGCGGCTCGATGCCGACAGGGCACGCAAGCACTCCGTGAAGTCGGCCGCCGACAGCATCTTCAAAAAATGAGTAATTTCAATGATTTAACAGTGAGCGGCGGCCTACGTCTCGTGTTGAATGTGAGCAAGATCTGCTAAGTTTTTGTGATTCCTTAACCTTTCGTTAAGCTTTCTCGTTCATTACAGACACTGTCCATCTTCTGGACATTGAGTGGCTCCTGTCCACTCTGTTTGACGCCTCCCTGTTATCACCTTGAGCCGCCGGCAACGGCGGCTCTTTTTTATTAACTGTTGTGGCAGGCCGAGCCGCGTCGTTCGGTCGGCAACTATGTCGGAAGGTTCACGCTCGGCAACGCTGGACAGCGCGCGCGCACCGCGCGATGCTGACGCAGTGGTGTGAGGCGTACATGTCCGACAAGCGTGCGATGGAAGCCGGCGCGGTCTCCTTTAGCGAGCGGCTGGCGAATTCCCAGGTTTTCGCGACCCTTTTTCGCGATGGCATGGCGCTGGTCGAGGAAACGGCGAGCTATCTCGATGGTTCGGGCCGCCAGGAATCCAAGAAACTCGAACGCAGCGCTGGTCTCGTTTACGCGACCGAGAGCATGCGGCTGACGACGCGGCTGATGCAGCTTGCCTCGTGGCTGTTGCTGCACCGGGCGGTCAAGGAAGGCGAGATGACGCTCGCCCAGGCCAATAAGGAAAAAAGCAAAGTCAGGCTCGCCGCCTGCGAACCGGGCGATGCGAAGTCGCTGGCGCTGTTGCCGGCAAAGCTGCAGGAATTGATCGGGCGGTCCACCAAGTTACAGGCCGAGGTGCGCCGCCTCGATACCACCATGCACGCTCCGGCGCCGGCCAGGATCGCGGCCGACAACCCGGTCGAGCGGCAGATGGGACTGCTAAAGGCTGCGTTCGAGCAAGACGCCTGAGGCGCCGGCGCCCCGGCTATTTCTTCAAAAAGCCTTCGAACTTTTTCTGGAACCGCGACAATCGGCCGCCGCGGTCGATCAGATGCTGCTGGCCGCCGGTCCAGGCCGGATGCGACTTCGGATCGATATCGAGATGCAGCGTATCGCCGGGCTTTCCCCACGTCGTGCGCGTGGTGAATTCGGTGCCGTCGGTCATGACCACTTTGATGGTGTGGTAATCGGGGTGCGTTTCGGGTTTCATGGTTTAATCTTTGACTTTGATCTGTCGACGAATTTGGCGGTTCTATAACGTGGCCGGCCCGGCGAGACAAGCCGCAGCTTAAGCCGGTTGCGGACCTCGCCCGGCCTTATCGGGTCATGTTGCCAGCTCATATTGGCAGTTCATGTTGCCAGGTCCTTGCCCAAGGGGCATTGTCCGCCCGTATTGGCCCCACGGCGGCGACATCGCTAGCGCGGCGCAACAATCCGGCAAGCATCCGACATGAATTGGCCTGCCCAGAACGATGCGGCGGCTCGAACCGCAACGGCACAGCCGATCCATCTCACGGTCGAGCCCGCGGCGCCTGAGAAGCGCAAGGTCAATCTGCGGCCGCTCGCTTCGCTTATTCCCTATGTCAGGCGTTACCGCGGCCGCGCGCTGGCGGCGCTCGGGGCGCTCGTTCTCGCGGCCCTGACCACGCTCGTGGTGCCGATCGCGGTGCGCCGCATGATCGACTTCGGCTTCACCGCGCGCGGGCTTGCCCTGATCAACAGCTACTTCCTGGTCATGATCGGCGTCGCCGCGGTGCTCGCCTTCGCCAGCGCCGCCCGTTATTTCCTCGTCACCACGCTCGGCGAGCGCATCGTCGCCGATCTGCGCGGCGACGTCTTTGCGCATCTCACCTCGCTGTCGGCCGCTTTCTTCGACGAGGCCAAGACCGGCGAAATGATCTCGCGGCTCACCGCCGACACCACGCAGATCAAAGCCAGCGTCGGCTCTTCCGTCTCGGTGGCGCTGCGCAATTTCGTACTGTTCGTCGGCGCCAGCGTCATGATGGTGGTGACCAGCCCGCGGCTGTCCGGTTTCGTGCTCGCCGCGATCCCGCTGATCGTGCTGCCGCTCTATGCGTTCGGCCGCGCCGTGCGCCGCCGCTCGCGCTTTGCCCAGGACACGCTCGCCGACGCCTCCGCTTATGCGGCCGAGTTGATCGGGGCGGTGCGCGTGCTGCAGGCGTTCACCAACGAGCGGCTCGGCATCGCGCGCTTTCGCGACGCGGTGCAGCGCGCCTTCGAAGCGGCATGCGAGTCGATACGCGCGCGCGCGTTGCTCACCGGATTTGCGATCTTCCTCGTCTCCACGAGCGTCGTGGTGGTGCTGTGGATCGGCGCGCAGGAAGTGCTGACCGCGCAAATCACGCCCGGCCGGCTCGGGCAGTTCATCCTTTACGCCGTGTTCGCCGCCGGCGCGCTCGGCTCGCTGTCGGAAATCGGCGGCGAGATCGCGGCGGCCTCGGGCGCGGCCGAGCGGTTGTTCGAGATTCTCGCGATCAAGCCCGCGATCGTTGCCCCGGCGCGGCCGCGCGCGCTGCCGTTGCGGCCGCGCGGCGAGGCGGCGTTCGAAAACGTCCGGTTCTCCTATCCGACGCGCGCCAGCGTGTCGGCGCTCAACGGCGTGTCGTTTGCGGTGCGCCAGGGCGAGAAGCTCGCGATCGTCGGACCCTCGGGCGCCGGCAAGAGCACGATCTTTCATCTTCTCCTGCGCTTCTACGATCCGAGCGCCGGGCGGATCACGCTCGACGGCGTGCCGCTCACCGAGCTCGATCCGGCTGAGTTGCGCACCCGGATCGCCTTGGTGCCGCAGGACAGCGTGATGTTCGCCACCTCGGTGCGCGACAATATCCGCTTCGGCCGCCCCGACGCGTCCGATGCCGACGTCGCGCGCGCCGCCGAGCTGGCGCATGCCGCGGGCTTCATCGCCGCCTTGCCGCGCGGCTTCGATACGCCGGCCGGCGAGCGCGGCGTGACGCTGTCGGGCGGCCAGCGCCAGCGCATCGCCATTGCGCGCGCCATTTTGCGCGACGCGCCGCTTCTCCTGCTCGACGAAGCGACCTCGTCGCTCGACGCCGAGAGCGAAACCCAAGTCGCCGCAGCGCTCGCCGATCTGATGCGCGAGCGCACGACGATTGTCATCGCGCATCGGCTTGCCACCGTGCAGTCCTGCGACCGCATCCTGGTGCTGGAGGAGGGCCGCATCGTCGAGGAAGGCACCCACCAGTCGCTGGTCGCCGCGGGCGGGCTTTATGCACGATTGGCCAGGCTGCAATTCGAAGGTGCATAGCGGCAGACCCGATTGCGGCCGCTGCGCTTGGCCTCGTACAGCGCCAGATCGGCCTGTTTGAGGAGTTCTTCCACGCCGGGCGTATCGGTTTGGCCGATGCTGGCGCCGACGCTGACGGTGACCGCAACGCGCGATCCCGCGGCATCGACGCCGCGTTCGGCGACCAGCTTGCGCAGCCGTTCGCCGGCCGCCACCGCGCTGTCGAGCGTCGCCTCAGGCAGAACCAGCGCGAATTCTTCGCCGCCCAGGCGCCCGACGGTATCGGAGGCGCGCTTGTGCGTCTGCAGCACGTCGGCCACCGCTTTGATGACCTCGTCGCCGACGTCATGGCCGTAAGTGTCGTTCACCGCCTTGAAATGATCGATGTCGAGCATCAACAGCGCCATCGGTCGTCCGTAACGGCGAAACCGGGTCCATTCCGCCTCGGCGAGCAGCACGAAATTGCGCCGGTTGTTGAGCCCGGTCATGCCGTCGATCGCCGCGAGCCGGCCCAGCGCGTCGGCCTCGCGCACGAGATCGCTGACATTGCCGTAAGTCAAAAGCCGGCCGCCGTCGGGCAGCGCCTTGCAGTGAAAGCGGATGACCTCGCCGTTGCACAGCCGGATGTTGAGCGCGCCGTCGCGGCCGCTGCGAATCGTTTCCAGTTGCCTGGCGATGGTGTCGCCGAGCTGGGATTGCGGCACCGCATAAGCCGCCGCGTTGCGGCCGTGATACATCAGATTGATGAAGCTCGGCCGGCTGTCGGCGACCGCGTCGGGCACATGCCAGAAATCGCGGAACGCGCGGTTGACGAACTGAACCCGCAGCTCCCGATCGAGGACGACGATGCCGTGGTCGAGATCGTCGACGATGGTGCGCAGCGCGGCGGGCTGCGCCTTGGCGTTCGCGGCAGCCGCATTGGCGGCAATCATCTTTGCGCTGAGCATGGCCGACAGCCTAATCCCGCCGCGGCGCTGAAATCGTTTCGAAGTCAGGCAAACCTCTAACGTCCCCATTTCCAGGTGTTTCTACCTATCCCGCTGGCGCCGCCAGCGCATGCGATGAATCGGCTTGCCGGAGAGCGGATTTTTGCCGGCGCCGCTGATCGCAAAGCCGCAGCGCTGATAAAACCGGATGGCGCGCGCATTGTCGGTGTTGACGTCGAGATCGAGGCCGTTTGGCGATAGGCGTTTCGCTTCGGCAACGAGCGCCGCGCCGACGCCACAGTTCCAAAATTCCGGCGCCACCACGATCTGATCGAGATAAAGCGTCGCCGGATCGACGGTGACGAAGCCGATCATCGCGCCGTCGGCTTCGGCGATCACGATTTGCGCGGCCGGCACAAGCTCGTTGCGCCAGCGCTCGCGCCACCAGGTAAGCCGCGCGGCGAAATCGATCGCCGGATAGGCCGCTTGCCAGGTCGTGAGCCACAGCGCGACGGCGGCATTCTCGTCGCGGGGCTGATAGCCGCGCAGCGCGAACGCCGGCCGCGCGCTCACGGCGCCGAAGTTTCCCTGATGATGGCCTGGCCCGCTTCGCTGCCGGCTTCTTTGAGGAGGCGGAGCAATTCGCGGTGCATGGTGTCGTTGCCGGCGACGACTTCGCCGCTCTTGAAAATGTCGCCCTTGCCCTCGCAATCGCTGACGAAGCCGCCGGCCTCGCGCACCAGAAGCGAGCCCGCGGCGAGATCCCACGGCGCCAGATCGCGCTCCCAATAGGCGTCGAGCCGCCCGCAGGCGACCCAGGCGAGATCGAGCGTCGCTGCGCCATAGCGGCGCAGGCCGGCGAAAGCTTGCTGGGCGGCGGCGATTTCGTGCCGCGCCAAAGCGAGATCGCCGCGGCCGTAATGCGGCAGACCGCAGGCGACCACCGCGTCGCCAAGCCGCGAGCGCGCCGCGACGCGGATGCGCTTATCGTTGAGATAGGCGCCCTTGCCGCGCTCGGCGACGAACAATTCCTCGTTCGCCGGATTGTAGACGATGCCGGCCGTGATCGCGCCGTCGCGCTCGAGCGCGATCGACACCGCGAAATGCGGAATGCCGTGCAGGAAATTGGTGGTGCCGTCGAGCGGATCGACGATCCAGCGGTGGCTCTTGTCGGCGCCCGCGCGCGCGCCGCCTTCCTCGCCGAGGAAGCCGTAATCCGGCCGCGCCTTGGCGAGCTCGTCGCGCACCGTCTCTTCGGCGCGGTGGTCGGCGGCGGTGACGAAATTGCGCGGCCCCTTCAGCGACACCTGCAAATGCTCGACCTCGCCCAGATCGCGCTTGAGCCCGCGCCCGGCGCGATGCGCCGCCTTGATCATGACGTTGAGAACCGCGGAATGAATCATGGCGTGTCTGGTAACCCTTAAATGCGCGGCGTCAAGGCTCGCGCCCATCCGCCACCGCGAAGCGGGGGAGGGGAACCGCCCTGCGCAGCAGGGTGGTGGAGGGGGCGCGGGCCGCGACGCTCGCGCACTCCCTCTCCCCGCGCGCGGGGAGAGGTGAAGCAAAGCTCACTCATTCTCGCAATGCGTCTTCGCATCCTCGCTGCCGTCAATCGTCCGCCTCTCATAAAAATCTTCCGGCAGGTTCCCCCGCGCCTTGCGCTCGGCGGCGCTGATATTGCGCGGCACGCCCTGGAGGAGCTCGCGCCGCACTTGCCCGTGCAGCCGCGGATGCACGGTGCGGAACGCGCGCTTGAGGCAATCGGTCACGTAGCCCAGGCAGCGTCGCGCCCGGCGGCAGCGCCCTTTCGGGCAGCTCCGCCACAGCGCGAAGGCGTTGCAATAGCGCCGCTGCTGCGCCGCCGCTTCGCGCCCGTAACGCCGCGCGAACTCCGCCTCCGACAGCTTCGGGCGGCTGCCCTTGAAGCCCGACTGCAGCATGGCGCCATACACGGCGGCGTTCTCGTTGATACGGTCGGCGTCCTTTCGTTTCATAGTGTCTCTCCTGTCACCTCCCCCTGCAGGGGAGAGTGAAGAACAAAAGCCTTCCCGTTCCCGCGCGCGGCTTCGCCCGCGGGGCACCCGATTTCGGTCACGTGACCCGCCTTCGCTCGCTCTGCGAGCTACGGCGGGTTTTAAGTCCGCCGAAGCGCGGAGCGCGAAGGCCGGAAGCGCGAAGCGGGAGCAAACGGAGCGGCGAGGGGTGGTTGGCCTCGTTGTCTTTGTTCGCTTTTCCCGTTTCGCCAAAAGCAAAAAGGATATGGAACGCCGGAAGACGCAGGGATCGCAACCTCCGCACCTGTTACGGTGCGGCGCCGCCCCCTGAACGGGAGGGGACAGCTCGCCTTCCGGCGTTCCACCGCGGCTCTTGCCAAGGGGTGTGTAGTCCCTTGGTGCGATCCGGGCCAGGCTTCGTGGGCGAACCGTCCAAGGGGCGGGGGTCACTCCGCCGACGGCCTGACCACTTCCAGCGACGCACCTCGCACGCCGGTCGTAATGCCGGCAGGCATGATGCCCGGACCGCCCGGGAGCGGGTTGCAAGCCCGCCCGCGGGCTCCGCCCCTCGCCCCACCGCCGCGATCTGCCTCCGCGGCGGCGTCCTTTACGAGCGAGAAGATTCGTGCGGTTATGTAACTGAAATGGGGACGGATGTCAAGGGCCAGTCGCCGCGTCAGAGACATTGGCGCCTGAATACCGACAAGTCCGGCGTATTTTCAATTGCCGACGCAATGCCGCGTCGGCTGGAGCATCGGTATGAAGATCAAGGTCGTGGTGCATGATGCGGAGGAGGGCGGCTTCTGGGCCGAAGTGCCTGCGATTCCCGGCTGCGCCACCCAGGGCGAGACCATGGACGAACTGATGCGCAATCTGCACGAAGCGATCGAAGGTTGCCTTGCGGTCGACGTTGCGGCGCCTAAGCCCGGGGGCAAGGAGCGCATTCTCGAAATCGCCGTATGAGGACGATCGCCGGCCGCGAATTCGCGCGGATGATCGAGCGGCGCGGCTGGCAACTGCTGCGCGTCAGCGGCAGTCATCACATTTACGGCAAGCCCGGCAGTGTCGTTCGCCTGTCCGTTCCCATTCACGGCAATCGACCGCTCAAGGTGGGCTTGCTTCGTCATCCGGCAAAGCTTGCCGAAATTCCCGAGGATGAGTTGCGGTAAGTCACGCCGCCGACGAAGTGACCCGCACCTCAAGCCGAACCCCGGTCTTCTTTTGCAGCGCTTTGATAACGCCGGATAGATTGGCTGCAGTCGGATTGCCGTGCGGCCCGAACATGCGCATCAGGCTTTTAACGGGCGTACCAGTAACCGTCGCCAGCTTTGCGAAGCCGATGGTCGCATTGATGTAGGCGTGCAGCGCGGCTTTGGCGGTGTCCATGTCGCCCGCGAGCAGCGATTGGACAGCCTCGCTGAACAGAGCCGCCCGGAATGCGGGATCGCGCGCCGCGCGCTCGCGTATCGTTTCGTTGAAGCTGACGGTCAGAACCATGATGTGTCGCCTCATCCGCGATGGTTGCGGCTAGGCCGCGGTGCGGCGTAGAGTCCGCGCTCCTTCATCTCCATATGCAGCGCGATCGAATCGAGATCGAAGCCGTTCGGCCACGTCAAAATGCCGTCGTCGAGAAAGTCCCGCGCGAAGAAGGCGGGATCGCGCAACGGCTCGACCATCTCGCCGCCCTAGGCGATCATGTCGGCAAAATCGCGTTCGCCCTCGGTGCCGTCGGAGAAGGCGAGCGCCAGGCGATAGCCGCCGCGCGGCTCGACCCGCGTTACGTCGATCAGTTCGAACGTCTGCTCCGGCGCATTCATGCCTATTCGGACGCCCCGATCAGCTCGATATCCTTTTTCAAAAGTTCATTGACGAGCTTATTGAGCGGAATTCCCCGCGCTTGAGCACGCGCCGTCAAAAAGGCAGGCACCTCAAGATCAACATATACGGGCGGCACCAGGACGGCATTCTTGTGATAAAAGCGCCCGCGCTCCGCATTGGAAAAGTCGTATTCGTCGTTCATATCTCGGTCATGGTATCGGGTTCTCGCGGTATTGCCCAAGAAGCCCTCTATCGGCCCATGTGACATTGAAGTGGTTGTGAGGGCGGGACGACTTTAGTAACGCTAGTACAATACCACGAGCCGAAAAGTCCATGCCCGACAATAACATCTTTGATCGATACCTGCTGGCGCTACGCAAAACGCCGCTCGATGAAAAGACCGAGCATACGGATCGGACCGCGCTTGAGACTTTACTTCAGGCGATGGCCGACGAGACCCAGAAGGGTATCAAAGTCCAGCATGAGCCGAAGCGCATCACCAACAAAGGCGCGCCGGATTTCAAGATCGCGAAGAAGGGGCTCATCCTCGGCTATGTTGAGAACAAGGTGATCGGCGAGCCGCTCGACAAGGTAATGAAGTCCGAGCAGATCGCCAAATACAAAACGCTGTCGCAGAACATCGTCATCACCGACTATCTGCATTTTGTCTGGATCAACAAGGATGGCATCCAGCGCGAGTCGTTGTGCCACGAGACCGACCTTGAAGATCGAAAGTTCCGGCTGCGCCAGGACCGCGTCGACGCTGTGCGCAAGCTGCTGCACGGCTTCTTTTCGACGGCGCCGGAAGGAATTGGCAATTCCGAGAAATTAGCACTGGCGCTGGCCACCCGCAGCAGGCTTCTGCGCGACTACTTGGACGACGAATTGGTGCGGCAGGGTAAGGAACACCAGGGAGCTAAGCTTTATGGGCTCTATGAGGTATTTCGAAGTCAAGTGTTCCACGAGCTGAGGCTCAAGGAATTCGCGGACGCATTTGCACAAATGTTGGCGTATGGGCTTTTTCTTGCGCGGCTAAATTCGAACTCAAAGACAGTAACCCTTCGCAACGCCGATGAGTACATTCCCGGGTCGTTCCAACTGATTCAGGAACTTGTCGGGTTCCTTCCCGAGTTGGAGAAGCCGGAATATCGCGATGTGCGCTGGGTGGTCGAAGAGGTTCTGTCCATCGTCAACGGGCTCGACCTGTTGGCGATCCAGGAGGACTTGTCGTTTCGGCAACGCAAGGCGATCAGCCGTAAGGTGCGTGCTGCCGACGAGGAGGAACATCGGCTGTTCGAGCGCGATCCGTTTATTTACTTCTATGAGGATTACCTGAAGGCCTATGACAAGGAGACACGCAAAGGGCGCGGTGTCTATTACACCCCGCCGCCGATCGTGAATTTTATCATCCGTGCGGTAGACGATATTTTGAAAGACAGCTTCAGTATCAGCGATGGCGTAGCCGACCACAAGCGTGTCACCGTGCTCGACTTCGCCTGTGGCACTGGTACATTTCTTTTGGAAGTATTCCAGCGCTCGTTCGAAAACATTGGAGGCTCGTATTCTGGCCAAGCCGACCTTTTAGTGCGCGAACATTTTTTGAAAAATATTTTTGGCTTCGAATACCTTATCGCACCTTACACGATCGCTCATCTTAAGCTTTCGCAGTATTTGAAAGATCAAAGGCAGCCGCTGCGCGACAACGATCGCCTGAAAGTCTTTCTGACTAACACCTTAGAGTCCGTCCGGGAACATCAAGTAGGATTACAAAGTTTTCGGAGCATGAGACGAATTGAAGCGAGGCGCAAGAATGCCAACGCCTTTCGATTGAGGTTCTCCCAATCCTTGGCAAGCCTTCGACAACGGTTGAGCCACGCAATGGTGCGCTCGACAGCCCAGCGGCGTGGCAACACGACAAATCCTTTGGCCTGATCGGAGCGTTTGACGATTTCAGTTTTGAGCTGCGGCATGATTCTCGTGAGCGCCTTCTGGAATTCCGGCCCCTGATAGCCACCGTCGGCAAACAACTTCCTTAAGAACGGGTACATCCCAAACAGAGTGGCAAGCAGCAGGATGCCGCCGTCGCGATCCTGGATATCGGCGGGGTGAACGATGGCGTGGAGCAACAAACCCAGCGTATCTACGAGAAGATGACGTTTCTTGCCTTTGATCTTTTTGCCCGCATCATAGCCATGCGGATCGATACAAGACCCCCTTTTTCAGCGCTCTTGACGCTTTGGCTATCGATGATGGCGGCGGTCGGGCTGACTTCGCGCTCACCTTGCTCGCGGCACGCCATATAAAGCACATGATGGATGCGATCGAGCGTGCCGTCATAGCTCCACAAGTCGAGATAGTCATGCACCGTGCTGCGTGATGGCAGGTCTTTGGGGATCGCACGCCACTGACATCCCGTGCTCAAAACATACATGATACCGTTCATCACTTCGCGCACGTCGACGTGACGCTTGTTGCCGCCAGGCTTGGCCGGCGGGATCAACGGTTCAACATGCTCCCATTCATCGTCGGTCAGATCGCTCGGATATCGCAATGCGCTGCGGTCGTAACGTCCGCGGTTCTTCGCCGTCCACATCGGTGATCCTCCTCGAATCAGGTCACCACTCTTGAATCACAAACGATTCAATGGATTCAATATGTTCTCGGACAGACACTTAGAGCCGATCAAACCACAGGCGAATTTCTTATTGCCCGCAATCAGCGCCGAAGTTGAGGCAGCCCAGGCCGTAAAAGAACAGCCAATCCTCGTCATTACGGGCAATCCTCCCTACGCAGGACATTCCAAAAACAAAGGGCCGTGGATCACTGCTCAAATTGCCAAATATCGCGACGGCTTCCCTGATTTGTCCAAGCCTGCTCAAGGGAAATGGCTTCAGGACGATTACGTGAAATTCATTAGGTTTGCTCAAATGAAGATGGAAGGAGGGGAGTTTAAGTTCACAGACAAGAAGGGCGATTTTTACTCGATCGACATGCAGGGCGTTGAGAATGGAATTATAGGAATTATTACCAATCACTCGTGGCTCGACAACCCAACCTTTAAGGGCATGCGTAAGTCACTGATGGAAACTTTCAGCCAAATTTGGGTGTTGGACTTGCATGGAAACGCGAAAAGGAAGGAGCGTACGCCGGATGGCAACGACGATCAGAACGTATTTGACATTGAGCAGGGCGTCGCCATTAGCCTTTTTGTAAAAAGCGACCACGCCGAGAAAGGAGTTTGGCATAGCGACCTTTGGGGAAAACGCCTTGAAAAGTATCGATTCCTTGCGAGTGCAACGAAAGCGTCAACCCGTTGGACTCGATTAAAACCTGCCAAACCGGACTGGCTATTCAAGGCCCACAACTCTCAGCTTGCGCAAAGGTATCGAGAATTTTTGTCTATCCCTGCTGTCTTCGCATCAATGGGTGATCCGGCTCCCGGCATTGTCACGACACAAGATGATTTCGCGGTTTCATTTACGAAGGCGGAGGCACAGGAAAAAGTTCGCGCTCTTTTATCGACAGCAAGCGAAAGAGAGGCGCGCCAACTGTTCCGATTGTGCTCCCAATCACAATGGTCTTACAAAAACGCAAAAGCAGAGTTGCCCAAGGTTGATTTAAATGAGGTATCTACTCTGTTCAGCTACCGGCCGTTTGACCAGCGCTGGACGATTTGGGACGGCAATGTCGCTGTCCACCGGCGCGAGAGGGTTATGCGTCACATGCTCGTGGACAACATCGCTATAACGACAAGCCGTCAAGCCGGTGTGATAGGCAGTCCTGAATTTGATGCGGTGATGGCAGTTCAGCGTCCTGTCGATTTTAATTTTTATCGCCGAGGCGGGGAATACGTGTTCCCAGCTTACTTAATTTCAAAACATGGGGGGAAAGGGGAACCTGAACGCACCGAGAACTTGGCACCAGAATTCCGCGAGTTCTTGGACGACCGCTATGGGCACCACTACACACCCGAGGAAATTCTCGGCTACATTTACGCGATTTTGCATGCGCCGACCTACCGCACGCGCTATGAGGAATTCCTGCGTATCGATTTTCCTCGGGTGCCGTTCCCTGAAAAGGCCGAGGATTTCGAAGCTCTGTCGGAACTCGGCTGGGAGCTTGTCGAAGCACATCTGTTGCGCAGCGTGCCGCACAAGGGCTTCGCAAAATATCCTAGCAAGGGCGACCACGCCGTCGAGTTCGTGCGCTACGCACCGAAAGAACAATCGATCGCGATCAATGGGGCACAATTCTTCAAGCCGGTGTCGCAGGCGGTGTGGAATTTCCACATTGGCGGGTATCAAGTGCTCGACAAGTACCTAAAGTCGCGCAAGGGGCGAAAGCTTTCGCTCGACGAGATCAATCACGTCGCCGCTATCGCCGATAGCCTTGCTTTTACCATTGATCAGATGGCGAAAATCGACAACGCTTACCATAGCGCCTTTGGGCAGCGGGGATAAGTCGGCCGAAGCCCTCGCGCCGCTGGAATGCTTTGCGCATCATCGCCGCCTGATTCGTGTCGATGATACCAAGGGAAAGCATGTCGAACGCTGACGAGCCGGACCATTCCAACGACGCCGACGACGAAATGCAGCCGGACCTGTTCGGCGCCGAGCCGGTTCCGGCGTATCGGCCGGATCCCGACAAGGTGCGCGCACGGTTGCATAAAATTCTCGCCGAGGCGCGGACAGCGCAGTCTTTGCCATGGACACCCGGACGCGTCTCGCTCTACCGCACCATCTTTCCGCAGATGACCAATTGGCTGCCGGAAGAAGAGGGCGCGCAATTGCGGTTCGAGTTCGAGACGGAATTGGCGCGGCTAGAAGCTGCCTAGAAATTATTCTCCCGGATTTCGCTTCGCTCCATCCAGGCTACGCGGGTCGGCCCCACCCTGCGCACCATCGGTGCGCGACCCTCTCCCCTGCAGGGGAGGGTGAAGCGAATCTGGATTGCTTCGCTGCGCTCGCAGTGACGCGGTTACGGCTTCGAGGCTAGCGGCTGTTGCCCCGGCGTCGCCGCCTGCGCCTGCTCCGCTTGCGCCGCTTTCAACGCATCCAGCCACGGCTGCGCTTCCTTCGTCCCTTGCGCCAGCGTTGCCGGATCGAGCTTGGCCATGAAATCGTCGAGCGTGATGTCGGTTTCGCCGCCGGCGCGCGAGACGAGGTGCCATTTCACCGCCTTGACCGGATCGCGCGTGGCGCCCAGCCCGCTGGCGAGAATGCGGGCGAGGCGGTCCTGCGCGATCGCGCTGCCGTGGCGCGCCGCTTTGCGGAAGATCGCGGCGGCGGCGTCTTCGTCGCGCTGCACGCCGTCGCCATTATAGAGCGCGATGCCGTATTCGACTTCGGCGTCGGTATTGTCGGCGAGCGCGGCCGCCGCCCACAGCTTGACCGCCTCGTGCATGTCCTTGGGCACGCCGCGGCCGTCTTTGTAGAAGGTGCCGAGCGCGTATTGCGCGTCGGGGCTGCCGGCATCGGCGGCCTGGCGCAGCAATTCGGCGGCGCGCTTGAAATCCTGCGGGAACAACTGGCCCTCGATATACAGCAGCGCCAGATCGTAGGCGGCCTCGGAATGGCCGAGCTTGGCGGCGGCGGCGAGCCATTTGGCGCCGGTCTCGCGGTCGCGCGGGCCGGCGCGGCCGTTGATCGCGAACATGGCGAGCGCGAACATGGCGTTCCTGTCGCCGCGCGCGGCGGCAAGCTTGTACCAGTCGGCGGCTTTCTTGTCGTCGCGCGGCACGCCGAGCCCGTTGGCGTAGAGCTCGCCGAGCAGCGTCATCGCGATGGGGTCGTCTTTCTGCTCGACGGCCTCGGTGGCGTCCTGGAACGCGGTGAGGAAATAGCCGCGCTGAAAGGCGCCGAAGGCGAGATCGAGGCCCGGCGCGCCGGCGGCGGGCGCGGGCAGCTCGGTTTCCGGGGCAAATTGGATCGGCGCGGTTTTGGCGGGCGCGGTTTTGGCCGGTGGTTTGGGCTGCGCCGCCGCGGTGAGCGGCGACGCGGCGGCGAGACCTGCCGCGAGCGCGAGACCAGCGGCAAGCCTCATTGCGCGGCCGGCGCGGCGAGGATTTCGGCGGCCGCTTGGATCGTTGCGGCCGCGCCTTGTGGCTCGTTCCATATCCACTCACCGAGAGCGATGAAATCGGCGCCGGTTTGCGCCAAAGGGGCGACCTCGTCCAGGCTTGCCGCATAAGCGACGCAAGGGATCTCCAACAGCTCCGCCCACCACGTCAGGCGCTCCAGTACTTCGTCGAACGGCAGGCGATGACCAAGCCTGTGACCAAGCCGACCGTGGTTTAGGTCGGGATCGCCGAACATGACGTAATCGGCGCCAGTCTCGGCCGCGAGCATGGCATCATGACGGCTGTGCAGGCCGCCGGCGCCGGCGATGCGCTCGGGCTTGAGCAGCGACAGCGCCGCGGCGAACGGCTCGATGGCGCTTAGATGCGCGCCATCGGCGCCGGCGCGCGCGACCAGTTCCGGTTTGTCTTCGAGCAGCAGTGCGACATCGCGCCGCTGCACCAGCGCGGCGATCGCCTTGGCGCGGTTGAGAAGCGTGCGCTCGTCGGCGTCGGCGAGGCGCAGCAGCACGGCGGCGATATCGCCGGCCGCGAGCGCTCCTTCGAGCGCGGGCGCAAACGACGCCGGATCGCCGACCGGCGGCGTGATCAGATAAAGGCGCTGGGGCGGCCGGAGAGGGCTCACGCCGCCTTGCGCTCGAGGTCGGCTTTCCATTGGCCCATGGCGGCCAGCCCGTTCATCATGGCGCGATGGGCGAAGGCGCGTTGGGCCGCGGCGACGTTCTCGGGTTTGCCCGACCACACCGTCTGCGGCGCGTGCTGCAGCGCGCGGCCGTAGGAGAATGTCACGCGCCACGGCAGCGCGCCCATCTTGTTGATGGCGTCGAGGTGGGCGGTGGCGTCCTCGTCGGATTGGCCGCCGGACAGAAAAGCGATGCCGGGGACGGCGGCGGGCACGCAGGCTCTGAGCACGCGCAGCGTCTTGTCGGCGACTTCCTCGACCGAAGCGCGCTTACTCGACTTTTTGCCGGGCACCGTCATGTTCGGCTTGAGCACCATGCCTTCGAGCGCGACGCGCTGATAGTAAAGCTGCTCGAACACCGTCTTGAGCACCCATTCCGAAATCATCGCGCAACGATCGATGTCGTGGTCGCCGTCCATCAGCACTTCGGGCTCGACGATCGGCACGATGCCTTCGTCCTGGCAAAGCGCGGCGTAGCGCGCCAGCGCATTGGCATTGGTCATGATGCAGTTGTAGCTCGGCATGTTCGAACCGATATCGATCACGGCGCGCCACTTGGCGAATTTGGCGCCAAGCCCGCGATATTCGACAAGCCGCTCGCGCAGCCCATCGAGACCCTCGGTGATGACCTCGCCGGCACAGAACGGCAGCGGTTTTACGCCCTTGTCGACCTTGATGCCGGGAAGCGAGCCCGATTTCTCGATCAGCTTGACGAGCGGCGTGCCGTCCTTGGCGTTCTGGCGGATGGTCTCGTCATAAAGAATGACGCCGGAAATAGAGCGCGACATGGCCTCGGCGGAGCGGAACAGCATTTCGCGGTAGTCGCGCCGGGTGTCGGCGGTGGATTCCACGCCGAGCGCATCGAAACGCTTCTTGATCGTGCCGGTCGATTCGTCCGCGGCCAGGATGCCGCGGCCCGGGGCGACCATGGCTTCAGCGACTTTGTTCAGTTCGGCAAGATTCATCGCGCCCTCCACAAGTCTTTCTCAGCAAGTCTTTCAACAAGTCCTTCAGCGAGTTTTGCAACAACACCTATTTTAGCATGCTACGCGCGCACCGTGGTGGAGGCTTGCGCGGCCTGCAACACCTCGACCCCCGGCAGCGTCTTGCCCTCGAGCCATTCCAGGAAGGCGCCGCCGGCCGTCGAGACATAGGTGAAGCGGCCGGTGACGCCGGCGACATTGAGCGCCGCCATGGTGTCGCCGCCCCCGGCAATACTGACAAGCCTGCCGTCGGCGGTGAGTTCCGCCGCGGCCTCGGCGACCTCGATCGTGCCGTTGTCGAACGGCTCGTGCTCGAAGGCGCCGAACGGGCCGTTCCAGACCAAGGTCTTGACGCGGGCGAGCATCGAGATCGCCTGCTCGATGCTGCGCGGCCCGATGTCGAGGATCAGGTCGGTCGGGCCGACCGCATCCACCGAAACGACGCGGCTCGGAACATGGGCGGCGAATTTTTGCGCCACCACCGCGTCGACCGGCAGAACGAGCGTCCGGCCGAGCGCCTTGGCCTTGGCCATGATGTCGCGCGCCGTCGGCACGAGGTCGATTTCATAAAGCGACTTGCCGACCGGCTTGCCTTCGGCGGCGAGAAAGGTGTTCGCCATGGCGCCGCCGATGATGAGCGTCTCAACCTTGGTCATCAGGTTGCCGAGCAGATCGAGCTTGGTCGAGATCTTGGCGCCGCCGACGATCGCCGCCACCGGGCGCTCGGGCGCGTGCAGTGCTTTTTCCAGCGCTTCGAGCTCCTGCTGCATGGCGCGGCCGGCATAGGTCGGCAAAAGATGCGCGATCGCCTCGACCGAGGCATGGGCGCGATGGGCGACGGAGAAGGCGTCGTCGACGTATATGTCGCCGAGCCGGGCAAGCTGTTTGGCGAATCCGCGATCGTTTTGTTCTTCGCCCTTATGAAAGCGGGTGTTCTCGAGGCACAAAACATTGCCGGGCTTCAGCGCGGCGACGGCTTTTTCCGCGGTCTCGCCGACACAGTCGTCGGCAAACGCGATCGGGCGGCCGAGGATTCGCGCGACCGCTGCGACCACCGGGCGGAGCGATTCCTTCGGGTCGCGGCCCTTCGGCCGGCCGTAATGCGACAACAGGATCACCTTGCCGCCGCGGTCGGCGATTTCCGTGATTGTCGGCATGTTGCGCTCGATGCGCGAGACGTCGGCCACGGCGCCGTCCTGCATCGGCACGTTGAAGTCGACGCGCACGAGGACGCGCTGACCTTTGACGCCGGCATCGTCGAGGGTGAGAAAGGATTTCATAGACGCGCGATGACAAAAGCCGATCGATAGGGGGTCAGGCGAGCTTGCCCATCGCCACCGCGGTGTCGATCATGCGATTGGAAAAGCCCCACTCATTATCATACCACGACATCACCCGGACCAGCGTGCCGTCGACCACCTTGGTCTGGTCCATGTGGAAAACCGCGGAATGCGGGTCGTGGTTGAAGTCGCTGGAGACGTTGGGCGCGTCGGTGTAGCCGAGGATGCCCTTGAGCTGCTGCTCGGCGGCGCGTTTGACCGCGGCGTTGATCTCGTCCTTCGAGGTCGCCCGCTTGGCGACGAACTTGAAGTCGATCACCGAGACGTTCGGCGTCGGCACGCGGATGGAGGTGCCATCGAGCCGTCCGGCAAGTTCCGGCAGAACGAGGCCGACAGCCTTCGCCGCGCCGGTCGAGGTCGGGATGATGTTGTGCGCTGCGGCGCGCCCCCGGTAAAGGTCCTTGTGCACCTGATCGAGCGAGGGCTGATCGTTGGTGTAGGAGTGCACCGTGGTCATGAAGCCCTTGTCGATGCCGACGGCGTCATTGAGCACCTTGGCGACCGGCGCAAGGCAATTGGTCGTGCACGAGGCGTTGGAGACGACCGTGTGCGCCTTGACGAGCTTGTCGTGGTTGACGCCATAGACGACGGTGAGGTCGACGCCGTCGGCCGGCGCCGAGACCAGGACGCGCTTGGCGCCGGCGGTGAGATGCGCCGAAGCCTTGTCCTTCGAGGTGAAAATGCCGGTGCATTCCAGCGCGACGTCGATGCCGAGTTCCCGCCACGGCAATTGGCTCGGATCCTTCACCGCGGTCACTTTGATGGCGCCGTTGCCGCAACTGATGGTATCGCCCTTGACCGTCACCTCGCCGGGAAAACGGCCGTGCACGGAATCAAAGCGCAGCAGATGCGCGTTGGTCTCGACCGGCGCCAGATCGTTGATCGCGATGACTTCGATATCGTGACGGTCGGCTTCGATCACGGCGCGCAAAATATTGCGGCCGATGCGGCCGAACCCGTTGATGGCAACGCGAACCGACATTCCCGGTCTCCCTTTGCTGCCGGCCGGCGCCGCGCGGCAGCGACTTTTATTATGTAGCTATCGCTCTACGACTTTCCTAATCGAGCCAAGGCGGCTTCGGCGACCTTTTCCGCCGTTATTCCGAAGTAACGGTAAAGCTCCTTGGCCGGCGCGCTGGCGCCGAAACCGGTCATGCCGACAAAGCCGCCGGCGGAGCCGATAATGGCGTCCCAGCCCTGGCGGATGCCGGCTTCGACGGCGACGTTCACTCTCGCATTGCCGAGGATGGCCGCGCGCCTTGCGTCCGGCAACGCGAGCAATAGCTCGAAGCATGGCACCGAAACGACCCGCGCCGAGACTTTGCGTTCGGCGAGGAGTTTCTTGGCTTCGACCGCGATGGCGACTTCCGAGCCGGTGGCGAACAGCGAAACCACCGCGTCGTCGTCATCGGCCGCGCGTAGCTCGTAGGCGCCGGCCGCGCAGGCATTGCGCTCGTCAAAGCCCTCGCGCAGTTGCGGCAGATTCTGCCGCGTCAGCGCCAGCACGCTCGGGCCGGTTTTCGATTCCAAGGCAAGCTGCCAGCACTCGATCGTTTCGACCACGTCGGCGGGGCGAAACACTTTCAGGTTCGGAATGGCGCGCAACGCCGCGAGGTGCTCCACCGGCTGGTGCGTCGGGCCGTCCTCGCCGAGCCCGATCGAGTCGTGCGTCATCACATGAATGACGCGCTGACCCATCAGCGCGGCGAGCCGGATCGCCGGGCGGCAGTAATCGGAGAAAACGAGGAACGTGCCGGAATAAGGAATCACGCCGCCGTGCAGCGCCATGCCGTTCATGGCGGCGGCCATGCCGTGCTCGCGCACGCCGTAGTGGATGAAGGTGCCGGAATAGTCGCCAGGCTTCATCGCCTTCATCGCTTTGGTGCGGGTGTTGTTCGAGCCGGTGAGATCGGCCGAGCCGCCGATCATTTCCGGCAGCGCCACGGTCAGCGATTCAAGTGCGAATTCGGAAGCCGCGCGGGTGGCGAGTTCCTTCGGCGCCTGGGCGAGTTTCTGTTTCACGGCGTTGACGGCGTCGTGCAGCTTGGCCGGGAGCTCGCCGCCGATGCGACGCTCGAATTCGGCGCGCCGATCCGGGGTATGCCCGGCGAAGCGCTGTTGCCAAGCGAGCCGCTCCGGCCGGCCGCGTGCGCCGGCCGCGCGCCACTCGGCGAGGATGGCAGACGGAATTTCGAAGGGCGGCGAGGTCCAGCCGAGCTTTTGCCGGGCCGCCGCGACCTCCTCGGCGCCGAGCGCCGCGCCATGGGCCTTTTCGGTGCCGCCCTTATTGGGCGCGCCAAAGCCGATTGTTGTGCGGCAGGCGATCAGCGACGGACGGTCGGCCTCGATCGCTGTTTCGAGGGCTGCGGCGATCGCCGCCGGATCGTGGCCGTCGATGCGGCTCGCCGCCCAGCCGGCCGATTGGAAACGCTGCACCTGATCGACGTCGTCCGACAGCGAGGTCGGTCCGTCGATGGAAATGCCGTTATCGTCGTAGAGCACGATGAGCTTGCGCAGCCGCAAATGTCCGGCCAGCGCGATCGCTTCCTGGCTGATGCCTTCCATGAGATCGCCGTCGGAGACGAGCACATAGGTGGCGTGATCGACGAGATCGCCGCCGTAGACCTCGGCGAGATGGCGCTCCGCGATCGCCATGCCGACCGCATTGGCGAGCCCCTGGCCGAGCGGGCCGGTGGTGGTTTCGACGCCCGGCGTATGGCCGTGCTCGGGATGGCCGGGCGTGAGCGAGCCGAGCTGGCGGAAGCGCTTGATCTCGTCGATCGTCATCGCCTCGTAGCCGAGCAGATAGAACAGCGCGTAGAGCAGCATCGAGCCGTGGCCGGCGGAGAGCACGAAACGGTCGCGGTCGGGCCAGGCCGGGTCGGCCGGATCGAATTTGAGAAAACGGGTGAACAGCACAGTGGCGATATCGGCCGCGCCCATCGGCAGCCCGGGGTGCCCCGATTTCGCCTGTTCGACCGCGTCCATCGCCAGCGCGCGGATGGCGTTGGCCATGCGGTCGTGATCGGCGCGGGAGATAGGACTGGCAGCGGGACTGGCGGCAGAACTCACGGTCGGATTCGTGGCGGCGGGAAAACGCGGAGGCTGGGCGAGAGTTGCGCTCGCCGCGGGAACACGGTCCGGCTTGGTCATCGGATTGGCCAATCGCGGCGCAAAACTAAAGCCGCGGTCACGAGAACGGGCGGCGACAGATAACATGGGGGGACCTCAAGTCAATTCCGCCGCGGCCGGCGCCGGGCGTCATGCACAGGCCATTGTTCCCGACGTTGACGCTTTCCCGCGATACGACGTAAGCTTCCTTCGATAAATAGTTGCCGGCACACAATTTTCGTACAAGGTGCGGACGCCATGGCCGCCCCCGAGGGCCAGCTGAGCGAGACCGAATTGATCGAGGCCGCAGCGGCGCGGCTTTCGCTCGCGCTCGATGCCTTGGACGCAGCCGCCGAGCGGCGGCGCGAGGCCGATCGCGAGAGCCAAGCGCTCGCCGGCCAGGTCCACGCCATCGGCAGCGATCGCGCGCGGCTGGCAAGCGAGCTCGACGAGGCCACCGCGCGCGCCAAAGAGCTCGAGGCCGCCAATCGCGAGGTCGGCGCGCGCATCGACCAGGCGATTGCAACCATCCGCACCGTGCTCGAGTCCGATGAGTGAGGCCTAAAGCAAATGGCGCAAAACTAATGGCTCAGGTCAGCGTCACCATCAACGGCCGGCAATTCCGGATGTCCTGTGAAGATGGCGAGGAAGATCATCTGATGGATCTCGCGCGCGAGCTCGATACCCGCATCGGCGGCTTGCGCGCCAAATTCGGCGAGATCGGCGATACGCGTTTGACGGTGATGGCGGCGATCACGGTCGCCGACGAGCTCGCCGAAGCCGCGATCCGCGTCAAGCGGCTGGAGGAGGAACTCGCCGCCTTGCAGGACGCCCGGGTCTCGGCGTCCGACCGCAACAAAGCGGCGCAGGCCTCGATCGCGGCCGCGCTTGCCGCCGCGGCCGAGCGCATCGAGGGCATCACCAAGAAGCTCAACGCGACCATCGGCTCCGGCGGCGTGGCGCTGGGCTAGTTCACCTCTCCCCGCGCGCGGGGAGAAGGAGCAGCCCGCGGCTAATCGGAGATAAAGTGGCGTCGTCGATCATTGCGCATTACATTGTCCATGCGGGGCTGCCTGGTGCGTAGGAGACAATTCTCCGGGGCCTTACGATCCTGAAGGGAGCTGTCCCTGGCCGAGCTCGTGGGTTCGGTCATATGGCGCCCACCTACTTATGTAGGTTCCCGGGATCAGCGCTCTTACGGCCGGCGCGGCTCCGCACTCTTTTCCTGACATAACGCACGCACTAACCTCGTCCGTCACCCTGAGGCGCGCGGCCGAATGCCGAGCCCGCCAAGTCGGCTGTTCCCGACTTGGCGATTGCATATCCGAAATCGGGTATACCCGATTTCGTTGGGGCGACAGCCCGGGCGCCTCGGCCGTATCCTTCGAGGGCCGCTTCGCGGCCACCTCAGGATGACGGAAACATTGTGGACGATATCTCCAAACGAAAGACCGAACTCCGCAGCGAAGCCGCCGCGCGGCGCGACGCGTTGCCGGCCGAAACGCGCAAGGCTGCGGCGGAGGCGATTGCTGCTCGCGCATTTCCACTGCCGATTACGTCCGGCGCCATTGTCGCCGGCTTCATGCCGCTCAAGAGCGAGATCAATCCGCTGCCGCTGATGAAGGCGCTCGTGGCGGCCGGCGCGAGGCTAGCGCTGCCGAAGATTGCCGGGCGCGGCAAGCCGCTCATCATGCGGGCGTGGCCCTGGGGCGCGCCGCTCGATGCCGGGCAGTGGGGCATCCGCGAACCGAAAGCCGACGCCGCCGAAGTCGACCCCGACATTCTATTGGTGCCGCTTCTCGCCTTCGACCGCAACGGCCACCGCATCGGTTACGGCGCCGGCTATTACGACATGACGATTGCCCGCTTGCGTTCGCTTAAGAAGGTAACTGCCGTCGGCATCGCCTTCGCGATGCAGGAAGTTCCCGCCGTTCCGGCGACGGAGCGCGACGAACGGCTCGATCTCGTGCTAACGGAGCGCGAGGCGATCGAGATAAAAGGTTGAGCATGCGGATTCTTTTCGTCGGCGACATTGTCGGGCGCAGCGGGCGAACCGTCGTGACCGAACGCCTGCCGAAGCTCGTCCGCGACTGGAAGCTCGACCTTGTCGTGGCCAATGGCGAGAACTCAGCCGGCGGCTTCGGCATCACCGAGGCGATCTATCGCGAACTGCTCGACGCCGGCGTCGATGCCGTCACCCTCGGCAACCATGCCTGGGATCAGAAAGAGGCGCTGGTTTTCATCGAGCGCGCGCCGCGGCTGATCCGGCCGATCAACTATCCCGCCGGCACGCCGGGCCGCGGTGCGGCCATGATCGAGGCCAAGACCGGCGCGCGCGTGCTCGTGGTCAACGCCATGGGCCGCATCTACATGGATCCGCTCGACGATCCGTTTGCGGCGATCGATCGCGAGCTGAACGCCTGTCCGCTGCCGACGGCCGCGGATGCGATCGTCGTCGATTTCCACGGCGAGGCGACCAGCGAAAAACAGGCGATGGGCATTTTCTGCGATGGCCGCTCAAGCCTCGTCGTCGGCACCCACACCCATGTTCCGACCGCCGACTTGCGCGTGCTCCCCGGCGGCACCGCGTTCATGAGCGACGTCGGCATGACGGGCGATTTCGATTCGGTGATCGGCATGGCGAAGGACGAGCCGCTGCAGCGTTTCCTGCGCCGCGTTCCGTCGGCGCGTTTCGAGCCGGCCACCGGCCCGGCGACGCTGTGCGGCGTCGCCGTGGAGACCGATCCAACGACCGGGCTTGCCGGCCGCGTCGGCGCCGTGCGGCTTGGCGGCTGCCTGGAACAGGCCGTGCCGGCGTTTTGGACTTGAGTTTTCGCCGCCGATATATTTACACGGCGTCATTGCGAGGAGCCAACGGGCCCGCGCGTAGTCGCGCGGCCCGATGACAGGCTCGGCGACGAAGCAATCCAGACCTGTAGCGCCGGACTGGATTGCTTCGCTACGCTCGCAATGACGTCGTTGAAATGATGGAAGTCGAAGTCATGGCCGGACATTCACAGTTCAAGAACATCATGCACCGCAAGGGGCGGCAGGATGCGGCGAAATCGAAGCTGTTCGGCAAGCTCGCCCGCGAAATCACCGTCTCCGCCAAGCTCGGCGTGCCCGATCCGGCGATGAATCCGCGGCTGCGCGCGGCGATGATGGCGGCGCGCGCCGAGAACATGCCGAAGGACAATATCGAGCGCGCCATCAAGAAGGCGTTGGGCGGCGATGCCGAGACCTACGAGCAGATCCGCTATGAGGGCTATGGGCCGGGCGGGGTCGCGGTCATCGTCGAAGTCTTGACCGACAACCGCAACCGCGCCGCCGGCGAGGTGCGCGCGAGCTTCACCAAGTCAGGCGGCAATCTTGCCGAGACCGGCGCGGTGTCGTTCATGTTCGACCATGTCGGCGTCATCGAATACGACGCCAAGGCGGCGAGTGCGGAAGCGATGTTCGAAGCGGCGCTCGATGCCGGCGCCGACGACGTCGTCTCCAACGAGACCACGCACGAGGTCTATGCCGCGCAGGATCATTTCGGCTCGCTCGCCAAGGCGCTCGAAACCAAATTCGGCGAGCCGCGCAAGGCGTCGCTGGTGTGGCGGCCGCAAAACACCGTGTCGGTCGACGACGAGCAGGGTGAGAAGGTCCTCAAGTTGATCGAGAACTTGAACGACAACGACGATGTGCAGAACGTCTATGCCAATTTCGAGATCTCCGACGCGCTGGTCCGCCGGATGAGCGCGTGAGTTCCCGACACTTTTGGTCGCTGATTCTTTCCGACCGCGCCGTCGCGGGCGCCGATACGGATTAATCGTAGCTTTGCGGCTGCAGGGATGAGTTGAACATGGACGGCGCCTCAGCGTGGAACAGCGATTGGGCCTGGAGCCTACCGTTGATCGTGGTGACCGTGCTCATTCACGTGATAGGTCTGTGCCTGTTCAATGTAAAAATGGTGCAAGTCCTCACTGTTGCGAGGGAGCGCCGTTATTTCATCTACGCATTCGCGCTTGGCATAGGGGTCACCACGATCTGGGCGACGTTGTTGCATGCAGTCGAGGCCGGCATATGGGCAGCCGCCTACCGGCTTCTCGGAGCATTGCCCGATAGCAAGTCGGCGCTTCTGTATTCGTTGAGCGCGATCACAACCTATGGTCATTCGGAAATTTTCCTAGCTGAGCGTTGGCGGCTTATGGGCGCCCTGGAAGCTCTGAATGGGATAATCCTGATTGGACTGACCACGGCCCTTATGTACGGCCTAATTCAACGGGTTTGGCCGGTAGAAGGCAGACCATCGCCGCGGCTGCCCTGGCCACGGCGAGAAAAAGCGGCAAAATGAACCGCGGCGCCCGCAAATTATAAATCCGCGCCCGCATTCAGCTCACAGCAAATAAAACGAGTGCCACGGCGGCGACGGCGAGGCCGGCGCATTTTCTCAAATCGGCGCGTTCGTGGAACACCGCGATGCCGAACAAGGCGGTGATGACGAAGCTCATTTGCGCTACTGGAACGAGCACGCTGGCGGGCCCCAGCGCGAGGCCGTGCATCAGCAAGACAAAGGCGCCGAACAGTGCGACGGCGGCGAGCGCGGCGTAGAACCAGCCTTTCGGCGGAATGCGAATGCGCCCTTCGCGGAGTAGTCCGAACAGCGTCGCCAGCGAGCAGAACGTCCAGGCCTGCGCCGCCACCATGGTCTCGGGCACCGCGCCCTGCTGCAGGCCGATTTTGTAGAACAGGTTGGTCAGCGCCATCATGACGGTCGCGAGCAGCACGCGGCCGAGCGACGGGAAGCTGAACTTGCCGCGCTCGCCGCCGGCTTCGGCGAGCAACAGCCACACGGCAAAGAGCGCGCAGGCGAGCGCGATCGCCTTCGCGGCCGTCAGCGGTTCGTGCAGGATCATGATTGCCAGCGCCGCGGTGATGGTGAAATTCAGCCGGAAGATCGGGGCATTGGTCGAGACCGCGCCGCCATGCAGGCTTTGCGTGAAATTGTAGAGGGCGACGAACAAGAATGCGCCGGCGAGCGCGCCCCACAGCGCGGAGAGATGCGGATCGAGGTTGCCGCTGAGCCAGGCATAGAGCGTCACGCCCGGACAAAAAATCCAGGCTTGCAGCATGAGGAAATCGCCGGCCTTGATGCCGGCTGCGGCGCCGCGCTTGTAGATGAGATCACTGGCGCCGAAACAGAGCATGGCGCCGAGCGCGAAACCGAGACCGGGTGTCATTGACCGGGTGTCATGGCTTTTCGGAAAAGGGAAGGCGTGACGTCCCTGCCTTACCAGGGTCCCGGCCGCCCGGCGAGCAACGCTTAAGCATTGCCGTCATGCTATGAACTGGGCGGCATGACGCGCCCGATTCGCATCATCGGCATCGATCCCGGGCTCCGCCGCACCGGCTGGGGCATCGTCGAGATTGCCGGCAATCGCTTGGCCTTCCTCGGCTGCGGCTCGGTGACGACCAACGACCGCGATGCGCTTGCCGCGCGGCTATTGGTCATCCACGACGGGCTGATGCGTATTCTCGATGAATTCCAGCCCGATGAGGCCGCGGTCGAACAGACCTTCGTGAGCAAGGACGCGCGCGCGACGCTGAAACTCGGCCAGGCGCGCGGCATTGCCATGGTGGTGCCGGCCAAAGCCGGCGTGCCGGTTTCCGAATACGCGCCGAACCTGGTGAAGAAAAGCATCGTCGGGGCCGGCCATGGCGACAAGGCGCAAGTGCGGATGATGATCGGCGTGCTGTTGCCCAAGGCCGATCCGACATCGGACGACGCCGCCGATGCGCTCGCCATCGCGGTGACGCACGCGCATCACCGGCAAAGCGTGGTTCTTCACGCGGCGCTGAAGGTGGCGGCGGCAAAGGTTGCCGCGCGATGATCGGCAAGCTCAAGGGTATCATCAACTCTTACGGCGAGGATTCCGTCATCCTCGACGTTGGCGGCGTCGGCTATCTGGTGCACTGCTCGGCGCGCACCTTGCAGGAGTTGCCGCGGGCGGGTGAGCCGGCGACGCTGTCGATCGAAACTTACGTGCGCGAGGATCAGATCAAACTGTTCGGTTTTCTCACCGACGTTGAGCGTGAATGGTTCCGGCTTCTCCAGACCGTGCAGGGCGTCGGCGCCAAAGTGGCGCTGTCCGTGCTCGGTACGCTCAAACCGGCCGACCTCGCCTCGGCCATCGCCATGCGCGACAAGGCCATGGTGGCGCGCACGCCGGGCGTCGGGCCGAAGGTCGCCGAACGCATCGTTACCGAACTGAAGGACAAGGCGCCGGCCTATACCGATATCGATCCGGCTTTGGTGCGGCTCTCCGGCGCGCTCGACGAAAAACGCGCGCCGCGGCCGGTCGCCGACGCGGTCTCGGCGCTGGTCAATCTCGGCTATGCGCAGGTGCAGGCGGCGGCCGCGATTGCCGCCGCGGCGCGCAGCGCCGGCGAGGGTGCGGAAGCGACGACGCTGATCCGGCTGGGCTTGAGGGAACTGGCGAAGTGAAGAGGCCGGCGAAATTGGGCAAAGCGGAGAAGGACTTGATCGCGGCGGCGAAGGCGGCGATCAAGCAACGCTACCGCGACGACTGGCAGGAGGTCGGCGCCGCCTTGCGTACCCGCTCGGGAAGAATTTTTAGCGGCGTCAATCTCGACGCTTATCTCGGCCGCATGGCGGTGTGTGCCGAGGCGGTTGCGCTCGGCCGCGCCGTGGTCGATGTCGGCGACGACGGGATCGATCTCATCGTCGCGGTGCGTCACCCGCCGCCCGATGCCAAGGATCAGACCATCGCGGTGGTGTCGCCGTGCGGTGCGTGCCGCGAATTGATTTTCGATTACGATCGCAAGGCGCGGGTGATCGTGCCGGACGGCAAAGCGGCGGCGGTGGTGGCGATCGCCGATCTGTTGCCGAACAAGTACACGCGGGGGCCGGAACGGTGACGAGCACGCCGCGTAAACTGGTCACGCCCGAGCGCCGCGACGAAGACGCGGCGGAGGCGAGCCTGCGCCCGCAGCGGCTTGCGGAATTCGTCGGCCAGGAGCAAGCGCGCAAAAATCTCGGCGTGTTCATCGAAGCGGCGCGGGGACGGCGCGAGGCGCTCGATCACGTTCTCTTCGTCGGGCCGCCCGGTCTTGGCAAGACCACGCTGGCGCAGATCGTGGCGCGCGAGCTCGGCGTGAATTTTCGCGCCACGTCCGGGCCGGTGATCGCCAAGGCCGGCGATCTCGCGGCGCTCCTGACCAATCTCGAAGAGCGCGATGTCCTTTTCATCGACGAAATCCACCGCCTCAATCCGGCGGTCGAGGAAATCCTCTATCCGGCGATGGAGGATTTTCAGCTCGATCTGATCATCGGCGAGGGACCGGCGGCGCGCTCGGTGAAGATCGACCTCGCCAAATTCACGCTGATCGGCGCCACCACGCGCGCCGGCCTGCTGACCAATCCGCTGCGCGACCGCTTCGGCATTCCGGTGCGGCTCAATTTCTACACCGAAGCCGAGCTCGAACAGATCGTCAATCGCGGCGCGCGGGTGCTCGGCATCGCCATCACCGCGGACGGCGCCAACGAGATCGCGCGCCGTGCCCGCGGCACCCCGCGCATCGCCGGGCGGCTGCTGCGCCGGCTGCGCGATTTTGCCGACGTCGCCGGCGCCGGCGCGATCGATCGAGCGGTCGCCGACAGGGCGCTCGCCGCGCTCGAGGTCGACAGCGCCGGCCTCGACGCCATGGACCGGCGCTACCTGACGACCATCGCGGTGAATTACAGCGGCGGCCCGGTCGGCGTCGAAACGCTGGCCGCGGCTTTGTCGGAGCCGCGCGACGCCATCGAGGACATCATCGAACCTTATCTGATCCAGTGCGGGCTGTTGCAGCGCACGCCGCGCGGGCGGCTCGTCACCGTGCACGGCTTCCGCCACCTCGGCCTGCCCGAGCCGGCGCGCGATCCGGCGCAGTTCGGGTTGTTTAATTCGGAAGACAATGACTGACGCAACGCGAAGCTATGAGGGCGGCTGCCACTGCGGCCGTGTGCGCTTTCGCGTCACCGCGGAGCTGTCGCGCGTCACCGAGTGCAATTGTTCGATCTGCACGAAAAAGGGTTTTTTGCATCTCATCGTGGCGCCCGAAGCATTCGAGCTGTTAAGCGGCAAGGATGCAGTGACGACTTATCGCTTCAATACCGGCGCCGCGCAGCACACCTTTTGCGCGACTTGCGGCATCCATCCGTTCTATGTCCCGCGCTCCGACCCCGATAAGATCGACGTCAATGTGCGCTGTCTCGACGGCGTTGACCTTGCCGCCATAAAAACCCACCTGTTCGACGGCAGGAACTGGGAACACGCCATGTCGGAGCGGGTGCCGTGGAGATCGTAGAATGACCGGCGTTTCTCTCGACGGCGAAATCCGGGACGGCCGCCATGTGCTGACCGTGCGAGTTTATTACGAGGACACCGATTTTACGGGAATTGTGTATCACGCCAATTATTTGCGCTACATGGAGCGCGGCCGCACCAATTATCTCCGCCTGATTGGCGCCGATCATCGCGCCCTGTTCGAGGCGACCGAAAAAGAGGCGCCGGGATTTGCCTTTGTAGTGCGCTCGATGGCGATCGATTTTCTCAAGCCCGCCCGCATGGATGACGTGCTCGACATCGTCACCGAGCCGGAGGAGGTGAAGGGCGCTTCGACCACGGTGCGCCAGCGCGTCATGCGTGGCGACGAGCTTCTGGTCGAGGCGCGGGTGCGCGTCGCCTTTATCAGCGGCGGCCGGGCGCGGCCGATCCCGAAGCCTTTGCGCATCGCCATGAAGGCGGACCAGGATTCGCTGCAGGGAACCGGCTAGCGCGACGGCCCGGTGGGGCGGCGCTCCGGGCGCGACGGTTGACCGCAGTTCCCGGTCGATGGCCCATGCGGACCGACCCCTATCGGTCCGTTTGAGCCGGCCCCGCGGCTGTGACGTTTCCCACAGTACGGTCTTAACGTCCCATTAAGCACAGTCGGGCTTCGTTAGCGGGAACGACCGGTGTTGCGCCCTAGTTTGGACAACTTTCGCGATTGATTTCGGTGCGCCGGCGACGGGTCCGGCTCGGGTCCTCGCGAAATTTCGGGTCTTGGTCGGCGCGGAAGCGGCCGCCTGTCACGACCCATTGGTCTCGACGCCAGTGCGCCGCGCCGGTCATGGCCAGTACCTGCTGGTTCGAGTACCTGCTGGTTCGACTATACAGCGGCCCTATTGGCCGATACTGCCGGACCGCCGAAAGGGACGACCCATGAATCCAGCCGACATTGCGCAGTCGGTCGCACCGTTGACTTCCGCCAATCTGTCCCTCTTTCACCTGTTCTGGCACGCCCACTGGATCGTCGAGTTGGTGATGGTCGGCCTGTTGGTGTGCTCGGTCTGGGTCTGGGCGATCGCTATCGACAAAACGCTGTTATTCTCGCGACTTCGCCGCGCCGGCGACCACTTCGAGGAAGCCTTCTGGTCCGGGCAGTCGCTTGAGGAGCTCTATAAGTCGCTTGCCACGCAGCCGGGGCATTCGACCGCCATATTGTTCGTCGCCGCGATGCGCGAATGGAAGCGTAGCCTCGAGGGCCACGCCCGCTCCTTCGCCGGACTGCAGATGCGCATTGAGAAGGTCATGAATGTCGCGATTGCACGGGAAGTGGAGCACATGGAGCGGCGCCTCCTGGTGCTGGCGACGGTCGGCTCGGCCGGACCGTTTATCGGCCTGTTCGGCACGGTGGTCGGCATTATGACGAGTTTCCAGTCGATCGCGGCGTCGCAAAACACCTCGCTAGCGGTGGTCGCCCCCGGCATCGCGGAATCGCTGTTTGCGACCGCAATCGGCCTCGTTGCGGCCATCCCGGCGACGATTTTCTATAATAAATTCGTCAGCGAAGTGAACCGACAGGCGCAGCGGCTCGAAGGCTTTGCCGACGAGTTTAGCGCGATCCTGTCGCGGCAGATCGACGAGCGCGGCTGAGGGCCGGGGGTATGGCGGCAAACACCCAAGGCGCGGTGACGACTGGCGGCCTCAAGCGCCGCCGGCGGCGGGCGGTCATGAGCGAAATCAACGTGACGCCGTTTGTCGACGTCATGCTGGTGCTATTGATCGTGTTCATGGTCTCGGCGCCGCTGCTCACGGTCGGCGTGCCGATCGATCTGCCGCAAAGCCAAGCCAAGGCGCTGCCGCAGGATAACGAGCCGCTGACCGTTTCGGTCAATGTCGACGGTAAGATTTTCCTGCAGAATAATCCGGTCGAGCTTGACGGCCTGGTCGACAAGCTCAAGGCGGTCATCGATGCGCGCCACGGCGACCCCAACGAACTCATCTATGTGCGGGGCGACAGGAAAGTCGACTACGGAACGATGATGCGGGTGATGGGCAGAATTTCCGGCGCGGGTTATCATCGCGTCGCGCTTGTTACCAATGTCGAGCAGGACGAGAAATGAAGACCGGTATGACGATATCGTGCATCGGTCACGCCATCGCGCTCGGCTGCGCTCTCGTGGCAATCTCGGCGCGGCCGATGGAGGTGCCGCCGGTGGACTCGCTGCCGGTGCAGTTCATCTCCGAGAAGGACTTCACTCAGCTGACGCAAGGCGTCAAGAACGCCCCGAAGCTGAAGATCGACATGCCGAAGCCGCTTGCCGACAAGATCGGCGCACCCAAGGCGGTCGATCAGCTCGCGCCGAAGGTCGCGGACAAGCCGGAAATCACCACCGATTCCAGCAAGGCCAAGCCGCAGCCTAAAACCGACGTCAAGCCGGATCCGAAGGACGCGCAAAAGGCCGATAAGCCGAAGCCGCCTGACTACAAGCCCGATCAGATCGCCGATTTGTTGAAGAAGGACGCGGCGAAAAACCCGTCAAAGCCGGACGACAAATCGACACCGCAGAACGCCGATGCTCCGAAGTTCGACGCCAACCAGGTCGCCGAACTGCTCGACAAGCGCGATCCGCAGCGCCAAGTGGCATCCAACGATGCGGTCAATGACGTTGCAAACCTCGGCGCCGCGAGTGGCGCACCGTCCGCTCAAATGTCGCAGAGCGAGATCGACGCGCTGCGCGCCCGCATTTCCAGCTGCTGGAGTCCGCCGCCGGGAGTCGACGCCAATTCCAAGGTCTATGTCGTGCTTCGCGTTCTGTTCAAGCCGGACGGTTCGTTGAGCCACGATCCGGTACTGGTCGAGGCTACCGCATCGTCGCTGGGTCCGGCACTGGCCGACAGCGCCAAGCGTGCGCTGCTGCTGTGTCAGCCTTTCACGATGCTGCGGCCCGATCATTACGACCAGTGGAAAGATCTCGAGCTGAAATTCGACCCCCACGAGTTGCTCGGCGGCTGACCAGGCGAACGCAAACATCATGACCCTTCGACATCGGCCCAATCTCGTCTTAACGCGCCGCCGGGCGCTTGCACTCGGCGCCGCCGCCGGCGGTTTGATGCTGGCGCCGCGCCAAGCCGCCGCGGTGGTCCGGCTCGATATCACCCAGGGCAACTTTCAGCCGATGCCGATCGCGATCGCCAAATTTATCGGCGGCGGAGAAGGCGACGACGATACGGCATCGGGTGTCACCCAAATCATCACGGCGAACCTGCAGCGCAGCGGCCTGTTCGCTCCGATCGATCCGACAGCCTTTATCGAAACGATCGGCAGCGTCGACGCCGTGCCGCGGTTTGCCGATTGGCGCACCGTCAACGCGCAGGCGCTCGTCACCGGGGCGGTCACGCGGCAGTCCGACGGCAGGCTGAAAGCCGAATTCCGGTTGTGGGACGTGCTGGCCGGCCAGCAATTGGCCGGACAGCAGTATTTCACGACGCCGGACAACTGGCGCCGGATCGGCCATATCATTTCGGATGCGATCTACGAACAGCTCACCGGCAACGGCGGCTATTTCGACAGCCGCGTCGTGTTCGTCGACGAAACCGGCCCCGGCGAGCGACGCATCAAGCGGCTCGCCATCATGGATCAGGACGGCGCCAACGTGCGTTATCTGACGCGCGGCGACGAACTCGTGCTCACGCCTCGGTTTTCGCCCTCGACCCAGGAAGTCACCTACATGGCTTACGGCCAGGGCGATCCGCGCGTCTATCTCTACAACGTCGATACCGGGCAGCGCGAAGTGGTCGGCAATTTCCCCGGCATGAGCTTTTCGCCGCGGTTTTCGCCGGACGGCCAGACTGTCATCATGAGTTTGCAAGAGGGCGCGAACACAAACATCTTCACGATGGATCTGCGCTCGAAGGCGACGACGCGGCTGACCAATACCCAAGCGATCGACACCAGTCCGTGCTTTTCTCCCGACGGTACGCACATCTGCTTCGAGTCCGACCGCGGCGGCCAGCCGCAGATCTATGTCATGGCCGCGGCCGGCGGTCAGGCGCAACGCATCAGCTTCGGCGACGGCACCTATTCGACGCCGGTATGGTCGCCGCGCGGCGACTACATCGCCTTCACCAAAATCGCGCAAAACATGTTCGCGATCGGCGTGATGAAACCGGATGGAAGCGGCGAACGAATTCTCACCGAAGGATTCCACAACGAAGGCCCGACTTTCGCGCCCAACGGGCAAGTGATCATGTTTTTTCGTGATCCGGGCGGCAATTCGGGTCCTTCGCTCTTCACCATCGACATTTCCGGCCGCAACGAGCAGCGGGTTCCGACGCCGAACTACGCGTCCGATCCAGCGTGGTCACCGCTGCTGTCGTAAATCGTCGCGATAGCGGCGGTTCCATAAAGTCGCCGCATTAGCGCCTCATTAACCATTGCAAAAGCTTTCACGGGAATCCGCAGGGTCGAGGCTTCTTTGCAAGGCCGCATCAAGGTTGACGGAACCTTCGCTTAACGAAGGCGCTGCTAGACCCGCTACGAGCAAGCAAGCCCGTCCGGTCACGATGTAACTATGGAGGCACCGGAATGAACATGGCCAAATCGATCCGTGGCGCCAAGTTCGTCGCCGTCATCATGGCAACGCTCGCAATCGCCGCGTGCGCCAAGAAAGACGATCAAACTGCCATGGGTGGCGCGGCTGCGACACCCGGCAGCCAGCAGGACTTCGTCGTTAATGTCGGCGACCGCGTCTTTTTCGATACGGATTCCTCGGAGTTGTCGGATCAGGCGCGTACGACGCTCGACAAGCAGGCGCAGTGGCTCAATAACTACAACAAGTATGCTTTCACCATCGAAGGCCACGCCGACGAACGCGGCACGCGCGAATATAACATCGCGCTCGGCGCCCGCCGCGCGGAAACCGTGCGCGAATACCTGATCTCGCGCGGGATCTCGGCGCAGCGCATGCGCACCATCTCCTACGGCAAGGAGCGGCCGGTCGCGCTGTGCAACGATATCTCGTGCTGGTCGCAGAACCGCCGCGCCGTGACCGTGCTCGATCAGAGTTCTTAGGGCCGCACTCCCGATAGTGGTTTGCGAGCGATCGGCGCCGTTACGGCGCCGATCGCATTTTGACGCCGCATCTACCCCGCCTATGTTTGACCTTGCCAATGCGCGGCGGAAATCGGATCGTAGCGCCGCTTAATAGCGTTGATTGCGTCACCCATCGGCTCTCGCAGCCTATTTGCAAAAGGGTTCGGCCATGACCCACGGCTGGATTGCCCGTCTAGCGCTCGTGCTTGCGGTCTGCGTCGGCGTCGCCGCCTGCGGCAAGAACAACGAATATGCCGCGCCGCCGCCGCCGAAAGTTACGGTCGCCGCGCCCGTCGAGCAGGATGTCACTCGCTATTTCGAGGCGACCGGCAACACCGCGGCCATCAATTCGGTCGATCTCGTCGCGCGGGTGCAGGGCTTCGTGCAGGCGATCAGCTACAACGACGGCGACTTCGTGAAAAAGGGCACGTCGCTGTTTACGATCGAGCCCGAGCCCTACAAACTCAAGGTGGATTCCGCGAAATCGGCCGTCGTCAGTGCACAGGCCACGCTGACGCAGGCCGAAGCCGAATTTCAGCGCCAGGCCGCGCTGATCACGAAACAAGTCTCTACGCAGGCCAACTACGACAAGGCGCTCGCGCAGCGCGACTCGGCGCAGGCCGACCTGCAAACGGCGCAATCCAATGAAAAGCAGGCCGAAATCAATCTCGGTTACACCAATGTCACGGCGCCGTTCGACGGCGTCGTCACCGCGCGCCTGGTCTCGATCGGTCAACTCGTCGGCGCGAGTTCGCCGACGATGCTCGCCACCATCGTTCAGCTCGATCCGATCTGGGTGAATTTCACCGCCAGCGAACGCGACGTGCTGCAAGTGCGCGCCACTCTCGCAAGCCGCGGCGAGACCACCGCCGCGCTGCTGGGACTTCCCGTCGAAGTCGGATTGCAGAACGAATCCGGCTACCCGCACAAGGGCAAGCTCGACTACATCGCGCCGAATGTCGATCCGTCGACCGGCACACTGGCGGCGCGCGCCACGCTTGAGAACGGCAATCCTCAGCTGTTGCCCGGCTACTTCGTACGGGTGCGCATTCCCTCCAAACCACGGCCGGCGTTGCTCGTGCCCGACGCCGCGCTCGGCAGCGATCAAGGCGGCCGCTATGTGCTCGTGGTCAACAAGGACAGTGTCGTCGAGCAGCGCAAGGTGGAGCCCGGACAGCTCGTCGGCGAACTGCGCGTCATCGATTCCGGCCTTACCAAGGACGATCGGGTGGTCGTCGGCGGCATCATGCGCGCGATCCCCGGCGAAAAGGTGGATGCCGAGCAGCGCTCCGCCTCGGCCGCGAACTAGCGCGCGATGATCCAGCGATGATCTCGAAATTTTTCATTGAGCGTCCGGTTCTTGCGAATGTTCTCGCCATTCTGATGGTTTTGATTGGCGCGGTCGCGCTCTACGCTTTGCCGATCGCGCAATATCCCGACGTCGTGCCGCCGACCGTGCAGGTGACCACGCGCTATCCCGGCGCCAGCGCGCGTACGGTGATGGATACGGTGGCGCTGCCGATCGAACAGCAGGTCAACGGCGTCGAGAACATGATCTACATGCAATCGACCAGCGCGAGCGATGGTTCTTATACGCTCACCGTGACCTTCAAGATCGGCACCGACCTCGATGCGGCGCAGGTCCTGGTGCAAAACCGGGTGGCGAGCGCGCTGTCGCAATTGCCGCAGGCAGTGCAGGCGCAAGGCGTCACCGTGCAGAAGCGTTCGACCGCGATCCTGCTCTTCGTCACTTTGACGTCGCCGGACAACCGTTACGACAGCCTCTACCTCGCAAATTACGCGACCATCAATCTCAAGGACGAGTTGGCGCGGCTGCCGGGGGTCGGCAACGTCAACGTGTTCGGCGCCGGCCAATATTCGATGCGCATCTGGCTCGATCCGGAAAAGCTGAAGGCGCGCAGCCTCAATGCGCAAGACGTCGTGGCGGCGCTGCAGCAGCAGAGCCAGGAAGTGACGGCGGGGCAGGTCGGCATGCCGCCGACGCCGCCCGGCGCCGACTTCCAATACACGATCGAGCTGCCTGGCCGGCTCGCCGACGTCGACCAATTCGAAAACGTCATCGTCAAGACCGGAAATAACGGCGAGGTCACGCGCTTGCGCGATGTCGGCCGCGTCGAGCTCGGCGCGCAGACCTATAGCCAGTACTTTACGCTCGACGGCCAGCAAGCGGCCGGCATCGGCATTTATCAGTCGCCCGGCGCGAACGCGCTCGACGTCGAGCATCAGGTCAAAGCCAAAATGACGGAGCTGGCGCGGCAATTTCCGCAGGGGCTCGTCTACTCGGTGCCGTTCGACACCACGGTGTTCGTCAACACTTCGATCCACGAAGTCTACAAGACGCTCATCGAGGCGGCGGTGCTGGTGCTGATCGTGATTCTCGTCTTTCTCCAGGACTGGCGCGCCATGCTGGTGCCGGCAACGACGGTGCCGGTGACGATCGTCGGCGCCTTCGCCATGATGTGGGCGCTCGGCTTCACCGTGAATTTTTCCACCTTGTTTGCGATCGTGCTCTCGATCGGCATCGTGGTCGACGACGCCATCGTCGTGGTCGAGGGCGCCGCGCACAATATCGAGAAGGGCATGAACGGGCATGACGCGGCGATCCGCGCCATGGATGAACTGCTCGGGCCGATTATCGGAATCACGCTGGTCCTGATGTCGGTGTTTCTGCCGGCGGCGTTCCTGCCCGGCATGACCGGACGCATGTATGCGCAATTCGCGCTGGTGATCGCGGCAACCGCGCTGCTGTCCGCAGTCAACGCGGTCACGCTCAAACCGACGCAGTCGGCGATGTGGCTGCGTCCGCCGATCCCGCCGGAACGGCGCAACGTGTTCTACCGCGGCTTCAACGCGGCCTATGGGCGTCTCGAGCGCCGCTATGCCGGACTGATCCACCACATGGTCGAACATGCCGGCCTGATGACGATCGTCGCGTTCGCGATCATCGCGCTTGCCGGCTGGGGATTGTCGCGCGTGCCGACCGGCTTTCTACCGATCGAGGATCAGGGTTATTTGCTGGTGAGCGTGCAGCTGCCGGACGGCGCCTCGCTCGCGCGAACCCAGAACGCGATGCGGCAGGTCTCCGAGATCGCGCACAAGGACCCAAGCGTCGCTCAGGTGATTTCAATCTCAGGCATCTCGGTTCTCGACAACAGCGCCACGCTTGCCAATGCCGGCGTCGCCTATGTGATCCTCAAGGACTGGAGCGTCCGCGACGACCTGCGCACGATTTTCGCCCGGCTGACGCCGGCGCTCAACGCCGTCGATGGGCGTGTCATCGTGCTGCCGCCGCCGCCGATCCAGGGCATCGGCAACGCCGGCGGTTTCACCATGCAGGTCGAGTTGCGCGACGGCTCCACCGATTTCGCCGAGCTGCAAAGCATCACCGATACGATTGTCGCTAATGCGCAGTCGCAGAGTGCGCTGCAGCGCGTGTCAACATCGTTCCGCGCCATCGCGCCGCAAATTCTCGTCGAAGTCGATCGCGTCAAGGCGCAGACCCTGCACGTTCCAGTCGATCAAGTGTTCGCGACGCTGGCGACCTATTTCGGCTCGACCTATGTCTCGCAGTTCAACAAGTTCGGCCGCGTGTTTCAGGTCTACGCGCAGGCCGATGCGAAATTCCGGCTGCGCGTGCGCGATATCGAGGATCTTTCGGTGCGCAATCAGCAGGGCGCCATGATCCCGCTGGGAACGATGGTCAAGATCGAGCCGATCGTCGGGCCGCCCCTGATCAGCCTGTACAATCTTTACCCGTCATCGAGCGTCATCGGACTGCCTGCGGCCGGCTTCAGCTCCGGCGAGGCGATCCGTCTGATGGAGCAGAACGCGGCGGCAACGCTGCCGTCCGGCACCGGCAGCGAATGGACTGCGATGTCGTATCAGGAGAAGATCGTCGGCAATCAGATGTATTTCGTCTTCGCGATGGCGATGCTGCTCGTTTATCTGGTGCTGGCGGGCCAATACGAAAGCTGGTACGCGCCGCTCGCGGTCATCCTTTCGGTGCCGCTGGCGCTGACCGGCCCGGTGCTGGTGCTCGAAATGCTGCGCATCGACAACAATCTCTACACCCAGATCGGCATCATTCTGCTCATCGCGCTGTCGGCCAAAAACGCCATTCTGATCGTCGAGGTCGCGCGCGAGCACCGCGTCAAAGACGGCAAGCCGATTTTCGAATCCGCGGTGGACGCCGCCCGCGCGCGCTTCCGGCCGATCCTCATGACCTCCTTTGCGTTCATTCTCGGTGTCGCGCCGCTCGTGATCGCGAGCGGCGCCGGCGCCAGCGCCCGCAAATCAATCGGCATCACCGTCTTCAGCGGCATGATCGCTTCCACCTGTCTCGCCGTTCTATTCGTGCCGTCGCTGTTCGTGGTGATTCAGCGGTTCGAGGAATGGCGCGCATCGCGTAAGACGCCGCGTATTCAGCCCGCGGAATAACCCGGCGGCGTACGGCCACGATGCGGCCGTCATGACGTTACAGCCGGGGCGATAGTCACAATTTGGACGCAGGACGCAGTATGGTAACAAGGGGAACCCGCTGAAGAAGATGCCGACCGTGAAGAGCCGCTCCACACCTTTGTTTGTGATCGCGCTCGCCTGCGTGCTGTGGGCGGACTGCGCCCGCGCGCAGGACACCCCGAGCGATCTCGTGACCCGCCTCGACCGCCTGGAAGAGACCGTCCGCGATCTCACCGGGTCGGTGCAGGAGTTGCAGTACCGCAATCAGCAGCTTCAACAGCAATTGCAACAGCTGCAGAGCGGCGCGGCGCCGGCCGGCGCCACGGTGCCGGCAGCGCCACCGCGAGCGACCGTTTCCACTTCGCTGCCGCCGCCCACGGCAACGCCGTATTCGACCCCGCCCGGTCAATATTCGCCGCCGGCTGCGCAATATTCACAGCCAGCGCCGACGGCACAATATGCGCCGCCGCTCTACGGAGCGCCGCCCGCGCCGGCGGACGCTGCCGCGCCGCCGGCAGACTCCGGTCATGACGCCTTCAATCCGGCGCTGCATCCCAATGCGCCGGGCCTCCCGCATCCCCTCGGCTCAAGCACGACAGAAACGGAGCCGCCGCCGCCGGCCCCGGATATGGGCGCAGCAACGGCTCAACCCGGCGCGCCGCTCAATCTGTCGAATCTATCCGCTCCGCAGGCCGGCGCCGCGCCGGACGGCGCGCCGCCGGCGCCGATGTCCAATCCGAATGCGAGCGGCGCCACGTTGGAAGCGTCGCTGCCGCCGAACGCTACGCCCAAAGACGAATACGATCTTGCCTATGGCTACGTGTTGCAGAAGAACTATGGGGCCGCGGCGCAGACGTTCCGCGATTTCCTGCACAAATTTCCCGGCGACCGGCTGACGCCGGAGGCGCAATACTGGCTTGGCGAAAGCCTGTTCGAGGATCAGAAATATCACGATGCCGCCGAGGCGTTCCTCGCGGTCTCGACCAAATTCGAGACCAGCGCACGCGCCCCCGACGCGCTATTGCGGCTCGGCGAATCGCTCGCCGCATTGGGCGAGAAGGAAGCAGCCTGCGCTTCGCTCGGCGAGGTGTTGCGCAAATATCCGCACGCCTCGATCAGCGTAAAGCAAAGCGTTGACCGGGATCAGAAGCGTGTCCACTGCTGAGCAAGCCGTTCGCGACAGTGAAGCGGATGAGCTGTTCTCCGGCCTTGAAGATTTACGCGGTCTGATCCTTGCGGTCTCCGGCGGTCCGGATTCGACGGCACTTTTGCTGCTCGCGGCGCGTTGGGCGAAAAGCCGCAAACGCGCGCCGAGGCTCCTCGCCGTCACCGTCGATCACGGCTTGCGCGCAGCGGCGGCGGCCGAGGCGGCCGCGGTCAAGCGGCTTGCGCGCCGCCTCGGCGTCGCGCATCGCACGCTGCATTGGCGCGGCAGGAAGCCCAAATCGAGCTTGCCGGAGGCCGCGCGGGAGGCGCGCTATCGGCTCCTTGCTCAAGCCGCCAAAAAGCTCGGCTACGAACATATCCTGACCGCCCACACGCTCGACGATCAGGCGGAAACGGTGCTGTTCCGGCTCGCCCGCGGCAGCGGACTTGGCGGACTTGCCGGGATGAGCCATGCCTCGCCGCTGCCCGGCAGCGCTGCAAGGAGCGGGGCGGGCGCGTTCTTTCTGGTCCGCCCGCTTCTGCGCATTCCCAAGACGCGCCTCATCGCGACGCTCAAGGCCGCCGGCGTCCCCTATAGTGAGGATCCGACCAATCGCGATCCGCGCTTCACCCGCGCCCGGCTGCGCACATTCATGCCGGCCTTGGCGAAAGAGGGACTCGATGCGCGCGGCTTGGCGCGGTTGGCGTCGCGGATGCGGCGCGCCGACACTGCCATCGAATTCGCCGTCATGGCCGCGCGCGAGGCGCTGGCCCCCGGGCCATGGCCGGAGCGCGGCCCGATCGTATTCGAAACCGCCCGATTCGCCACCCTGCCCGCCGAAGTGGCGTTGCGGCTCCTCGGCCGTGCCGTCGCCCGGGTCGGCGACGAGGGCCCGGTCGAGCTTGCCAAGCTTGAGACGCTTTATGACAGCCTGCGCCAAGCCCGGGCCCCGCTGCGCCGCACCCTCGCCGGGGCGCAGATTACCCTTGGCGGTGACCGGCTTGCGGTCGAGCGCGCCCCTGCCCGGCGGGGCGGTGGCCTACGCCGGGACCGCAACAGCCGCTTTACGAAATAGCCCTATAATGGCGTGGTTACGGACGAGGTTCCCTTGGCAGGGGGCGGGCTGGCCCCTACATTGCCTAATACTGGGGACGTGAAGCCGCCACGATTTGCGGGCAGCAAACTCCCGGACTCCGCTCGGTCCGGGGGCCAAGGACAAGTCGATGAACGCCAATCTGCGCAATTTCGCCCTGTGGGTCATCATTGTCCTGCTGCTCCTTGCGCTCTTCACGCTGTTTCAGAACCCCGGCCAGCATACGACGGCGCAAGACGTCTCGTTCTCGCAGCTGCTCAACGAGGTCGATCAGGGTCGCGTGCGTGACGTCCTGATCCAAGGCCCCGAGATCCACGGCACCTTCACCGACGGCCGCGCTTTCGAGACCTATGCGCCGAGCGACCCGACGCTGGTGCAGCGCCTCTATAACAAGGGCGTCTCGATTACGGCGCGTCCGCTGAGCGACAACGTGCCCTGGTTCGTATCGCTGCTGATCTCCTGGCTGCCGTTCGTCGCCTTGATCGGCGTGTGGATTTTCCTGTCGCGTCAAATGCAAGGCGCCGGCGGCAAGGCGCTCGGTTTTGGCAAGTCGCGCGCAAAGCTCCTCACCGAGGCGCACGGCCGCGTCACCTTCGAGGACGTGGCCGGCATCGACGAGGCCAAGCTCGATTTGCAAGAGATCGTTGAATTCTTGCGCGATCCGGCCAAATTCCAGCGGCTCGGCGGCCGCATTCCGCGCGGCGTGTTGCTGATCGGTCCGCCCGGCACCGGCAAGACGCTTTTGGCGCGCGCCATCGCCGGCGAAGCGAACGTGCCGTTTTTCACCATTTCCGGCTCCGACTTCGTCGAAATGTTCGTCGGCGTCGGCGCCAGCCGCGTGCGCGACATGTTCGAGCAGGCCAAGAAGAACGCGCCCTGCATCATCTTCATCGACGAAATCGACGCCGTCGGCCGTCACCGCGGCGCCGGCCTCGGCGGCGGCAACGACGAACGCGAGCAGACGCTGAACCAGTTGCTCGTCGAAATGGACGGCTTCGAGGCCAATGAAGGCATCATCCTGATCGCCGCCACCAACCGGCCCGACGTGCTCGATCCGGCTTTGCTGCGTCCGGGCCGCTTCGACCGTCAGGTCGTCGTGCCGAATCCGGACGTCGTCGGCCGCGAACAGATTTTGAAAGTGCACGTGCGCAAGGTGCCGCTGGCGCCGGATGTGGTTCTCAAGACCATCGCGCGCGGCACGCCGGGCTTCTCCGGCGCCGATCTGATGAACCTCGTCAACGAGGCGGCCTTGATGGCGGCCCGGCGCAACAAGCGCATGGTGACCCAGGTCGAATTCGAAGACGCCAAGGACAAGGTGATGATGGGTGCCGAGCGCAAGTCGCTGGTGATGACGGAGGAGGAGAAGCTCCTCACCGCCTATCACGAAGGCGGCCACGCCATCGTCGCGCTCAACGTCAAGGCGACCGACCCGGTGCACAAGGCGACCATCATCCCGCGCGGCCGCGCGCTCGGCATGGTCATGCAATTGCCCGAACGCGACAAACTATCGATAAGTCTTGAGCAGATGACGTCGCGGCTTGCCATCATGATGGGCGGCCGCGTCGCCGAGGAATTGGTGTTCGGGCGCGAGCGCGTCACATCGGGTGCCGCCTCCGATATCGAGCAGGCCACCAAGCTCGCGCGTCTCATGGTCACGCGCTGGGGCCTTTCCGAGTCGCTCGGCACTGTGGCCTACGGTGAAAACCAGGAGGAAGTGTTCCTCGGTTATTCGGTATCGCGTCAGCAGAACATTTCCGAAGAGACCGTGAAAAAGATCGACGCCGAGATCAGACGTTTGGTCGAAGCCGGCTACACCGAGGCGCAAACCATCCTGACCGAGAAGCGCGGGGACCTCGAGACGCTCGCCAAAGGGCTTCTCGAATTCGAAACGCTGACCGGCGACGAGATCAAGGATCTGCTGCTCGGCAAACGCCCGGTTCGCGAATCGGTGATCGAGCCCACGACGCCGCGTAACTCGACCGTGCCGACGGCCGGCGCCGGCCGCAATCGGCCGCAGCCCGAGCCCGGCCCGATGGAGCCGCAGCCGCAGTCTTGAGCGAAGTCTTAAACGGCGGGCATGAACCGTAAGGCTGCGCGGCGCGACGGACGAGGGAGGCGGGGCTTCATGCGGACCATTTCCGTCGCGGCCATAGCTTTGATCCTGGTTGTGGTCTTGGCCGCCGCTCCGGCGCTCGCGCAGACCGCCGGCCAGCCGTCGCTCGCGGCAAAGCCGCAGCCGGCCAAGCACGCCGCTGCCGCTAAGGTTCCGCAACCGGCCCAGGCCGCCTCGACGCCGGAAATGCGCTCGGCCGCGGAACTGGCTTTGTCCTCGGATCCGGTGTTCGACGACGGCACCTATCTGCGCATCAAGGAAACGCTGCTCAGCTACTCGGACATCGAGGTCCGCGGCGGCTGGCCGACGCTGCCGGCCGACGCCAAGCTTGCGCCGGGAGCGAGCGGTCCCGATGTCGCGCTGTTGCGCCGCCACCTTGTCATCGGCGGCGACATGGCCGCCGGGGAAGAGTTGGGCGACGTCTACGATTCAGCCGTCGTCGAAGGCGTCAAGCGCTTCCAGCTGCGCCACGGGCTCGATGCGACGGGGGCGGTCGGCGCGCAGACGCTCAAAGCGCTCAACGTCCCGGTCGGCGATCGCATCAAGCAGCTGGAGGCTTCCCTCGAACGGCTGCTCGGCACGGATTTCATGTTTGCCGAGCGCTACGTCGTGGTCAACATTCCGGCGGCCTTCGTCGAAGCGGTTGCCAACGGCAAGGTCGAGCGGCGCTATCGCGTCATTGTCGGCAAGATCGACAAGCCGTCGCCGACGCTGTCCGTCTATATCACCGCGATCGATCTCAACCCGACCTGGACGGTGCCGCTCTCGATCACCAAGAACGAGATCATGAGCCGCATGCGCAAGGACCCGTCCTATCTCGCGCGCATGCATATGCGCCTGATCGGCGCGCATGACGAGGACATCGATCCGAGTGGCGTCGATTGGTCGTCGGACCGATCGCCGAACTTCGTCGTCCGCCAGGACGCCGGCAACTGGAACGCGCTCGGCAATCTCAAGATCGACATGCCGAACCCCTATTCGGTCTATATGCACGACACCGATACGCGAAAGCTGTTCGCCGCCGACTACCGTTTCGATTCGCACGGCTGCACGCGGGTCGACAATGTGCGCGACCTCGCCGCCTGGATCCTGCAAGACGGACCGCCGGGCTGGGATCGCGCCGCCATCGACGCCGGGATTGCGTCGGGCGTGACCAAAGTGATCAACCTGCCGCGCAAGATACCGGTCGCCTGGGTCTATCTCACCGGCTGGGTGACGCGCGACGGCACCGTCGAGTTCCGCGACGACGTTTACAAGCACGACGAACAGCTCGACCGCAACGGCCTCGCCGAAGCGGCGGCCGGCGGTTTCGTCGCGCCGGTGCCGACCACGGACCTGAAACAGGTTTCGATCGACAGCCGCTGACGGTCAGCCGCGAAACGCCGCCTTGATCGCTTCGACGCCCTTGCCGGATTTCGCCGCGGCGATGATGCGCGCTTCTTGCTTCATCAGGCCGTCGAGAGCCGCCTGCAGCGCATCGGCTTTATCGGGCGGCACGATGACCGCGCCGTGCCGATCGGCATGGATGAGATCGCCGCTTTTGACGTCCATGCCGTGAATGCGGACGGGAATGCCGAACTCCTCGACATGGACGTAGGCGTGCGACGGCCCGATCGAGCCGGCGAGCATCTGAAAGCCTTCGGCCACCTGCGCGATATCGCGGATCGAACCGTTGGTCACGGTGCCGAGGCAGCCGAGCGCCTTATGCACGTTGGTCTGCACCTCGCCCCAGAACGCGCCGTAGCCCGCGGGCTCGTCCTTGTCTTCGATCACGACGACGCTCGGCCGCGGCTCGGCTGCGACATAATCGAGATAATCCATGCGTTTTGCCATGTAGCTCGCCCCGCTCACCGCGTCGCGGGCGCGCATCGTGACGGTCTTGGCGAAGCCGACCATCGGCGGCAGATCGGGAAACGGGCAGTGCAGGTGGACGACGGTATAGCCGCCGCCGCGCCGCTCGGGCGCCACGATCTCGATCAAGTTGCAGACGGTCGGGGTATCGATCGATCTTAAGAATGCGAATTGGTTTTCTGACAGCACGGTTTTCCCCCTTAGCCGATTGTTCTCGGCTTGCAGAATTAATCCCACGTCGCCGCGACGACGATCGCCATGATGAGCTGCATGGCGACGATTACCGCGACACAGCCGGTCCAGCCCGCCGTCGACCAGGCGAGGCCGGTCAGGAAGGCGCCGGCGCTGCCGCCGATATAGAAGGTCGACGCATAAAGGCCGACCGCCGAAGAGCGTCCTTCCTTGGCGGTCAAGGTGACATATCCGGTCGAAATAGTCTGGCACACCATGCCGCAGACGGCGCACAGCGTCAGCCCGGCGATAATGATCCAAACCGGCGGCGCCAATAGCAGCAGTGCGCCGACGACCCACACGCCGATGGTGCCGAGCACCAAGCGGCGGCGGCCGAACAGTGCGATGGCGCGTCCGGTCCACGGCAACAGCGGACTCGACACCAGGTAAGTGAAAAACAGCGCTCCAAGAAGCGTCGGCGAGAAGAAGTAAGGCGGCCCGGCCAGATGGAAGCTCACATAGGTGAAGGCGGCGATAAAATTGAATAGAACGCCGAAGCCGATGGCAAAGGTCGCGACGAGACGACGGTCGCGAAAATGGCGGAACATTTGCGATAGCGACAGCAAGAGTCCGCCGGAGCGCACGAATTGCCGCTCGCGCGGCAGCATCAGGGTCACGACGACCGCGGCAGCAAGCGTGATCAGCGCGACGACTTGTATGGCGGAACGCCAGCCGATCACATCGGTCAGAACGCCGGGAATGAAACGGCCGGAAAATCCGCCGATGCTGGCGCCTGTGACATAGAGGCCGGCGACGCGGGCGACGTCGCGGGGCGGCCATTCGTCACCGATATAGGCAACCGTGACGGTGAAGATCGGCGGCACCAAAATGCCCTGGATGAAACGCCAGAAAACAAGCTGCGGCACGGTCGCCGCGAAAGTCATGATGATGGTCGGCACGGTGATCGCAAACATCGCGGCGACAATCAGCCGCTTTCTGCCGAACACGTCGGCAAGCGCCCCGGTAAACGGCGCCGACAGCGCGATCGCCGCCGTGCTGGCCGTCATCAGTGAGGAAATTTCGCCCGGGCCAACGTGAAATTCGCCCGCCAGTTCGGGCAAAAGCGCTTGCGGCGAATAAAGATTGACGAAGGCGGAAAAGCCGGCCGTGGCCACCGCCAGCGCGCGAAAATCGAAAGCCATGAGGCATTATGGGCGACGCGCGCCGCGAAAGCACGCTGTCGTGCAGCCCCGGTCAGAGCTGCCGGATCGAATTGAAATTCCAGGCCGTGGCGCTGGGATCGTTCTCGCCGACGCGCAATGTCGTGTCGTTGACGAAGCGATAGGGCGGCACCGGCAGATTGTACGGCGCCGGCACGCCGGAGAAGACGCGTCCGGCCGGATCGTATTTCGAACCGTGACAGGGGCAGAAATAGCCGCCCGGCCAGTTCGACACCGGCGTCGCCGCGCTCGGCGTCGGATAGAACAGCGGAATGCAGCCGAGATGCGTGCAAATGCCGACCAGCACGCCGAATTCTGGCTTGAGCGAGCGATGCCAGTTGTCGGCATAGGGCGGCTGCTGGGTCTGCTCGGAATTCGGATCGGACAACAGCGAAATCATCTCGGCGCTCTGCATCGAGTTCGAGCGTCTGCTTGGAGCGATGGAACACGAAGATCGGCCGCTGCCGCCAGCGGATGACGACCTGCGCGCCTTCCTCGATCTTGCTGACGTCGAGATCGACCGGCCCGCCGGCCGCGAGCGTCGAAGCGTCGGGATTCATCTGGTCGATGAGCGGCACCAGGGCCGCCGCGGCGCCGACCGCGCCGACGGTGGCGGTTGCGATGAATAGGAAATCGCGCCGGGTCGCTTCCGGCCCGTGGCCGCCGGTTGACGCGGTAGTGGCAGTGCTCGCCATGGTCGGTCCTTTGGGTCGCTATTCGAGTCCGGTGCAGCTTATGTCGTCATCGGTGGGGCTTAGTCAATCAGGGGGAATGCAAGTCTCCCTCAAGTCCCCCGCAAGTTTCGGTCAAGCGAAAATTGCGGTATTGAACCGGCAATAACATGCACGTTGCGTACCAGTTTCCGCCCGGAATAGGGCAGGGAACGAGGCTTGGAAGGAGACGCCGATGCGCGGTAAGGACAATTTGCGCAGCGCTGCCGAAGTTCTGGTCGACCAGCTGCGCGTCCACGGCGTGCAGCACGTGTTTTGCGTGCCGGGCGAGAGCTATCTCGCGGTGCTGGACGCGTTCCATGACAGCGATATTACCGTCACCGTCTGCCGGCAGGAGGCGGGCGCCAGCATGATGGCGGAGGCGATCGGCAAGGTGACCGGCCGCCCCGGCGTATGCTTCGTCACCCGCGGTCCGGGCGCCACCAACGCCGCGCACGGCATCCACATCGCGCAGCAGGATTCCAGCCCGCTCGTCATGTTCGTTGGCCAGGTCGCCCGCGACATGCGCGAGCGCGAGGCCTTCCAGGAGGTCGATTATCGCGCTGTCTTCGGCGCCATGACCAAATGGACGACCGAAATCGACGATCCGGCGCGGGTGCCGGAGATCGTGTCGCGGGCCTTCTACACCGCCGCGAACGGAAGGCCGGGGCCGGTGGTCATCGCGATCCCCGAGGACATGCTGGTCGAGCGCGTTGCCGTTGCCGACGCGCCGCCCTACGCGCCGGTCGAGACCTCGCCGGGTCCGGCGGAGATGGCGAAGTTTGCCGAGCTCCTCGGCGCTGCGAAGGCGCCGATCATGCTTCTCGGCGGCAGCCGCTGGTCGCAGGCAGCTTCCGCGCGCGTCGGCCGCTTCGCGGAAAAATACGCGCTGCCGGTTGCGACGACATTCCGCCGCGGCTCGCTCTTCGATCAGACGCATACCTGTTACGCAGGCGACCTCGGCATCGGGCCCAATCCGAAGCTCCTCGAACGCGTCAAATCCTCCGACCTTGTCGTCATGGTCGGCGGGCGGCTCGGCGAACTGCCGTCGCAGGGTTACACGCTGTTCGACATTCCGCGGCCGCAACTTCCCTTCGTCCATGTGCATCCGGGCGCCGAGGAGCTCGGCCGCGTCTACAGCCCGCAGCTGGCGATCCATGCCACCCCGACGGCCTTTGCTGCGGCCCTCGCAGCGTTGAAATTCGAGCGCGCGCCGTCCGGAGACGCCAAAGGCGCCCATGCCGACTATCTGCAGTGGACGGACAAGGCAACCGAGCAGCCGGGCGGCGTCAATTTCGGCGCGGTGATGGTGTGGCTGCGCGAAAACCTGCCCGCCGACGCCATCCTGTGCAACGGCGCCGGCAACTACGCGGCCTGGATCCACCGCTTCTTCCGCTTCCGCCGCTTTGCTTCGCATGTCGCGCCGGCCTCGGGCTCGATGGGCTATGGCGTGCCGGCCGCGGTGGCGATGAAGCGGCTTTATCCCGAGCGGCCCGTCGTGTGCCTTGCCGGCGACGGCGATTTTCTCATGAACGGGCAGGAATTTGCGACCGCCGTTCAATACGATCTGCCGTTCATCATCGTCATCGTCGACAACGGCATGTACGGCACCATCCGCATGCATCAGGAGCGCGAATATCCGGGCCGCATCTCGGCGACCGAATTGCGCAATCCGGATTTTTCGGTTTACGCGCAGGCCTTCGGCGGCTTCGGCGTGTCGGTCGAGCGCACCGAAGACTTTCCCGCGGCATTCAAGGCGGCGCAGGCATCCGGCAAGCCGGCGATCGTGCGGCTCAAGATCGACGGCGAAGCGATTACGCCGACGACGACTCTCGCCAAGATCCGCGCTAGGTCGCTGGCGGAGGGGAAGGCATAAGCGTCGTCCGTGTCACTGGAACGAAACGAATGCCACAGATTGAAACGGCAACAGGCAGAGTACAGATTCGCATGAAAAACTTACTTCGTATGTCGCTGGGTGCTGCGGCGTCGGCACTGGCGATGACGGTCGCGATCACTGCGGCCGATGCAAAAGGCTGCATCAAAGGAGCTATCGTCGGCGGGATCGCCGGGCATGTCGCTCACCACACGCTCCTTGGCGCGGCAGCAGGGTGTGTGATCGGGCATCATGCGGCGGTCAAACGAGAGCGTGCGCAGGAGAACCAATCAGAGGCGCCTACGCCGGCTCCAACGCCAACTCCAACCACGGCGCCAAGCAAACAGCCGTGATCGTCCTCACTGCGGTTTGATGCCCGCGGCCTTGATGATCGGGTACCACTTTTCGATCTCGGCCTTCTGGAAGGCGTGCAGCGCCTCCGGCGTCTCTTGGTCCGGCGGGTAAATGGTCTGCGCCAGATCGGTAAGCCGTTTGCGGACGACCGGATCGGCGAGCGACGCCATCACGGCGGCGCTAACTTTTTTGATGATCGCGGGCGGGGTACCCTTGGGCGCCCACATCCCATGCCAGAACGAGAAATAGAAACCGGGCAATCCTGCTTCGTCGGCGGTCGGGATGTCCGGTGCGACCGCGATGCGCTCTTTGGCGGTGACGGCGTAGGCCTTCAGCGCGCCGCTCTGCACGTGCGGCAGCGAGACCGCGGGCGTGTCGAGCTGCAGATCGGTGGTGCCGGCGAGAAGATCGTTGGTGGCAAGCCCGGCGCTGCGATAGGGGATCATCTGCCACTTCACGCCGATTAACTGCTCCATCAAGACGCCGGCGATATGGCTCGGTGAGCCGACGCCGGACGTGCCCATCGAGGCCTTGTCGGCATTCGCCTTCAGCCATGCGACTAGTTCTTTCAGGTTGTTCGCCGGCATGGTCTTGCGCGCGTCGATGAGGAACGGTTGGGTGGCAACGAGCGCGATCGGTTCGAAGTCGTTGAGCAGGTCGAAGCCCAGATCATAGATGGCGCCGTTCGCCATGTTCGTGCCCCACATGCCCCACAGGAGCGTGTAGCCGTCCGGCTTCGACCGTTCGGCGCGGGTGACTCCGATCGTTCCCGCCGCGCCCGCGACGTTCTCGACGATCACCGGCTGGCCGAGCCTGGCGCTTATCGCCTGCGCCATGATCCGGCCCAGCACGTCGGTCGAGCCGCCGGGCGCCAGCGGCACGATGAAGTCGATGGGCCGCGACGGATAATCGTCGGCGCACGCCGGCGCGGCGATTCCAAGAGCGATTCCGGCGGCGATTGCCGCCGCGATGACCGAATTCCGGACCATGTTTGTTTTCCCCTCAGACGTTGCGACTCCTATGCCAGAGGATATGACCCCGCCAAAGCGCAAAACCGCTCCTGCGACGGAATGGCGTCGCGTTGCCGGCTCGGTTGAATCGTGGTTCAGTTATTCCGCAACGCGATTCCTTTTCCGCAGCACCGATGCCCTATCGCCGCACCGAGAATGTCGTGCGCCGGCTTGCCGCCCGGCATGCCGCCATCATCGCCGCGGCGCGCGACGCGGCGAGCGAAGGCGGCATGGCCGCGGTGCAGATCGCGCCGGTGGCGGAGCGCGCCGGCATCGCGGCGGGAACGGTCTATCGCTATTTTCCCGGCAAGACCGATCTGGTCGCGGCTTTGCTCACGGAAATCTCCGACCGCGAAATCGGTTCGCTGCGCCGCGCCGCCAATGTCGCCCCGGGCCCGCTCTCGGCGCTCTCGGCCGCGATCGTGACATTCGGCACGCGCGCACTGCGCAACCGACGGCTTAGTTTTGCGGCCACCGCGGAGCCGGTCGATGCCGAACTCGATGCCGCGCGGCTTTCCTTCCGCAAAGCGCTCGCCGCCGAATTTTCGGCGCGCATCGCGACTGCGGTCGCGGGCGGGCATCTGCCGGAACAGGATCCGACGCTTTCCGGCGCGGCATTGGTCGGCCTCCTGATCGAAGCGCTAATCGGCCCGCTGGCGCAAGACGCCGTCGGGCGCGAGCGCATGATGGTGCAATCGTTGACGCTTATTGCCTTGCGTGCGCTCGGCGTCGCCGATGCACGGGCGCGAGGGCTCGTGGTGCAGACGGTCGTCGAAGATCGGTAGTCTCGGATGCCCGCTAATGCGACATCAGCACCGGTATCGTCATCGAGCGGAAGATCGAATGCGTCACGCCGCCGAGCACGAATTCGCGAAGCCGCGAGTGGCCGTAGCCGCCCATCACCATGAAATCGGCGCCGGAGTCGGCGGCGTGCGACAGCAGCGCATCGGCGACGTCGATATTGCCGCCGGCGATGCGGTGAACGTCGATTTTGAGACCGTGCCGAGCCAGATGCTGGCCCATATCGGCGCCTTCGATCTCGTCCTGCTTGCCGCGTTCATTGGTGATGATGACAATCTCGACGCTGCCGGCTTTCACCAGAAGCGGCATGGCATCGGCGATGGCGCGCGCCGACTGCCGGCCGCCGTCCCAGCACACCATGACGTTGTCGAGCTTAAGCGGCGCCTTCTGGATATAGGGTACGACGATCATCGGACGGCCGGATTCGAACAGCGTGGCCTCCGCGATGATCTCGTCGATGGTGCTGGTTTCGGGCGCGGCTTGCCCGACGATGGCGAGATCGAAGCGCCGCGCGATGCGGCCGAACTGGTCGCCGGCGCCGGCCAAGCTGGCGGTGAGCGAGAGCGGTTCGGCGGAAAGTCCGGCGCGTGCGGTTGCCGCGGCGAAACGATCGATGGCGGCCTTCGCGGCGGTTTCGTTGTCCGCCTGTTGTGACTCGATCACCTCGGCGGGAATGTAACCGGTGCCCGAGACCGGAACGATCGGGTCGTAGACAAAGGCCACGCCGGTCAGATGGGCCTCGAATGCGCTGGCGACGGATACCGCGTAATCGCCGACGGGACCTCCGTCCGCATTGACGCTGAGATTGACGACAATATCTTTGATCATGGCGGCGTTTTCCTTCCGATCGCGGAACAACCTTATCTCAATTTCGACGCCGGCGCTCCTTGAGCGAGATCAATCTATGCCGTGCCGGGCTTATTTCTTGATATTGCCGTCGGCGTCGAACTGGCTGACGTAAGCCCACAGGTCATTGATCTCCTGCTGGTTCTTAATGCCGGCAAAGGGCATTTTGGTGCCCGGGATCATGGCGCTTGGGCCCTTGATGTATTGCTTGAAGGTCGACTCGTTCCAGACAATGCCGGAGTTCTTGTTGGCGTCCGAATAGTCGTAGTTCGGCGCCATGCCGGAATGCCGGCCGTCGAGGCCGTTAAGCTCGGGGCCGACTTTGTTCGTCGCGCCGGGGCCGATCGAGTGGCAGGGCGAACACATATTGAAGACGTGCTTGCCTTGATCGGCGTCCTGCGCCCGGACCGGCGCGATCCAGGCAAGTTGCGTCACGACTATGCCGCCTGCGGCGGCAATCGATGCCGCCATCCTTGTTCTTATCATCGCGTTTCCTCTTATCCGGCGTTGATCCGTAAGACCCCCGTGCGCCGTTCAAGCGAGCCCGGCGCAGCCTGTCAACAGCCGCCAACGCCGCGCCGGGCGCCGCAAATGCATGTTCGCTTGATGCGCCCATACTCGCTTTATGCGCCCATGGCCGGCGTTTTCTCCGCTATACTTCGAACGCCTTGACGCGACCTGAAGCGACTTGGCGCAGAAACGCCTGTAAGAGGATGCAATGCCGCTGTTGATGCCGCTATTCGACGATGCGGTGCTTAAGCGTCGCGCCGAGATCGTGGCGGCGCTCAAGCGCATCGTGCCGGGCGAGGGCGTCATCGCGTCCGAAGAGGCAATGCGGCCCTATGAGAGCGACGGGTTGACCGCCTATCGCCAGCTGCCGATGGCCGTCGTGCTGCCGGAAACCACCGCGCAAGTCGCAGCCGTGCTCCGCTACTGCCACCGCGAGGGCGTCAAGGTGGTGCCGCGCGGCGCCGGCACGTCGTTGTCCGGCGGTGCGCTGCCGCTCGGCGACGGCGTGCTGCTCGGACTCGCCAAATTCAACCGGATCCGCGAGATCGATTTCGAAAACCGGGTCGCCGTGGTCGAGCCCGGCGTCACCAATCTTGCGGTCTCGCAGGCGGTCGCCGAAGCAGGCTTCTATTACGCGCCCGACCCATCGTCGCAAATCGCCTGCACCATCGGCGGCAACGTCGCAGAAAATTCCGGCGGCGTGCACTGCCTCAAATACGGCATGACCACCAACAACGTGCTCGGCTGCGAACTGGTGCTGATGACCGGCGAGATCGTCCGCCTCGGCGGCAAGCATCTGGATTCCGGCGGCTACGATCTGCTCGGCATTGTCACCGGCTCGGAGGGGCTGCTCGGCGTCGTCACCGAAGTGACGGTGCGGATTCTCAAAAAGCCGCAGACCGCGCGTGCGGCGCTGATCGGCTTTGCCGCTTCTGAAGACGGCGGCGAATGCGTCGCCAAGATTATCGGCTCGGGCATCATTCCCGGCGGCATGGAGATGATGGATCGCCCGGCCATCGCCGCTACGGAAGAATTCGTCCACGCCGGCTATCCGCTCGACGTCGAGGCGTTGCTGATCGTCGAGCTCGACGGCCCGCAAGACGAGGTCGATCACCTGCTCGAACGGGTGCAGGACATCGCCAAGGCTTGCCGCGCCGTGACCTGCCGCGTCTCCAACTCCGAAGACGAGCGGCTGTTGTTCTGGGCCGGCCGCAAGGCGGCGTTCCCCGCGGTCGGCCGCATCTCGCCGGATTATTACTGCATGGACGGCACCATTCCGCGTGCGCAATTGCCGCTGGTGCTGCACCGTATGAAGGAGATGTCGGCGAAGTACGATTTGCGCGTCGCCAACGTGTTTCATGCCGGCGACGGCAATCTGCATCCGTTGATCCTGTACGACGCCAACAAGCCGGGCGAGCTCGAGCGCGCGGAAAAGTTCGGCGCCGATATTCTGCGGCTGTGCGTCGAGGTCGGCGGCGTGCTCACCGGCGAGCACGGCGTCGGCGTGGAAAAGCGCGATCTGATGCCGGTGATGTTCTCGGAAGTCGATCTCAATGCGCAGCAGCGGCTTAAATGCGCCTTCGACGGCAAGAGCCTGCTCAATCCCGGAAAAGTGTTTCCGATGCTGCATCGCTGCGCCGAGCTCGGCCGCATGCACGTGCATGCGGGCCGCGTGGCGTTTCCCGACATTCCGCGCTTCTAGGCTCGCGGTCACAAGCATCGTCATGAAATTCGGTATTTTCAGTTCGGCGCAGGCGGACAGCCAGGCTCTCGGTCCGGAAACCGGACAGGGCTTTCGCGATTATCTCGACTTCAATGTCGAGGCGGAGGCGCTCGGCTTTCGGTCGAGCTTTTTAGTCGAGCATCACTTCACCGGCTGGAATCAGGTCTCCGCGACGCTGATGCTGTTGATGGCGCTCGCCATGCGCACCAAGACGCTCCGGCTCGGTTCGGCGGTGATGGTGCTGCCCTGGCACAATCCGGTGCTGCTCGCCGAACAGGCGGCCACCCTCGATCTGGTCTCCGGCGGCCGCTTCGATTTCGGCATCGGCAAGGGCTATCGGCACAGCGAGTTCAAGGGATTTCAGATCCCGCCGGAGGAGGCCGAAGCGCGCTTCGAGGAGGCGGTCGAGGTAATGCGGCGCGCCTTTGTCGAGCGCACGCGCTTTTCGCACCGCGGCCGCTTCTGGCATTTCGAGGACATCGTGGTGGAGCCGCCGCCGGCGCAACGGCCGCATCCGCCGTTCTGGGTGGCGGCCGGCAGCGAGAGTTCGATCCGCCGCGCCGCGGCGCGCGGTTTCAACCTGATCCTCGATCAATACGCCAGCGCACAACAGATCGGGGAGCGCATCGGCATCTATAAAGCCGAGCGGCAGGCGCACGGCCTCGGCTTCGATCCATTGCAGGTCGTGGTGGCGCGTCAACTCTACGTCGCGAAAGACGAGGCCGACAAACAAGCAGCCCTCGTGCGCCAAGCCGCCTACACCAAGCGCACCGTCGATGTGTCGCGCAAGCCCGACGGCAAAAGCGGCTCGCACGTGCTCGCCTATGCCGACAAGTCTGGCGCCACGGAGGAGAACGCGCTGTTTGGCACGCCCGATGAAATCTGCGCCATGCTTGAGGCGGTACGCGACGCCGGCGCCGCGTATGTCTTGCTCACGATTTCCGGCGGCAGTGCGCAGCTGCGCCGCTTTGCGCGCGAGATCATGCCGGACTTTGCGCGGTCCGGGCCCGCGGCCGACGCCGCGGAATGATGGCGCCGCCGATGGTTGACAACATAAAGCCGCGCGATGCCAAAGAGGTCGAGCGGGCGATCCAATGGGCGCTCGGCAACGGCAAAACCTTTGAAGTCGTCGGCCACGGCAGCAAGCGCGCGATCGGCCGCGCCGCGCAGTGGGATGCGACGCTCGATCTATCGGCCCTTTCCGGCGTCACGCTTTACGAGCCCGAGGAACTCGTTCTCTCGGCGAAGGCCGGAACGCCGGTCGCCGAAATCGAAGCGCTGGTGGCGTCGCGCAACCAGCAACTCGCTTTCGAACCGATGGATTACGCGGCGGTGTTCGGCGGCGAACCCGAAGCCGGCACGCTCGGCGGCGCGATCGCGGCCAATCTTTCCGGGCCGAGGCGGATCAAGGCCGGCGCCGCGCGCGATCACTTCCTCGGCTTTAGCGCGGTTTCGGGCCGCGGCGAGACCTTCAAGTCCGGCGGCCGCGTGGTCAAGAACGTCACCGGTTACGATCTGTGCAAGCTGATTGCCGGCTCGTGGGGCACGCTTGCCGCCATGACCGACGTGACGATCAAAACACTACCGAGGGCCGAGACCGAGGTGACGATCCTGCTGCTTGGCCTCGATGACGCTGTCGCGCGCAAAGCGATGGCGGCGGCCATGGGCTCGTTCGCCGACGTTTCGGCGGCGGCGCATTTGCCGGCGGCGGCGGCCGGGCGCGTCGCCGCGACCACGGCCGCGCAAGCGGCGGCGACCGCGTTCCGTCTGGAAGGCGTGGCGCCGTCGGTTGCAGAGCGACGATCGCTGCTGGAAAAACTTCTCGCGCCGTTCGGCGCGCTCGGTTCGCTCGGCGAGGCCGCTTCGCGGCCGTTCTGGCGCGCCGTGCGCGACGTAACGCCGTTCGCGGCGGACGGACCGGCCGGCAAGCGTGATCTGTGGCGGCTATCGACGGCGCCGGCGCGCGGCAGCGACATCGGCCGCAGCCTCGTTGCCGAATGCGATGCGGAAGTGCTCTACGATTGGGCCGGCGGCCTCGTCTGGGCGGCGTTGCCCGCGACCGACGACGCCTGCGCGCCGCGCATCCGCTCGACCATTGCCGCGGCCGGCGGCCACGCCACGCTCATCCGTGCGCCGGCCGCGGTGCGCGCCAAGGTCGATGTCTTTACGCCGGAGGACGCGGCGCTTGCCGCGTTGACCAAGCGCGTGCGAACAGGATTTGACCCGCAGGGCGTGCTCAATGCCGGGCGCATGTGGGCGGGCGTGTGAGCCATGCAAACGAGCTTCACCCTGGCGCAGCTTGCCGATCCGGATGTCGCGGACGCGGAACAGATACTGCGCGCCTGCGTGCATTGCGGCTTCTGCACCGCGACCTGTCCGACCTACGTGCTGGACGGCAACGAGCTCGATTCGCCGCGCGGACGCATTTATCTCATCAAGGAGATGCTGGAGCACGACCGGCCGGCGACGGCGGAGGTGACCAAGCACATCGACCGTTGCCTGTCGTGCCTTGCCTGCATGACGACGTGCCCGTCCGGCGTCCACTACATGCACCTCGTCGATCACGCCCGCGCCCATATCGAGGCAACCTATCGGCGTCCGCTGGGCGAGCGCCTGCTGCGGGCGATGCTCGCCGCGATGATGCCTTATCCGCGGCGATTCCGGATCGCGCTCGATGCGGCGCGTATCGCCAAACCGTTTGCGCCGATCGCCGCGGCGATTGGGCTCACACGGCTTGCCGCCATGCTCCGCCTGTCGCCGTGGCGCCGGCCGCAGCGGCCGCTGGCGCCGCAAACGTTTGCGGCAAAGGGCGCGCGCCAAGGACGCGTCGCGCTTCTCGCCGGCTGTGTCAACGACCTCCTGATGCCCGAGATCAACGCGGCGACCATCGGCGTTTTGACACGGCATGGCGTCGAGGTGGTCCTGCCCGACGGTGCCGGCTGCTGCGGCTCGCTGGTCCACCATATGGGCCGCGCGGACGAGGCGCTGGCTCAGGCACGCGCCAATATCGACGCCTGGACTTCGATCGACGGGCTCGACGCCCTCCTCATCACCGCTTCAGGCTGCGGCACGACGGTCAAGGATTACGGTTTCATGCTGCGCGGCGATCCGGACTACGCCGCGGGCGCCGCCCGTGTGTCGAAGCTAGCCAAGGATATTTCCGAATATCTCGCCGGCCTGCCGCTTCATTCGGAACGCGAAGCGCCTGGGCTCGTTGTTGCCTATCATTCTGCCTGCTCGCTGCAGCATGGCCAGCGTATCGACCGCCAGCCGAAGGAGTTGCTCAGCAAGCTCGGCTTCAAGGTGAAGGACGTGCCCGACGGTCATCTGTGCTGCGGTTCGGCCGGGACCTACAACATTCTGCAATCCGACATCGCAAGGAGGTTGCGCGAGCGTAAAGTCGGGACTATCGAGAGATTGCGACCTGACGTGATTGCAGCAGGCAATATCGGCTGCATCACGCAAATCGCGTCGGGCACGGGTCTTCCAGTCGTCCATACGGTCGAGTTGATCGATTGGGCAACCGGGGGGCCCTGTCCACCTAAACTGCGGGAGTATCGGCCGCGTGCGGCGATGCCCGCAGCCACGACCGCGGGCTGAGCCGGGCTCGGTCGGCATCGTGTCACACTGACGGTCTCTCCTGATCGCATTCTTGGGGGACCGCACGAATTGCATAGCGACAGCGAGATCGGGAGGTCGATCATGGCGAAGAAGTCGAAGGCGAAGAAGAAATCCGCGAAAAAGAAGAAGGCCGCTCCGGCCAGCAAAAAGAAGAAAACACTTAAGTCGAAAGCGAAGAAAGTCACCAAGAAAAAAAGCGCGAAGAAAGCGGCTCCGAAGCGCAAGGCGGCAACGCCGAAGCCTGCTCCGAAGCCGGCTTCCAAGCCCGCGCCCAAGCCTGCGCCAATGGCCGCACCGGCGCCTGCGCCGGAACCGGCTCCGGCGCCGTCCTGGACCCCGCCGATGGGGTCCGGCTTCGGTGGCGGCGGCAGCGGCAGCTAGGATCCTTCGCTCGAGCGGCGCGTTGCGCCGAAAGCCACGTCGGCCCCGCATTGCATAGGCATTGCGGGGCCAATAGCATTGCATGATTTTATCGGCCGCCTGCACTTGGCCGCCGACCCGCGGCCGACCACATCGGCCGTTTCGCTCTGTCGAGGAGGTGCGTTATGCCGGCCTACAACATTCTACTGATGGGCGCGTCCTATGGATCGCTGCTCGCGTCGAAGCTTCTGTTCGGCGGACACTCGAATTCATCTGGTCTGCCTGCCCGCGGAAGCCGATTTGATCAACGCCGAGGGTTTTAAGGTTCGGCTGCCGGTGCGCGGCCGCAAGGATCCGGTGCTTCTGGAATCCCGCAAACTTCCGGGCAAGGTGACGGCAGGCCCCGCCGCGGGGGTCGACCCGAAGAAATTCGATCTCGTCGGCCTGTGCATGCAGGAGCCGCAATATCGCTCACCGGGCGTGCGCGAATTGCTCGATGCGGTGGGAAAATCGCGCGTGCCGTGCATGTCGATCATGAACATGCCGCCGCTGCCTTACGTGAAGCGCATTCCCGGCTTGGATTACGAGGCGCTCAAGCCGGCTTATACCGATCCGAGCGTCTGGGATTCGTTCGATCCGGCGACGATCACCTTGAACAGCCCCGATCCGCAGGCCATCCGGCCGCCCGACGAGAAGGCCAATTTTCTTTTGGTCACGCTGCCGACCAACTTCAAATGCGCAAGGTTCGCCGACGACAAGAGCACGGCGATTCTGCGCCAGCTCGAGAAAGACGTCGACGCCGCGCGTTTCGATACGCCCGAGGGCAAGATCGAGCTGCCTGTGAAGTTCAAAGTCTACGATTCGATCTTCGTGCCGCTCGCCAAATGGGCGATGCTGCTCGCTGGCAATTATCGTTGCGTGATCAAGGACGGCATGCGCACGGCGCAAGAGGCGGTGCACAGCGATATCGAGACCTCGCGCTCGGTCTATAATTTCGTGTTCGATCTATGCGTCAAACTCGGCGCCAAGCCGGAAGATCTCGTGCCGTTCGAGAAATACGCCGCCGCGGCGCAGTCGCTGACCCGGCCGGCTTCGGCGGCCCGCGCGCTGCAAAACGGCGCGCCCTACATCGAACGCGCCGACAAGCTCGTCCAGCTTATCGCCAGGCAGAAAGGCTTGAGCCTTCCGGCAATCGACGCCCAGGTGGCGCTGGTCGACGCGCGGCTCGAGGCCAACCGCAAGAAGCAAGCGGCTTAGGCGGAGCGTCAGCTGACTTTGACGTCCTGCCAGAAGCCGAATCGCCCGCCGACCTGTTGCATTTCCGGGCGAGGCGCTTCGTAGCACCACGCGGCGCGCTGATGCCGCTTGCCGCCGACGACGACGTCGTAGAACTGCACGCCGTGTGGACAGGCCCGGTCGTCGGCGGTTTTTGCCGCCTTTTCGAGCCAATCCAGATGCACCGCAGCGGGCGGAAAGTATTGATATCCCTTGCATTCCACGACGTCATTACTCTGGGCAACGACTTGGCCGTCTACCATTGCCTTCATGCTGAGCTCCCTGTCCGCTCTCGATCTTCGCCACCATGATAGGCGAGGTCAGCCGTAGGCGGACCAACAATTCAAACGAAAAACGCCGCCTTGCAGTCTTCACCGACGCTAAAAGTGTAACCTGCCTGCCACACTCCGTAAGAAACGGTGAAGTTATCCCGTGAAAGCATAAAAAGTCGGCATTTGCTGTCGTTTTAATCTTGGCTCCGGAGTATGAAAATTGAAGAATTCGTGAAGGTTCACGCTGCGCAAGTTTGTTGGAAGAGTAGCGCTGCAGGAATTGACGCTGTACCGGCTGCGGACGTTGGGGTCGCACGAGTACAGATAGGGACAATAGAAGGGGCAAGTTATGAAAAGAGTCGCTTTATCCTTGGCTTTGGTGGCCGGTCTGGCCAGTTCCGCAATGGCAGCCGATATGGCAACCAAAGCCCCGCCGGCAGCACCCGCGCCGCCGCCTTCGCCGTGGGACGTCGCAATCTCCGCCGCGTTGATGACGGACTATAACTTCCGCGGCATTACACAATCCGCGCATAATCCGTCGACCCAGGCCGGCTTCGAGCCGCGCTATAACTTCAATTCGTCGTGGCAGGGCTATGTCGGTATTTCGGGCGAGAGCATCGACTTCCCGAACGACGCCGCAGCGGAAATCGACTTCTACGGCGGTATCCGCCCGACCTTCGACAAGCTCGCGCTCGACTTTGGCTTTTGGTACTACTGGTACCCTGGCGGCAACTGCTACGGCGCTGCGCCTGCTGTGGCCGCTCCCCAAGGTCGGTGTAGCACGCCCCCGGCGGGTGCGATTGTCCCGAACAAGAACAACCCCGGTCTCGTTGGCAACGGCAACGTTGTGAAAGCGAACGAGAGCTTCTACGAGTGGTACGCCAAGGCGACTTACACGATTAGTGATCAATGGGCCGCTGGCATCCAGGAATGGTATTCACCGTCGGTCTCCAATACCGGCGCGACCGGTTGGTACACGGTCGGCAACTTGACTTACACCGCGCCGTCCTCGTGGTTCCCGGCTAATAGCGGTCTCGGTGGCTACATCTCCGCCGACCTCGGTTACTGGGCGCTAGGCACAAGCGACGTGTTTTACGGAGGGTTACCGGTGGCCGGCCTCCCGAACGGCGCTGCCGCCGGCGCCGGGCAGCCCAATGGTACCAAATATAGCAGCTACTGGAATTGGGATGCCGGCTTCGGCTGGACCTACAAGGCGTTCACGCTCGACCTGCGCTATTACGACACCGACCTGAGCAAGTCCCAGTGTAACGCCTTCACCAGCGCGTCGAATTCCTCATTCGCTACAAGCAACGTCACTTCGCAGAATACCGATGGACTCGGCTCGAACTGGTGCAGCGCGGCCTATATCGCCAAGCTGTCCTTCGCGACCAACCTCAGCGGCCTTAAGTAAACTCGGCTGAGCGTGTTGGATGAATTACGGCCGGTGGCGGAAACGCCACCGGCCGTTTTCGTTTGCGTCGGTCTTCGTCCATTGCGATGGGCCAACCGCGCCCGGGCGAAGTCGCGCGACCCGATGACAGGCTCCGTGGCGAAGCAATCCACATGCGGACGGTCGCTCTGGATTACTTCGCTCCGCTCCCCGCAATGGCCACGCTTGGACTCACTCCGCCGCCGACACCAGCGGAACGTCGCGCACCTGTGAAGCGCCTTCGCCCGGCACGACTTCGACGCGGCGGCGATGGAAGGCGCCGAGGGTGGCGCGATGGCCGATCGAAATGATCGTCGTGCCTTTGAGCCGGTCCTGCATCAGGCGATACAGCATCGCCTCGGCGGCTTCGTCGAGCGAAGCGGTCGCCTCATCGAGCAGGAGATAGTCGGGCTGCTGCAAAAGCGCGCGGGCGATGCCGAGGCGCTGCTGCTCGCCTTGCGACAGCATCCGGTTCCAATGCGCCTCGACGTTGATCCGTCCGCTCCATTCCGGAAGTCCAACCGCGGCGACCACCTCGGCGATACGGGTATCGTCGAATGTGCCGGCCTTGGCCGGGTAACTGATCGCGGCGGACAGCGGCGCCACGGGAAAATAGGGCCGCTGCGGCAGCAGCATCACCTTGGCGTCCTGCGGCACCGTCACGCGGCCCGATCCGAACGGCCAGATACCGCTGATGGCGCGGAACAGCGTCGACTTGCCCACGCCCGAGGGGCCGGTGACGAGCACGCGTTCGCCGGGCGACAAGACGATGTGCTCGGCATCGACCAGCGGCTTGCCGTTCGGCAGGCGAACGTTCAAGTGATCGATCGAAATCGCGCTCGAAGTTTCGCGCGGCAGCACCTCGATCGCAGGCTGCGTCAGCGCAACGTTGCGGCCGGCCACGATGGCCTCCTCGAAACCGGACAAGCGGGTGACCACCGCGCGGTATTGGGCGATCGACTGGTAGGCCGAGACGAAATAGGACAGCGCCGACTGTACGCTGTTGAATGCCGAGGCGGTCTGCATCAAGCCGCCGAGCTGCATGGCGCCGGAAAAATAGGCCGGGCTCACCATCAAATAGGGAAAGATCACCGCGGCCTGCGAATAGCTCTGCGTGAAGAACGAGAGCTGCTTCTGCCGCTGCATGATGGCGATCCAATTCGCCACCACCAGACTGAAGCGGCCGAGGTGACGCTCGCGCTCGGCGGATTCGCCGTGCAGCGCAGCGATCTGCTCGGAGTTCTCTCGGGTGCGCACCAGATTGAAGCGGAAGTCGGCCTCGTAGCGTTGTTGCTGAAAGTTAAGCGGAATAAGCCGCCAGCCGATCAAATGCGTGAATACGGTGCCGAGTACGGCATAGAACAGCGCCGCCCAGACGAGATAGCCGGGGATCGCGAATGACGCACCGAACAGATGCAGCGGCGCCTGTTCCGACAGCGACCAGAGAATGATGACGAACGAGCCCAGCGTTACGCACGAGTTCAAAAGCCCGAGCCCGATGGAAAGCGTGTTCTGCACGAACATCTGCAGGTCGTCGGCAATGCGCTGATCGGGGTTGTCGGCGGAGTCGCCGAGAAGCTGCATGCGATAATGGTTTGCGGTATTGAGCCATTGTCGCAGATAGGTTTGCGTCATCCAGCGGCGCCAGCGAATCTGAAGCCAGAGATTGAGATAGTTCTGATACACCGCCAGCACCGTGTAGATTGCGGCGAGCGCGCAGAAGAACAGGATGGCGCTGACGAAGGCGGCCCAGTTGTGGTCTTGCAGCGTATTGTAAAATCGGTTGTACCACTGGTTCAAAATCACGGTGATGGCGACGATCGACAGCTCGATAGCGACCACCGCCGCCAGCAGGATGCGCCCCGGCCAGCGATCTTCCGAGCGAAAGTACGGAATAGCCAACCGCCACATCGTGGCGAGCGTCGCAGCAAGACCTTTCACGAAAAACCTCCGACGTTGACGAGTTCGAAGCGCAATACGAAGCGGTTACGTCCGTGCGGCATTACACAATCAACCCAACAGGGCGACTAAACGACGTAACCCAAAGAAAGGAATCGGACCAAAAAGGGTTGATGGTGCACCGCACTAACACGAAGCTTTCCACAGCACAGTGCGTCTTATGGCGCGGGTCCGCCGTATTCGGTAGCCATAGGTAACGAATTCGCCTAAATTTAAGGCAGGCCGCTATAAAAAATGTCTTAGCCGCGACGCAGTGCGCGACATTGCCGCATGCAGCCGCGTCGCCGAATAACCAGTGACGGCCGTTGCGGCGCTAGCCGGGGGAGACGCCCATGTTCACTCAAATCCTCGATCCGACCGGAAATTTGTTCCTGACCTGGTTGGTCGCGCTCATTCCCGTGGTCCTCTTGTTGTTCTTGCTCGCGGGCTTGCGCATGTCCGCTTGGCTTGCCGTGCTCATCGGCTCGATCGTCACCTTCCTGCTCGCGCTTTGGGTCTGGAAGATGCCGCTCGACGATGGCGTGCGCGCCTATCTTTACGGCTCGGCGACCGGCGTGTGGAACGTCGACTGGATCACGTTTTGGGGAGTGATGCTGTTCAACACGATGGTCGCCACCGGAGCGTTCGACAAACTGCGGCGCTGGCTCATTCAACAGGGAACCCGCGACGTGCGGGTACAAACCATCCTGTTCGCCTGGGCCTTTGGCGCGCTGCTCGAGGGGCTGGTCGGCTTCGGCTACCCTTGGGCCTTCGTCGCCCCGATCCTGATCACGCTCGGCATTCCGGCGCTCGATGCGATCCGCGTTGCAGCCATCGCCAACAATGCACCGGTGTCGTACGGCGCGCTCGGCGCGCCGATCATCGCGCTCGCCGCGGTGACCGGCATGCCGCTCCTGGCGCTCGCCGGCTCGGTCGGCAAGATCGTCGCCATTCTCGCGCTGCTGCCGCCCTGGATTCTGCTCTATCTGGTCAGCGGCCGGCAGGGCATGAAAGAAGCCTGGCCGCTCGCGGTGGTCGGCTCGCTCGGCTACATCGCCGGCCAATTGCCGACCTCGGTCTATCTTGGACCCTATCTGCCCGACGTCATCGGCGCGATCGTCTGCTTCACCTGCCTTCTCATCCTGCTTAAATTCTGGCATCCGGCGCGCACGCTCGGCTATGGCGGCGTGCCGCTAACGGCGGCGCAGGAAGCTCAGGCCGAGGGTCATGGACTGACCCCTGGCGAGGTGTTCCAGGGCTGGCTGCCGATCATCGTGCTGATTCGTGATCGTCGTCGCCTGGACCGGCCCGTGGTCGAAGCTGCCGGGGATCGTCATGCTCCACCTGCAGGTCACCGCCGCCACCACGCTGACGGCGGGCGGAACGATCGCCGCCATCTTCAACTGGACGCCGTTCGTCGGCGGCAGCGCGATCCTGGCGTCGTGGATCGCCGTTGTGCTGCTCTATCGCGTCAGCGGTGCGCAACTCGCGGAGATTTGGAGCAAGACCTGGTCGCAAATGTGGGGGGCCTGCCTGGTCGGCGTCTTCATCTTCGGCCTCGCTTACGTCTTCAATTTTTCGGGCATGGCCGGCTCGCTCGCCAAGGCCTTCTCCGAGATCGGGCCGTACTTCATCGTTGTCGCTCCACTGTTGGGCTTCATCGGGGTCGCTTTGTCCGGGAGTAACACCTCGACCAACGCCATGTTCGGCAAATTCCAGGCGCTGGTCGGGCAATTGCTCGGCTTCCCGCTGATGCTGCTGCCGACGCTCAATTCGGTCGGCGCCGAGATCGGCAAGCCGATCGCACCGCAAACCGCAAGTGTCGGCGTGTCGACCAGCGAATTCGTGCGCAACGAGGGTGAGGTCATTCGCCATAATTTCGGCTGGACGCTGGTGCTGCTCGCTTATCTTATCCTGATCGGGGTGGCTTGCTATCTGTTCTTCCCCGATATCGCGGCGCTGCCGAAAGCCTAGCCGAGCGCGATCGGCGAATATGGCGTGCGGGTAGGGGATTCGTCCCCAACCCGCAATTTTGCCGCTTTCACATTTCGGCTGGCGTTTTTATTGGCAATTCGCTATTCGCAATTTCCCATTCGCGATCATCCCCATCTCGTGCGGAGACGACAATGCCGCGCCGGCGCTTTGCCTGCTGTTTCGCTGTGCTCATTTTCGCGAGCTCGCTGTTGCCGGCAACGGCGAGTGAGCCGTTCCCGTTCGGCAGCGAGCTCATGCTCGACGCCGCGCCGATGGCCGGTTCCAAGCGCATTCCGATGATCGAGGTCGAGGACGACGGCACCGCCTCGATCGATCTGTGGTGCACCAGCCTGCGCGGTCAGGCCACCGTCGCCGACGATTCGATCACTATCGTGCCGGCGCCGGCGGCCGGCGACGGCGATCCTCAATGCGATTCGCAGCGGCAGGCGAGCGATGCTGCGCTCTTGGCCGCGCTTGCCGAGGTGACCAAATGGCGGCGCAAAGGCGATGTCGTTGAGCTGTCGGGCGCCACTACGCTGCGCTACCGGCTGATGACGAATTGACGCGGCTTCTTCGCGCCCGCGCGGCAATGGAGCAGACGGCAATCCGCTAACGAAATGCAAAAAAAGGGGCGCGGCCTTGGCCGCGCCCCTTGCCGTTCGATCTATGGATCGGATCAGAATCCCATGCCGCCCATGCCGCCCATGCCGCCGCCGCCGCGGCATTGCCGGCATGGCAGGTTGCTCCTTCGGCGTTTCGGCGATCATGGCTTCGGTCGTGACGAGGAGGCCGGCGACGGAGGCTGCGTCTTGCAGCGCCGCCCGCACCACCTTGGCCGGATCGACGATGCCCTTGTCGAGCATGTCGACATATTCCTCGCTCTGCGCGTCGAAGCCGTATGTCTCCGACTTGCTCTCCAGGATCTTGTTGACCACGATCGAGCCCTCGACGCCGGAATTCTCGGCGATCTGGCGCAGCGGCATCTCGATCGCCTTGAGCACGATGTTGATGCCGGCTTGCACGTCCGGATTGTCGTTGGTCAACTTGCCGACTGCCTTCTTGGCGCGAAGCAGTGCGACGCCGCCGCCCGGGACGATGCCTTCCTCGACCGCGGCGCGGGTGGCGTTGAGCGCGTCCTCGACGCGGTCCTTCTTCTCCTTGACCTCGATCTCGGTCGCGCCGCCGACGCGGATCACCGCGACGCCGCCGGCGAGCTTGGCCAGCCGCTCTTGCAGCTTCTCGCGGTCATAGTCGGAGGTGGTCTCCTCGATCTGTGCCTTGATCTGGCCGACGCGGCTTTCGATGTCCTTTTTCTTGCCGGCGCCGTCGATGATCGTGGTCTTTTCTTTCTCAATCACGATCTTCTTGGCGCGGCCGAGCATCGCCGGGGTGACGCTTTCAAGCTTGATGCCGAGGTCTTCGGCGATGAGCTGGCCGCCGGTGAGGATGGCGATGTCTTCGAGCATGGCTTTACGCCGATCGCCGAAGCCGGGCGCCTTCACGGCGGCGACTTTCAATCCGCCGCGCAACTTGTTGACGACGAGGGTTGCCAGCGCCTCGCCCTCGATGTCCTCGGCGATAATGAGGAGCGGTTTGCCCGATTGCACCACCGCTTCGAGCAACGGCAGCATGGCCTGGAGCTGCGCAAGCTTTTTTTCGTGCAGCAGCACGTAAGCGTCTTCGAGCTCGGCGACCATCTTCTCGGCATTGGTGATGAAATACGGCGAGACATAGCCGCGGTCGAACTGCATGCCCTCGACGATCTCGACTTCGGTATCGAGCGACTTGGCTTCCTCGACCGTGATGACGCCTTCGTTGCCGACTTTCTGCATCGCGTCGGCAATCATCTTGCCGATGGTTGCATCGCCGTTCGACGAAATGGTGCCGACTTGCGCCACCTCGGAGGACGACCCGACTTTCTTCGAGCGCTTCTTGATGTCGGCGACGACTGCGGTGACGGCGAGGTCGATGCCGCGCTTGAGATCCATCGGGTTCATGCCGGCGGCCACCGACTTGACGCCTTCCTTGACGATGGCGGCCGCGAGAACGGTCGCGGTCGTGGTGCCGTCGCCGGCCTGGTCGTTGGTTTTCTGCGCTACTTCGCGCACCATCTGCGCGCCCATGTTCTCGAACTTGTCTTCGAGCTCGATTTCCTTGGCGACGGTGACGCCGTCCTTGGTGATACGCGGCGCGCCGTAGGATTTATCGAGGATGACGTTGCGGCCCTTGGGGCCCAGCGTCACCTTCACCGCATTGGCGAGAATATCGACGCCGCGCAACATCTTGTCGCGCGCCTCGGTGGAAAATCTTACGTCTTTCGCGGACATTTCAGTTCTCTCCTGGAGTTTCTTTGGTCCTTCGTTCCGAGCCGCGAGCGAAGCGAGCCGCGACGACGGAATAGGTCAGGCGATCACGCCCATGATGTCGGATTCCTTCATGATCAGGAGGTCCTCGCCGTCGAGTTTGACCTCGGTGCCCGACCATTTGCCGAACAGCACGCGGTCGCCGGACTTGACGCCGATCGGAATGAGCTTGCCGCTTTCGTCGCGGCCGCCGGGGCCGACGGCGACGATTTCGCCTTCCGACGGCTTCTCCTTGACGGTGTCGGGAATAATGATGCCGCCCTTGGACTTTGCCTCGGCTTCGATACGCTTGACGACCACGCGGTCATGCAGCGGCCGGAACTTCGTTTTTGCCATGTTTACCCTCGTCGCCGCGCGACCTTGCGTAGGACTTTGTTGGCGGCTTTTGGCGTTAGAGAAAAGTATTTATTTTCCAGTACCTTAGCACTCATTGTGATGGAGTGCCAGAAGGCAAATGGGAGATAAGATGCCGCCTTGCGGGAGTCAAGCCGGGTCTCTCGGCATGACTTACGCAGGCGGACAAGGCTTACGCAGGCGGACAAGTCTGCCGGGTCTGCTATTCTGGCGAAGGGTTGCGACGGTCGGGAAGGGAAATTGCGAATGCGTGCGCTGACGCTGGACGAAGCCAACACCATTATCGCTGCGACTTTTGCGGCGGCCAGAAAGCATAAATGCCGGCCGATGACCGCGATCGTGCTGGATGCCGGCGGCCGAGTGAAGGCGTTCCAGAAGCAGGACAATGCCTCGATGCTGCGCTTCGAGGTTTGCTACGGCAAAGCCTATGGCTCGCTGGCGCTGGGACGGCCGTCGAAACTCGTGCTGCAGAAGGCAAACGAAAAGCCGCTGTTCATGCAGTCAATCGAGAACCTTGCCGATTATCCGCTGTTCCTCGAAGGCGGCGGCCAACTCGTGCGCGACAAATCCGGCGAAGTCGTCGCAGCGATCGGCGTCACCGGCGACGCCAACGAGATGGACGATATCTGCGCCATTGCCGGGATCCACGCCGCGGGCTATCGCGCTGACAGCGATTTCTTCGGCGAGCCCGAGCTGATGCGTGCTCTGAGCATTCACAAGTCGGCGCCGCTTGTTGATCCGCGTCCAAAGACCTCACCGCGCGGTAAGCGCGCTGCGGCCGGGCAGGGGGGAAATGGCGGCCGCGGCGGCGGCAACGGTTCCGGCCGTCACGGGTCCGGTAAGCTTGCTACGCGACGTGCCGGCGGCGCGCCAAGCGTCAAATCCGGGCCGTAATCATCGCCAACGGTTAACGCCGAGGCTTCAATTGAAACAAAGTGGAAAGGCCGAGGCGGTACAACGGGCGCAAGTTCGGTTTCGCGCCCGTCTTCGGGAGGAGCCCTTTATGAGCGCGTCGTATCGGCGATTGGCTTTCGGCATCGCGGCGGCCGGCGCATTGGCGCTTTCGGCCTGCACTGCGAACACGCCGGCGCCGCAAGAGGCGACGGCGCCGCCGCCCATGGCGCAGCCGGCCATCCCCTCCAAATACCGGCCAGAAGACATCGTCGGCCGCTGGGGCTATGGCGCCTATCACAACGACGAGGATTTGGGGCGCACGGCGGCCGCGGCCCGCCAGCAGTGCGGGCAGCCGGTCGAGATCACGCGCGGGCCGAACGGCGGCGTCATGATGTATCTCGCCGACAGCGCGCAATTGCAGGAATTGCAGCTCAAGGGTTCGCAAAGCGGCAAGAACTATATCGGGCCGCCCGGCGACGCCGGCGGACCGCAGGACCGCGAAATCGTGTCGTTCGACGGCCGCACCATGGTGCTGAAGTGGATGGATCCGGAGGTCGCCGGCCGCTACGGCACCGGCGTCTATGTGCGCTGCGCGCCCGAAGGCATGGCGCGCGCCGCCGGCCGCCCGCCAATGAAGCCGCCGGGCCAATAAGGCTGGCGCGACATTCATAGAACCCTCATCCTGAGTTGCCCGCGCGAAGCGCGGGCCTCGAAAGATGCTGCTCAGGTGCCCGGGCCGTCGCCCTTCGAGGCTCGCTCCGCTCGCGCCTGAGGGTGACGGAAAGCGCAAATGCCTAGCCCTCGTGAATTTATCGTCGGACCCTGGCGCGCGGTGAGCGTGCTCGGCGTTACCGAGATTTTGTCCTGGGGCGCATTGTTCTATCCGCCGGTGCTCACCGTGCCGCTGATCGCCGCCGATCACGGCTGGTCGCGCTCGTTCGCGATGGGGGGATTTTCTTTAGGCCTGTTCGTCGGCGGGCTGTGCTCGCGTTACGTCGGCGCGACCATCGATCGCGTCGGCGGCCATGTTGTGATGCCGGTCGGCTCGCTGCTCGGCGCCGCGGGCCTTACGGCGCTGGCCGAGGCGCAGGGCGCTGCCGCATATTTTTCGGTATGGGCGGTGCTCGGCGTCGCCATGGCGGCTTCGCTCTACGATCCGGCTTTCGCCACGCTCGGCCGCATTTTCGGCGCGGGCGCGCGCTCGCCGATAACGACGCTGACGCTCGCCGGCGGCTTTGCTTCGACGGTGAGCTGGCCGGCCACGCAATTTCTGATCGATGCGGTCGGCTGGCGCGGCACCTATCTCGTTTATGCCGCATTGCTCGCTTTTGTCGCCGCGCCGTTGCACGCATTCGCGCTGCCGCGCCGGCGCGCCGAGAGCACGATCCGCCCGGGGCCGGCGCTTGCCACCGAGCAAAAGCCCGCAACGTTCCTGCCGGCGCACGGCCTCGCTTTCATCCTGGTCGCGGCGGGGTTCGCGTCCTACGCCTTCGTGCCGTCGGCGCTGTCGGCGCAGCTTCTCGCCATTTTCAAACGCTTCGGACTGGCACCGGATACCGTGGTTGCGATCGGCATGTTGTTCGGCCCGGCGCAGGTTTTGGCGCGCATCGGCGAGCTCGGCTTTGGCCGGCGCGCGCATCCGTTATGGATCGCGCGCTTTGCCGTCGGCCTTCTGGTCGCGGCCTTCGTGCTGTTGGCGCTGCTGCCGTTCTCGGCGGTCCTGGCCGCGGCGTTTGCCGTGTTGTACGGCATGGCGAACGGCCTTCTGACCATCGCGCGCGGTACCGTGCCGCTCGCTTTGTTCGGCGCCGGCGGCTATGGGCGGCTGGTCGGACGGATCGGCGGACCGTTTCTGGTGGTGCAATCGATCGCGCCGGTGGTGGTGACCTATGTCGCCGATCGCGCGTCCGACGCAACGGGTCTGGCGCTGGTCGCGGCGTTCGCCGTCGCCGCCTTTGTTTGTTTCCTGACGATCCGCCAACCTCGATAGGGGCGGGGACTGTAAAAGTCAGCGGCCGAAAATGGCGTCGATTTCGCTTTGCGACAGGTGGCCTTTGTCGCCATCGAGACGCGGCCCGTGCAGGTGTGGCGCAGCATCGTGCGCCGACTCCGCCGGCGCTTCATTTGCGGTAAGCGTCTTCATCACCTTGGCGACGCGCTGGCCGATCAGATCCTGGAAATTGCAGGCCTCGAAAATCCGCAGCACGCTATCCGAAATGTCCTGCGCCAAATCCTGCTCGATCTTGCCCTTGAGCGCGGCCGACAGATTGTCCGCGAGCTGATCGATTTCCTCGGCGGCGGCGAGAATCTTTTGCGTCGCCTGCGCGGTGCCGGAGGTGACCGCCTCGAGTTCGTGGGCGATGCGCGACATAGTCTCCGCCCGCGGGGGCGCGTCGCCGCCCGCACCGGTGTTTTCGCGCGGGGCGATCGGGTCGGCCGGCGGCGAGGCCGCCATCAGCGCCTGCAGCGCGCCGAGCGCCTGCGTGATCTCGTCGTGATACGGCGATGCGCTCGCGCCATCGGCGCGGCGCGCCGTTCGCGCGGCGGCGGTTTGCTCGATCCGAAAAACCTTGCGCGGCTCGGCCATTCGCATTCCGCAGTCATTGCCGCGCACAATTTTTTCCGATGACCGCCAGTCACCCCGGATCAAGTCGGGGCAGACTTTTTCGGCATCGTGCGCGCGCTTAACCGTACGCGCTTCACCGTACTTGGGCGGCGATTAATACCGCGTTCATGGCCTGCCGCCGTCAAAAACGCGGGCGCGGTCGCCGCAGCAAAGCAAACCATTGGTTAACCAACGTCCCCAGCTGTTGACGCAAAATCAACTCTAACTTGATGAACAATGTACGAATAACGCGCCGCTGCAATTTGTTTACCAAACAGTCGAGGTTTGCGCGCGTACTCGTCGCATGAGCGCTCGCGCCGCCTCAGTCGTCGGGTCGGCGCGCTTCGCGCTCGCAGTGCAACTTGCGTAACGAGTACAGCAATGCGGCGTATCTGCATGACGGCGCTCCTGGTGAGCGCGTTTTCAGGCTCGGCGTTCGCCGATCCGCTCCAAGTCACCGTCTATCCTTACGGCAACCAGCCAGTCTATGTGGCGCAGCAGCCGGCGGCCCAGCAGTATTATGCCTATGCGCCGCAGCCGCGCTACATAGCCGCCCCGGCGGGCTATGGCCAGCCGTACGGCCAGAGCTACCCGCAGAATTACGCGCCACAGAATTACGCTGTCGCCGCTCCGCAGAGCTACGCAGCTCCCGCGCCGCAAGCCTACGCGGCCGCCGCGCCGCCGACCTATGCACAGCAAGCTCCGCAGACCCAATCACCCCAGAGCTATGTGCAACCGGCTCCGCAGACCTACGTGCAGCCGGTGGCGCAAACCTATGCGCAGCCACTCGCGCAAACTTATGCGGCTGCCGCTCCGGCGCCGGCAAATCCGGGCGGCGGCGGGTTCCTGCAGGCGATTTTCGGCGGACCGACGATCAACGTGCCGGTATCGCACATCTATCCCGGCTACCAGGCGCCGCAGCAGGTGCCGCAAGCCCAGCCGCAAGCCGTCGCTCCGGCGCAGCAGCAGGCCTATGCGCCGGCCAATCCTCCCGACGAGTCGAATTATCCCATTAATCCGCAATTCATGCGCCAGGTCGTCGCCTATAACGGCGACGAAAAACCGGGCACGATCATCGTCGACACGCCGGACAAGTTTCTGTTCCTGGTCGAGGACGGCGGCAGGGCGCTGCGCTACGGCATCGGCGTCGGCCGTCCGGGCTTTACCTGGTCGGGCGTGAAGACCATCACCGCGATGAAAAAATGGCCGGATTGGACGCCGCCGCCGGAAATGATCGCGCGGCAACCTGGCATTCCGCATTTCATGGCCGGCGGCATCGGCAACCCGCTCGGCGCGCGCGCGATGTATCTCGGCTCGACGCTCTACCGCATTCACGGCTCCAACGAGCCCTGGACCATCGGCCAGAACGTGTCCTCCGGCTGCATCCGCATGCGCAACGAGGACGTCGAGGACCTCTATAACCGCGTCAAGATCGGCACCAAGGTCGTCATTATCTAACGCATCGGCCTTGCGGTTCTCCCGGCCGGTCCGCAGGCTGCCGGCGGGACTTGCCATCCGCCGTCCGGTCAAGATTCAAAGCATACCGGCGTCCCGCCGACCCAGCCGGACTTTGCAATCGGGCCATCACCGTGCGATTGCTCCGGCGTCTCCGGAAACGTCGCGACGCGAGGCGGGCCGCGCCGGCAGCATCCGGTCGGCATGTCGGTCCAATCGGGGAGATCGGAGCCATGGTCGATAACAGCGCACAGAAGAACTCGCCGTCGTTCCGCCTTGCCGCGCTCGATCCGGATTTTCTGCTTGGCGACTCGATGCGCGGGATTCGCTTGCAGATCGAATACGAGAAGGCCGAGGAGAGGTTGCGGGCGTGGACCGTCCGGTCGACCGTGGTGGTGTTTGGCAGCGCGCGCGCGCGGCCTTCGGCGGGTGCCTCGCCGGTTCACGCCGATCATGCGGCGCACTGGTACGACGAAGCGCGGCGTTTCGGCCGGATCGCGTCGGAGCGCGGCGGCGCGCTGATTTCGGACCACGGTATCCGTGATAATGTCATCGCGACAGGCGGAGGACCTGGCATCATGGAGGCTGCAAATCGCGGTGCGGCCGACGCCGGGGCGCCATCGATCGGATTCAATATCGGCCTGCCGCACGAACAGGAACCTAACGCCTATTCGACGCCGGATCTGACCTTTCAATTCCACTACTTCGCAATCCGCAAGCTGCACTTTGCCATGCGCGCCAACGCCCTGGTGGCGTTTCCGGGCGGCTTCGGCACGCTCGACGAGTTGTTCGAGATTTTAACGCTCATTCAGACCGGAAAAATGCCGCCGGTTCCCATCCTGCTCTTCGACAGATCATATTGGACGAGCGTCATAAATTTCGCGAAGCTTGCCGAGATAAAGACCATCGACCATGCCGATCTCGATCTTTTCTGCTACGCCGACGATGCTGAAAGCGGCTGGCAGGAACTGCTCAGTCGCGGACTGCGATCCGGGCCGCGGCCGGCGGGCTTTCCATCGCACTACTGATCCAAGGTCCCTCAGAAAACGGCAATCGCAATGCATATGGCATCGGTGTCCGCCGCCGGCGGCGATATTTCCGTCGCGTTTCTCCAGCAGAACGGGGACAATCCCTTTACGGCGACGCCTGAACGCACGGCGCAGATCGCCGGAGTAGCGGAACTCATCGCGGATTTCATAGCCGGGGCCCGCAAGAGCCTCGACATTGCCATCTACGATTTCCGACTGGACGGCGACGCCGCGGCGATCATCACCGCGGCCCTGCACGAGCGCGCACGCAACAAAGTCGCCATTCGCGTCATCTACGACTCCACAACCGAGCCCCAGGCCAATGGCAACGGCGGTGTCGTGCCCGCGCATCTCGAGGCCGATCGCAAGTCGCCCGGCACCGAGACCTTCGTAAACTCCTTTGCCGATATCGCGCAGATCAAACCGGTTACCGGCTACCGGGTGCTGATGCACAGCAAATATCTCATTCGCGATGCCGGCAGTGACAATGCTGCGGTGTCGCTGGGCTCGGCGAACTACACCAACGATTCGTGGGGATTGCAGGAGAGTAACCTGCTGCAAATCCGCTCCCGGCCATTGGCGTCCATTTTTACCGACAATTTCGCCGGGCTTTTTGCCACCGGGCGGATTCCGGATAGCCAGACGAATCGCGACGTCGATAGCGTGGACGTTTCCGGCGTACCGCTGAAGGTCGGCTTCGCGCCGAAGCAGAGTCCGGCTATCGTCAAGGAGATCGTCGGCGCGGTCGCTTGCGCGCGCGAGCGGCTCTTCGTGGCGTCGGGCGTTGTGTCATCCGGACCGATCCTTGCGGCGCTGTCGGAAGCGATCGATCGTGGAATGCGGCTCGGCGGACTTTACGACAGGCCGCAGATGGATCTGGTGCGGCGGCAATGGCACGCCGCACATGTCGGCGCCGACAAGATCAACACCTGGGACAAAGTTGCCGACCATCTCGTGGGCAAAAACTCGCTGCCCTACAGCCGCAACAAGCCGCAGCCGCATAATTTCATGCACAATAAGCTCGTCGTCGCCGACGACGTCGTGGTGACTGGAAGCTTCAACCTGTCGAACCACGCCATGGGCAATGCCGAGGACGTGCTGTTAATCCATGACGCCGGCGTCGCTTCGGCTTATGCGGCCTATATTGAAGAGCTCGAGGTGAGATACAGCCACGATGTGCATCCGCGTCGGCGGTGACGCCGGTCACGCCAGCGTGTACCCGTACCGTTGCAGAAGCAGCGGATAATCGTCGCCGAGAAAATAATCGTATTCGCGCTGGCGCAGATCGGTGAGCGGATCGAGGCGGCGCAATTCGTCGTCGACCTTGCCGGGATGGCACATCACGACGCCGCCGTCCGGCAACGCCGCGAGAAATCCAGGAAATAATGTCGCGTAATCCGCGCCCGGCGCAAAGGAATAGGTGCCGGCGAAGGCCGGATTGGTGCGCACGCCGGCGTTGGCGGCGAGGCGGGCCAAACGCACGCTCAACGCATCGAGTACAAATCCCTTCGGATCGGACAGACTTTTGGGCGCGGCGGCGGAGCGTCCGCATTGGCGCAGCCAGGCCTGCGGCGCAACATCCTTGATAACGCGCAGCAACGCTTCGCAAATTTGCGGAAAGACATGGATGTGCTGATGGGCGTCGACGTAATCCGGCGTGCGGCCGAGGGCAGCCTGGAAGGCCGCGAACTGCCGCGCAATCTCGACTTCCAAATCCTCGGGCCGGAGCCAATGCGCCAGCGCACGGCCGGCCATCGCCGCGAGCGGCAGGAAGGCGCCATCCCGGGTCGGCGCGAAACCACCACTTAGTGGACGGAACGGCGCAGTAAGAGTCGAGATGCAGCCCGATCGCTCCGTGCGATGCGGCGGCCGCTTCGAGGGCGGTCGCCTCGACCTGCGAAAAACTCGGCGCCACGACCATCGCCGAGGTGGCATTGATGCGGCGGCGCGCGATGAGGTCGCGGATCGCGGCGCTGACCGCGGGCGATAGGCCGTAATCGTCGGCGCAAAGCCAGATGTGGCGGAGCTCTGGCTCGCTCATTCGGCCGCGGTGCGGGCGTCGTGCTCGGTCTGTTTAGCGCCGTCGGAAAGCTTCACCTCGTGCTCGGCGACGAAATAGACCGGCCGGCCTTTGATCTCTTCCAGGATCTTGCCGATATATTCGCCGACCACGCCGATCATGATGAGCTGGACGCCGCCGAGCACCATGACGCCGACGAACAATGACGGATAGCCCGGGACGCTGACGCCATAGACCAGAGTCTGATAGACGATCTGCAATCCGTACATGAAGGCGATCACCGCGAGCACCGTACCCATGACGGTCGCGAGCCGCAGCGGCGCGACGGAGAACGAGGTAACGCCGTCGATCGACAGCCCGATCAGGCGGCGTAAATTCCACGTGCTGCGGCCGTCGACGCGCGGCGCCGGCTCGTAATCGATGCGCATCTGACGAAAGCCGATCCAGCTCGACAGGCCCTTGAAGAAGCGATTGCGCTCCGGGAGTTGCCGCAACGCATTTGCCGCCCGCGGCGACAACAGGCGGAAGTCGCCGGCATCTTCCGGGATCTTCGGGCGCGCGCCCCAGTTCAGCAGCACGTAGAACGCTTTGACGGAAATCCGGCGCAGCATCAACTCGTTGGCGCGATGCGCCTTCGCGGTATAGATGACATCGCAGCCGTCATCGAGCCAATGGCCGACCAATTGCTCGATCAAGGCGGGCGGATGCTGGCCATCGCCGTCGATGAAAAGCACGGCGCCGCGGCGCGCGTGATCGAGGCCCGCGAGCAGCGCCGCCTCCTTGCCGAAATTGCGCGACAGCGAGACAACCTGGACGTCGACGCCACTTGCCGGCAGGCCGCGGGCGATGGCGAGCGTGCCGTCACGGCTGCCATCATCGATGTAGACGATTTCGCAGGCGAGCGAGCGGGTGGCCGCGAGGTGGTGCGCGATCTCGACAAGCCGGCCGTGCATGCGCGCAAGCGCCGCCGCCTCGTTGAAGATCGGCACGATAATTGACAGCCCTTGTGCGCCGGAATCCGGCAGCGTCCGCTCGCGTGGCAGCGGCCTAAACCTGGGGTCGGCGGTACCGGCCATTCAACGTCCCTTTCCCGCCCGTTCTATAGCGCAATCGGCAGCCTCTGTCGCGACCGGGGCCTGGCGCAAAACTATGGTTAACGCCGGCAGCGGGGGATCGGCAATCTGGATTTGCCATCTGCTGCCGCGCGCCCGCGGACATGATATGCGAGGCGGCGATGGCCCCGCTTTCTCCCCACGATTCGGCCCGCGCCAAGCCTAGCCGCGCCAAATCTGCCCGTGCAAAGCTTGCCGAGGCCTGGCGCCAGCGGGCGTTCAGCCTCAAGGCGGCGTCGTTCGCGCTCATCGGCATCGTCAATACCGCGGTTGATTACTGCGTTTTTTTGCTTGCGCGGGCGGCGTTCGAACGGTCGCCCGCCGCGCTAGCGGCATTTGACGCGCTGGCGGCGTCCTGTCGCTGCGGCAGCGCTGGAACCGTTTTGTTGATCGCCGCGAATATAACGTCGTGGACCGTTGCGGTGAGCGGCTCTTACATCATGAATTCCTCGATCACGTTTGCCGCGGAATCGGGACGAAAATTACGCTGGCGCCATTATCTGACCTTCATCGTCGCCGGCGTGGTCGGGCTGGTCGCTAACACCGCAACCCTGGTATTTGCCGCGCAATTTCTGCTGCTGCCGGTTTATCTGGCCAAGGCCCTGGCCATCCTGGCGAGCTTTGTCGTCAATTTCTCGCTGTCGCACTTCGTCGTATTTCGCATGCGCGACAATTCGTAGCCGGGCCGGCGGACGCAAGCCGCGCCAAAGGCGCATAGCAGAACCCGTTCGGCTTCATGCCTAATGCACCTGGACTTTGATCTACATCAACAGTCGCTTTCTCGATCGACGTAACTCTTAGCGATCCGGAGGAAAATTACCCAGGAGGCCGCCATGTCGATCGTCGGGATTGTCTGTTTAAGCGCTATCATCGTCGCCTTCGTGCTGTTTGCCGCGGTTTTGGCGTGGGGTGACTACCAGACCCGCCATATCACCCATCCCAGCCGAAAAGAGCAGCAGCGACAAGGCGCGCCGGGCGCCGGTTTCGCAGCGCTCAAGGATGCCGCCGCAAAGGCAAGTGAGCCCGTTCGCGCGGCCTGACGGAATCGCGATAGAGCTGCCACGCGAGAGCGGAGAGGAGCGGCGATGAAGCAGGACATTCCCGGTACGATTATGTTCGACGGCGAACAGGCGCAGAAAGGTTTGGCGCTCAATCGGATGTGTTACTCGTTCAACAGCGCCGACAACCGCGCCGCGTTTCTCAAGGACGAAGAGGCGTATTGCCGCAAGTTCGGGCTGACCGACGAACAGCGCGCCGCGGTCAAGAGCCGCAGCGTGCTCGGCATGATCGCCGCGGGCGGTAACGTCTATTACCTCGCCAAGCTTGCCGGCATTTTCGGGCTCAACGTTCAGGACATCGGCGCGCAGCAAACCGGCACTACGGTTGCCGAATTCAAGGAAAAACTCGCAGCGGCCGGCAGGTAAGGGGAGGCGGTCATGGCTAAAATTATCGGCGGCGTCGCCACGACGCATGTGCCTTCAATCGGCAAGGCGATCGCCGAGAAAAAGCAGAACGATCCGTATTGGAAGCCGTTCTTTCGCGGCTTCGATTACGTGCATTATTGGCTGGCGCGTGAAAAGCCCGACGTCGCGGTGGTGTTCTACAACGACCACGGCCTCAATTTCTTCCTCGACAGGCTGCCGACCTTCGCGGTCGGCGCCGCGAGCGAGTACAAGAACCAGGACGAGGGCTGGGGCATTCCGGTGTCGCGCTCGATCGCCGGCGATCCGGCTCTATCGTGGCACATCATCAATAACCTGGTCGCCGACGAGTTCGATATCACGATGTGCCAGGAGATGCTGGTCGACCACGCCGTGACCATTCCCATGACGCTGATGTGGCCCGGCGAGAAATGGACGGTGAGGATCGTGCCGATCTCGATCAATACCGTGCAGCACCCGCTGCCGTCGGTGAAGCGCTGCCTCAATCTCGGGCGCTCAGTCGGTCGCGCCGTTCAATCCTATCCGCAAGACCTGCGCGTGATGATCGTCGGCACCGGCGGGCTATCGCACCAACTCGACGGCAAGCGCGCCGGCTTCATCAACAAGGAATTCGATCAGCTCTGCATGGACAAGCTCGTCGGCGAGCCGGAGGCGCTGACGCGCTACTCGATCCATGATTTGGTGGAAGAATCCGGCGCGCAGGGCGTCGAATTCCTCAACTGGATGGCGATGCGCGGCGCGCTGACCGGGCAAGTGCGCGAAGTGCACCGCAACTACCACATCCCGATTTCCAATACGGCCGCGGCAACCGTGGTGCTCGAAAACCACGACGAGGCCGAACGCCGCGCGGCCTAACCGTTGCGCGTGCGGCGATTAGCCGGTGTGCTGCTTCAGCGTCTGTTCCAGATTTTCGGACTTCGCGCGAACAGCGGTCTGGAGATACTGCCAATCGTCGCTGACGACGCCCCAATTGACCATCGGCGCGTGGCCGCCGTCCGAACTCGCCGAGAGGCCGTTGGCCGAGCGGCCTGTCATGGAATCGTACGCGTAAGCACCGGCGATTGTCAGCGCCACTCCGAGAATAAGTCCAAGCAAAATCCGCACGGCCGCCTCCCGTTAAAGACACTTTTCGTAAAATGAAACGCGTTCGCACTCCGATAAGTTCCGCGCGCGGCGACTGCTAGATGGTGGCGCCGTGATGGCCGAACAGCACGACTAAGACGACGATCAACACCAAAAGCCAGATCAGCCCGTGACCGCCGCCGCCGTAATAGCCGCGGCTGTAACCCCAATAACCGCCGCCGCCGCCGAACAGAAGAACGAGAACGACAATGACAAGAATAAGGCCCATGTTTCAAACCTATATTTGCCCTCTGCGATTGGCAGGAAACTTCGGTAAAGGATAAAGTCACACACGGAACCTTAAGTTCCCAGTCGCCACAAATATCTGCGTCCTCGGTTCGACAAGGGAATTAACCCGTCGCAAGTTGCGGTGTGGCTTTGTGAACTTTTGCCGGTATTCGCGCGTTGACAGCTGAGAGTATTCACGAGAACAGTCGAGGACAATGATGCCGCAGACCCGTAGCACCAGCGCCGACTTCACCCGCGCCTTCGATGACGCCAAGAAACAGGCCGGCGGCGTCGCCGACGATGTGTCCGAAACCGCGCAAGAGCTTTATGGCCACGCGCGCGACAGCGCCGCCGATCTCGCCGATAGCGCCAATCGCGCGGCCCGCAAGACCGCCGGCTCGTTCGAACGGGCGTTGCGCAATACCGTCGAAAAGCAGCCCTACACCGCTGTCGCCATTGCACTCGGATTGGGCTGGCTGTTCGGCCGCATGCATCGCCCGCTGTGAGTTCTCAAAATGGCCAATAAGCTGCGTCAAGCGACCCGCGAAGAAGAGCGCGAGACCGAAGACCAGATGGCGCGGCGCAAGCTCGGCCCGCGCGGTGAGCCGGAGGTCGCCGACACTGCGAGAATGACGCCGCAGCAGAAGTCGGAACTTCCGAAAACCGGAGCCTTCGACGGCCATACGGCGTAGCATTCTTGCCCGCTGAGCTTCGTCATCCTCAGGCGGCCGCGGATCGGTCCTCGTAGGGAGACGCTGAAGCGGTTCGGCCGGTTGCCATTCGAAGCGCGCTGCGCTCGCACCTTAGGGTGACAGAGCGGGGAATTATTTGATCGAAAGCCCGAGCGCGCGAACCATGTCGCCCCACTTCTTGACTTCGGCGCCGAACATGGCGTCGGCCTGTGGCTCGGAACCGGTAATCGGGTCGAAGCCCATATCGGTCAGCTTCTTCACGACGTCCGGACTCTTGACGATGTCGTTGATCGCTTCGTTGAGCGTCTGCAGGATCTGCGGATCGGTCTTGGCCGGCGCGAAGAAGCCGACCCACGACGCCGCGGTGAATGCGGGATACCCCTGTTCCACATATGTCGGCACGTTTGGCGCCACGGCAGCGCGTTTGTCGGCGGCAATGCCGAGGCCTTTGAGCTTGCCGCCGGCGATCTGCGCCGCGGCGCCGCCGCCGAGCGTGGTCGCCATGAGATCGACCTGGCCGGCAATCGTCGCGTTAATCGCCGGCGCGCCGCCCTGATAGGGGATCGGCTGCACTGGCACTTTGGCGAGTTCTTTGAAGAAATATTCGGCCTCGATATGCGAGCCGGTGCCGACACCCGGGATGGCGAGGTTGAGGGTCCGGCCGTTCGCGGCCTTGATGAAGTCGGGAAGATTATTGGCGGGATTGTTCGGGCTCGTGACCAGCGCTTCGGGACTCGATGCGGCGATGGCGACGGTTTTGAAATCGCTCGTTGAGAATTGCTTGTCGGCGAACAGCGTTTCGTTGATGGCGAACGCGGTGGTGGTGGCGAGAAGCGTATAGCCGTCCGGATTGGCCCGCGCGACATAGGCGGCGGCGATGTTGCCGCCGGCGCCGCCGCGATTCTCGACCACCACGGTTTGATGCAGACGCTCGCTCAGGCCCTGGCCGATCAGGCGGGCCAGCGTGTCGGCAATGCCGCCCGGTGCAAAGGCGACCACCAGCGTGATTTTCTCCGCCGGATAGGCCGCCGCTTCGGCGCCGCGCGAGGCGAAGGGGAGCGTGACCAGCGCAAGTGCCGTCAGCACGTTGCGGATGATTCGTGAAGCCGCCATAAAAGCTGACATGAGAATTTCCGGCTGCGGTATATGAATTGCATGGCGCGTGAGCGAGCGCCGCTTGAAGTCAATTGGAGTGCACCATGAAGTTTTTACGCCGTCAATTACTGCAACTGGCGATAGGCGCCGTGGTCCTGGCCGTGCCCGCGTCAGATGCAATGGCGCAAGACGTGTATCCGTCGCGGCCGGTGCACCTTATCGTCGGGTACGCCGCGGGCGGTGTCAGCGACATTCTAGCGCGGCTGATCGGCAAGCCGCTGTCGGAACGGCTGGGCCAGGCGGTCGTCATCGACAATCGCCCGGGCGCAGGCGGCAATTTGGCCGCCGACGAGGTAGTGCATGCCGCACCCGACGGCTACACGCTGTTACTCGCCGGCATGGCCAATGCCATCAACGTGTCGCTCTATCCCGACCTCGATTTCAATTTTGCCCGCGACATGGCGCCGGTTGCGATCTTTGCGCGCAGTCCGATGGTCATGGAAGTGAGCCCGTCGTTTCCGGCGACGTCCGTTCCCGAGTTCATCGCCTATGCCAAGGCCCATCCCGGAGAGATCGCTATGGGTTCGGCGGGCGCCGGCGGATCGACCCATGTCGCCGGCGAGCTTTTCCAGATGCTGACCGGGACCAAATTCACGCACGTGCCATATCATGGCTCGCCACCGGCGCTGGACGATCTGCTCGGCGGCCGGCTTCAAGTCATGTTCGACAATTTGACGTCGTCAATTGCGCTTATTCGCGCCGGTAAGCTGCGGCCGCTCGCCGTCAGCTCACGTAGCGATGCGTTGCCCGATGTTCCGCTGATCAGCGAATTTGTCCCGGGTTACGAAGCCTATTCCTGGAATGGCATCACCGCGCCCAAGGATTGCCCGCAGGCAATCGTTGATAAGTTGAATGCGGCGGTCAATGCGATCGTGGCCGATCCCGCGTTCAAGGCGCAGCTCGCCCAGCTCGGCAATACGCCCATGTCAGATTCACCGCCGGGCTTTGGGAAATTGATCACCGATGACAGCGCCAGATGGGCCAAGGTCGTCAGTTTCGCGGCCATCCCATCGCATTGAGCGCGCGACCGCGTTACGTCCGTTTGTCTAGTTCCGCCGCGAGCTTGGCGTAGAGCGGATTATCGCGCGTATAGACGTAGTCCAGAGCGGCGACCGAGACCGCTTCGGCGCCGTGCTCGCGCAGGAAGCTTGCCAGTGCGTGCACATATTCCGGCGGGCAGTGCAGGGTGAGCATGCCGGACGAGGTCGGCGGGCCAAACGGGGAGGCAACGCCGAATTTTTCCCGCGCGATGCCGAAGAGTTTCTCATTCATCCCGGCAAAGCGGGTCCGCACCTCGGAAAATGCCTCGGCGCGCCTTTGCGCGGCGATGCGGTCGAGCAACAGCCGCGCCGTTTCGCGCTGCTCGCCGGTCCAGGCCGCGGCGCGCGCGGCGACGAGGTTCGCCTGCGAGCGCAGGATGACGCCGTCCTCGATCACTTTGAGGCCGTTGGCCGCCAGCGTCGCGCCGGTCGTGGTGATGTCGACGATCATTTCGGCGGTGCCGGCCGCCGGCGCGCCCTCGGTCGCACCGGAGCTTTCCACGATGCGATAATCGACGACGCCGTGCGCGGCAAAAAAGTCGCGCGTGAGATTGGCGTATTTGGTGGCGAGCCGCATCTTGCGCTCGTGCTTGAGCCGGAAGGCGGTCGCGACGTCGTCAAGATCGGCCATGTTGCGCACGTCGATCCAGGCCTGCGGCACCGCGACGACGACATTGGCGAAGCCGAAGCCGAGGCCGGTGATGAGCACGACCCGCTCGTTCGATTGCGGAATCATTTCGCGAATGAGATCCTCGCCGGTGATGCCGAGATGCGCCGCGCCTTGGCTCAATTGCGCGGTGATTTCGGCCGCGGAGAGATAGGCGATTTCGATGCCGTCGAGACCGGAAATGGTGCCGCGATAGTCGCGCGCGCCGCGCGGCTTGACGAGTTCGAGCCCGGCGCGCGCGAAAAAGCTTTCCGCATTCTGCTGCAGCCGGCCTTTCGACGGTACGGCGAGGATGAGCGGCGCGTTCATGATGCGCCTCCGGACGTATCTGCTTCATCGCCGCCGCTTTTGGCGAGTTCCTCGATCGAGGCGGCAAAGCCGACCGCGGGGATCGCTTGCTTGGCCCCCAGGCGCGTGAGGAGGCCGTCATAACGGCCGCCGGCGACGAGCGCGTTCTTGCCGATCGCCGCGTCATGCAGTTCGAAGACGAAGCCGGTGTAATAGTCGAAGCCGCGGCCGAAATCGGTGGCGAATTTAATGGCGCGCACATCGACGCCGCGCGCGGCAAGGAAGCCGGTGCGCGTCTCGAACAGATCGAGCGCTGGGCCGAGCGAGAGCTTGGCGTCGGCGGCAAGCGCACGCAACTCGCCCGCCGCGTCGTCGGGATCGCCGGCGACCGACAGGAAGCGTTCGATCAGCGCGCGGGTCTCGCGCGGCAGCCGCGTCGGCGCGTTGAGCGCGGATTGCTCGAGGAAGCGGTCGGCGATTTCGGCGACCGAGCGGCCACCGACCGTGGCAATGCCCGCGATCGAGAGCAGATCGGTGACGAGATGATGCGCGGCTTTCGGGTCGGAGCCGGCAAGCGCCGCGAGCACGCCCTGATATTCCTTCGATCCGTTGGCGGCCGTGAGCGTCATTTGCTCGAGATCGTGCTTAAGCGAGGATTTGCGGTTGAAATCCTTGATCAGGCGGCGCTTCCACACCGGCGCCAGATCGAGCGCGGCGACAAAGGCCGAAAATAGTCCGACATCGCCGATGCGGATCTCGGGCGCGCCGACGCCATATTGCGTGGTCGCTTCGAGACCGAGCGCGAGCATTTCAGCGTCGGCCGCCGCCTTGTCCGCCCGGCCGAAGCTCTCGATGCCGGCTTGCAGGAATTCGCACGTGCCGCCTTCGCGATGACGGAACACCGCGCCGAGATAGCAGAAGCCCGCCGGTTTACCCGCGGCAGGCGTTTGCAGGTAGTCGCGCGATACCGGAATGGTCAGATCGGGCCGCAGACACAATTCGCGGCCATCCGGGTCGGTGGTGAGGAACATGCGCCGGCGGATGTCCTCGCCGCTAAGGTCGAGGAACGGTTCGGCGGGCTGCAGAACCGGCGGATCGAGCCGCGCATAGCCCGCGCGCACGTAAGATCCGACGAGCGCTTGCGCCCGCGTCACCGGATCGTTCTGTGTGTCGCTCGACATGCTTCTCACTCAGGACCGGTGCTTAATGCCGGTCTTTAAAAATCCCGGGATTGCTGCGGCGTAGCAGCCCTCTAGCATGCCGACAGTCGCTATTCGATGAAGATCGCGGTGGGCCGTTAATACCCAATACAATCAAACGTTTCTCATGATTAACAACTGCTGGCCGTTTGACGCGCGCGCCGGATCGCGCTTAACCTGTGAGTGACGGTTCCCCGTTGGGGATCAAAAGGGAACGCAGTGCGGGCGAGATGCCGCCCAATTCTGCGGCTGCCCCCGCAACTGTAAGCGGCGAATCTTCCGTCTCACGTCCACTGGGATTCTCGGCTCCCGGGAAGGCGACGGTAGGTGGCGACCCGCAAGTCAGGAGACCTGCCGTCAGTCGTGGTCACGCGCGAGTACGTCGGTCGGGGTGCACCGGCGGTAGGCGATCCAATCGTCCTTCTTAGGATGTGCGGGGAGACTTCATTCGCGGTGACGTGCCACAGGCGTGCCACTCGCGATGTTTCCCGTGCGTGTCTTTATCGGCGGCGTTTTAGTACTGGCGTTCGCCTACGCGGGCGCCGGCGCTCAGACGCCGTTCACCCAGCCACCGGCCGCGACGTCCGCCGCGAGCACCTCGCCGCATCAATCGGATAGTACGACGCTTCCAACCATCCGAGTCACCGCGCCGCACGCCAAGCGGCCCACCGCGAGACCGAAGTCGTCGCAACCGACGGTGACGAGCGCGCCCGCTCCGCCCCTGCCGTCCTACCAGACCGGTGCTCCGAATGTCGCCGGCGGCCCGGCCATCGTGCCGACCATGGCGAGCCAGATGACGGTGTCCGGGCAGGATCTGAACAATCGTCCGGTCACGCGGCCCGGCGAGGTTCTCGAAGCGGCGCCCGGCTTGGCGGTGGTCGAGCACGCCGACGGCGGCAAGGCCAATCAATATTACCTGCGTGGCTATAATCTCGATCACGGCACCGACTTGGCGATCTTCGTCGACGACACGCCGATCAACCTGCCGACGCACGCGCACGGCCAGGGTTACGCCGATCTCAACTGGCTGATGCCGGAAACCGTCAGCAGCTTAAATATCCGCAAAGGTCCATACTTCGCCGACGTCGGTGACTTCGCCAATGCAGGCACCCTTGCCGTCAACCTGCGCGACAGCGTCGCTCAAAAGATTCTCGAAGAGACATACGGCAGTTTCGGTTACGAGCGGCTTTTCACCATGGGCTCGACCAAGCTCGACGGCGGCTCGCTGCTCTATGCCGGCGAGGTCAATACGTATAACGGCCCGTGGACCACGCCGGACGACATGCACAAATTAAGCGGCTTGCTCCGCTACAGCCAGGGCACCGCGACCGACGGCTTTTCGGCGACGGCGATGGGTTATTCCAATACCTGGACATCCACCGATCAAATCCCGTTGCGGGCGATCCAGTCGGGTTTGGTCGGGCTTTACGGCGAACTCGATCCGACCGACGGCGGCGATACCAGCCGCGCCTCGTTGTCAGCGCGCATGGCGCAAACCGTCGATGACGGCTCGTGGAAGGCCAACGCCTATCTGGTCAAATACGAATTGGACCTGTTCAATAATTACACTTGGGACCTGACCGATCCGGTCAACGGCGATCAATTCCATCAGCACGATGACCGTGTTTATGGCGGCGCCGGCGCCTCGCGCACGGTAGAAGGTTCGCTGTTCAATCTGCCGACCGAAACGGCGTTCGGCTTTCAATCACGCTACGACGACATCGACCTCGCCTTAAGCAACACGGTGCAGCGGCAATTTCTCTCGGCCGTACTCAGCGATCACGTCGACGAAGCCAACGCCGCCGTCTATGTCGAGAATACCGTGCACTGGAACGGCTGGCTCAAGACTACGCTCGGCTGGCGCGGCGATTATTACGAGGCATCGGTGAACTCGATGCTGCAGCAGGCGAATTCGGGAAACACCCGAATGGCGATCGGCAGCCCGAAAGTCCGGATGGTGATCGGGCCGTTCTACAAGACGGAATTGTTCTTCGGCGCCGGCATGGGCTACCACAGCAATGACGCCCGCAGCACAACCGCCACCGAGGTCCCCGGCGATCCGACGACTCCGGAAGGCGCCTCGCCGCTATTGGTGCGCTCACGCGGCGCCGAAATTGGTATCCGCAGCGGGTTCATTCCCGGTCTCGATAGTTCGGTCAGCTTGTTTTACCTGCACCAAGACTTGGAGCTGTTCTTCGACGGCGATACCGGCGACACGACGCCGGGGCTGCCGAGCCAGCGTACAGGCGTCGAATTCACCAACGAGTATCGTCCGGCATCCTGGATTCACATCGACGCCGATCTTGCGCTTACCCGCGCGCGCTTTCTCGGCTTCGACGCGGCGCAGGAAGCGCTCGATCAATCGCTCGCCGGTTACCCGCAGGCGCAGATTGGCAACGCGCCCGGAAACTATGTTTATAACGCGCCCTGGATGGTGGCGTCGGCGGGCATCACGCTCGGCGAAGCAACCGGCTGGTTCGGCGATCTGCGCTGGCGCTATATCAGTTCGCGACCGCTCACCGAGGACGGCACGTTCCAGTCACCGCCGCTGAGTATTTTCAGCGGTCAGGTCGGCTACCATTTCGCCAATGGTTGGAGCGTCCGTCTCGACGGGCTCAATTTGTTGAACGCGCGAACCGATCAGGCAACCTATGCCTATGGCTCGCTGCTCAAGACCGACAGTTTGTTCGCGATGTGTTTTCCGCCGCACGGGCCGCCGACTGCGCCGGCAGCAGTCTGCCAGAACGGTGTCATGGATTATGTGTTGCATCCGATTGAGCCACTGGCAGTGCGGCTGACGGTCTCCGCCACCTTTTAGCGGAGTGAGGCGATCCGTCCCTCTTGCTTAGTGTAACATTATAACGCTAGCATCCCGTGATGGGGTGGGTCCGTTGCCATAAACGGCGTGGCGCATACTTGGCGATTGCGGCGCTCGTGCTGCAAATCGCGGTGGCGTTCGGGCATGTTGATCTCGACGGTTTCGTCGGCTCGGCCCATCTCACCTTAGCCGGACCGCATAAAACCGTTATCGCGAATGCGGCGCAGCCGGGACCCACACAGAATCCCAGCGACGACGGCGGCTATTGCCCGATCTGCGCCTCGATCTTTCTCGTCTCCACCTCATTCGTGTCCGAGCCGCCGCAATTGCCGGTGCCGGACGGTTTCGAACGGATAAGACATTCCGTCAGCGTGGCTCGCGGAATAGTCACGCCGCTGCGCGTCGCCTTCCGCTCGCGCGCTCCGCCGGCCGCCTGATCTGCGGTCGATGCCGATCTTCGGCATTGCTGCGCCGTTTTTCGTTCGCGTGCGCCGGCAATGTCCGTAAGATCGAACGCGGCATTTCACTTTCCTCCGAATAACGTAAGTTGCCGCGACTGCACGACCGCCAGCAGGCCTGGATCGTTTCCTGCAGCGTTACTTGGCGGAATATCATGTCGGTTCGTGCTTATCGCGCCCGTCGCGTAAGTGTTCTTGGCAGTTCAGCGCTCGCGGCGCTGCTTGCTGCTGGCGCGATGGCGGCCGCGCAAAATCAACCGGTGCAAAATCAACCGGCGCAAGATCAGCCTGCGCAAAGTCAACCCGTGCAGACCGAGCCGCCTCAAGAGCCGTCGCCTTCAGCACCAGCGCCTGCAACGGCAACGGCCGCGGCACCAACGCTTGCCGCACCGGCGTCAGCGCCGCCGCAAGCGAGCGGCGGCGGAACTTTGCTGCCTCAAATCGATGTGCGGGCCCCGATAATCAAGAGAACCCCGTCACGCGTCGCCGTCAGGCGCGCGCCGACGGTGCCGCCGGTTTCTGCCGCCGAGCAGTTCACGGAGAAACAGAACGGTTTCGACGCGGCACGCAGCAATCTCTACACCACAATCGGCACGACGTCGGACACGATCAGCCACGACACCATCGAAGCGCTGCCGCAAGGCAGCAATGCACCGGTGGAAAAAGTCCTGCTGCAGGCGCCAGGCGTATCGCAGGATTCCGCGGCAAGCGGTCTCTTCCACGTCCGCAACGATCACGCCAACGTGCAATTTCGCATCAACGGCATCATGCTGCCCGACGGCGTCACCGGCTTCGGCAGCGTTTTGGACACCGATCTGATCGGCAGCATTTCGCTGATTACCGGCGCGCTGCCCGCCGAGTATGGACTGCGCACGACGGGGCTCATCGACATCACGACGCGCAACGACATTTTCAATAATTCGGGCAGCATCAGCTATTACGGCGGCAGCCGCGGCACGATCGAGCCCAGCTTTGAATATGGCGGCACGATTGGAGCAAATTGCCCATCGAGCACGGTTGCGCCCGGAATGGCAAAGCCGTCGTCCGCGGCCTCGACTTGCTTCGGCGGCGTCCAGTACTTTTTGACCGGCAGCTATTTGCAGACCACGGAGGGGATCGAAAATACGCTGCCGACGCTCAATGCCATCCACGACTTTTCGCAGCAGGAAAAAGGTTTCGCCTATGCGTCGACGTTTCTCGATCCCTACACGCGCTTGAGTTTGATCGCGGGAACCGCCACCAGCAATTTCCAGATTCCCAACGTGCCAAACGCGCCGACCGTGCTCACCAGCGCATTCGGCGTGCCCACTTTCAACTCCGCGCAGCTCAACGAGAATCAGAGCGAAGATACCCAGTTCGGTGTGCTGGCGCTGCAGCGGTCGGTGAACGGCTTCGACGGACAATTGTCCTATTTCACCCGCTACGACAATTTGCACTTCACGCCGGACCCGGTCGGCGACCTTTTGTTGAACGGCATCGCCTCCGACATCAGCAGGCAAGCCTATACCAACGGCATCCAAGGTGACGCGTCGTATTTCATCGACGCGGCGCATACGCTGCGCATGGGCTTCACGGTCAGCGGCGAGCAGAGCTGGGTCGACAACACGTCGTGGGTCGAAGCCACCCCGCCTCCTACGGGTACAGAGCCGCCGTTTCCGATCACCGACGACGTCGCCAAGCTGGGCTGGCTCGCCGGCGTCTATGGCCAGGACGAATGGAAGATCACCGACAAGCTGACAATGAACGCCGGGCTGCGATTCGATCAGATGTGGCAATATGTCGACGCCAATCAGTTAAGTCCGCGCGTCAGCCTCACTTACAAGCCGTTCACGAACACGACGTTGCACGCCGGCTATGCGCGCTATTTCACGCCGCCGGTCCTGGTCGAGGCGGCGCCGGCCGATATCGCCTTGTTTACCGGCACGACGGGAGCGCCGCCCAGCGGCGGCACGAATCCGGTGTTGCCGGAGCGCTCGCACTATTTCGATGCCGGCATCGATCAGATAATACCGTTCGGCTGCTATACGTCGGCGGGCAAAGATTGCACCACGCTCGACCTCGGGCTTGATGCCTACTACAAAATCGCGACAGATCTGATCGACAACGGCAATTTCGGCCAGGCCCTGGTGCTGAGCGCCTTCAACTACGCCAAAGGCATCAACGAAGGGGTCGAGTTCAGCGCCAAATTCCACAGCGGCAATTTTCAGGCCTACGGCAATCTGTCGGTGGGCCAAGAGAAAGCCACCGACGTGGTGTCGAACCAATATTTATTTGACAACGTCACGCCGCAGCCCGCGCTCGGCGGTTTGACCGAGCTGCAGTATATCGACTCGCACTGGATCTATACCGACCACAGCCAATTCGTGAGCGGCTCGGCGGGCCTGTCGTACCGCTGGGATGGCACGACATTCTCGACTGACATGATCTACGGCTCCGGACTGCGAACGGACGTGGCCAATATCGGCACCGAATCGCCCTATTCGCAGTTCAATGTCGGGGTGTCGCACGAATTCGCCATGCCCGACGGCAAGCCGCTGACCGTGCGCTTCGACGTCGTCAACCTGTTCGATACGATCTATCAAATCAGAAGCGGCACCGGCATCGGCGTGTTCGCCCCGCAATACGGGCCGCGCCGCGGCTACTTCATCGGCATCAAAAAGAAAATCTGATGCGGACGGCGCCCAACGTCATTGATGCTGCACTTCGATGGTGACGTGGGACAAGGCGCGGAAACGTCGCAGCAGCGACTGATAATAGTCCGGGTCGCGCTGCTGCCGTTGCGTTGCCACCGAGAGGATCGCGCCGAGGTGGCCGGGGCCGAGCCGCCACAAATGCAGGTCGGTCAATCGATCGCCGTCGCACTCGATGGTCGCTCGCATGCGCTCCGCCATGCTTCGATCCGGATTCATGTCGAGTAATATGGCGCTGGTGTCGCGAACAAGGGTGTAGGCCCAGGCGGCGATGACGACGGCGCCGATCAGACCCACCGCGGGGTCCATCCAATTCCAGCCGAGAAGACGTGCGAGCGAAAGGCCGACAATCACCAGCACCGAGACGGCCGCATCCGCCAAGACGTGAACGACGGCGGCGCGCATGTTGTTGTCGCGATGCGCCGTGTGGTGGCCGTGGTCGTGTTCGGCGAATTCAACCGCGTAATCTTCGCCGCGACCAAGCGACACCCGCGCCATGAAGGCGTGCGGTTCTGCAATCTCGCCGATCGCTTCGAGATAGCCGGCACGCGTGGTCATGGCAAAGACCTGGCGCGCGCCATCCGGGCGCACGGTCTCGATCGTGACGCCGTCGGCGGGAAGGGCGCGGTCCGAAAAGGATAATCTGAAGCGCGGCGGCATACCTTCTTCGAAGATTTCGAGTGTCAGTGGCCCGGAACTCGTTTGCAGGGTGTGTGCTTGATCGTGGTCATCGTGACCGCTGTGCCCATGGCTATGGGCATGTCCATGACTGTGATCGTGGCGGCCGCCGCTGAGCAGCAGGACGCTTGCGACGTTGACGACCAAGCCGAGCGCGGCGATCGGAATAGCCTCATTGAAATCGATCGCAACCGGCCAGAACAAGCGCGTGACGGCCTCGTAGCCGATCAACAGCGCGATCATGGCCAGCACGACGGCGCTGGTGAATCCGGCGAGGTCGCCGAGCTTGCCGGTGCCGAAGCTGAAACGGTCATCGTCGACGTGGCGGCGCGCGTAGCGGTAAGCGAGCGCGGCGAGCAACAGGGCGCTGGCGTGCGTCGACATGTGCAGACCGTCGGCGACCAGCGCGATCGAGCCGAACAACAGCCCGCCTGCGATCTCCGCAACCATCATGAAGCTGCACAGTGCGATCACCATCCAGGTGCGGCGTTCGTTCTTCTCGTGGCCTTCGCCGAGAAATACGTGGGCGTGAGCGCCTGGCAAAGTTCCCGCCATGGTCGGTTCCTCGCTTCGCGCCATGTCGAGTTACCTGAGGTAAGCCTGCACCGCGTCGATCAACTCGTCGGCGCCACGGCTGCGCTCGGCGTCCTTGGTCGGATCGACGACGTGGAGGCGAATATGGTCCTCGATCACCTCGGACATGAGGCCGCTCATGGCGCCGCGCGCAGCCACGATCAGGTGCAACACCGTAGCGCAACCCTGCTCGTCATCGAGCGCGCGCTCGACCGCTTCGATCTGGCCGCGGATGCGCCGGATTCGATTGAGCAGCTTCATTTTCTCGCGTTTGGTGTGAGACACGGTTGACAGGCCTTTCATTGATAGGGTAGGGGGTATGCTATATAGGATATGGGGTATAGTATAGCGCTGCGCCCGACATGTCGAGCGTACCGTTTAAACCCTCAAGTCCTGAGCGAAAAAACAAATGGGCAGTACCAATTTTGGCAACGTCATTGCGCCTCTAGGCGAAGTGACGCCGCCGCAACATGACAATATTGAGCGCGGCGACGCAGGCCGTGAGGGGAATGGCGGCCGGGCCTAGCCGTCGTTTTGCCGCTCGCCAGCCGACCGCGCTTGCGGGGATGGAGGTGAGCGATGTTCGCAAAACTCGCAACGTTTCGGATATTCAATCGAACCGTGGAACGCCGCGCCGCAATGGGCGCCACGCCGTGCAACGACAATCAGCCGGGCCGCGTCATGTCCTCGCCGCGACAACTGCGCCGGCCGGTCCTGCTGTGCCGTTGGCACAAGGCGCCGTCGGGGGTACTCGAATGCAGCTGGGGTATTGCGGGGATGGCAGCGTCGAACGCCGAAGAGCCGGAGATATGTCGGCTGATCGGCAGGGTTGCCATCGCTAACCGTGACGGCCGCCGCAGCGGTATTGTTGTTACTGTAGAACATATTGCAAAGTGTAGCCTAGGATATAGACTGTAGCGTATACTTTATACGATGCCGCGGGCGGGATTTTTGTGGGGATGTATCCGCGGTTGGGCCGGCGGCTGTTCGAACTTGGCTTCTGTCACGCTATTGTCGTCAGCGCGATGGCAGCAAAGTCGGCGGGATCGCGAAGTGTGTTGGGGTTCGGGGGTGTGATGCGGGGACTTGGCCTGGCTGGCATAGGGCTGATCGTACTTGTCGGCGGCGCGCGCGCCGCCGACCTGTCGGCGGTTCTGCCGACCAAGGCGCCGCCGCCACCAGCGCCGGTCGCCTATGACTGGAGCGGCTTCTATCTCGGCGGCCATGTCGGCTACGCGCTCGGCGGTTCGAATTGGTCAGCGACGCAGGCCGGCAGCGCGACGCCCAGTCTGAGCGGCACGGTCAGCCTCTCCAACGCCTATAATTTCTCCAGTGGCACCGGCAGCTATCTGCTCGGATTTCAAGCCGGTTATGACCGTATGGTTACGTCGCACTGGCTGGTCGGCGTTGTGGCCGATGTTTCGGTCCCGGATTTTGTCGGCGGCACCACGACCTTCTCGTCGCCGCTGGTTGGCACAGCGAATTATCTCGACCGGGTCGAGTTTTCCGGAAGCTTGCGCGGCCGCGTCGGCTACGCGCCGAATCTGGGCGCCGGCAACTGGCTGTTCTACGCCACCGGCGGCCTGGCGATCAGCTACGACCAATTTACCCGCACGCAACTCGCAGGTGTCCCGGTCGGCGGCACCGCTGTGCCGGGAACGATCGAGAACGCGTTTCTGACGCCGCGTGTCGGCGGCGCGGTGGGCGCTGGCGTCGAGGTCGCTTTCGCGGCGCACTGGACCGCTCAGTTCGAATATCTATTCACCGATTACGGCAGGCGCAGCGTCACGTTCCCGGCCGGCGCGCAGCGCTTCGATTCGGATTTGACGCTGAGCGAATTGCGCGCCGGTCTGAACTATCGCTTCAATGACGACCTGTCGACGTCCGCCGACAAGGCGGTTACGCCGCCGGCGCTGCAAACCGACAATTTCGCCGTCCACGGCCAGACCACGTTCCTGGAGCAATACGATCCGCCGTTCCATTCGCCGTATACCGGGACCAATAGTCTCATTCCAAACGAGGGACGTGAGACCTTCGACGCCACGGCATTCGTCGGCTGGCGGCTGTGGGATGGCGCCGAGCTGTGGGTCAATCCCGAAATCGATCAAGGTTTCGGCTTGAGCTCGACGTTGGGCGTCGCCGGCTTTCCCAGCGGCGAGGCCTATAAGGTCGGTGAATTGGTGCCCTATGCGCGCGTGCAGCGCGCGTTTATCCGGCAGACCATCGACCTTGGCGGCGATGAGCAGAAAGTCGACGCCGCGGCCAACCAGTTCGGCGGCACCCAGACCGCGAATCGTCTCGTGCTTACGATCGGCAGCTTCTCCGTGGCTGATGTCTTCGACACCAACAAATACGCGCACGATCCGCGCGGCGACTTCATGAATTGGTCGATCATCGACACCGGAACATTCGATTATGCCGCGGACCCGTGGGGTTACACCTACGGCGCGTCGGCAGAATGGTATCAGGGCGATTGGACCGTGCGCGGCGGCATCTTCGATCTATCTAGCGTTCCCAACGGGATCAACCTCGATACCAGTTTCGCGCAATTCCAGTGGGTCGGCGAGATCGAGCGCCGCTACGAGCTTTGGGGGCAGCCGGGCAAGCTCGCGGTCACAGGGTTCCTCACGCGCGGTCGCATGGGCAGCTACGCGGACGCAATCGCGCTGGCGGCGGTAACCGGCGGGCCGGCCGACATATCGGCAGTCCGTCAGTACAACAGCCGCGGCGGGATCAGCATGAATCTCGAGCAACAAATCACCGCAGAGCTTGGCCTATTCGCGCGCGCCGGCTGGGCCGACGGCGACATCGAACCATACGAGTTCGCCGATATCGACCGTACGGCCGCCGCGGGCATCTCGCTCGTCGGCAAGCAATGGGGCCGGCCCGACGACACCTTCCGCATCGCCGGCGTCGTCAACGGTATCACCAAAATCCACGAGCAGTTTCTTAACGACGGCGGGCTCGGCATCCTGGTCGGCGACGGCATGCTGCCGCATCCCGGTATAGAACAAATCATCGAGACCAATTACACGCTGCCGGTTTCGTACTTCAAGCTGACGCTCGATTACCAGTTCATCGTCAATCCTGGTTACAACGAAGACCGCGGGCCGGCCTCCGTCATTGGCGCGCGGCTACACAGCGATTTTTAGCTGTGCCAGCCGACACCGCTAGCGCGGTCAAGGATGAGGCGGAAGACCTTGCGTGTCGCTGAGCACGCCGGTCTCGCCAGTGCCTACGTCAAGTTTCTGCTCCACCGGTGGCGTGGTCCTGTTCCACCAGCCGCCGCCGAGTGCGGCAAACAGCGCAGCGGTATCGGCGAGCCGCGCCGCGCGGGCTTGTACGACCTGAATGATTGCTTGCAGATAGCTCTGCTGCGCCGTGAGCAGGAGCAACACATTGGCATTGCCCGTCTGCATTTGCTGGCGGGCGAGATCGAAACTGATCTTGGCGGCGCGTTCGAACTCTTGCGCCGCTCTCAAGGCCGCGGCATCACTTTGCAGTGCGCGTAGCGAATCCGCGACATTCTGCACCGCTCCGATCACCGTCCCCCGATACGTCCACGCCGCCGCCTGATAGGTGTCATTGGCGCCCTGCAGCTGATGGAACAGCGCGCCGGCATCGAACATCGTCTGCGTGGCATTCCCGGCCAAATCCCAAAAGAGATTTTGCGGCGCGAGCAAGTGGGAAAACGCCGAATTGATGTATCCCCCGTCGGCGCTGATCGTAAATGACGGCAGCATATTCGCGGTGGCGATGCCGATCTGCGCGCTGGCCGAGTGCAACTGCTCTTCAGCTGCACGCACGTCCGGGCGCTGTTCGATCAATTGCGACGGCAGGCTGACCGGCAGATCGGCGGGCAAGTGCAGATCCGCAAGTCTGAATATCGGAGCCGGCCCTTCGCCCGAAAAGGCGCCGGCCAGCGCCGCGATGAGGTCGCGCTGTTGCGCCAGAGCTTTGCGCAGTGGCGGCAGCGTTGCCTCGGCTTGCGCCAGCGCTGCTTCCTGCGCTGCCAGATCGCTGCGGTTGGCGTAACCCAAATCCAATTGGCGCTGCAGCGTGTCGCGCATCTTGGCGTTGATCGCGATAACCTGCATTGTGGCGTCGATCTGGCCGCGCAGCGAAGCTTCAGTGACGGCCGCGACCACGAGGTTCGAGGTGAGCGCGAGATAGGCGGCTTCGACCTGAAAGCGCTGCACATCCGACAGCGCCTCGAGCGATTCGACGGTTCGCCGATTAAGCCCCCAAATATCGAACGTGTAGGACACCGTCAGTTGCGCGGTCACAAGATTGAAAGGGTTGGCATTGGAAGCGAGCACCGGGGAAATCGGCGCAGCCGTCTGCTGGCGCGTCGGATTGAAATTGGCCTGGACCAGCGGAAAGTACTTGGCCTCCTGGGCGTAAACGGCTTCCTTGGTCGAGCGCAAGGTCGCCAACGCCGCTTGCAGGTTGGGATTGTTCTGCAGCGCCTGCTTGATCAGGGCGTCAAGCGCCGGCGACTTGAACAGCGCCCACCATTGGTCGGGAATGTCGCCACCGTCGACGAAATGCTGGACCTGCCCGGCGGCCGTACCCACCGATGCGCTTCGCGCAGCGAGCGGCTCCCGCGTGTAGCGCACGATCTCGGGCGCGGCGGGATGAACGAAGTCCGGACCGACCGCGCAACTCGTCAAGAGCATCGGGACCGCGAGAGCAGTGGCACCTGTAAAAAACCACCTGATCGCAATGCTGAGCATTGGAAATTGAACTGGCTGCAAGGAGGCCACGACGAGTGCGCGCGTAGGATCTATTATTTCCGATTTTGCGGACATTGGCTGTGCTCGCCTAGCCACACTGCACATTATTCATAGGAAAAGCAGCGCCGCGATCGATCCAGCCTACGCGGTGATACATGTGGTTTAAGCGCGGAAAATAGTGAACCCTCCCAACCGTGATAGACTGTCATGAGTTGTTCAGAATACTGCGATTAATCGCAGTCCTGTGATTAATATCAGTAGACCGTGGTGGGGGCTAATGGCCATGTCGCCGCGATCCGAAAAAAGCTGGATGCGAATTATCGATGGCTCCCCGCACGACAAATAGTCGCCTAAGTGCGGCGATCGCCGCTGCGCTATTTGGCGTCGTTGTCATCGTCTACTGGACTTGGCATTTCGGCGAGCGGGCGAAGCCGGGGCAGGGCGGTGGCGGCGCCTATGCCGATACGCCGAATGCCGCGCCGCAAAGTCCGGATAGCGTGGAGCTGTCGGATTCGCAGCTCGATGCGGTTAAGGTCGCGCCGGTCGAAGCGCGCGACTTTCCGGTCGAGAAGAATGCGATCGGCAGCATCGACTTCGATGAGGAGATGGCGGTCCAGGTTTTCGCGCCCTATGAGGGACGGATCATCGCACTGTTCGACTCGGTCGGCGAAGATGTGAAGAAGGGCCAAACGCTATTCACAATCGACAGTCCCGATCTGTTGCAGGCAGAATCGACTTTGATATCCACCGCCGGGGTTTTGGATCTCGATACCAAGAACCTGCAACGTTTGCGCGACCTCTATACGACCCGCGCCGTTTCCGAACACGACGTCGAGCAGGCGGCCTCGGACGAGCAGACCGCGGAAGGCAATCTGCGCGCGGCGCGCGACGCGGTGCGTCTGTTCGGCAAGACCGACGCCGACATCGACCGCATCATCGCCAACCGCAGCGCCGATCCAACGCTCGTCGTGCCGAGCCCGATCACCGGCCGGATCACGGCGCGCAATGCCGCGCCGGGATTGTTCGTGCAACCAGGCAATGCGCCGGCGCCGTACACGGTGGCCAACATCGACACCATGTGGATGCTGGCGAATGTCGCCGAGGATGACAGCCCGGCCTTCCGCGTCGGCCAGCAAGTGCAGGTCAAGCTCGACGCGTTTCCCGACCAAGCGTTCGAGGGAAAGGTCGAGACCATCGGCGCCAGCGTCGATCCCAATACACGCCGGGTCGTGGTGCGCTCCGCGATCAAGGATCCGCAACACCAATTGCGCTCCGGCATGTTCGCCGATTTTGTCATCGGCGTCGCCGCGCCGATGCATTCGCCGTCGATTCCGATCGACGGCGTGGTGCGCGAAGGCGACGGCACCATGACGATCTGGGTCACTGCTGATCGGCGCCGCTTCACCCGGCGCACCGTCAAGATCGGCGAGGAGCACGACGGCTATCGGCAAATTCTTGACGGGGTGCAGGTCGGGGAGCTGGTTGCCACCGAGGGCGCGCTGTTCTTGAGCAATGCGCTCGATACGGCGTCGAACTGAGAAATTTGGAAATCCCGCCACACTGCCCTTAAGCGGATTGAGGAACTTACGTGCTCCGAAGCGTGCTGCAATTCGGCTTGACGCGGCGCCCATTGGTCCTGGTGGGCCTGTTCGTATTCGTCGCAGTCGGTATGTTCGCGTTCTCGAAACTTAACATTGAGGCCTATCCGAATCCGGCGCCGGTCATTCTGGAAATCACCGCGCAATCGGCCGGGCAATCGGCCGAGGAGATGGAGCGCTACTACACCATTCCGATCGAGGTGGGACTCGCCGCGACGCCCGGCGTCGATGTCATCCGCTCGACGTCGTTTTACGGTCTGTCGTTCGTGCGCGTGACGTTCAATTACGGCATCGACTACTATTTCGCGCTCACCCAGACCGCCATCAATCTGCAGCAGAATGTTAGCCTACCAAACGGCGTAACGCCGCAAATCCAGGCCACCAGTCTGGTCGGCGAAATCTACCGCTATCAGCTCGTCGGTCCGCCGCATTTCGGCTTGACCAATCTGCGTACCGTCCAGGACTGGATCGTGCAGCGGCGCCTGCTCACGGTGCCCGGGGTCGTGCAGGTCAATACTTGGGGTGGCACCACCAAGGAGTACGACGTCGACGTCGATCTGCACAAACTCGAAGCCTACAATGTGACATTGCCGCAGGTGATCACCGCGCTCGGCAACGCCAACGTCAATGTTGGTGGCCGCACTATCAATTTCGGTCAGCAGTCCGTGAATATCCGCGGCGTCGGTTTGATGAACTCCGGCGGTGCCGACGATTTGACGCAAGGCTACAAAGTTTCCGACATCGACAACGTCGCGCTGTCGCAGAGCAACGGCGTTCCAATTTACGTCAAGGACGTCGCCAAGGTCTCGGTCGGCTATGTGCCACGGCTCGGCAAAGCCGGCCGCGACCACCAGGATGACATCATCGAAGCGATCGTCATCATGAACCGCACCATGCACACCAACGACGTGGTGCCGCGGGTGCGCGATGAGGTTCAGAAGATTAACACCGACGGCAGCCTGCCGCCGGGCGTGAAGCTCGTCCCATTCTACGACCGCACGCAATTGGTCGACGTCACCACCGCCACGGTGCTGCATAACTTGGTGTTCGGCTGCGTGCTGATCTTCATCATTCAGTGGGTGTTCCTCGGCGATTTGCGCAGCGCCATCATCGTCGGCGCCAATATTCCGTTCGCGCTGTTCTTCAGCATTATCATTCTCGTGCTGCGCGGGGAGGAGGCCAATCTGCTTTCGGTTGGGGCGCTCGATTTCGGCATTATCGTCGATGCCGCTGTCATCGTCGTGGAGAATATCTATCGGACATTCCAATCGACGCCGGACGAGAAGCGCTCCCTCTTGCAGCATCTCGCCGAGGGGACCTGGGGGCGCGATCCGACACGTTTGAGCGATTTTTCCGATGCGCCGGGCTGGAGCGACAGGCTGCGGCTCATCCTGGTGAGCGCGCTGCAGGTCGATAAGGCGGTGGCGTTCTCAACCGCGATCATCGTCGCCGCCTTCATTCCACTATTCACCATGTCGGGCGTAGAGGGCCAGATTTTCGGTCCGATGGCGCGGACGTATGCCTACGCGCTGGTCGGCGCGCTGATTGCGACCTTTACCGTGACGCCGTGCTTGGCGTCGCTTCTGGTCGCCGACCACGTCAGCGAGGTGGAGACCGTCGCGGTGCGCACCTTGCGTTCGATCTATACGCCGGTCCTGCGTTGGTCACTGCGCAACATCAGGATCACCATCGCGATCGGTTTGGTCTTTCTCGTGGTCTCCGGCTTTTTGGGATCGCGGCTGGGCAGCGAGTTCCTGCCGACGCTCGAGGAGGGTAATCTGTGGATTCGCGCTTCCATGCCGCCGACGATATCGCTCGAAGCCGGCATGCCGATCGTCAACGAAATTCGCGAGATCCTGCTCCGCCATCCCGAAGTCATTACCGTTGTGTCCCAGCAGGGCCGTCCCGATGACGGCAGCGATGCCGCGGGGTTCTACAACGCGGAGTTTTTCGTCCCGCTGAAGCCGTTCGATGAGTGGCCGGTCGGCTTGACCAAGGACAAGCTGATCAACGAGCTGCAGGACGAGTTCAACAAGAAATTCGTGGGCATCGATTTCAATTTTTCCCAATATATCCAAGACAACGTCGAGGAGGGGCTATCTGGCGTCAAAGGCGCCAATTCAGCCAAGATCATCGGTCCGGATCTCGGCACTTTGGAGAAGCTCGCCAGGGCGGCATTGGCGCAAATGGCGCAGGTCCGGGGCATCACCGACCTCGGCGTATTCTGGGTGCTGGGCCAGCCCAATTTGAATATCCGTGTCGATCGTACCAAGGCGGCGCGTTATGGCTTGAGCGTCAACGACGTCAATAGCGTCGTCCAGGCCGCGCTCGGCGGCAGCACGGCGACGACGCTGTTGGAGTCCGACCGCCAGTTCGACGTCGTCGTGCGGCTTGCACCGACCTATCGCAAGGACATGGAGGATGTCCGCAACCTCAAGATCGGCGTGCAGACGCCGTCGGGCAATGCTTACGTCCCGCTGAGCGAGGTTGCTGCCGTCACGATCGATACCGGCGCTTCTTATATCTTCCGCGAGCGCAACCAACGTTTCGTGCCGATCAAATTCAGCGTGCGCGGCCGCGATCTCGCCGGCGCCGTCGAAGAGGCGCAGCAGCGGATCGCCGCCAACGTCAAGCTGCCGCCTGGCTATCGCATAGAGTGGTCCGGCGAATTCGAATGGCTGCAGCAGGCCAAACAGCGGCTGGCCGTCATCCTGCCGATCACGCTCGTTTTCATTATGATTTTGCTCTACACGCTGTTTAATTCGCTGCGTGACACTTTTCTCGCGCTGCTAGGGCTGCCATTTGCGATCAGCGGCGGCATCCTGGCGCTCTACGTCACCGGACTGGATTTCAGCGTTTCGGCGGCAATCGGATTCATTTCGCTCCTCGGAGTCTCGGTCATGAGCGGCATCCTGATCATTTCGGGCTATTACCGGGTCATCGCCGCCGGCGGCATGGCGCCGGTTGATGCGATGTTCATGGCCGTCACCCAGCAGATGCGGCCGGTGCTGATGATGACGTTGTCGGCCTGTATCGGACTGTTCCCGGCGGCCATTTCGACCGGGATTGGCAGCCAGGTGCAGCGCCCGCTCGCCACCGTAATCGTCGGCGGCATGCTGATCGGACCAATCATGTTGCTGGTGGTGGTGCCGGCGCTGCAAACCCTGTTCCTGAAGGACGACCGACGCTCCGGCGACACGACGGAGCCTAATTCTGTTTAGAACGATTCTTGAGTATTTAACTTGTCGCGTGGAATTGGTATGCTGTGCTGCCGGTACAACATGGGCGCGCGACACGTGAGCCTTCACCAGACGGAATTGCCGGCGGCAGTTATCCCGACTTGGCAGCGCATCGCCGGCCTGACGTTGCGATCGGTATTTATCCTGACGCTGGTAGCTTTGACGCTGATCGTCAGTCTGCCGCAAAACGAAACTATCGCGACGGCCTACGACACGCCGAATGACCTCATACGACTGGCTTTGGGAATTGCGGTTTCTATCTGGCTCGCCGTGCAACTTTTCCGGCTGCCCCACGACCCGACCGGCTATCGCACCTGGCTCTATCTCGGATTGTTCGCCGTGCCATTCGCGCTGATCTGCTTGTTCGCGCTGTGGTGAGCGGCGCTACGGCTCGATCAACCGCCCAGTCGCGGCTTTGATGGCCGCCTCGGTGCGTGTCGCGGCACCGAGCTTGGCCCGCGCATTGTCGGTGTGAAAATCGACCGTGCGCTTGGTCAGGCCGAGGATTTGCGCGATCTCGGCCGAGGTTTTGCCGCGCGCCACCCAGGTCAGGACCTCGACCTCGCGATCGTTCAGGTCGACCGTTTTCGGCCATAGCCGGGTGCGGGCGACGCCGTTGAGCCGAGCCGTGATGATGGTGTCGAGCACCTCGAAATCGATCGGCTTGGTGACATAGTCGTCGGCGCCAAGCTGACGACCCTTGAGCTCATTGTCCCTGTCGGTGAGCGCGGTCAAAAACACGAACGGCATCCGCGAAAAGCGCGGCTCCAACGCGATCAGGCGCTCCAACAGCTCAAAGCCGGAGAGCGCCGGCATGCTGATGTCGGACAGCACCAAGTCGGGCATGATTTTCAGGATGGCGGCAAGCCCTTCGCTGCCGTCATGGGCCACGCTGACCGCGTAGCCGCGGTCGATCAGTTCCTCCGCGATGAGCGCTGCGGTCTCGCGGTCGTCCTCGATGCAGAGAATCTTCTTCTGGGCTTCGGGCATGGGCCCTACCGGTGGTCCAAGAGCCTGCGCATTTTAGCCGGAACAGGGACCGTTGGCACCCGCCACGGCAGTTTACCTCAATCCGATTTCTCCTGATCGCAATACCGCGATATGGTTATTGTCGCTGACTTAATGGTCGACCCGACGGACCCCCTCATGCGGCAACCGCAATCGATCCGCTCCCACCTCGCCGCGGTTTTCCTACTGTTTTTTGCGCTGATCGTCATCCTTGGCGCGTTCAGCATCTGGCGGCTATCGAATTTCGACGCGTTGTCGGCCGACGTCGCCGAGGTCTGGCTGCCGACGACGCGCGCGGTTGGCGATCTCAACAATTATACCTCGGACTTCCGCGCCTTCGAGGGCAGCGAGTTGCTGTCATCCGATCCGGCCGAGGCCGCCGCCACTGAGCAGCAGATGGCCGGGCTCGACCGCACCATCGCCGCATCCGAGCGCGAGTTCGAAGGCATTCGTCACGACGCGGCGGAGAACCGGCTCTACACGCAGTTCACGGCGCATTGGAACGAGTATCGCGCCATCGTCAACCAGATGCTGGTGCTGACGCGCGGCGACCGCAAGGCCGAGGCGCTGGCCATCTACGGCTCATCGTCCCGCGCCGCCTATAATGCGGCCAGCGACACGCTCGGCCAGCTGACCGACCAGGCGGTTGCAAGTGCCCAGACGGCAAGCGACCGCCTCGCGGTCGCCTATCGCCATGCGTTCTGGCTCATCCTCCTCGCCATCGTCATCGCCGCCGTGCTGGTGGTCGCAGCGCTCATACATATCAGCCGGTCGATTTCCGCGCCGCTCCTCGACCTCGCCGATCGCATGCGCCGCCTGGCCGCCAACGATACCGCGACCGAGATACCCGGGACCGATCGCCGCGATGAAATCGGCGCCATGGCGCAGGCGACCGTGGTGTTCCGCAACAACGCGATCGCGCTGATGCACAGCCAGGGTGTGCTCGCCCGCCAAGCGGCGCTGCTCGAGGAGCAATTGGCGAACGAGCAACGGCTGGCGTTGCTGCAGCGCAATTTCGTATCGATGGCGTCGCACGAGTTTCGCACGCCGCTGACGGTCATCGACGGCCATGCCCGGCGCCTCGACAAGATCAGAGACGCGGTCAAACCGGTCGAGATCGGCGAGCGTACCGGCAAGATCCGCAGCGCCGTGCTGCGCATGACGCACCTGATCGACAATCTGCTCAACTCCTCGCGCCTGATCGATGGCGGCGCCGCGCTTTATTTCCATCCGGTGGAGATGGACATGACCGTTTTGCTGCAGGAGGTCTGCCAACTGCACCGCGAGATGGTGCCGGCCGCGCAGATCGTCGAGAAATTTTCCGCCGCGCCGCTGCCGCTGGTCGGCGACGCCAAGCTTTTGTTTCAGGTCGTCTCCAACCTCTTGTCCAATGCCGTCAAATATTCACCGGGCGGTGGCGCGATCGAGGTCGAGGCGCACAGCGCCGCGGACGAGGTTATCGTTACCATCGCCGATAGTGGCATCGGTGTTCCCCCCGACGATCTCGATCGTTTGTTCGAACGCTATCACCGCGGCAGCAATGTCTCCGGTATCGTCGGTACCGGGGTCGGCCTATACCTCGTCAAGATGGCGGTGGAACTGCACCATGGCCGGGTCGATGTGGAGAGCAAGGCGGGCGCGGGCTCGCGCTTTACCATTCGTCTGCCGCAAGGCTCCGCCGCATCGATGACGAATTGGTCGGCGAGTGAACCTATAGCGATGACGGAAGCATGATGAAGGCGGTTGTCTTAGCGCTGCTGATTTGTCTTGGTGCTGCGCCGGGCGGCACGGCGGCGGCGTTCGAGATTTTGCCAGCGCGGGACGCCGCCATTCTCGTGGATTGGCAGTATCCGGAATCTCTGCCGACGCGATTTCGCAATCATTGCAGCACCGAATATTTTACCGGCCGATCCTATTGTGCGGATCACTGCGGCAGCGATTATCAATTCTTCTATTGCTCGGAAGCATCGTTCGGCTGCTGCCATCTCGGCCGTGGTTATTGCGATATTCACGGCTTGCTGCGCTGTAGCCCGTGACGGCGGCGTTGCCCGGGCGACTGCGGCGACATATTCCCGGCATCGCCGATTTGTCGCATCGGGCCCCTCGCATCTGTGCTATCCTTCCTTTTATGCGAGGCCTGCGACAATTTATGCGCACGCGGTCGGCCGGCGGCCTGATGGCCGTTTGCGTCGCGTATTTGCTTGCCATCCAGGCTTTGATGATGAGCGTCGGGCTCGGCATGTCGGCGGTGGCCACTCCCGGCGAGGCCGGCTTTTTCATCTGCGGTCTTGCCGCGGGTCCGAGCGCGCGTGCGCCGGTGTCTCACGGCGACCGGCAAAACCCAAGCCCTCGACCGGAGTGTCCGTTCTGTTTCGTCGCGGCGCAAAGCGCCGGCCACATCGCCACGGTGCACAATGGGCCGGCGGTTCCCGGCTATGTCGGGATCCCGATACCCGCTGGGCACTCGGGTCATTACACCGCCAGGCTGTTTATTCCCTTGTTTCGCCGCATGGTCGGCGATCCGCGCGCTCCCCCGTTTATCTCCATCTGACGCTTGAACCTGCCCCGCCGCTGCGGGGTCCCTATTCATGCGCCTACGGAGAACACCATGTGCGCTTTTTCGAAATTCGCCTTCGCCGCGATACTGATCGCCATCGCCGCGCCCGCCTTCGCTCAAGGAACTACAACGGCCCCTATCGCGGTCGAACAACCTTGGGCACGGGCGACGCCCGCCGGCGCCATGACCGGCGCCGTCTACATGACCCTCGACAATAAGTCGGCTAGCGCCGATCGCCTGACCGGCGCCTCATCGGACGTGGCCGACAAGCTGCAAATTCACGAAATGACGGTCGTTAACGGGGTGATGCAAATGCGTCAACTCGCCGACGGCCTGCCTATTCCAGCCGGCGGATCGGTCGTGCTTAAGCCCGGCAGCTATCACGTCATGCTGATCGGGCTAAAGCAGCCGCTGACGCCCGGCGAAACCTTTCCGCTCACGCTGACATTCGCGAAAGCCGGGAATATTTCCGTCACGGTTGCGGTCCAGGCGATAGGTGCGATGCAGGACAGCAAGGGCGGGATGGGAGACAACAAATCCGGCGGCGGCATGGGCAATATGGAGATGAAATAATGCGCGCCCGGGATTGGCTCTTGACGGGCATCGCCGGGCTTGCCGGTTTTGCCGCGGTTGCGCTGTGCATCGTCTATGTCGTGTCGTTCGGCGGGAGGGGCATCGGCGCGGCCGTGGCGCCGATCGGTGGACCGTTCACGCTCACCGACGATACCGGTGCGACGGTGACGGAGAAGACGCTTACCGGCAAGCCGTACGCGATGTATTTCGGCTACACCTACTGCCCGGACATCTGTCCGACCACGCTGTTCGATCTGTCGCGCTGGATTCAAAAGCTTGGGCCGGACGCCGACAAGCTCAATTACGTGTTCGTGACGGTCGATCCGGAACGGGACACGCCAAAATTGATGCATGCCTACCTGTCGTCGTTCGACAAGCACATCCGCGGCTTCACCGGCACGGCGGACCAGATCGCCAAAATCGCCAAGGAATATCGCGTCTATTATAAGAAAGTCCCGACCGATGACGGCAACTATGTGATGGATCATTCGGCCATCATTTATCTGATGGGACCGGACGATAAATTCGTCACCGTCATCCCGTATCAGGAAGACGACGCTTCGGCGCTCGCCAAGCTCAAGAATCTGGCAGCGTTGACGCCGACTTCTTGACGCGGCGCGGTGTCGATGGCGGTTTCGCAGACGCTGGTCGGCGCTATTTCGCGTCGATGACGATCGGGGCGGCAAGCGTGAGACGTTTGCCGGGACCGAGCACGGCATCGATCGTGACCATCCAATTGCCCGGCTGCGAAAGCTCGATGCCATCGACGTGCCAAAGCCCGTCGGAGTTTTGCACGGCAGGCCGCGTGATCGGATTGCCGCCTGCGGTCGGCGGGGCGAGTGTTAACGTCAGCTGCTGGGCGTCTAGCGCGTTTTCTTCCGCGTCCCACAAGTGGATTGTGACACCCGCAACGCCGACATGTCCCGGTTCGACCGTCACGTCGGCCATGCCGTTTTCGGTATGAATGTGCTGGAACGAAGCGTCCGCCGGAATGGCGCCGGGTCTGCCGTGCTCGTGAACGTGGCTCGCCGGCGGCAGAATGCCGAGCGTGGCGACGATACAGATGACCAGCGCGCCCATCGCGGCTTCGATCGCGGCGTTGCGGCGCAATTGGCGCCGCGCGCGCTGCGCGCCCGTGGCGTCTGCGTTCTGCAGCAGCCTCGGCGTCAGCCGCGACCAATTGAAAGCCGCGATTCCGACCATGCCGGCGAACAGCGCCAGCTTGACCAGCAGCAGCCGGCCGTAGTCGGTCCCGGTCAGTGCCGAAACGCTGCCCACCAGATACCAGGCATTGACGGTGCCCGTGAGCAGCAGGGCCGCGACACTGACAATGCCGAGCGTCGAAAAGCGCTGCGTTGCAGTCCGCGCCGCGGCGAGGCCGGCTGCGTGCGGTCCGGTCATCGTCAGCAGCACGGCAAGCGGAACGAGCGCTCCGGCCCAGGCCGCTGCGGCAATGAGATGCAAGACGTCGGCGGCCGGGTGGACAAAGCCTTCGACGCCTTGGCCGCCGATGGCATGGCCGGCCCAAGCCAGCGAACCCACCAGCGCCGCGGCTAGCACCGCCGTCACCGCCTTCAGCCCAAGCGACGTCACGCCCTTGACCGAAAGGAAGTGCACGAACAGCCCGCCGAGCGCGCACGCCAACACCAAGCGCAACAGCCAGTCGTTGCCGAAATCGGTTTGCGTCAGCACGGTCCACAAGATGCCTTGCGACGTGAGGGCGCCCAGCGGCTGACCACTCATCGACTCCGCGACGATGACCAGCCAGGGCACGCCGGACGCAAGCGCCACAACAAGACCGATCCATGCAATCCAGGCGAGTCGGATGCGCACGGCGACGGCCACGCGCGCGTCGTCTTTCGTGTGCCGGAACGCCGGCTCGGCGACGAAAACGATAAAAAACACCACGCCCGCCACCATGATCGAGGCGGCGAAATGAATTGCGCGTGCGTAAAACAGCGGATCGTTCACCTCGCGCTCCCGTCGCTGTCTGCTCCGGTGCGGCCGTTATTGTCCGCCGACGTGGAACGCGAAGCTGCCTTGCGTGGTGTGCGTGTCGACCGACAGCGCGTGCCAGTGCACATGATAGGTGCCGGGGCCTGAAGCCTTAAGCCCGACGCGCATCGTATTGCCGCTGATTTGCGGCTTGCCTTGGTCGATACGGTCGCCGCTGGGTCCGGTCACTTCAACCGTGCTGAACGACGGCTCCAGATTTTGCGTGAACGACAGCGAGAGTTCTTGCGGGGGCGCCGCGACTGTGGAGCCCCCCGCCGGGGTGGCATGATCGAGAAAAGCATGGGCGCGCGCGGCGGGCATACCCAGCGCCACGACGAAAATCGAGGCGAGGAAGATGAGCGTTCGCATGAGAGGCTCCTGCGTCGTCGGAACGATCAATCCCGGCACGGTACGCGATCGGTCAATGCCGAAGCATCGGCGACCGTCGCGTTCAACCGCCCGTCTACCATAATAATTGCAGGACCGTGATCTGGAATATCTGTCCCAGCTTGGTGTTAATTCATTCGCCGCTGAAGCGGCAGCAAAATCCATAGGGGGAGCCAATGCGAAAACTACTGATAGCTGTCATTGCCGCCGTATCTGCGGTTGCGACCGTGGCCTTGGTGACTGCGGCTTTGGCGCAGATGGCGCCTACCAAGACGGGGGATAGCGCCAAAGGCAAAGTGCTTACCAACGCGAGTGGCATGACGCTCTATGTTTTCGACAAGGACTCTGTCGGAAAGTCGGCCTGCAATGGCCCTTGTGCAGGAAACTGGCCGCCATTGATGGCGGCAGGCGACGCGATGCCGATGGGCGATTACAGCATCATCACGCGCGCCGACGGGATGAAGCAGTGGGCTTATAAAGGCCGGCCACTCTACACTTGGAAGAATGACAAGAAACCGGGTGACATCACCGGCGACGGCTTTCTCAATGGCGCTTGGCACACAGCCCAGCCTTAGAACACCGATGCAAATCGGTCACACTGGTCCTAATAACGCAGGGAGAAGTTGCGTTGGATCAGGCGTGCGCCTAGCCTTGCGACAAACGGGGATGGGCTCATCCATCGATGGCGAGGATTTCACATAGGGCGTGGCGGCGGGCGTCGCAGCGCACGATCGCCGGCGTCCTCGCCTATGCGCTCGTGCTGCAAAGCTTTATCTTTGCATTGGACATCGGTGGGGCGGCCAACGCTGCCGAAACCGGCACGGTGTGGGCCGGGTTCGAATTGTGCGCGCATGGTGGCACGACAAGCGTGCCAGGCATCCCGGCCCAAGGTCCGGACGGCACCATTCACTGCGTCTTCTGCGTCGCCGGTGCGGTCTTTCTAAATTGTGCGCCGCCCGGCGTGGTTCAAAGCAACAAGATTGTCCTCAGCGAGGCGGTCTGGCCGCTCGCGGCCTCGCGGTTCGTCGCAATTCCTGTCATTGAGAGCGCCTGGCCGCGCGGTCCGCCCACTGCGGCGTGACCGGCCGGCGGTATTAAGCCGCCGCACCCTGCGGGCCCAGGCATTGGCCCCGTCACTCCGCCGACTAGCCAAGTCCCGAGCGCCATTGCGCGCGAGGGAGCGGCGGCGCGTGAAGGCTCAAACATCAACTCTCGCTCTTTGGGGGACAAACATGTCCAATCCATTCACGAAGGCGCATCCACGGGCGCGTTCGATTGCCCTTGCCGCATATCTGTTCGTGGCAACAGGGCCGCTCGCCTGCGGCGTCGATCTCGCCGCCGCCGCCGATATGCCGACGAAGGCCGCCGCGGCGCCCGTCTATCAATGGTCGGGGTGCTATGTCGGACTCAATGGCGGCGGCGGCGCCGGTTCATCGAACTTCACCACGACGGTCGGTCCAGGAACCTACCTGGTCGGGACCGATCCCGGGACGGTGAGCAATGACGGAACTGGATCGGCCAACATCTCGGATTTCCTCGGCGGCGGCCAAGCCGGCTGCAACTGGCAAAGCGGGACCATCGTCGCCGGATTTGAAGGCGATCTTGACTACTTCCACAGCAATGCGAATTTCTTCAACAACACCGACACTCTGACTGCTGCCACTCCGTTCGTCGTCGGCCAGTCGGTGACCACCGATTATCTGGCGACGCTGCGCCCGCGAATCGGCATCGCCGCGGACCGTAATTTTGCTTACATCACCGGCGGCGCGGCCTTCACCACAGCGAACTACACCGAGAGTTATGCGGACGCCGCAGGGGGCGCTGGCGGCGCAAGCGCCTCGAAATTTCTCACCGGTTGGACCGCAGGCGCTGGCTGGGAATATGCCCTATCCGAGCATTGGCTGATCCGGTTCGAATATCTCCTCGCGGCGTTCCCGACGACGAGCGCGACCGGGGTGATTACCGGGCCCGCGGCAACGAGCAATCCGCTGCACGGCTCCGCGGACCTGGTGATCCAGGTCGCCCGCGCCGGCATGAACTTCAAGTTCTGAGTGCCGGGAGCCCGCCATGTTCGAACCCGGCCTCATCGTCACCCGCATCGCCCGCCTGCGTGCGCGCCGTCATCCGGCTGCGTCGCGGGGCGCTCACTCAATCGGAGACACCATGTCCAGTCACATCGCGCCCACGCTATTGCCGGCGTGCCGCCGTCCGCGCGGTAGAATTGCCGCCGCGCTGACCGCATTCCTGCTTCCAAGCATTCTGGCACTGGTGCCGTTGGTTGGCGTCACGACCACCGCGGCGCTCGCCTGCGCCTGCGGCTGCAGCGTGTTCGATGTCGGCGGCCTCGATACACCGCAGGAGGAGGATCACGGCGGCCGCATCTTCTTCGAATTTTGGAGCGGCGATCAGAATGAAAATTATGTCGGCAGTTCGAAAGCTCCGGCGTCGCTGAACTCGGACAAGGAAATCAATACGCAGTGGTACAATGTCGGCTTCGAATACATGTTCAACCGCGATTGGGGCATGATGGTGCGGGTGCCGACGACCAACCGCGCACTGACCACCGAGACCGACTTATCATTCCCCGGCGAGATCCAAACATTCAGGTCCACGGCTATCGGCGACGTCGAGGTCATGGGCATGTACACCGGATTTTTCCCGGACATGTCGACCGGCGTCATTTTCGGGATGAAGTTTCCGACCGGGCCCTACACCGCGCCGGGGATCGATCGCGATTCCCAGATCGGCACGGGCAGCACGGACCTGCTGCTTGGCGGGTTCCATCGTGGCATGCTCACCGGCGACAACGCTTGGCAGTATTTCTCGCAGGTGATGTGGCGGCAGCCGATCCTTTACAGTAACGCCGCGGACCCGCAGGGCTTTTTCGACGGCAATCTCGGCGTCGTGCAAAGCTACCATCCGGGCATGCAGGTCGATGGCGCGGCCGGCATCATCTACAATAACTGGTACAATGTGCTCGGCTTCGACAAGATCACGCCGCTCGGGCAGATCATCGTATCGCATCGCAATCAGGATACCGGCACCGGCTCAGATCCGTTCAACTCGGGCTTCGACCGGGTGATGCTGTCGCCCGGCATCGAGTTCACCAAAGTGCTCGACGAGGCCAATAACCGGGTGCTCAAGACCTATTTCGACATCGAGGTTCCGGTCTACTACCGGGCCAACGCCGCCGAGAATGCCGGCACCGAAGGACAGCTTGTCGCGCCGTACTTGATCAGGGTCGTGACGAGCTACAATTTCTGAAACAGCAAATGGCCGACGCGCCGGTCGCGGCGTGTCGGCTCACAACAGGCCCGACCATGCAAATCATCGCCACAAACTCCATCGCAGCGAAGTACACGGCGCCCGCACGGCTTGCGCGCATCGCCGCGGCCGCCGCCGTCTTTTGGTTCGCGCCGGCATCGCAACAGGCGCGTGCCGCGCCGGAGATCGGCAAGGCCGCGCCGGCCCTCGTCGTCACGGAGCTCGATGGTCAGACCTTCGATCTCGCCAAGCTCAAAGGCAAGGTGGTGCTGGTGAGCTACTGGGCGACCTGGTGCGCGCCCTGCCGCAAGGACATGCCGAAGCTCGATGCGTTTTATCGCAGCCATCATCAGCAGAATTTGGAGATGATAGGCATCAGCGTGGATCGCCAGGGCGATCTCGCAAAGGTCCGCAAAGTAATGGCGTCGCTCGCCTATCCGGTTGCGATGCTCAAAGACGTGTCCGTCAACGGCTTCGGCGAGCCGGAAGGCGTGCCGATCACTTGGATCGTCGATGCCGACGGCAAGGTCCGCGACCGTATGATCGACGTGCGCGATGAATTGCTCAACGGGCTTGTCGTTCCGTTGTTACCGCATTGAGCAGGGATTGGAATCAAGGCTTCGAACGATGTTGATCGGACAAAAACTCCGGCGCTGCACGGGCGCGCTGTCGGCTGTTCTGCTGGTCGCGGCTCCCGGCGCGCATGCCGGCGAATGGCTTGCCGACAAATCTGGGTGTCAGATCTGGGACCCCAATCCGCAATTGGACGAATCGGTCACCTGGTCGGGCGGATGCGCGAACGGGCATGCCGACGGAAATGGCACTGTGCAATGGCTCAAAAATAATGCTTCGATCGAGACCGACGAAGGCGAGTGGCGCGACGGCCGGCAGGCCGGCAAAGGCGTTCAAAATTGGCCTATCGGCCGCTATGAAGGAGCGCTCGCCGACGGCCTGCCGAACGGTGAGGGCGTTTTGACGTTTCAAAAATACCGCTATGACGGTCAATTCCGCGACGGCAAGCCGAACGGCATCGGCACGCTGACGGTGGGAAATGACACTGTGCAAGGCACCTGGAAGGACGGCTGTTTGCAGGGCCAACGGAAAGCTTCGATCGGTATTCCATTATCGGACTGCCCCTGACATCATCGCGCCCGGCGGGCGCGATGCCCGGAAGAAAAGCTTTTCCGTCTGCGAAAGGAGAAGGCAATGCGTGGACTCTACTCGATGCTTTCCAGTATATTTGTTTGCTGCGGGTTTCTGGCGCTCGTCGCGATCTCCGCTCCCCAGACTGCGAGCGCCCAGGACACCAAGGGCAAGGATTGCCGGATGGAGCAGCAATGCCATTGGAAGGATTTCAAGAAAATCTGCGTCTGGGTGAAGGTTTGCCGATAATTGGCATTCCGCTCCCGCCCGTCGCCGTGGCATGATCTCGCCATCGCGCCCTTCATTCGTGAAGTCCGCCAACACGGGGCAAACCGATGCGCATATTTGGAAGATGGCTTGTTGTCGCCGCGTGTATGCCGGCAATCGCCGGCGCCGTTGCGGCGCATGCCGCGGACACAATGCGCACGAAAACGGTCGGGGCCTACCGCATCGAACTCCATATATTGCCGGCCGAGTCTTTCTTCAGCAAGGCGGACGTGGCGGCCAAGAACGTTAAGGAAGGCATGGAGATCGAAGGCGGCGCCGCTCCAGTGGCACCGGACGCGGATTCACACCCCAATCATCATCTCGTTGTGCACGTCTTCGATAAGAAGTCCGGCAAAGCCGTTACCGACGCGACAGTGACGATGAGCTTTGTTCCGCTCGATGCCAAAGGCAGATCCAGCGGCGCGGCGAGCGATGTTCCCGTCGTCGTCATGCAGGCGGTCGGCAAAGGGCCGACGTCCACGCACTACGGCAATAACGTCGCGATGCCGGCCGGTCGCTATAGTGTAACGGTTACGGTGAACGGCCAGAAGGCCGTTTTTGCCGTCGCCGCATCCGACGCGCCAGCCATGCCGATGGGGCCTATGAAAATGTAGTGTTTAGCGCGGCGCTAGTCCGTGCCGCGTCAGCACTTCCCGCACCGCCATGACGACGTCGGTCTCGCGCACGGCCAAGGCCTATAGACCCTGCACGGCCTACCAGGAAGGCGCAATGCCATGGCCGGAACCGATCCCAAGCGTCCGTCGACGCCGACGGCGATTTTTCGCGGCGCGCTTGGGCGATGTCCGCGATGCGGGCAAGGCCGGCTGTTGCACCACTATCTCAAAATGGTCGATTGCTGCTCGGTATGCGGCGAACCTTACGGGCACTATCGCACCGATGACGCCGCGCCTTGGCTGACGATCCTTGTCGTCGGTCACCTCACGGTGCCGATTATCCTCATCTGCGAGATCAATTTCCATCCGCCGATCGCGCTGGCGCTCGCGATCTATTTGCCGCTGATCGTCGGGCTGACCTTGTTTCTGCTGCCGCGATGCAAGGGGATTATGGCGGCCATATTGTGGGCGATGCAGGCGGAAGGTTCCGAGAAGATTTGAGCCCGGCCACCGGCCGAGCGCCTCGGCGAGCCGGCAAGCTAGTGCGGCCCGAGTCCATGGCGGGCAAGTACTTTCAGCACCTCCGGCACGAGTTCGCCTTCGTGCACGGATGTCTGCGCTTGCGCCTGCATTTGCAAATGCTCCTCGCGGCCCTTTTCGAGCTTGGCGAGCTCGGCGCCGACGATCAGGTCCTTGATCGTGACTTCGCCCTTGGCTTTTTCGTCGGAGCCTTGGATGACGACGCAAGGCGAATTGCGCCGGTCGGCATATTTCATCTGCGGGCCGAATTTTCCGGAGCCCAGATAAAGCTCGGCGCGGATGCCGGCGTTGCGCAGTTGCGCCACCATGCCCTGATAATCGGCGATGCGGTCACGATCGAACACGGTGACGACGACCGGACCGCGTTCGGTCTTCAGATCGGCCTTGCCGAGATATTCCAGCGCGGCGAGAAGCCGCGACACGCCGATGGAGAACCCTGTCGCCGGCACCGGCTCGCCGCGAAAGCGCGACACCAGCCCGTCGTAGCGCCCGCCGCCGCCGACCGAGCCGAAGCGCGGCGAGCCGTCATTGCCTTCGGTTGAGAATGTCAGCTCAACTTCGAAGACTGGGCCGGTGTAATATTCGAGGCCGCGGACGACGGTGTCGTCGATTATTACCCGATCTTGGTAGCCTGCAGATACAATAAGTAAGTGAATTTCTCTAATCTCATTTAGCCCAGCCTCAAATGTCTCTGGAATGGGTCGGCCGCGTAGGCCTGAGACAATCTCGGCGCGATACTTATTGAGATCAAAAGGCTGCTTTTTAGCACGTTCTGCTGCTTCAAGCTCGGCATGTGGAATTAGTTGCGAAGAATTCGAATACGAATACATCAGCTCTAGGCCCATTCCGGCATAAAGACTGCCGGTAATGAAGTTGTTTGAAGCGATAGGTAGTTCTGCTCCCTTCGTAAAATCCCCACTCTCGTCACGTCGTCCTTTGTCAAGTAATTGTTGAACTCCCGCTGCACCCACACGATCCTTTTTGTCGATCGAGCGCAAAACCGTCAACCGCTTCTCTGCTGACGTTTCAGCGGCGTCCATTATGCCGTCAAGCGCACGACGATTCCAAACTTTCACCACATAGGAACCGCGCGGAATACCCAGCGCTTCCATCGTATCCGCCGCCATCATGCACATCTCGGCGTCGGCGGCGGGCGAGGATGAACCGACAGTATCGGCGTCGAACTGCATGAACTGGCGGAAGCGGCCGGGGCCGGGCTTTTCGTTGCGGAATACATTGCCGACGCGATAGCTGCGGTACGGCTTCGGCAGCGTGTCGAAATTTTCCGCGACATAGCGGGCGAGCGGCGCGGTCAGATCGTAGCGCAGCGACAGCCACTGTTCGTCGTCGTCCTGGAACGAGAACACGCCCTCGTTCGGCCGGTCCTGATCGGGCAGGAATTTGCCGAGCGCATCGGTATATTCGATGGCCGGCGTCTCCACCGGCTCGAAGCCGTAAAGCTCGTAGACGGCACGGATTTTCTCGATCATCGCCCGCGTCGCGGCGATTTCGCCGGGCGTGCGGTCGCCAAGCCCGCGCGGCAGCCGCGCCTTGAGCTTGTTCGATTTTTCGGATTTGTCGGCCATCTGCGGTCCATGCCTCGCGATGGCGCGTGGTAGCAGTCGCGCCCAAAACCGGCAAGCAGAGAGCGCATTGCGGCCAGGATCAAGTCCGAACGGCCGATGGCGGCCAAATCAAAAGGCAGTTAATCGTGCAGAACCATGTTCAGCAACGAGGCATGGACTTCGAGGCCGCCACCATTGTAATCGATGAAGCCGAGGCGGCGGAACTTGTTCATGAAAAAATTGACGCGCGAGCGGGTGGTGCCGACCATCTCGGCGAGCGTTTCCTGGCTGATCGGAGAAACGACGAGGTCGGGTTTGCTTTCCTTGCCGAAATTCGCCAGCAGCAGCAGAATTCGTGCCAGGCGCTTTTCGCTGGAATTGAAAAGCTGATCGACCAAATCTTCTTCGACGCGAAAATTCCGGTGCAGCAGATACGTAATGAACATCTCGGATAATTTCGGCTCTTCGTGGAGCGAGCGAATCATTGTCGCTCTGTCGACCCGCATGATCGAGCACTCCGTCATTGTCGCGGCCGTGGCCATGCGCCGGGTATGACCGTTCAAGCAGCCCTCGCCGAAGAAATCGCCGGGCTCGAGGATCGCAAGCACCGCTTCCTTGCCGGACTTGGACAGAACGGTGATCTTCACCTTGCCGTCCAGGATGTAGAACACGGCATCGGCAGGATCGCCCTGCGCGAAGATGGTGTGATTTTGGCGGCATTTTGTAATCGTTCTCCCCTCGCCAAGATGAGCGAGAAATTCCAGGGGATCGAACGAAATCTTTTTCTTTTTGCTTGCTATCGTCGCAGCGGAAGCCATCGAACCGCCTCCCGTCGGCGCAATAAAACCCTCGAACGGCTGTTGTCAGGGTCTCGGCATGCGCACACCAAATGTCCGGCATCAATCGGGTGCAGCAGCGCGCCAAATGCCATTCATGACCTTCCTTAGAAATGAGCCTAACTTTACGTTGCAATTCTATATGTCTCTTTTCAGACAGTGTATGTCTCTTTTCGGACACTGGGCGCTAGGCCGCAAGTTATCCACCGCAGCATACAAATAGGTCCGCATGCATTTTGGCTGCCACTTGGGGTGTTCAAAATTGAACACTTCGAAAAAGCGTTCGGGTGGATGTGAATTACCCGCGCTTACTTAGTCGCGGCTGAAGACGGCGGACAGCGAGCGATGCACGACGAAATTGCCGTCGAATTTGCCGGCATATTCAATCATGCCGCGCCGGCGGAATTTGTTCATGAAGAAGTTCACGCGCGTACGCGTGGTGCCGACCATGTCCGCCAGCGTCTCCTGGCTGAGGTGGGGCAGTGTCAGTCTCGACTCGCCGTTCCGGTCGGCCCGCGCCAAGCGCGATAATGTGCGCGCCAGACGCTCTTCGGTGGAATGAAAATGATGAGCGCTGACAGCCGCAAAATGTTGGCGATTTCGCGTCACCAGAAAGTCCATGAACATTTTCGCAAATGCCGGATCGTTACGAAGCCTCCGCCACGTTTCCGAAACCTCGATGCGATCGACCGTGCATTCGGTTATCGCGGTCACGGTCGCCACGCGTCGCGCATTCTCCAACATGCATCCCTCGCCGAAGAAGTCACCCGGGGCGAGTATCAGCAGGACTGCTTGCCGTCCCGATTTCGACAGGACCTGAACCTTGGCAATCCCGGCGTGAAGATAGTAGAGGGCGTCGCAAGGCTCGCCTTGCACGAAGATGTTTTGACTGGGACGAATAGTCGCAACCGAAACGCCCTCGCCGATCCCCCCAGGAAAAGGTATCGCGCCCCTGGCGGGGACTATGTTCTTTTGCTTGAGGTTCGTTTTTGTTAGCTTGCGGCCCATCGAACGGATTTCCCATCGACGTGAGGCGAAAATCAGCCTCTGTTGGCAAGTTTCGTGTAATTTTATTTGATAGGTCGTTGATTGCAAGGTTGCAACTTATCTCAGAAATTGCCTTTCTGCCTTGAGCCCGACGGGACGCCGGGCCGGAACGACAACCACCCGGACCGCGATTACCCATGACAAACTTCGGACCGGGAAAAAGCGCTGCAAGTTCTATCCAGGTCCCCAACGATCTCGAATTGTTTTGGCTGCCGTTCACGCCGAACCGCGCGTTCAAGCGCGCGCCGCGGCTGATCGCACGCGCCAAGGACATGCACTACTTCACGCCCGAAGGCCGCGCCGTGCTCGACGGCACCGCCGGACTGTGGTGCACCAATGCCGGCCATAACCGCGACCCGATCGTGGCGGCGATCCAGCGCCAGGCCGAAGAACTCGACTACGCGCCGGCATTCCAGTTCGCCCATCCGAAGGCATTCGAATTGGCAAGCCGGGTGGCCGCGCTGGCACCGGCCGATCTCAACCGCGTGTTCTTCTGTAATTCCGGCTCGGAGGCGGTCGACACCGCGCTCAAAGTCGCGCTCGCGTATCATAATGTGCGCGGCGAGGGCTCCCGCACCCGCCTGATTGGCCGCGAGCGCGGCTATCACGGGGTGGGCTTCGGCGGCATCTCGGTCGGCGGCATCGTGCCCAATCGCAAGATGTTCGGCTCGCTGCTGGCCGGCGTCGATCATCTGCCGGCGACCTACAGCCGCGAGCATCAGGCCTTTACCAAGGGTGAGCCGGACTGGGGCGGCCATCTCGCCGACGAACTCGAACGCATTGTTGCGCTGCACGACGCTTCGACCATCGCCGCCGTCATCGTCGAGCCGATGGCGGGCTCGACCGGTGTGCTGCCGGCGCCCAAAGGCTATCTGCAGAAGCTGCGCGCGATCTGCGATCGCCACGGCATCCTGCTGATCTTCGACGAAGTCATTACCGGCTTCGGCCGGCTCGGTTACGCCTTTGCCGCCGAGCGCTATGGCGTGACGCCGGACCTGATCACGTTCGCCAAGGGCATTACCTCGGGCGCGGTGCCGATGGGCGGCGTGATCGCGCGCGACGGCCTCTACGAGACCTTCATGCGCGGGCCCGAACACGTCGTCGAATTATTCCACGGCTATACTTATTCGGCGCATCCGCTGGCCTGCGCGGCCGGCATCGCGACGCTCGATCTTTATCGCGACGAGAAGCTGTTCGAACGCGCCAAAGCGATCGAGTCGCGCTGGGCGGATGCCGCGATGACACTCAAGAGTTTGCCCGGCGTGCTCGATATCCGCACCGTGGGCCTCACCGCCGGTATCGATCTCGCTCCGCGTCCCGGCGCTCCGGGCCTTCGCGGCTACGAGACCATGGAGCGCGCCTTCCACGATGAAAGTCTCATGGTGCGCATTGCCGGCGACACGATCGAACTCATGCCGCCCTTGATCGTGAGCGAAGCGCAGATCGGCGAGATTTTCGACAAGGTCGGGCGGGTGATCCGGGCGGTGGGGTAGAATGGTTCGCCTCCCGTCATCGCGAGGATGCCTCGGAGTTCCACGTCTGAATTTGGCGCAGACCCGCCGGCAGCGGATGCATCGACGGCCGGTCGGAACCGCACGCAGATATTCCGTTATGACAATCCATGAACTCAATGCGCTTTGTGAATCCGGCGTGACGGTGGACTCCGACAACAAATACATCCGTCCAATTCGAACGATCAAAGAAGGGATGTGCTACCCACGAATTCAATGATCTGAGCTTTTGACCTAAAAAAACAAAGGCTAGTTATCAAATTCGCACCGCGAGTGACGTATGGTGCGCCATGTTCCAAGTCTACACCTGCCTCACGGTTGACCACGATTGGCACCTCGTTGTGCTTGCCGGTGGCGTCTGCGTCTTGGCTAGCGCTGTTGCTATCAGCCTCTTCCATCGTGCTCAGGCAACAATTGGTCATACCCAGCTCGTTTGGCTGAGCTTAGACGCAGCAGCAGCAGGCTGCGGCATCTGGGCGACTCACTTCATCGCGATGCTCGCTTATGTTCCCGCCATCGGCGCAGGCTATAATCTCGTTGTGACCATCCTGTCTCTGTTCATCGCCATATTGATTACCGGCGCGGGTCTGGGCATGGCGCTGCTGGAATTTGGGCGGTGGACCGCAGTCGTCGGCGGCGCGGTCGTCGGCGGCGGCATTGCCGCGATGCATTACACCGGAATGATGGCGCTGGAGGTGCCAGGCCGCATTACCTGGGCGCCGAACCTCATAGTGGCCTCTATCGCGTTGGGCGTCGCGTTCGGGGCGCTCGCACTCTATTTTGCCGCGCGGCGCGATGACTGGCCGAATGCGCTGATCGCAATCATTCTATTTGCGCTTGCGATCCTCTTTATGCATTTCACAGGCATGGGCGCCGTGCGGTTCATCGCCGACCCGACGCGCATTCATGGCGCAGCGTCCCTGTCACCCACCTCTTTCTCCCTCGTCATTGCCGGAGTAACCGCGATCATTCTCGGCATATGTCTTGTCGCGGCGTTGAGCGATCGGCAATCGAAAGCGAATTTGCTGCGCCAGAAAATCTTGCTCGATACTGCCCTCGAGAACATGTCGCAGGGCCTTTGCATGTTCGATGCGAATGGCCGCATCTTGTTGTTTAACGAACGCTACACCAAAATGTTGGGTTTGACCGCCAATTCGCTCAAGGGCTTATCTCTGCTTGACGTAATCAAGCGCCGAAAAGCTGCCGGGGAGATCGCCGGCGATCCGGAGGAGTTCTTTGCGCGCGTGGTTGCGAGGGCGCGCGAAGGTAAATCCGATACGAGGGTCATCGAGACATCGGCGAAGCGCGCACTGCGCGTAACCGAGCAGCCTATGCAAGAAGGCGGCTGGGTTTCGACGTTGGAGGACATTACCGACTGGCGGGAAGCTCAGGCGCAAATTTCCTACATGGCGCATCACGATGCACTGACAGGCTTGGCGAATCGCACCCAGCTGGTCGAAAAACTACAGAATGCGCTTGCTGCCTCTCAACGCGGCGGTGCCACCATCGCCGTGCATTTCATCGATCTCGACCGGTTCAAGAAAATCAATGATACCCTCGGGCATGATGGCGGTGATTTCCTCCTCAAGACTGTCGCCGAACGCCTGCGCTCGGTAACCCGCGTCGACGATATGGTGGCGCGGCTCGGCGGCGACGAGTTTGTGGTGGTCCAAACAGGGGTCAGCGACAAGGATCAGGCCGAAGATTTCGCGCGCCAACTCGTCTCTGCGGTGAAGGCGCCGATGAGACTTCGGGAGCAGGTAACCATTGCCACGGTGAGCGTTGGTGTTGCATTAGCGCCGGCGGACGGAGCCAATCCGGAACGGCTTTTGAAAAGTGCTGATCTGGCGCTGTACAAGGCCAAGGCCGACGGTCGCGATTGCATCCGGTTCTTCCTGGCTGAAATGGACACGGAATTGCATGCCCAATTCAAGCTTGAGACAATTATTCGCAACGCGGTGCTGCATGATGGCTTCGTGTTGCACTATCAGCCGCTGTTCGAAATGTTGGAGCGGCGGCTCATCGGCTTCGAGGCGCTGATACGCCTGCCTGCGGAAGACGGCACGCTTATCCCTCCGTTGGTGTTCATTCCCGTTGCCGAGGAATTGGGCCTCATCGACAAGATCGGTGCGTGGGTCTTGCGGGAGGCATGTCGCACCGCCGCGACTTGGCCGGAGCACCTGACCGTGGCCGTGAACCTGTCCCCGGCGCAATTCTTGGCAGGTAGCGTCAGTGCACTCGTCGCCGCCGCGCTGAAAGAGACGGGCCTCGCGGCGCATCGGCTCGAGCTGGAGATCACTGAGACCCTGCTGCTCGGCAACTCTGTAGCCATTATGGCGGAGCTTCAGGCGCTCAAGTCGATGGGCGTGGCCATCGTGATGGACGATTTCGGTACAGGCTATTCAAGCCTAAGTTATCTTTGGCGCTTCCCGTTCGACAAGATCAAGATCGACCGCAGCTTCATGCAAGGCTTCGACGGCTCCGGCCGTGACGCCAAGACCGTCGTGAAAACAATTATCGCTCTCGGACGCGAGCTGAACATGCGGGTGACGGTTGAAGGCGTTGAAACTGCCACGCAGGCAGCTTTTCTTGACAAGGTTGACGGCGACCAGGCCCAGGGGTTCTTCTTCGGTCGGCCGGTCCCCGCCTCAGAGCTGGGCGCTAACCCGATCTATTCACGAGAGCACGGTCGTTTTTGACATCTGACGCGGGGCTGGCAGCTGACGTGGGTGACCGTCCGGCTTTTTCACCGGGTTCTGCATCACTCTGTTTTGTACGCGTTGGAGGAATGGGGCGGGTGAGCGGGCGCAGGCCCGGTCGGTTACGGACCGAGCGGGAGCAGCGCGCCTGGCAAGCTGCGGAACAGATCGGCTTCGGGACATGCGGCGGCGAACGCAAGGCGGATGCGGCTCGCGGTCTCGACGACACGGGCGGCGATTTTCAAGCGACGAAGACGCAACGTCTCAAACTCGGCAGTGGCCAATTCCCGGGCTTTGATTCGCGTCGCGCACAGTGAGCATTAACCAATAAGCGGCGGTGTGGAGAACGAGACGGACTTGATTGGCGAGCGCCGAACGGCAGCTCGTGCGATCAGAGGCGAGCTGTGTCTTATGCAGCTTGATCAGGTTCTCGGCTTGGCCGCGCGCGCAATACAGGCTGTCGTAGATCCACTCGGCCGAGCCGACATCGAGGCTCGTGACGACGAAGCGGATGTCGAGGCCCAGCATCGTCGCCTCAATACGGGCGACGGTGCGCCGTTCGCGATCCCAGGACTTTGCCTTGTGGCGCGTCTCGGTGTAGCCGCGCAGAACAGGCAAGTTCTCGATGGCGCGTCGCGTGCGGATATCGTCGGCGACCTCGTCGACTTTTCTGGCGAGTGGCTTGGTGCCGGACAGGCCGAAGATGTAGTCGATGCCGTTGTTCTCGCACCACGTCATGGCCTCCGGCCGGGCATAGTGCCCATCGCCACGGAACGTAATGCGCGTCTTGCGCCAACGCATGCGGATATGCCGTACCAGGCGGCGCAGATGGGCGCGCACCTCGTTGCCGCTCGGCGTCTTGCCGGGCCGCAGCACGACCGCCACGGGCCGGCTCTTGTCCGTGTCGTAGACGTGGATCGGCAGAAAGCAGCGCTCGTCATAATGAGCGTTGAACAGCGAGAGCTGCTGATGGCCGTGGACGACATCGCAGGTATCGTCGATGTCGAGCGTGACGGATGCCGGCTCGCGCGGGTAGCTATCCATCCATGCATCGACCAAAGTGTAGGTCAGTCGGATCACGTCGCGCAGGCGCGGAGCATTCTCCAGGCGCGACAGGGTCGGCTGGGAACACAGATCGCGGCCGGTGTCCGGCAGCCGTCCGCAGGCCAGCTTGAATGCGGGATCGGACCGCAGATGATCGAGGTCGTCGGCGTCCTCATAGCCGCAGCAGATCGCGAACATGCGAGAGCGGAACATATCGACGAGGCTGTGCAAGACCCGCGTCGGGTCGCGCCGATCCGGGAACACCCGGGCCAACTTGTCGGCCAAGCCGAGACGCCGCTCGGCCATCGCGAGAAGCATCACGCCCCCGTTCGAGGTCAGGCGACCGCCGTCGAAGGCAGCTGTGATTTTCTTGGCGTGAACGGCTGGAAACGAGAATGGCAAAATCGTATCGTCGGTCATGGCGGGCGTGGCGTTTGCGGTTGAAGGCGATGGGGTTGGCTTCAGCAACCAAATCCTACGCCGCATCAGCGCTTTACACCACGCTCGCCAGCCTCTCAGGCGTTGTCTGGCGAATAAGACGGGCTAATATTCTCGCGGATTTTCACAAAACTCATTTTGCACCATCGTCGCGGATTGCCCCAGCGGGCAAAACAAAATCCGTCTCTTGAAGTCATCCGCTGAACTCTAATGCGGCTCGAAATTGAGACCGAAATCGACGTGCCGAAAGATTACAGCTCGCTGCGGTCGGTCGCTGCCGACAATCGTGCCATCGTCCGGCGTTCTTGCATGGGCAAGTGGCTACGGACTTATGAGTTCGCGTCTCAGCGAGCTTGCGGCTTCAAGATCGCCCAGCCGACGTGAACCGCGCCGTAGCCGCGGCGCATCGGCAGATCGAACGGCGCGCCGATTTCGGCATTGGGCGCGATCGCGGCGAATTGCGGCGGCAGCACCTTCGGATCGCTCTGCGTCCACACCACGACGGCGCCGTCTTTGCGCAGGTCGTTGAGATCGATCCACGGCGCGCGGGCCGGCTCGCCGTCGATCAGCACTTGCGGCTGGTCCGGCGAATAATGCGCGACATTGCCGCCGTCCCACATCGAGCCGATGACGTAGCGCAGCGGCGTACCGGTCGCGGCGTGAAAGCGCATCGTCAAACTCTCGCCGAGCGTGTTGCCGGGAAAAAACTCGGCCCGGTAACGGTGATCGACGAGCGGCAGCACCGTGTAATTGACGACGAAGGCCAGCGCCATAACCGCGAACACCGCGCCCCACGCGGCAATCATTCGCCCGATACGATCGCGATCGAGCAACGGGCGAACCATCATCACGATCCACACGCCGACAAAGAGCCACAGCGGATAGCCCCACATGGCGACGGCGCCTCGGCCGCTCACGGCGGACAGCGCAATCGTGGCGGCGCCGGGGCCGAAGGCCAGAAGCGTCACGATGCGGCGGTCAAAGCCGTCAGCGGCAATGTCGCCATCGCCCTTCGGCCGCGGCCAGAACAGCGCCGCAGCGATGAATAGCGACGGCAGCATGAAGAAAAACTGGCTGGCGGCGAAGAACGTCGGACGCAAGATATGGTCGAACCAGCCGCGCACCGGCGCGGCACGGTGCTCCGCATAAGCGAACGGCAGGAAATCGGTATGAAACAGCCAGATCACGTGCGGCAGCGCGATCGCGAGCGCGATGGCAACCGCCAGCCACGGACCGGGCGTCGCCAGGGCCCGCCGCGCTTGTCTGTCGAACAGCATGAACAGCGCATAGGGCGCAGCCAGCATGACGACGAAGTATTTCGCCCACAGCGCGCCGCCGAAGGCGATGCCGAGAAGGGTCCAATGGCCAATGCGCCCGCGCTTGAGCGCGGCGTGAAAGGCGTAGCCGGCGAGTGCCCAGAACGGCAGCTGGATGACGTCGTGATTGAATTTCACGGCGGTGTACTGGAAATAATGCATGCCGTCGATGATGAGCACGGCAACGAGCGCGCCGGTTGCGCCAAGGAGCGGCCGCGCGGTGGCGAACACCAGGGCAAAGGCGACGACCACCGCAGCCTGCGCCATGGCGTAATAGGCGGCGTCGACGCCAATGGCGCGGTGCATGATTTCAACGAGCCACCACGGCAATGGCGGCAGCTTGTCGTAGCCGAGCTGCCATTCCCGGCCGTAGGTCAGGGCCTCGATTAGATCGAGCGGCAGATTGGCGTAAAGCAGCGCCGGCAATGCGGTCCAGACCGCAAAATGCAGGGCCAGAAACCAGCCGAATGCGGCCTGCGGCCGGCGCTCGATCCAGCCGATCAATCCGGGCTTTGGCGCAGCCGCAGGCGCCAAGGGCTTAGCCGCAACAGGGGCAGAATCCAGCATCTCACCGTCCGTGCTCGGTTTTGGCGTTATAAAACCAGCGCAAAGGGTTAGCTATGGATAGCTGCACACTTGCGGCGGTCCGTCGCTTGTGGACACTGCTAGACTTCGGGCGCGAATCGGGAGTAGAGCGGCATGGTTCGTATCAGCGCCATCTTTATTGCGGCCTGCATGGTGCTTATCGCCGGCTCGATCGGCGTCGTGGTCTTTTTGCGCTTCGGCTTTACCGGCGCCGAGTCCGCACTGGTGGCGCTCGGCGTGCTCACCTCACTTGCGGTCTATAACGCCATTGCCGCGCGCAAGCACGATCGCGTTGAGGCGAGTAATCAGCTCGCCAACCTGGCGCGCGGCACCGGCGATCTGGCCCGCCAATTGGCCGAGTTCGGCCGCCGTTTGAGCGCGATGGAAGGCAAGGTCGACACCGTGATCGACCGCGCGCTGGCGACGGCCCAGCCGCTCGCCGCCGAAATCGAGGAACTCTCGACGCTGGTCAAGCAGCTCGCAGACTCGGTCGCGGCGCACGACGCGGCGTTAAGCGCCGAGCGGCAGCCCGCCGCCGCCGCAGCAGCAGTCGAGACGCCGCCCGCCGCGAACGGCGCGGTCGCCACCGCGGCTCCGGAATCCGCCATCGCCGCGCCTGCCGTGGTTGCGGCGGCAGTAGCGCCCGCTGCGCCGGCCGAGCGAACGATCGCGGCCTTCGCCGGCCTCGACCGCGAGGGCATCATTGCCGCGATTGCGCGAGCCATCGACGCAAGCAAGATCGATCTCTACCTGCAGCCCGTCGTGACGCTGCCCCAGCGCAAGGTGCGCTATTACGAGGCGTTGTCGCGGCTCAAAGCGGATAACGGCGATCTCGTCGCGGCGGGCGATTTCCTGCCTTATGCCGAAGCCGGCTCGCTGATGCCGAAGCTCGACCATCTTTCGGCATTGCGCTGCGTGCAGGTGGTGCGGCGGCTCCTCCTGAAGAACCGCGAGATCGGCCTGTTCTGCAATCTGTCGGGCGCCACGCTGACCGATTCCGGTTTTCCGAAACTTCTCGAATTCATGGAGGCCAACCGCGCCATCGCGCCGTCGCTCGTGTTCGAATTCACCCAAAGCGCGGTGCGCGCCATGGGACCGATCGAGCACGAGAGCCTCGCCGCGCTTGCCGAGCGGGGTTTCCGCTTTTCGATCGACAACCTCACCGATCTTCGCGTCGAGGCGCGCGAACTCAACGAGCGCGGCTTCCGTTTCGTCAAAACGCCGGCGACGCTATTGTTCAACCGAGTTGGCGCCGCCTCGACCGATATCCATCCGGCCGATTTTTCCGACCTCCTTGGCCGCTTCGGCATTGATCTCATCGCCGAGCGCATCGAGAACGAGAATACGGTGGTCGATCTGCTCGACTACGACGTCCGCTTCGGCCAGGGCTTCTTGTTTTCGCCGCCGCGTCCGGTGCGCGCCGAAGCGCTGCAGGGCGTCGCCGGCGACGCCAGGGAGGCCGGCAAAGACGCTGCGCCGCAGGCGGCAGGCGGCGCGGCCGGGCCAGGCGGCAATCTCGCCCAGCTCGCGCGCGCCGGCATGCGGCGGAGCTGAACGTTCCGGCACCTGAGCTTCACCTTGGCCCCCTTCATCGAACGATTTGAGCCGCTGGCGCGCGATTATGACGTGCTGCTCTGCGACGTCTGGGGCGTCATCCATAACGGCATGACCGCATTTCCGGCAGCCTGCGATGCGCTCACGCGCTTCCGGCAGCGTGGCGGCACGGCGATACTGATCACCAACGCGCCCCGCTCCGGCGATGCGGTCGCGCGCATTCTCGACCGGCTTGGCGTGCCGCGCGACGCCTATGACGCGATCACGAGCTCCGGCGACGTTACCCGCGGCATTGTCGCGTCGCGGCTTCCGCAAACGCTGTTTCATCTCGGTCCCGAGCGCGACCTCTCGATCTTCGGCGGTCTCGATGTGACCTTCGCCGCGCTGGAGAACGCCGACTACGTCGTGTGCTCCGGTCTGTTCGACGATACGACGGAGACGCCGGACAACTATCGCGACACGCTCGCGGCGATGCGCGCGCGCGCGCTGTTCATGGTGTGCGCCAATCCCGACGTCGTCGTCGAGCGCGGCGACACGCTGGTTTATTGCGCCGGCGCCCTGGCCGACGCCTACGCGGCACTGGGCGGTGAAGTGCTTTATTGCGGCAAGCCGCATGCGCCGATCTACGACGCGGCTTTGGCCAAAGCTGCGGCGTCGCGCGGCGCGACGATGCCGGCGCGCAAGCGCGTGCTCGCCATAGGCGATTCGGTGCGCACCGATCTCAAGGGTGCCGCGGCCTTCGGGCTCGATTATATGTTCGTGACCTCCGGCATTCACGCCGGGGACTACGGCTCGCGCGAAACGCCCGATATGGCGGCGATCAACGCGATTTTCGCCACCGCAAAGGTCACGCCGAAGGCGGTCATGCGGGAACTTGTCTGGTGAGGCTTCAGCCGCCCGTATGGCGGCGCGTCACAGGGTGGTGCGGGACGGCCGGGCTCCGACGAGCGGGGAAGCGTTGCTTGTTTCGACCGCCGAGGTGAATTCGGTCTTCTCGGCGAACACCGCTTCGATCTTCGCTTTGAGCGTCTGCGCGTTGAACGGCTTGACGATGTAATTGTTTACGCCGGCCTTCTTCGCCGCGATAACGTTCTCGGTTTTAGATTCCGCCGTCACCATGATGAAAGGGGTCGTCTCGATCTGCGGATTGGCGCGCACGCGCCGCAACAGGTCGTAGCCGGTCATCGGCTCCATGTTCCAATCCGAGATGACGAGGCCATAGCGTTTGGCGTTCATCTTCTCCAGCGCGGCGCTGCCGTCGGAGGCGTCGTCGACATCCTCGAAGCCGAGCTGGCGTAATAGATTGCGGATGATGCGCACCATGGTGCTGTAGTCGTCGACCACAAGCACCGGCATTTTCGGATCGAGCGCCATCGCTCTGCTCCCAAGCCCGCGACCGGCAACCGACCGTATCGGTTAATCTCGCGTCGAGGCAGCATGCCGCCTCGACCGTCCCTATACCGGCGCGAACCTACATCGTGTGTTTGAACGCGCGGTTAACCGCTGTGGCGGGCTCCGGCTGCCGAGGCCGTTGCGGCGGTCCTTGACTTTGCGGCTCATGCCACGGCACCACTTCGGGATCGTCCCGTAAACCGGTCGTTAACCATCGTAGCCCCGATGCCGACGAAGAATTTTCGCGTCGTGTGCGATTTTGCGTCCGACGCCGCGCCACCTGAGGCGCTGGTTGGCGCGGTCGTCGCCATCGGCAATTTTGATGGCGTGCACCGCGGCCACAAGGCGGTGATCGCGGCGGCGCAGGCACGGGCTGAAAAGCTCGGCCGGCCGGCCGCGGCGCTGACGTTCGAGCCGCATCCGCGCCTGTTTTTCAACCCCGCCGAGCCGCTGTTCCGGCTCACTGACGCAGCCACCAAATTGCGGCTTCTGGCCGCCACCGGGCTCGACGGCGCGATCGTGCTCACCTTCGACGATGCGCTCGCTAGTCTCACCGCGGACGATTTCGTCGCCCGCATCCTGGTCGAGCGGTTCGCGGTGAGCGGGGCGGCGATCGGGTTTAACTTCCAATTCGGCGCCAATCGCTCGGGCTCGCCGGATTTTCTTGCCGCGGAGGGGCGGAAGCGCGGATTTGCCGTCGATGTGGTGCCGCCGCTGCAGGATCGCGGCCGGCCAGTCTCGTCTCAACCGATCCGTGAGGCGCTTGCCGCCGGCCGGCTCGGGGAGGCTGCGGATTTCTTGGGCTACCCCTGGTTCGTTTCCGGCACGGTCATCCACGGCGACAAGCGCGGCCGCGAACTCGGTTTTCCGACCGCGAATTTGAAGCTCGACCCGGCCTGCGGGCTGCGTCACGGCATCTATGCGGTGCGCGTCGCAGTCGGCGGCCGCCGCTATGACGGCGTGGCGAGCTTCGGCCGGCGGCCGATGTTCGATGCCGGCACCGTGCTCCTTGAAGTCTTCCTGTTCGATTTTTCCGGCGACCTCTATGGCGCGACGCTCGACGTCGCGTTCATTTCCTTCATTCGCGACGAAGCGATGTTTGCTTCGGCCGAGGATCTTATCCGCCAGATGCAGGACGATTCCAGGCTTGCGCGGGAAGCGTTAGCGGACGCGGGGACCGCGTTCCCGCCGATTTAAGATTCCCGCCGGCTCTTGTCGCGCGATTCACGCGCCCATTGCGCCGCCATGAAGCCAAGCACCGCGATCGGTACGAGACGCTGCCAGCCGATCGCGCGGCCGGCCTCGACGGCGACGCCGAGTATTTTCGGATCAAGCAGCCACGGCGGCGAATGCGCCTTCGCCGCGCGGGCGAGAATGGCGCGCTCGCGCACCCGGCGCCGAACCAACGCGGAAATAATCGCCGCCACAATCGCGATCGCGACGAAAATGCCCGTCATGATCAAAGCGGCAACGATGCCACCGAAATGCGCTGCAAACCAAGCATAGGCGCCGATGCAAAGGAAGACGAACGCCGTGAACAAGGCCAGCGCCATAATACCCAACCAGACCACAACGGCGACGCTCGCGCCGTTTTTGGCCTGGATCGCCAGCGTAATCTCACGCGTCAGGGCTTTAAGCATAAGGCAATCCGCACCACGTCTTTATGCACCAAATCCATTTGCGCCAAATCTATTTGCGCCAAATCCATCTACGCCAACTCTATCTACGCCAACTCTATCTACGCCACGTCGCGCCGAACAAAAACCCGAGACCGGCCACGATCGCGAGCGTGGTATAGGGACGCGTCTTGATCGACTCGTCGATCGCTTCGACGAAATTGTCGGACACCTCGCGCACCGCGTCGGCCGCTTCACGGCCCCGATCCTGGGCGTCGGAAACAACGCCGTCGACGCTCGATTTGGCGCGCTGCCAGGCCGCGTTTCCCTTGTTGGCAAAGATGTCGCCGACCTGCTCGGCGAGCCGTCCGAGATCGTCGCGCAACGCTTGCAGATCTTTTTGAATGTCGGGCGACGCATCGGCGGCCGCTTTGCCGATTTCCCGGATGCTTTCGCGCGCGTCCTTGACCGTATCGCGCATATCGGAGGAAGCCGTCGAGGCGCTGGTCATGCCGTTACTCCATGAAGTGAAAATACCGGATTGCGCGGATAATCACCCGGATACGGGGAAAGTTCCATTGATAAATATCAAAGGACTAAAAGCTCAATTCATTCAGGAAGTTTGACGTCTTCGTCCGGGAACAGATGATTGGAGATGACTAGTCCGACAATCGAGATCGGCACTGCGAGGACCGCGCCAAACGGGCCCCACAACCAGGTCCAGAACGCCAGCGCCAGAAACACCAAGAGCGGATTGAGCGTCAGCCGCCGGCCGACAATGGTCGGGGTGACAAAATGTCCTTCCATCGTGGTTACGGCGATGAGTCCGAGCGGCGCGATCAGCGCGTGACCGAGGGAAGGGAACGTGACCAGTCCGACGCCGAACAGCGCGACCACCATGACCGCCGGTCCGATATAGGGCACGTAATTCAACAAAGCCGCCAATAGTCCGAAAATCACAGGACTTGGGAGATCGACGAGCCAGGCGCCTACGGCGACGATGATGCCCACCGCGATATTGACGATCGTCACCACCGTCAGATAGCCGGCGAGATTGCGCTCGATGTCGCGCATGATCTTAAGAAAGCGCAGCTTGGAGTCGTGGCTTGCGAACATCGTGACGGCCTGATTGCGCAGCTCGATCTGGCCGACGAGAAAGAAATAAAGGGTGACGAAAAAGAGTAGGAACTCGCCGGCGGCCGGCGTGAGAAATGCGACCACCGGCAGAACGACGCTGGGGGCGCTGCCGCCGAGCGCGGCATTGCCGCCCAACAACGAGTCCTCGAGTTCGTGCAGTGCCGCGAGCGGCTGATCGAGCACGGAGAGCTTCTGCTGGATCGTGGCGCCGATCTGCGGCGCGCGGCCGATCCACTGACTGACCGGGCCGGCCAGCGCCGTCGCCAAGAGGCTGATCGCACCCAGCCCGAGCAGGAGAACGACGAGGCCGGTTAGCCAGGGCGAAATGCCGAAGCGCTTGGCCGTCTTGACGAGCGGCGCCAGCGTGAGTGCGACCACGGCGGCGGCGAGGATCGGCAACAGGATGGCGCGGCCGATATAGAGGAATGCGCCGAACAGCAGCAGGAATATGCCGATGGTCGCGGCCTGGCCGGCCGACGTCCACACAGTTTTGACGTTATCGACCGGCCGCGGATCGCTGATCACGAGTGCGTGCCGCACTTCGCGTCCGGCTCGAATATAGTCCACAAAACCCTCCGTCGCCCGACGCCGATATCTCATTACGACAACGCCTGTTGGGAGCGGTCGTTCCCCGCAGCCCTGCGACTTGCCGGCCGGACGCCCTTTCCGCAGCGCAGGAGGCTTGTTAGAAGGCGCAACCCAAGACGGACGCCCCAGTGACCGACAGCAAAGCGCGCGACTATTCAGAAACGCTGTTTCTGCCCAAGACCGAATTCCCCATGCGCGCGGGTCTGCCGCAGAAGGAGCCGGAGCTTCTGGCGCGCTGGCAAAAGCTCGATCTATACGGGCGGTTGCGCGCCGCGGCCAAGGGCCGGCCACGATTCGTGCTGCATGACGGGCCGCCTTACGCCAACGGTAGCATCCATATCGGCCACGCGCTCAACAAGATCCTCAAGGACGTGGTCACCCGCAGTCAGCAGATGCTCGGTTCCGATTCGAATTATGTGCCGGGCTGGGACTGTCACGGCTTGCCGATCGAATGGAAGATCGAGGAAGAGAATTACCGCGCCAAGGGCAAGCCGAAGCCGGATCTGTCGGACCCGGCCGCCCTGGTCGAATTCCGCCGCGAATGCCGGGCCTTCGCGGAGCACTGGATCATGGTGCAGCGCGCCGAATTCGAGCGCCTCGGCGTCACCGGCGATTGGATGCATCCCTACACGACGATGGACAATTTCGCCGAAGCCCAGATCGCCCGAGAGCTGATGAAGTTCGCCGCCAACGGAACGCTCTATCGCGGCAGTAAGCCGGTGATGTGGTCGGTGGTGGAGAAGACCGCGCTTGCCGAGGCCGAAGTCGAATACGAAGACTACGTCAGCGATACGGTGTGGGTGAAGTTTCCGATTCTAGCTAAGAAGGCGCCGGCGGGCGATGGATCTCATGATCTGCGCGGTGCGTCGATTGTGATTTGGACGACAACTCCTTGGACGATCCCTGGTAATAGAGCCGTCAGTTACTCGCCGAAAATCGAATATGGACTTTACGAAGTAAGAGACGCACCGGCCGATAATTGGGCCAGGGTTGGCGACCGCTTCGTCCTTTCTGACAAGTTGGCGATCGATGTTTTTCGGCAAGCACGTGTAACTGCTTACAGAAGAATCGCTCCGATCAGCGCGGAAATTTTAGGGGCGTTGTACTGCGACCATCCGCTGAAGGGGATGGGTGGCTACGATTTTCCCGTGCCTCTTCTTGCCGGCGATCATGTCACTGACGATACCGGCACGGGATTTGTGCACACCGCGCCGGGACACGGCCGCGAGGACTTCGATGTCTGGACTGCGAATGCGCCGAAGCTCGCCGCGGCCGGCATCAACACCCACATCCCCTACACCGTTGACGCCGACGGCCGTTTCACCGATCAGGCGCCGGGCTTTGCCGGCAAGCGTGTACTGACCGAAAAAGGCGAGAAAGGCGACGCCAACGACGCGGTGATCAAGGCCTTGATCGATGCCGGCATGCTGCTCGCGCGCGGTCGGTTGAAACACCAATATCCGCATTCGTGGCGCTCCAAGAAGCCGGTGATCTTCCGCAATACGCCGCAATGGTTCATTGCGATGGATAAGGACATCGACAGGCACCACGACACGCTGCGCCATCGCGCGCTTACCGCGATCAAGGCGACGCGCTGGGTGCCGACGCAAGGCGAGAACCGCATCAACGGTATGATCGAAAGCCGGCCCGATTGGGTGATCTCGCGCCAGCGCGCCTGGGGCGTGCCGATTGCGTTGTTCATCAAAGAAATGCCGGACGGTTCGGTCGACATTCTCAGCGATCCCGAAGTGAATGTCCGCATCATCGAAGCGTTCGAGGAGGAGGGCGCCGACGCTTGGTACGCAGCGGGCGCGCGCGAGCGTTTCCTCGGGCCTCTCGCCAGCGCCGGCTGGCAGAAGGTCGACGACATTCTGGACGTCTGGTTCGATTCGGGTTCGACGCACGCATTCGTGCTTGAAGATCCGCAGCATTTTCCAAGCCTGGCCCATATCAAGCGCAGGGCCGACGGCGGCAACGATGTCGTGATGTATCTCGAAGGCTCTGACCAGCATCGCGGCTGGTTTCAGTCTTCGCTGCTCGAGAGCTGCGGCACACGCGGCCGCGCGCCGTTCGACGTCGTGCTGACGCACGGCTTCGTGCTCGATGAAGGCGGACGCAAAATGTCGAAGTCGCTCGGCAACGTCACCGCGCCGCAGGACGTGATCAAGCAATCCGGCGCCGACATCTTACGGATGTGGGTGTGCGCGGCCGATTATGCCGACGACCTGCGCATCGGGCCGGAGATTCTGAAAACCACGGTCGACACCTACCGCAAGCTGCGCAACACGCTGCGCTGGATGCTCGGCAATCTGGCGCACTACGAAGCGGCGGACCGGGTCGCTGTAGAAAAAATGCCGGAACTCGAGCGGTTGATGTTGCATCGGCTTGCCGAGCTCGATCCGCTCATCCGCCAAGCCTACGCGGATTTCGACTACAAACGCATCTTCGCCGTGCTGAACGCTTTCATGACGGTCGATCTGTCGGCATTTTACTTCGACATCCGCAAGGACGCGCTTTATTGCGATCCCTACTCGTCGATCACGCGCAAGGCCTGCCTCACCGTGCTCGACCACTTGTTCCGCGCCACGGTGTGCTGGCTCGCGCCGATGCTATGCTTTACCGCCGAGGAGGCTTGGCTCGCGCGGGAGCCGAACGCGCAGTCGGTTCATCTCGAGCTTTTCCCGCCGGCGCCGGCGGATTGGCGCGACGACGCGCTGGCGGAAAAATGGCGCAAATTGCGCAGCGTGCGGCGTGTCGTTACCGGCGCGCTGGAACTCGAGCGTGCGGCCAAGCGTATCGGCTCTTCGCTCGAGGCGCATCCGATTGTGCACATCGCCGACCCCGACCTGTTCGCCGCAGTCGTCGACGCCGATCTCGCCGAAATCTGCATCACGTCGGGCGCGGTGCTCGTCGAAGGCGAGGGCCCGGCCGATGCGTTTCGCCTGCCGGATGTCGCCGGCGTCACCGTCGTTCCGGAACGGGCGGCTGGCCGCAAATGCGCGCGATCTTGGAAAATCTCCCCGGCCGTTGGTCTCGATCCGCAATTCCCCGACGTGACGCCGCGCGACGCGCAGGCATTGCGCGAATGGGAAACCACGCGCAAAGCAGCCGAGTAGGGGGCGACCTTGGCCGAGGTGGCCCAACACGATCCAGTGGGTTCCTATCTGTGGGGGCGTCTGAGTGCGTTCGGGCTCAGCCTCGCGCTCATCACGTGCCTTGTCGATCAGGCTTCGAAATTCTGGCTGCTCGACGGCTTCGATCTGGCCAGCCGCGGTTCGGTTGCGGTCGCGCCCCTGGTCGATCTCGTGCTGACCTGGAATACTGGCATCAGTTACGGCTTGTTCCCGCAACAGGGGCCGCTTGGCGCCTGGGCGCTGCTCGCAGTCAAGGTGGCGGCGGTGATCTTTCTTTGGGTCTGGTTGACGCGGGCGCCGTCCCGGCTGACCGCCGCGGCGCTCGGGCTGATCATCGGCGGCGCCTTAGGCAATGCCATCGACCGTTTCCACTGGCCTGGGGTCATGGATTTTGTGCTGTTTCACATCGAGACAGCCGGTTTCAGCTTCCGCTGGTACGTGTTTAACCTCGCCGACGTGGCCATTGTTGCGGGGGTGGTGGGACTGTTGTATGAATCCCTGCTGGGTGGGGGTGCCGCAAAAGCGCCCTGATCGCGTTTATAAACCTACCGTCGGACGTGGGTTTGTGTTTGCCTTGAAGCGCTGCATCGGCAAAGTTTGATGCAGGCAAAGTTTGATGCAGGCAAGGCTTGATGCAGGCAAGTCGGGGTGAGGGCATGCCGCAAGATCGACCAGCCGATCGCGTGATTGACGGCCGCAACATTCGCCGGACGAAGCTCCTACGGGTTGCGCTGTACGGCGCAGTGGTCGCTTTTGCGGTCCGCGGCGCCTGTTCAGCGGCACGCGCCGGCGACGACACGGCTGCTCAAGACATGGCTTCTCAGGAATCGTTCACTGACAAGGTTTTGGACACGCTCGGCCTTCACAATCCCTTCACGCCGCAATACGGCATCAATTATAGCGAGCGCTCGCCGCTCGTCGTGCCGCCGAACCGCGACTTGCCGCCGCCGATATCATCGACTGCGCCGCCGACGCCGAATTGGCCGGTCGATCCCGAGATCAAAGCGCGCGCGGCGGCGAAAAAGGACACCAGAGTCGGCCCGCACGAGGATTACGTCACCGAACTGTCGCGTCCGCTGCGCCCCGATGAACTCAATGCCACGGCGGTCAACGCTCCCGGCACCAACGACCAGAGCTCGCCTTCCGAGCTTGGCGCAAAGAAGCCCGGCGTTTTCAGTTTCGATTGGCTCAAGCAGGAAGATTACGGGACGTTTACCGGTGAGCCGCCGCGGGTGAGCTTGACCGATCCGCCGCCCGGCTATCTGACGCCGTCGCCGGATCAGCCCTATGGCATCGCGCCGGAGAAGAAGATCTACAAGCCGCCGACGCTCGGGGAGCGTATGGAGCCGGTACGATAGGCTTGGGGGCGAGCTTGGAACATCCCGTCCGAGTCCGATCATAAAACCCATCCGGACCCAATCGGACGACGAGGGGTTCCGATCTGCAGCGTAATGTTGGATCTTTTTCGGGGCGCGCGCGCAGCTCGCGGAGGTGATGTATTGTCGAAAATATTGATGCTAGCTTTCGCACTTGTCGGCGCTGCCGCCGGCACCGCGCATGCCGCCTCCGGCCCTGACGTTGCAGAATTCACCTTATCGAATGGTCTCGAAGTCGTCGTGATCCCCGATCATCGCGCGCCAGTCGTCACGCATATGATCTGGTACAAAGTCGGCGCCGCCGATGAGACGCCGGGCAAATCCGGCCTCGCGCATTTCCTCGAACATCTGATGTTTAAAGGCACGGCAAAAAACCCCGGCGCCGCGTTCTCAAAGGATGTTGCCGAAATCGGCGGTCAGGAGAATGCTTTCACAGGAAGCGACTATACCGGGTTTTATCAGCGCGTTCCGCGCCAGCACCTCAAGGAGATGATGGCGTTGGAAGCCGACCGCATGACCGGCCTGGTGCTCACCGACGATGTCGTGGGGCCCGAGCTCAAGGTGGTGCTCGAAGAACAGTATATGCGCATCGCCAACAATCCGGGCGCGCGGCTCGGTGAACAAATGGATGCCGCACTTTACCTTAACCACCCCTACGGCCGGCCGGTGATCGGCTGGCGGCACGAGATTGAAAAACTCGATCGGGACGATGCCTTGGCGTTTTATAATCGCTTTTATTCGCCGAATAACGCCGTCGTCGTCGTTGCCGGTGATGTCACGCCGCAAGAGGTCAAGGCCGACGCCGATGAAACCTACGGCAAGATTGCCGATCGTGCCCCGACAAATCCCCGGCAGCGGCCGATGGAGCCCAAGCAGGAGGCGCCGCGCACCGTCACGCTCGCCGACGCGAGAGTTGAGCAGCCGAGCGTCAGCCGCGACTATCTTGTGCCCTCGGAAACCTCAGCAAAGTCCGGCGAGAGCGAGGCGCTCGACGTGCTCGCCCACGTGCTCGGCAGCGGCGAAGATTGTCGGCTATACCGGACCCTGGTCGTCGACAAAGGGATCGCGCTGAGCGCCGGCGCCTACTATTCCGGCACGGCGCTCGATTATGCCGAGTTTGGCGTTTACGGCTCGCCGAAGCCCGGGGTCTCGCTGCGCGATGTCGAGGCGGGCATCGATGGTGTCCTCGACGACGTGATCGATCACGGCATCACCGCCGACGAACTCGACCGCGCCAAAACGCGGATGATCGCCGACGCCGTCTATGCGCAGGACAATCAAGTAACTTTAGCGCGCTGGTACGGCTCGGCGCTCGCCACTGGGCAGACCGTCGACATGGTCCGTACCTGGCCCGATCGCATCCGCGCCGTGACCGCGGATGACGTGCAACAAGCCGCCCGCACCTGGCTCGATCGCCGCCGCTCGGTGACCGGCTATCTCGTTCGGAGCCTGCAGCCACAGGAGAGCCACTCGTGAATGCATTCGCGCTAAAAATTTTTCGTTCCGTCCTCCGGCGCGCCGTGCTGATACGAGTCGCGGTGACGACGGCGCTGGTATTTGCCCTCGCGGCGACGCCGCTTCCGGCGCACGCGACCACGATCCAGCGGGTGGTGAGTTCCGGCGGCATTGAGGCATGGCTGGTACAGGAGCCGGCAGTTCCTCTGATCGCAGTCGACTTCGCTTTCAGCGGCGGCTCGGCTCAGGACGCGCCAGGCAAGGGCGGCACCGCCAATCTTGTCGCCTCGCTGCTCGACGAGGGCGCGGGCGATCTCGATTCCAAGGCGTTTGCGGACCGGCTTGAGCGCAAGGCGATCGAGATGAATTTTTACGCCTGGCGCGACAATCTCGGCGGGTCGATGCGTACGCTTACGGAGAACCGCGACGAGGCCTTCGACATGCTGCGCCTGGCGCTGACCGCGCCGCGCTTCGATCCTTCCGACGTCGAGCTCAATCGGGCGCAAATCTTGTCGCAGTTGCGCCGGCAGTCGACGGATCCGGGCGATATCGCAAGCCGGCGCTGGTGGGAGACCGCCTTCGAGGGACATCCCTATGGCCGGCCGGTCGACGGCACGCAAGAAACGGTGCCGAATATCACTATTGGCGATCTGAAGTCCTACGCGCATCGTGTGCTGGCGCGGCAAAAGCTCAAGATCGCGGTGGTGGGCGACATCGACGCCGAAACCTTAAAGACACTGCTCGACCGCGTCTTCGGTGCGCTGCCGGCAAAGCCCGATCTGGCGCCGGTCGCGAACGTCACGCCGCAGGGTCTCGGCCGCACGATCACCGTCAGCCTCGATGTGCCGCAGGCGGTCATCGATTTCGGCTGTCCCGGCATCGCCCGCCACGACCCCGATTTCATGGCCGCCTATCTCGTCAACCACATTCTCGGCGGCGGCTCGTTGGATTCGCGGCTCTATCAAGAAGTGCGCGAAAAGCGCGGTCTGGCCTATTCGGTCTCCAACAGCCTGATCTGGCTCGATCATTCATCGCTGTTCCTCGGCGGCACCGCTACGCGCGCCGACCGCGCCGGCGAAACGCTCGATCTCGTGCAAAAGGAGATCCACCGGTTCGCCGAACAGGGTCCGACCGCCGCCGAACTCGCCGAGGCCAAGAGCTATGTCACGAGTTCGTTCGCGCTCAATCTCGACACCTCCACCAAGATCGCGTCGCTTCTTGTGCAGTTGCAGCTCGACAATCTCGGGGTCGATTATTTCCAGCGGCGTTCGGCAATGATCGACGCGGTCACGCTCGATGATGCACGGCGCGTCGCCAAGCGCCTGCTCGACGACGGGATGCTGGTGACGGTGGTCGGCAAAGCCGAAGGCGTCGCATCGGCCGATGCGGCAATTGCCCCAGCGGGCTTAAGCCAACCGGTCGCGCCTGCAGCCGGACCGCCGACGGGCGTCCTGAACTCCGGATTACGCTAAGCGGTGAACCGCGCTACGGTGACGCCATGATCCGCGTCACCGCACAGATCAATCTCGACGAGCGCGAGATCGCCGAGGAGTTCGTGCGCGCTTCGGGACCGGGCGGGCAGAACGTCAATAAGCTTTCGACCGCGGTGCAGCTTCGCTTCGACGTGCGGCGCTCACCGTCGCTGCCGGCCGCCGTCCGCGAGCGGCTCGAACGGCTCGCCGGGTCGCGGCTCACCCGCGACGGCGTTCTCGTCATCATCGCCCAGCGTCATCGGACGCAAGCGCGCAACCGGCAGGACGCGCGCGATCGCCTCATCGATCTGATCCGCCGCGCTGCGGTCGCGCCGGTCAAGCGGCGGCCGACCAGGCCGACCAAGGCCTCGCGCGAGCGACGCATCGAGGGCAAGAAGCGCCGCGCCGGGATCAAGCGGCTGCGGGGCGTAAGGCCGTCGTTCGATTGAACGTCGCTACGAACTCTGCCGGTTTACCCGCCTGCGGCGTGCATCTGGGTCACTTCCAAGGCGTAGAGCCCGGCGCCGAGCGCGACAATGCCGAGGATCATCATCGCGACCGCGTAGACGAACAGCGTGTTCGATCCGGTTCCCGGTTCGGGGTTGTCATTGGCGACGGGCATGGATTTGCGCGCGGCGTCGCGTTGCCGGCGGTGGGCTGTGAAGAGAACGCATCCGATGACGTAGGTGACGACGCCGAATACGGCGAGGATCGCGCCGGGCAAGTACCGGACCATTCGTTACTCCATAACGCCTGAAGCCAGTTTCAGCCGGCTTTCTGCCCTGGATTTCGCTGCGACTCAATCCGGGCTACGGTGGCCGCCGAGTCGCTATACAAGCCGCTGTTCATGCCAATCCGCCAGCTTTCGGAAGCCGTCGTCAACCGCATCGCCGCGGGCGAGGTCGTCGAGCGTCCGGCAAGCGTGGTCAAGGAGCTGGTCGAGAACGCGCTCGATGCCGGCGCGAGCCGTATCGATGTTTTCACCGACGGCGGCGGCCGGCGGCTTATTCGCGTCGGTGACGACGGCGAGGGCATGACGCGCGGCGATCTCGCGCTTGCCGTCGAACGCCACGCGACCTCGAAGCTTGCCGACGACGATCTCGTCTCGATCCGCACGCTGGGCTTCCGCGGCGAGGCGTTGCCCTCGATCGGAGCCGTGGCGCGGCTTGCGATCGCGACGCGGCATGCCGGCGAGCTGCACGCCTGGGCGATCGAGCTCGACGGCGGCACAAAGTCCGACGTCAAACCCGCCGCGCTGGGGCAGGGCACGCGCGTTGAAGTGCGCGACCTGTTCTACGCCACGCCGGCGCGGCTGAAGTTCTTGAAACTCGACCGCACCGAAGCCGAAGCGGTGCGCGAAGTGGTCCGCCGGCTCGCCATGAGCAGGCCGGATGTCGCCTTCACGCTCGCCGGCGAGGAGCGCGCGCCATTAAGCTTCGCCGCGACGCTGCCCGGTGCGACCGGCAGGCTGGCGCGCCTCGGCGACGTACTCGGTGCGGACTTCCGCGCCAATGCCGTCGAGATCGCAGCCGAGCGCGACGGCATCAGCATCGAAGGCTTTGCCGCCCTGCCGACCCTGACGCGGGCCAATGCGCTCGGCCAATATCTGTTCGTCAACGGCCGGGCCGTGCGCGACAAACTCCTGATCGGCGCGGTGCGCGCGGCTTACGCCGATTATCTGCCGCGCGACCGCCATCCGCTGGTTGCGCTGTTCGTCACGCTCGACGCGCGCGAGGTCGACGTCAACGTGCATCCGGCCAAGGCCGAGGTGCGTTTTCGCAATGTCGGCCTGGTTCGCACGCTGATTGTGCACGCGCTTAAGACGGCGCTCCTTCGCGAAGGCACGCGCGCGTCGACGACAGGCGGCTCGGCGACCATTGCGTCATTCCGAGCCGCGCCGCAGCGCAGATGGGATTGGCGCCGATCGCCGGGGCGGCCTTACGATGCGCGGCGACCCCCGCCCACTGCCCTGCCCGCAAGCGGGGCGGGTTGGGGTGGGGGATTGCGCGGCGGCTTCGCCGAAGCGGCGCAGGCGGCCTTCGATGTCGGCGGACCTGCAGCCGATCTGCGCGGAGAATTCGCCGAGGGAACCGAGCGCGAGGCGCCGGCTGCCGATTTTCTCGATTCCCCGCTTGGCGCCGCCCGCGCGCAGATCCACGACACCTACATCGTTGCGCAGACGCGCGATGGGCTCGTTATCGTCGACCAGCACGCCGCGCACGAGCGCATCGTCTATGAGCGGCTCAAAGCGGCGATCGACCGGAACGGCATTGAGCGGCAGATCCTGCTCATCCCGGAAATCGTCGAACTCGATGAGGCCGACGTCGATCGGCTCGCCGCGCGCGCCGGGGAGCTTGCCCGCTACGGCCTAGTGCTCGAAGCGTTTGGGCCCGGTGCGGTGGCGCTTCGCGAAACGCCGGCGCTGCTTGGCGAGATCGACGGCGGCGGTCTCCTTCGCGATCTCGCCGAACATCTTTCCGAGTGGGACGAGACCTTGCCGCTCGAACGCCGGCTCCTGCAGGTTGCTTCGTCGATGGCCTGTCACGGCTCGGTGCGTGCGGGGCGGCGTCTTAAACCGGAGGAGATGAACGCGCTCCTGCGCGAGATGGAGATGACGCCGAATTCCGGCCAATGCAATCACGGCCGGCCGACATATGTGGAACTTAAGCTCACCGACATCGAACGGCTGTTCGGGCGGCGGTAAAAAAATATGGGGTCTCAGATGAAATGGACGTGGTTGTTATCTGTTGCCGCACTCGCATTGACCGCGGTCCCGCCGGCCGGCGCACAGGACTGGCCGACCCGGCCGATCACGCTCGTCGTGCCGTTCGCCGCCGGCGGCGGCGTCGATGTCAGCGCGCGCATCCAGGCGCAAGGCATGAGCGAACGCCTCGGCCAGCCGATCGTCGTCGACAATATGGGCGGGGCGGCGGGCATGACCGGCGCGCTTCACGTCGCCAAGTCGGATCCCGACGGCTACACGATGCTTATTGGCAATAGCGGCACCCAAGCGTTCAGCCAATCGCTGCACAAAGAGCCGCTGTACAATTCCGTCACCGACTTCACGCCGGTGGGGCTGGCAACGGAATCGCCGCGCATTCTGATCGCACGCACGGATCTTCCGGTTGCGAGCCTCCAGCAGTTCATCGCGTATGTGAAAGCCAATCAAGCCAAGATGCAGTTCGGTTCGGCCGGCGTCGGCTCGGGCACGCATCTGCCCTGCGTGCTGCTCAACACCGCGATGGGCGTGACCGTCACTCACGTGCCGTATCGCGGCGAGGGGCCGGCGCAGCAGGATCTGATCGCCGGACGGCTCGATTACATGTGCTCCACCATCCAGACCGGCGCGGCGCTGGCAAAACAGGGCGAAGTCAAAGGCATCGCCGTCATGTCGGCGCAGCGGGTCAAGATCATTCCCGAGCTGGCGACGACCGGCGAGCAGGGCCTGCCCGGGGTGGAGGCAAGCGTCTGGAACGCGTTCTTCCTGCCGCCGGGCGCGCCGGTGCCGATCGTTGCGAAGCTCAACAAGGCGATGAGCGACACGCTCGACGACCCGGTGATCGGCAAACGGCTGGAAGACCTCGGTCTTGAAATCGTCGCTCCGGAGCGCCGCACGCCGGCTTATCTCGCTAAATTTCAGGCCGACGAGGTGGCGCGCTGGACCAAGGTCGTCCACGACGCCGGCATTATGCCGAATTGAATCGGAGAAAGATGAGTTCGGTGTCGTCGTAAGGGCGGCGTTCGAGCTCGGAAAAGCCCCCGGGTGCGGCGAAGCGTGCCTTCGCCGCTTCCTCGACGACGATCAAGGCTTCAGGCGAAAACCAGCCGCCTGCGCGCGCCGCGGCGAGCGCCGCTTCGGCGAGATTCCGGCCATAGGGCGGATCGAGGAAAGCGAGCGCGAACGGCTCAAGCGGATGCGCCGGGCCGAGCTTGGTCGCGTCGCGGCGGAATATGCGCGTGACGCCGCCGAGCCCGAACGTGGCGACGTTTTCACGTAGAAGCGCGCGCGCCTCGGCGCCATCGTCGACGAAAAGCACGAATGCGGCGCCGCGCGAGGCCGCTTCGATGCCGAGTGCACCGGTGCCGGCGAACAGGTCGAGCACCCGCGCCTCGGAAATGGGATCGCCGTAGGCATGGAGGAGAATATTGAAAACCGATTCGCGCAGCCGGTCGGCGGTGGGACGGATCGTGTTCGACTTCGGCCCGGCGAGCGAACGCCCGCGCAACCGTCCGCCGACGACGCGCATTACTTTTTACCCTGCGGCTTGCGCGGCCTCGGGCCCGAGGCGCGATCCGGCGAGCGATGGCGGCCTTGGGCCCGTGGAAATTTGTGCGGGCGCACTTCGCGCCCTGGCTCGCGCGGTTCTCGCGCCGGTGGCTGGCCGTAACGCTCGACGGCGACACGGCGGCCCTTGCGGTCCTGCAAAAGGCCGGCGCGCGCCTCGCCGGCCGGCGGTTTGCGCGTTTCGGCATTGCGGCGTACGCCGCGGAATTTCCGCCGCAGTTTCTTGGTCGGGCGGTCCTGCTCATGCGCGCGCCAGGCGTGATCCGACGATTTGCGGTCTTTGGGTTTTTCGGCTGCGCCCTTTGGCGGCGCTCCCGCTCTCTTTGGCGGTACGTCGATGCGTCCAGTGGCGCGCCGCGGCGTCGGGGGCGGGGCGATCGGCGCGGAAAAATCCGCGCTCGAGAGCGCCACGAGCTTGTCGCCGAGCTGGTCGCGCAAGGTCCGGGTAGGCACTTCCTCGACCGCGCCTAGAGCGAGTTCGCCGAGCTGGAATGGCCCGAATGAGACGCGAATGAGCCGCGTCACCGTCAGGCCCAGATGGCCGAGCACGTTGCGCACTTCGCGGTTTTTGCCTTCGCGAATGGCAAAGGTGAGCCACAGGTTCGAGCCTTGTACCCGGTCGAGAGCGGCCTCGATCGCCCCATAATGGATGCCGCTGATGGTGACGCCGCGGCGCAAGCCGTCGAGTTGCGCCTGCGTGACTGAGCCGTGCGCCCGCACGCGGTAGCGCCGCAGCCAGCCGGTTGCCGGAAGCTCCAGCAGGCGCGCCAGCGCGCCGTCATTGGTGAGGAGAAGAAGGCCCTCGGTGTTGAAATCGAGCCGGCCGACGCTGATGAGCCGCGGCAGGCCCGGCGGCAGCTTCTCGAATAGGGTCGGCCGGCCGCGCGGATCGGCATGGGTGGTCAAGAGCCCGCGCGGCTTGTGATAGAGGAAAAGCCGCGTGCGCTCGCGGCCGGGCAGCGGCTCGCCGTCGATGCTGATGCGGTCGTCCGCCGTGACGTTGAGTGCGGGTGAGGCGATCACCGCGCCGTTGACGGCGACGCGCCCGGCGGCGATCCAGGCCTCGGCGTCGCGGCGCGAAGCGAGCCCGGCACGGGCGATCACCTTGGCGATGCGCTCGCCGGCTTTGTGCTGTGAGGTATCGTCGTTCATAGTTCCGCCCGTTGATAGGGTCGATAGCAGAGCAAGACGCAGGGGACCATGGCATCGTTCATGGATATGGCGCTGGCCGAAGCCCGCGCCGCCGGCAGCCGCGGCGAGGTGCCGGTCGGCTGCGTCATCGCGCGCGGCGGTGAGGTCGTGGCGCGCGCCGGCAACCGCACGCTTGCCGACCATGACCCGACGGCGCATGCGGAGATTATCGCCATCCGCGAGGCGGCGCACTTGGTTCGCTCCGAGCGCCTGGACGACTGCGACCTCTACGTCACGCTGGAGCCTTGCGCCATGTGCGCGGGCGCCGTGGCGTTTGCCCGCATCCGCCGGCTCTATTACGGCGCCGCCGATCCGAAGGGCGGCGCGGTCGACAACGGCGTGAAGTACTTCGCCTCACCGACCTGCCATCATCGACCGGAGGTTTATGGCGGGCTGGCTGAGGCGGAGGCGTCGGCGTTGCTCAAAGAGTTTTTTCGCGAACGTAGATAATTAGTCCGCCAAGAGCTAGTCCGCCAAGAGCTAGTCCGCCAAGAGCGCGCCGAGTTTGTCCTTCACCTCGGCTTTCGCCGCATCGGCGGAACGAATGATCGAACTCGCCTGGTAGAAATCGAGCGTGCGGAAGATTGAGACGTTGGGACGGATTACGAGATCGGGCGCCGCGTGCTTGTGCTTGGCGGCGACGATGGTCGAGCCCATGATCAGAAGCGTCGTGAACATACTCTCCCAGGCGCCCGGTATGTCGCTTCGTTCCGCGGCCGGAACGCCGAATACGTCGACGGCGATGACGAGATCGGCGCGGCCGGCGAGCCGATCGAACGGCAGCGGATTGGTGGCGCCGCCATCGACCAGGACGCGGCCATCCAGCAGCACAGGCCGGAACAGGCCGGGAAATGCGATCGAGGCGGCGAGCGCCCGCCGCAGCGGCCCGGACGACAATGCCGCTTCCTCCCGCCGGTGCAGATCGGTCGCAATCGCAATCAGCGGAATTGCCAGCGCCGAGAATTCGTCAGGAATAGCGTCCGGAAAAAACTGCGCGCAAAATTTCTCGGCGTCCATCTGCGTCGCTTGGCTGAACGCGCCGGACAGCAAGTCCGAAAGCTTGCCGGCGCGCGCCTGGACGAGGCGGCTCATGGTTTCGCGCCGATCGTGCGCGAATCTGATGACGTGATGGCGGATGGCTTTGCCGCTCATCCCGCCCGCGTAAGCGGCGCCGATCAGCGCCCCGATCGAAGTTCCGGCAATGGCGACGGGCTTAATTCCCATCTCATCGAGCGCCTCGATTACCGGGACATGGCCGAGCCCGCGCGCGCCACCGGAACCGAGCGCGAGCGCCACGGTCTTCATGCGCCCGCCTGCACGGCAAATCCCCAGCCTTTGGCGGCGAGCGGCCGCACCAGTTCGGCCTTGGCCGCCGCGAAGGCGCTCGTAGCGGTGCCGTCGCGCACGCGCCCGGCGATGCCTTGCATGATCGCGGCGAGCCGGAAAAAATTATAGGCGAAATAAACCGGCAGATGTGGCCGCGGATCGAGTCCGGTGCGCGCGACGTAAGTCTCGACGTAGTCGGTGAGCGAGGGAATGCCGAGCGCGGCGAGGTCCAGTCCGACGAGCGAGCCGGTGCCGGCTTGTGAATGTGGCATGTGCCACGCCATCAGGTGATATGACAAATCGGCGAGCGGATCGCCGAGCGTTGAAAGTTCCCAGTCGAGCACCGCCGAGATTTCCGGCACGCCGGGCGCGACGATGATGTTGTCGAGCCGGTAGTCGCCGTGCACCACGCGCGGCGGATGGTCCGGCGGCACATGCGCGGGCAGCCAGCCGATCAAGCGCTCCATCTCCTCGATCCGCTCGGTCTCGGAAGCGCGGTACTGCTTCGACCAGCGCTCCACTTGGCGCGCCACGTAGTTCTCGCCGCGGCCGTAGTCGCCAAGTCCGATTTTTGCCGGATCGAAGCTATGCAGCCGCGCCAGCGTCGCGTTCATCGCGTCATAGACTTGCACGCGCTCGGCGACGTCGGATCCCGGCATCTGCGGTTCCCAGAAGACGCGGCCCTGGACAAAGGCCATGACGAAAAATGCAGTGCCGATGACGGCTTCGTCGGCGCAATAGAGCACCGGCTCGGCAACCGGAAATCCTTGCGCGTGGAGCGCGCTGATCACGCGGTATTCGCGGTCGACGGCGTGCGCGGAGGGCAGAAGCTTCCCCGGCGGCTTGCGGCGCAACGCGTAGCGCCGCAGCGGCGTTTCGATCAGATAGGTCGGGTTCGATTGGCCGCCCTTGAACTGACTGACGACGATCGGCTCGGAAAACCCCGCGATGTGGGCGCGCAAATAGGCTTCGAGACGAGCGGCATCGAACCGCAACCGTTCGGCGACGTCTCGCGTGCCGGAAAAGGCCGTTTGGCGGTCGGTTGTCATGGAGGGCGAGTCTATCCCGCGCCGAAGAACTCCAGCAACGCCTGCGCCGTCGCGGCCGGATTCTCTTCCGGCAGGTAATGGCCGCTCTCGACCGCAAACCCGCGCAAGTCGGGCGCCCAATCCCGCCAACACGCCAGGGTGTCGAGGCCGCCATTCGCGGGCAGGCCGCTCGACCCCCACAGCGCCAGCACTGGACAGCCGATTTTCCTCCCCGTCGTGCGGTCGGCTTCGTCGTGAACCAGGTCGGTGGTGCGGCCGGCGCGGTAATCCTCGCACATGGCGTGGATGCGCAGTGGGTCCTCATAAGCGGCGTGGTAATGCGCCAGCGCCCGCGGATCAAAGATCGAAACCTCCTTCGCCTTGGCGCCCGCAGCCGCGCGGTAATCAAAGAAAAACTTCGGATCGTGGTCGACCAGGGTCTCGGGAAACGGCTCCGGCAGCGACAGGAACATCCAGTGCCATGCCCGCGCCGCGAGCCGCGCGTCCATGCGGCGCCACATGTCCCAGGTGGTGACAATGTCGAGCACCGCGAGCTGTTCGAGGCGTCCGGGGCTGTCGAGCGCAAGGCGATAGCCCACCCGGCCGCCGCGATCGTGGCCCGCAAGGCGAAAGCGGGCGAAACCGAGCGCTTCCATGGCTTCGATCATGGCGATCGCCATGGCGCGCTTGGTGTAGGGGGCGTGATCGGGCTGCGCTTGCGGCGCCGTGGACCAGCCGTAACCAGGCAAGTCGGCGATCACCAATGTGAAACGCGCCGCGAGCATAGGCGCCACGCGGTGCCACATGACGTTCGACTGCGGATGGCCGTGCAGCAACAGAAGCGGCGGACCGCCAATGTTGCCAACACGAGCAAAGATTTTTCCAATCGACGTGTCGATCCAGCGCGAGGCGTAGCCGGGGTAAAGGTCGGCGAGATCGGGCATTATTTTGCCTCGCGCTCCACCGCGCGCCAGCCGATATCGTGCCGATAGAATCCTTCCGGCCAGCGGATACGGGCGATGGCTTCATAGGCGCGCGCTTGCGCTTGCCGCACCGTCTTGCCGATTGCCGAGACATCGAGCACGCGGCCACCATTGGCGAGGATTTTTCCGCCTTCAGCCTTGGTTCCGGCGTGGAAGATTTCTACGCCCGCGACGGCAGCCGCTACGTCGAGGCCTTCGATCACCGTGCCGCGGGCGTAATGTCCGGGATAGCCCTTTGCGGCCATTACCACGGTGAGCGCGGGATTGGCGTACCAGCGCAGATCGAACGAATTGAGCATGCCGTCACGACTCGCCAAGAGCGCCGGGACCAGATCCGACATCAGGCGCAACATCAGCACCTGCGTTTCCGGATCGCCGAAACGGGCATTGTATTCGATGAGCTTCGGCCCTTCGCCCGTGATCATCAGCCCGGCGTAAAGCACGCCCTTATACGGCGCGCCGATCGCTTTCATCGCACGCATCGTCGGGTCGATGATCTCGGCCATTACGCGTTCGCTCATGGCGGCATCGATATTCGGCGCCGGTGAATAGGCGCCCATGCCGCCAGTATTCGGTCCCTTATCGCCGTCATAGGCGCGCTTGTGATCCTGCGCCGTGGTCAGCGGGATCGCGGTCGCGCCGTCGCACAGCGCAAAGAAGGAGGCTTCCTCGCCGTCGAGGAATTCTTCGATCACGACCTCAACGCCGGCTTGACCCAACTCGCCGCCGAACATCATGTCGATCGCTGCTTCGGCCTCGTCGAGATTTTGCGCCACCACCACACCCTTGCCGGCGGCGAGGCCATCCGCTTTTACGACGATCGGCGCGCCGCGCGAGCGCAGATAGGCCTTGGCCGGACCGGCGGCACGAAAGCGCTCATAGGCCGCAGTCGGAATTCCGTTCGCCCGGCACAAGTCCTTGGTGAAGCCTTTCGAACCTTCGAGCCGCGCCGCAGCTTTGGACGGCCCGAAGGCCTTGATACCGGCCGCTTCAAGATCGTCGACGATGCCGGCGCAGAGCGGCGCCTCCGGTCCGACCACGACGAAATCGACGCCGGTGTTACGGCAGAAGGCGATGACGGCGGCATGATCGGCGAGATCGAGCGCAATGCATTCGGCTTCGCGCGCGATGCCGGCATTGCCTGGCGCGCAGTACAGCTTGTCGGTAAGCGGGCTTGCCGCCATCTTCCAGGCCAGCGCGTGCTCGCGGCCGCCGGAGCCCAACAGCAGAATGTTCATAGGTCAGAATGCCTTGGCGGATAAGCGAGGAGGGCTTGACCCGCGCTCGCGATGGACCGCACTAATCGCCATGGACTTCGCCGAACTCGTCAACCTGCCGCCTGTGCAGAACCTGATGAACGAACCGCGGATCAATCTGCCGGAGCTGACCGTCTCCGAGCTGTCGACGGCGCTCAAGCGTACCGTCGAAGACACCTACGGCTATGTCCGCGTGCGCGGTGAAGTGTCGGGCTACAAGGGCCCGCACTCTTCGGGCCATGTTTATTTCGCGCTCAAGGACGAGAACGCCAAGATCGACGCGGTGATCTGGAAAGGTGCGTTCGGCCGGATGCGGCTCAAGCCCGAGGAAGGCCTCGAGGTCATCGTCACCGGCAAGCTCACGACCTACCCCAGCCGCTCAAGCTATCAGATCATCGTTGAGACGCTGGAGCCCGCCGGCCTCGGCGCGCTGATGGCGCTGCTTGAAGAACGTAAGCAAAAGCTCGCCGCCGAAGGACTGTTCGACGAGGCGCGAAAGCAGCTTTTGCCGTTTCTGCCGACGGTGATCGGCGTCGTCACCTCGCCGACAGGTGCGGTGATCCGCGACATCTTGCACAGGCTTGCCGACCGCTTCCCGCGCCATGTCCTGCTTTGGCCGGTCAAAGTGCAGGGCGAGGACTCGGCCGCCGAGGTCGCCGCCGCGATCGCTGGCTTTAATGCGCTCGAAGTGGGGGGCAGGCCGCCCCGGCCGGATTTGATCATAGTCGCACGCGGCGGCGGCTCGCTTGAGGATTTGTGGTCCTTCAACGAGGAAATCGTCGTGCGTGCGGCGGCGGCAAGTTTTATCCCGTTGATTTCCGCGGTCGGCCACGAAACCGATGTGACGCTGATCGATTTCGCCGCCGACCGGCGCGCACCGACGCCGACCGCCGCCGCCGAAATGGCGGTGCCGGTACGCGCCGATCTTATCGTCGACGTTAATTCGCTGTCGCGGCGCGTCTATGCGTGCTGGCAGCGCAATCAGGAGGCGCGCCGCGCCGAACTACGGTCTGCGATTCGTGCACTGCCGGATGCCGACGAGGTCTTGGCATTGCCACGGCAAAGGCTCGATCACGCCGCGGCAAGATTGCCTCGGGCGCTGCGCGCCAACGCACACAGCCATCATGTTGCATACTCGAAGATCGGCGGCCGGCTCAGCAAGCAATTCATGCTCGGCCAAATTGAACGCCGGCGCGAACGCTACGCTGCTATCGCACTGCGGCTGCGCGCGGGCGTTGCGGCGAATATCGCGGTCCATCGCACGCGCTTTACCCGCGACGGCGAAAGGGTGAGTGCATTCGCCGAGCGCGCCGGCCGCGCCGTTCACCAGCTCATCGCCGTGCGGCACGCACGCACTGAACGCGGCGGCCAACTCCTCGCAGCGTTTTCCTATCGTGGCGTATTGGCGCGCGGCTTCGCCCTGGTCCGCGACACGGCAGGGCAGCCGTTGCGCACCGCCGCGGCTATCGGCGCCGGCATGCCGATCGAAATCGAATTCGCCGACGGCCGCGTCGGCGCTCACGCCGATGACGCGTCGTCGTCGGCCAGCTCGGGCGGCGAGGCGGCCAAGCCGCGGCCGCGGCGCGGCGGCGGTTCCGGACAGGGCAATCTGTTTTAGAATTGGAAGGACGTTGTGATGCACGACAAGATCGCGGTCGAGGAGCACTTTGCCATTGGCGCAACGGCGTCGAAGTCGGTGCGCTTTCCGGACCACCCTTATTGGTCGGGGATCGAAGCCAAGCTGATTGATCTGTTTGATCGGCGGCTCGCCGAAATGGATGCTTCCGGCATTGGCTGCGCCGTGCTGTCGCTCAATGCCAATGGCATCCAAGAAGTCCCCGAACCTGCCAAGGCGGTCGCACTCGCCCGCGAAGCCAACGATGCGTTGGCGGCGGCTGTCGCCAAGCGGCCCGATCGCTTTGCCGCGCTCGCCGCACTGCCGATGCAGGATCCGCAAGCCGCCGCTGCGGAGCTGCAACGCAGCGTGCGCGATCTCAAATTCAAGGGCGCGTTGGTCAACGGCTTTTCCCAAGTCGGGACGGCCGACTCCGCGGTTTATTACGACCTGCCGCAGTATCGGCCGTTCTGGGCCGAGGTCGAGCGCCTCGGCGTGCCGTTCTACCTGCACCCGCGCTATTCACTGCCGAGCCGCCGGCAAAGGTATGAGGGGCACCCCTGGCTGATCGGTTCGCCGTGGGATTTTGCCGAGGAGACCGCGATCCACTCGCTGCGGCTGATGGGCTGCGGGCTGTTCGATGACTATCCGAAACTGCAGATCGTGATCGGCCATCTCGGCGAGCGCATTCCGTTCGATCTGTGGCGGCTCGATCACCGGCTGAGCAAGCTGCCGGGCCGTCCGGCCAAGCGGACCATGGCCGAATATTTCCGGCAAAATTTTCACATCACGACGAGCGGAAATTTCTGTACGCAATCGCTGATTTACGCCATCCTCACCGTCGGCGCCGACCGTGTGTTGTTCGCCGTCGATTATCCGTTCGAAGATCATGCGCAAGCCGCAACGTGGTTCGATGCCGTCGAGATTGCCGATACGGATCGAATTAAAATCGGCCGCGACAACGCCAGGACGCTGTTTGGTCTTTGCTGAATTGGAAATTCTGACTGTTTGTTCATTTCGCGACGAATTCATGGTCGTGGAACCGCCATCTTGTTGGCGTGTTATGGAATCGCGCTGGTTCGCGCCTAAGGAGAATGACGATGATGAGGACTGTTTTCGCGATGGCGGTCGCTGCTTTGGTTTTCGCGGCCGTTTCCGGGACTTCGCAAGCTGCGCCGATCGCGCCGCTTCCGTCGGGCGTTGCCGCCACTGACCACGGCGCTGTGACGCATGTATGGTATCGCCACCGCCACTGCTGGCGGGGCCGCTGGGGCCACGTGCACTGCGGTTGGTAATGAGCGCTGCTAAACGGACTTAGACTAGGTTGATTTTGCGCCGCGCCGATCACATCGGCGCGGTGCTTTCGTTTTGTCCGCCGATGGTCAGGCCTTGGCGGGGCTGGCGTCTTTCGTCCCGGCGGCGAAGCGATTATGTTGGCATCTCGAGCTGGCGAATACTCGGAGGTGACTTTGCTCAATCGTACCGACCGTCCGACGCCGATGCCCGGCGAAGCCGACGTTAAATATCTCGACGGCGATTTTCGCGTCGTGCGGCCGGGCGCCTTCGTGCGCTGCGCCGTGACCGGAGTGCCGATCCCGCTCGAAGAACTGCGCTACTGGAGCGTCGACCTGCAGGAAGCCTATGCCACGCCCGAAGCCGTGTTACAGCGGCAGGGGTCGAGCTACGCGCGGAAGGCCTGACCCTAGCGCCGCTTCACCGCTTTCAGCACCATCTGCCGAAATAAATCCCGCTCCTCGATGACGAGCCGGACCGGCAAAGCGCTTGTTCGCGCGGCAAGTGCATCGAGTTGCGGCTCTCCCGCAATGCGCATCAGATCTTTTTCGGTGGTGACGAGCATCAGGCCTTTGGCTTGCGCGCGCGCGATCAGGTCTCGCGCCTGCGCCGCGGTGTAAGGGTGATGGTCGGCAAAGCTTGCGCGCTCGGCGACATCGACCCCAGCGGCAGTCAAGGTGGCAAAAAATTTCTCAGGATCGCCAATGCCGGCAAATGCCAGAGTTTTACGCCGGCCGATCGCTGCGATGACGCTGCGATCGGGATCGAGGCGGCCATGGAAAACGGCCATGCCGCGCCGTTGCGCGCGGTCGAGGACAAAAGCCGCGGCGTCCGGCGCGCCGACGACAATGAGCGCCTGCGCGTGGTCGAGCTGCAATCCGAGCGGTGCCCGCATCGGTCCCGCTGGGATGATGTGGCCGTTGCCGATGCCGCGACGGCCATCGACCACGATGATGGTCAGGTCCTTGGCCAGCGCGGAATTCTGCAATCCGTCGTCCATCACGATGACGCTGGCGCCGGCGAAATGGGCGAATTTCGCGCCGGCGAAGCGGTCGCGCGCGACGATGGTGGGCGCCAGCCGGGTGAGGAGGAGCGGCTCGTCGCCGACCTGGCGCGCGCGATGGATTGCCGGATTGACACGCACGGGTCCGGTAAGCTCGCCGCCATAGCCGCGGCTCAAAAAAAATGGGCGCTCGCTCGCGGCGTGCAGAAGCTGCGCGACCGCGATCGCCGCCGGCGTTTTGCCGGCCCCGCCGATGGTGAGATTGCCGAGACAAACGACCGGCACCCCGGCTTTTTGTCCGGAAGTTTGCATGCGTAATGCCGCGACCGCACCGTAGATCGCGGCAAACGGGACAAGCAGACTTCCCGTGCCGGGCCGCCACCAGAAGTCCGGCTCGCGAGTCACGGCACGATCCCGAAAAAGCCTGCCCCGGACACGACTCCGGTTGGACTTCGATTTACGGAAAAGATCGTACCCATCTATGAGGCCCGCTGCTCGAGGCGAAGCTGCATCAGATAAGGATCGAGCGCGGCAAGCGTGCGTTTGAGCGCGCCACCCAGCTGATCGACTGTCGCTACCGCGGCCTCGGCCACGGCCTTGCGCGCCGCCGCATCGGCAAGCCAGTCGCCGAGGCGAGCCGCGAGCGCTTCCTCGGTGTTGACGCATTCGGCGCCATGCGCCGCGTCAAGCGTTGCGTAGATGTCGGCGAAATTCCACACATGCGGCCCGTGGAGCACGGCGGCGCCTAACCTGACGGCTTCGATCGGGTTTTGACCGCCGTGGCTTGCCAGCGAGCCGCCCATGAAGACGATCGGCGCGATCCGGTAGATCAAGCCCAGCTCGCCCAACGTGTCGGCGACGTAGATGCCGATATCAGGCATCGGTTGAGCGCGGCGCGAGCGCAGCGCGACCGATAGTCTTGCGGCTTTGGCGATTTCCGCGATGCTTTCGCCGCGCGCCGGATGGCGCGGCGCGATGACCGTCAAAAGCGTGGGAAATTTGGCTCGTAAGTGCCGATGCGCGGCGATGACGGCTGCTTCCTCGCCGGGATGCGTCGAGGCAGCGGCCACGACCGGACGCGTGCCGATGATTTCTTTGAACCGTTTCAGCGCGGCCTGATCGACCGGCGGCGGTGGTACGTCGAGCTTGAGATTGCCGGCCATCATCACCCGCGGCGCGCCAAGTTGGGCGTAGCGTTCGGCGTCGCCAGCCGACTGCGCCAGGCACAAATCGAAACGGCCGAGCAACGCCGCGATCGCCCCCGGCACGAGCCGCCAGCGGCTGAACGAACGCTCCGACAGTCGGCCGTTGATCAGGATCATCGGAATTTTTCGCTCGGCGCATGACAAAATGAGATTGGGCCACAGATCGGATTCGACAAACAGAGCAAGGCTCGGTTGCCAATGATCGAGGAAACGCCGCACGAAGCGCGGCGCATCGAGCGGAATGAATTGATGCAAAGTGCCGTCCGGCAGGCGCTGCTCGGCCAAAGCTGCGGAAGTCACCGTGCCCGAAGTGACGAGCACGGCGAAATCCTGGGTCCGCAGCCGTTGGATGAGCGGTACCGCCGCCAGCATTTCGCCGACGCTGGCGCTATGCACCCAAATGAGCGGACCATTGGGGCGCTGCAGGCTCGCTTCGCCGCGGCGCTCGGACAAACGCTCGGGATGCTCCTTGCCGCGATGAAGTCGTCGCGCCAGAACCTGCGGCGCCATCGGCGATCCGACCGCGGATGCCAATTGATAAAGCCGCAACGCCAACGGCACCCGATCGACCACGCTCACGCTCCGCGCTAGTGTCCCGGTTCCGAAGTTCGCAAACACCTGCGGCACCTCTGATGCGAACTTCGGAATCAAAGGGATACTAGTAAAGTCAATATTCCAGTGGGGCTTTTTGAATTTTAAGGTCCCATGTGGATTTGTCTCTGCATCTTAGGAACTTCAAATCCACCGGACTAGGGTTTATCGACGAGTTCATAGGCCCGACGCGTCGCCGCATTGAGCCGCTCCTCAAGGAGACTTCGCGCGGCTTCCAGCGCCGCGTCATCGGCATCGGCCGGAACACTCAAGGGCTCAGCGGCGACGCCGGCACCGCGGCCGAACGGCAGATTGATGGTGCTGCGATCCCAGTTATTGACCACGTAGCGGCGGCTTGTGGCGATGGCGCTCGGATAGATCGGCCGGCCTGAGGCCTGGGCGAGTTTGATGATGCCCAGGCCCGCGACGCGAGCGACCTTCGGCACATCGGCCGACAGCGCGATCGAATGTCCCTCGGCCAGCGAATCGAGCATCGATTGGAAGGCGGCGACGCCGGCTTTATGCACGAAACTGCCGCCGTGATTGCCCGAACCGCGGATAGTGCCGACGCCGAGCCTTCGCGCGGCGACCGCGTTGATCTCGCCGTCACGATGACGCGACACCAGCATGTTCACCTTGTGCTCGATCTTGCGCGCGGCCGGCGCCAGCAGATGTTGCCCGTGCCAGAACGCCAAGATGATCGGCATGTCCGCTTCGCCGCGCTCGTAGATGTCGGCAGGCTCCAGCGTGAAGCGGGTGGTCTTGGCGACAAAGCGAAGATATTCGGCGGCGACGATCCCGATCGTCACCTTGGCCCAGCGTTGCTGTCCGATCTGACGCCATAGCCGCATGCGTCGCCTTTAGCGTTGCGGCGCCTGGTTGTCCGGGTCGAGCAGGCGATGCAGGTGAACGATGAAGTAGCGCATCTCGGCGTTGTCGACGGACCCTTGCGCCTTTGCCTTCCACGCCGCGTAGGCGCTGGCGTAGTTCGGGTAGACGCCAACGATGTCGAGCCGATCGAGATCCTTGAATTCGATGTTCGACACGCTGTCGAGCTCGCCGCCGAAGACGAGATGCAGCAACTGCTTTGGCTTAGGGGTGTCAGACATGGTGTTCAATCCGCGCGTTCAATACGCGATTTATGAAAACGCCAGGCGTCCATCCCCAAGAAATTCAATCAGCGCCGCATGCCTGTCCCGGCCGGCCGCGACGAGCATCCCGTGCCGTGGCACGGGACGATTGTAAATCACAGCTGCGCCCGTAATGGACGTCAGTGCGCCGCCCGCTTCGTGCACCAAAAGATCAGCCGCTGCAAGGTCCCAATCGTGGCTGTTGCCGCCGGCAAAGGACACGTCGCAAGCGCCGTGCGCCACTTGGGCGAGGCGCAATGCCAGCGAACGGACCCGCGGCATGACCGTAAACGGCGGCGCCACGGCGGTGAGCCGTTCAAGCAGGTTTCGCGGTCCCGCGATTCGCGCGCCTCGAAGCTGCGCCCCGCCGGTCGCCGCGATCGCCGTGCCGTTGCAGGCGGCGCCGGCATTGGCGCGGGCTGTGAAGAATTGGTCAGTGACCGGCGCATAAAGGCAGGCTGCGATCGGCCGGCCGCTGTCCACCAAAGCCGCCGACACCGCCCAATCCGGATAGCCCGCGATATAGGCGCGCGTGCCGTCGATCGGATCGACGATCCAGACGTGGCGTGCAGTGAGCCGCTTGCGGTCGTCGGCGCTTTCTTCCGACAGCCAGGCAATTCCGTCATCGCCCGCAGTGAGACGCCGGCGCAACAGATCGTCCACCGCAATGTCGGCCTCGCTCACTGGGGATAACGTAGGGCCCTTGGTCCAGTTTTTCAGCGGTGCGCCGAACATCGAAAGCGCCAGCGCGCCGGCTTCGCGGACGGCCGCCTCAAGCCGCGCCGAAATTTGCGTTAAGCCGTCGACCTCAGTGGCCGGCAACAGTCAGGCCCTCCACGCGCACGGTCGGCGCATTCGTGCCGTAGCGAAAGACGAGATCGTTCGCCGGCGTGAGGCTCGCGAAAATGTCGTTGAGATGCCCGGCTATCGTGACCTCGCTGACTGGAAAAGTGCGTTGTCCTTTTTCGATCCAGAAACCGGCGGCGCCCCGGCTATAGTCGCCCGTCACCATATTGGCCCCCGAGCCGATGAGATCGGTGACGTAAAAGCCGTCTTCGATATCGGCGATGAGTGCGTCGGGGCTATTTGCGCCGGCTGCGAGATAGAGATTGCTCGGGCCCGGCGAGGGGACCGACGAAACGCCGCGCTGCGCGTGTCCGGTGGTTTGCATATCGAGTTCCCGCGCGGTGGCGCAGTCGAGGAGCCAGGTCTTGAGCACGCCGTCCTCGACCAATTTGACCAGGTGCGTGGCGACGCCTTCGGCGTCAAAGCTTCGCGAGCGCTGGCCGCGCCGCCGTAACGGGTCGTCGACGATGTCGATGCCGCGAGCGAAGATCCGAGACCCGAGCTTTTCGCGCAGGAAGCTCGTCTTGCGCGCCACCGAAGCGCCGTTGGCGGCGCCTGCGACATGATTGACCAGCGAACCGGAAATCCGCGCATCGAACACCACTGGCACGCGGCGCGTCGCCACCTTGCGCGGATTGAGCCGCTCGACTGCGCGCTCGCCGGCGACGCGTCCGACTTTGTCCGCCTGTTCGAGGTCGTCGGCGTGCAGCGTCGATGAGAAATCGTAATCCTGCTCCATGCCGGTGCCGTTGCCAGCAATTGCCGACATCGACACCGAGTGCCGCGAGCCGAGCGTCGCTCCGCTGAAGCCGTGGCTCGTCACCAGCACCATGCCGCCGATGCCGGCCGATGCCGACGCGCCGCCGGATTTGCTCACCCCGGTCACGCCGAGGCCCGCTTCTTCCGCTTGGCGTGCGCGCCGTTCCAGCACATCGACGCCCGGCATGTCGGGATCGAGGAGGTCGAGATCGGGGAAGGAGCGGGCGAGCAAGGCCGGATCGGCGAGGCCGGCGAACTTATCCTCGGGCGCCGCGCGCGCCATGGCGACGACCCGTTCGGCGAGCTCATCGATCCCATTCGCCCTGAGATCGTTGGTCGAGACTGCCGCCTGCTGCCGTCCGACCAGCACGCGCAGGCCGACATCGTCGCTTTCGGAGCGCTGCGATTCCTCGACTGCGCCGTCCCGCACTTCGACCGACAGCGAGACCGAGCGTACCGCGACCGCGTCGGCCTGGTCGGCGCCGGTGCGGCGCGCCGCGGCGACAAGGCGGGAGGCGAGATCAGTGAGGGCGGATTGATCGAGCAGTGATGACATTTGCGGTTGGCAATTGGTTTATGGGGATGCGGATGCCAAGACAAGTGGCGCGAGTAGGCCAAAGATGTGCGCGCGAAGCACGCGATTCAACCGGCCATCGACGAATTTGCGCCCCTTCGGCAACCACTCGTCAATCATGCAGCACGGTGGCGGGCACGCTACGTCCCCTTAACCAGGAACTTTAAGCCGATTGCGACTGCGCTGTGGCATGGTCGGGACAACCGGGCGGCAACAGCCCGGTGGGAGCAGGCGCGATCGGGAAAAGCGGATACCGGTTTTCCCAAATGATTGCGCCCAACCAAAATCTTAGAGCGGCAATCGATTCAGTCTGAAGCGATTACCGGTCTGAATTTCGGGGCGTCAAATGGAAGCCGGCAGGATCGCTGCCGGGTCGGGCCGCGCGTGGGCAACCCCACAGCGGCTCGACCCCTTCTCTCTGCCCGTGCGTTTCGAGGCCGCCGACGAAGCGGCCGACGGATGCCGCCGCGTCGTCGATCTGCACCGCGAACGCATCGTGCTGCGGCGGACGCTGCATGGCATGCGCATGGCATTGAATATGCCGGTCGCGGCCTATCGCGGCGTGGCGATCCGGCTTCATCGCGACGCTGCTGCATCCGCTGAAAGTTCTGCACCGGCCTCGATCGCGGTCGTGCTCGAACACCAAGATCCCGCACTGTCGCTACCACTATTCTCGTCGCTAGAAACCGACGACATCGTCGCCGAATGGCAGTCCTGGGGCCGCGTGCTCGGGCTGCCGCTCTTGGTTGCTGAAGGCGATGGCAGTTTGCGCGAGCCGTTCGCGCGGCTCGGACAATTGCGCATCGAGGCGCCGGCCTGGCGCCGCCGCCGACGTTCGGCGGTCGCGCGACGCCGGCCTTCTCGCCTGCTGCGCCGTCGCCCGGGCAAGCTCCCCGCCGCGCCGCTTGTGCATCGCGGCGAGCGCGAGATTATCGCAAGGAATTAACTTCGCCGCCGGCCGCGGCCCATGGAGGCGCGCTTCGCGCGCCTTCGGGTCATGAAATGATCTCTCACTCCAGCGGTTCGACCTTCACCAGCGCGTGGTCGTGGTTGGAGCCGACCCAGAACGACACCGGCGTGGTGCGGTTGTCGATCGCCACCGTGCGCATATTGGTGTCCGACGGCATCAGGAATTGCGCAGTCTCGCCGGTCTTCGGATCGATGCGCACCACGCGGTCGGTCGACATGGTGGAGGCCCACAGGTCTCCATTCTTGTCGAACTCGGCGCGATACGGGTAGGTGTCCGGCGGCAGGTTATATTCGGTGAAGCCTTCGGTCTTGGGATCGAACACCGCGACCTTGTTGCCGCGATATTCGGTCACTGTGATGCGGTCCTGGCCATCGATCTCCATTCGGCGCAGCCGGGCGTGCGGGGTCGGCGGCGTGTACCACGTCACCTGGAGCGTCTTAGCGTCGATCTTACCGAGATGGCCATCGTCGAATTCGGCAAGCCACAGATTGTTCCTGGAATCCGAGATCACCTGATAGATACCGTAATTATGGCCGGGTGGCAGCGCACTGGTCGGATGGAATTTCTCCCATTTGCCGCTTGCCAGATCGAGGCGGAAAATATCGGCGGTGCCGACGCTCTTGGTCCAGACCTTGCCGTCGACGTCGTGGCGCAGTCCCACGAAGTTGAGTTGCACGCGATTGTCGTTCCACTCCGGCGGCAGCGGATAATATTTGGCTTCGCCGGTCTTCGGATCGAGCACGCCGATGGCGCCTTGGTACATGGTGTCGAACCAGAGCTTGCCTTCCTTGTCGAATTCGAGGCTGAGCAGGCCGACCGGCGCGTCGGGCTTGAACGTCTTGATCGGATATTCGGTGAGCTTCTGCGTCTTCGGGTCGAACTTGGAAATGTATTGCTCGCCGAAGTCCGTGTACCAGACGTTGCCATCCTTATCGAGGATGATGTCGTGCGGCTCGATGGTCGGCCGCGGCAGCGCGTATTCGGTGACGATGGCGCGCGTCGAGACGCCGGTAGGCCGCGGCAGCGTCTTGAGCGGATAAGCCCAATGATCGGTGGCGCTGAGATTGATGGTGGCGAGATATTCGGCCGCCTTGCGGTATTGCTCGGGCTTGCCTGCGCGGCTGCGGTCCAGCATCGGCTGCGGTTTGACCGGCTGGCTCACCGCGCCATAGCCCTTCATGCGCGAGATGACCTGCATCCACTCGTTGGCGTCATGGGTCGAGAGCACGATGCGTTCCAGGGTGTGGCAGCTCGTGCAGTCGAGCAGGAACGCCTTCTGGTCAGGCGTGCCGGGGATGCTCATCATCCACTCGGCATTGGTAAGCTGGGCGGCGAGGTTTTTGGTGGGCACGAGCTTGAGATTGGCGACCACTGGATCTTCCGCGACGATCTCGGCCGCGGCGGGCCCCGCCAGGTCATATCCGACGGCGCGGATTGCCAGCGTATAGTGGCCGGGCTCCAGCCGGTTGTCCGGGAAGGCATAATGGCCGGTCTTGTCGGTGGTGACGCTGACCGAGACGATCGAGCCGTCCTTATGCGCGGTGACGACGACGCCTTCCATCGAACCGTCGGAATCGGTGACCTGGCCGGTCAGTGCAGCCGAGGATTGATCGTCAGCGCTCGCGGTTAAGGGGGGCACTTGGAATAGCACCGCCGCCAGCGCGGCGGCGCCGAGCAGGGATATGGACTTCATCGATTGCTCCCTGGGGAATTGCTTTTATTGTTATAATTTTATGCAGCCTGCTCCTGCGAGAGAGTCCGGGCAAGTGCGTTTCGGTCGACGCTGGGTTGCCCGTCACGCGAGGCGAGGCAATGCCGCGTCGAGGAGCAGGCCGGCGAACAGTATCAAGCCGGCGTCACGATCGGACTTGAATACGGCGAGGCAATTGACGGGGTCGGCGATGTCGAGGCGGGCGATCTGCCAGGCGAGGTGAGCGGCAAAGGCGAGGAGGCCGAGTGCGAAAATCAAACCGGCGCCCGCGCCATAGCCGGCGGCGCCGATAAGAATGACGGCAACGCCGTAAAACAGTGCCAGCATCGGCTTGGTGCGTGAACCGAACAACAGCGCGGTCGATTTAATGCCGATGAGCGCGTCGTCCTCGCGGTCCTGGTGAGCGTAGATCGTGTCGTAGCCGATAACCCAGGAAATCGATCCGGCAAAGAGCAGGAGCGCCGGCAAATCGAGCCGGCCGAACGCGCCCGCCCAACCCATCAGCGCGCCCCAAGAAAAGGCAAAGCCCAGTATGATCTGCGGCCAATAGGTGATCCGCTTCATGAACGGGTAGACGGCGACAATGGCCAGCGAGGCGATGCCAAGCCCGATGGTGAAGCTATTGAAGGTCAGCAGAACCGCAAACCCGACGAGCGCTTGCAGGACGAGAAACAGCGCGGCTTGGGCGACGCTCACCTGTCCGGATGGGATCGGGCGCGAGGCTGTCCGCTCGACGGCGCCGTCAAGATCGCGGTCGACGATGTCGTTCCAGGTGCAGCCGGCGCCGCGCATGGCGAAGGCCCCGACGAAGAAGAGTGCGATGTGCAGGAAGCTCGGCGCCTCGGCATGCGCGGCGACTGCCGCCAGTGCCGACGACCACCAGCATGGCAACAGCAGGAGCCAGGAGCCGATCGGGCGGTCGAGCCGAGCGAGCCGCAAATAAGGACGCGACCAGGCGGGGGCAATGGTGTCGACCCAATTGCCGGTCGCGTCGGCGACCGAACCTGCCGCGGGACTCATTATGCAGGACTCATTGCGCCGGGCTCATCGGCCCAGCGGATTGCCGGTCAACGTGTCGAAGGTGCCGCCGCGGCCGGCCTTGGTATTGGTCGATGAATCGACCGGCGTAGTCTTGATGGCGTCGCTGAGCGACGGCGGTTTCGGGCCGGGGGCTTCGGTACAGGCGGCGTCGCGGAATTTTATCGACCGTTCATGACCGGCCTTGGCGGCGGCCACCGCCTGATCGGGTACGCCGCACCACGTTTTATTGGTAATCAGGAATTTGACCACGGTGTCTTCCGAGGCGACGAAGGCAGTCATCAGCCGGCAAATCTCTTTGCGGTCGACCTTGGCTTTCATGGCCGCGGAAACGGCGTCCGCCTTCTTTTGCGTCGCCTGGCTTAACGTCGGAAACTGCATGCACAGCGACGCCGTTCCCGTCGGTGCCCCCGTCTGCGCCAGCGCGGTTGCGGTGCCGAGAGCAAGGACCGTCAAGGCCAAACAAGGTGCAGTAGCGAGGCCGCGGTTCATCGGTTAAGCCCCTCTTCCGGTTCCCATTTGAGTTTGCCCGAAGTTTCGCGCCGACTAAAGACTAGCTGATTTCGGCGACACCGGGGCACCTTCGCCGCCCTGCCTCTTTTCCGGATCGTGCTTTAGGGGCTAAACGAGGCCAAGTCAGCCCTTATGGGCATTTCCCGCCGCATTGGGTACCTAAGTCGCATCCTCAATAGGGTACCTAGGTCCGGTACGCAAATCCGTCCCGTCATGTCCGGCTACGATTTCCGCAGTCCCAGGCTTTTCGTCGACGCGCCGCTCGAAGCGGGCAGGGCGGTGGCGCTCGACCGTGCCCAGGCGCACTATCTCAGCCATGTGCTGCGCCTGAAGGCCGGCGACCGGGTCCTGGCGTTTAATGGTCGCGATGGCGAGTGGAGCGCTAGGCTCGAAGGGGCCAAGCGAACCCTAACGCTCGCCATCGGCGCCCTAACGCGGCAACAGACCGCGGCGGGGGATCTGCACTACCTCTTCGCCCCGCTGAAGGCGGCGCGGCTCGATTACATGGTCCAGAAGGCCGTGGAGATGGGCGCGTCTCGGCTTGAGCCGGTGCTCACCCGGCACAGCCAGTTAGCGCGGGTCAACCTTGAGCGGATGCGCGCGAATGCCGTCGAAGCGGCGGAGCAATGCGGGATTCTTACGGTGCCGGAAATCGCGCCGTCGGTGGCGCTGAACCGCTACATCGCCCAACGCGACCCGGCGCGGTGCTTGGTGTTTTGCGATGAAGATGCCGACGCCATCAATCCGGCCGCGGCGCTTGGCCGGGTGCAGCCGCGGTCGCCGCTTGCGGTTTTGGTTGGGCCGGAGGGCGGATTTGCCGAAGACGAGCGCGCCGCGCTTCTGAAGCAGCCGAATGTTGTGCGGCTTTCGCTGGGCCCGCGCATTCTGCGCGCCGACACCGCGGCAGTGGCGGCGCTCGCTTTGGTGCAGGCGGTGATTGGCGACTGGCGCTAGCGCATGATCCCGAAAAAGCCTGTCCTCGGACTTGATCCGAGGATGGATTCCGGTTTTCGGAGAAGATCACGCGCAATCGGAAATTGCGGCCGACTAATGGATCATGCCGCGGCGATCGTAGCAGACAAAACTGACGTAATCGCCGTAGATGCGATGAATGCTGGTGACTTTCGCCAACCGGCCGTATCGCGCGCAATGGCCGTCGGCAATTTGCTGATAGATGCCATCGACGGCCGGCGAGTAGGGGAAAATGCCGCCGGTGTTGTTGCCGGTGACCCCGGGGCCCGGTCCGGTAAACTCGGCCCCCCTCGCCATGGCGGTCGTATCGGCGCCGCTCGCGATGGTAACGCACGCCGCGGTGACAGCGAGGGCACTTAAAAGCTTCCGATACATCGCCAAACCTCCGCCCACACGGACAAGCAAGCTTAGTAGCTCAGGCGGCGGATTGAAAGCGGCTCGGCAGGCATTGCCGCGCTGCCGGGGAGAAATTCACACTTTCACACCATTGAATAGGCGCTCGCCACCATGCCGACCGGCCGCCGGTCGGCGGCATTGAGCAGCATGACGCGGCCGAAACTGGTATTGCGGCCGATGCGCACGACGCGGGCGTCCGCGACGATGTCGAAATTCACCGGCCGCAGAAAATGGGTGGTCTGGTCGATCGTGCTCATCGGCCGGTAGCCGTTCCAGGCCGCCGAACAGGCGATGACCATGGCGGTGTCGGCAAGCGCCATCAGCGCCTGGCTGCACACCACCGCGCCGTCGGAACAAATCTTTTTGGAGAACGGCAACCGCACCGTGGCGCCCGGTTGCCAATCCGGCAGCGCGCCCGGCGGTCGAGCCGCCTCGACGCTTTCAACGAGCAGCGCCAAATCCTGCACCCACGGCGGAAATACTTCGGTCATCAGGCGACCTGCCGCCTGCAAACCGAACGAAGCCTGCGGCTTTAAAAGCCGGTGCACCTCGCCCATGTCAATGCTCCCCGAATCCTTCCCCGCTGGTCCGCCGTATCCCGGCGGAACATCCCAAGCCTCTTCGCACGCAGATTGAACAGGGCGCCGCAGATGCGCGGCTATGCTCTTACGAGCACGCTGACAAACGAATCAAATACAACGACTGAGAATTGGTAGCACAACCCAAATAGAACCCAAGCGGCCTATCCGAGTGGCGCGGCAGCCAAATAGCGCAAGCGGCCGGTCCTATAGCTGGCCACCGGTGCGACCGAGCCCTTGACCGGCACCCTTGACCGGCGACCCTTGGCACGGCACGCTGATCGGGTTCAGCACGGATCGGGGAAGGGGAATGTTGCGATCAAAGCTGCGGGTCGGTCCCGGGCGCGTCGCGCACGCGGCAGTTTCTGTGGCGCTTGCGGTAGCGCTTGCCGTCATTTCGTTCGCACAAGCTCGCGCCGCGACCTGGCTCGAGAAGAATTTCTGGCTGTCCGGCCCCAACTATGACCGCGACCTGCCGAGCTGCGACTACCATCCGGCGCTCGATCGGATCATCGACAACTTCCGCACCAAAGAGTTCCGGTTCTGGAATTCGGAATTGCGGATCGTCGGCTTCGAGAACATCCACGAGATCGCGACCATGCCCTGGGCGGCACAGTCCATTCCGCACCGGTATTGCGGCGGCACCGCCGTCATCAATAACTCGACCAAACACGAGATCTATTATTCCATCGGCGAAGACACCGGGATCATGGGCATTGATTGGGGCGTCAATTTCTGCGTCGTCGGGTTCGACCGCAACTCCGCTTACATGCCGAACTGCCGGGCGGCGGGGCCCTGAACGGGCGCTCAGGCGCTGAGGCGCGGTCGGAGCCGATTTACCGTCAATCGCGCAGCGCCTGCAAGACGCAGTCGCGCAACCGGATCGGATCGCGGGCACCGCGCTGGGCAAACTCAATCACGGTCTTGGCCACCACATTGATTTCGCGCTGGTCGCGATCGTTGACGCCCAGCATCCGGCACACCTCGGTATAGGTGCACGCCATCGCCGACAGCGCCTCCGGCTCGAATGGTTCGTTCTTGAACAGGCTATGGACGGTCATGCACACCTTACTACGGTTCCGCAGGGCAGCCTGAACTAGGTATGCTGGTGGCTGCTTTCCAGCGCGTGCACGAAAACGATCCCCGTTGTTCCCGACATAGCCGTAAAGCTGCGTCAGTCCTGCCACGATCTCGATAATGTTCTTGTTTGGTTCGAGCCGTCGCGCTCTTGCGACTTGGCCATTCAGAAGGTGCGATCATGCTTCAATCCGTCACCCGTGCGGCGCTGATTGCGTTGTGTCTCACCCCGCTGCCGGCGGCGGCGCAAAATGTGCTCCAAGATTTTCGTCAGGATGCGCCGGGTCAGTTCGACTTCTATGTGCTTTCGCTGTCGTGGTCGCCGTCGTTCTGTGCGGAGGCGGCCGAGCGACACGGCGGCGGCTCGCCGTCGATGCAATGCGGCGCGCGGGCCTATTCCTTCGTTGTGCACGGCCTCTGGCCGCAATACGACAAAGGTTTTCCAGAAAATTGCCAAAATCCGGCGCCGCGGCTCAACCGCGACATCGTTTCCGGCATGCTCGACCTGATGCCGGCGCCACACCTGATTTACAATGAATGGGACAAGCACGGCACCTGCTCGGGTCTCGCGCCGCGCGCTTATTTCGACGCCGTGCGCCAGGCGCGCGCGGCGGTGAAAATTCCGCCCGAATTTAGCGATCTGAAAGCGCCGCTCGCGGTCACGCCGAGCGAGGTGGAAGACGCCTTCATCAAAGCCAATCCTGGCTTGTCGCCTAAGGCCATTGCGGTCGGCTGCGACAAGCGACGGTTGACCGAGGTCCGGCTCTGCCTGGCCAAGGACTTGTCCAAGGACGTGCAATTTCACGATTGTGCCGAGGTCGCCAAGCGCAGCTGCCGGCGCGATCAATTGGTCATGCCGCCGATGCGCGGCGGCAACGGCTGACGGAGATTTCTCTGTTTAAGCTCCGTCGAATACCGTGACGCTGCGGCAATCCACATCATGAATTATCAGCACGCATTCCATGCCGGCAGCTTCGCCGACGTCCACAAGCACGCCGTGCTGACGCGAATTCTCGAACACTTGCGGGCAAAGCCCGCGGCTTTCCGCGTCATCGACAGCCATGCCGGCGCCGGCCGTTACGATCTCTCGGGACCTGAGGCGACGCGATCCGGAGAGTGGCACGCGGGGATCGAGCGTGTCTTGCGGGCGTCGCAAGCGCTGCGCGACGGCGACGCCCGCGCGCTCCTCAAGCCTTACCTCGACATTGTCGCGGCGCTCAACATCGGCGGCGATCTGCGGCTCTATCCGGGATCGCCGCTCATCGCCAAAGCCCGCCTGCGGCAGCAGGATCGCCTGATCGCGTGCGAGATCGAGCCTCGGGCCACGGCCTCGCTCAAAATCGCCTTGCGTGGCGATCCGCGTGCCAAGGTGCTGGTGATCGACGGTTGGATGGCGGTCAATGCCAACGTGCCGCCCAAGGAACGCCGCGGCCTCGTCCTGATCGACCCGCCATACGAAGACGCCGGCGATTTCACCCGGTTGTCGGTCGCGCTTGGCGAGGCCTATCGCAAGTGGCCGACCGGGATTTACCTGCTGTGGTATCCGATCAAGGAGCGCGATGCTCCGGACGCGCTGGCGCGGCGACTGGGCCGGCTGGGTGTGGCCAAGGTCCTGCGTTGCGAAATCACGCGCGGGCCGCCGCGCCCGGATGCAGGTCTGGTCGGCTCCGGTCTGGTCGTGGTCAATTCGCCCTACCCGTTGGAGCGGGAGCTGCGTGTTTTGATCCCCGCACTCATACGGGTGTTTTCTCCCAATGCCGGCTACCGGCTCGATTGGCTCGCCCGGGAGACATAGCGGGACGCTCGCCGCGGGGTAGCGAAAACAGGCGCGGAAGCGACTGAAACATCGCAAAACGCCGGCTTGCCACTTTTCTACACGCGCAAATTGGTCTAATTGGTTGTCTGTTGGCTTAGACGTTCCGCCTCCTGTGGGGGGCCGGCGGAGTGACTGAGACCGTCTGGGGCTCAAACTCTTTGCTCGTGTGGATGTCCGGCTAGCCGTCGCACCGTGGGGGTGGCGGCGAAGGAACTACGGGGAAGGAGTTACTCGATGGCAATGGCCGGTACGGTCAAATTTTTTAACGGCGAACGCGGCTACGGCTTCATCAAGCCCGACGACGGTGGCCGCGATGTGTTCGTGCACATTACCGCCGTTGAACGCGCGGGGCTGAAATCGCTGGTTGAGGGACAGCGGATCAGCTTCGACGTTGAACCTGACAAAAAGGGCAAAGGCCCGAAGGCCGTCAATCTCGTCGTCACTGGCTAAGGCGACGCCGCCGCGGCTTTATCGAGCATGACCGGTTCGCAAGGCCGGTTTCCAACTTTCCGGATCATGCTCTAGCGGCTCAGCAGCTTGCGCGGACGGTTTTTTCGCCGGCCGGAGTGCTTGCTTTATTGTTGCGCGGCGGCTTTACACTGCAACGAACTATCGATCATGGTGTCAAGATGATGATATTGCGTTCATCGCCGTCCTCGCCATTCGGACGCAAAGTGCGGATCGCCATTGCACTGCTCGGCTTCGACGGCGAGGTGAAGATCGAACCGGCCGACACCGCCGACGTCAACGACAGTGTGCGGCGACAGAATCCGCTGGGCAAAATTCCCGTGGTAATTGCCGAGGACGGTACCACTTATTACGACTTGCGCGTGATCCTCGATTATCTCGACGATCGCGCCGGCGGCGGCAAGATCGTGCCGCGCCAACCGAAGGAGCGTCTTGCCGCGCTGCGCCTGCAAGCGCTATGCGACGGCATTCTCGATGCGTCGATTTTGACCATCTACGAAACACGCTGGCGAAAGGCGGAAACTCACGAACCGAAGTGGCTCGAGCACCAGGCCGGCAAGGTCACGCGCGCGCTCGCTGCGCTTGAAGCCGCGCCGCCCGTGCTCAATGCCGACCTGCCGAACGTCGGCCAGATCACGCTTGCTTGCGTGCTCGGCTACCGCGATTTCCGTTTCGGCACCGGTTGGCGCGGCGGTCATCCGCGGCTCGTTGCGTGGCTCGACGATTTTGCGGCGCGCGTGCCGGCCTTTGCGGCAACCAAGCCGACCGGCTGATCCGATCGGCGCGGCGCCGCGGCTTTGAATATCACAGGCACTTTTCGGGGCTACATTCAGCGGCTTCTTCCCGCCATTATTTGGCGCTGAAGACAAGGGCCAAACATGCCGCTCTTCACCTTGGACGAACTTGCGGCGGCCGCGACGATCGTTGGCACCTTCGTGCCGCCGACGCCGGCTTACGTCTGGCCTCTGCTCGCCAAAACTGTGGGAGCCGAGGTCGTCGTCAAGCATGAGAGCCACACGCCGACCGGATCGTTCAAGGCCCGTGGTGGGCTCGTCTATGTCGATGCGCTCGTTCGCGCCGGCCCGAGGCCTGCGGGGCTTGTCACCGCCACCCGCGGCAATCACGGCCAGTCGGTTGCCGTCGCCGCCGCGCGCAACGGCATCCCGGCGGTGATCGTCGTGCCGCAGGGCAATTCGAGCGAGAAGAACGCCGCGATGGCGGCCTTCGGCGGCGAGGTCATCACCGGCGGTGCGGATTTCGACGAGAGCCGCGGCATTGCCGCGGAGATTCAGCGCCAGCGCGGCTATCATTTCGTTCCGTCGTTTCACCGCGAACTGGTCAAAGGCGTTGCGACTTACGCCTATGAATTGTTCGGGAGTCATGACGATCTCGATGTCGTTTACGTCCCGATCGGCATGGGCTCGGGAATTTGCGGACTGATTACGGTGCGCGACCTGTTGGGGCTAAGCGCCGAGATCGTCGGCGTTGTCGCGGATAACGCGCCGGCATTTGCCCTGTCGTTTGCGGCGGGCCGTCCAGTGCGGACCGATTCGGCGCGGACATTCGCCGACGGTGTCGCGTGTCGCGATCCGCCGGCGGAGGCCCTTGAAATCATCATGACGGGCGCGTCGCGTGTCGTTCGTGTCAGCGAGGACGAGATCGCGGAGGCGATCCGCGTCTACTACACGACGACGCACAATCTCGCCGAAGGCGCCGGCGCCGCGCCGCTTGCAGCGCTGATGAAGGAAAAGGCCCGTTATGCCGGCAAGCGAGTGGGATTGATTCTCTCCGGCGGCAATATCGACTTGCCGGTGTTGGCGCAAATTCTGCGCGGCGAGACGCCCGCAGCTTAATAGGAATCGGGAGGCTGGGAGCCATGGCGACGTTTGTTCTCGTTCACGGCGCGTGGCACGGCGCCTGGTGCTGGCGCCGCCTTGCGCGGCTCCTGACCCGCAATGGCCATGACGTGTTTGCGCCGACACTGACGGGACTTGCCGAACGCTCGCACTTGCTGACGCCCGACATTGATTTGGACACGCATATTCTTGACGTCGTCAACGAAATGAAGTGGCAGGAATTGAGCGGCGTGGTGCTGGTCGGCCACTCCTACGGCGGCATGGTAATTTCGGGCGTGGCCGAGAAAATGGAAAAAGCAATCTCGTCGTTTGTGCTGCTCGATGCGTTCTTCCCGGAGTCCGGGCAAGCTGTTGTCGATCTGGCCGCGCCGGCGGTGCGTGACGGCTTATTGGCCGCACAGCGCAATGGCGCAACGACCGTCCCGCCGCGTTCCGCCGCGATGTTCAATGTCAACGACAAGGACCGTGCTTGGGTGGATGCGCGATGCACGCCGCAGCCGATCAAATGCATGTTGCAGAAGCTGACGCTGACGGGCGCACGCGAGCGCATTGCGCAACGCGCCTATATCAGGGCGATCGGCTATCCGAACCCGCCGTTCGATCTCGGCCTCGACAAAGCCCGGGAGAGGGGCTGGAATGTCTATGAAGCAGCGTGCGGGCACGATGTCATGGTGGACGCACCGGATCGGCTCGCCGAGATATTGCAGGATCAGCCGGCGCTCCCGCGCCAGAGCGGAATTGGCTTTCGAGCCTGATCGCCAAACAAAAACCCCAGGGCGCACGGGCCCCGGGGTCTGTAGCGCAACGGCGGTTGCCGATGATCAGAACTTATAATTCACGCCGGCGCGCAGCAGGTTGGCATGGAACGAGACGTTGTCGGTCGTCAGGCCGGCGCCGCAATTAAGCCCGCAATTGAAGCTGCCGAGGTTGACATAGAGATATTCGACCTTCGCGGTCCAATTTGCGGCTAGCGCGGCTTCGATGCCGGCGCCCGCCGTCCAGCCGGTTCTGTCGCTGCCGGCTTGCGCGAAGCCGGGCACCGAGGCGCGGACATTGCCGAATGCCGCGCCGCCGGTGATGAAGGGCATAAACCGGTCAGCCGCGTAGCCGAGCCGGCCGCGCACCGTCGACAACCAGGTGTCGCTGGTCTTGCAGCCGAGCGGGCAGGCGTTGTTGGTGCTGCCGTTGATGTCGGCCCAATCGATGTCGCCTTCGACGCCGAGCACAGCTTGGCCGATCTGGTAATTGTAGCCGAGCGTCGCGCCGACTAGTCCGCCGCTGATATTGCGGCTGCCTGTACTATCCCAGGACGAGCTGCCGAAGGCGCCGCCGCCGTTGATACCGAAATACAGGCCAGTCCAGCTATAGGCCGGCACGAAGACAGGGGCTTTCGGGTAATACGGCACGGGTTCGGGCCGCGCCAAGTCGGCCGCTGTGGCCGCTCCGGCCAACCCCACCAAGCCGATCAAAGCCAGGCACAGACGCTTCATCTTGAAACTCCACTCAGTAGTCGCACACGTGATTGCATAGTATTCAAAATAGCCATTTTCCGATAGTGTAGAAAAGACACAGTCGTCTTCTATTTTGTGCCGGTATTGTGACGTAAATGTACTGATACTTGCCACTTTTATAGTTATCAAAGTATTACTATATCGATGTTATAGTAAAGTTTTCGTTAAAATATACTTACGGTACTGGTCGTCTCGCGTGACGGTGCCGATCAGAAATGGTAATTGATGCCCAGCCGCAGCAGATTGGCGGCGAGGCCGTTATTGGTTCCGGTCACCGAATAGGAGCGGTCGGCGAAATCGAGGTAGAGCCACTCGGCTTTTGCCGACCATTGCGGGGTCAAGCCGACTTCGGCACCGCCGCCGGCGACCCAGCCCAGGCTGGTATGGCTCTCCGATAAGTTTCCCGCCGTGTCTGCCGTCAGTTCGCCATAGGCGAGGCCGGCCGTGCCATAGACCAATACGTTGCCGATTGCGACGCCGGCACGGCCGCGCACCGTGCCGAACCAAGGATTGGAGAACTGCCAAGGCGCGAACGTGTCTTCGGCTCCGGACAAGCTGAAATCGGTCTCGGCGCCATAAACAAAATTGCCATGCTGCCAGTTAAAGCCGGCTTCGATGCCGCCAGCCGCACCCGACGGCCGCGTCGGATTATTGCTGACCTCGCCCCATGCATAGCCGAGCGTGCCGCCGACATAGGGCCCGGCCCAGCTATAGGCCGAATATGAGGCCGGCGCCGTGTAGTAATTCGGGTAGTTCGAGGCAGGCAGATCCGCGGCGCTTGCAACGCCTGCTATTGCGGTTAGGAAAGCCGCGCCGAAAACCGTGGCGCCAAGGGTTGTTCTCATATTGGGCTCCCTTTTGGATTCGGGCGGAACGTCATGACGCCGCGTTGCCACGCGATGCCTCTACGGCGTCAAAGAAAGCTTGCAGGCCGTCGTCCGATTGGGAGAATTTATCGCGATGTTTAAGTTAAACAGTTCTGAATCAGTAAGTAGTTCCAGGTTGCTATCGTTAAGAGAATCTATATTTGAGCAAAACGCGGTCCCGGTGAACGATCCGCCTTGGCTCGCTCCGCGAGTTGCGGCAGGTTATAGGTCCGTCGCAGCGCGGAACGCTTAGGCGGTAGCGGAATCCGCGGAGCTGCGTATCAGCCAATCGCTCGTGACCCGGATTTCGCTGGCGCATTTCCAGCATGAACACTCCAAAACCAGAGATCGCGCCCGAGACCGAGATCGTCGAGGAAGACGACGAGCAGTCGTTACCGCAGCCCGATGAAACCGAAACCGCGCTTTCCTCCGATGAAGAGGAGGGCTCGTTTGCCGCCGGACGTGCCGCGATCGTTCGCGCTACCAAGCTCGCGCCGTCGCGGCCCGGCGTTTACCGCATGATCGACGGGCGCGGCGACGTGCTCTATGTCGGCAAGGCCAAGAACGTCAAAAAGCGCATCCTGGCCTATACGCGTCCGACTGGGCTCGATACCCGCATCGAGCGCATGATCGCCGCCACCCGTACACTCGAATTCGTCGTCACCCGCACCGAGACCGAGGCGCTGCTTCTTGAAGCCAATCTCATCAAGCGGCTGCGACCGCGATTTAACGTGGTGCTGCGCGACGATAAATCATTCCCCTACATTCTGATTACGTCCGACCACTGGGCGCCCCAAATCCTCAAGCATCGCGGCGCGCGCACGCGACCGGGGCACTATTACGGCCCCTTCGCCTCGGTGTGGGCGGTCAACCGCACCGTCAATGCGCTCCAACGCGCCTTCCTGTTACGCTCGTGCAGCGATCCGTTCTTCGAGAGCCGGACGCGACCGTGTCTGCTCTATCAGATCAAACGCTGCTCGGCGCCGTGTACCAAGGAAATCGATTTTCGCGATTATGCGGCGCTGGTGCGCGAAGCGAACGCATTCCTGTCCGGGCGCTCGAAGACGGTCAAGGACGAACTCGCCGAGGAGATGGAAAAGGCCTCGACCGTACTCGACTTCGAGCGCGCCGCCATCTACCGCGACCGTTTGGCCGCGCTGTCGGCGATCCAATCGCACCAGGGCGTCAATCCGCGCGGAGTGGAGGAGGCGGACGTGTTCGCGGTGCATCTACAAGGCGGCTTTTCCTGCGTCGAGGTGTTCTTTTTCCGAACCGGGCAGAATTGGGGCAACCGCGCCTATTTTCCCAAGGCCGACCGCTCGCTGTCGGCCGGCGAAGTGCTGACCGCGTTTCTGGCGCAATTTTACGACGACAAGCCGCCGCCGCGCCTCGTTCTGATTTCGCACGCGATCGCCGATCATGCGCTATTGGCGCAAGCGCTGTCGACCAAGAGCGGCCATAAGGTCGAAGTCGTCCAGCCGCAGCGCGGCGAGAAGAAAGATTTGATTGAAGATGCGCTGGCCAATGCCCGCGAGGCACTCGGCCGCAAGCTCGCGGAGACCTCGTCACAGCAGAAGCTCCTGCGACAACTGGCCGAGACCTTCGCGTTGCCGCGCGTGCCGCGCCGGATCGAAGTCTACGACAATAGCCATATCCAGGGTTCAAATGCGGTCGGGGCCATGATCGTCGCCGGCGCAGAGGGCTTTCGCAAAAGCCAATACCGCAAGTTCAATATCCGGTCCGCCGAACTTACGCCCGGCGACGATTTTGCCATGATGCGCGAGGTGTTGGAGCGCCGCTTCAAGCGGCTTCTCGCCGGAGCGCCCCGCGAAATCCCCGATCCAGAGCCAAAACCGAATGGTCTCAAACAAGCGAAAGACTTAGTGACCGACCTTCTGGCCGGCGGCGCGGAAGCCGAAGACTCGCCCTGGCCGGATTTGGTGCTCATCGATGGCGGGCAGGGCCAGCTCACGGCGGCGCGCGGAGTATTAGGCGCGCTCGGGGTTGACGTTCCGCTTATTGCCATTGCCAAGGGGCCGGAGCGGGATGCCGGACGCGAAACCTTCTTTCTTCCCGGCCGCGACTCGTTCAAGCTGCCCCCGCGCGACCCGGTGCTCTACTTCGTCGAGAGGCTGCGCGACGAGGCGCATCGTTTCGCGGTCGGTTCGCACCGGGCGCGCCGCAAGCGCGATTTGCGGGAGGCCGGCCTGCAGGAGATCGCCGGCATCGGGCCGACCCGCAAACGCGCGCTGTTGCACTATTTCGGCACGCTGAAATCGATCGAACGCGCCTCGGTCACCGACTTGATGCAGGTCGATGGTATCAGTGCGGAGACCGCCCGGCGGATTTACGAGTTCTTCCATGACGGGTTGGCGTAAGCAGAATCCTGAAAAAGTCTGCCCTGGACGCTATCCGGGCGGGAACCGGCTCTTCTCTATGCTGATGCTGCGGCGAAAAATAGTCATGATCCGGAAAAGTTACGCGGGCCGGGTCTGTCGGTTGTCGTACGGCAACGCTATGTTGGTGGCATGAACTCGACGACCGCGAGCACGCCAGGACGGTTGCGCGCCCACCCGCTGGCGCTGCCCAATATCCTGACCTATGGCCGCATCGCCGCGGTGCCGCTCGTCGTGGGCTGTATGTTCTGGCAGAACATCTTGCATGGCGGTCTGTGGCTACGTTGGGTCGCGCTCGTCATCTTCATCGCCGCAGGCGTCTCCGACTTTCTCGACGGCTATCTCGCCCGCATCTGGGCCCAGCAATCCTCGCTGGGCCGTATGCTCGATCCGATCGCCGACAAGCTTCTGGTGGCGTCGTGCCTGTTGATGCTGGCCGCCGAAAGCACGATTTACGGCTGGGCGCTGTGCGCGGCCGTCGTCATTCTCTGCCGCGAAATCCTGGTGTCGGGCTTGCGCGAATATCTTGCGGAGTTGCGCGTCAGCGTGCCGGTCACGCGGCTCGCCAAATGGAAGACGACGCTGCAACTCGTCGCCGTCGGTTTTTTGATCTGCGGCGAAGCCGGCGACGCCATCGTGCCCGTGATCACGCGGACTGGTATTACGTTGCTTTGGCTGTCGGCGCTGCTGACGCTTTATACCGGCTGGGATTATTTGCAGGCGGGGCTGCTGCACCTCACCAAGGAGGATGCGTGAAGGTCCGCTATTTTGCCTGGGTGCGTGAGCGTATAGGCTTGGCGGAAGAAGACATCGAGCCACCTGCCGGGATTGCGACGGTCGGCGAACTGCTGGCTTGGCTCGCGCAACGCGGCGACGGCTACGCTTACGCTTTCGAGAACCCCAAAGTGATCCGCGCCGCAATCGACAAAAGTCACGTGCGATCGGATGCGCGGATCGAAGGGGCGGGCGAAATCGCATTCTTTCCGCCGATGACGGGCGGATAGGCGGCAGCCGAGATGATCACGACCATCCGCCTGCAAAACCAGATCTTCGACGCCGCCGCCGAAGCGGCGTTGCTTACGCGCTCTCGCACCGATATCGGCGCCGTGGTCACATTCACCGGCATCTGCCGCGCCGACGAAAACGGCGAGCCGATTGCGGCGCTCACTCTCGAATATTACCCAGTCATGGCGGAAGCCGAGATCGCGCGCCATGTCGAAGAGGCGCAAGCCCGCTGGCCGCTCCTCGGCGTGACGGTGATCCATCGCCATGGCCGGATCGCACCGGGCGAGCCCATCGTGCTCGTCGTTACGGCGTCGAGCCACCGCCTTGCCGCCTTCGCGGCCGCCGAGTTCTTGATGGATTATCTGAAGGCTCGCGCGCCATTCTGGAAGCAGGTCGAGAAACCGGCCGGCGCGACGCCTGAAAGGACTTGGGTCGAGCCCAAGGCGGCCGACGATTCCGCCGCCGAGCGCTGGTCCGCGCCGTCCCCACGCCGCGGAGCGGCAAAGTAGACCACGCCTTGGATCGGCAGAGAAAACCAAGGCGCGAAGCGGCGAATTGGGCCCGGCAGCGACGGCTTGGGCAGTGAAATGCCCCGACAACGTGTGCTTTTGCGGGCAGAAAAGGACTTTCTGCGCGTCCGACCCGATGTGGAGCGCGATTGCCGATAATGGCAACAATCTATCTATTCATTCTCAGCGTGCGGAAGTATTATTGCGGTTCACCGGGCAGGTGTCTCGGTGCGTGGCAATGGCGCCAATCTATCAGGAGTAGACAATGGCCGTAGGTACCGTGAAGTGGTTCAATTCGCAAAAAGGATATGGATTTATTCAGCCGCAGGCTGGCGGCAAAGATGTTTTCGTCCACATCTCGGCGGTCGAGAGGGCCGGCCTCAGTGGTCTCAATGAAGGCCAGGTGGTCGAATACGAAGAAGTCGCGAACAAGGGCAAAACGTCGGCAGAAAACCTGAAAGTTCAGCGTTAATTTGCGCTGGGCGCGCGCCAACCGACCGACCGTGGCTTCGATGCGGTCGTCGGTAGCCAAGCTTTGCCATGCGCCATTGCGCCATCGACACAGGAACGGAATGACATAGGTCCCGACGTGATCCTCGCAAAGGAGTTCAAGCGGCTGATCCGTCGGGGGCGTTCCATCGTGTGTATAAGCATCGATGCGCTGTTGTCGTGTTGCCATAGGTTGCCTCTCGCGAGCCGCGGTCTATTCGAAAATCGTTGCCGGATCACGGCTCGTTAACCGCTGGCCTCCATTGTGCCAGCGGATTGATTCGGGAGTGACGAGTGAGCGCGGAAATACTGTACTTCAGCGACTATCGCGTGGACGATGGCGCTGATGGTGAGATCGACTTGGTTACTGCGGTAGATGTCGCCATCCGGGACCTACGTGAGATTCTGCTGTGCTGGGGTTCTCAGGTAGCACGGCAACGGGCGGAAGAGTGCGAATTAACGCTGCGCCGCGCATTTTCCGGATTTATCACTGAGCAGTCGAAATCTCGATAACGCCATGGAAAAGGTCCCATCTTTCAACCCCTTTGATTACACTCTGGCGATCAGGAACAAAGGGCGTCCGCCCAAATCCTGGCGCTGGGAGATTTATGCGGCCGGCAAGAGCAAGCCGGTGCGGCAATCCGATTTTTTCGAAACGATGTCCGAAGCCACGCGAGCGGGCAAGACGGCATTGGCGGAAATCCGGGCCAACCGAGCCGCGTGACGCTCTTGGCCCGCGATTGAGCCGAAGCCGGTCCTAAATATCCGGCACCAGGCACGCGATCAGCAGGAGCACGAAAGCCAATGCCGCCAACATGATGATGTTGAGCGTGAGTGTGGCCCAGTCCTCGTGGAACGCCTGGCGGGACGAAACGGGGGGCGTTCGGGCGACAATTGGCTTGCTCTCGGCATGATCGATGAAAGCTCGGCTTTGCCGAAGTCCGTCGTCGAGAGACGGCGCTTCATCTCGAAACTCCAATCATTCTCTAAACTGGTTGATGAAGCATCGGCTGCAGCGGCCCGATCCTCGCACTGGCGGCTGCCCGGTCCTCGCACTATGCTTGGCGTTCCGCACCTGGGATTAATAGAAAACTCCAAGGGAGAGACCTCATGCCAGCGTCAGCCCGCAAGCTTGTGCATTCCGACATCAAGCCGGCGAATCCGGCCGAACGCGCCGCGCATTATCTCGACGTTCCCAATATGCCGTGGGAGGCGACCAAGTTTCCGGGCATCAAGATCAAGGTGCTCTATACCGACGGCAACGGCATCACGACGGCTTTGTTCAAGCTCGACCCAGGCGCCATCGTACCGTTGCACGAGCACACCGCGCTAGAACAGACTTACGTGATCGAGGGTTCGCTCGAAGATCACGAGGGCAAATGCGGACCGGGTCAGTTCGTGTGGCGGCCGGCGGGCAATCAGCACGAAGCGGTCGCGCCTAACGGCGCGATCTTGCTCGGCTTTTTTCTCAAGCCAAATCGCTTTGCTTATGGCGAGAAGTTTTTCACCGAGCAGGGCGAGCGCTAGAACGAGCCTGCGAGACCCTACGCCGCCGCGGCTTTGCCCTTCGGCTGCACCGCGTGGGTGTAATCGCGCATCAATTCCGCGGTGATGCGCGCGGGCGTGAAGGTCCACTGCGCGATCTCGGACACCGCGGTAACCTCGGCGGCGGTGCCGGTGATGAAGCATTCGGAAAAGCCTGACATCTCCTCGGGCATGATGCGCCGCTCGATCACCTCGATATTGTTGCGGCGGGCAAGCCCGATCACGGTCGAGCGGGTGATGCCGGCGAGGAAGCAATCGGCGATCGGGGTGTGGATCTTGCCTTCCTTGACGAAGAAGATATTGGCGCCGGTGCATTCGGCGACGCGGCCCTGCCAGTCGAGCATCATGGCGTCGGCATAGCCCCGCTGTTCGGCGCGATGTTTGGAGATGGTGCAGATCATGTACAGGCCTGCCGCCTTGGCGAGGCACGGCGCCGTCTTCGGATCCGGCCTGCGGTATTCGGCGAGATCGAGCCGAATGCCCTTTAGCCGCTGCGCCGGATCGAAATAGCTAGGCCATTCCCAGGTGGCGATGGCGAGGTGGATTTTGTTGGCTTGCGCCGAAACGCCGAGCGCCTCGGAGCCGCGCCAAGCGATCGGTCGGACGTAGGCGTCCTTCTGATTGTTCTTGTCGAGTACAAGCTGCTTGGCGGCGTCGATTTCGGCGACGCTGTAGGGAATCTCGAAGTCGAGAATTTTCGCCGAGTTTTTCAGCCGTTCCGAATGGGCGGTGCCCTCGAAGATTTTACCGCCATAGGCGCGCTCGCCCTCGAACACGGCGCTCGCGTAATGCAGGCCGTGGGTGAGCACACTGATCTTGCAGTCGACGGTGGGAATAAGCTTGCCGTCAAGCCAGATCACGTCGGAACGTTGGTCGAAGGGTACTGCCATGGTATTTACCTCCGTTGGCCTCCCTCGCGTTATTGGCCCAGGTCGTGCCGTAAATTTGGCCGCTTGGGTTTTGCACCGGAACTCGAGACCCGCTATGGTCTCCGTAGCTCCAAGAGACGCGTCATGAGAGCGCGCTACGGCGCCCTGCGCAACGTCCTGAGCGGCCAGACACCGTCCAAAGTCACGAAACTTATTCCACGCGCACCTTAACAACCAAGCCAAAATATGTCAACATACCTGACCTAAATGGCGGACATCAGCATCACTACCGCGAGTAAGCCCCGCGCCGTGCCTGCGGTCGAGACGGCGCCGGCTTCCGGCGAGCCCTATTTCGATCTCATCGAACTGTTGTTCTTTGCCTATCGCGATTTCGTCGGCGATCCCGACGAGGTCTTGGCAAAGCTCGGCTTCGGCCGCGCGCACCATCGCGTATTGCATTTCGTCAACCGCAATCCCGGCATGAAGGTTGCCGACCTGCTCGACGTTTTGAAGATCACCAAGCAGTCGCTCGGACGCGTTCTTAAACAACTGATCGACGAAGGCTACGTCGTGCAGAAAGAGGGTGCCAGTGACCGTCGGCAGCGACTTCTCTATGTGAGCCAGGCGGGTGAGACGCTGGCGATGAAGCTCGCCGGATTGCAGACCGCCCGCATCGCCCGCGTGCTCTCCGAACTCGGCCCCGGCGCGCGCGAAGCGGCGCGGCGCTTCCTCGCCGGCATGATCGACGTTAAGGACCGCGATCACGTGCTGCGCTTGATCGCAAAATCCGATTCCTTTGCCAATTCCCTTGCCGACCAAACGCGCGCGCGGACGGGAGACGACGCCCCATGACCGCCAACAGCCAGGACCGGGCGGCGGATCCGGTCCCGACCGCGGTTCAAAGTCCAACGCGAAATCCGGCTGACGATGCGCCGCATCTTCTCGTCGTGGACGACGATCGCCGCATTCGCGCGTTACTATCGCGCTTTTTGCTCGGCGAAGGTTACCGCGTCTCGACCGCGGACACCGCGCTTGACGCGCGCGCCAAGCTTGCCGGCTTGAAGTTCGACCTCCTCGTCCTCGACGTCATGATGCCGGGCGAAAACGGCTTCGATTTCGCGCGCAGCATTCGCGCCCAATCGGCCGTGCCGATATTGATGCTCACCGCGCGCGATGAGAAGGAAAGCCGGATCATGGGGCTGGAGATCGGCGCCGACGATTATCTGGCAAAGCCTTTCGAGCCGCGCGAACTTTCGCTGCGGGTCGCCAATATCCTTAAGCGCGCGCGGCCGCCACGTGCGCAGCCTGCGGAATCGGTGCGCTTCGGTCAGTTCGTGTTCCATCTCGCGCGCGGGGAGTTGCGCCGCGGCGAAGAGGTGATCCGGCTCACCGATCGGGAGCGCGAAATGCTGCGCGTGCTGACGACGAGCGCCGGCGAGACCGTGCCGCGCCAGGCGCTCGCCGGCAACGGCGAAGCCGTCGGTGAACGCACCGTTGACGTGCAAGTCAATCGGCTGCGCCGCAAGATCGAGCGCGATCCAAGTAATCCGCTGATCGTTCAGACCGTGCGCGGCGTGGGCTACCGGCTGGTGGCGGCGAATTGAGCGGCAGCATGACCACTATCGACCATGACTAGTCTGGACGCGGGCATCGGGCGCTTGCGCAACGCCGCCGGCCAATTGGTTGCCGCGGCGAATGCCGTGGCGAGCGCCGGCGCCACTGTGGTGCGGCCGATCACGCAACCTTGGGACCGCCTCGGGCGCTGGCTGAAGTCGGTGATGCCGAAAGGGCTTTATGCCCGTTCGCTGCTGATCATCATCGTGCCGATGGTGGTGCTGCAATCGGTGGTCGCGTTGTTGTTCCTGGAGCGGCACTGGGATCTGGTGACGAATTACCTTTCGTCGGCGGTGACGCAGGAAATCGCCACGCTGATCGACGTTTATAAGACCTTCCCGCAGGATGCCGACCACGCGCAGCTCCGCCGCATCGCTCAGGATCGGCTTGGCCTGGTGGTCGATTTCATCCCGGGCGGCCAATTGCCGCCGCCCGGGCCGAAGCCGTTTTTCAATCAGCTCGACGCGGCGCTGTCCGACGATATCCGCAAACAGATCGGCCTGCCGTTCTGGATCGATACGGTCGGCCGCTCCTCGATCGTGGAAATCCGTATCCAGCTTCCCGACTCTAACATCATGCGGGTATTTGCGCGGCGCGCCGACGTTTACGATCCGAATTCGTGGATTTTCTTGGTTTGGATGGTCGCGACGTCGCTCGTCGTGCTGGCCATCGCTATTGCTTTCCTGCGCAATCAGATCAAGCCGATCGTGCGGCTGGCCGATGCCGCCGAAGCGTTCGGTAAGGGCCGCGAGGCGCAAAATTTCCGTCCGCGCGGTGCGCGCGAGGTGCGCCGCGCCGCGGCGGCCTTCCTGGAAATGAAGGGGCGCGTCGAACGCGCCATCGAGCAGCGCACCACGATGCTCGCCGGCGTCTCGCACGATCTGCGCACCATCCTGACCCGCTTCAAGCTCGAACTGGCATTGCTCGGCGAAGGGCCAGAAATCGAGGCTATCAAAAAGGACATCGACGAGATGGCGGCGATGCTTGAGGCCTACCTTGCCTTTGCACGTGGCGATACAGGCGAGCAGTCGGCGCCGACCGACATTGCCGCCTTGCTCGACGAGCTCAAGCTCGACACCGAGCGCCACGGCCATCGCGCCAGCGTGACCTTCTACGGCCAGCCGGAAGTCACGGTGCGGCCCGCGGCGTTCAAGCGCTGCCTCGCCAATCTCGTCACCAATGCCTCGCGATTCGCCTCGACCGTCGCGATTACCGGCCACCGTGACCACCGTTGGCTCACCGTTACGGTCGACGACGATGGGCCTGGTATACCGGTGCAGATGCGCGAAGATGTGTTCAAGCCGTTCCTGCGGCTCGACGATGCGCGCAACCAGGACGAGGGCGGCACCGGTTTAGGCCTTGCGATAGCGCGCGACATCGCGCGCTCGCATGGTGGCGACATCACGCTCGGCGAATCGCCGCTCGGGGGGTTGCGGGCGACGGTGCGTGTGCCGGTTTGAGTGCCTTCTCTTGGACTTGAATCGGCTGCGGTTTCCCTTATCTCGAAATGAACAAATTATTGCCTCGGGGGAGATCGCAGTGTCGGTAACCGAAGACAACAAGGCGGAAAGCATATCCGAAAGCCGGCCGTTCGAGGCGGACGTCGCGAAACTCCTGCACCTGATGGTGCACTCGGTCTATTCCGACAAATCGGTGTTCTTGCGCGAATTGATCGCGAATGCCGCGGATGCCTGCGAGCGGCTGCGCTACGAGGCCATCGCCAATCCCGTGCTGCTTGGCGATGATGCCAAGCCGCGCATCACCGTCGCGCTCGATGCCGAAGGCAAACGGCTGGCCGTCGAGGACAACGGCATCGGCATGAGCCGCGACGAGATGATCGAGGCGCTCGGCACGATTGCGCGTTCGGGCACCAAAGCGTTTCTCGATCGCATCGAAGCGGCAAAACCCGGCGAAGGGGGAGGTGAGGGCAATTCGCTCATCGGCCGGTTCGGCGTCGGCTTTTATTCGGCATTCATGGTGGCGGAGCGGGTTGAGGTTATATCCCGCCGCGCCGGAGCAGAGACGGCCTGGCAGTGGTCGTCCGACGGCAAAGGCTCGTTCGATATGTCGCCCATGGCCGCCAGCGCAGAGGCGCCACGCCGCGGCACACGCGTCGTCCTGCATCTTATGGAGGATGCCAAGAATTACGCCGCACGCGCGACCGTTGAGCCGTTGATCAAGGCGCAATCGGGCCACGTTCCGGTGCCGATTGCGATCGTGGAGAAGCCCGGCGCAGCCGCGGCCGAGATCACTGACGGCGCCGCTTTATGGGCCAAGCCCAAATCGGAAATCAGCGCGGCGGACTACACCGATTTTTATCGCAGCATCGCGGTGGCATTCGACGAGCCGGCGCTCACTGTCCATTTTCGCGCCGAGGGCCGGCAGGACTATACGGCGCTCCTGTTCGTGCCCGGTTCGCGACCGTTCGACCTTTTCGACCCCGACCGCACCGGGCGTATCAAGCTATACGTGAAGCGTGTCTTCATCGCCGACGATGCGGAAATCCTGCCGCGCTATCTGCGCTTCGTGCGCGGCCTGGTCGATTCTGCCGACCTGCCGCTCAACGTGTCACGCGAGAAGATCCAGGAGAGTCCGCTCCTCGCCGCGATCAGGAAGGGCGTAACGAGCCGCGTGCTCGCCGAATTTGAGCGGCTTGCCGAAAAGGAGCCCCAGACTTTCACAAAAATATGGGACACGTTCGGTGCGGTAATGAAGGAAGGCATCTACGAGGATTTCGAGCGCCGCGACGCGCTTTTGAAACTCGCCCGCTTCAAGTCCACGGCGTCACCCGACGAGTGGCGCGGCCTCAACGACTATGTCGCGGCGCTGCGACCCAACCAGACCGCGATCTACTACCTCGCCGGCGACGACATCGCGCGCCTGAAGTCGTCACCACATCTCGAAGGCTTCCGCGCCCGCGGCGTCGAGGTGCTGCTGTTGCCTGATCCGGTTGACGCGTTCTGGGTCACGCCAGGCACTGGATTCGACGGCAAACCGTTCAAGACGGTGACGCAAGGCGCGGCGGATTTGGCGCTCATTCCGCCGCTGGACTCGGCGCAGGCAGCGGCGCCGGAGGTTACAGAATTGGTCAGGAATTTTCTTGCTTTCGTGCGAACGGCGCTCGGCGACGCCGTCGCGGAGGTGCGGGCATCGGACCGGCTCACCGATAGCGCGGTCTGCCTGGTCGCGCCCGATGCCGGGCCGGACCGCGCATTGGAGCGGATTCTCGCCGGCGCCGGCCGGCTACCGTCGGCGTCGAAACCGATTCTCGAAGTCAATCCGCAGCACGAGCTCGTCGTCGCGCTCGCCGCGCTCGGCGACAGCGATCGGATTTTTAAGGAAGATGCGGCGCATCTGTTGTTCGACGAGGCGCGGCTGCTCGACGGCGATCGCCCGGCCGATGCGCGGCTCTTTTCCAATCGGCTGGCGCGCGTACTCGGGCGTGGTCTGCGCCAGAGTGAGGCGTGACGCTCTCGGTGGTCGATTATTCGGCGGGAGTGCGCATCTCGGCCGTAATCGGCGCGGCGCTGCCGTCATGCGGTTGCAGCGACGGCTCGATCGGCGGTTTCGACCCCTTCAGCCGGAAGTAGACCTGCGAGCCGATTAGGATCACGCACATACCGACGAAGACGGCACTGATCGGGCGCTCGACGAAGACACCGAGGTCGCCGCGCGAAATCAACAGCGCCCGGCGGAAATTCTCCTCGAAGCGCGGGCCGAGCACAAAGCCGAGCAGGATCGGCGCCGGGTGGAAGCCGAGCCGCAACAGGATGTAACCGAACGTGCCGATGACGACGACTTCGCCGACCTGGAAGAAGTCGTTGTTGGCGGCGTAGACTCCGATGCAGACGAAGAACAAAGCGCTCGGGTAAAGGAAGCGATACGGGATCGCCAGCATCTTCACCCAGATGCCGATCAACGGCACGTTCAGCAGCACGAGCAGGATATTGCCGATCCAGAAGCTGGCGACCAGTCCCCAGAAAATGTCGGCGTGCTGCGAGATAAGCTGCGGGCCGGGCACGATACCTTGAATCATTAGCGCGCCGAGCAGGAGCGCCATCACCGCGTCGCCGGGAATGCCGAGACTCATGGTCGGGATGAAATCGCCCTGCACCGAGGAGTGCGTCGCGGCTTCCGGGCACACGACGCCTTCGATCATACCGGTGCCGAATTTTTCCGGCGTTTTCGAAATCTTCTTTTCCGTCGCATAGGCGACGAAAGACGCGATGGTCGGCCCGGTGCCGGGAATGAGTGCGCATAGGCTGCCGATGATGGTGCCGCGGAACATCGGGAAAATTGCCCGCTTAAACTCGGCCTTGGTCGGCCGCATGTCTTTGAGGCGGACATTGGTGTACTTGCCGGTCATCGGCGCGACTTGATTGATGCTGCTCATGAACTCGGCGATGCCGAACAGGCCGAGCGCCAGCGCGATCAGCTCAATGCCGTCGTCGAGCTCGGTCATACCGAAGGTGTAACGCTCCGAACCGGTTTCGAGGTCGGTGCCGATCGAGCCGAGGAACAGGCCCAATACCGTCATCGATACGCCTTTGATCGGCGAGCCGCGCGCCAATGTCGAGCCAGCAAGAAGCCCAAGCAACATCAACGAACAGACCTCCGCTGGACCGAATTGCAAGGCCGCTCTCACCAACAGCGGCGACAGGAAGATCATCTCGGTGATGCCCCACGAGGCACCGACGAAGGAGGCGAAAACCGTCAGCCCGAGCGCAACGCCGCCGCGGCCTTGCTTGGTCATCGGGTAACCGTCGAGACAGGTGACGGCATGCGGCGGGTGACACGGCAGATTGAGCAGGATCGAGCAGATCGCGCCGCCGTATTGCGCGCCGTACATGACGCCGCCCAGCATCAGGATGGCGGCGACCGGCTTCATGCCGAAGGTCAGCGGCAGTAGAATCGAAATGGTGGCGAGCGGACCCATGCCCGGCAGTACGCCGACCATGTTGCCGACTATCACACCGAGGAAGCAGAACATCAGATTGTGCGGCTCGAGCGCGACGCCGAAGCCGTACATCAGATCGGTGATCGATTGTCCTATCACTGGCTACCCCACCAGCTGAAAATCGGCATCGGAACCTGCAGAAAGTAGGAGAACAGGCTGACGCCGAAAACGGTCACGACAGTTGCCAAGATGATCGTGCTTTTCCAGGTCGCCTGCTTATCGCCGAGCGCGGCAATACAGACGCAGGCGAAAGTGCCGGGCGCCATGCCGAAGTGACTCCCGAAGAAGATAAACAGCACTGGGCTCATCAGGATGCAGAACCAGCCCCACCATTGCGGATGTTCGGGCAGGATGCTCTCGCCGTGTTCGCCGCCCTCCGCCGGCTGCACGTACGACGCGGCGGTGATAGCGATGCCGAGGATAACTAGGATTACGCCGAGTGCCGTCGGGAAGAAGCCCGGCCCCATATGCATAAGCGTCCCCGGCCGGTAGGTCGCGCCTTTTAGCGCGATGCCCAGGCCGAGCAAAAGCATGAGTTCGCCAGCGTAGAAGTCACGCTTGCCCATCAGCTCGCGGAGAGGGCTGGTGGAAGGCCGCAATATTTCCTCCCGGCCGTCTGCGGGGCCGTTACACGCTCGCCCCGATCTTCCTGGATACGAGCAACTACTCTAAATGCCGCGATGTTCCGTAGTGACGCGGTGTCGCGGGGTTCCCCTTACCCCCCTTTGCCGCGAAAGTCGCGCCAGGAGAGTCCTGCATTTGGCAGGCTCTGAACGATATAGGGCACCGCCTTCCAGCGCAACTGTGATCTATGGCCGTTTTATTGAGGCAATATTCCCGTCCTTTGTAAGCTAGGCCCGCTGGCCCGTCGGCGCGAACAGATCGGGACTGTCATTGCGCACATTGCCGACGCGCCGGTCGACCGGCCAGAACGCCATGCTGCCGCCGGGATAAGGTTTGAGCATGGCCTTTAGCTCGGTGTCGTTTACCGCGATTTCGCCGAGCCATTGCGGCCAGCGGTCGGGCGCCAGCAGAACAGGCATACGCTCATGTAATGGCTGAAGAAGTTCGTTGGCCGTGGTTGTGATGATGGTGAAGGATTTGAGTGTTGTTCCGTCGGGTGCCCGCCAAGCATCCCACAAGCCGGCAAGGGTCATCGGCCCGCGATTGCTTAGGCCTACAGCGAAGGGTTGTTTATCGGTCTGGCGCCACTCGTAATAGCCATCGGCGATGACAAGGCAGCGCTGGCCCGCCCGCCAGGCGGCACGGAAGGCGGGGCGGTTATCCACACCCTCGGCGCGGGCGTTGAAGGTCGAATAGCCGACCTTGAGGTCCTTTGCCCATGACGGGATGAGTCCCCAGCGCATCAAAGTGAGAGTCCGTTCGCCGCTGTTCGAGACGACGACGGGAAGTTTCGACGTCGGCGCCGCATTCCAGCGCGGCCGGTAATCGCCGAGTTCGTCGACGTCGATTTTCAGGTCGAGTTTTATTTCGGAGACATCGTCGGGCAGTTTGGCGCGGCCACACATGGCGGACTCCATCCGGTTAGCTTGGTCGATCAATGAAAGTCGCGGCTCTTGAGCGGCAGTGCGTCGGGCTCCGGCAGCGGGCCGCCGGAAAATTTCGGTGAAAAGAGATCACCCTCGCGCAGCCACGGTAATTCGCCGGAAAGATCGACGAAACTTGCCGCGATCACATGGATGACGAGGCCGGCGCGTTGCAGCCGTCCGCGCACGGCGAGGAAACGCGTCGTCATCACCGTGCGGCGGTTTTTATCGAAAACTTTCGGCCAGACGATGATGTTGGCGATGTCGGTCTCGTCTTCGAGCGTCATGAACACGACGCCCTTCGAAGTGCCCGGCCGCTGACGCACCAGAACGAGGCCGGCGACGGTGACGGTTGCGTCCTGCGGCAAGCCTTTGCCGCGCAGTTCGGCGTTGCGAATGGCGCCGAGGGCGCTTAGCCGATCGCGGAAGAAGCGCACCGGATGCGCTTTCAGCGATAGCCCCATCGCGATGTAATCTTCCACGACATGCTCGCAGAGCGGCATGGTGGGGAGCGCGACCGGCGCTTCCGGGAAAAGTTCGTCGTTCAAATGCGGAGCCAACAGCGGCAGCGTCGCGTCCACGCCGGGCGCACCGCCGCGGCCGGGGAGAATGCCGATCATGTCGAGCCGCCGTGCCGCCCATAATGCGGCGCGGCGGTCGAGGCCTAACGAACGGAATGCATCGGCCTCGGCGAGCCGCTCGGTGGTGAAGCGCGAAACGCCGGCGATCGCCGCGAGCCGCTCGATCGAGGAAAAACCGTTACCGCGCGCGGCAATGAGCTTGGTCAGTTCTTCTTTTGCCAACCCGGCAATGAGGCGGAAGCCGAGACGCACCGCATGCTTGCCGTCCGCCCCTGGTTCGAGCGTGCAATCCCAGGCGCTGAAATTGGCGTCGACTTCGCGGATTTCGATGCCATGCGCCCGCGCGTCGCGCACGAGCTGCGCCGGCTGATAAAAACCCATCGGCTGGCTGTTGAGGATGGCGGCGCAGAAAACGTCCGGATAACGGCATTTGATCCATGCCGAGGCGTAAACCAGGAGCGCAAAGCTCGCCGCGTGGCTTTCAGGGAAGCCGTATTCGCCAAAGCCTTCGATCTGACCGAAACAATGTTCGGCAAATTCGCGGTCATAGCCGCGTCCGGCCATGCCATTGATGAACTTGTCGCGGAACAGATGGACATTTCCGGTGTGACGGAACGTGGCCATGGCGCGGCGCAGCCCGTCGGCTTCGTCGGGCGTGAATTTCGCGGCCGTAATCGCGATCTGCATCGCCTGTTCCTGAAACAGCGGCACGCCGAGCGTCCGTTTGAGGACCTCCTCCAATTCGTTCTTCGGTCCATGCGCCGGGGCAGGGGAGGGGTAATTCTCCTTTTCGATGCCGTCGCGCCGGCGCAAGTAAGGATGCACCATGTCGCCCTGGATCGGTCCCGGTCGCACGATCGCGACTTCGATGACGAGATCGTAGAAGCATTGCGGCTTCAATCGCGGCAGCATCGACATCTGCGCGCGACTCTCGACCTGGAACACGCCAACTGAATCGGCGCGCGACAGCATGTCGTAGACCGCCGCGTCGTCCTGCGGCAGCGTGGCAAGCGAAAAATTCGCGCCGTAATGTTGCTGCAACAGATCGAGCCCGCGGCGCAGGCAGCTCAACATGCCGAGCGCAAGTACATCGACCTTCATCAGGCCGAGCGTGTCGATGTCGTTCTTGTCCCACTCGATGAAGGTGCGATCCTCCATCGCGGCATTGCCGATCGGCACCGTCTCGTCGAGCGGCGCGCGCGTGAGCACGAAGCCGCCGACATGCTGCGAGAGGTGGCGCGGAAACCCAATCAGTTCGTCGGTAAGTTCAACCGCCTGCCGGATCGCCGGATTTGCCGGATCGAGGCCGGCCTGGCGGATATGATCGTCCGGCAGGCCATCGCCATAACCCCACACCGTTTTGGCCAGGGCCGCGGTGACGTCCTCGGTCAATCCCAAAACCTTGCCGACTTCGCGGATGGCGCGGCGCGAGCGGTAATGCACGACGATTGCGCAAATCGCCGCGCGATGGCGGCCGTAGCGCCGGTAAATGTATTGGATAACTTCCTCGCGCCGCTCGTGTTCGAAATCGACGTCGATGTCGGGCGGCTCGCCGCGGTTTTCGGAAATGAAACGGGCGAACAGAAGATTGCTTTTGTCCGGATTCACCGAGGTGATGCCGAGGCAAAAGCACACCGCGCTGTTGGCCGCCGAGCCGCGGCCCTGGCAGAGGATTTCTTGCTCTTGCCGGCGGGCAAAAGCGACGACGTCGTGGACGGTGAGGAAATAGCGCGCATAGTCGAGCTTGGCGATGAGTTTCAGTTCGTCCTCGAGCCGCTTCTTCACGTCGGCGGGGATCCCTTGCGGATATTTGGTTTTCGGATAGCGCTCGCGCGCGCCAGCCCAGGTGAGATCTTCGAGATGGCCTTGCGCGGTCTTGCCTTCCGGCACCGGCTCGTCTGGATATTCGTATTTGAGTTCGCCGAGGCAAAAGCGGCAGGCTTGCGCGATCTCGACGGTGCGGGCGACGGCATCGGGAAAGTTCTGCAGCAGCCGCGCCATTTCCGCAGGCGATTTGAGATGCCGCTCGGCATTGACGGCAAGCCGCAAGCCCGCTTCGGCAAGTGTGCATTTTTCGCGGACGCAGGTGAGCACGTCGGCGAGCGGCCGGCGTTCCGGCGCGTGGTAGAAAACATCGTTGACGGCGACGAGCGGAGCGCCGAGGCGTTCGCCGAGTTCGGCCAATAGACCGAGCCGGCGCGGCTCGTCGCCGCGATGATGATGTGCGCCGGCGAGGAAGGTGCGACCGGGGGCTGCACGAGCCAGAGCGGCGAGGCGTTCGGTGAAGATTGAGCCGTCACCCTGAGGTGCGAGCGAAGCGAGCCTCGAAGGGCGACGGCCCGGGCCGCGCATCCTTCGAGGCGCGCCTGTGGCGCGCACCTCAGGATGACGGTCGGAAAACAGCATCAGCGGTGGCAGTGCGATCAGCATCTGCCCTTCGCCGGCGCCGAGAATTTGCTCGAAGTCGAGCTCGCATTCGCCTTTCTTTGCTTTGAGATTTCCCGCGGTGATCAGGCGGCAGAGCCGGCCATAGGCCGCTCGATCGGTCGGATAGGCAAGCACTTCGAACCCGTCGGCTGTGACCAGGCGCGTGCCAACGAGAAACTTGATGTTTCTCTTCCGCGCTTCGTCGTAAGCGCGCACCACACCGGCAAAAGAGTTACGGTCGGCGATGCCGATGGCGGTGAGGCCAAGTTCGTCGGCGCGGGCGACCATTTCCTGCGGATGCGAAGCGCCGCGCAAGAAGGAAAAGTTAGTCGTCACAGCCAGTTCGGCATAGGAACTCATCTTTTTTCACTCGAACAAGCTCATGCAAACAGGCCTTGTACGAACCAGCGCGCCGACGCCGTTTCGCGCCCATAAAGTCCTTCGCGGTAGAGCCAGAAGCGGCGGCCACCGCCGTCCTCGACGAGGTAATAATCGCGCGCCGGTTCAGCGGTGCGATGGCGCCACCATTCGGCGCCGATGCGTTCCGGACCTTGCGAACCGGCGACGTCGTAGGTCACGCCGCGCCAGCAAAACCGCCGCGGCGGACCGTCGGGAACAAGCGCGGTCACTTCGGTCGGCTCGGCGCGTGGCAAGAGCAGGAGCGGGCGCTCTTGCTGCGGCGGGGGCCAAGCAGAAACTTCTCCGTCGACAGGCGGCAGGACTTCGGCGCGCTCGGGAAGATGACTGGCGACGGGTGCGAAGCGCCGCACGCTCGCCGGGCCGAGACGCTGGCGCAGCGCATCGATCAAGGCAGCGCAACGCTCGGCGCGATCGCCATCCTCCCACCCTGACCCTCCCCCGCTTGCGGGGGAGGGATGGGAGGGGGTGAGTTCGATTTGCCGCGCCGGCATGGGTTCGGCGCGCGTGACGGCAAGCCCGATGGCCTCGAAGCCGAAACCGGCCTCCTCCATTGCCGAAAGCGCTTCAAGCTTAAGATCGATGAGGCGCGCCACATGGGCTACGCTGCGCGTTGGCGCGGTAAGTCCGATAGCGACGGTCTCGACCGCGCCGTCGACGCGATAGAGGCAAAGCCGCACCGCGCGCGCGCCGACATCGTCACGCACCAGTACATGGACGAGATTCGCCATCAGCCGGCTCGCCCGGGCGACGATCGCCTCCGCCGTGACGATCGGCTCAAGCAAATAATGCAGGCTGTGATAGACCGGCGGTGCGACGATAGGCACGAGCGGCTCGTCGACGCGGCCGAGCGCTTGGTCGAGGCGGCGAAGCAGCTCGGCGGCAAAACGCGCGGCGAACGGCGCGCGCGGTTGGTCGATCAGCGCGCCGACAGTTTTGAAACCGAGCCGGCGGAGCGCGTTGCGCGTTTCGCCTGACAACCGCAAGGCTGCGATGGGAAGGTCCGCGAGCGCCGCGGCTTCCCGGCCTGAGGGCAAAACAACCAAAGGCGATCTATGAAAGCGCGAGACCGCCCAGGCGGCCCCCGGCGTATCGGCCACCGCAAGTCGTGCCGAGAGCCCGAAACGGTCGAGTTTTTCGGCAAGATCGGCGATGAGGCTTGCCTCGCCGCCGAACAGATGCGCGGCGCCTTCGATGTCGAGGAAAAAGCCGTCGGCGCCGTTGTCCTCGCCCCACGGTGAAGCGGTCGGCGTGTAGCGCGTCGCCCATAAAGCGAGGCGGCGCAGTGCGGCATCGTCGGCAGCGGCATCCACCGCGCGCACTCGTAAAAAACCCGCTTTCGCCCGCGCATCGGCCATGGGCTCGCCGATCGCAAGCCCCGCCGTTTCCGCCGCCTCGTTCAAAGCGGCGATGCGGGGGCCGCCTGCGCCGGCAATGGCAAGGACGAATGGCCGGTCAGGCTCGACCGGCTTGTCTGCAAGCTTGTTTGGAAGACCGATCGCTTGCGCCGCGAGAAAGCGCTGAATCGGCCAGCGCGGCAGCCAGACTGAAACGATGCGCGACATGATCGTACTCCACTACCCATTCGCCCGGCCGTCCGTTGCGACAGCGCTCAAGTTGCAGATGCCATCGTGGGCGCGCGTACATGCCGAAACGGTCGCGCGCGGCTTCCGCCGTGCCGACGCGCCAGCGCGTTGCCGCAGCGCTTGCTTCCAGCGTTTGCGCCGGCCGTAACAGCAACAGCGGCAGGCCCGCATCGCTGGCGGCGAGATGCAGTTTTTGGCTGGTCTTCAGATCGAGCTTGTCGATCATCCCGACGACCGCTTGCGGCGCTGCCGAACGCAACGCCTCGGCAATCGCCCACAGTGTTTCTTTGCGGTGCGCCGTCTCGATGAGAGTCAGGCGTGCCGGATCGAGACCGAGAGCGTTGAGGCCGTGTCCGGAAAGACGGCCATGCTCGCGCCGTCCATAGGCCGGCAGGACAAAGATGAGCGGGGGAGGAAGAGAAAGGCGGGCAAGGAACGCCACGACGAAGCCGAAGGCGGCCGGCAGTTCGCTTTCCGTCTCGGGTACGACCTCGTGCAGCGCGCCGCAGGTCAAGCCGCCTTCCGGCAAGTAGCTATCGACCGCGGCAACGCCGAAGGGCAGGATTTTGTACAAACCGCCTTGGCGCGAACTTTCGGTTGCGGGAAGAAGGCGACGCAATTCATGCATCACGGCGGCGCGGCTTCGCGGTCCGGATAAAGGGCTCGCAAAAGCATCGAAAAGAGCAGCGGGCGCTGTCATTTAGCCGGCCTTTCGACACCCTTTTCTTGGCAGCTTGGCCGGGGATAAGGGTGTAGATATTCGATGTATGTTCTCAGATTGCATCTTAGAACAAAAAGGAACATTGCCAAGAGGCAACGGGATTATCCCCTTGACACACGTAATCCGTTGTTCTATATATGGCGTCATTGGAGACATGACGCCATGTCAAAAGATACGCAAATTCAAAAGCTTGGGCGGCTCACGGTAGGCGAGTTTTTCGCCCGCTTCCCCGACGAGGATGCCTGCCTGACCCACATCATGGAGGCCCGGTACGGCCTCCGGCATATCTGCGCATGCCTGCGGCGTAGAGGGAACGTTCCACAAGCTTACGAACCGCCGCGCGTTCTCTTGCTCGTCCTGCGGCGCATCACGTTTACCCGACGGCCGGGACCGTCTTTCAGGACACCCGCACGCCGCTCCAAGTTTGGTTCTATGCGATCTATCTCTTCGTCACGACGCGCCACGGCGTGAGCGGCAAAGAGCTTCAGCGGACGCTTGGCGTGACCTACAAGACCGCTTGGCGCATGGGCCAGCAAATCCGCAACCTCATGGCGAAGGCGGATGGCTTCGTCGAAATGCAAGGCCACGTCGAAATTGACGAGGCCTATGTCGGAGGCTACAAGCCCGGGTCGGCCCGGACGCTGGCAAAACAAAACGATCGTGTTCGGCATTGTCGAACGTGGTGGCCGCACCGTCGCGCAAGGCTGTGCCGAACCTCCGCATGGAAACTGTTCGCCCGCTCGTCTACAAGAACATCAAGGCTGGCGCGGCGGTCTCGACCGACGAAGTCGTCGATCTATGATTTACTCAAGGGCGCTGGCTACGACCACAAGGCGGTGAACCACTCCAAAGAGCAGTGGCGCAAGTACAACTACCGCCGCGACGAATAGCACCACACCAATTCCGTCGAAAGTTTTTGGCAGCTGTTCAAGAACTCGATTCGCTCGACGCACATCCACGTCAGCGAAAAATATATGGACCGTTATCTCGGTGAATTTACTTTTCGGTCGAACCACCGCCAGATGACGAACGCGATGTTCGATCTTGATAATTTCGGCGGTGTAGTGGCTAGTCGTTTAATGGTGGCGTCTAGTTCTTCACGCTCGACGGGGCCAATACCGCGAGCCTCTTCTTGCGCGATAAACTCGCGTAATCGATCAGTCTTTAAGGCTTTGGCAAGCGTCAGCATGTCGCGAATTCGAGACGGAGTTCATCCAATATGCTAGGCGAGACGCGGTGACCGGAACCATTGGGGCGGTTACTCCTTTTGGGCCCGGCCATCGCTAACTATGTAACATGCGGTCGTCGAACCGCATTGAACACCTCCAAGTCTGCGGCTCTTGCTGCACAAGAGCCTAGGTTAGTGGTCACCAACCACCGAAACGATTACGGGTCAGGGGGAAACCTCGGCCCGAATTTTTTAGATTCTCCGCAGTATTTCTAGCCCATTAGGCGGATCGCCAAGCTCAGGAAGCCACCATCCCCGCTCTCGGCCTAGGGACTGTAGAGCGGGGCTCTGCCGGAACGGCACTCAACGTATTTCGCGGCATTTCCGACTAAACCGGATTCCTTTGCCACAAGAACCTCGTCCAGTTCGGCAAGTGGAACGGGCCGTTTTTTGGCTCGGATATAGGCGACCGCAGCGACACGCGCGCGTTTCGTAACGCTGGCGTCAGCAACGTCCTTCAGCGCTTCCTCCAAGATAGCATCAGCGGTCGCGCCGTTAGTTGCGCGTGGCGGGAACCGCCGTCGAAGCAAGCCAGTGCGGACGCCTTCGGTACGGCCTCCGGCGGGGGTTCGGCCGCCTGCATCGTTTCCGGTGCTGGCTCGGTGACAGACAAGCCGTATTTCGCGGCCAGCTGCTCAAGCTGTTCCATGTCGCGGTCAACCTGGGCGGCTTCCCGCTCGGCTTCCGCCATAATGCGCGCCTTCTTGGCTTCAGCCATTTTTCGCAAGGTGGACATGGTTAAGGCTCCAAGTGTTGGAACCTAGCTAAATCGGCTACTTGGCTAAGTTAAGAAAAGACTTGGTAACAGTTCCGATTTGTTCCTCTTTGCCAATACGTGCCTCTGGGGGATAATTCCGAAGAGGCAAAGGCACCAAGACAGCAGCGGCCTGACGATTACGCAGTGAGACTTTGCAGCCGGCCGGGATAACGCGCCGCTTCACCGCTCACTTTGCTTTTGGTACCTGCGGGCCTAAACTGCCACGGTGCAAATCACCCTTCGTAGAATGATTTTTGTCGCGGCTGGCCTAGCGGCAGCGCTGTTTCTCGGCGCCATCGCCGAGCCATGCCGCCAGTTATGGCGACGAAAAGTGGTGCGCCGTCACCAATGACGGCGGCGATAGCCTCAATTGGGACTGCGAATATGACTCGGTCCCCGATTGCGAGCCGGCCGTCACCCAGGGCAGCCGCGGCTTTTGCGCCATCAACCCGTACTACCAGCCGCCGCAGCCTGCCCCCGCCCCCCAACATTGACACCGGAAAACGACAGCCATGCCGGAAGCCGATAAAGAAGGCGAACGTTACTCGCTTGATCGCCCGCAGCAGACGCCGGGCTTCTATCTAAAAGGCTCGCATCAGCTCGACTGGGGCATGAAGAACCGCATGGCGAGGGTGTTCGATCCCGGATCGGGCCGCACCGTGATGCTTGCCGTCGACCACGGCTACTTCCAGGGCCCGACCACCGGGCTCGAGCGCATCGACCTCTCGATCGTACCGCTGTTGCCGTCCTGTGACGCGTTGTTCTGCACGCGCGGGATCTTGCGTTCGCTCATTCCGGCGGAATGCGGCAAGCCGATGGTGCTACGGGCGAGCGGGGGGCCCAGCATATTGCGCGAAGAACTCTCCGACGAGCAGATCGCCATGGACATGGACGACGCGGTGCGATTGAACGCCGCCGGCGTCGGCATCCAGGTCTTTATCGGCGGCGAACACGAGACGCGCTCGGTGCACAATATGACGAAGCTCGTCGATGCCGGACTGCGCGCCGGAATACCGGTGATGGGCATTACGGCCGTCGGCAAAGAGATGGTGCGCGACGCAAAGTATTTCCGGCTTGCCTGCCGCATCATCGCCGAGCTTGGCGCGCAATACGTCAAGACCTATTACGTCGACGAGGGCTTCGAGACCGTGACCGCATCATGCCCGGTGCCGATCGTGATGGCCGGCGGCAAAAAGCTCCCCGAACTCGATGCGCTGACAATGGCCTACAACGCCGTGCAGCAGGGCGCATCCGGCGTCGATATGGGCCGCAACATTTTCCAATCCGAAGCGCCGCAGGCGATGATCGCGGCGGTCGCGGCAGTCGTGCACAAGAATATGAAGCCGAAAGAAGCGTACGATCTGTTCAATACGCTGAAGGCGAAAGGTGCAATGCGCGCAGCGTAGGGTCTTAGCCGTAGGTTCGCACCGGCCCGCCGCCGATCAAAAACCAGGCGACCGCACCCGCCGCGATCGCGCCGCCGAGGGCGGCCAGCACTTGCGCGATCCACGATGCGCTGCCGACCGCACTCGTATCGCGAAGTACCGGTGCCGCGAGCACGGTTTCCGAGGCCGGCTGTGCATCGGCGTGTGCGCTAGGCGTGGCTGCCTGCGATGCGGCGAGATCGAGCGAGTTGACTTGATCCGGCGAATTCACCTTTACCGTCTCACCGTTGACCGCAAGCGCATTCGGGGAAGAGTCGTCCGTCGCCGCGGTCTGCGGCACCGGCGTGCTTGCGGCGTCAACCGGCAGCATCGCGTCCGCCACCGGCCCGTCGTTGGCCGGCTTCGGGATCGGCGCCGTTTGTGCCGGCGGCGCTGCTGCCGCCACGGCGACACTGCGCTCGCGGTGCTTGTGGTTCTTGGCCGCTACGTGCCTTGTGTGGGCGGCTCCCGTGTGCTCGGCGGCGATTTTTCTTGTGAGTGCGGGGTGCGTCTTTTTGGCGGCTGTCTTCTTGGTTGCTCGGTGCGCCTCTCTCGCGTGGACGGTCGCTTTGCTCTCATGGGGCGGCCGCAGGCCCGCGAGCAGCGCCAACGGCTTGCCGACTGGCTCGCTTGTTGCGGTCTGCGCGTGTGCGCCGCCTAACGACAGCACGACGGCGATTGCCGTGATAACGACAATGCGAATCCTTGACATCACCCGCTCCGTAACGCGCTACTCAACGGGGCATAGGGCACAGCCGGCGTGACCACACGGTGACGCAATTGCGGATTTTTTCGCGCAAATAGCGGACAAAAAGCGGCGCGATTAACCCTACCGCGGCGTCAGCCCAATTCGGTAATCGCTTCCGGAAAGTGGTGCAGCCGTTCGCCCGGACCATTCGGTCCGATCAGGTAGTTGTCGCAAAACCACGACAGCATGCCGCCGCGGATATAGGTCGGATGCACGACGATGTTCATGTCTTTTTCGATTTTCATCGGTTCGTCGCTGCGAATGAGCGGCCGCTCGACGAGGTCGTAGCCCTGGCCGTGGCAATGCAGGCGCTTTTCCTCCGGGCGGCCGTTCTTGCGCATGAATTCGTTGTAGGCCGCGAAAACGTCCTTACACGGCGCGCCGGGCTTGAGCAGTCCGAGATTGAATTTGCGCGCTTCGAGCGCGAATGCATACTCGTCCTTCATCTCTTGCGACGCTTTGCCGACGACGCAGGTGCGGCCGAGCTCGGTATACATGCCGCCGGGGCCGGCATCCTCGACCAACAGCGCTAGGGCGTCGCCTTCCTGGATCACGCGGTTCTGATAGTGACGCGCGGCGAATTGCGCCGGCTTGCCGGGCGGCATCGAGGCGCACAGATAGATGCCGTGCTCGCTGCCGTGGCGCTGGCTGTAGCATTGCGCGATCGCGGCTACGTCGCGGTCGCGCATGCCCGGCTCGACGGCGGCAAAGGCCGCGCGCATGGCGCCGTCCTGCATCGCCGCCGCGCGCCGCACCAATTCCTGTTCCTCGGCGCTTTTGATGACCTTGATGCGATCGACCAGATCCGAGGCGTCGACAAACTTGGTGTTCGAGAACCGACCCTTCTGCATGTAATCGACCATCGCAAACGACATCTGGTAGGTGCCGACCAGGCCGATGGTGCCGCCGACGTAAGGCGCGAGCGCCTTGGCCGCGAGCTCCGGGTCATAGGTCGCCGTGTAGTAGCAGGACGAATAACTCGGCGTGGTGAACCATTGTTTGACGCCGCGGCGGGTGCCGTCGCTCTTGCCGTTGAGATCGGTGACGCCGCCGAATGGACCCTGGCTCACCAGCGTCATCAGGTCGTCGCGTGGGAAAACGACGGTGAGCGGGTAGCCGTTGGTGGCGGGCAGGTCGCTGAAATATTTGACGTAGCCGCCCATCTGGTCGCTGTTGTTCTGCATCAGCAGCACGTCGATTTTGTCGCGTTCCATGGCGGCGCGCACCGCGGCCCAGCGCCGTTCCAGTTCGGCGGTCGAGATCGGCGTCTGCAGACGCTCGGAAAGCTGTTCCATTTTTCGTTCTCCTATCGGTCATTCCGGGGCCGAGCGCAGCGAGGAGCCCGGAATCCATACTCTCGGTCTGCGGTTATGGATTCCGGGCTCGCAGCTTTGCGGCGCCCCGGAATGACGGTTAGTGCGGCACCACGTTGATCATGCCGCCGATGTCGCCCTTGAGAAAGCATCGCATGTTGGTTTCGACCGTCGGCATCGCGTAGTCGATATAAACGTCGCAGAAGCCCCCCTGATGCGTGGTCATCAGCACGTTCTGCATCGACCAGAACGGATGATCGGCGGGCAGCGGTTCCTGGTTGAACACGTCGAGCGCGGCTCCGGCAATGCGGCCCGATTTGAGCGCCTCCACCAGCGCCGGCTCGTCGACCACGCCGCCGCGCGCGAGATTGATCAAAAAACTCGAAGGCTTCATCGCCGCGAACACTTCGGCATTGATGCTATTGCGTGTCGCTTCAGTCAGCGGCGTCAACAGCACAAAGAAGTCGAAGCCGCCGGCGACCCGCAAAAGCTCATCGCGGCTATGCATGCGATCGAATCCGGCAACGGGCCGCGGCGCTGAACTGACGCCGGCCACCGTCATGCCGAATGCCTTGCATATCGGCGCCAGCGATTCGGCAATCAGCCCGACGCCGAAAATGCCGACCGTCTTGTTGTGCAGGAGCTGAGCCGGCCAGCGCCGCCACTCATGCGCATCCTGGCCGCGGACCGCGCCGGGCAGATTGCGCGCCAGCGCCAGCATGGAGGCGAGGGCTGCTTCCGAGACCGGCGGCCCGTGGATGCCCCGGACATTGGTCACGACCACATCCTTGCGCAGCGTCGGCTGGTCGATCAGATTGTCGACCCCGGTGCCGAGCGTCTGGATCCATTTCAGGTTTGGCGCCTGCTCCAAGAGCTTGGGCGTCATCATCGGCGTGAAGGTGATCAAAGCGTCGGCGTCCGCAATATGGGGCCCGACCTTGGAGTGATGGTCGACAAGGGTCATCGGGACTTCGGGAAAGCGCGCTTGCAGCCGGTCGCGGTATTGCTTGCGGACCGCCTCCGTCAGGCCGAGCAGAACGAGGACATTGGTCATTGAGGAGGGCACCGGCACCGCGCCGGGGTGTCATTGGCGGGTTGCGGAGGACTTATATCGTCTTGTGCGAACCGCCGCCAAGTGCGGCGGAATTGCAGTTCCTACAGGCCAGCCGCCCGCTCGCGGAGGGACTGCAAATCCCAAAACCGCGCCTTGGTCACAGATTTGCCAGCGTGCCGTCGATTCCGAGCTTCGCATAGAGCATACCGGACATTCGTGCGGACTTCAGAATCGGCGCACGAGGTATCGCCGGTAGCGGCAACATCGGTTAAGCTAGATGTGAAGTCGCAATCTGGGCTGCTGATTGGGGAGCAACTTATGGCTATCGACCTGTCCGCGGTGAATTGGACTTATGTCGCGTTGATGGCGGCGTTTGTTTTCGTCGCGGCGTTCGTCGGCGGCGTCATCTCGTTTCGCAACCGGATCGGCGCGGCGCTGGTCACTGCGATCCTATTTGCCGCCATGTTTGTGGCGTGGAATTATTATCCGCACCCGCAAATCCAGCTTCCCATCGTGGGTACCTACGCCACTCCGGGCGGCGGTTGACCTTTCCACCGGTCCCGTTATGCGTATGTGAGTTCTGTCCGGGGGAAATGGAGAGGTCATGAACAAGGTCTATGCGGATGCGCAGTCCGCGTTGGCCGGGTTGCTTAAGGATGGCATGACCATCATGGCCGGCGGGTTCGGCCTGTGCGGCATCCCGGAAACATTGATTCTCGCGATCCGCGATTCCGGGGTCAAGAACCTGACCGTCGTCTCCAACAATTGCGGGACGGACGGCAAAGGGCTCGGCATCCTGCTCGACACGCGACAGATCAAGAAGATGATCTCCTCCTATGTCGGGGAGAACAAGACTTTCATGCAGCAGTTCCTGGCCAACGAACTCGAGATCGAGTTCAATCCGCAAGGCACCTTGGCCGAGCGTATCCGCGCCGGCGGCGCCGGCATCCCCGCCTTCTTCACCAGGACCGGCTACGGTACCAAGATCGCCGAGGGCAAGGAGACGCACGAATTCGACGGCGAGCGCTATGTGATGGAGCGCGGGCTCGTTGCCGACCTGTCGATCGTGCACGCCTATCGCGGCGATACTGAGGGCAACCTCGTTTATCGCAAGACCGCGCGCAATTTTAATCCGCCGATGGCGAGCGCAGGGAAAGTAACCGTTGCCGAGGTCGAGCATCTGGTGAAGCCGGGCGATATCAATCCCGACCACATCGTCACGCCGGGCATTTACGTCAAACGCATGATCCACGTGCCGGCTGCGACCAAGCATATCGAGCAGCGTACGGTCCGCAAGCGTCAGAAAGCTGATGCGCCGGCCGGAACAGGGGAGGAATTGTGATGCCCTGGACTCGCGATCAGATGGCGGAGCGCGCCGCCAAGGAACTGGAGGACGGTTTTTACGTCAATCTCGGCATCGGAATTCCGACGCTGGTGTCGAATTACATCCCGGACGGCATGAGCGTGCAGTTGCAATCGGAGAACGGCATGCTCGGCACCGGCCCGTTTCCGTTCGAGGGGGAGGAAGATCCCGATCTTATCAATGCCGGCAAGCAGACCGTCACCGAACTGCCGACCACGAGCTATTTCAGTTCGGCGGATTCGTTCGCCATGATCCGCGGCGGCCATATCAATATCGCGATTCTCGGCGCCATGGAGGTCGCGGAAAACGGCGACCTCGCCAACTGGATGATTCCCGGCAAGATGGTCAAGGGCATGGGCGGCGCCATGGATCTGGTCGGCGGCGTCAAAAAAGTCGTCGTCGTCATGGAGCACTCCGCCAAGGGCGACTCCAAGCTCAAGAAACGCTGCACGCTGCCGCTCACCGGCGCCGGCGTCGTCGACATGGTGATTACCGATCTCGGCGTCTTCACGCTCGACCGCGCCGGCGGCGGGCTGACCTTGATCGAGCTTGCGCCGGACGTGACGCTCGACGAGATCAAGGGCAAGACCGAGGCGAGCTTCAAGGTCGCCAATACGCTCAAGCAGTAGGGCGTGGCAGCGGCTTAGCGGCCGCGTTGCACTTCACTCCGCTCGCGATAAATCTGCGAGCCTGGCACAAGCGCCCTGACCGACGGGTCTGCCATGCGTGCCGGCGCGTCTGCTGCACCCAACGTGCAAATGACAGCGGCCGACTTTGCCGTTATTGCTCGGTCGTAATTCCGTCGGGGACGCCGCGGTTGCCCATCGCGGCGTAGATTAGCTTCATGAACGATGAGCGCAGCGAAGGCGCCGCAAACCACGGCGGGGAGGCGATAGCCGCCCACGATACGTCCTCCCTGATCGGCGCGCCGATCCCGGCGGCCGCTTCGCCATTCGTCCGTGTCGATCCGCCGCCGCTCACGCATGGCGAAAAGCGGGTGATCGTCATGAGCATGATGCTGCCGGTGTTCCTCGGCTCGATCGATCAGTCGATCCTCGCCAGCGCGCTGCCGACCATCGGCCGCGTCTTTGGCGACGTCAACGAGCTGCCTTGGGTAATTACGTCGTATCTGATCGCCGCGACGGCGCTTACGCCGCTTTACGGCAAATTCGCCGATATCCACGGCCGGCGCGCGTCGCTGTTGATCGCGCTCGCAATCTACATGACGGGTGCGTTCATCTCGGCGGCGGCATCCAGCATGCTGATGCTGATCTGCGGCCGCGTGGTGCAGGGCATGGGCGGCGGCGGCATGATTTCGAGCGCCCAGATGGTGCTCGGTGACATGGCGCCGCCCAAGGAGCGTGCCAAGTATTACACTTATTTCTCGATCGCATTCACCACCGCGGGCGGCTGCGGCCCGGCGCTCGGCGGCTGGATCTGCGACCATCTGTATTGGTGGATGATCTTTATTTGGAAGATTCCATTCTGCATCCTGACCATCGTATTGGCGCTGAAGACGCTGCGCCGACTGCCGTGGCACGGCAGACCTCACCGCCTCGACTTTCTCGGCGCGGTCCTGGTGATGGCGGCCAGCTCATCCTTTATGCTGGCGCTTAATCTCGGCGGTCAGCGCTATCCGTGGCTGTCTTGGCCGGTTCTCGCGCTGCTTGGCGTCGCCGTGGTATTGGGCGCGGGATTTGTCGTGCGGCTCCTCACCGCCGTCGAACCGCTGATCCCGATCGCTATCCTGGCCGATTCCGCCGCCCGGCTCACCATGGTGGCGCATTCGTTCGGTTGGGGTTCGATCGTCTGCCTGAATATATTTCTGCCGATGTATCTGCAAAGCGCGCTCGGCTGGTCGGCGACGTCGTCGGGAATGAGCCTGATGATCCTGATGGTCACGCTCAATATCAGCGCCGGCCTGTCCAGCCAGCTGATCGGCCGTGTGCGGCATTATAAATTTCTACCGCTCTGCTTTCTCTGCGTCGGCCTTGGCGCCGTCGTCGTGCTCGCATTCTCGGCTGAAGGCATGAGCTCGCTGAAATTCGAAATCATATTATTTCTGATTGGTGTCGGTTTCGGGCCGACCGCGCCGTTGACTCAAGTGGCGCTGCAAAACACCGTTGCCATCCACAATCTCGGCGCGGCGATCGGTACGATGAACTTTACGCGCACGCTCATGGGCACAATGCTGATCGCCGTATTCGGCGCGATCGTGCTGGCGAACGCCCCAGTCGGGGCGGCCCCCGGCACGCTCGGCCACGCTTTTTTGGGCAGCGCGTCGGTGGCAACCTTTCACACGGTCTTCCTTGCCATTGCCGGCACCCTTGCGATTTCGTTCCTGGCGGTGATTCTGCTGGAAGAAAAGCCGCTCGGCGAATCGCTACCTGGCTCGCACCGCTAAAGAAACGGCGGCCTATTAACGAAAAAGCGACGCCGCCCCGCGGGATCGGGCCGAATAGGCTTGCGCCCCGGGCCGGTTCGGGGGCAATTTGGCGGCCAGTGCCGGGGTCGTCTATTCTCCTCGGGCTAAGACTTTGAGGAAATGCGAGAATTCACTCTAGTCCGTGTGCCTCGCAGCATCAAAAATTACTCACAAGCATTTGAACCGTCTGGTCGCGTGCCGCGACCAAATCGTGAGCCCGCTCTATGGCGATGCAAGCACCGGCCGATGAAGCGCTGATCGGTCGAATTGCCCGGGGCGACCGGCTGGCAATGCAGGTGCTGTTCGCTCGGCACCATGTGCGGATTTATCGTTTTGTGCTGCGTTTGTTGCGCGACGAGATGGCGGCGGAAGACGTCATCGCCGAGGTGTTTTTGGATGTGTGGCGGCAGGCCAGTCGGTTTGAAGGCAGAAGCGCCGTTTCGACCTGGCTCATTGCCATTGCTCGCTTCAAGGCGCTGTCGCTGTTGCGTAAGCGGCGCGACGCCGGGTTGGATGACGAAACAGCGGAGTTGATCGAGGAACCATCAGATGATCCAGAGCTTGCTTTGGCCAAGCTCGACAAAGGCGAGAAACTTCGCAAGTGCCTTGCCGGGCTGTCCCGTGAGCACCGGGAGGTCATCGATCTTGTCTATTACCACGAGAAATCAGTGGAGGAGGTCGCTCAGATCGTCGGAATTCCAGAGAACACCGTGAAGACGCGAATGTTCTACGCGCGCAAGAAACTGGGAGAGCTGTGCAGAATGGCAGGAATAGATCGAGGTTGGCCATGACTTTGAATGATGCGGTGGGTGCTCCGGCCCAAAATATTGAGCCAGGTGAGATTGAGGCTCTGCTGCCGTGGTACGCGGCCGGCACGCTGCGCCGCCGCGAACGTCAGCGCGTCGAGGAGGCGCTGCGGCGGGATCCCAGCTTCGCGCGCCACGTCGATCTCGTGCGCGAAGAACTCGCCGAGGCTATTCTCCTCAACGAAACGCTTGGCGCGCCGCCGCCGCATATCGCGGATCGCCTCATGGCGGCAATCGACGCCGAAACCGACGCCGCGCGCAAACACGCACCGGGCACCGCGGTCGGATGGCTGACCGGCTTTTTCGCTAACCTGCCGCCGCGCACCCTGGCGGTGGCCGCGTCCTTTGCCGTACTCGCCATCGCGCTGCAGGCTTTCATGATCGTCGATATTTTCACCAAGCCGCAAAGCTCGTCCCAAGTCGCCTCGCTCGGCAGTGCGCATCGTCACGGCTCATTTGCGATGGTGCGCTTCGCGCAAGCCGCAAGCGCCGCCGAGATCACGAGTTTCTTGCATAACTATCAAGCTGCGCTGGTGGATGGTCCGACGGAAGGTGGAGTCTATCGCGTGCGCATCGCAATGAAGACGCTCGCCAAAGAAGAGCTGGGCAAGGTCATCGCGCGCATGCGGCATGAATTGGTCGTCGCGTCCGCCGAGCCCGCGGAACCCGTTGCGGCAGCTGAGCCCGCCGAACCCGCCGAGCCGACGGCGCCGAGCAAATAGCTGCCGAAACGCCCCCAGGACGTCTATCTCCTGCAAACTCAAAGGTTTCTCGGCTTGAACCAGATCATCAGCCAGCGCGACCTACATCTGGCGGCACAATTTGGCCCCATCGGCGCGTTTCGCCCCTGACACCAGCGCCGATATTTCAGACCCGCCCGGTCTCGTCCCCGCCGGGCGGGTCGTCATTTTCAACGACCGCCTCAAGCCCGCGACGCAACCGCCGCCCCACTCCCGGATCGAGTTTGGGGGCAAGCGTTTCGGGACCATGCTCTAAATCCCTTTACGCCTGCGCCGAACACGCGGAGAATGATGATTGGTGAGGGAACAGTTGTGCGTGGCGATACCGTCCTCGAGACGGAGGACCTGACCAAGGATTTTGCCGGCTTTGTCGCGGTGCGTGCGGTCAATCTGCGCGTCGCACGCGGCAGCATTCACGCCATGATCGGGCCGAACGGCGCCGGCAAAACCACTTGCTTCAATCTGTTGAGCAAATTCTTAAATCCCACGCGCGGGCGGATTATGTTCGACGGACGCGATATCACCGCGCTTAAGCCGGCGGACGTGGCCCGGCTGGGGCTCGTGCGCTCATTTCAGATTTCCGCGGTGTTCCCGCATCTGACGGTGCTCGAAAACGTGCGCATCGCGCTGCAGCGGCGGCGCGGCGGCTCGTTCGATTTCTGGCGAAGCAAACGCGTGCTGCATGCCCTCGACGAGCGCGCGCTTTCGCTGATCGCCGATGTCGGGCTTTCATCATATGCACATTCGCTCGCGGTCGAATTGCCGTACGGCCACAAGCGGGCGTTGGAAATCGCAACGACGTTGGCGCTCGATCCGGCCATGCTGCTGCTTGACGAGCCGACGGCGGGCATGGGCCATGACGACATCGTCCGCATCAGCGCATTGATCAAATCGGCGGCCGCGACGCGCACCGTGCTGATGGTCGAGCATAATCTCAGCGTCGTTGCCGATCTCTGCGACCGCATCACGGTGCTCACTCGCGGCGAAGTGCTTGCCGAAGGCGATTACCAGACCGTATCTGCGGATCCGGCCGTGCGCGAAGCTTATCTCGGAACCGGCCATGCCTGAGAAACCGGTGACGCGCGCCATGCTCGCGGTGACTGGGCTGGAAGCCTGGTATGGCGAATTGCACATCCTGCATGGCGCCAGTTTCGACGTGCAGCCGGGCGAGGTGGTGACGCTGCTCGGCCGCAACGGCGTCGGCAAGACCACGACGCTGAAATCGATCATGGGCATTGTCGAACAGCGCAGCGGTTCGGTGCGTTTCGAAGGACACCAGCTCATCGGCATGTCCTCGGATGCGATCGCGCGGACCGGCATCGCGTTCTGCCCAGAGGAGCGCGGCATCTTTGCCAGTCTCGACGTCCGCGAAAATCTGCTGCTACCGCCGCAAGTGCGGCCGGGAGGGCTCGATCTCGACCGCATTTTCGTACTGTTTCCCAACCTGCGCGAGCGGCTCAACAGTCAGGGCACGAAACTTTCCGGCGGCGAGCAGCAGATGCTGGCGATCGCCCGTATCCTGCGCACTGGCGCCCGACTATTGCTGCTCGACGAGCCGACCGAAGGATTGGCGCCGGTCATCATCCAGCAGATCCGTCAGACCATCGCCATGCTGAAGGCTCAAGGCTTCACCATTCTGCTCGTCGAGCAGAATTTCCACTTTGCCGCCGCGGTCGCTGATCGGCATTATGTCATGGAACATGGCCGCGTCGTCGACGAATTTTCGACTCCGCAACTAAAGGCGAATGCGGAAAAGCTGCACGAATATCTCGGAGTTTGATATAGGCTAGATCCACAACAGAAAGGGCCAAGAAGCCCGCACAAAGGGAGGCGTGTTATGAAATTTGCAGCGAGTTTTGCATTTGCCGCCGCGGCGTTGATAACGACCGTGGCGCATGCCCAAACGACCGACGTCAAAATCGGCGTGCTCACCGACATGTCGAGCCTTTACGCCGATGACACCGGCCCCGGCTCGGTCGCCGCCGCCAAACTGGCGGTGCAGGATTTCAATCCGGCCGCTCACAACATGAAGGTCGACATCGTCGTCGCCGACCATCAGAACAAGCCCGATGTCGGCTCGAACATTGCGCGGCAATGGTTCGACGTCGATCATGTTGACGCCATCGTCGACGTGCCGAATTCCGCCGTCGCGCTCGCCGTGAGCGACGTCACGCGGGAAAAGAACAAAGTGTTCGTGGTCTCCGGTGCGGCGATTTCCGATCTGACCGGGCCGAAATGCTCGCCCAACACCATTCACTGGACCTACGACACCTGGATGCTCGCCAACTCGACCGGCAAGTCGGTGGTGAAAACTGGCGGCGATACCTGGTTTTTCCTGACCTCCGACTATGCCTTCGGACATGCGCTCGAGCGTGACACCACCGCGGTCGTGCTGGCCAATGGCGGCAAGGTGCTCGGTCACGTGGACCATCCGCTGAACACACAGGACTTCTCGTCGTATCTCCTGCAAGCGCAAGCTTCGAAAGCAAAAATCATCGGCCTTGCCAATGCCGGCGGCGACACCATCAATGCCATCAAGCAGGGTGCCGAGTTCGGCATCACCGCCGGCGGCCAGCACTTCGCCGGCTTGCTCGTCTTCATCGGCGACGTCGAAGCGATGGGGCTGAAGACCGCGCAGGGCCTGGTCCTGACCGAAACGTTCTACTGGGACATGAACGATGCCACGCGCGCTTGGACCAAGCGTTGGCAAGTCGATCGGCCGGGAAAATTCCCGACCATGAATCAGGCGGGCGTCTATTCGGCGACGTTGCATTATCTCAAAGCAGTCGCCGCGCTTAAGAGCGCCGCCGACGGCAAGGCCGTAGTCGCCGAGATGAAGAAAATGCCGACCGACGATCCGCTGTTCGGCAAGGGCACGGTCCGCGCCGATGGTCGCAAGATCCATCCGGCCTATCTGTTTGAGGTGAAGTCGCCCGCGGAATCGAAATATCCGGGCGACGATTACAAGCTGCGCGCCACCGTTCCGGCGGACCAAGCATTCCGTCCGATGAAGGACGACAACTGTCCGATGGTGAACGGCTAGACCTATAGCTCCCTCCTCCCTTGTGGGGGAGGGGGAAGCGCATTTTGGTGAGGCTGGAGCGAGAGCGTCGGCATGTTCGAAATCTTCGGCATTCCGTCGCAGGCGCTGTTCGCGCAGCTGTTGCTCGGGCTGATCAATGGTTCGTTCTACGCGTTGTTAAGCCTCGGGCTTGCCGTCATCTTCGGCATGCTCAACATCATTAATTTCACCCACGGCGCGCAGTACATGATGGGCGCGTTCACCGCTTACATGTTGCTGCGATATTTCGGCATCGGTTATTGGGCCGCGCTTGTCATCGTCCCGATTTTGGTCGGCGCGACCGGCATCGTTATCGAGCGGCTGTTTCTGCAGCGCCTGCGCAAACTCGACCACCTTTACGGGCTATTGCTGACATTCGGCCTGGCGCTGATCATCGAGGGTCTCTTTCGCAACTATTACGGCTCGTCCGGGCAGCCCTATGACATGCCGGACGCACTGCGGGGCGGACACAATCTCGGCTTCATGTTTCTGCCCAACTATCGCGCCTGGGTGATCGCCTTTTCACTCGTCGTCTGCTTCGGCACGTGGTTTCTGATCGAGCGCACGCGCCTTGGCTCTTATCTACGCGCCGCCACCGAAAATCCGACGCTGGTCCGCGCCTTCGGCATCAACGTGCCGCGCATGGTGACGCTGACTTACGGCTTTGGAGTCGGACTCGCAGGCCTCGCCGGAGTGATGGCGGCGCCGATCTACAACGTGTCGCCGCAGATGGGCTCCGACGTCATCATCGTGGTGTTCGCGGTCGTCGTGATCGGCGGCATGGGCTCGATCCTGGGGGCGATTCTGACCGGCTTCGCGCTCGGTATTGTCGAGGGACTAACCAAGGTGTTTTTCCCGGAAGCATCGAACACGGTGATCTTCGTCATCATGGTCATCGTGCTGTTTATTCGGCCGGCCGGCTTGTTCGGACGGAGCGTGTGATGACGAGTGCCGCCGACACCGCCGCGATGCGGCTTCCGCGCGCGACGGACCGCAGCCTGGCCGTGGCGGCCGTTGCCATGATCGCCTGCCTCATCGCGGCGCCGTTCGTGCTCTATCCGGTCTTTCTGATGAAGGCGCTGTGTTTCGCGGTATTCGCCTGCGCCTTCAATCTGCTGATTGGCTATGGCGGGTTGCTTTCGTTCGGCCACGCGCTCTATTTCGGCTGGGCAAGCTATCTTGCCGCCTATGCCGCCAAATCCTGGGGCTTGCCGCCGGAACTCGCCATCCTCATCGGCACGGCGACTGCGGCGATGCTCGGCGTCATCGCCGGCGCCATCGCCATTCGCCGCCAGGGCATCTACTTCGCCATGATCACGCTGGCGCTGGCGCAGATGATGTATCTGGTGGCGTTGCGCGTAAAACTCACCGGTGGCGAGGATGGCATCCAGGATGTGCCGCGCGGCCACCTGTTCGGCACGTTCGATCTCAACAACGAAACGACGATGTACGTGTTCGTTCTCGTCGTCGTGCTCGCGGCGTTTTTCCTGATCTATCGGATCATCAATTCGCCGTTCGGCGAGGTGCTTAAAGCGATCCGCGAAAACGAGCAGCGCGCCGTTTCGCTAGGCTATCGCACCGACCGCTACAAGCTCATCGCCTTCGTGCTGTCGGCAGCCTTGGCCGGGCTCGCCGGGTCGCTGAAAACGATCGTTTTTCAGCTCGCCTCGCTCACTGATGTGGATTGGACGATGTCGGGGGAGGTGGTGCTGATGACACTGGTCGGTGGGCTGGGGACGGTGTTCGGACCGGTCGTTGGCGCGTTTTTTATCGTCGCGATGGAAAACTATCTGGCGCCCTTTGGCCAATGGGTGCTGGTGATCCAGGGTGCGATCTTCGTCGTCTGCGTGCTGGTGTTCCGGCGCGGCATCATCGGCGAACTGGCACACTGGCTGCGCGTGCGGCTTTAAGCCGAATCAATTTTGCACGCTGTTATCCACAAACTAAAAGTCAACAAATAGTCCGCGTTGTTGCCACATTCATTTTTATTGCCGAATCAACAAACACGCGTTGTTTATCCGGAAGCGCCGATTTGACAGGCGTTTTTGACTTTGCGCTTCTGGTTGCCCCTCCATGTCGGAACCGCAATCTGATCGGTACGACAGTATCGCGCGCCGATGGCTCGCACTGATCGAGCGTCGGCAGGAGCATTTCCTCGATTTGTGCGACACCGGGCGCTGGCGGCACTATTACACCGAAGCCGAGTTTCTCGACGAAATGCGCAAAGTCTTACGCGTGCGCGACCAGTGGGCGGCGATCGCCGGCATCCCGCTCGAGGGCGACGATCTGCCGGCGGACGATAACGACGCATCGCCGCTGCCGTGGGCGCTCCCAGCCGGCATGGCGGCCCCGCCTTGGCCTGACTAGATTCCGGGCGCAGGACGCGTTATCCACACATCCGAACCGCCCTCAAAAGCGCGCTAAACGGATCGTTTCGCGCGTTTTGATTTGCATCCCCAATTCCAACCAGATGTGAGCATCGATGCCGAGCGCTTTGTTCTCACCGATAAAACTTGCCGGTCTCAATGTGCCGAACCGCATCGTCGTTTCGCCGATGTGTCAATACAGCGCCGACGACGGCGTCGGTAACGACTGGCACATGACCCATCTCGGCATGCTGTCCAATTCCGGCGCCGGGATGCTGGTCATCGAGGCCACGCATGTCGAGCGGCGTGGCCGCATCACTCATGGCTGCCTCGGCCTGTATTCCGATGACTGCGAGGCGGCGCTGGTGCGGGTCGTCAATCATTGCCGCCGCATCGGCAACGCCAAGCTTGCCATCCAGCTTGCACATGCCGGCCGCAAGGCCTCGTCGCAGCGTCCGTGGGAAGGCGCCAAGGCGCTCACGGACACCGAAGACGCTTGGCCGACGATCGGGCCTTCGGCGGTGCCGTTCGGGCCGGGCTGGCACACCCCGCGCGCCATGACCGAAGACGACATGGCGCGTGTCACCGCGTCGTTCACCGATGCGGCCAAGCGATCGCTGCGGATCGGATTTGACGCCATCGAATTGCACTTCGCCCACGGCTATCTGCTGCATAGTTTCGTGTCGCCGTTGTCAAACAAGCGCAATGACGCTTATGGCGGCTCGTTCGAAGGCCGGATGAAGTTTCCGCTGGAAGTGGTGCGTTCGGTCCGTGCCGCTGTCCCGCGCACCGTTCCGCTCGGCGCTCGCATCACCGGCACCGACTGGGTCGATGGCGGGCTGACCCCCGACGATGGGGTCGCGACGGCCAAGGCGCTCAAGGCGGCGGGGCTCGACTATGTCGATGTCTCCTCGGCCAATATCACGCCCGACAGCCGCTGGCCGAGCGAGCCCGGTTTCAACGTCCCTATCGCGGAGCGGGTGCGCCGCGAGAGCGGAATTGCGGTACGCGCCGTCGGCATGATCGCGGGAGCCCAGCAGGCCGAAGAGATCGTCGCTTCCGGCAAGGCGGATATGGTGGCGCTGGGGCGCGGCTTTCTCGATGACCCGCATTGGGCCTGGCGCGCGGCGCAGATATTGGGCGGTGAGGTTGCCCGCCCGCCGCAATATGCTCGCTCGGCGCCGAAGTTATGGCCCGGCGCGACCCTGCGCGGGTGACGACGGAACGGGTCCGTAGCGCAGCGCCAAGCGTGCGGGCTCGACACCGAAGTAATAAGCAAGCCGTAAGCGCCACATCAGCACGATGGTGCGGAGGACGCCGTGATGCTCCCAGCGTCGACCCGACGTGACCACCGGTGCGCCGACGCAAAACGGCCGACACACGCTTTTGAGCCGTCGCGAAATCGCGATGTCTTCCATCAGCGGCAGGTCGGGAAAGCCCCCGACGGCCAAAAATGCCTCGCGGCTGGCGAAGATCGCCTGATCGCCGGTGGCAATGCCGGTTAATCGCGAGCGCCAATTGATCATGCGGGCGACGACCGCCAAAAGCGGATGACGTCCGGCGATGCGCAGATCGAAGCGGCCCCAGGCGCGATGCGTCAACGCCGCGGCGATCAGCCGGTCGGCATCGTCCGGCAATGCGGTATCGACGTGCAGGAAAAGGAGCGCATCGCCACTGCCGAGCGCGGCGCCCGCGTTCATCGGTGCGCCGCGTCCGCGCGGGGCGGCGATCACCCGGTCGGCCAACGGTCGCGCCAGAGCGGGCGTGCCGTCGCTGGAGCCGCCGTCAACGACGATGATCTCGACGCCGCGCGCGCGCAACGGCGCCAGCGCCTGCAGCGCCCCACCGATAATCGCCGCTTCATCGAGCACAGGAACGACGATGGTGAGCCGACACATGGCCTAGGCCTGCAAGAGCGAATAGCTTTGTCTTCAAGAGTACACTTGTGAACCGAATATGACTAACCCCGTTCTCGTCGAAGTCATGCGCGGCTCTATTGTGGAGAGCCGGCACCGCGGCGCCGTTGCCGTGGCCGATGCCGAAGGCCGCGACGTGCTCGCCCTCGGCGACGTGACCATCCCGGTATTTCCGCGCTCGGCGATCAAGGCCTTGCAGGCGTTGCCTCTGGTGGAGCAAGGCGCGGCCGCCCGTTACGGCTTTGGCGACCAAGAGCTGGCGCTCGCCTGCGCCTCGCATAGCGGCGAGCCGGCACACGTCGCCGGTGTCGAGCGCATGTTGGCGAAAGCCGGTCTTTCGCCATCGGCGCTGCGCTGCGGCGCACATTTTCCGATCTCGCAAGCTGCCGCGGCCGAGGTGGCGCGCGCCGGCGCTCCGTCGGCGCTGCACAACAACTGCTCCGGCAAGCACGCGGGCTTTCTCTGCTTCGCCTGCGCGCTGGGTGTCGACGCGGCCGAATATTTTCGTCCCGAACATCCGGTGCAGCGACAAGTGCGCGCGGTGCTGGAGGATTTCACCGGCGCGGTGTTGGGACAAGAAGTTTGCGCCATCGACGGTTGCTCGGTACCGACTTGGGCGGTGCCGCTTAAAAATCTGGCCCTTGGGTTCGCCAAGTTCGGCACCGGCCACGGCCTTGTGCCCGAGCGCGCTCGTGCCGCGGCGCGGCTGCGTCAAGCTTGCGCCCGGCAGCCATGGTACGTCGCCGGCACTGGCCGTTTCTGCACCGAGGTCATGCAGTTGCTCGGTGAACGGGTATTCGTGAAAACCGGCGCCGAAGGCGTCTATTGCGGTGCGTTCCCCGAACAAGGTCTCGGCATTGCCATCAAATGCGACGACGGCGCCGGCCGCGCCGCGCAGGCTATTATGGCGGTGATGATCGCGCGCTTTGTGCCGCTGGAAGCTTCCGAGCAAGCGGCGCTTGCCCCCTACGCACGATCGAGCTTGCAAAACTGGAACGGCATCGAGGTCGGCGCGATAAGCGTGACCGAGGCGCTTTAGGTGTTCGCCCCTAACGGCGTGGCAGGGTACGCGGCTGCCGTCGATCGGCGCTCTGGCGGCGGCTTGCGGCAATGAGCGCGACCAGCAACGCTTCAGCCGTGTTGACAAGCCGCGGCCATGACGGCGACCGGCGTTTACCGGGCTTCCGCTGCGGCGAGAGCCTGAACGCCGGAATGTGAACGAAGGCTACCAGTGGCGCGCCGTCGCGCGAGCGCCACAACGCCTGCCAATAAACATAGTTGCAGAGATAGCGTCCGGCATCGCGCGACAATCGGGCCGGGAATCCGCGCGTCCGCGCCGCGCGAAGTAGGCGAGTGAATGGCGCATTGCCGCGGCGCGATTGCGGCTTGCTTCGCACGATGACGCCGGACTGCGGCCGATAACCGCTTGCGTCCGGAACCAAGACGGAGACGGCATTGCGGGCGTGGGTTTCGATGCAAAGCTGGCGCCGGCGTCCGGCGAGACCAAATATCAGCACAACGTCGGGCTTCGCCGCGAACAGTTTCGGCAGATCGAGATCCACCGCCGCATAGACGGTCGCGAAGACGTGCGCGGTGCGTTCGATTCCGGCCAGGGTCGGACGCCGCCTGCGGGCGAGCGCCTTGACCAACTGTCCGCTCGGGTTGAACGGCGCGCTCGGGAATGGGCCGAAGCCGGCGAGAAGGACGCGCATGGGTTCACAAATCAAGCATCGCGGCGATCTCCTCGACCGCGGTTGCCGGCGCCACGCGGCCCGCGGCGACGTCGGCCTCGATCCGCGGCAACGCGGTTTTGAGCGCGCGATCACTGCGCAATGGCGCGAACAGCCGTTCTTCCAGCATGGTCCACATCCACTTTACCTGCTGCTCGCCGCGGCGCACGGCAAGCTCGCCTGACGCGGTCAGCCGCTGGCGGTGGTCGAGAATGTGCTCCCACAGCGCCTCGATGCCGTCGCCCTTGAGCGCCGAGCAGGTTATGACCGGCGGCGACCAGTTCGGCGAACGCGGCAAGAGGATGTGCAACGCCGCGCCATACTGGGACGCGGCAAGTTTTGCGCGGGGAAGATTGTCACCGTCGGCCTTGTTGACCGCGATCATGTCGGCGAGCTCGACGACGCCTTTCTTGAGCGCCTGCAATTCGTCTCCGGCGCCCGGCAGCGCCAATACCAGGAAAAAATCGGTCATGTCGGCGACCGCGATTTCCGACTGGCCGACGCCGACGGTCTCGACCAGCACCACGTCATAGCCAGCTGCCTCGCACAGCAGCATGGTCTCGCGCGTTTTTGCCGCGACGCCCCCCAGCGTTCCGGAGGACGGCGAGGGGCGGATGAAGGCATTGGCGTCATTAGCGAGATGCGCCATGCGCGTCTTATCGGCCAGGATCGAGCCGCCGGTCCGCCGCGACGACGGATCGACCGCCAGCACCGCAACTTTGCGGCCCTGGCCGGTGAGCATGCTGCCCAGCGCATCGATCATCGTCGACTTGCCGACGCCCGGCGCGCCGGTGATGCCGATGCGCACCGCGTTGCCGGTCTCGCGCAGCAACGCTTGGGTCAGCGCCGCCGCGGTGTGACGGTGGTCCGCGCGCTTGCTCTCCACGAGCGTGATGGCGCGCGACAGCACGGTGCGGTCGCCGCCGCGGATTTCGCGCGCGAGCCGTTCGACATCATGAGGCAAAGCGGACGTGGCCATTGCAACTCGTCATGAATACTCGCGGTGGATGCTCATCGATGAACGGGAGGGTCTCGCTCGCCTATTCGATTCGACATTTTTTAACGCCGCTCAAGAAAAGTACCGCATACGCTTCGCAACTTAGCATCTTGAATTGACAAACCGGAATCGCCCGATCGCGAACAATATTGATCCCCGAATGACCCCGATATCGCCGAATTGAAGCCGCATCGGCGGGTTGTCATCGCTGCCTGCCAGGACGACGCGGCAATGGATGGCTTGCGGCGTCGTTTGTCCATCCTCCAGCAGGGAGACATTCGATGAACTGGGATCAGATTCAAGTGAATTGGATGCAATTCAAGAGCAAGGTCCGCAACAACTGGGTCAAGCTCACCGACGAAGACGTTATCCGCATCGGCGGCCGGCGCAAGGAATTGGCTTGCCGCTTGCAGGCGCGCTACGGATTTGCGAAGGCCGAAGCTGAACGCGAGATCGAGGCCTGGACGAAGGCGCAGCGCAACGCCGCTTGATCGTCGGTCGCCGACAACTCCCTCCAGAGGGGGGAGGGAGTTGTCACCACTTCGCTTCGTCGCTCTTTGGCCGCGTGCCGCCGAAGATTGCCGCACCTTCCAGCGACAGGTACTGCTGAAAGGCCGTCCACGGCACAAAGATGGTGTAGGGACCCTCGACATAGGGACCCACTCCGTAAGGCGAATAGTGAAACGTCAAACCGGCGCTTTTGCCGTTTTCGGTGGATGGGGCGATCGTAACGGGGCCTAATTCGAGAAGAGCCGGCTTGATGCCGTCGTTAATGAAATTGTCCGTTTGCAGCTCCTGCTCCGGCGTCAGCTTCGACGCAGCCGTGGCGTCCTCGCCATAACCGTTGATTCCGTTTGCGAGCTTTTTGGCCGCGACGGCGAGTTTGGCGAGCTGCGCCAGCGCGGTCATGGTCGGGCCGTTATCGCTCGTCTCGGTAAAAAACGGGCGAATACTAACGCGCTTTTGCGCGGCGTTATCCCACAAGATGGCATCGATTTCCTGGTTCGGATGCGCGCCGCCTTCGAATGTGCTGTCGCTTCGCACGACGCTGACATAGCGCCCGACCACCGAGCGCAAGACGTAGTCGCGATCGTAAATCCACTGCAGGCCTCGGAACGACTTGGGATTGTCGTGCCATTCCGCGCTGGTGCCGGCGTTTGCTTTGTCCGCCCACGCTTTGCCTTCAGCGAAGCAGTTGGCGAACAAGCCGGCAAAGGGCTTGAGCGCGCCGTCGACATTGATGGAAATCTCGACGTATTTTTTCTCGATGGAGATTTGCGGCGCGGCGGTGGCGGATCGAGACGAAACGTACGGCGCAAACGTAAATGCCGCCACGGCAACAGCCGCAACGCTTCGGCTTGCTGTCAAATCGAACATTCCTGATCCCTGAATATCTCGGCCTGGTAATTGGTCGCGGCGAATTGACACTCTGTTCACGGCAAAATCGCGAAAGCGCGTGCCGGAAAGCCAAGGCCGTTTTTCACTTTTGGCCAGGTCACCACGATAAGCGCGCCGGTCGGCGGCACCTTGTCGAGATTGGCCATGACCTCGATCTGATAATGGCCGTGCTGCAGCAGCCAGGTTTCCGAGTTCATCTTATCGGTCGTGTCGGTGTCCATCGATTCGTGTCCGGTGGCCGTCACGCCGCGTTTTTCGTAAAGATATTTGATCGTATCGAACGACCAGGCGGGGAACGGCTGGCGCTTGAAGCGTTCCGGATCGGTATCCCAATCCTTGTACATATCGGTGCGCAACGCGGCGAAGGCGCCCTTCGGCACGCGGCCATGCAGGCGCTCCCAGGCCTTTAGATCTGCGATCGAGAAAGCGTGGTTCGGATCTTTGGCGAGGTAGGGCGTATCGTCGAGCACGACCAGCCGCAAAATCATCTCTTTGAGCGGAATTTGATCCATGGTGATGCCGGTTTCCGCAAAATGCGCCGGCGGATCGATATGCGTGCCGTATTGGCCGACCATCTGGTAGTAGGTGGCGCGGAACTCATCCTTGGGGATCGTATACGGCTCGCCGGTTTTGGGATCGCTGGCAGGCGAGAATTTCGCCTGGCCGAAACCGGCCCACACCGGCGTGTCCGGGCCGAACGCGTGGGTGAGATCGACGAATTTTTTGCCGGCAATGATGCGGTAGGCGCGTTCGAGGTCCGATCCGGCGAGCGCCGGCGCGGCCGCGGTCAGAAATGCGCAGAGCGCTCCGATCAAGATGCAGGCTGCATGAAAGTGGATGGGACGGGTCATCGTCGCCTCCGGCAGGGAGCGTCAATCCGGCGGTAGCGGAATGAATTCGTTCGTGTCGCCGGGAACGAGATCAAAATGGCCAGCTTTCCAATCGGCCGCGGCCGCTTCGATGCGGTCCTTGCGCGAAGAGACGAAATTCCACCAGATGTGACGCGGTCCGTCCATGGCAGCGCCGCCAACCACGACGACATGGGCGTCGCTCGCGGCTTTCATTTCGATGCGGTCCCCCGGTTTGAGCACCAGGAGCCGTTCCGGGCCGTGTCGGTCTCCGGCAATCTCGATTTCGCCCGAGATGACGTAAATGGCGCGCTCTTCATGGTCGGTGCCGAGGGGCAGGATCGTGCCAGCCTTGAGATGGGCCTCGGCAAATATCGTGTCCCAATTTGTGGCGACCGGTGAGCGCAGGCCGTGCATCGCGCCGGCGACAACGCGCAACGCCAGGCCAGCCTCGCGCAGTTCAGGAATATCGGCCGCCGCGGTGTGGGCGAAAACGGGCGCGGTCTCCTCGTCCTTCATCGGCAACGCGACCCATAATTGCAGCCCGTGCAGCGGCTCGCCGCCGTCGCGATGGTCGGGCGCGGTGCGCTCGGAATGGACGATGCCGCGTCCGGCCGTCATCCAGTTGACCGCGCCCGGCCTGATCTGCAGCGCGGTGCCGAGACTGTCGCGGTGCACGATCTCGCCGTCGAACAGATAGGTGACGGTGGCGAGCCCGATATGCGGGTGCGGCCGCACGTCGACGCCGTCGCCGGCCTTGAACACCGCCGGACCGAAATGGTCGAAGAAAATGAACGGTCCGACCATGCGCGAGCGCGCCGACGGCAGCGCGCGATGCACGTGAAAGCCGCCGAGGTCAACCGTACGCGGCACGATCAGCTGCTCAACAGCATCGCTCGATCGCGCGTCGCCCAATGCGGGGTCTTTGCCGGGGAAAAAGCTCATGCGACCCTCCTCAGATGGCGTGGAACGGCTGCGCCTTCACCGCTTCGATTAAGCCGCAAAGCCTCGTTGACCGGTTTCCAATTCGGCAGCGTAAGCTTAAGGAATGGCCGCGACCTGCGCCATTCACGATTGTTTTAGCGGCGCAATTGGAGCGCAAGGACTATGGAACTGGCTGCCTTCGGGCCGTCTATCGCCTTGCTTTTCTCGCCTTCGCCACCAGCTCGGCAATAAAGCGCGGCTGCGCAAACGCTGCGACGTGGTGTTCGGGCGTCCAGTATTTAGTCGGAAAGCTGCCGGCCTTGCGGTAGCGTTGGGCGATCGTTTTTGCCAGATGCTGCCGCAATCGTTTGTCGTCGGTGGCAAAACCCAAGGCCATATGGCCGCCGACATAGACCGGGATCGCCGCGACATAGCATGTGGCGTCCGCGAACAAGCGCCGGAACTTCGATATCGTCGCGGTCAGCTCGTTCTTCTGGAAAAACGGTACGCCGTTTTGCGTCACCAGCACGCCGCCTTTTTTCAAACAGCGCTTGCAGCTTGAATAGAACTTCTCGCCGAACAGGATTTTTCCCGGGCCCAGCGGATCGGTTGAATCGACGATGATGACGTCGAAGCGGCGGTCGGTCTTGGCGACATATTTTGCGCCGTCGTCGATCACCGATTCGAAGCGTTTGTCGGCGAAGACCGGCCCGGTGAATTCGGGGAAATGCTCCTTGGCGAATTCGAGCACTTTGGCGTCGATCTCGACCTGGGTAAGGCGCTTGACCGTTCTGTGCTTGAGTACTTCCTCGGCGATGCCGCAATCGCCGCCGCCGACGATAAGGACGTCGCGCGCGTTGCCGTGGGCAAACAGCGGCACGTGCGACATCATCTCCTGGTAGATGAATTCGTCCTTTTTGGAGATTTGAGTGGCGCCATCGAGCATCAGCATTTTTCCAAAGAACGGCTGCTCGAACAGCACCAGGTGCTGGTGACCGGTTTGCAATTCGTACAGCACCTTATCGACCTGATAGCTCATGCGGAAACCGAGGTCGTCGAACAGCGTCTCGGCAATCCAGCGCTTTTCCGCCATCGAAACCTCCCATATGAAAACGGCCGGGACTTGGGCCCGGCCGCTCAATATTCGTTCCCTAATTCCTTCCCGAGCCGCCGGCTCAGACGTTTTGACCGCGCAGTAGCTCGTTGACGCCAACCCGCTTGGCGGAAAAGGCCTCGCGCAGTACCGGGATGCACTTGTCGGGATCGGCCGAGCCGCACATGAACACGTCGAGCGCGGCATAACCGATCTCCGGCCAAGTATGGATGGAGATGTGGCTCTCCGCCAGCACCGCCACGCCGGAAACCCCGCTCGGCTGGAAGTGATGCAAGTGAATATGCAGCAACGTCGCGCTGGCGGCCTCGACGCAGCGGCGCAACGTCGCCTCGATATGCTCGATGTCGTTAAGACGCTTGGCCCCGTGCAGATCGACGATGAGATGCACGCCGGCGCAGCGTACACCTTTACGAATGGCAAAATGATCGTTGGCGTCGAACTGCTGGCGGTCTTCCTCCGGCGTCGGAGTCGCCACTTTCAGCTTGGTTTTCCTGTCTTCCTTTCGGGCGGTACCTGGGATCCCCAAGCCCTTCACCGATCGTAAGAGGGCGTGTTGGCTCATGCCGTCCTCCCCAACCTAGATCAGAACCCGAGATGCCGGCGAGCCGGCGCCACGGAAAGCGAAAGCCGCCCGATCAGTCCACGCGAACCGACCAACAGCGGCTAATTCCCCACATAAATGCAATCAGCAGGGAGTCAAGAAGATTCTGCAAGAAAACCTTTAACGCTTCGTCACGATGGCCGTTTCGTGGCGCGCCAAAGCGACGCGCGCGATGCGGTCAGCACCGATTGCAATCGCTCGCGGCGTCGTGCGCGCTCGCCGTCGATTTCGCGTCGCCGCGGCAAGTCGGCGCCAAATGATCCGCCGTGGCGCACCGGCGTGCGTGATGGCGGAAAGCCGCATGGGGCGGCGGTTTCTCACCGACGCATTGTTCCCGCAAGGCGCGTGCCGACGCTTGTCGATGGCGCGCCCGCTCGGATTTTCGATCGCGATGCTATAGGATATGGTGACACTTACGTTGCCGCCGACGAAGCTTACTGTGATCCGAGCCGGGCGGCGAACCAGGAGGGAGAACAAACATGCGGCGCATGATTGCGGCCGGAATATTTTTAGCGCTCGCGGCAGCTGCGCCGGTGCAGCAGGCGGCGGCACAAGATCCGGTCGCCGGCGCGATCGTCGGCGGTGCGGTTGGCGGCATCATCGGAGGCGCGGTCGGCCACGGCGCAGGCGGCGCTGTCGCCGGCGCGGTGATCGGTGCCACGACCGGCGCGGTGATCGCCTCGGAGGCTCAGCGCCGGCGCGGCGGCTATTACTGGTGGCGAGGCGGCTGCTACTACCGCTATCCGAACGGCTCATGGCTGCAGGTGCAGCCGGGGTATTGCTAGGAGCCGATTTGGCTTAGCCGTTGACGGCGACCGCCCGTGGCACCGTGGGCTCGGCCGGCTTCTTGACGCGGGTGCGGAAAAAGCCAAGCACCCGCTTGGCGGTGTCGGTCTGCAGCCGGTTGAAGCTCGACAGCGCCTGTTCGAGGTCCTTCGCCGACATGCCGCGATCGGCCGCGCGCAACAGCAGGACCGCTTTGGTCGTCGTCGACGACAGGCCGGCCACCTTGGCAAGAATGAGTATGATCTCGGCGCCGGGATCAAGCAGCGCGCGTTCGACGACGTCGATCGGGGTGTCGCACATGATCGACAGCGCAATCGCCGTCTCTTCGAACTTGCGGTCGCGCGCATACAGGTAAATATCGGATTCACCGATCCGCCGGATGCGGTTCTGCCGTTCGACGGCCTCTTGCGCTGCGGCGAAGTCCGGCGAGGCATTGCGCGCCTCGGTGCGGATGGCGCCGACGACCTCCGCCACGACACCGTCGATGACAGTTCCGGCTCGCGGGTTTTCGGCGGCAAGTCGCGCGCGCACCGTGCTCGAAGCTTTCTCCAACAGCATCAGAAAATGCTGCCGGGGGATGTCCGGCCGCAGCCCGACTTCGGTCGCCAGTGCGTCGTCGCCGGTCGAACGCTTGACCAGCATACGGAACCCGGCGTCGGAAAAACGCGCGCCGACGTTCCGTACCACCGAATGGACCACGTCGCGGTCGCCGCGTTCGACCAAAACGTCGGTGACCGTCTCACTGAGTGACGGACGCTGCGTGATGGCGAAGAGGTGCTGCTGGCTCTTGTTGCTGCTGGCGCTGACCAGGTCGCGGTCGTCAAGCCGAGCGGAATGCGCGAGCACCGGGCTTGCGACATCGATGTCGTCATCGAAGGCGAGCATGTGGATCACATTTGTCGGCGCGTTGGCGATCGGCGCGAGCCGATGCGCCAGCTTGGCGCGTACCTTGGCCTCAATAGTGTTGACCAGGCGCGCCATGACGTCGTCGAAAACCCCGACCTGATCCTCCGAATAGCGTTCGGCGCCGTTGATGAAGAGATCGGTCAGTCGGGTAAGAATGTCGATCCGGCGATTGATATCGCCGGACGCGAGCGCGGCTTCGAGTTCGTCAAGGAGAGGAAGGGTACGCATTACAGCTCCGGGCGCCGCCACGCCGTTGAATTGACGGTAACAATGCATTGAGAACGGTGAATAAAGCCTTTCCGGGGCCATTCGCTGCGGCCGGCAAGGCTTAAGAGAATGCTAAAAGCGAGGCTGCGCCGGCTATTCGCACAAACCGGCAATGGAACGGGGCCGAAAGCTCAAGTCGAACTTGCGCGGCGCCGGCCGGCGAATATCCCCATGCGGTTCTGCACTTCGGCGGGGACGCGATACTCCCGGATTACCGGTCGCGGATCGCGCAGTCCGCACGCCTCGCGCTGTACGATGAAGCACCACAGCGCATCGCCGGCGGCTTGCAGGAGCCGGGCGCGCGTAGCGTCAAACTCACGCTCGACGCCTTCGTCACGATGCACGCTGTCATATTCAACGAGCGCTGCGAGCGCCGTCTCGAGCGCACGGCCGATCCGGCCCAGCGCGGACGCCTGCTCCTGTGCGATTTCGTAATCGAGCGCGACGATGCGACTCGAACCGGCCGGGGTCGGGCGTTGGTTCATGACAAGATCATCACAGGCGGTTCGCGGCCGTCAGCCGCAGCCTTTGCGAACCGGCCTTCCAGTTATCGTTCCCACGTCACTACCGACACATTCGCGTTCTTATCCAGGTCGCGCCGCGCGCCAGGCCGAAAGCCGCGCTGCGCGAGCACGTCTTCCGGCGTCGCATTGGGCCCGACCTCGGTAAAGACCGCAACGCCGCCGGGAATAGTCGTGTTGGCGGCGCGGGATAGATGAAACGCATCGTAGAGCGGCAGAAACAGGCTGAACACTTCGGGCCCGCCGATGACGGCGACAGTGCCCTCGCTCACACCAAGGAGCTCGAGCGCCTGCTCGAAGCTGGCGCCGAGCGGATTCCAGTAGAGCGCATTGGCGTGCGTCGGATCGGGCGCGATAGCGGCGATCTGGCGCGTCAGGACAAGCCGCTTTCGCTGGGCGGCGCGCGGTCCGCCTTCGTAAGAATGCCGTCCGTGCACGACGACGGCCGCACGGTCGAGCGCTTCCTGGAAAAAACGCTGATCGGCGTCGTTGCGAATCGAATCCGGCATCTCGCCTTTGGCGTCGGCGAGCATACCGTTGGCGGAAACGATGACGTAGCCTTCTATGCGGCGCACCGGCCAATATTAGAAGACCGCCAGGTATCGCAGCAACGAGATAATGCCGATAATAATCACGACGACGCGGACGATCTGTTTGGCGCGGCCGTCGATCGGCAGCATATTGACGAGATATAGAATGAGAATGACGACGACGAACGTGATCAGGACACTGATGAGAATGGACATGAAACTCCTCGCGATGAAATGCGGCGAATAACGCGCTTTTGGATTTAGACAGGATGGCCCGCGTGCATGCTAACGCGTTTTGTCCTATATTGAAACGTTCATGGAGCCCGCGATGGCCGAGTTGACGAGTTTGATCATGATCCAGTTCCTCGGCTGGGTGGCTGATCGGCCGCGCACGCGCGAGCTGGCGGTGGAAGCCTGGCATAGTTGCCCGCACATTTCGGTGTGGGAGGATGCCATCGTTGGCGGCTTGGTCCGCACCGAGAATGACGGCAATCGCACGATTTTGCTAACGCCGCGCGGTCGCGCCGTGTTGGAAAAAGCGAAAACGCCAGCGCTCTGAGCTTCTACGTCAGCACGTCGCCGCCCGGCTGCGGCGGCACTTCGAAGGCGTTGAGAACAAATCCGACCATACCGTAGAAGCCGGCGCAGCTTACCGCTTCGATGACGCCTTCGCGGCCGAAGGCGGCCTGCGCGCGTTCGAAGGTTTCGTCGCTCAGGGTCTTGGTCGTGAGCAGTTCGGTGACCAGCTCGTAGATCAGCCGCTCGTCGTCGCGCGAAAAATCCGGCCGCTTGCCCGCGCGAATGGCGTCGACGGTTTGCGGCGTTAATCCCGCCTGGCGCGCCAGTGGCTCGTGCACCGACCAGGCATATTTCACCGTAGCGCTGCGGCACATCAGCAATGTGATCAGTTCGATGAGCCGCTTGTCGAGTTTGGCGTTGACGCGAAAGCAATTGGCCAGCCCGTTGGCGGGTTCGGCGATGTCGGGAGTGTGCATCCACACCGAAAATGGGCCGCTCAGTTTGCCGCGCGGCCGGGTGCGCATGATGTCGTCATAGAGCTGCTGCTGACGCGGGTTGAGAGTTTCCCGATTGATTTCGTCGATTCGAGCCATCGCGGCCCTCCTATTTTAGTTCTGCCGAGCCGTCACCGCGGATTGCAGCGACATAGCGCGCAATCGAATTTTGCACGATCGCTTTGCCGTCATGCGGGACGATGCGGTCGAACCAGGCGCCATAGACGATATCGAATGGGTAAGGCTCAAGCAGGGCGCCGATCCGTTCGACAGCCGGCGCCGACAGAGGAAAGAAATTCGGGTAGCTGCGCATGAAGCTGACGAAATTGCGATTGGGTAGAACCTGCACGATGTCGCCGGACAATAACGCGCCGCGGCCCGCGGCGCCTTGGACCCAATGCAGTACGGTGCCGCCGGCGAAATGCCCACCGCAGCGGATCAACGTGACGCCGTTCGCCAGCGGCAGAGTATCGCCCTCCCAGAATTTAATGGCCGGATCGGGTCGCATCACCCACTGGCGATCGCCGGTATGCAGGTGGATCGGCGCGTCGAAGGCACGAGCCCACTCCGCCATCGACGCGTAATAATGCGGATGCGAGATCGCGATGCCGATCAGGCCGCCCAACGCCTTCACAATCGCAATAGTGGCCTCGTCGAGCAGCGAAATACAGTCCCACAGAACATTGCCCCTGTCGGTTGCGAGCAGCAGCGCACGCTGCCCAATCGCGAACATCGGCATTGTGCCGATGCCGATCAGATTTTTTTCGTGCTCACGGAAACAGTTGAAATGGCTGCGCGTAAGCGCGTCGTGTGTCGTCCAAGCCTGACCGGCGGGTGGCACGTATTGGCGATCTTCGTCACAGATCGGGCAACGCTCGGGCTCCGTTTTCGAGAGCGCGAACTGAGTGCCGCAGGTTATGCAGATGAAGCCCGGCATCGGCTTACTACACATGAAAAGCGCAGCGCCGGAAAGCGCCGCGCCGAATTCCGATTGCGTTGCGATCAGTTTAGCACGGCGTACTTCTTGAACCAGTCGGTCATTCTGGCCCAAGCATCCTCGGCCGCGTCTTTGCGATAGCTCGGGCGATAATCGGCGACAAAGCCGTGCGGCGCGCCGGGATAGACAAAAAACTCCGCAGTCTTGCCCGCCGCCTGCAGCGCGGTCGCCATCTCTTGCACCTGCGCGACCTTGATGCCGGCATCCTCGGCGCCGTAGAGGCCGAGCACCGGCTCCTTGACCTCTGGCGCAAGCTCGATCGAACTCATCGGCGCGGCTTCGCTGCTGTCGGCAAGCGGTCCGTAAAATGCGACGCCCGCCTTCAGCGCGGAATTGTGCGACGAGTAATGCCACACGTTGCGGCCACCCCGGCACATACCCATGATGCCGATCCGGTTAGGGTCGCCACCCTGCGACTTCGCCCAGGCGGCGGCGGCGTCGAGGTCGGCAAACAGCTCGGAATTGGTCTTGCTGTTGACCTTCGGATACAACTCCATGGGGTCGGCGACCTTGGTGAGATCGCCCATACGGAAATAGTAATCCGGCGCGATTGCGAACGCGCCGAGATGGCCGAGGCGACGCGTCACGTCCTTGATGAATTCGTGCAAACCGAAGATCTCCATGCAGACAAGAATGATCGGCGGGTGCGCTACGCCTGACGGGCGCGCGTAATAGACCGGCATCTCTCCGTCCGCCACTTTGATTTTGGTGTCCCCGGCATCGAGCCCGTTGGCATCGGTGTGGATGACGTCAGCTCGCACCGGACCGGCGGCTAGCGTATAGCCCGCGGCTGCCGCGGCCGTCGTCGACATGAAGCCGCGCCGCGACAACGGCGGCATGACTTTGGCCGGCCCGATCGCGTCAGACGGCAGCCGTTGCCGGTTCATGTATTCCCCCCGCTCATTGCGCCGATTGGCGGAACTTTGAATGTACAGAATAATTCGGTCGGGAACCGCCGGATAGGCGGGGGCCCCTCGTGCCTTCACCTTGTAACGCGCTTGCGGCAAACGGGCGATTGCATTGCGCGCGCCAAGCCATTATCTGCAATTCAAACAAAGGTTTGAAAAAACAGGAAGGCCCGGCCGGCTATGACGCGACCATCCGAAGTCACGCGCGAGCGGATTATGAAAGCCGCGGAGCGGCTGTTTGCCGAGCGTGGCTACGACGGCACCAGCATTCGCGCCATCGTCGCCAAGGCGCGCGTGAACCAAGCTGCCATCAACTATCATTTCGACGGCAAGGACGGGCTTTACCGCGAAGTGCTGCGGATCGCCTTTCGTGCGATGACCGAGGATCAGCTCGGCCACGCCGAGGAGGTCAAGGCGATGTCGCGCGAGGAAGCGCTTTACGCGTTCATCCGCCGGCAGCTGCACCCGCTCATGGCGCGCGACGAATTCAGCCGCTACATGCGGATCTTCAATTGGGAGACGGTGCGGCCGACGGCCGTGTTCCGCAGTCTCGTCAGCGAGGAGGCCGCGCCGTTCATGGGACTGGCGGCCGATCTCGTGCAGCGGTTTCTACCCGAGGCGGACCGCCGTACGCTGACGGTGGCCTCGATCTGGCTGATCGGCCTATGCAGCATATTTTTGCGCAATCGTGAGACCCTCGCGCAGCCGCCGGTCGAGCTGGTGCTCGACGATTCCTCGGTCGAATGGCTGGCGCAGCTGATTGGCGGTTGGGTCGTCAGCGGGCTCGGCCGGCGGGCCTGACCGGCGGAACGGGCCGAAAAACCGGTGGAATGCCGCAAAAATTCCTTTTTCCCGGCGCGCCACCGCCTAGAACAGATGTTTGAAATTCAATCGTTCGTTTGAAATACTGGAGGGCCGGCCATGCAGGCGAGCGGGATCAGGATGTTGCAGCAAGATTGGACGGCGTGGCCGCAAATGCCGTGGCTGGCGCGTCTCCTCGGCAAATTCGTGCTCGACATCCTTCCGGCGGCGCTGGCGAGCGTGATCGGCGGCTTCCTGTTCACCCAGTATCACCTCGGCCAGATGGCGGCGCCGCGGCCGGCCGCCGACCAGGGCGCTCCAGCATCGACCGAGATGGTGGCGATGGTCCGCGACGAGCACGCCCTGATCATGAACTATCTCAAGGCCCAGATGACGGCCGAGAAGAGCCGGGATCTCGCCGAGGATGCGGCTGCGGCACGGGCCGCAGCCGACGCCCAGGCTGCGGCAGACGCCAAATTGGCGGACGCTGTCCTTGCCTCGCAAGCCGCGGCAGAGCCTCGCGCCGCAGCGGTGGTTAAGCCGGCAGCGCGTCCGAAGCCGGCGGCCGTCGCGCTCGCCGCAGCACCGCATGCGCCGCTCGTCATCGCTCAAGCGCAACAGAATCGGGGCGACCCGGGCGCCGACGGTGTCGCGCCCGGCGAGCGGCTTGCGCGCGATCCGAATTCGCTCCTCGCCAAGACCCTCGACATCAAAGACCACGTCGTTGACGCGACGCGGCGCGTGGTCTCGGCCATCGGCGATATGTTCGCCTCGATCGGCGGCGCGGTGTCCGGCAACCGGCAGTTCACATCGGCGTCTTGACGCCTCGTGATGGCAACACGGCATAGAGTGAAATCGCCTTTGCCTATCATGCACAGGGCTGTGCACAATAATCGGCCGGTCTCCCATTTTGCTACCGGATTACCGCCAATTTGCGCTGTAAATGATGCCTTTTGGCAACAGACCTCCGTATTCACCCGTACCGCGTCTTGCGGGGTTTCGTCACCATCGGTAAGCCATAAGCCTGTCGGCGGGGGAACTGCCTACGCGGCGCCGGGTTTTGCACATCTGGGCAGGGGGTTGTTGGCTTTAGGCGTTCAAGGACGGACAGGAATGGTACTGCGAGGCGACGATGCGTTCGGCCGGTAATTTCAACCCTGAATGGGGCTATCTCGCCCCGGCACCGAGCTTCATGCGCACGGCGCGCGTCGTCCTGGTCGCTACCGCGATCGGCGCCACGGCCGGCGCTGCCGTTGTGATCTCGCTGATCGACCGCCCGGCGGTCCAAGACGACAAAACCGCATCGATCGCGGCGCACGCGATCGTCACCAGCGTTCAGGCCGCGACTGTGGCGACAACCCAGCCGCCGAGCACCGCGTCCGCTTCGGTAGCAGCACCCATCAAGGTCACAACGGCCGTACCGCCGAGCCCGTCGCCGGCACCGCTCGCGCAAATCGCGACGCAGCCGCCGGCGGCCGTAGCGCCGCCGACGCAGTCGGTCGCAATTGTGCCGCCGCCCGTTGCGGCGCCGACGCAGCCGGCCGCGATCGTGGCGACTCCGGTTGTCGCGCCGCCGCAGTCAGCTGCGGTCGAACCGCCGCAACAGCCGGTCCTGAATGCGCCGGCGGCAGATTCCAACGTCGTTCCTGCGCGTAAACCGGCGCCGGGAATGGCGGCGCTGTCGGAGGCTCCTCCGGCAATCGAAGCTGCGCCTGCCGACACGCCGGATCAGGCGCTCGTCCCTCCGGAAACCGTGCCGTCGGAGAAGAAGGCGACAAAGCACCACGTCGCGAGCGGATACGCCTCGAATGCCAGGGACCGGCCGACGGCGGGGTTGGGCACGGTGCTGCGGCGGCTGTTCAGCCCGCACACCGGCAACTCGTACTATCCAAACCGCTGAATTGCGCCGCGGGCGGATCGCGGATTCATCCGCGTCAATGCTGCCACGCGTCAATGCAGCAATAAGCAGAGCTGTCGCGAAGCGACGGCCCGACGTTCATCGCGCTACAGACGGCAATAACGACCGCCCGCCAGTTATTGGCGGGCGGCAGCAGGGAAGAAGCCAGATGAAAGGGTGAGGTTACTTGCACTTGCCCTTTTTGACCGCGGCGTCTTGCGCGGCCCACGCACCCTCGAAGGTTGGCGCACTGGCGACCATGGTCCAGCCGGTGCCCCACGGCTTCGCGCCGGTGTCCCACCAGATCCGGCAAAAGCCGAGTTCGAACTTCATGACGGCGAAATCGGCGCGCGCCGGAACGGACGCGGCAAAGCTCAGCGCCAAAACTCCAGCCGCAAATACCAAACGCTTCATTGTCAGCTCCCTGTTGTGCCCACGTGGGAACTTTCCGATAGTACGGGCTCGCACCTGAGGCAAGACCATACCCGCTTCGGTTATGCGAGTTATGGTCATGTGAGGCAGGCGAGCAACAACGGAGGACAATCTATGCCGGAAGTCGTCGTCTATATTTTGGAGGGCCGCACGCTCGACCAGAAGCGCGGCCTCGTCAAAGACATCACCGACGCCGTGGTGAAAAACGCCGGCACGACGGCTGACCATGTCACCGTCTCGCTGGTGGAAACGGCGAAGACCTCGAAAGGCAAAGGCGGCGTGCTGTTCAGCGAGATGGCCCCGCGCTAGCCCCGCCCGAAAAGCCGGTTTCTCGATGCGCCCGCGGCCGTAAATGCCGCGGGCGCGAGTGTTTTTGCCGCGTTAAAATGCCTGTGAGTGCATCGCACAATGGACTTGCTGCAGTGCGGTAAATCGCTGATAATAGACACTCAAAAGCGAAAAACGGCCTAACGGCAAGCCGAGGTGCGATATGAGCGAAGTATGGGACACAAAAGACGGCCGGCGCCGGGTGCGCCGCGATCCCCCGACCTTGGACGATGCCGTGCTGGCGGCGCAGGGGCTGAGCGACGACGTCGACGCCCAGGTCGAAATCGTCATGTCGCTGATGGAGGTTCCCGTCGAACAGGCGCGGGCGGCCATCCTGCGGATGGGTCAACGCAAGGAGCCCACCAGCCGCTTTACCATTGCCGGCCGCAGTGGCGCGCCGCGTGCGGTCCTGGTCGAACGCCGCCCATCGCGCGCCGCCGCGCTGCGGCCTAGAGCCAGCGCCGGTTACCGGGGTCGGATATAACGCGCGCCGACACCAGTCGGTGCCAGATAAACAGCACGATTACCGCGCCGATGACGGCGCCGATCAGCCCCGCGCCCTCGTCCGGCTGGTAATGGCCGATCGCTTGGCCGATGAAAGTCGCGATGAAGGCGCCGGCGATACCGAGCAGCGTCGTCAAGATAAAGCCTGACGGATTGTTGACGCCGGGCGCCAAGAAACGCGCAATGATGCCGGCGACGAAGCCGATGAGAACGATCCCGATAATGTGCATGGCGACCCTCGCAGTGGTTTTGGCGCGATAACTTCGCAGCCGCCATTTTAGCAGCCGGGCGGTCGTCAACGCCACATTGCTTGACCGGTTCCGCACCGCGAACTTGCCAGCGCCGTTACGATTCCCCCATGGTGCCGGCTGCTGGGATCGAAGACACGATGCGATTATAGTGTGGTTGGCAATATCGTATGATTGCGTCGGGGGACTGTTCGAGTGCTGGTCGTTTAGCCTTGTCAGGTCTGCCATGAGCAAAACCCTCGTCCAGCCGCGCACCAAGGTCAAAACCAAGACGCAGCGGCCGCCGCTTTACAAGGTGATCCTGCTCAACGACGATTACACGCCGCGCGAATTCGTCGTTATGGTGCTCAAGGCGGTCTTCCGCATGAATGAAGATCAAGCCTATCGGGTAATGTTGACCGCGCATCAGCGCGGCGCCTGCGTGATCGCGGTCTATGCGCGCGACGTCGCCGAGACCAAAGCCAAGGAAGCCACCGAGCTCGGCAAGAGCAAAGGCTATCCGCTGTTCTTCACCACGGAGCCGGAAGAGTAGAGCACGATCCCGAAAAGCGCGTAACGGTTATTGGATTGGATCAGCTCACATCAATATTTCCGCTCCGTGCTCCCTACTTGCCTTGGATCGACAGTCCGTTCGGACCGACATTGATATGCAGCCCCTCGGGCTGGTGCCGATCCTGATAGAGCTGGTAGCCCAAAACCGCGACGACGATCACTAACGCGCCGACGATCAGATAAAGGATATTGCTGCGAGTCACGGCCGCCCTCTCAAAATATTCGCCGGCAGGCCGGCGAGCGAATCGTGCCGGCAGGATATCACGTCGAAATCGAAGGCGGTCGCTGCGCCAGACGGCGATGCGCCTTGAGGCCGGTTATTTGACCCCGAGCAGTTCGACGTCGAAGATCAGCGTGGCGTTCGGCGGAATGACGCCGCCAGCGCCGTCTGAGCCGTAGGCGAGGTCGGGCGGGATGATCAGCGTCCGCTTGCCGCCGACTTTCATGGTCGCCACGCCCTCGTCCCAGCCGGCGATGACCTTGTGCTGGCCGATCGCAAATTCAAACGGCTGGCCGCGGTCGAGCGAAGAGTCAAACTTCTTGCCCCTCTTGCCGTTCTCGTCGAGCCAGCCGGTGTAGTGCACGACGACGGTCTGGCCGGGCTTGGGCGAGGCGCCGGTGCCGACTTTGAGATCGATGATCCCCAATCCGGACGGTGTGGTCCTGACCGGTTGCGCGTATGCCGGTGCGGCGCCGGCGGCCAGGCCTGCCATGCCGACCATGGCGGCGACGAGGACGAGCGCGGCGAAAGCGCCGGCGCGCGGGAAAGCTCGCATAGTTTTCTCCTTGGGAAGGATGGGCCGACGTTAAGCCACGTCCAAAACCGCGATGCAAGGTGCCGCGCGGCGCGCGACTGAGCGCGCCCGCGCCGGCAGATTCGACGGAAAACGGCGCTTTGGTTGGGAGCGCTCGCTAAGCGCGCCGCCGCACCGGGACCCGGTAGGCCATCCGCGCATGGCCGGGACAATAGGAGAAGCCGGTAACCACTTGGTTGCCGCAGAAAACGAAATCCGCCGCGCACGGATCGCCGATCGGCCAGTGGCACTGGCCTTGCGCCAGTTCGGTGAGCGAACAGCGCCGCGTCGAGTCGATCGCCGCTGCGACGGCTTCGTCGCTCGCCAGACTCGGCGCTGGCGCAAACATCAGGCGCAGAAACTGCCGCTGAGGAGACGACCGCGGCCGCCGGGCGCGTGGAGGGCAGGAACGCGCCGGCGCCGCGGGCCGCCCCGGCGACAGACCGAGGCGATGGATTTTGCCGATGACGGCGTTACGGCTGACGCCGATCTCGGCGGCAATCTGGCCGCAGGACAAGCCGGCAACGACGCAGTTGCGGAGCTGTTCGAACTCGCTCCGGCGTCCAAGGCGAGTGAGATGGTGAGTGCGCGGGCGAATGCGCCGGGACAGGGGTGGCGTCGGGCGCTGCATTGGTCGTGGTATCGAGCATGAAATGGCCTCGTCAATTGCCGCGGCCGTTCTGCGCCGCCGCCAGGGCGAAGGTCGCGCACCGGCCGTCCGCGACGGCCTGCCTGGTCGCAGCAACGCGCATCGGTGCGCGGGCGCGCGCGATACTCCGTGTACCGGCACCGCGATCACCGAGCCGCATCCGCGCTGAAAGCGATTGCAAGCTGGCCGTTTGAGGGGACCCGTACGCCGGACTGACCGGGGCCGCTCTTAGCTGTGTTGTGCGAAAAACCCTCGCCGAGGCCTAACGTTTCACGATTCGAGTCGCCTGCCAAGGGTTTTAACGATATTATAACCATGTTTTAACGAGGCAGTTTTGAGCTCGAAAAATGGCACGACCCGAAAACCGCTCGGAAGCCAAGGCTTTAAGCCTGACGCTGCCGCTGGAAACCTTCAATTACCTGGCTTTGCTGGCGACGCTGGGCAAGCTCGGCCGCACCGAGAACGAGGTGGCGACCCACATTCTGGTGCGCGAGGCCTATGCCATGCACGCCGCGCGCTTCCACGAGATCCGCGTTCCGCCGCCGCCGGATGAAGGCGGGTGAGGGCGGCATCCGCCTCTTTGGCGTCTTGCTTGAATTCGACGTGGCCCTCCGGGCGGCAATGCAGCATGGCTGGCGCCGCGGTTATTCATTGCTGCGGCATCAGAATCTTGTGATGTGCGCGCGAAGACAAACTCACCTAAACCGCAAGCGGGGCGACGATAGGCAAAGGAACAGAAATGAATCGGCCCGCCGCGCCCACTGCGTTCGCTTCAGCATCCGCAAATGCCGCCGCTACCGCGTCCGGCTCCGCCACGGCGTTCGAGCGGTACCGGCCCTATGTCCTGAGCATCCTGCGCATCATGGCCGGGCTCCTCTTCCTCGAACACGGCATGGCGAAAGTGTTCGGCTTCCCGCCGCACGGGCACATGCCGGTGTTCCCGGAGACCGAGTGGTTTGCCGGCCGGATCGAACTCGTCGGCGGCAGCCTGGTCGCGCTCGGACTGTTCACGCGGCTGGCGGCGTTCATCGTGTCCGGCGAGATGGCATTTGCCTATTTCATAAGCCACGCGCCGCGCAGCTTCTTTCCGCTCATCAACGGCGGCGAAGCCGCGATCCTGTTCTGCTTCGTGTTTCTTTATCTGGTCTTCGCCGGCGGCGGCCCATTGAGCCTCGATGCGCTGGTGTGGGGGAAGAAGCGGTAACCCACTGTAGCCCGGATGAAGCGCAGCGAAATCCAGGCACCCTCGCGGATTTTCAGCCGTTCCCGGATTGCGCTGCGCTTCGTCCGGGCTAGGCTCGCTGCAGCCGATCATCGGAGAAACCGACATGCCTGAAATAGCCGATATGACCGTCGACGAGCTGCATGCCCGGATGCTCAAGAAACCGCTTTGGGTGGTGATGTCGAAACCCGCCGCGCCGCCGGCTGAGATGGCGCGCCATCTCAAGGCGCATCTCGAGCATCAGATCCGGATCGAGAAAGCCGGCATCATGTACGGCGCCGGCCCGGCGACCAAGCCAGGCGATGCCGCGCCGTCGTTCGGGCTGATCATCATCCGCGCCAAGGACGAAGCCGAGGCCCGCCGCATCGCCGATGCCGACCCGATGCACGCCGCGGGCGCGCGCAAATACGAGCTTTACGCCTGGTCGCTCAACGAAGGCCGCATCAATGTGAAGCTGAATTTTTCGGATCAGAGCTTTGCATTCGAGTAGGCGAATTTGACGGCGGCCGCAGGGGGGTCGCAAGGGCTCAGCCCATCGCGGGCCATCCCACCACGCCATGAAGGTGGCCAAACAGGCAGACCAGGTTGACCGTGCAAGCGGCCATGAGAGCGACGACCAGCATCCGGTGCATCGCGGGCTCCAAGAATTGTCGAAACAATCGCCAAAAGAATCGCCCGCAAAGCATGAGCGAAACTCAGGTCAAGAGTCCCAAACTTTGTTTTTTGCCGGATTCATATCTCGTTTACGGAATCCGGCGCGATTCTCGGAGTAGGGGCGAAGGAAAATAGACGGGAGTCTCGCATGCGCACCCTGACGGCTTACGGGATCGGCGTCGTCATCGTTCTCGCCGTGCTCAACGGCGCAGCATGGCAAGCGGGAAACCCCCGGCTGCACGAGATCAATCTATTTTCTGCCGGGTTCGTCCTTGGGATGCTCGGGACGTATATTGCGGCTTGGCTCTACGGCTATCGTCGGGTCGCCTGATTCGTACCGAGTTCGGGAGCGGTTGTCGCGATTGCTCGACTGCCCTATGTCTGCCGATGCGGAAGGGCGTTCGGGCGACCGACGAAACGCGAGGAGACCGGCATGACGGCGACAGGGTTTCAGCGTCCCGTGACGGCGCTTTTTGCGGCTGTCGCACTGGCCGCGGTGATCGCGGCTTTCGCAGCCGGCCAAGCGCGTGCGCAGACGGTCAATCCCGTGCCGCCGCCGCCGCCGCCGACTTTCAATCCGTCAGCGCCCAACACGGTGCCGCAGGCGCCGTATGTGCCGGTTTCGCCGTCGGCACCGAGCGGTCTGTCGGGCGCCGCGCCGGCGCCGGTTTCGCCGGCCATCGCGCCGCCGCCGGCTCCGCCCGCAATCGCGCCGCCGCCGGCTCCGCCTGTAACCGCGCCGCCGCCTGCCGTCACTCCTCAAACGGCTAACGCGCCCGCGGCGGCAAAGACCGCTCTATCGCGAAAGCGTGGTGGGCATCACGGCGGCGTCCGCCACCGCTCCCGCAAACGCCACGCCCGCTTCCATGCCGTGCGCGTGCTAGGCCCCGCCTACTATCCGGGCTTGGGCGAATTTGATCCGCCCTATCCGAATGTCTGTCATTTCAACCGCGTGTGGTCCGGCTATTACGCGGGATTGTGGAGCACCTACAGTTGTTCTTGGTGAGCGACGTTCCGTCACCCTGAGGCGCGACCCCCGACTTGATCGGGGGGAGCCTCGAAGGGCGGCGGCCCGAGCGCCGGGGCCATGCATCCTTCGAGGCGCGCCTTCGGCGCGCGCCTCAGGATGACGAAACCAAAATGGCGCGGGCAAAGCGAGGGGACAATGCCGCAACGGGTCCTGATTACCGCCGGCGCCGCCGGCATCGGGCGCGAATTCGCGCGTGCCTTTGCCGCGACCGGCGCCAAGGTGTTCGTCTGCGACATCGACAAGAACGCGCTCGACGCGATCGCGCAGGAAATCTCCGGGCTGATCGCGCGGGTGTGCGACATGGCGCGCCGCGCCGACATCGAGCGCATGGTGCCCGACGCGGTTAAGGCACTGGGCGGGCTCGACGTCTTGATCAACAATGCCGGCATCTCGGGGATGACGCTGCCGGTCGCCGATTATCCGCCGGACGACTGGGACAAGGTGGTCGCGGTCAATCTCACCGCCATGTTCGACGTCACCCGGCTCGCCATCCCGTATCTCAAGCAATCGCCGGCCGGCGTCATCATCAACATGTCGTCGGTCGCCGGCCGCTTCGGCTTCCAGAACCGCAGCCCCTACGCCGCCACCAAATGGGGCGTGATCGGCTTAACCAAGACGCTGGCGCTGGAGCTGGGCGAGTGGGGCATCCGAGTGAATGCGATCGCGCCCGGCGCGGTCGCGGGCGACCGCATCGAGCGCGTGTTCGCCGGCCGCGCCCAGATCAGCGGTAAGACAATGACCGAAGTGCGCGCCGCGGCGATGGCCGAGCAGTCGATCAAGGAGATGATCGACCCGAAAGATATCGCGGCGCTCGCGGTATTCTTGGCCTCCGACGCGGGGAAGTCGATCAGCGGCCAGGTGCTGCCGATCGACAACGACCGGCAGCGGGCGTGAAGATCGCCGTCATGGCCGGACTTGTTCCGGCCATCCACGTCTTTTTGCTTCGCCGGTCTAAGACGTGGATGTCCGCAACAAGCGCGGGCATGACGGGCCGGGGCGCCTGAGCTGCATCCTTCGAGGCTTGTCGGAGCTTGCCATCGGACCGACCGAAACCCGGCCCAGTTGGGCGGGCACCTGGGGATGAGGACGAAATTTGTAGCCGGATGAAGCGAAGCGAAATCCGGCGTCTTCGCGGCCTGCATGCCGCTCTCAGATTGCGCCGTGATTTATTCGGGCTAAGCGTGCTCCATTCGCATCGCCAACCTAGAACCCAAATCGATACTGCTGTGTCCGAGGCAGGTCGAAATCGCGTTCGCCTAAGACCAGCTGCTTCAAATCCTCCCGCGCTTTCACTGACCTAAAAAGTCGATATGCGGCAATTCGCTGCGCGCCATCAAAATACCGGCCAACAATCTCCATTGCAGGGGCTATCAGAGGCACACATAGATCGTAATTGGCTATATCCAGATTATTCTTGGCGGCGGCCAAGCCGACGCAATAGAGCACATGAAAAGCTCCCTCGACGAGCCAGTGCTCAGCACTAGCCGCAGATAGGCCTGATTGTCGCATGCTTAGTCGCGCTCGCTGCTTTTCTTGCTCAATTTCTCCGAAAAGTCGGTGTGCAGCGACCAGCAATTCTGGAGTCACTTGATGCGGATCGAAGACTGAGTTGAAATCATCGCCGAACATGGACGACGTTTCGATCTTCGCCTTTTCTGGCAAGCCTCTAAGATATGCTAAAATCAGCTGGCCGGCCTTTAATGCGTCGATAGTTTTTTCTGCCGTTTGACATGACTTTTCTCCGCGCTTTCGAACATAACAGTAACCCAGGCGCTCCAGGCCGGCGGCAAGTTTTCGCGCTATTGCGCTATTCGCACGAAGATCACGCGAGCCGATACGCGATTGGCTATTTGTTGCTACCGATACCTCCTCAATGAAATCCGGATCGGAGGTCTGAATTACACGAACTGTTACGGTGACCTCACCAACACCCGTCGGATCTTGCCGATAGGCAGCAAAAATAGTTTCAGTCGTTTGACGACCATTCACAATTTGGGGGCGATGGAGCGTAACGGGAAACCCGCCGGACTGGTAAAAATATTGTTCGCAGACGATGGTGATGCCGTTATTGAGACAAAAAAATCGGCTGTTATTGGGCTCCCGAAGCGTTTGAGCAATTTCGCGATTAACCGGATTTTGAATCCCGAGGTGGCCGCGAACGTTTGCGTGAAAAAGATTTTCATCGATGAAGTTGTGCCGTTCCTCACGAAGAAGCGCACAGAGTTCACGCACGCGCACGCACCCCACGAGTGACTTATTGGAGCCGTTGACAGTCGAATGCTCTTCCGAATGCTCGAAGAGTTCTTTCTCGACAAAAGATAAGGTCTTTGAGACTGGAGGAGACCAGTTTCGAGATACTTCATCCGACAGTCGAGTCAGGTGGTGTTCAAAGACTGTTGTTTTTAATTCCGCCAGGGCCTCCCGTAATGCCCGGGCATCTCGTTCCATTAACTGGCTTTGGTTTGAACAGAGATGTACGCAGATTTGGAAAACTCTTCCGCCGCTTATTGCATCCCACGCCTCAACGATTTTACCTCGAAGGAGTGGATTGCAGCGGACGAGCAAGGTCTCGATGTGATCAACAAAATCGCGAACAAAGCAGATTAGCGTCGACACCTCTCTGCCAGGAAAATTGTTCTTGGCTTTATCGAAGGCCTCTACGGTTTTTGTTGAGATGAGATGCAGCTTGTTGTTGTTGTAATCAATGACAAACGCGTCGACACCGCAATCGTCGCCGCCGTCGGTTATGTGGTCATCTGCGTCGAGATGGGAGAATCCGAGCAGCTTATCTAGAACAAGCCGCTGAAACTTCAGTGTTCGGGGCTCATCGTTACTGCCTGTTGAGGCCATAGCCTGCTCAACGGTCGCCCAATCCAGACGACTGGGCGGTCGTTGAAGATCTCTAACGAGCATCAGTTTCGGTCGACCCATAAGGCTATTTGCCTCCCAGTCGTCCCACAAACGCGATGAGATCGGATGACGCGCAAACAGGCCTGTCCCCACAACAAGGACGACAGCCTAATTCGCAGATTGGGTGAGCTGGCTTGTAAGCACCTCTCCCCGAATCACCCACAAATTAAAATTATAGCCGGTCCCCACAAGAGTTAGTGAGAAAACAATCGTTGTCCACATCATATGGTGTGGCGACGTCCTTTATAGCGCGCTGATAACTCTGTTGCAGCCAAATGTCGTGCATTTCAAAAGCGTCCCACAAGCTACAAGCGACAGGTTTCCGCACTTGGAGCAATATTCGCCCAAGGGAATTTCCGTTTTTCGACGTTCTTTTCTCTTGAGGGTCAGCACTCGCTCGCGTGCAAGTTTGTCGGGCACTTGGCAGTAGGCGACGATAACGCCGACTTCACGAAGCCTTTCGACGACAATGTCAGGCGCTAAAAAGTGACCGGCGAATGTATTGGCTTGCCACTCGGCGGATTGGCCATCGTCGGCGAATTGAATCTGGGCCGACCTATCGCTCGAAAAAGCTTTGGCCAGGTTGTCGTGTAGAACTATGTGGCCGATTTCATGCGCAATTATGAAGCGTGCGTATTCCACGCCGGCCTTCGCGTCGGCCCAGATCGTTCTGTCTACGTGCAACGTAGGCGGGTTAAAGGTCACGTACGCGGGGTCGTCCTGCGGAAAATCCCGATCATAGAATTCGATTTTCAGTGGTCCTTTCTTTCTGCTCTTCAGATACCGAGGCAGTGTCGTTTCAACAAAGTCAACAATATCAAAGGTAGGGTCGCTTCGCGAGCCCCGAGCATCGCGCAGATTTACCGCGAGCTGCGCGATGGTTTCCTCACTGCGATATCCTACGTAGTGATCGGTGGCCATTTAGGAGCATCCCGTCGTGCTTCCGCAATTGTCACATTTGAGGCAAGTGCCGTTTCGAATCAGGGAGAAATTTCCACACTCGGGGCACGCTTCGCCCGCATAACCCTTCGCCTTTGCTTCGGCTATTCGCGAGGCGATATCCCACGAAGTCGGGCGGGAGAAGCCGAGTTTGACCGAGACTTCCAGCTGCTCGGTCGGCGACAGCTTCGCCTCGGGCTCGGTTTTCAGCGCGACGGCGCCGGAGACTTCACCGCGCGGGCCGGAAGAGGAAAGGGCGGTGATGTTGCTCACCGCAGCCCGTCCTCCTTCGCTCGCTCCGCGAGCTTCGGCGGACGACCCTCCCCCCGCAGGGGAGGGTGACGTGGCGTCCGCTCCGCCCGACATGATCTTGAGCTTGTCGGTGCGCGAGCGGGTCAGCCCCTTCGACACGTAGCGCGTGTCGGGGGAGGGCTTGCCTTCCTCGACGCCCTTGCCGAGTGCGTCGAAGCCGCCTTCGGTCGGCTCGACATGGGCGAGATCGAAGCGCGACAGGTAGCTCACCGCCAGCTCGCGGAACACGTAGTCCAGGATCGAGGTGGCGTATTTGATCGAGTTGTTGCCCTGGACGGGGCCTGACGGCTCAAAGCGGGTGAAGGTGAAGGCATCGACATATTCGTCGAGCGGCACGCCGTATTGCAGGCCGAGCGACACCGCGATGGCGAAGTTGTTCAGAAGCGAGCGGAGCGCCGCGCCTTCCTTGTGCATGTCGATGAAGATCTCGCCGAGCTTGCCGTCGTCGTATTCGCCGGTGCGCAGATAGATCTTATGGCCGCCGACCACGGCTTTTTGCGTATAGCCCTTGCGCCGATCGGGCATGCGCTCGCGCTCGCGCATGACGACGATGCGCTCGACGACTTTCTCGACGATCTTCTCGGCAAGGCCCGAGGCGCGTGCCGCCGCGGGCTTGTCGATGAAGGCCTCGATAACGTCCTCGTCCTCTTCGTCGTCGGCGATGAGCTGGCTCTGCAGCGGCTGCGACAGCTTCGAGCCGTCGCGATAGAGCGCGTTGGCTTTGAGCCCAAGCTTCCAGGACAGGATATAGGCCGCCTTGCAATCCTCGACGGTCGCCTCGTTCGGCATGTTGATGGTCTTGGAGATGGCGCCGGAAATGAACGGCTGCGCCGCCGCCAGCATGCGGATGTGGCTGTCGACCGAGAGGAAACGCTTGCCGGTGCGGCCGCACGGATTGGCGCAGTCGAACACGGCGTAATGCTCCGGCTTCAGATGCGGCGCGCCTTCGACCGTCATGGCGCCGCAGACGTGGATATTGGCAGCCTCGATCTCGCGCTTGGTGAAGCCGAGATGCGACAGGAGGTCGAAGCTCGGCGCTGCGAGATCGGCGGCATCGACGCCGAGCTGATCGCGCAGGAGGTCGACGCCGAGCGTCCATTTGTTGAAGGCGAATTTGATGTCGAACGCGGTCGGCAGCGCCTTTTCCACTTTCTCGATCGCTTCCGGCGTGAAGCCCTTGGCGGTGAGCGTGGTGTGGTTGATCGCCGGCGCCTGGCCGAGCGAGCCGTGGCCCACCGCATAGACGATGATCTCGGCGATCTCGCTTTCCTTGTAGCCGAGCACGCGCAACGCCTCCGGCACGGCGCGGTTGATGATCTTGAAGTAACCGCCGCCGGCCAGCTTCTTGAATTTCACCAGCGCGAAATCGGGCTCGATGCCGGTGGTGTCGCAATCCATCACCAGGCCGATGGTGCCGGTCGGCGCCACCACGGTCGCCTGCGCATTGCGGTAGCCGTGCGCCTGGCCGAGCTCGAGCGCGCGATCCCAGGCGCGCTTGGCATGTTCGGCAAGTTTCAGGTCCGGATTGACCTTGTGGTCGAGCGGCACCGGCGGCGTCGTCATCGTTTCATAGCCGGTGCGCTCGCCGTGAGCGGCGCGGCGATGGTTGCGCATCACCCGCAGCATGGATTCGCGATTTTCCGCAAAGCGCGGGAAGGCGCCGAGCTCGGCCGCCATTTCGGCGGAGGTGGCGTAAGCGATGCCGGTCATGATGGCCGACAGCGAGCCGCAAATCGCGCGGCCGGCATCCGAATCGTAGGGAATGCCCGACGACATCAGGAGCCCGCCGACATTGGCGTAACCGAGGCCGAGCGTGCGGAAGTCGTAAGACCGCTGCGCGATCTCCTTCGACGGGAATTGCGCCATCAGCACCGAGATTTCGAGCACGATGGTCCACAGCCGCACTGCGTGCTCGTAACCTTCGACGTCGTAGAGCTCGCCCTTGAGCTTTTCGCCGGTTGCCGCGGCGGCGAGCGCGGGATTGTGGAAGGCCAAGAGATTAAGCGAGGCGAGATTGCACGCGGTGTCGTCGAGGAACATGTATTCCGAGCACGGATTCGAGGCGATGATCGGGCCCGACGCCGCGCAGGTGTGCCAGTCGTTGATGGTGGTGTGGAATTGCAGGCCGGGATCGGCGCTGGCCCAGGCGGCGTAGCCGATTTTCTCCCACAAATCGCGCGCCTTCACGGTTCGCGCGATTTTGCCTTTCTTGGTGCGCCAGAACAGATCCCAGTCGCGGTCCGCTTCGACCGCTTTGAGGAATTCGTCGGTGATCCGCACCGTGTTGTTGGAATTCTGCCCGGAGACCGTGAGATAGGCTTCCGAATCCCAATCGGTGTCGTAGATCGGGAAATTGAGCTCGGTATAGCCCTGCTTGGCGAACTGGATGATGCGGCGGATGTAATTGTCCGGCACTTGGTTCTTGCGCGCCGCTTTGATCTCGCGGCGGAGCACCGGGTTCTTCTCCGGATCGAAACAGTCGTCGCCCGAGCCCTCGCAGTTCACGCAAGCCTTCAAGATCGAGCGTAGGTGCTTCTGGTTGATTTTCGAGCCGGTGACGAGGTTCGCGACCTTCTGCTCCTCGAGCACCTTCCAGTCGATGAACTGCTCGATATCCGGATGATCGACGTCGAGGATCACCATCTTGGCGGCGCGGCGCGTGGTGCCGCCGGATTTGATGGCGCCCGCGGCGCGATCGCCGATCTTGAGGAAGCTCATCAGGCCCGACGATTTGCCGCCGCCGGAGAGCTTTTCGCCTTCGCCGCGCAATTTCGAGAAATTCGAGCCGGTGCCGGAGCCGTATTTGAACAGGCGCGCTTCGCGCACCCACAGATCCATGATGCCGCCCTCGTTGACGAGGTCGTCGCTGATCGACTGGATGAAGCAGGCGTGCGGCTGCGGATGCTCGTAAGCGGTGGCCGATTGCACCAGCTTGCCGGTCTTGTAATCGACGTAGAAATGGCCCTGGCTCGGGCCGTCGATGCCATAGGCCCAGTGCAGGCCGGTGTTGAACCATTGCGGCGAATTCGGCGCCACCATCTGCATCGCCAGCATGTAGCGGTGCTCGTCGAAGAACGCCTGCGCGTCGGCCTCCGAAGAGAAATAGCCGCCCTTCCAGCCCCAATAGGTCCAGGTTCCGGCGAGCCGGTCGAACACCTGCTTGGAGGAGACTTCGCCGGTGAAGCGCTCGGCTTCGGGCAATTCCTTCAGCGCCGCCTCGTCGGCGGTCGAGCGCCACAGCCAGGAGGGAACGGTCTCCTCCTCGACCTTCTTCAGGCGGGACGGCACGCCGGCTTTGCGGAAATATTTCTGCGCCAGCACGTCGGAGGCGACTTGCGACCATTGCTCCGGAACTTCGACGTCCTCGGCGTGGAAGACGACGGAACCGTCCGGATTGCGGATCTCGCTCGTCGTGAGACGGAAGGCGATGCCCGCGTATGGCGATTGTCCGTCTTTGGTGTAGCGCCGCTCGATCCGCATTCTCTGCCCCTTGATTCCTGGTGTTTCGCCTCGATGGCCCAGCGGGGTTGCACCCCGAATATAGGACACCGACAGTTTCCCCGCGACGCGAAGAAGCGTGCTTCGCCGCGTCGATCCTCACCCCTGTTTCTGTCTGCCACCCCGTCCGGCCTTTGGGGCCGGCTCTTAGTTTTGGCACGCACGCGAAGTCCCAGATCGCCTCCCTCAGGGCGCAAAAATCCACGCTCGCGCCACGGCGGCACGGAGCACTCCCGCAAACCCTTTTTGGAGAGCCCGGCGGACTTCGTTACCCGCGCGCCGAACTTGATAAGGCTAGGCCAAGCCGGTCGCGTACGTCAAGCTTTAGTATGAAAATCTGAATCAACCACTAAATGTGGGGATTACGGGGAAGAATTGGGGAGGGACGCGCAAGTATCGGAGATTCGTGGGGAATCCGAAAGAGCCATGCTGCGTCGAGCGGAATTTTGCTGTTCGCAACCCAATTTAGACGTGTCGTTCGCGCGCTTGCGAGCGCCGGGTTTGGCTGCCGGCGTGCCGCTCCGCGGGTTCCACTCTCGCTAAGCCGTCACGCCGCCGTCACGCAATGACAGGGGTTTTTCGCTGATTCTGAGTGAAATGTTCTGAGAAACCCGCGTTTTTCGCGCTTTCTCGTCGGCTTTGCCGACGTAAGGTCTTGGAATCGCTTGCGGGACTCAGGCACTCGCCATTTTGTCCTGGGACCATCCGTCGGAATCGCTCCGCGCGTTACTCGCGCCGGGACGTTACGGGCAGCACCGGCTCCAGCTTTCTAATTAACCTTAAAGAAGTCTTACTTTTCGCGTCGGCTTGGGTTTGCTTGACGGGGCGGGAAGGGCCGCCAATAACCTTTTGGTAATGAGTGGGGCTTTGTTCCAGCGTGCTATCCGCGCGGGGTGCGTCAGTGCTTGTGCCGCCCTCGTGGCCGGCTGCACCCAAACCATCCACAACGATCCGATCAATCAGCAGCTCACGGCGAATCCGGCGCAGGTCGAGGCCGCGCTCACTCCCAGCGTCCCCGATAATTACGACGACATGGTCGTGGCGCTGTCGTTTTCCGGCGGCGGCATGCGCGCGGCGGCCTTCTCCTACGGCGTCCTGAGCGCTTTCGATCAAACGCGGGTCCCGACCCGCACCGGTTCGGTGTCGCTGCTCGACCGCCTCGACTTTCTCTCCGGCGTCTCCGGCGGCTCGATCCTTGCCGCCTATTACGGGCTGCGCGGACGCGCGGCGATTGCCGATTTCAAGCAACGCTTCCTCGACGTCAACGCCGAGGAATCGCTGCAGACCAATCTCAGCCTCGGCAATATCGCCAAGGGCCTGCAAGGCGGCGTCAACGACACCACGGCATTCCCGGTCTGGCTCGACCAGCATTTGTACAACCATGCGACGTTCAGGGACCTGCTCAGCCGGCCGCGGCCGCGCGTCTGGATCAATGCGTCCGACATCTATAACCGCACGGCGTTTATCTTCGCGCCGGTGACGTTCAGTGCGCTGTGCAGCGACCTGTCGACCTATCCCGTCTCGCTGGCGGTGGCTGCTTCCGCGGCGGTGCCCGTCGTGTTCGCGCCGATCGTCATTCAGAATTTTCCCGGCGGCTGTCCGGTCGGGCTGCCGAGCTGGGTCGATCGCGTGCATAACAATCCAAATGCCCCGCCGCTGATAAAAGCCTATGCCGATGCGCTGGAACGCTATCGTTCGGGCGCGATCAAATACGTCAAGCTGCTCGACGGCGGCCTGGTCGACAATTACGGGCTGGCCGGCTTCACCATCGCGCGGCTTGCTTCGAATACGCCCGACGGTCCGCTGGCGCCGCAGGAAGCGGTCAAGCTGCGGCGCTTCTTGTTTCTGGTGGTCGATGCCGGCCGTGCGCCCTCGGGCAAATGGGCGCAAACCATTCGCGGTCCGGCCGGCGTCGATCTGATCATGGCGACGTCCGATACCGCGACCGAGTCCGGCGCGATCGGCAGCTATTCGGCGTTCGACGCCACCATGAACGACTGGAAGAACCAGCTGATCCGCTGGCGCTGCGGGCTGTCCGAGGCCGAGCGCACCCGGCTGGGCGCGCCGCCCGGCTGGAATTGCCGTGACGTGCAATTCTTCATCAACCGAATCTCGTTTGGCGATTTGGGTCCGGACCGTGCCGCCGCTCTCAATTCCGTCGAAACCAGCCTCAAGCTGCCGCCGGATCAGATCAATATGCTGATTTCGGCCGGCCGCGACGCGCTCGACGCCAATAATGGGTTTCGCGCATTCATGAGATCTTTGCCAGGTATGCCGCGCGTGCCGCCCGGCGAGCCGCCGCGCCTTCCGCTGCCACCGTCCGCGGCGCCGGTATCCATGCTTCCGGAAGCCGAGCCGCACGAGGCGCGGGCGAACTGATTGCCCGATTTATTCCGCCGCGGCCTTTGAATGGCCAAGCCGGCGGTTGAGCGAAGCGAGCAGCGCCTCGGCGGCTTCGGCGATCACGGTGCCCGGCGGGAAGATCGCTTCGGCGCCGGCCGCTCGCAGCGCGTCATAGTCCTGCGGCGGCACCACGCCACCGACCACGATCATGATATCGCCGCGGCCGAGCCTCTCGAGCTCGGTCTTCATTTCCGGCACCAGCGTCAGATGTGCGGCCGCGAGCGAAGAGACGCCGATGATGTGCACGTCGTTTTCGACCGCTTGGCGCGCGGCTTCCGCCGGCGTTGCGAACAGCGCGCCGATATCGACGTCGAAGCCGAGATCGGCAAACGCGCTTGCGATTACCTTTTGGCCGCGGTCGTGGCCATCTTGACCGATCTTGGCGACCAGGATGCGCGGGCGGCGTCCTTCGTTGTCCTCGAATTCGGCGACGAGTTTCGCCACCCGTTCGACGGCATCCGTCATGCCGACCTCCCGCCTATAGACGCCGGAGATCGCCTTGATCTCCGCCTGATGGCGACCGAAGACTTTCTCCAGCGCCAATGAAATTTCGCCGACGGTCGCCTTGGCGCGCGCGGCGTCAATGGCGAGCGCCAAGAGATTGCCGTTGCCGCCCGCGGCGTTGCGCGTCAACGTTTCCAGCGCCTCGGCAAGCAGTTTCGGATCGCGCTCGCGTTTAAGCCGCGTCAGCTTATCGATCTGCAATTGCCGAACCGCCGCATTGTCGATTTTCAGAACGTCGATCGGGGCTTCATCGCGGGGCCGGAATTTGTTCACGCCGATCACCGCTTGCGTGCCGGAATCGATGCGCGCTTGGGTGCGCGCGGCGGCCTCTTCGATGCGCAGCTTCGGCAGGCCGGCCTCGATGGCGCGCGTCATGCCGCCAAGCTCCTCGACCTCGGTCATATGGCCGAAAGCCTTCGCCGCGAGATCGTGCGTGAGCCGCTCGACATAGAACGAGCCGCCCCACGGATCGATGATGCGTGTCGTGCCACTTTCCCGCGCCAGCACGATCTGGGTATTGCGCGCGATGCGCGCGGAAAAATCGGTGGGCAAAGCGAGCGCCTCATCGAGTGCGTTGGTGTGCAGCGACTGGGTGGCGCCTTGCGTGGCGGCCATGGCTTCGATGGCCGTGCGCGCGACATTGTTGAACACGTCCTGCGCGGCGAGCGACCAGCCCGAGGTCTGGCAGTGGGTGCGCAGCGACAGCGAGCGCTCGTCGTGCGGGTCGAACTGCTTCATCAGCTTGGCCCAGAGGACGCGTGCGGCGCGCAGCTTCGCCACTTCCATGAAGAAATTCATGCCGATGCCGAAGAAAAACGACAGCCGGGGCGCAAAACGGTCGACCGGCAGGTTGGCCGCAAGGCCGGCGCGGACATATTCGACGCCGTCGGCAAGAGTGTAGGCGAGTTCGAGATCGGCCGTCGCTCCGGCCTCCTGCATGTGATAGCCGGAGATCGAGATTGAATTGAACTTCGGCATGTGCGCCGAAGTGTAGGAAAAAATATCGGAGATGATGCGCAGCGACGGCTTCGGCGGATAGATGTAGGTGTTGCGCACCATGAATTCTTTGAGGATGTCGTTCTGTATGGTGCCGGCGAGCTTCTCGGGCGGCACGCCTTGCTCTTCGGCGGCAACGATATAGAGGGCGAGCACCGGCAGCACCGCGCCGTTCATGGTCATCGATACCGACATCTGATCGAGCGGGATGCCGCTAAACAGCGTGCGCATGTCGTAGATCGAGTTGATCGCCACGCCCGCCATGCCGACATCGCCGGAGACGCGCGGATGGTCCGAGTCGTAGCCGCGATGGGTGGCGAGATCGAAGGCGATCGAGAGGCCTTTCTGTCCGGCGGCGAGATTGCGCCTGTAGAACGCGTTGGAATCCTCGGCCGTCGAGAAGCCGGCGTATTGCCGTATCGTCCACGGCTGGGTGACGTACATGGTCGGATAGGGGCCGCGCAGATAGGGCGCGATGCCAGGATAGGAATTGAGGCCATCGAGGCCGTCGATATCGGCCGAGCCATAGGTGCTTTTAATTGCGATGCCTTCGGGCGTCAGCCAGGGCGCGGCTTGCGCCGGCCCCGTCGTCGGCGTGTCGGCAAAGTCGACTTGCGAAAACTCCGGGATGCGGCTCATGCGTTCACCCGTTCTGCGCCAGAATATCGTAAGCGGCGGCCAGTGTCGCCAGTGCATCGCAGCCCTCGTAAATAAAGGACTGTATGCCTGCGCTCCGCAGCGCGGTCTCCCGCTCGCCCGGGCGGCCGGCGAGGTAAATGTGCCGCGCGCCGGCGGATTTGAGCGATTGTACCGCCGCAGCGGTTTCTTTCTCATAGAGCCCGTCCGACGAGCAAAGACAGGCTATAGCCGTGCCGGCGGTTTTGTAGACGGGCGCAAAGTCGGGGCCTGGGCTGCTCATCGCCTCGATGCCGCCGAGCTCGAAAAAATTCTTGGCAAAGGTCACCCGGGCGTTGAAGTCGGCCGGCGCGCCGAGCGTCGCCAGGAAAATCTTTGGCCGCGCCCCGCTCTTGGCGAGGATTTCGTCGGAGCGATTGCGCAACTCCTCGAACGGCTCGGCAAGCCGGATCCGCGGCAGGGGCGGGGCGGTGACGGCGGCTGCTTCATCGCCGGTCTTCGCGGGGCGCGCCACATCGAGAACTGCGGGCGTTGTTTCGTTGATGTCGGGAAAGGCATTGGTGCCGGTCAGCACGTCCTTGCCGTGGGCGACGGCTTTTTGCCGCTGGGTGCGCACGGCAGCGACCTGGCGCTGGATCGATCCGCTTTCCAGCGCCGCCCACACCCCGCCGGCCTTTTCGATATCCTGGAATTCCGACCATGCCGCGGCGCAAAGCTGCTGCGTGAGCGCTTCGATCGCGCCCGAGCCGGCGGCCGGATCGCCGACCCGCGCCAAGTTCGATTCTTCCAGAAGCAAGAGCTGCGTGTTGCGCGCGATACGGCGGGCGAACGCCTCCGGCAGGCCGAGCGGCGCGGTGTGCGGCAGAACGGTGATGGCGTCGGCGCCGCCAAAGCCGGCGCCAGCCACCGCGATCGTCGTGCGCAGCATGTTCACGTAGGGATCGCGCGCGGTCATCATCCGCCACGCGGTTTCCGCCGTGAGCATGATGGGTTTAGGCTCCAGCCCGCAGGCCGCCTCGACGCGCGCCCACAATTTTCGTGCCGCCCGGAATTTCGCCATGGTCAGAAATTGATCGGCGTCAGCAGAGAGCCGGAAGTAAATGGCGTCGCGCGCCGCGTCGAGCGGCATGCCGCCTGCCTTGCCGCCGGCTTCGAGCGCGCGCAGATAGGCGACCGCGCTTGCAAGCGCGAAGGCAAGCTCCTGCGCCTCGGAGCCGCCGGCATTGTGGATGATGCGGCCGTCGGCCACGGCAAACGGTCCGCGAAACCCGTCACGCGCAAGCGCGCCGATCATCGCGGCGAATAAAGGAGCGAGATTGCTCCAGCCGCGAGGGCTCCGCCCGCTTGCAGCAAATCCGCCGATCGGATTGATGCTGAAGCGTACGTCGACAGAGGCCGGCGCAATGCCGCGGTGTTTGACGAGCGCTGCAAAATCGTGGACGACATGCCGCGTCGGCGGACTGAGGTTGAGGTCGATCGCGAGGCCGGCATCAAGCGCGATGCCGTCGAGCACGCGCGCAAGTGAAGCCGACGAGCCGAGACCGTAGCCGTTGGCGCTCACCGAGCCTGTGAAAACCAGGACCAATCCGGTCGCGCCGTTCTCGATGTCATCAAGCGCCTGAGCGTTGGCCGCTGCCGGGTCGGGATGATCCACGCGCTGCAGCAGCGTCCAGGCCCCACCCGGGGTGCGACCTGCCACGGGGCGCGCGCCGAGCGCGCGGTCATAGAGCGGCTCGATGACGAGCCCGTCATAGGTGCGGCTTTCGAGCCGCGAGAACGGCGCGCCCTTGAGCACGGCGTCGACCAGCTTGCGCCAATCGTCGTGTGCCGCTTTCGGAAAATCGCCTGCAAGCGACAGGGGTTCGGAAGCCGTCATAGCCACAAAATGCCACGCTTATGGCCGCTGGGCCAATCGTGTTGGCCGTGCAAGTGGCGTGCCGTGATCAGGCCGCGCCGGCTGTCTGGGAGCGGGGACCCAATTTCTCGATGCCGCTTCGATCCAGGCGCGCCAGCGCGTCGCTCACGCTGATGCTGGCGATGACCCGCCCGGGTGCGATTTCGGCAAGCGGCACCAGGACGAATGCGCGTTCGAACAGCCGCGGGTGCGGCAGGACCAGGTCGATGTCGTTGAGGACGATGTCGTCATAGGCAAGCAGGTCGATATCGACGGTGCGCGGTCCCCCGCGGCGCTCGTTGTTGCGGTCGCGTCCGAGCGCGTGCTCGACCTTGAGCGCGCGGGCGAACAGATCGTGGGGCGCCAGCGCGGTCGCCACGGCAATCACAGCGTTGATGAAGGGTGGCTGGTCGGCGACGCCCCACGGCGGTGTGCGATAATCCGACGAACGCGCCACAAGTCGCACCGCGGCGCCGTCGCACAACATCGCGACCGCCCGCTCGAAGGTCGATCGCACGTCGCCGACATTGCCGCCCAATGCGATCAGCGCTTCGGCGCAAACCTCGGCCGAAGGGTCAACCATGTTTGCGGCTGCGCGCACGCTCGATCGTCACGCCGACGTCGTCGAAGGTTGCCGCGATCGGCGCGTGCGGCTTGTGCACTGTGATGCGAACCGCGCGAACGTCCGGGCAGCGGTCGAGCACCGCGTCGGCAACCGCGCCCGCGGCGGCCTCGACCAGTCGATAGCGGCGTGCGCAGAACGCCTCGCTCACCGTGCTCACGACCATGTCGTAGGACACCGTGTCTTTGAGCTTGTCGCTGCGCGACGCCGCGGCGAGATCGATATCGAGGACGAGATCGAGCCGAAAGGTTTGGCCGACCTTGGCTTCGTGCTGCATCACGCCGTGATAGGCGTGGAGCGCGAGTCCGTTGATGAAGATTGTATCGCTCATCGCGCACGCCTGATTGCAGCAGCGACAGCCAGCGCCTGCGCCGTCGGGGCGACGTCGTGGGCGCGGATGATGGCGGCGCCGTTTTCGACCGCGATGAGATGCGCCGCCAGCGACCCGCCGAGGCGCTCCGCCGGTTCGGACGGCGTGATCGATGAGATGAAGCGCTTGCGTGAAGCGCCGACCAAAAGCGGCAGGCCGAAACCGTGAAACTTTTCGAGCTTGGCGATGCAGGCCATGCTCTGCTCCGGTGTCTTGCCGAAGCCGATGCCCGGATCGAGCACGATCTGGTCACGCGCGATGCCCGCCTTCCAGGCGATTTCGAGTGAGCGCGAAAAGAACTCATCCACGTCGGCGATGATGTCGATTTCCGGATCGGCAGCCTCACGATTGTGCATGATGACGACAGGTGCGCGATGCTCGGCGACGACGCGTGCCATATCGGCATCGCGTTGCAGACCCCAAACGTCGTTAACGATGGCGGCGCCTGCCTCGAGCGCCCAGGCCGCCACCTCGGCTTTGATCGTATCGATGGAAACCGGAATGCCGATTGTGGCGACCGCCGGCAGAATGGGCCCAAGCCGCTCACGCTCTTCCTCAAGCGATACCGGCCGCATACCGCCGTAAGGGCGCGTCGATTCCGCCCCGATATCGATAATGTCAGCGCCCTCGGCGGCGAGCCGCCTGGCGTGCTCGATTGCCGCCGGCGGCTGCAAAAACTGGCCGCCGTCAGAGAACGAATCCGGCGTTACATTCAGGACGCCCATAATCAGCGGACGTGGCCGCTGCCGCGCTTTGGTCAAAAGCTGCGTCAACACATTGTCCGAGCCGGCGCGCGGCGCGGAGACGGCGTGCTGACTCTCGCTTGTGGCCGCTGCTTTGGCCATCATTCAGCTCATCTCAAGCGGTATTTGACGTCGCTTTGCGCGGTCGCTGAGATTGAGTAAAGCGGTGGGGCGAGGCCCCTGCGGCCGGCGGCCAGATCCGAAGACCTGCCGGCTTTCAATAGCGAATGACCGGCTGCAGCCCCTTGGCGTCTTCAATCCAGCGCATCACCATGCTCACCGAGGGCAGCACGCGCACCAATTTGCGCTTGGTGTTTGCTTCCTTCATGGCGAGCGCGAGCCGTTGCGGATTGCGGAAGCGAAGTTCGTTCGCGGTGCGGACGCCCGCGACGCGTAACAGTTCGGAATACTCCCAGCCGACGCCTTTGATGCGCATGCGGTCGGCCGCGGTGACCCAGTCGAGGACATTTTTCTCATCGGCGCCGGTCTTTTCGGCAAGCTTAAGCCGCTGCTTCGGCGTCTTGGCCGAACGCAGCAGGCCGACAGTCGTGCGAATCCCATCCGACTTGAGGATCGCGGCAACGTCCGTTCCGATCCCCTGAATTTCGGTAATGGGATACGCCATCGATGCCTCCCCTCAAAGCAATATCGTCGCGGCAACTACATTCGTACTCAAACAAACTGCGCCAGACCGGGAATAGCGGCGACAATTTCGCCGACTGCATCCTCGCCCGCTTTCTCACGCGCATAGGCGATGACCGCCCGAGTGACACTCTGCACCTGACCCATGCTCAGCCCCGCCGACATCATGCGCATACCCGCGCCCATCACGCCACCCATCGCGCCGCCCAACAGTCCGCCGCCGCTTTCGCTCGCGGCCTTCTGCATCAGGCCTTCGGCTCCGGGGAGCTTGGCCAATAACGGTTGCACTTTGTCGGCTGGTCCCTCTTTGACCAGGAAATCGAGGATTATGCCGACGGCCTTTTCAGCGGCTGCGCGGTCTATCCCGATATCGGCGACAAGCCGTCCGATCAGTTCGTCCATTGCCCCACGCCATCCCCGCACTTTTGGCGGGTTCCCACCGTATTGTACGCTCGGTGGGGGGCATGACAAGCAGAGCCGGGCGATTTGCCGCGTGAACCGCGTTGAAGCGGGCCAGAGCGTTGCAAACTTGCAACGCTTTCGCGGCGCGGCACGGTGGAATTGGCGGCGAGCGCGGATTATAAAACCTAAGCTGTCGTCCGTCCGCAAGTTCTGCGGCACGAATGAGGAAACTGACGCCCATGTCGGCATCCGAGGCTTTGCCGCAGGTCCTCGACCGCGTCGATCGCGATCTTCAAGCAAGCCTTGATCGCCTATTTACGCTTTTGCGTATCCAATCGGTGTCGACCGATCCGGCCTATGCACCGCAATGCCGCAAGGCGGCCGAGCATGTCGCGGCAGACCTCCGCAGTCTCGGCTTCGAAGCGAGCGTGCGCCCGACAGCGGGCCATCCCGTCGTGATCGGCAAAAGTGGCAACGGCAAAGCCACCCCAAATCCCGGCGGCGGCGCGCCGCGCGTTCTGTTCTACGGCCATTATGATGTGCAGCCGGTCGACCCGCTTGATCTCTGGCAAACGCCGCCGTTCGAGCCGCGCATTGCGACGCTTGGCGACGGGAGAAAGATCATCGTCGCCCGCGGCGCCTGCGACGACAAAGGGCAAGCAATGACCTTCGTCGAAGCTTGCCGCGCCTTTAAAGCGGTGACCGGCAGCCTGCCGCTCGACATCACCATGATGATCGAGGGCGAGGAGGAATGCGGTTCAAAACATCTGTTCGATTTTGTCCGCGACAACGCGAGCGAGCTTAAGCGAGATCTCGCGTTGGTCTGCGATACCGGCATGTGGGACGCCGAGACGCCGTCGATCACGACATCGTTGCGCGGGCTGGTTTACGAGGAGGTCAGAGTGACCTGCGCCGACCGCGATCTGCATTCCGGCCTGTTCGGCGGCGCGGCGCGCAATCCCATCCATGTTCTCGCCGACATTCTCTCGGCGCTGCATAAGCCGGACGGTTCGGTCGCCATCCCCGGCTTCTACGACGGCGTCCATGAATTGCCGGACGATATCAAGGCCGATCTAGCGGGTTTGGGCCTCACTCCGGAGAAATTTTTGGGCCAGGTCGGCCTCAAAATTCCGGCCGGCGAGAAAGGCCGCATGCTGATCGAGCAAATTTCGACGCGGCCGACCGCGGAGATCAACGGTATCATCGGTGGCTATACCGGGGAGGGGGCGAAGACCGTTATCCCCGGCAAGGCGATGGCCAAGGTCTCGTTCCGTCTCGTCGGCGCGCAGGACCCGGAAAAAATCCGCACCGCTTTCCGCGATTTTGTGCGCGCGCGAATTCCGGCCGATTGCGCGGTGGAATTCGGCAATTTCACCAGCGCGCCGGCGTTCGAGGTGGCGTTCGACAGCCCGGCGCTCGCCAAAGCGCGCGCCGCACTGGGCGAAGAATGGGGCAAGAAGGCGGTCACGGTCGGGGGCGGCGGCTCGATCCCGATCGTCGGCGATTTCAAGACCGTGCTCGGCATGGATACGCTGATGGTCGGCTTCGCGCTTGACGACGATCGCGTGCATTCGCCGAACGAAAAGTACGATCTTAAATGCTTCCACAAAGGCATCCGCAGCTGGGCGCGGATTCTGGCGGCGCTGGCGGGGTAGGTACCGGCGAACCGCCTCACCGGATCACTATACGTACGCGACCTCGGCTGCTTTTTTGCGCAGCTGTTCGGCGCGCCGTTTCTGATTTTGCACGAACGCGGGCGGCTGGGATTCGGCGTTGCTGCGCAGCACGATGCGCGCAATGTGCTCATAGAGCGCCTTCGGCGAGACCGGCTTGACCAGCAATTCGTCCACGCCCGAGCTCTTTATCGTCAGCGCCGCGGCTTTGGTGAGATATCCGGACAACACGATGATCGGTGTTTGGTGGCAGGGCGACTGGGGGTCTTTGACCATCTTGATGAAGCCAAGCCCGTTGAAATTGGGCATGACAAGGTCGGTAATGATGATGTTCGGCGTCGTGTTGCGCGCGAGCTCATAAGCCTCGACGCCGTTCGCTGAACTCGTAAACCTCGCGGCTGCCAAACCCGAGCAGCATCGAATGGACCAGTCGCCGAGAAAACGGCTGATCGTCTACGACGAGAAAGCTTATCAAGGAGAAATCCAGCGTAAACGACGAACGACTGACCGGCAAAGGCATGGCTTGAGCACCGCTGGCAGGTTGGCGTTGTGGCGTTACACGGCTTTTGTAGCGCGAGCATCGGAAGGTATTCGCGCCGCACTGCCGAGATCCTCGACGATTTGCGAGATGGCGTTTCGCGCTTTCGCCAGCGCCGCGCAAATGCGCTCTTTGCTCGGAGAAGTCCGGCCATTCCGACAGTGTGTTTTCCTGCTCCTCGAGCGCAGTGTGCAAATTCTGCAGCTTATCCAACACGTCTTGCGGTCTGGCATCGAGGAAATGGGATTGCAGAGTTCGCGAGAGAAAATGCAGGACATCAGTGTCGGCGGCTCGCAATAATTGCGCGCCGCGATCCTCGATAGCTTTCGCCGCTTTCGACATCGACCGTCCCCTCGATGACCTAACAGAGCGCCATCGCACAGTATTGGAAACCGGACAGGTTTCATCGCCCCACGCAGCGGGTTCATACAGCAACTTCCGCGCCGTTGAGTTGAGAATGTGAAAGAATGCTGTCAGAAATTGCCTGACGTCTTAACCGATCGTTCACCGTAAAATCGCGGCCGATATTCGATCGTGCGCCGTGCTGAAGCCCGCCCGGTTTCCGCTACAGGTCGAGCCAGCCCTGCGTGGAGGCGTAGCGCACCAATTCAGCGCGCGTCTTAAGCCCGAGCTTCTCGAGGCCGCGGGCTTTGTAAGTTTCGACGGACTTCACGCCGACGTCAAGGCGTGACGCGATTTCCTTGTTGGTGAAACCCAAGCCCGCCATTTTCAGAACTGTGGCCTCGCGCTCGGTCAGCGCCGGCGGCACGCCGGCATGCATCGACGGTTTGTTGTGGCCGCGCTTGCCGTCGAGGACGCGGCCGGAGATTGCCGGGTCAACGTAAATGCCGCCGACCAAGACGGCGCGGATGGCGTGCACGAGATTTTCCACGGCGGATCGTTTCAAGACATAACCGCGCACGCCGGCCTCCAGCGCCTGATTGAGATAAGCCCGATCCTCGTGAAGCGTCAGCACCAGGACGCACAGCTCGGGCATCTCTCCCGCCAGCCTTCGGCTCAAGACGATACCGTTGATCTCCGGCATCGAAATATCGAGTACGGCAACGTCCGGACGTTTCTCGCGAATGACCTTCAAGGCTGCCGATCCGCTGGCCGCTTCGCCGACCACTTCGAAGTCAGCCTCCGCCCGAATGAGATTGCGCAGCCCGTCGAGGACGATGGGATGGTCGTCGGCCAGCACGATCCGTCTTTTGCTCATGCCGCGGACCTGTGGCTGTCGAGTGTAACGCGGGCGAAGATCGTGGTACCGGATCCAATCGCGGATTCCACGTCAAGCGTGCCGCCGATGAGCGAAAGCCGCTCGCGCATCCCCTCGAGACCGAGACCGCGACGATTGCCGGCCGTCGTGGCCTGCGCGCCGACATCAAAGCCGCATCCATTATCCTCGATGATCATCTGCAGCGTTGCATCGGGCCGCTGGATGACGACGCTTACGTCGGACGGCCGCTGTGCGTGTTTGACGATATTGGTGAGCCCCTCCTGCACGACGCGATACACCGCCGTCGCCACCTCGTCCGGCACCTCGTCGAGCCGCGGATCGTCGCAGTGAAAATCGACTTCCGTGCCGCACTGCTCGCTCCATTCAGCGATGTAGCTCGCAAGCGCTTTGCGCAAGCCCAGCTCATCGATCGAGGGAGGCCGCAATTCCCATGCGATCCGGTGCAGGGTCTTGCCCATCTCTTCCATTCTCTTACGCACCAGTTGGAGGCGCTCATGTGCCGGCCCCGACGTCAGTGCGTCAATCTCGTTGAGTTCGAGAATAGCGGCGATCAGGCTTTGTCCGGCTTGATCGTGGAGTTCGTGCGAGAGGCGCAGCCGTTCGTTTTCTTCTGCCGTCGACAGATGGCGGCGCAATCCGGTCACCAGATGCGATTTACTTTCGCTGTCCGCCGTCAATTGCAAATTGGCGCGCGATAGGTCGCCCAGCAGACGATCACGCTCCGTCAGCAAGGCGGCCGTCGGCAGCGACCAGAACGAGGTGATGGCAAGGAACGCCTGTAAGGCGAAGATCCGCTGCGATAGTTCGGGCTGGGTCAGAAACAGCGGCTGCCCAATATTCATAACCACGAACGTGCTGGCTATGACCGTGACGAGGAAGGTTGCCGCCGTGGCGCCGATAACGCCGAACCGCACCGTGGCAAGCAAGATTGCAGGTGCGATCACGAAAATAACGGGCCGAAAATAGTCCGCACAGATAGCGATAGCAATGAAAAGCGCTAAAATGGCCGCAGCTTCGGAGCGGCGTTCCTTTATTCGCAGTGTGCGCCGCTCTTTGGACATGACGCTGACGAGGAACGGCACCAGGACGATCATTCCTAGTGCGTGGCCGGGATACCAGTTCCGCCAAACCGCCGCCCAGGATATTTCGTTGGCCAAGCTATAGGCGCTCGCGCTGAGAAGCGTGCTGCCGATCGGCGCCACGCCTCCGGCGATGCAGATGAAAATGAGCACGCCGTTAAACGAGGTCAGATTGGATGAACGGATTTGAAACGCCGCCAGTAACGCCAATGCGCTGACGACCTCGACGCAGTTCGCCAACATCAGCGTCGCGCAAAGCGCGAGGCTGTTGCCGGCAAGCCAGCTCGCAAGCGCCGTCGCCGCGGAACCGCCGCCGATGATCGAGACGTAATTGATGACGCTGCGCGCATGGCACAGCAAAAATGCCAACACAATCGCGTTCGCCGGCCACAGCGTGGAAACAAGATTGGAACGCCGCGAAATCGCGATCGTGAGCGCCGAGACGACAAAAATCGCGACCGGCAGCACTAAATGGTGGACCAGCGGGAAATCGGGCAGCGGCTCGCGGTCCGCGTCCGCCTCGGACGAGGGCGCATTCGTTTGCGGTTGCACGCCGGGCGCCGTGGTCAACGGCTGACCCTGGGCGAGGGTGGCAAAAATATGCGCAGGGAGTATCGGCATGGTCATCCTGCCACGGCGTGCCCGAACTCAGGACCGAACACGCCGTCGAATCGGTTCACACCGGCTTTCGAATAATCTCACGCGAGGCAGCCGCCGCAATGGCGGAATGCAGCCAAAACTTACTCCGTTGCCGCCGCGATCAGCCGGGGACTGACGAAGCGCTCCAGCCGGCCGGCATGCGGATGCAGCAGCGACCAATCGTCGACCGGCAGATCGATGACGACGAGCCCCGATGTCGGCAGCTTCTCATTCAGCTGTTCTCGCATTTCTACATTGCCCGAGGCGATCAATTGCATGGCGAGATCGTGCAGGCCCGGATTATGGCCAACGACCATCAGCGTGTGCGCTTTCCTGGTCGCGCCGATAACGCCGATTAGCGCGTCGGCAGTGGCGTTGTAGATGCGCTCGTCCCTGACCATCGGCGGCGCTTTGGCAAAAGCGCCGGCTACCAGGGCCCAGGTTTCTTCCGCTCGCTTCGCCGGCGATACGACGGCGAGATCGGGAGTAAGGCCGTGATGCGCCAGGTAAGCGCCGATCGCCGGCGCATCGGCGCGGCCGCGTTTCATAAGCTTGCGGTCGCGGTCGCGCTCCCCGGGCGCGGCGCGCTCGGTTTTGGCATGGCGAAGCAGCATCAGACGGCGCATCGCGGTAATGTCGCTTTCCGGGCCTAACGTGTCTAGTGCGGCCGAATTGAAGCGCCTACATAGCTTGACTCGGCAGGCAAAGGCCGCGGATAGCGTCGTTATGAGCGACCCCGATTTCAAAGCCTATGGTGACAGCTGGTACGCGGCCACCATGGTGGATGCGCCGCCGCGGCCTGCGCTCTCGCTCGATCTCGACGTCGACGTCTGTGTGATCGGCGGCGGGCTTGCCGGGCTGACGACCGCGCGTGAGGTCGCGCGCCATGGCTGGTCCGTCGTGCTGTTGGAGGCCGGCCAGCTGGGCCAGAGCGCGTCCGGCCGCAATACGGGTTTCGTGCTGCCGGGTTTCGGCGCCGACGCGGACAAACTGATCGCTCGGGTTGGCTTCGAGCGTACCAAGGACTTGTGGTCACTGGCGCAGGCCGGCCTCGACTATGTTCGCGCCACGATCCGGGTCGAGGGAGCGACCGGCATCGATCCGCAGGATGGCTGGCTCTATGTTTCCAAAAAGGACAATAGCGACGAGTTTCTGAACTATGTCGGTCTGCTCGGCGAGCTCGGCTGCGAGATCGAAGGCTGGCCGACCGAGCGAGTGCGCGCGGTGTTGCGCAGCGAACGCTACTTCTACGCCATCAATTACCTGCACGCGCTCGCCATTCATCCGCTCAATTACGCGCTCGCGCTCGCGGCCGCCGCCGAGCGCGACGGCGCGCGCATTTTCGAACATACGCCGGCCTTATCGATCGATCCGACCGGCGTGCGCAAGCGTATCGTCACGCCGGGCGCGCGGTTGCGCGCCAGTCATGTTGTGCTGTGCGGAAATGTGGAGATCGGAAGCTTGATGCCCCGGCTCGCCGCAACGCTTCTGCCGGTGACGACTTACGTGATCACCACGGCGCCGCTCGGCGCGGGTCTTGCCGATGCCGTCGGTTATCCCGGTGCCGTGAGCGACACCGAGCTTGCCGACAATCACTACCGCATCGTCGGCGGCGATCGCTTGATGCTGTCTGGCCGGTCGACGGCGCGGGTCGGAGATCCGCGTCGTTATGTCGGTGCCCTGACTGCCGATATCAAAAAGACTTATCCGCAGCTCGGCGCCGTCGCGGCCGATTATTGCTGGTCCGGTACGTTGGGACTCACCATGCACCGGATGCCACAGATCGGCGAACTCGCGCCGGGGGTGTGGCTCGCGAGCGGCTTCGGCGGCCATGGCCTTAACACCACGGCGATGGCCGGCAACATTATCGCGCGCGCGATTGTCGAAGGTGACGAGAGTTGGCGGCAGTTCACGCCGTTCGAATTGGTTTGGGCGGGCGGCGTGTTCGGCCGCTTTGCCGCGCAGGTGCGCATGCGGCTCAAACGGTTGCGCGACCGCATCGAGGAGCGCCAAGCCAAAGCGCGCGAACTTGCGCGCCGCCACGCGCGTGAAGCCGAAATCGCCCAACCGGTGCGGGAACTTGCGGCACGACAGCAGCCGGCAGAACAGGATAGGAACGTAGCGGAAGCCGCTGCCTCTCCCGCGACGGATTTCGTCACCCACGAAGAGCCGGTTAGTTCAGCCGACCCTATTATTCCACCGCCAGATGGCGTGGTGGGTGCGAGGCAGCCCGAACTGCGGGCGCAAGGCGCGTCTGCCGGCCGCCCGAAGCGAAGAAGACGCCGTCAGCCTGCCAAGCAGAGTGCCGATCAAGACGCCAGCGAGGACGCCAAGCCCTAGCTCGCCGAAGCCGAGCAAACCGGCAACAGGTCCCCGCCAAATTCACCATGCAATATCTTCGGTGTTCGACCCGCGGCTGGGTTTGCGGTATGATCTTTCCCGGGTCCGGGAAAGCCGGGCGGGGGGTTGGGTATGGTGTTGCCAGGTTGGCGCCTTGCGATTGCGCTGTTTGTTGTCGTCACGCCGGGCATCGCCGCGGCGGCCGATCTGCCGGCTGAGCCGGCACCGGCGCCGACTGCGCCGGCCACTTATGTACCGGCCGTTCCGGACTGGATTGTCACAATCGGGGCCGAGGGCCGGATTATTCCGGCTTTTCCGGGCGCCGCGGATAAAAAGCTCGGCTGGTCCGCTCTGCCGCTTTTTAGCATTCGCCAAGCGGGCACGCCGCCGGACTTCTTCGGTCCGCGCGACAGCTTTGGTATTAATGTGATCAACCTAGGAGCGTTCCAGCTCGGTCCGGCGCTGCAGTTTATCAACCAACGCAAAGCCTCCTCGTACGCCGAGTTGAACGGTTTGGCGGACGTCAACTATGCGGCTCAATTGGGGTTGTTTGCCAATTTCTGGCCGGTGTCGTGGCTGCGGCTGCGTGGTGAAATCCGCCAAGGCATCGGCGGCGAAACCGGTGTGACCGGCGATGTCTTCCTGGATGCTGTCGTGCCGGCTGGGCAATGGACGATTTCTGCCGGACCGCGGGTGACTTTGCAGACGGCCGCGGCGACATCGCCCTATTTCAGCATCACCGCAGCGCAAGCCGCTGCCGCGAATGCCTTACAGCCGAACCTAGGGACGTTGTCGGCCTACAATGCCGGCGGCGGTCTGTACTCCTACGGTGCCGGCACGCAGCTGCAGTACACGTTCAACCCGACATGGACCGCCCACGCCTTTGTCGAATATCAACGGCTGACCGGCCCCGCCGCAGATTCACCGCTGGTGACGCAGCGCGGGTCGCCAAACCAGCTCACCTACGGCCTCGGCGCCACTTATTCTTTCAATATGCACCCGTTGTGGTGAGGCTTGTTGATTGAAGCATGATCTCATCCGAAAACCGGTATCCACTTTTCGGGATCATGCTCTAGCGCCCGTCGCGCCGCGTCATAAAGGCGAGCCGCTCGAACAGGTGCACGTCCTGCTCGTTCTTGATAAGCGCGCCGTGTAGCGGCGGAATGAGCCGTTTCGGATCGCGCTCGCGCAGCGTCTCCACTGAAATGTCTTCGACCATGAGCAGTTTCAGCCAGTCGAGCAGTTCCGACGTCGACGGTTTCTTTTTCATGCCGGGCACGTCGCGAATTTCGTAGAACAGCTTCAGCGCTTCAGCGACCAGGCGGTGTTTGATGCCGGGGAAGTGCACCTCGACAATCGCGCGCATGGTGTCGGGATCGGGAAAGCGGATGTAATGGAAAAAGCAGCGCCGTAAGAACGCGTCCGGCAACTCCTTCTCATTGTTCGAGGTGATGACGACGATCGGGCGGCGGCGGGCATGGATCGTTTCGCCGGTTTCGTAGACGAAAAACTCCATGCGATCGAGTTCTTGCAAAAGATCATTGGGAAATTCGATGTCGGCTTTATCGATCTCGTCGATCAGGAGCACGGGACGCTCGTCGGAGACGAAGGCATCCCACAGCTTGCCGCGCTTGATGTAATTGCGGATGTCTTTCACCCGCGCGTCGCCCAATTGGCTGTCGCGCAGCCGCGTGACCGCGTCGTATTCGTAAAGCCCCTGCAATGCCTTGGTGGTCGATTTGATGTGCCATTCGAGCAACGGCGCACCGAGCGCCTTGGCGATTTCGATGGCGAGCACGGTCTTGCCGGTGCCGGGTTCGCCTTTGACCAGCAATGGCCGCTCCAAGGCAATCGCGGCGTTGACCGCGACTTTGAGATCGTCGGTGGCGACATAAGCGCTGGTGCCTTCGAAGCGCATGAGATTCCGCTCGCTCCATGTTTCAGGAAATTAGAACATGTCGAAGTTGGCGCTTACAAGACGCCGTGGCGCCCTCGTGCGTCGTCACCTGGCACAAAACGTTCGCCGGCTCGGCAATTTTTGCCGCGGGGCGGCATATCCGTACCGGCTAGAAATCAGGTCAATTCCATAAGTATTTGATAAATCGGTATAATTTTATGGCACGCCGCTTGCTGCCTTGGCGCGGAGTGCGGCTGTCCGCCGCTGTCGCGTTGAGATCGAGTTGGAGACAAGTCAATGGGTATCTTCAATGCGTTGACCACCGCAGTGGCTGGTCTACAGGCACAATCATTCGCGCTGCAGAATATTTCCGGCAATATCGCGAACTCCCAGACCACCGGCTACAAAGAGACCGACACCAGCTTTCAGGATCTTGTCGCTCAGGCCGCGCTAAATCAGCAGACGACTAACGGCGTCATTGCCAATTCTGTCGGAACCAATACCGTGCAGGGCACCATCAACAGCACGCAAGTCTCGACGGATATGGCGATCAACGGTGACGGCTTTTTCGTGGTTGCGCAACCGACGGGCTTTACCGACAACCAACCGACGTTCTCGGGAGTCACCGACTTCACGCGCGCCGGAAATTTTCAACTGAATGCCAACGGTAATCTGGTCAATGCTGCCGGGTATTATCTCATGGGCATTCCGGTCAACCCGACCACTGGGAATCCCGAAGGCAGCGTTCCGCAAGTTCTGCAGTTTAATAACAGTTTCATACCGGCACAGGCGACGACATCGATCACCTACAAGGCCAACCTGCCCAGCACGCCGACTTCGGGAACGATGGTTCCGAGCGATTTTGCGAACAATCCGATCGCCGGCTCGGAAATTATCGGCACAGGCGCGACGCTTGAGCCGGATGCAGCGGCGACCGGTACCGGCACCGTAGGCAGTCTCACGGCCGCTACCACGCTTTCGTCACTCGGAATCGCGACCGGCGATAAGATTATGATTGGCGACGGGACCGACACGACGACCTACACTTCGACGGGGACCTCAACCGTCGGCGATCTGATCGACGCCATCAATTCGGGTACTGCCGGCAACGCGGCGGTCACTGCGTCACTCAGCGGCGGCAACATAGTGCTGACCGGTAGCACGGATACCTCTACGATTACGGTGAGCGGCAGTGGCGCCGGCGATGCCGCCGATCTCGGTTTCGGGGTGGCCAACAACACGTTTCAGCCGACCAATCTGCTGACGCAAGGCTTGAGCGGCAAAAACCTGACCGTTTCGGTCGGCGGCGGCGCACCGCAGACTATCGCCTTCGGCACCGGAGCAGGTCAGGTCGCGACGCTTGCTCAATTGCAGACCGCTGTTCAAAACTTGACCGGTGTGATCGGTTCGGTGAACACCGCTAACGGCGATATCAGCCTTTTGGCAACCGACCCGACCGCCTCGCTCGCCGTAGCGGGCACTGCATCGCCGTCGGTCTTCGGCATCGAGAATGCGTCCGTCGCGCCGGGTAACGGGACGGTCATCGGCAGCGATCTGTCCACCTTCACCAATCAATCGGTCGACGGCGGCTCCATCACCGCATACGACACCGAGGGCAACCCGCTCAATATCCAATTCCGGTGGGCGCAAGTGGATAACGCGTCCGGCCAAAGCGCGTGGAATTTATTCTATCAGACAAATTCAAACGCGACCGGGACGCAGCCGGCTTGGCAGAACGTCGGTACGAATTTCATTTTCAATTCGAGCGGACAGCTCACACAACCGACGTCGAGCGCACTCGCTATTCCAGGTCTGACCGTTAACGGCGACACGTTGAGCAATGTGGAGCTCAATTTCGGCACCGCAGGTCTGACGCAATTCGCCAATACGAGCGGTACTCCGCAGGTCACGCAGGTCCAACAGAACGGGTTCGCTGCAGGACAGCTGCAATCGGTGGCGGTAGACAGCCAGAACCGCGTGGCTGGCTCGTTTTCGAACGGCCAAACCATTCCGCTGGCGCAAATCACACTTGCAACATTCAACGGCGAGGATTCGCTGCAGGCGCTCAATGGCGGCGCTTACGCCGCCACCGCCGATTCCGGTGCGCCGCTGTTCGACGCGACCGGCAAGATCGTCGGCAGCTCGCTGGAATCCTCAAACGTCGATATCTCCACGCAGTTCAGCAACTTGATCGTGGCGCAACAGGCCTATTCGGCCAACGCGCGCGTTATGACGACGGCGAACCAGATGATTTAAAGCTTGTTGCAAGTGATCCAGTGATTTCATTCGGTGAAGTTGCCCGGTCGCCACCATGAGCATCAACCAGGCGCTGTCGGCTGCACTGGCCGGCGTACGTACCACTCAGCAAGCGTTGTCGGTGGTCGCCGGCAACGTGGCGAACGCCAATACGCCGGGCTATGTCGACGAGAGTGTCGGTCAGGCCGAAGTCGGAGTCAGCGGACAGTCCGGAGCGAGCGTCGACGTTACCGGCATCAATCGCAATCTCAATACGCTGTTGCAGAGTCAGTTGCAGACTGAGACGTCGGGGGCTACGTTCGCGGATACGGCCTCACAGCTCTACCAGCAACTTCAGCAAGTCTACGGCACGCCCGGCTCGTCGACCTCGTTCGACGCGATCTTCAACAATTTTACCAGTTCGTTGCAGTCGCTGTCGGCCAGCCCAAGTTCGTATTCGGCCCAGGGCGCGGTGATCAGTTCGGCGCAAACTCTGGCGCAAAATCTCAATTCGATGACCGACAGCATTCAGCAGCTGCGCAGCCAGGCCGAAGCGGGCATCTCCAGCGGCGTGCAAACAGCCAACACTGCATTGCAACAGATTGCCCAAATCAACCAGCAGCTTGTGTCGGCATCGTCGGACACGTCCACGGCCACGCTGGAGGATCAACGCGACCAGGACGTCACGCAGCTCGCGCAACTGATGAACGTGAATGTGGTGCAGAATTCGGGCAACCAGATCTCGGTATTCACGGGCACCGGTCAGCAACTCGTAGCCGGCACGCAGGCCGCGCAGCTTTCCTTCAGCAATGTCGGTACGCTGTCCGCGACCTCGCAATGGAGCGCCACTCCCAGCCAGGACACCGCCGGCACCATCACGTTGACGTCGCCCAGCGGCAATACGACCGATTTGGTCGCCACGAATGCCATTCAGTCGGGACAAATCGGCGCGTACCTGCAGATGCGCGACAGCATTTTGCCGCAGGCGCAGAGCCAGCTCGATGAGATGGCAAACCAGATGTCGCAAGCTCTGTCGAACCAGACGACGTCGGGCACGCCCGTGACGTCCGGTGCGCAGGCTGGTTTTAGTGTCGACGTCGGCAACCTCTCCGCGGGCAACACCGTACAGCTTACTTACACTGATGCTCAGAATACGCAGCATAGGGTCACCATCGTCGCGCTGGGCGCCGGCGGCACGTTGCCGGCGCAGCCGGCAAATTCAAGCAATCCGATGATAGGGGTTGATTTCACCGGCGGTATGAGCTCGGTGATTTCGCAACTTAATGCCGCGCTCGGCGCGAACCTGCAATTCTCCAATCCATCCGGCACGGTTCTGCAGGTTGTCAACGCCGGCAGCGGCAACGTCGTCAATTCCCTTTCGGCAACCTCGACGGTGACATCGCTCACGAGCGGCAGCCCGCAGCTTCAGTTGTTTACCGATGGCACACAACCAATCACCGGGGCAGTTACCGCGAGCGGTTCGCAGACCACGGGCTTGGCCGGAAACATCGAAGTCAATCCTGCGATCGTCACTTCGCCGTCCAGTTTGGTCGATTACGCCGCGAATACCACCGCCGGCGATGCGACGCGTCCGAACTTCATGCTCAACCAGATGACTGCTGCCACGTTGACCTATTCGCCGGCAACCGGCCTGGGCAGCGCCGAGGCGCCGTATGGCGGCACACTTTCGCAATACATGGGGGCGGTCATCAGCCAACAGTCGCAAGCCGCGAACGCCGCGACCAATCTGCAACAGGGCCAGGACACGGTCCTCACCGCTCTCCAGCAACGATTCAACGATCAGTCCGGCGTCAATATCGACACCGAAATGTCGAACTTGATCGCGCTGCAAAACGCATATGGTGCCAACGCCCGGGTAATGTCCACTGTCCAGCAGATGATGACGGCGCTAATGCAGGCAGTATCGTAATGAGCATCACCGGACCAGGATCGATCACCGCGGCCAACGTCGCGGCCCAGACCAATATGATGAACCAGCTCAACACGCTGGGTCAGGAGATGGGCAGCGGACAGGCGGCGCAGACCTATTCAGGTCTCGGCTCGCAGGCCGGCGTGGCGTTGGCGCTCGGCGCTCAGCTTTCCGATATCAACGGCTACAGCAGCACGGCGACCACCGTCGGCACGACGCTGACCGTTGCTCAGTCGGTCTTGACGCAGCTCGGCAATACCAGCAGCTCGGTCCAGCAAGCAATCAGCCAACAGGGCGCCTTTGCATTGGACAATACCGGCCAAACTTCGGTGCAGGAGTTCCGCCGCCAGTTACCTCGATCAAATCCTTTCCCTGCTCAACACCCAGGTCGGCGGCAATTACCTTTTTTCCGGGAGTGCATTGAACCAGTCCTCCGTCGCAAGCGCCAACGACATCCTCAACGGCAACGGCCCGCAGGCCGGCCTGACGCAGCTGATCTCCGAGCGGCAACAGGCCGATCTCGGCGCCAACAATCTCGGCCGCCTCACCGTTGGCGGAACGGGTTCGAACGTGACGCTCGCCCAGGATGGCTCGCCGTTTGGATTTCAGCTTGCAAGCGTGAATTCGAGCTTAGCCGGTGCAACCGTTACGGGACCGGCCGGATCGCCGCCGTCGATCTCCGTCGCTCTCGGGTCCAATCCCAGCGCCGGACAGTCGATTGCGTTCAATCTCACTCTGCCTGACGGGTCGAGCCAGGCCATCACGCTGCAGGCGACGACAGATTCGCCGCCAGGGGCGAACCAGTTCACCATCGGCGCGACTCAGGCGGCAACAGCGGCCAATCTGCAGACGGCGCTGACCGGCGCCATCGGCAGCCTCGCGCAGACCGCGCTGCCGGCCGCCTCCTCCATCGCCGCCGCCAATGATTTCTTCAATTCGGATCCGCCGCAGATTGTCGATGGCCCGCCCTACGACACGGCAACGTCGCTGGTGAGTGGCACGCCGGCAAATACCGTATTCTGGTACACCGGTGAAAACGGCAGCACACCGGCGCTGCAGACCGCGACCGCCCAGGTCGGTCCCTCGATGTCGATCGCCTATGGCATGCGCGCCACCGAGCCGGCCATCACGTCGCTGGTGGCCAACGTCGCCGCGCTCGCCGCCACGACGTTTTCGGCGAGCAATCCGAATGCGCAGGCGAGCTACCAGGCGCTGTCCCAGGGCGTCGCCGCAAATCTCAGCGGCCAGCCGGGCACGCAGACCATCAGCGACATCGAAGCCAATCTCGCCAACGCGCAGACGACTGTAAGCAATGCGAGCGCAATGAACACGCAGACGCAAACTACGCTGCAGGACATGCTGCAAGGGATCGAGGGGGTCAATCAAAACCAGATTGGCGAGGACATTCTGACGCTGCAGAATAATCTCTCGGCGTCGATGTCGGTTACGGCGCGGCTCGCGCAATTGAGTTTGGTCAATTATCTCTCGCCGGTCACCGGATAAGCGAACAACGGAATTAGTCGAGCGCCGTCGTCCTGACGAAGATCGAATTGGCGGCGCAAGTCGCGTTTCTTCCGAAGTTGTCGGTAAAGCGCGTGTCCACCAGATACGCGCCGGGATGCGCTGCAACATACTGCCGAAGCGTATCGTGCTTTATGTCGCTATCTTCCACCACCAGGTAATCGCCGGAGGATAGATATCTGTGAAAATGCTCCAATACGGCTCCCACATTGTGATGGGCGTCTTCGACGACCAGCCAGGGATGTGGCTCGGAGCCAAGCAGGCTCGGATCGAACAGCCGCTCGGGATGGGAGCAATCGCCCTGATAATATTCCACAAGCGGATGCTCCATTTCGACCTTAACGCGGTCAACCGAGTGAACACGGCCCGGTATGCCGCAGAGCTCCAGGTTATCGGCGAACCAGACGGCGCTGGCTCCCAAGCCCGACCCGATCTCGAATATCGTTCGCGGGCGAAGCTCGGCGATCAGGGCCGGGTACATTGCGAAATCGAAGACGTTTTTCAGCAGCGGTATGCCGCGCCAGCGCATGAGCGATGGAGCGCCCTGACAGGTCAATAGGACTTCGGCGCCGAACTCGGTGCCAAACCGCGGGTGATAATGAGCACCCGATCGTTTGCGCTCGGAATATTCGACAAAGCGGCCCTGCTGCCAGCGATCAAGAAAAAGCCGCAGGCGCTGCAGGTCCCAATGCAGGTTCTGGGCTTGCGCGGGTGACTGCAAGGCGCTTTCGTGCACGCTGTCCTCCCAGGAGCGGGTCTCATCGAAAGCCATCAATTGCGTGAGCACGCGAATGAGCCAGCTGTCGAAGATGCTGCGAAGGCCTTTTTGCTCTCGTTCGATCTTCGCTCGAGTTTCGCCGATGTATCTAAGCGCGGCGGCCTTCAGGGCGTCACCGGCAATCAAATCGGCCGCGTCGGGCATGCTGGGTCCCTTGCGGCAGGCGTGCGCCCGCCGCGGGTCTTCGAGTCATCGCGGACTTTAAAAAGTCGTGGTAAACAAAATGTTTCCGCGCGCCGACCGGGTGGTAAGGGGAATAACCGGGTGAGCAGGCTTCGCGTGCTAGGCTTTGGGGCGCAATCCGGCGGCGATGCCGCGATTGATCGTGATGATCGATTTCAGGTGGTCGGGTTTTGGGTCGGTCATCAGCGAGAATGTCTCAGCCATGATGTACACGCCGAGCCTTCTGAGATTGTCGCGGACAATGCCCGGCAACCTGTTGTCTTCGCTCGTCACCGCGTCGAGGAACACCGTCCAAAGCCTGCGATTGTAGAGGAGGGCTTCGTTGAGGCCGGCCGGCTTGTCGCGCCATGAATCATGTACGGCCTGCAATTTTGCGGCGGCTTGCAGCAGCAAACTCGCCTCAAGCTCACGTGGGGATGCCGTTTCGATGGCGGTCTTCGCGTACGCTCTGCTGGCGTAGTGCATTTCGGAGTATTCCACTTCGTACTCAACTGGCTTGCGCGTTTACCGCAGCGCTTTGTAGAGCCGCTCCGTTAACATCCGATTATTGATACCGGCCCCCGCTTTATTGGCGGATTCGAACCAACTCGTTAACCCTAACAATTTACGCTTAGTCCTTGGTATTCTCGGGGGCGAGAGTTTATGTGTGGCATAGCGGTGGCCATCAATTGGGATGGCGCCGATTTGGCAGTCCAGCGTTTGATCTCGGGCATGCTGCATCGAGGCGACGTTACCGATCCGCTCGTCACGATCGGAAATAACGTCGCAATGTGCACACGTCGCCTGCGGATTGTGGATGCTGCGCACGGCGTGCAGCCGCAAGCATCATTCGATGAGCGCTTTCTCGTCTCCTTTAACGGCGAAATCTACAATCACGTCGCGTTACGCCGGGAATTGGAAGCGCTTGGCGTGCGATTCCGTACTGAATGCGACACTGAAGTCATCGCGAACGTGATCTGCGCGTGGGGTCCAGACGGGATTAGGCGCCTGTCCGGCATGTACGCCTTCGTTGCGTTCGATACGGCAACCGGCGATTTTCTTGCCGCACGTGACCCATGGGGCGTAAAACCGCTCTATCTAACGCTGTCGCCCACTAAAGGCGTGCTGTTTTGTTCGGAGATTCGGCCGTTACTGGATGCGACCGCGGGGGCCGACGTTCTATTGTTGCCTCCCGGTTACATGTTGACGCACAATTTTTGCGGACGTCATTATAACCTGCCTTCTGCAACAGCTTTGAGCGCGCCGTCGCCGGAGAGGCTGGACCGCATTCTATCGGAAGCCGTGCGCGTTCGTGTGCCGTCGAACCTTCCGGTCGCAGCATTATTTAGCGGTGGCATCGATAGCACGCTCGTCACGCATTACGCGCGGCAATTCTACCCAACGATGCCGGGCTATATAGCCGTTGGGCGTAACGCGGCCGATTACATCTATGCCAAGCACTATGCCGAGGCTACCGGTTTCGATCTGCGCGAGGTGCCATTTGAACTGCATTCCGCGACGACGCCTTCCCTTATCGAGAAGGTCGTCGAGACCGTGGAAGCATTCGAGCCGGCGGTAATTCGGCCAAGCCTTCACACCTATCTTGTCTCCCGGCGCATTCATCAAGATGGCTTCCGCGTCGCGTTATGCGGAGAAGGTGCCGACGAGCTATTCGCAGGTTATTCGCCGCTTGAAAATCCGCTTTCATGCAATCGAACGGTGCGGGACGTTATGTGCGGAAGCAGTGTTTAGGCATGATGCATCGCGCCAATCTTCAAAGGATTGACCGTTGCTCGATGCAATTCCAACTTGAAATACGCGAGCCGTTCCTGGACCAATCGGTCGTCGATTATGCGAGCGCGCTCGATGTATCTGATTTGGTGAGACAAACGGGCAATACGCCGGCCGGAAAGGCACCGTTGCGCGCGCTCTTCGATTTGTATCCTTCGGAACTGCCGGCATTCATTCGTGATCGGAAAAAATTGGCCTTTCATGAGGGCGCGGGCGGCGATGTGGCAGGAACGGGTTGGCTTGATCTGTTCGATGAGGCGCTATCGGACGCCGAATTTCGTGACGGACAACGCGAATTTTCCGAGTTTGAAATCGTTTCCAAGGAAGAGCTGTATTATTTGCAGATACTCGCCGCCAAAATGGATGTGAAACGCGTACCGCATATGCGCGATCGGCTGCAACTGGATATGCCGCTCGCCGCTTGAATTTGGCGTAACGCCGCCACGCTATGCGTTTCTTCCCGTCTTGCCGCGCAATCCGGCGGCGATGCCGCGATTGATCTTGATAATCGATTTCAGCTGATCCGGCTTGGGCTTGCGGATGCAGGTTAAGGCGCCGCGAAGCGCGCCGACGGAGTCGAGTAAAAAAATTGCGAGGAGTGAAGGGAGTTCGCGAACCTGCCGCCGGATTAATCAAAAGAAAACGGCGGGGCTTTCGCCCCGCCGCCTTCACTGTAGGCCTGTACCAGAAGAGTTTTAGCCGAACAGCTTGAGCACCGACTGGTTCGCCTGGTTGGCGATTGACAGAGCGGAGATTTCCAGCTGCTGCTGGGTCTGCTCGGTCAAAAGGTTGGCGCTCTGTTGGTTCTGGTCCGCCGCGACGAGGTTGCTGGCGCCCGTCTGCAGCGTATTGATCATATTCGTTTCGAACGTCTGCCGGGTGCCGATGACGCCCGAATTGGTGCCGAACGTCTCAGTCTGGGTTTGCACGTTCGAGATCGCGGCATTGATGTTCGTAACCGCGGTGTTGAGCGCGCTACTGTCCTGGAAGGAACCGGCAACCGAGCCGGTGATCGACGCCAGTCCGAGACCCGACGCGTTGAAATTCACGCCGGTGATGGTCAGCGAGCTTGTGCCGGTTGGGTTGAAGTCGATCGTCAGATTGTTACCGTTAAGGAGGTTGACGCCGTTATAAGACGCGTCGCCGGCGAGCTGGTTGATCTGTGACAATAGCCCGTTGTAGTTCGATTGCAGGGTGGTTCGCGTCGAACTCGTTCCGTAGACCGCGGTATTGGTGCTGGACGCCGTGAGACCGAGGGTTTCGGACGTCGCGTTGTCGAGGACGGTGAAGCTCGTGCCGCCCGAATTAGCGGTCAGGATGATTTTGCCGCTGCCATTGTCGCTTGCGGTCACGGCGCCGGCGCTGCCGAGGCCGCTGGTGCCATTGATCGCCGCTTCGATGGCGCTCGCCGTCTCGCTGGTCGCGATCGCGATCCCGTAGGTCGTCGTGCCCACCAGGATGTTAAGAGTGCCGGCGGTTGCGACCGTGGATCCGGTGACGGCGACCGTGCCGGTCGTCGAACCTGCGGTCTGACTGGCTTGCTGCGCCTGCTGCACCGTCGACAAGGCCTGTTGGAGCAGGCTGGTGATACCGGTGAGGCCGTTGGTGGCCGCGTTGATCGTCTGCTGGCCCTGGCCGATCTGGTCGAGCAAGGCGCTGAGCGAGTTGGCGGTGTTGGTCAAATTCTGCGACGTGAAATAGGCGCTGGGATTATCGGCGGCCGAATTCACGGCTTTGCCGGTGGCGAGCGCTTCCTGCGTGGTCGTCAAGTCGGCGGAGGTTTGCTGCAACGACAGCAAGTTCTGCCGAATCCCGGAGGTTAAGGTAATGTCAGACATCGTGGTACCCTTCTGGTTACAGGCCGTACTGGTTTGCACTTGCTGTACGTGCCGTACCCGCAGTGCAGTTCCCGATCGATACGATCGGCTGCCGGAGGATTGCCCCAATTCGTTTAAAGACGTGTAAATCTGCGTCTTTTTTGAACTGACCCCTATTTTCGCGGCAGTTCTTTGGGCCGCGTCCGGCGCATTCCGCCGCGCTTGCGCCATAAGGCTTTTCGCCTATTTGCCGGATTTCGCGTTCGCGCTTAAAGCGCCGTTAACCATACGTGTTTTCTATTGGTTAACCATGATTTGAGAGTTGCGCTAAGCGGCCGTCGGACGGGAACTGACCGCTCCAGCCGTGGCCGCCAAGATGAATGTTCGGGGAAGCCGCCATGCCTGCCGCCAAAGCCAAATCCGCCAGATCCGGGGATACGGCGACCAAAAGTGAAGCTGCTGGAAGGTTCCAGCCGCGATCGGCAAAGCCGACGGCGGCAGTGTCGGCTGCCACGACATCGGCGCCGCCGATCGTGCCGACGGCTCCGGCCGTCAATCTTGTCGTGGCGACGCCATGTTTCGGCGGCCAAATATCCGTTCTTTATGCGGCGTCGCTGTTCAAGCTGCAAAAGCTGGTTCGCTCTTACAGCCAGTTTAGCTTCAAGGTCCTGTTCAAGGATGGCGACGCGCTGATCACGCGTGCGCGGGCGAGCCTGATTTCGCAATTCCTCGACGATCCGAGCGCGACCCACCTGTTATTTGTCGATGCCGATATCGGATTCGAGCCGGAGCAGGTTTTGCGTCTGATCGAATGCGGAGCCGATATGTGCGCCGCGATCTATCCGATTAAGCGGATCGATTGGGACAAGGTCAAAACGACGATCGAAACCGGGCGTCCCAATCCGGCGGCGGCGGCGCTAAAATACGTGTTGGAAGTCGACGATCCGAACGCGGTCACGGAGATAGGCGGATTTGTCAAAGTGCGCTACGCCGGCACGGGCTTTCTCATGATCCGCCGCCAAGCGCTGGAAAGAATGTGCGCGCACTATCCGCAGCTGAAATATAAGCGCGACCACTCCATCGACGCGGCGACCGCAAGCGACAATCGGTTCGCCCTATTCGAATGCATGATCGCCGAGGATGGGACCTATCTCAGCGAGGATTTCGCCTTCTGCAGACGCTGGACCGAGATGGGCGGCGCGATCTGGGCCGATCTCAAGAGCAAGCTCAGCCACGTCGGGCCGATGACGTTTTGCGGCGATCTGTCGTCGCAATTTGCCGCCGCCTCTTGTCCTCCACCGCCGCGCGCGAGTGGCACGCTCAAGCCAGTATTCGACCAGGTTGCCGCTTACGCCAGCCGCGGAGAGCATGGATGCGGCGGTACTGATGCTTTGCAGGGCAGGCGACGAATTCGTCGTTGTGCCCTTGCAGTTGGTGTTCGGGGGTTCTGGGATGAAGTTTCCGAGAGCGCTCGTGCGCTCGAAGACGAGCCCGTCGATGACTTCGACGATGCTGAAGACGGCGAGGGGCTCGAAGCGGCTTTAGGCAGAAAGGTGTTATTGCCGGTCCCGAAGCCGATAGCGGCGGCGTCGTTGCCACTGCCGCCAACGAAAATCGCGCTGGTAACATCCCTGCCGGTTATAACCAGTTGGCCCCCGGCGTTGATCGATGCAATCACGTTCGCGTTGGTCGGCAGGTCCACGTTGATGGTGTTGATAAGGTCGGCGACGGTGTCTGTCCCGGTCGACGTGTAGGTCGTCGTGTTAGTGCCGGTGCCGACGGTGATTGTGCCGCCCGGAAGAATGCCAAGTGTCGACAGCGAGGTGCCCGTCGTTACTCGCGCGGTACTGGTTCCCGTCGCTGGTGAGGCGGCCGAAGCGGCACTGGAGCTGGAAGGTGTGGAGGATCCGCTCGATCCGCCGGACGACGATGAAGCCGGAACTGCCCGACGGATTCAATACTTGCTCGACCAGCGACGTAATTTCGCTGTTGACGCGCTTTAAAGCGGTCGTGTTGGCGATGCTCGCCAAGCCCTTCGCCAAATTCGTTTCGGCCTGGCCCATGACGTTGATCAGCGCGTTGGCCGCAGTGGACGCCTCGACTTTGGGCCTGTGCGTCGCTCCAGTAATTTTGGTCCTGTTGCCAGAACGAAGGGGTGCTGCCGATACTTCCGATGCTCACGGCTCTTGCCCACTGATCGGTCTGATCGCCGTAGGCTTTTGCTGATGCCCTGACGGGGTTAATTTGGCCGTTGTCGCGGGCAGCGAGTTTACGTGCGGTTAACCATCTTGACCGACCTTGCCGGATCGACCTCAGTCGCAGGCTCACGGTGGTGGCGCAGGCATGGCGAAGCACGCAAGCGCGCGGCGCGCGACAGCAGCGCATTCAATTCAGCAGGCGCTGGCGCTGCACCAAAATGGCCTTCTCAAAGAAGCGGAGCAAATCTACGACTCCGTTCTAGCGAGCGAACCGCGCAATTTCGATGCCTTGCATTTGAACGGCGTCCTCAAGCACCAGCTAGGCCGATCGGTCGAGGGCTTGCGCCTGGTCGAGGCCGCGCTCAAGGCGTTGCCCGAATCAGCTGAGGCGCTTTCCAATTACGGAGTCATCCTCGATGCGCTCAGGCGCCATCAAGAGGCGCTGCGAAGCTTCGACAAGGTGCTCGCCGCGCGGGCAAACGATGCCACGACGCATTATAACCGAGGCAACGCGCTTAAGGGACTGAAACGATACGCCGAAGCTCTGGCGAGCTACGAGCGCGCCCTGGCGCTGGCGCCCGGCCATTTGGATGCGCTCTACAATCACGGCAATACACTGTGTTCACTCGCTCGGCACGAAGAGGCGATTGCCGATTACGATAAAGTGCTGACGCTGTCGCCGCGCCACGTCGGCGCGCTTAACCGGCGCGGAATTGCGCTCGGAGCGTTGAAGCGGTTTGAAGAAGCGCTTTCCGCTTACGACGCGGCGCTCGCGATCGAACCAAACCATGCCGAGGCGCTCAACAATCGCGGCGTCGTGCTGGCGGAACTCCGCCGATACGAAGAAGCGCTGCAAAGCTGTGCACGCGCGCTTGCTGGTAAACAAGACTATGCCGATGCGCTGTACAATCGCGGCAACGCGTTGCTGGGGCTCGGCCGGCATGAGCAGGCGCGCGAAAGCTATGCGGCGGCTCTTGCGCTCGAACCGCAACGGCCCGATGTCCTCAACAATCTCGGCTTGGCACTGATTGGGCTCGATCGGCCCGGCGAAGCGCTGGAGAACCTCGATCGCGCTCTGGCCGGCGAGCCCGATCAGGTCGGCGCACTCCATAATCGGGCTAACGCGTTGGCGGCCTTGGACCGGCTCGAAGAGGCGCTCGCATCGTGCGATAAGGTGCTGGCAATAGATCCGGCGAATGCCGATGCGCTAAATACCCGCGGCGTCGTCCTCAGCAAGCTCCGGCGCCCTGACGAGGCCCTGATAAGCTATGATGCGGCGATCGCAGCGGCGCCCGATCGCGTTGAGATTCATATCAATCGCGGCACAGTCTTGCTGGATCTTGATCGGATCGACGAAGCTCTCGCGGTCTTCGATAATGCGATTGCCCGCGAGCCCGACAACGTCGCAGCTTTGGCTAATCGCGGGAAGGCCTTCATCAAAGGCCGGCATTACGCACGGGCTTTAGACGATTACGACAAGGCTCTCGCGCTCAATCCCGACCAATCCGGCGTATTGTCCGACCGCGGTGCGGCGCTGGCCGAGATGAATCGATTCGATGAAGCGCTCGCTTGTTACGAGCACGCGCTGCGTGTTGAGCCAAATACGGTTGCTGCCCGCGTCAATCGCGGCAACGCTTTTCTCAAACAGGTGCGCATGGACCAGGCGCTTGCCAGCTATGCCGAGGCGCTCGCGCTCGAACCGGACAATGTTGACGCCAACTTCAACGCGGCGGTCACTCGTCTGTGTATGGGCGATTATCGCGGTGGCTGGAAACAGTACGAGCACCGCTGGAAGAGAAAAGACCTTGCGGTGCAGCGCGATGCCTATTCTCAGCCGATATGGGACGGTGAGCAGGATTTGAATGGGAAGATGGTGCTCCTTCACGCCGAGCAGGGGCTCGGCGACACGATTCAGTTCGTGCGCTACGCGCCGCTTGCCGCAGCTCGCGGCGCCACAGTGCTGCTTGCGGTACAGCCTCCGCTCAAAATACTCATGTGCTCCGTGCCGGGTATCTCCGGAGTTTTCACCGACGGCGAGACGCTGCCCAATTTTGATCTGCGTTGCCCGCTGTTGAGCTTGCCGCTGGCGTTCGGAACCGAACTTGCGACGGTGCCCGCCAATATTCCCTATCTGCGGCCTCTTGAAGAGCGCCTGGTCAAGTGGCGGCAACGGATGCCGGCGAGCGGCCGGCTGCGCGTCGGACTATGCTGGGCCGGCAACGGCGTGCATTTGAACGATCGCAATCGCTCCATACCTCTTGAACGCTTCGCCAATCTCGTATCCGTGCCCAACCTCGAATTCTTTAGCGTGCAGAAAGACGTCAACGAGGCCCAGGCGGCGCTGCTGCGCGATTATGGCGTCATTCAACTTGGCCAGGAATTCGCGGATTTTGCCGATACCGCGGCGGCCGTTGCGATGCTCGATCTTCTCATCTCGGTTGACACGTCGGTTGCGCATCTTGCCGGTGCAATGGGCAAGGCGGTTGCGCTATTGCTGCCATTTTCGCCGGATTTCAGGTGGCTGCTCAATCGCAACGATAGTCCTTGGTATCCGAGCATGCGGCTGTTCCGACAGACCTCGATTGGCGACTGGAACGGGACGATCGAGCGGGTCCGGCAAGAGCTTGTCGATGTCGCTCACCGTCCGGCGAAATCGGGCTGATCGGAAACGCGCAGACCGGCTCTCTTAGAGCGTGCGGCTGACCGCGAGCGGCCGGCCGTGCTTGGGACTGGGCGTCGCGGTGCGTCCGGTCGCGCCGTAGACTTGGGGCGAGGCCTTGCGGGCGAGATCGCCGGACAGCCGGCGCATGATCCCTTCCGAGACCGCATGTGCGGTCGCCAGCATGATCATGTTCTTCTGCAAAATGACACGAAACGTCTCTTGTAGGCGCAGCAGCGCCGCGCAACGCCCCGGCGCGGATTGCCGCAATAATTTCGCGCTTGCCTTCAGGCGCTCGCCGGCTGCGAACAGCCGGCTCGCGAGCTCCGCCTTGGTGGGCTCGAGGGCCGCCGCGTTGCGGATCCGGCCGGCACGCACCAACTGCGTCTCCTGTTCCAGCAAGCCCGCGAGCTTTTTCATCAATGCAGCGAGATCGTCGATCGCCTGTTCGGCTTCCGCGGCCGTCGTGATGGGACTCATGATGTCGTCAGGCCCTGTTCCTTGAGCAAAGTGTTGTACACCATCGGCGCTATGCCGATGCCGCCGGCCTTGGCAAACGATTTCGCCATCTGATCGGTCATGAATGAGCGCCAGATCTTTAAGGCGCCGCTGCCGCCGAACGGACCGTCGCCGTCGATGCCGGTGAACATTTCCTGGAACATATTGTCAAGAAAGTTGGCTTCGAAGTTCTGCGCGGCTTCCTTCGCTTTGCCTTTGATCTTGAGCGTGGCTTGAGCCTGTATGTTCGCGGCGTCTCCGATCGAAGACAGCGAAGCGGTTAGATCGGCCGGGCCTATGCTCGACATTACATCACCTCGATATCGGCTTGGATGGCGCCGGCCGCCTTGATCGCCTGCAGGATCGTAATCAGGTCGCGCGGCCCGATGCCGAGCGCATTGAGGCCGTCGACGATTTGCTGCAGCGACACGCCTTCGTGGACCAGTGCGAGCTTCTTGCCTTCTTCCTGCACGCCGACCTGGGTGCGCGGCACGACGACGGTGCGGCCTTTTGACAGCGGCGCCGGCTGACTCACTTGCGGCGATTCCGAGATTGTGACGGTGAGATTGCCCTGCGCGACCGCCACCGTCGACACGCGCACGTCGCGGCCGATGACGATGACGCCCGAACGTTCGTCGATGACGATCTTGGCCTCTTCGTCCGGCTCGACCTGCAATTGCTCGATCTCGGTGAGGAGCTGGACGATGTTCTGCGGAAATTTCTTCGGCAGCGTGAGTTGCACAGTCGACGGATCGAGCGGTTCCGCGATCGGCGCCCCGATATAGTCGTTGACTGCCTCGGCGATGCGCTTGGCCGTCGTGAAGTCGGCATTGCGCAGGGCGAGCCGTAGTTGGCCTACGCTGTTGAGCGCGAATTCCATCTCCCGCTCGATGATGGCTCCATTGGGAAGTCGCCCTACGGTCGGTACACCGCGCGTGATGCTGGCGGCTTGGCCCTGGGCCTGAAAGCCGCCGATGGAAAGCGAGCCCTGCGCGACCGCATAGACGTTGCCGTCGGCGCCAAGGAGCGGCGTAACCAGCAATGTGCCGCCCTCAAGGCTTTTGGAGTCACCCATCGCGGAGGCGGTCACGTCGATGCGCGTGCCTTGCGTGGCAAACGGCGGCAAGTCGGCGGTGACCATGACGGCGGCGACGTTACCGGTGCGGATTTGCTGGCCGCGGATGTTGACGCCAAGCCGCTCCAGCATCGCCTGCAGGGATTGCTTGGTGAAAGGGGCATTATTGAGCGTGTCGCCGGTGCCGTTGAGGCCGACGACGAGGCCGTAACCGATAAGCTGGTTCTGCCGGACCCCCTCGATATTGGCGAGATCCTTGATGCGCGACATCGCGGCCGCGGGCGACGCGGCGCAGGCAAAGATCACCAGCGCGGCGAGCGCTGTTCGACAAGTCCTTCTCATCTCTTGCTCCCCAAGAGGCCGGACAACAGCAGCAATGCCAATTGCGTGCCACGCGATCTGAACAGCCAAGGCACTGATGTAAAATGATTATTTTAAATTGGCGCGGCAGCGCGACGGGGCGGTGGCGAGCATCCGTTGCCGGTTTCCGGCAATTCTTGCCGCCGGATTTTACCGGCCATTAACCATAAGGGGACACCATCTTCTTATGCGCGTTGATGGACCGAACAGAACGGCAGTTGCGGCTTCGCCGAACGCGGCGCGCCGGGCGCCGGGTGGCACGTTCTCGCTCGCCCAAGCAGATACTCCGCAGGCGCCGAACGCAGCCGTTGCGTTGCGCACCTTGGGCGGCATCGACGCGTTGATTGCGCTCCAAGGCATCGAAGACCCCGTGGAACGCCGGCGCCGGGCGGTCAAACACGGCCGCCGCGCGCTGGATGCGCTCGACGAGATTAAGATCGGGCTGCTCTCGGGCACGCTGGATCAGGCCACAATGTTACGGCTCAAATCCGTGGCGGCGGACCTCCACGACGCCTCCGGTGATGATCGCCTCGACCAGGTCCTCGCGGAAATCGACCTGCGGGTGGCGGTCGAACTGGCCAAAGCCGGCCTTTCCTAAGGTTTCCGGCCTCTCAAAAATTTCGAAAATTCCCCGATTTTTGCTTGGCTTCGCAACGGCAGCCGACCGGGGCGGGGGTGGCATGTTTCGGCGGCCACGATCTTTGTTGTCACTGTCATGGACGTTGGATATAAGCCGCGGCGCGAGGGGAGCCTCGCAATGGTGGGGTGCGGGAGTACGCGCAACATGCAGTTATTAAAGGGCAAAAACGGTCGAACCGCCGACAAGCCCGGTAAAAACGGTAAGGGCGAGGCAGATGTCGGGCTGGCAGAAAGACTATATCGGCCTACCGACAAAGAGCCGTTCATGAGCGAGCGCCAGCGGGAGTATTTCCGGCTGAAATTGCTCGACTGGCGGGAGGACATCCTCAAAGAGGCCAAGGAAACACTCCAGCATCTCCAGGACGAGAGCCAAAATCACCCCGACCTCGCCGATCGCGCGTCGTCGGAGACCGATCGGGCAATCGAGCTTCGCGCCCGGGACCGCCAGCGTAAGCTGATCGCCAAGATCGATGCCGCGCTGCAGCGCATCGAAGACGGCACCTACGGCTATTGCGAGGAAACCGGCGAACCGATCACGCTCAAACGCCTCGAGGCGCGTCCAATCGCGACTTTGTCGATCGAAGCCCAGGAACGCCACGAGCGGCGCGAGCGCGTCTATCGCGACGACTGAGCGTGCTGATTTTCCGCTCGTTCCCGCGGCACCAATTTTCATCATTCATAAACCGTCGCCCCAAGGGCTGATGGCTATCTTGATTTGCATCATTACCGTGTCGCTTCACTGCGGCTCCTAATCTGCCCGCCGTTTACTTGGCCAACGCTCCGCACGCGTACATTCCAGCAACGGGTTACGGCACCCGGAACATGGAACGCAGGAAGGCCATATTATGGAGACCGGCAACAATACCATCGCCGCCGCGCGTAGGCATTTGGTGGAGCGCAGGAGCGCTTTAATTAAGTCGCTCGGTTTCGCGCAGCAAGACGAGCTGATGGAAGCGCCCATGGATCTGATTGTCAGACTCCAGAGCGTGATCGACGTCATCGACCGGGTCGCGCACGAAGAGGCAGCCTCGCAATGATCGAGCGTCGCACCCATCCTCGGCACAAGACCTTCATCAAGGGACGAATTTATTTCAACAACAGGCTATCCAGCATGGACTGCATCGTGCGTGAAATCAGCGAGCACGGCAGTCGGCTGGAATTCTCCGAGAACGTCACGCTTCCGGACGTATTCGAGCTCTTTCTCCCGAGCAAAGACGAATACTTTCAAGCCCATGTCGCATGGCGCAAGGGCAATAGTATTGGGATCGCGTTGATGCCCGAAACGACCTTGAATCCACGCGCGGAATCGGGCCGGACCGACCATCACCTCGCCGATCGGGTGACGAAGCTCGAACGCGATGTCGCTCTCTTGCTAAAACGGGTGGACGAGCTGGAACGCTAACGTCGTCGCACCGGTTTTTGCGGACTCCGCGCCCTTAAGCTTTTGTTTACCGCGTTCCTTTACCGATCATTAAAGATCGGACGCGGGTCTCGATGCCGAATGGGCCGACGCAGCAGCTGAAAATAAATCCAGCGCGTTTCCTGCGACGCGCGCAACGGGCGCATGAAAGCGGCGAGCTCGCCAAGGCGGAGCGGCTGTACAATGCGCTCCTGCAATATCATCCCGAAAATTTCGATGCGCTGCACGGCCTCGGACAGCTGCACTCTCAGTGTGGGCGCTTCGACACGGCGCTGGTGCTTATTCAGACCGCGTTGAAGAGTGACATGAGCCGCGCCGAGGGATTCGCGAGTCTCGGACTGGTTTTTCATTTGTTACATCGGTTCAAGGAGGCAATTTTAAGCTACGATGAAGGATTGTCGCTCGATCCGGGCAATGCGGAGCTTCTCAATCGCCGCGGGGTGGCGCTTCTTGAGCTGCGTCGGCCGGTTGAGGCGCTGGAAAGCTTCGAACGTGCCCTTGCCGCCAATCCCGATCACCTCGATGCGCTCGGCAATTACGGCAATGCGCTGATCAAGCTCAACCGGCCCGGCGAAGCGATCGCCGCCTACGACCGGGCGCTGGCGATCGTGCCCGAAAATGCCGGTCTCTTGACCAACCGCGCCGTTGCGCTGCGACGGCTCGACCGGCCGCGCGAAGCCTTGATGAGTGCAAGCCGCGCGCTCATCGGCAATCCGAACTTCGCCCAGGCCCGATTTGTCGAGAGCGTTGCGCGACTGACGCTTGGGGACTTTGCCGCCGGCTGGCGCGGCTACGAGGCGCGCTGGTCGGTCGGGCTTTTGGCATCACAGCGCCGCAACTTCGCTGCGCCACTGTGGTCGGGCAAGGAATCGCTCGACGGCAAAACCATACTGCTGCACGCGGAGCAGGGGTTTGGCGACACCATTCAGTTCGTGCGCTATGCGGCGCTTGTCGCCGAGCGCGGCGCTGAGAGAGTTATACTCGAAGTGCAGCGTGAGCTGGCGCCATTGCTGACGCAACTTGCCGGCGTGACCGCCGTCATTGCTCGCGGCGAACCGTTGCCGGCTTTCGACGTGCACTGTCCGCTGCTCAGCTTGCCGCTCGCCTTTACAACGGAGCTTGCGACAATCCCGGCGGATAGTCCCTATGTCGCGCCGCCGGATGAAACGATCGCCGCCTGGCGAGATCGTCTGCCGCAGCGCCGGCCCTGCATCGGCCTGGCGTGGTCCGGGGACCCGGCCCACGACAACGATCTCAATCGGTCGATTGGCCTTGAGACACTCGCTCCGTTGCTCGATGTTCCGGACGTCATCTTCGTCAGCCTGCAAAACGAGATACGCGAGCGCGATCTTCCGATACTGGAAAAATTCCCAAAATTGGTTCGGACCGATTTGAAATTTCGCGACTTCGCCGATACCGCCGCGGTCATCTCGCTCATGGACACGGTCATTTCAGTGGACACTGCGGTCGCGCATTTGACCGGAGCGATGGGTAAACCGCTGCTGCTGCTGCTGCCGTTCGCCGCGGATTTTCGCTGGTTGCGAGAGCGGCAAGACAGCCCGTGGTATCCGACAGCGCAGCTTTATCGGCAGGCGAAATTCGGCGACTGGGAGAGCGCGGTCGCCGCGGTGCGGAATGATCTACTCCGGTACGGCTGTCGTCGGCAAGGAATTGGAGCTGTTTCGACCGAGCACAAATTATCGGCGTGAAGCCGCTCGTTCGCTGATTTTGCATTTTATCGCCATTGGCTCGTCGCAAATGCTTCATCGATCGCGACGATCCTTCATAATCGCAATAATCCATCAACCGGGAGACGACGATGAATAGTCACGATATTCATGAACATCATGAGATAGCGGCGGATCACCACGAGCACGCGGCGAAGCACCATCGCGAGGCCGCACGGCATGCCAAGGCCGGCGATCACGAGAAAGCCGCACACCATTCTAAGGTGGCTCATGGGCATTCTCTGCACGCCACGGAGCACCTCGAAAATGCTTCAAAGAAGCACGCCGAACATCACGGCTAGATTCAATCGGCGCGCGGCGAGGTTGAGCTACGGATGACGTAAAAAGTTGCGGCCTCCGGCGGGGAGCTGCCGGAGGCCGCGGCGTGTCGGGATCGACGTTACACATACGCGACGCGGACCCCGGGGAGCTCGGCAGTCAGTATTCAGTGATCGGTAATCAGACGGGCGCCTCGAATTGTCATTTCTGATTACCGATGACTGACATCTGACCCTTGATGCCCGATTAGAACGGCAGCAGCACGTTCAGCGCCTGTTGGCCCCAGGGCGGCTGTTGGATGTCGGAGAGAGTGCCTTTGCCGCCATAGGCGACTCGCGCCTCGGCGATCTTGGCCAAGTCGATCGTATTGTCACTCTCGATGTCCTCCGGTCGCACCACGCCGGCCACGATAAGCACGCGCATTTCCGCGTTAAGCCGGACTTCCTGCTTGCCTTCGATCACCATATTTCCGTTCGGCAGTACCTGTGTCACGACCGCCGCCACGTTCGTCAGCAATTGATCTTGCCGGTTGATGGTGCCGTTAGCGTTGCTCTGCGAGTTGGTATTGGCGGTGATGATGCTGCCCGGCAACACAGCCTTGGCCGGATTGACGATGGTATTGGCGCCGATGAAATTGGTTATGCCGGAATCCTCGGTCGAGGTGCGCTGGACCTGGGTCTGATCCTGGAATTGTGCGGTGTCGTTGATGTTGACCTTCACCGTCATGATGTCGCCGACTTGATGGGCGCGCTGGTCCTTGAAGAACGCGCGCGAGCCGTTGCGCCACAGCGAATTAGGATTGAACGAGGCGGGTTGCGGCGTGGGCATCGGCATTTGCACGGGCTTATATCCGGGCGACGTCGTTGGATTGGATACTTCCGAAAGCGGCGGCGGATTGCCTATATCTTTCAGCCTGTCGAGTGATGCGCAGCCAGAACCACTGAGAGCGACCGACGACAGCAACGCACAACGCAGCAGCATAACGCGCTTTGACATTGAACAACCCCTCACTCGCGACACTCGCGCAGACTTACTCCGACAGATCCGTCGCATTCTCCACGACTTGCGTGGTTACGGGTCCGACCGTCACACGGTCCGGCCCCGACACCACGGCCTGCATCACGCGCTTGGATTCCATGTTGACGACGCTGATCGTATCGCCGGCCGCGCCGGCGTCCTTGGCTTGTCCGCGCAGCGTGAGCGTTACTCCGGGCACCTGGTAAACAATGGTCACGGTATCGTTGCGCGCAATGATCTCCGGTTTCATTAGGTCGTTGGCGGCGAGCGCTTGGTCCGGGCGGAGCGCATGCCGCGCGGCAAGGCCGACCGCGGCGGCGATATCGGTGAGCACGACGCTGCCCTCGGCCTTGGGCCGCCGCACCACGGTGAGGTCGGATGCTTTGAGAATTTCGCCGCGGTCGACCGGACGGTCGACCGCGATGGCGTCGATTGTCTCGATCGCTGTGCCGGTATAGCGCGCCGGCTGGCGGTGCAGCTCGATGCTCTCGGGGAGATCGAACGTGACGTCGAAGCGTCCGGTGTGTGGGTCGTATGAGAGCGCGAGCACTTGCAATTCGCCGGTTGCGTTGGGCTCGACTTGCAGCGTGCGGACATCGCCGTCGAAGTTGATCAAGATTTTGCGCGCATCGCCGAATCCGTATTGGCCGGACAGCGCCTGGGCGATACGGGCGGAGATGTCCCGCGCGGTGATGGCGCGGCTGGCGCGCGTCACGATGACCTCGGCAAGTCCGTGCGTATCGATGCCGATGAGTTGGTGCGGCCGGATGGCGTCGAGAATGCGGTCGGTCGCCACCGCGCCGGTTGTGCCGAGATCGGGCGCGCGGAAAATCGGAACGTCCGCCACGGGTCCGGCATTTTCGACGAGATCGCCAATCGTCACGATGTCGCCGGTCACGGTGACGCTGGCCTTGAGCGCAGGTGCCGCCGCAGGTGTTTGTGCGGCCGCTGCGGCGCTCAGCGCCACCAGCAAGACGAGGCTTGCGAATATCAGCCGGGTCATGGCCGAGACCTTTCTCATTTCATCAGCTGCGAGGTCGTCTGCAACATTTCGTCGGCCGCGGTGATGACCTTGGAATTCATCTCGTAGGCGCGTTGCGCCGCGATCAGATTGGAGATCTCCGTTACCGCTTCCACGTTGGATTGTTCGAGGTAGCCTTGCTGCAGCGTGCCGGCGCCGTCGGTTCCCGCCAGCGTGTCTTGCGGCGTACCGGAGGCCGGTGTCGCCGTGAACAAGTTGTCGCCGTTCGCCTGCAGCCCGGCATTGTTGGAAAAGCGCGTGATGACGAATTGGCCGAGGACGGACGACGTCGTGGTGCCGGGCAGCGTCACCGAAACCTGGCCCTGCTGGTTGATGGTGAGCCCGCTCGCGTTCTGCGGAATGGTGATGCTCGGCTGCACGATGTCGCCCTCGGCGTTGACAATGCGGCCTTGCGAATCCTGCTGGAACGAACCGTCGCGGGTGTAGCTGAAGGTGCCGTCGGGCATTTGGATCTTGAACCAGCCGTCGCCCTGGATGGCGACGTCGAGCGTGTTGCCGGTCTGCTCCAGCGAACCCTGCGTCATGAGTCGTGGCGTGCCGACGGTCTTCACGCCGGATCCAAGTTCGATGCCTACGGGGACGATGTTGCCTTGATCGGAGGCCTGCGCGCCGATGCGTTGCACGTGCTCGTAGAGCAGGTCCTGAAATTCAGCGCGTTGGCTTTTGAAGCCGGTGGTCGTCATGTTTGCGATATTGCCGGCGATGACCTGGACCTGCAGGTCCATGGCCGCCATTCCGGTCGCGGCAGTATCTAGCGCACGCATCTTGTCGTCTCCCGAACCTTACGAGTTACGAATTCGGCGTCTGCGACAGCTGCGACAGCGCGTTGCGGCGCTGATCGCTCTGCTGCTGCAGTATGTTGGCAATATCGGTATAATTGCGCGTGATCTCGATCAGGCGCGTCATCGCGGCGACGCCGTTCACGTTCGATTTCTCGATCGAGCCTTGAACCAAATAGGTATTCGCGGGCGCCGGATCCGGCGTGACGCCGGCAGGCGCCATGAATGTCGAACCGCCGTCCTTCTGCAGAAGCTGCGGCTGAGCGAAATTGACGAGCTGAAGATTGCCGCGCGGCGAGTTGGCCGTAGCATTGCCCTCCTGCACTGTGATGATACCGGTCGGGCTGATGACCACGTCGTGATCGGTAGCCTGAAAAGTGATCGGCCCGGAGCTGCCGACCACCTGATCGCCGTCGCTGGTTACGAGCTGACCGGCGGCATTGATCGAAAGCGCGCCGTTGCGCGTGTAGCGTTGTTGTCCGTTCGCGTTCTGCACCACGAGGAAACCCTTGCCGTCGATGGCGACATCGAGCGGATTGCCGGTGTGCTGAATCGCGCCCTCGCTCATGTCGATCCAGCTCGCGCGATCCTCGACGAAGCTGACGCGGCGGTCCGGGCCGCTGAAGCTTTGGTCGCTGGCCCCCGGCATGAGGTATTGCTCGAACATCGCGTTGTCGGACTTGTAGGCGGTGGTGTCGATATTCGCGATGTTGTTGGCAATGACGTCGAGCTCATGTGTGAGCGCCATCTGCCGCGATAGGCCGACGAGAAGGGCATTCTCCATCGGTACTCTCCCCTGGTGCGACGAAAGTGCCGGCAACCGGCATTTTCAGTCTGGACGCATCAGCGACTCTCCCAAGCCGCTTGAAGCGCGTGTTCAGACGACAGTGGTGCAGAAGCCGTGCCATTGGAAAAAGTCAAATTAAAACAATGATATAAGGCTTTGTCTCCAGACTTAAGGGCGGGCAGAAAAGGCCGCTCCGGCGGTCGCACCCGGCAAATAATTCCGGCCGCGACGGCGACGGCAAGTATCCGTTAACCATTCCTGCCTAGCTTCAAAAACACGGCGTTACATCCAACGCCGTGAAGCGCTCGCAACATTGTTCTGCGTTCTTTCCGGCCGGCTGCGTGCGCCCTCACGCAAGCGGGAGCGGTGATGGCAACGACAAACGAAGCAAAGATCGAAGACGAAAACGCCGAGGCCGAAGGCGAAGAAGCCAAGGCTGCGCCTGCCAAACGTCGGTTGCCGCTCAAGCTCATCTTGATGGCCGTAGGCGGGCTTGTCGCGCTTGGCGGTATCGGCGGCGGCGCCTATTTCTTTTTCTTCGCCCACAAGGCGGAGGCAATGACCGCCGCCAACCAGGTCAAGCCGCCGGTCTTCCTCGATCTACCCGATGTTCTGGTCAATCTGTCGAGCGGCGGGGGCAACGAACGGACGCAATATCTGAAAGTGAAGGTGGTGCTCGAACTGCCGGACCAGGCGCTGTCGGAGCAAATCCAACCGGTGATGCCGCGCATTATGGACACCTTTCAGACTTATCTGCGCGAATTGCGTCCGACCGATCTCGACGGCTCAGCCGGATTGTACCGCTTGAAGGAAGAATTGACGCGCCGCGTCAACGCGGCGATCGCGCCGAGCCACATCAACGCCGTGCTGTTCAAGGAAATCGTCATCCAGTGACGGTCGCAGCCTGAGATTTATCGGACATGGCCGCAAAGGATCAGATCGACAACGACGCGCTCGCCGCCGAGTGGGGCGTCGCGCTCGATGCGGGACAAGGTGCGGCGGCCGCTGCCGCCACCGAAGCTGAGTCCGCGAAAGATCAGGCGTCGGGCGACGGCATGGCGTCGCAATGGGCGACGATGGTCGACGACGGCCATTTCATCCAGGCCACCAAGGGCGGCGCCGAGCGCGTTCTGACGCAGGACGAAATCGATTCGCTGCTCGGCTTCAGCCTCACCGATATTTCGCTCAACGATAATTCCGGTATCCGCGCGATCATCAATTCGGCGATGGTTTCCTACGAGCGGTTGCCGATGCTGGAGATCATCTTTGACCGGCTGGTCCGGCTGATGACGACCAGTTTGCGCAACTTCACTTCCGACAACGTTGAAGTGTCGCTCGACCGCATCACCTCGGTGCGTTTTGGCGACTATCTCAATTCGATTCCGCTGCCGGCGATCCTCGGTGTCTTCAAGGCCGAGGAGTGGGACAATTTCGGCCTCGTGACCGTCAATTCGAGCCTGATCTATTCGATCATCGACGTGCTGCTCGGCGGGCGGCGAGGCCAGACCGCAATTCGCATCGAAGGGCGCCCCTACACCACGATCGAGACCAACCTGGTCAAGCGAATGATCGAGGTCGTGCTTGCGGATGCCGAGCTCGCCTTCAAGCCGCTGTCGCCGGTAAAATTCAACATCGACCGGCTGGAGACCAATCCGCGCTTCGCCGCTATTTCCCGGCCGGCAAACGCCGCAATCCTGGTGCGGCTGCGCATCGACATGGAAGATCGCGGCGGCACAATCGAGCTGCTGCTGCCATACGCCACGATTGAACCCATCCGCGACGTGCTGTTGCAGATGTTCATGGGCGAAAAATTCGGCCGTGATCCGAACTGGGAAGGGCACTTGGCGACGGAATTGGGTCAGGCGGAGATCGCGGTCGATGCCGTGCTCTACGAGGCGCGGCTGCCGTTGAAGCAGATCATGAAACTCGAAGTCGGCGACACGCTGATGCTGGAGCTTAAATCGGACGCGCCGGTGATCGTGCGCTGCGGCGACGTCACGCTGACGGAGGGCCGCATGGGGCGCGTCGGCGACCGCGTCGCGGTGCGCGTCGGCAAGCCTCTGCGCAAACCGAACATGACCTTCACGATGTTCGAATTCGGCGGGCGGCTCGGGCAATCGGATGGAGGCACCATGACAAATGGCATTGGAATAATCATCGATGGTTTGGTGGCGATCCTGCTGATGCTCACGATCGGCTATTGCATCATGCTCAATCGTCGACTGAAGCTCCTGAAAGCCGACGAGCAGTCGCTGCGCGCGACGATTTCGGAGCTGGTGACGGCGACGGAAATCGCCGAGCGTGCCATCGGCGGCCTAAAGCTCACCGTGCACGAATGCGACATGGGCTTGGGCGAGCGGCTGCGCAAAGCGGAGCGTGTCACCATCGAGATCGATCGCACCGTTACGGCAGGCAAGGAATTGCTGGGCCGATTGTCGCAGATCGTGACCGCCGGGCGCGGCAACGACCATCAGGTTTCGCCGCTCAGCGAGGCGCGGCGCGGTGACGCCAAGACCGAGACAAAGACCGAGACAAAGACCGAGGCAAAGGCCGATGCAAAGACCGAGGTGAAACCGGACGTCAAGGTCGATGCCAGGACCGACGCCAAAGCCGTCGCCGCCGCAGCGCAAGCTTTCGCCGAGAGGGTGCGCACCAAGGTGCACGGCCTCGCGGCATGATCCGATTCATCCGCGATCTGCGGCTCATTCCGATCGCGCTGATCGCGAGCGCGTGCTTGTTGACGCTCAAGATCGCCGATATCGCGTTGCACGGCTCGTACTATTTCGGCAGTGATGCCGCGCTGCCGGCCGACGGCGACGTGTCGGTCGTCCACCCAATCCCGGACGCGACGGCGCCGGCCGGATCGGCCTTGTCGTGGGCGCAGCAGATGTTCAACTTTCCTGACGGCGGCGGGTCGGTGCCAGCACCGGCCGACGCTCGGATCGTTCTGCCGCAGATCGCGGAAAGGGATAATCCGGACATTACCGGCTCGGTCACCACCGAACCCGCGGGCGGTAACGCGAACAATCAGCCGGGCGCGAAAGCCGCCGCGGCGCCGGGCGCCGGACCGCCGGCTCCGCCCGGCAAGGATGTCCAAGCGACGCTGCCGCCCGGCGGCATAGTGATCCCGACCGACGGAGCCTCACTGCCGACCGGCGCCGAGCGCGCCATTCTCGAGCGGTTGCAACAACGCCGCGAGGAACTCGACACCCGCGCTCACGAGCTCGATATCCGCGAGAGCCTCATCCAGGGCGCGGCAAAGCGCATGGATGCCAAGCTCGCGGAGATCAAACAGGTCGAGGCGGAAATCAAGGTGGCGACGCAGCAGAAGAACGACGCCGAAAAAACGCGCCTCAAGGGCCTTGTCACGATGTACGAGAACATGAAACCGCGCGACGCCGCCAAAATCTTCGACGGACTCGACACCAACGTCTTGCTTGAAGTGGCTTCGCAAATCAATCCGCGGACGATGGCGGACATTGTCGCGCAAATGTCGCCCGAGATAGCCGAACGTTTGACGGTCGAGCTTGCCGACCAGGCACAGCCGCAGGCTAAAGCCGGCGACGCGAGTGCTGCCGGCCTGCCGAAGATCGAGGGCCAGCCGACGACGCAGTAGGGCGACGCCCAAGCGACGTTTCCTAAGCTCCTGTAATTACTGAATTAAGCCGACATTAAGCACAACAACCTACCTTGAACGCCTGGCCCTCGTCGGGGATGGCGCAGCGGCCGCGAAGGCACGTCCGCCTGGCTGTCGGTCGAGTTCGGTTGAGTAGTCTCTCATGGCGTGCGGTCGCACCTTCCGAGATTTTGGTCTTCGCCACCTTTGGCGTTGCAGCAAAGCCGCAGCCGCTCTCGGCCTCGTCGCCCTTACGCTCGCCGCACCATCCGTAGCCGCCCCGCTCAAGACGACGATTTCCGTCACAACCACCGACGGCTATGCGCGACTGGTGTTCACGGCGAGCGAATATATCGACGCCTCGGCGCGTCAGACCGGTAACGTGCTGATCATCAGCTTCAAGCAGCCGCTCGACGTCTCGGTCGATCGCATGGCGGAACAGGCGCCCGATTATATCGGCGCGGCACGGCGCGATCCCGACGGCATGGCCGTTCGCGTGGCGCTGGAGCAGAGCGTCACCGTCCACGCCATGGCCGCGGGCGAGAAGTTTTTCGTCGATCTGTTGCCGGCGTCGTGGAGCGGCGTGCCGCCGGGTCTGCCTCAAGATGTTGTCGACGAACTGGCGCGGCGCGCCCGCGAGGCCGAGAAACTGCTGCAGCGCCAGCACGACGCAACGCAGGATAAAAAGCTCGCGCCGATCCGGGTCCATGTCGCCAGCCAGCCGACCTTTACGCGCTACCTCTTCAATGTGCCGAACCAGACCGCGGTGTCCGCCGATCGCACCAAGGACCGGCTCATTCTGAATTTTGATAAGCCGGTCAGCTTCGACCTGGCCGATGCGGAAGCGGCGCTGCCGAGCGCAATCGAGGAAATATCGAGCGAATTGGACAGCGATTCCTCGCTGGTCCGGTTCATCTTCGCCGCAAAAGTGGATGTGCGCACCTTCCGCGACGAGGCGGGCTACATCGTCGACGTGGCCAAGCCCGATGCCGATCCGAATGCAGGCGCATCGGATGCCGCCGCCATGCAGCAAGGCACGCCGCCTGCAACGGTGCCGGCGACAAAGCCGGCGCAGCAAGGTGCGGCCGGGGCGGGCGCTGCGCCGAGTTTTGCCGACGCGGCGGCCAAAATCTCAGCCGCGGGTTCGGCGCCGGCGCCAATCGCCGCGCCGGCGCCGCAGCCGACAGCCGCACCGGTCGCACCGCCGGTTGCGCCGGCCGCCGTTCCGGCCGCGCAATCCGCGCCGGCATCTCTTCCTGCCAAGGCGAGCGCCGGGCCCAGTCTAGAATCGAAGCCGGCGGCACAGAGCGCCGCCCCGCTGCCGGCGCCCGCGGCAGCTAAGAACGATACGCCTGCGGCGCCGGTCCCGCCGGCACCTGCGGCCGCGATCACGCCGCCGGCCGCAGCGGTCGCGGCGGCAGTGGCAAAACCCGCCGAACCGTCCGGCGCGCCGCCCCCGCAATCGGCGTCGGCGGCGGCGGCAACCGACAAATCGAGCGCTGTTGCGGCACCGCATCCGGACACGCCGCGCAATGCCGACGCGGACGGCAAAATTACCGCCGAGCTGAGCCAGCAAGGCGCTGACCTGAAATTGTCGTTCGCGTTCAAAGCACCGGTCGGCGCCGCGGTATTCCAGCGTGCCGACACGCTTTGGATCGTGTTCGATGCCAAGTCCGAGATCGATCTGAGCGGGCTCGCCGGCGAACCGAGCCGCACGGTTCGCAGCTACGAATTTACCCACAGCTCCGACGCCGACATCGTGCGGCTCAAGCTCGATCGCCCGCACCTGTCCAGCGTCGCAGCCGACGGCCCGGTATGGACCGTGGTGATCGGCGATTCCGTCGTCGATCCGACGCGCGCGCTCGATATCACCCGCAATTTGATCGGGCCCAATCGGTCGAGCGTCTCTATTGCGTTCGATGCGCCGCAAGCGGTGCATGAAATCACCGATCCCGAAGCCGGCGATAAGCTTTTCGTCGTCACCGCTCTCGCGCCGGCGCGCGGCTTCATCGACGAGCAGGATTTCATCGAATTCCATGCGCTCGCCTCGACTCTGGGCGTGGTGATCGAACCGCTGGCCGACGACCTCAATGTCAAGCTCGCGCCGGATAAAATCGTCGTCAGCCGCCCCCTCGGATTGACCTTGTCGACGTCGCTGCAGACGCTGCTGAAGGGCTCCGGCCTGCGCCCGGCGATGTTCGATTCGCAGATCTGGGGCTTCGATAGGCACGCCTCTTACTTCGACCGTCAAGCGAGCCTGATCGCCGCCGCCGCCGAGGCGCCGCAACATCAGCGCCTGACGCCGCGGCTCGATCTCGCACGTTTCTATTTCGCGCGCGGCATGTATCCGGAGGCCAAGGGCGTGCTCGATGTCGCGCTCGACGACCAGCAAAACGCCGCCGAAAGCGTGTCGGCGCTGGTGTTGCGCGCCGTTGCCGAAGTGATGATGAACAGGCCCGATGACGCGCTCAAAGATCTCGCCACGCCCGGCATCGGCGACCAGCATGACGCGCCGCTGTGGCGTGCGCTCGCTTATGCGCGGCAGGGCAGGTGGGCCAAGGCGCGCGAGGCCTTTAAGACCATGGAAGCGGCGGTGGCGACGCTGCCGGTTGAATTGCAGCGCGTCGCGCTCAAGGACGAGATGCGGTCCGCGATCGAGGTCCGCGATTTCGACGGCGCCTCGACCGATCTCAACGATTTCGAGACGATCGGCATACCCCATGCGATGGAGCCGGCCATTGCCGTTCTGATGGGGCGCCTCGCGGAGGGCATGGGCCGCCCAGAGGACGCGCTCGCGGCCTATCGAACGGCGGCGGATTCGTGGGATCGGCCGGCGGCGGCGCAGGGATTGCTGCGCGAGACGGTGCTGCGCTATCAGCTCGGCGACCTTAAGCGCGACGACGTCATCTCGCAGCTGGAATCGCTCACCACGATCTGGCGCGGCGATGAGACCGAAATAGAAGCGCTGAAAGTGCTGGCTCATCTGTATACCGAGGAGGGCCGCTATCGCGACGCCTTCTATGTGATGCGCAGCGCCATGGCGGCGCGTCCGGACTCCTCGCTGACGCGCCAAATCCAGGACGAGGCGGCGGCGACGTTCGATTCGCTGTTCCTGACCAACAAGGGCGACACCATGCCGGCGATCGACGCGCTGGCACTGTTCTATGACTTCCGCGAACTGACCCCGATCGGCGCCCGCGGCGACGAAATGATCCGGCGGCTCGCCGACCGGCTGGTGTCGGTGGATTTGCTCGATCAGGCCGCGGACTTGTTGCAATATCAGGTCGATCACCGCTTGCAGGGCGCCGCCCGCGCCCAAGTAGCGACGCGGCTTGCGGTCATTTATCTGATGGACCGCAAGCCCGACCGGGCCTTGGCGACGCTGCGAGGGAGCCGCAGCACGGACCTGTCGAACGATTTGCGCGACCAGCGCCTGTTGCTCGAAGCGCGCGCGCTGTCCGATCTCGGCCGGCACGAACTGGCGCTCGAAGTGATTGCCGACGTGACCGGCCGTCCGGCCATTCGGCTGCGCGCCGATATTCTGTGGGCGGCGCAGCGCTGGGATGAATCGGCGGAGCAGATCGAACTGATGTACGGCGACCGCTATAAGGATTTTCAGCCGCTCAACGAGGACGAACGGCAGGACATCATGCGCGCCGAGATCGGCTATGCGTTGGCGGCGGATTCGCTGGGGCTCGGCCGGTTCCGCGACAAATACGCGGCCAAGATGGCGGCGACGCCGGACGCGCGCGCCTTCGAGATCGTGTCCGCGCCGCTCGGCACCAGCGGAGATGAATTCGCCTCGGTGGCGCATGCCGCCGCCTCCGTCGATACGCTGGAGACGTTTCTGCGCGACATGAAGGCGGCCTATCCGGATTTAAGTGCGGTCTCGCCGGCAACCGAGCCGCCGCCGGCGTCGCCGAACGTGTCCGTCGCGCCCACTGCGCCCACTGCGCCAAGCGCGTCAGCCGCGCCGCCGCAAACGCGGCCCGCCGAGTCCGTCTTGCCGGCCGTGCCGCCGCCGCGCGCCTCCGAACACACCGCGGAGCGGTAGCCTTCGTCCCGGTTAACGTTCATCGTTCTCGCGGCGCTAATGGCGCGCGAGTGTTGTCAAACAGCGATGCATTTCGTCGTCATTGCGAGGAGCCAACGGGTCCGGCCCGAAGTGGCCGGCCCGATGACGGGCTCCGCGACGAAGCGATCCAGAACCTAGCGGCCGGACTGGATTGCTTCGCTTCGCTCGCAATGACGAAGAAAGAAATAAGGGAAGCGGAACGCCGGCAAACGCACTGTCGTCAGTCCCGCACCAAACGGGTGCGGTCGCGCCACGGATAAGGCGGCTTGCGCCGCCCTTTCCGCTCTCGGGCGCGCTCGCCTGCCGGCGTTCCACCACGGCTCTTGCCAAGGGGTGTGTAGTCCCTTGGTGCGGCCCGGGCCAGGTTTCGTGGGCAAACCGTCCAAGCGGCGGGGGTCACTCCGCCGACGGCCTGACCACTTCCAGCGACGCACCTCGCACGCCGGTCGTAATGCCGGCAGACATGATGCCCGGACCGCCCGGGAGCCAAGCTGATGAGGCTTGGCCCGCGGGCACCGCACCCGCCCCTGCCGCCCGGCATCACCCGGACGGCGTCCCTTGGGGCGAGATTTGATTCGTCATCGTGTAATTGAAACGGGGACGAATGTCAAGCGAACGTCTCAGTAATGGGGACCAATATTTCAACGATCATCGAAATAACCCTTGACGCCCGGAATATATTTCAATAATCGTTGAAATATGAAAAAGCCCGATGCCGTCGCGGCATTAGCCGCTCTCGCCCAAGACAGCCGCCTGGATATCTTCCGCCTGTTGGTGCAGGCGGGGCCCGAGGGCCTGCCGGCCGGCGGCGTGGCGCAAAAACTCGATCTGGCGCCGAACACGCTGACGTTTCATTTCGACCGGCTGCGCGATGCGGGCTTGGTGACGGTGCGGCGCGACGGCCGCTCGATGATCTATGCGACGCGCTTCGAGACCATGAATGCGCTGCTCGAATTTCTCACCGAGAATTGCTGCCAAGGGTCGCAGACATGTCCGCCCGAAGACTGCGCACCGGCGGCAATCTGCAAGCCGGCGCGCAGCAAGCGCGTCAAAGTTTCCACTTGAAGGAGTCCGTCATGAAACGCATGCATGTGCACGTTGCCGTCGAGGATCTGGCGCATTCGATCGGCTTTTATTCGGCGCTGTTCGCCGCGCAGCCGTCCGTCGTCAAAACAGACTACGCAAAATGGATGCTCGACGATCCTCGCGTGAATTTCGCCATCTCGACGCGCGGCCGGCAAGCCGGACTCGATCATCTTGGCATACAGGTCGAGGACAAGGACGAACTCAACGAAATCTATGCGCGCCTGCGTAAGGCCGGCGGCGACGTGATCGAACAGGGCCAGACCAGCTGCTGCTACGCCAAGTCGGAAAAATCGTGGATCGACGATCCGGCCGGCATTTCCTGGGAGACGTTTCTCACGACGGGCGAGGCTACCGATTACGGCGATGGCACGGGCGAGCGTGAAGCGCGCGTGGCCAATTCCAAGGCGTGCTGCGTCCCGTCGGCCTCCATCGCTCCAGAAACCGCATCGGCATGCTGCAAGTAAGGCTGCCGCGGGCCGTAGTAGGGAGGATCAGATGATCGAAGTGGTCGAAAATAAAATCTTCAACGTGCTGTTTCTCTGCACCGCAAACTCGGCGCGCTCGATCATGGCGGAGGCGATTTTGAACCGTGCCGGACAGGGCAAGTTCCGCGGCTTTTCCGCGGGAAGCCAGCCGAAAGGCCAAGTGCATCCTTACGCCCTCGATCTGCTCCGCAAACTGCACTACGACGTGACCGGGCTGCGGTCCAAGAGCTGGAAAGAGTATTCCGGTCCGGACGCGCCGAAGCTCGATTTCGTCTTCACCGTCTGCGACAACGCCGCGCAGGAAACCTGCCCGGTGTGGCCGGGCCAGCCGATGACCGCGCATTGGGGCGTACCGGATCCCGCGGCTGCCGCCGGCACTGAAGCGGAAGTGCGGTTCGCGTTTGCCGATGCGTTGCGGATGCTGACCAACCGCATCAACATATTCGTGAGCCTGCCGCTGCGCTCGCTCGATCAATTGACACTGCAAAAGCAACTCGACGCGATCGGCAAAACGATAGACGCCGGCGCCGAGACCGTTACGGCCGCGGAATGAACGGCACGTCTTCGTTTTTCTACCGGCGGCCTGCCTGCCGTTGCCGCAATCCGGCTGCAGCCTGACCGATGGCTACTTTCCTCAATTGCGCGACCGCGAGACGCACCCGGGACGGCCGAGTCTGACGATGTCCACATTCGAACGTTACCTCACGGTTTGGGTCGCTCTTTGCATCGCCGTTGGCGTGGCGCTTGGGCATTTCTTTCCCGCTGTTTTCCACGGCATCGGTGCGGTCGAGATCGCCAAGGTCAACCTGCCGGTGGCGATCCTGATCTGGCTGATGATCATTCCGATGCTGGTGAAGATCGATTTCGCGGCTTTGTCGCAGGTCAAGGAGCATTGGCGGGGTATCGGGATCACGCTCTTTATCAATTGGGCGGTGAAACCCTTCTCCATGGCGTTTCTGGGCTGGATATTCATCGGCTGGCTGTTCAAGCCCTATCTCCCGCCGGATCAGCTCAGCAGTTACATCGCCGGCCTTATCCTGCTCGCGGCCGCGCCATGCACGGCGATGGTGTTTGTCTGGAGCAATCTGTCGGACGGCGAGCCGCATTTCACGCTGAGCCAGGTCGCGCTCAACGACGTGATCATGGTGTTCGCCTTTGCGCCGATCGTGGGCCTGTTGCTTGGCATATCGGCGATCACCGTGCCGTGGGAGACCTTGCTGCTCTCGGTCGTCCTCTACATTGTCGTGCCGGTCATCATTGCCCAGGTTATTCGGCGCGGCGTGCTCGCGAGCGGCGGGCGCGACGCGCTCACGCGATTGTTGTCCGCACTGCAGCCGCTGTCGCTTGCGGCGCTGCTTGCCACGTTGGTGCTGCTGTTCGGTTTCCAGGGCGAGCAAATTCTCGCTCAACCCCTGATCATCGCCATGCTGGCAGTGCCGATTTTGATCCAGGTCTATTTCAATGCCGGCCTCGCCTATGTCCTCAATCGCGGCGCCGGCGAGGCGCATTGCGTTGCCGGTCCCTCCGCGCTCATCGGCGCCAGCAACTTCTTCGAATTGGCCGTGGCCGCCGCGATCAGTCTGTTCGGCTTCAATTCAGGGGCGGCGCTCGCGACGGTGGTCGGCGTTCTGATCGAAGTTCCGGTGATGCTTTCCGTTGTGAAGATCGTGAACAATAGCCGCGGCTGGTATGATGCCGGCGCGGCCGTGCGTCGGCGCATTGCGAGCGGGACCGCGAGGGGCTGACACGTGGATATTGCGATGCGGCGCTCCGCCGCCTGCGCCGCTCGCCTGTGACCGCCGTTGCCGGCCTGTGCTAGGACCTGCCGCGAGGTTCTCGAGCGAGGCAAATGTGAAACTTGGAAAATGGCTTGCCGTTGCGACGACCGGCTTTATCGGCGCCGTAGCGCCGGCGCTGCTTTCCGCGCAAGGCGCCGCGCCGACCACGCTGACGATCTTTGCGGCCGGCACTCTGGCAGTGCCGTTCCGCGAATTAAGCGCAGTGTTCGAAAAGCAAAATCCGGGCGTCACCGTGCAGGCGCAGTTCGGCGGCAGCGTCAAAATGGCCAAGCAGATCACCGATCTGCACCAGGACGCCGACCTGTTGGCGGTCGCCGATTACAACGTGATCCCGAAATATATGTTCGGCAGTCCGCCACATGCGGCGTGGTATGCAGGCTTCGCGCGCAACGCCGTTACCTTCGTCTATACCGACAAGAGCAAGTTCGCCAACGAGATCAATTCGGACAACTGGTACAAGGTGCTGGCGCGACCCGGCGTCGAAATCGGCCGTTCCGATCCGGACACCGATCCGTCCGGCTATCAGACCGTGCAGATGCTCGATCTCGCCGAGAAATATTATAAGGCGCCGGGTCTGGAACAGAGCGTGCTCGCCAATGCGCCGCTCGCCAATATGCGCGACACCGAAACCTCGCTGATTGCGGCGCTGCAGCTCGGCCAGATCGATTATCTGGCGATCTACCGCTCCGACGCCTTGCAGCATCATCTCAAATTCATCGATCTGCCGAGCAAGATCGATCTCAGCGACCCGGTCGACGCGGTCGCATACAAGCAAGGTGTCGCGCACACCAAGAATGGCGATCTTGCCGGTACGCCGATCGTCTATGCCGTCACCATGATCAACGGGGCCAAGCAGGCCGCCGCGGCGGAGAAATACGTCGCGTTATTGCTGGGGCCGGACGGGCAGGGGATCATGAAGGATAACGGCTTCGGCACGTTCAATCCGGCCTTCGCGGTGCACGCCGAAGCTATGCCGGCAGGCTTGAAAAAGCTGGTCCAACCGTGGCCCGGCTCGTAACTGCAAATCTCGTGATCGCAGCTTTCGTGATCGCAAGACTCGTAATCCCAAGACAGGTCGCATAGACACTCCCGATGTCTCCGGGCCAAGGCTTGCGGCGGGAGCGCGCTGCCCCCAGCCGTCCGCATAGTCTCTATTTGGTTTGCTGGTTCCTCGGCAGCATTCTGGTCGCATTCCTCACCGTTCCGCTGATTGCTCTTGTCCTCTCACAAACCTGGACAAGCTTCGCCGACGTCGCGGGCATGGCCGATGTGCGCGATGCCATCGTGCTCAGCCTCGAAGGCGCTTTTTTGTCCGCGACGCTCGCCGCTTTGATCGGTGTGCCGCTCGCTTATGGGCTGGCGCGCACGACTTTCCCCGGCAAAGGCGTGATCGCGGCCCTCGTCGATCTGCCGCTCGCGGTGCCGCACACGGTCGCCGGCATAGCGCTCCTTATGGTGTTCGGCCGCCAAGGCGTGCTCGGCGAGCCGTTGCAGGCGCTGGTCGGGCTGAAATTCTGGGGCACGGTCGCCGGCATCGTCGTGGCGATGCTGTTTGTCTCCGCCCCCTACACGGTCAATGCCGCCAGAATCGGCTTCGAGGGGGTCGACCCGCGGCTCGAAAAGATCTCGCGCACGCTGGGGCTGGGGCCATGGCGGACTTTTCTGCGCATCACGCTGCCGCTTGCCCGGCGCAGCATCATGACCGGCGTCACGCTCACTTACGCCCGCTCCATCAGTGAGTTCGGCGCCGTCGTTATCCTGGTCTATTATCCAATGACGGCGCCCGTGAAGATCTATGAGCTGTTCTTGCGCTTCGGGCTCGACGAGGCGGCGAGCGCGGCGGTGCTGCTGCTTCTCGTCTCGCTGGGGCTGTTCCTGGTCTTGCGCGCGTTGTCGCGCGACGCACCGGAGCGGGAGAACCGATGACTGCCGGCATCGCGGTCGAGACGCTGACGCTTGCGCTCGGCGCTTTCCGCCTGAGCGGTATCGATTTCGCGCTGTCGCGCGGGGAAATCCTGGTGGTTTTGGGACCGAACGGCTCGGGCAAGTCGGTCACGCTGGAGACCATTGCCGGTTTTCACCGGCCCGATCGCGGACGGGTGCTGATCGCCGGCCGCGACGTTACCGCGCTGCCGCCGGAGCGGCGCAATATCGGCTTTGTGGTGCAGAATTTCGGGCTGTTTCCTCACCTGAATGTTGAACAAAACGTGACGATCGCGCGGCGAACCGGCCGCGTCGTCACCGCGGGCGACAACGCGTTGCCGCAGCAGGGCGACACCGCCGCACTGCTGACGTATTTCGGCATCGCGCATCTGGCGCGGCGCACGCCGCAGGATTTGAGTCCCGGCGAGAAACAGCGTGTGGCGCTCGCCCGGGCGCTGGCGGGCGCGCCGGACCTGTTCTTGTTCGATGAGCCGTTCGCCGCGCTCGATAGCCAGACCCGCGATCAGCTGCGCGACGAATTACTGCAGTTCCTGCGCGCGTTGGCGATCCCGGCGATTTTCGTCACCCACGACCACACCGAAGCACTCGCGCTTGCCGACAAGATCGTGGTGCTGCGCGATGGCGTCATACTGCAAAGTGGGACGGCAACGGAGCTTTTTCAAAAGCCCGCAAATTCCTTCGTCGCGCGCTTCGTCGGCATCGAAAATATCCTCGACGGACAGATCACCGAGATATCGGGAGGGGTTGCAACGCTCGCGGTCGGAAGCCGCACGCTGCGCGCGCCGGCGCCGGCTTGGCGTGACCCAGCGGCGAAATCGGTTCGATTGGGCATCCGGGCCGAGAATGTGACGATTTCTTCGTCTTCCGGCGATCGCGCGGCTGCGCCCAATTTCAATCGCCTTGAAGGCAAGGTTATTGGCCTGCGCGCTCTCGGCCCGCTGGTCACGGTCGAGATCGACTGCGGCTTGCCGCTGAAAGCCTATCTGCTGCCGCCGCAAGCGCGCGCGATGAATATTGGCGTTGGCAATGCGGTCGCGCTCGAGATCGCGGTCGATGCGGTCCACGCGATGGCCGATTGATCCGCGGCCGGCGAGCGGTTGCCGAGCTTGCCGTCTCGTTATGTCTAACGCCGCGCACCCGAGAGAATTGTAGCCTTCTTGTCCTCGTATTCGTCTTTCTGGATTTCGCCTTTGGCAAAGCGTTCGTTGAGGATTTGCAGCGCCGAGTGGCTGGGATCGCCCCACGTCGGCGATGAGCCCCAATGATGATGCGGAGCGCCCGGCGATCGCGCGAAATAGAAGATGAGTATGCAGACGAGAATCACAACCAGGATCAGCATCGGAAACATCTCCCAATATGGACCGCCGCCCCAATAACCGTCATTCCACATCATGCGCCCCGGACCATGCCAGTAGTAGTCGGGCGCCGAAGCTGTCGGTTGCTGCTGTGTCTGCGCGATCGCCTGCAGCGGTGCGGCGAGCAACGCGAAGATCAAGATGGGGAAGGCTGTAAGTTTCCGCAACATGGCTGCACCTATTGTTTAAACGCAGTCTCGTCCTCGCCGCGCCGCGCCGCAATGATTTGTATCAAGCCAGGTCAAGCCAGGGCACGGTGTCCGATCTCGAGCGGTCGTCGAGCTTCAGACCGCGCGCCGTACCAGCACCATGTAGTGTTCCGGGCTTTGCCGTCGCTCGCTCAGCGGTGACAAGCCCGCGGCTTGGCACCATGTGCGAACCTGCTCGAATGTCAGCCGATGATCACGCGGCGGTCCGTGTTCGCAGGGCCCGTCGGGATGAAACTCCGCGATCACCGCTAAGCCATTTGGCTTCAGCAAACGGGCGACGTTGCGCATGATGCCGGGCGGATCGTCGGTATGATGCAGCACCATGGCGACCAGAGCGGCGTCGAGCGCGACGCCCGGAAGATCGAGTGTGGCGGCATCCGCGACAAAGGATTTGATATTCGCGATGTGCCGTTCCGTTTGCAGGCGCTGCAAATAGGCGAGCGCTTCGGCCGAGGGATCGACGGCATAGACGAGTCCGGTGGGACCGACTTGGCCGGCCAGCAATAGCGTCACGAAACCCGGACCCGGTCCGACATCCAAGACGCGATCGCCCGGTTTGAGCTGCAGCGCATCCATCCAATCGCCGACCAGCGGGCCGCGCTGCACCTGACGGGCATAGACCTCGTCCCAGGTGAGACGACTAAGGTCCTTCTTATACGCCGATTCCTGCATTGCATCCCCGCCGCGGTTTCACTGATTTCGCGACGATCAACCGCGGTTCGTCCTGTCGTGGTAAGAACCCTGTGCCGCTCTTCATATTCCTCGCGGCTGATTTCGCCGCGCGCGAAACGCAGTTTCAATTCTTCGAGAGCGTCATGCGGCTTATCCTTGCCGGTCATCTTGTGCACGGCAAACATCACGCCCATCACCGCCACCATGATGCTGCCGGCGACGAGGTGGGGGGAAATGCCTTCGATGATCGAGTTCCACATGGCGGTTTCCTTCTGGCCTTTGCCTACTCCCCTTGTATCGTCTTGCTCACGACTATCGTCGATCGACAATCTGACCTTGATTTAGATCAAGGCCTGCCGCGGGTCGCCTGCGAAACCAGGGCGGGCGGCGGGTCAGCGCAAACGATAGGCCGCATGGCAGCCGACGCACGCGGAGGTGACTTCGTGCAGCGCCGCATCCACGTCGCGCATGGAATTGAATGTCTGGGTGACTGCGGCGTTTTGCAGGGCAATTGCAAGTCGGCTTGCCGCATGATGCATGTTGGTCCCGGCATCCTGCATCGGCTGGGGAAAGTATGGCGCCATCTCGACAGCGTGATGCAGCTGCAGCGAACTCATGCCGAGCCGTTCTTCCAGGAGTTTGCTGGCCGCATCGAACTTGGCATCGGCGACATACCCGATGACGGTATTTAGCGTTTGCAGGTGATCGCGCATGCTGCCCAGCATATGCTCCCGCATCGGAGCCGGTAACGGCACGAGCTGACGCGGGTCGTCCGACGCTGGGGGCATAGCGGCGGGAACCTCAGCCCTCATCATTCCATGCATGATGTGATCCATCGGCTGCGTTGCCGCAGGACCAGTTTGTGCCGGCTGGGCGTCGACGGTCCGCGTCTCGATCACGATCGAAACGAGGGTAGTAGCTGCGACCGCGGCGATGGCGACCCATAAACGGACGGATATCATAAAGGCCTCGGTGGCCAGGGATGGCTACGGATAACGCTAGCCGAGACCGAGGCTTAGAGCGTATGATTGAGATCATATGGCAGCCAAACCGATCGTGACCGCAGCAGATTGGCTTTCACCAGTGGTGCGTGCTGCCGCAATCGAGCGAAGCCTCACGCCCGGTCAAGTCCTGTTCCGTTCCGGCAATAAAACAGTCGGCCTGTACCAGGTCCTCAGCGGCACGGTCAGACTCTTGCGCACCGATCGAAGCGGGCGGGAGGCTGTCCTGCAGGCGGCGTCCGCAGGCGACGTTTTGGCGGAGGCCTCGCTGTTCTCGCCGACCTACCATTGCGATGCCGCCGCAGCGACGGCCGCTGTGGTCCGGCTCTATCCGAAGGCCGTACTGATGGCTGAACTGCAGCGCGATCCGAAGCATGCCCAGGCTTTTGCCGCAATGCTCGCGCATGAGATCATGGCCCTGCGCACGCGGCTCGAACGCCGCAATATTCATTCCGCACGCGACCGCATCAGACACTTTCTCTCACTCAATGTCGGCGCCGACGGGCGTACCGTCGATCTGCCGGGAACGCTTAAGGAACTTGCCGTCGATCTCGGGCTCTCACACGAGGCTCTGTACCGGACGCTCGCCCGCATGGTGGCCGACGGCGAAATAAAGCGCAGCGGAACTACGATTAGGATCGGGCGCCCGATGTGATCCGGATCATATGGCGACCGCGCGGTCACAGCCTATGAGTTCAGCAAGCGGCAACCTGCCGACAAACCTTCCCGGAGATAATCCTGCTACTTTCGCCCCGGGTCTCCTTGACCATTTGGGACTGGCTGTCCGGTCCGGCGTTGCCATTCATGCGCTCGGCAGATGCGGCTGGCGGATAGCGGGGGACCGTAAAACAAAAAGCTTGTGGGCGGCGATTCGGTCCTGGCGCGGCCTTCCCGCTGCCCATTGTAAAAGTAGATGATTATAAAATCTTGGATTTGGCGATCAGTCATTGCGGGCATGGCCGGCTCGATCGTCCATTTTTTGTTCATGCATTTCAAGTCGCAGGTCGGCTTGCTTCCCGAGTTTCAACCGTACCAGAGCTTTCAGGCCGCGCTTAGCCATTGGGTCGGCACGAACGTGCCGGCCATTGTGCCGTGGGCGCTGACCTTTCTGAACGGCATGACCATTCTTGGATTTTTATTTGCGCGAACGCATCGCTTATTGCCCGGCCGCACCGGCGCGACCAAGGGCATAGCCTTCGGCCTGATCGGTTGGCTGTTGATGGGGTTGATTTTCTTTCCACTAATCGGGCTCGGGGCATTTGCAACCGGCACCGGGCTCGGCGTCGGGCCCGCATTGCTGTCGCTTGCCATGCTGCTGACTTACAGCGTCGTGCTGGGAACAGTCTATGTCGCGCTGGAATCGCCGAGCCGCCGGTGACGTTACGCCGCGTCAGGTACCGTAACTCTGAATGAGCGAGCCGGCGACCAGCGTCCAGCCGTCGACCAGGACGAAAAAGATCAGCTTGAACGGCAGCGACACCACGACCGGCGGCAGCATCATCATGCCCATCGACATCAGCACCGAAGCGACCACGAGGTCGATGATCAGGAACGGCAGGAACAGCAGGAAGCCGATTTCGAAAGCGCGCTTAAGCTCGGAGATCATGAAGGCGGGGACCAGAATCCGCATCGACAGATCCTCCGGCTTGTCCGGCGGCTTATCGCCGGACAAATCCTGGAACAGCTGCAGGTCCTTTTCGCGGACATTTTTCTCCATGAAGCCGCGCAGCGGCACCGAGGCTTGCTCGAAGGCCTGATCGACGGTGATCTGGTTGGCGATGAGCGGCTTGACGCCGGTGTCATAGACGCGCGTAAAGACCGGTCCCATCACGAAGGCGGTGAGGAACAGCGCGAGCGATATGACGACCGAATTGGGCGGCGCCGTCGCGGTGCCGAGCGCGGTGCGCAACAGCGACAGCACCACGACAATGCGCGTGAACGACGTCATCATGACCAGAATGGAAGGCGCCAGCGACAGCACCGTCATCAGCGCGATCAATTGGATGATGCGCTCGTTGAGCCCGCCGCCGCCGGCGGCGGCGTTCTGGCCGAAATTGATGCTGATGTCCTGCGCGGCGAGCGGCGTCGCCGAGAACAAAAATGCCGCTACAGAGGCCGCTCCCGTTGTGAACCGGACGCGGCGGCCTCCTGATGCGAGCGTCAGGGTTTGGTAGGACGGCCCAACAAACTCGCCATCTCCTGTTCAAGGTTGTCGTAGAGCGTGGTCTTGCTCTGGTTCGGCTTGGCGTCGCTGCGCACCGGCTTTGCCTCGGCAGGGCGCGGCATGCGCGGCGGTGTGGTCTCTGCCGGCGCCGGCTCGGCACCACTCGGCGCCGGACGCGACGGCGGCGCATGCGGCCGGGCTTCCGCATTCGGCTTGCGCAAGGCGGCCTCGAGGCGTTGCGCCATGTCGGCCAGGCTTTGATCCGGCGTTGGAGCGGTTTCCGCCGCGGCGGCGGGAGTGGCGGCGATCGGCGGCGCCGGCGGCGCGGCTGCTGCGGGAATCGGCGCGGCGGCCGGATGTGCCGCAGGCTTGCGCGGCTCGATACGCGAGTCTTGACGCGAGTCTTGACGCAATTCATGGCGCGCTTCAATGCGCGGTTCGGGGCGAGAATTCGCCGCGCAGCTCCGCAAACGGCTCGTCCGGCGTCGGGCGTGCGCCCGCGGGACGGCCGCGCGGCGGCGCCGGGCGAGCGGAGAGTTCATCGGCCAGCGCCGCGAGCGTATCGCGTTGCGGCCGCGGTTCGGCAAGCGGCAACGGCCGCGGCAATTCTTCCGGCAATGGCTCAATTCGCGGCGACGGGCGCGGACTGCCGAGCGGCTCCGGTTGCAACGGCCAGGACGATCCGTTGCCGTTTTCCGGCAGCGGAATGGCGCGCGGCAGCGCCTCAATTCCGGCGGCCGGCCGTGTCGTCGTCAAGTCGCGCGCGACGTCGCGCGGCGCGGCGACCGCGCGCACGATGTTGGGTTCCACGACGACGTCGGTCGGCCCGCCGATCATCAACAGATGCTCGACATTGTCGCGCCGGACCAGGATGAGCCGGCGGCGGCCGTCGACGCTGGCGTAATCAATGACGGCAAGCCGCGGCTGCCGGCCGCGCGCATTGCCGCCGCCGAGCCGGCCGGCTCCAAACCGGCGCACCGCCCACGCGGTGACGCCGATCAGCGCGAGCACGATGAGAAAGGCGAGGAAGAAGCGTACGGCGAGCGGCATCTCCGCCCCGAACAAATTATCGAACATCCGCACAACTCCTCGTTTCGCTGCGGCGCGCCGATCGACCTTCAAAGGTTAACGGCGCGGGTAACATTTGCCGCCGTGATTACTAACAAAAGATTAAAGATACTAGCCGGTTTTCGGCACAAAGCCGACGCCTGAAGCATTCTCATGGTAAACGGCGGATTAATGGCAAAATCGGCGGAACCGGCGTTTTAACCGGCCATTAACCATAGGCCCGGCAAAGTCTGCCCAGTGTCGCCAACCAGCGAAACGGGGACGCCGCCGATGCCGATCACCGATATTCCGATTCTCGCCATGCTGCGCGAGCGCATGCAGTGGCAGCAGGCGCGCCAGCAGGTGCTCGCCCAGAACGTCGCCAACGCCGATACGCCGGATTATCAGGCAAAGGATCTCGCGCCGTTGGATTTCTCGCGCGAATTGTCGGCCGCTTCGCTCGGGCTCGATCGTACCAATCCAAATCATATCGCCAGCGCGTCCGGCGGCTCGCAATTCGCCACCAATAACCATGCCGGATACGAGGTTCGGCCGCGCGGCAATTCGGTGAGTCACGAAGACGAGATGATGAACGTGGCGACGAACCAGATGGATTACGAGGCGGCCACGGAGCTCTACACGCACAGCCTCGACCTGATCAAACTTGCGGTCAAAGACTAACAGCAGACGGCGCGCTTTTGCCGATCGCGGAAAGCGCGCGCAGGACTTCACATGAACATGGATTTCATGAAATCGCTGACCATCGCCGCGTCCGGGTTGCGGGCGCAGATGGGGCGCATGCGCATCATCACCGAGAACATCGCCAACGCCGATTCGCTGTCGCCGACGCCCGGCGGCGATCCGTATCGGCGAAGGATCGTGACCTTCACTTCCGAACTTGACCGGTCGATCGGCGCGGACGTGGTGAAGCTCGGCCGGGTGCAAACCGACAATACGGATTTTCTGGTCAAGCACGAGCCGGGCAATCCGGCCGCCAACGCCCAGGGCGACGTCAAATATCCGAACGTGAACACGCTGGTGGAAATGACGGATCTGCGCGATGCGCAGCGGTCCTATGAAGCCAATCTCAATGTGATCACCGCGACCCGCAAGATGCTTCAACTCACCATTGACATGCTGAAGGCCTGACCATGGCGACACCCACCATTGCCGCGAACGCTTATGCCGCGCTGTCGAAAATGCGCGAGGACACGGCGAATGTCGCCGGCGGCCTCGGCAAAACGCAGGATTCGGGCCTGAACTTCGGCTCGGTCCTCAAAGACGTGATGGATGCCGTCTCCGACGCCGCGCAAAAATCCGACGCCCAGGCGCAGGCCGTCGCCGCCGGCAAGGCCAACATGGTCGACGTCGTCACCGCGGTCGCCGAGACCGAAACCGCGTTCCAGACGCTCGTCTCGGTGCGCGACAAAGTCATCGCGGCCTACGAGGACGTGCTGAAGATGCCGATCTGAGAATCATCTCCCGCGTGCCGGGAGACAAGAAACATGGAGTCAAAATGACGGGCCCGGAAGTTTTGGATGTCTCGCGCGACGCGATCGTGACGCTCCTGATTGTCGCATCGCCCTTGATGCTGGTTGGGCTGGTCGTCGGCGTCGCCATCTCGCTCCTTCAGGCGCTCACGCAGATCCAGGAATCGACGCTCGTCTTCGTGCCGAAAATTATCGCGATATTTCTCGCGCTCCTGGTCGCGCTGCCGTTCATGGCGGACGCGCTGCATTCGAACTTTCTAAGAATCGCCGCCCATATCAGCAGCGGCTGAGCGGTCTCAGCCGTGACCATCGATATTTCCAATCTGCCGGCGCTCGGTGCGGCTTTTCTTCTGGTATTTGCGCGCACCGGCACCATGGTGATGCTGCTGCCGGGCCTCGGCGAGCAGAACATTTCACCGCGGCTTCGCTTGACCATCGCGCTGATGCTCGCCGCCGTGCTGTTGCCGCTGCATCGCAATGACTACCACATCGACCCCGGCGCGCTTGGACCGGCCATCGTGATGATGGTCGAGGAGATCATTATCGGCGCGGTGCTTGGGCTGACCGCCCGGCTGACGATTTCGGCGCTCGAAGTCGCGGGCTCCGTCATTGCCCAGCAGCTCGGCCTCGGTTTCGTCACCACGGTTGATCCGACCCAGGGCGAGCAGGGCGTCATCCTCGGTACGTTCCTCACGATGCTCGGCATTACGCTGTTCTTCGCCACCGACATGCATTATCTCGTCATCGCCGCGCTCAACGACAGCTACACCTTGTTCGCGCCGGGCGAGGTGCCGGCGGCGGGCGACGTCGCGGCGTTGATGACCAAAACCGTATCCGGCGCGTTTCGCATCGGCATCCAGCTTTCCGCGCCGTTCCTGGCGTTCGGACTTCTGTTCAATCTCGGACTCGGCGTGCTGTCGCGGATGATGCCGCAGATGCAGGTTTTCTTCGTCGCGCTGCCGCTGTCGATCCTGATCGGCTTTCTATTCCTGATCTTGGTGCTGGGTTCGATGATGGGACTATTTCTCGATTACGCCGGCGGCGTTCTGCACCAGCTCGCTCCCCACGCCTAAGCGAAGACGATGGCGGAAGAACGCGACGATACCGAACATACAGAAGACCCGACGCCGCGCCGGCTCGAGGAAGCGATCAAGCGCGGCGACGTCGTCAAAAGCGTCGAAGTCAGCACCTGGTTCACGATTGGCGGCGGAACGCTGGTGCTGATGGTGTTCGCGGCGCCGATGGCCGCGAACCTCGAAGCCACTCTCCGCGGCGTGCTCGCCCACTCCAGCGAGATCCCCGTCGACGGTCCCGCGCTCGACATTCTCGTCAAAATGCTGCTGACACGCGTCTTTGCGGCGCTCGGCATACCGGTCCTGCTTCTGGCGCTTGCCGCCCTGATGGGCAACGCGATCCAGCATCGCATCTTGTTCTCGTTCGATCCGGTAACGCCGCAGCTTTCGAGAATCTCGCCGGCCGCCGGTCTGCGCCGGATGTTCTCCAAGCAGGCTCTGGCCAATTTCGCCAAGGGCTTGGCCAAGCTCACGGTATTCGGCGCGGTCATCGGTGCGCTGTTGTGGCCGCAACGCCTGCGCATCGTCGGCCTTGTCGGCCTCGATCCGGTAATGATCCTGCCCTTTACCCGCGCGCTGGCGATGAAAATGCTGGGCACGGTCGTGGCGATCCTCGCCATTGTCGCGGCGGCCGACTACTTGTTCCAGTATCGGCAATGGTACGACCGGCAAAAAATGTCGGTTCGGGAGATGAAGGAGGAGTTCCGCCAGAGCGAAGGCGATCCCGCGGTCAAAGGCAAGATCCGGCAGTTGCGCGCCGCGCGGGCGCGCAAGCGCATGATGGCGGCGGTGCCGAAAGCCTCGGTGGTCATCACCAATCCGACGCACTTTGCCGTCGCTCTGCAATACGAGCGCGGCATGACCGCGCCGGTCTGCGTCGCCAAGGGCGCCGATCTGATTGCCCGCAAGATTCGCGAGGTGGCGGAGGCCCACGGCATTCCGGTGATCGAAAACCCGCCGTTAGCCCGGGCGCTGCATGGCACGGTCGAGATCGACCAGGAAATTCCGCAAGAGCACTACCGCGCTGTCGCCGAAATCATCGGCTACGTGATGCGGCTGCGTCGTTCGGTACTCCGGCCGGGCTAATCGTGTACTTTATTCCAATTCCGCTTGCGCGATTCGATGGCGCAAGGCACTGAACAGAGCACTGAAAGCGGGGAATGACCCAGCAGGCCAAGATCGAACGGTCCAAGGTCGAACGGGCCACGACTGAGCAGACTATGACTGCGCCGGCCATCGGCAAAGCTTCGAATGGCGCAACGTCCTTCGCCGCAATGTCGGGCGACGGCGGCGGGCGCGCCTCGATCGACCGGAGCGCCGGGACCGGCCGCGGCGGCAGCATTTTTCTCGTGCTTCTGGTTGCGGCCTTGCTGGTCGCCGGAGCCACCGGCATCGTACTCGCCGGCGGCAACAATGCCGAACCTTATATCCTGGCGTTTTTGGCGGTGCTGGCCACCGTCGGCGTGTTTTCGCTGTTCGCTTTGGCGAGCGGCATTTTGCGGGTCTCCGCAGCGGCGACCACGCATCCGCTGATCAAGGCAATCGTCGATGGCGCTTCCGCAGGCATCGTGGTGACCGATCACGACGGCCGCCTCATCTATGCCAATGCCGCCTATCTCGATCTTATCGATGCCTCCGACGCCGCCGACATGCGGCCGGTCGAGCGCGCCTTCATCGGCGACGCCGATGCGTCCGAGGCGATTTATCGATTGCTGAAAGCGGCCAGAGAGGGCAAGCGCCTCGAGGAGGAGGTGCGCATCGCCGGGCTTAAGGGGCGGGCGGCGCGTTGGCTTCGCTTTAAGATCCGGCCGCTCGGCAATAGCAGGCGGGACGCGCGAATTACGGTCTGGTCGCTCGCCGACGTGACCGCCGAACGCGAGCGACAAGAGAATGTGTTTCAGGTGCTGCAGCATTCGATCGATTATCTCGATCACGCGCCGGCGGGTTTCTTCTCGGTCGATGACAAGGGTGACATCGTCTATCTCAATGCCACGCTTGCCGACTGGCTCGATCAGGACCTGGCGCAGGTCGGTTCGGGGGGCCTGAAACTTTCCGACCTCGTCGCGGGCGACGGCGCGGCGCTGTTGACGACATTGCGCGGCGCGCCGGGCGACGTCAAAACCGAGGTGCTCGATCTCGATCTGCGCACGCGCTCTGGCCGAACGCTGCCGGTGCGGGTGTATCACAAGCTCGCCTTCGGTTCCGACGGCGCGCCCGGTGCGTCGCGGACGCTGGTGCTCAATCGCGCCCGCGACGACGGCACCGATCCCCAGCGCGCGGCGGAGATCCGCTTCATGCGGTTTTTCCACCGCACGCCGATGGCGATCGCGACCATCGACAAGCACGGCGGCGTGGTGCGCACTAATCCGCTGTTCGCGAAACTGTTTCATGGCGTGCGCGGCGGGAGCGGCCAAACCGAGTCGACGGAGCGTTCCATCCTCGCCATCGTCGCCGAGCCCGATCGCGAGGCGCTGGCCGCCGCGATCCGGCAGGCGGCGCTGGGCAAGGGCGACATCGCGCCGGTCGATGCCACGCTCGCTGTCGATGGCGACCGGTTCGGGCGCTTTTACGTGACCGCGGTCGAGGAGGAGGAGCGCGACCAGGAAGCCGCCATCGTCTATGCGCTCGAAACCACGGCGCAGCGCGAATTGGAAAATAAAGTCACCCAGCAGCAGAAGATGGAGCTCGTCGGCCAGCTTGCCGGCGGCATCGCGCACGATTTCAACAACGTGCTTTCCGCCATCATGATGGCGACCGACTTTCTGCTCAATGCCCATAAGCCGACCGATCCGTCGTTTGCCGACATCATGCAGATCAAGCAGAACGCCAACCGGGCGGCGAGCCTGGTGCGGCATCTGCTTGCCTTTTCACGCAAGCAGACGATGCGTCCGCAGGTGCTCGATCTCGGCGAGGCGCTCAGCGACCTCACAATGCTGTTGCGCCGGCTGATCGGCGAAAAAGTGACGCTCGACGTTGTGCACGGGCGCGATTTGTGGCCGGTCAAGGTCGATATTTCGCAATTCGAGCAGGTGATCGTGAACCTCGCGGTCAATGCCCGCGACGCCATGCCGAACGGCGGTAAACTTCAGGTACGCACCTCGAATATCACTGCGCAAGAAAGCCGGCGCTTCCACGCCAAGGGCATGCCGGCCGCCGATTACGTGCTGGTCGAGGTCGCCGATACCGGCATGGGCATTCCGACCAAGATCGTCGACAAGATTTTCGAGCCTTTTTTCTCGACCAAGGAGGTGGGTAAGGGTACCGGCCTCGGCCTTTCGACGGTCTACGGCATCATCAAGCAGACCGGCGGCTTCGTGTATGTCGACTCCGCCGAGACCAAAGGCGCCACCTTCCGTATTTTTCTGCCGCGCCATATTGCGACTGCGCAAGAGATTGCCGCCGAGCGCTCGGCGGAGGCTGAAGCTCCGGTACTCGCCCACGGCAAGCGCCCCGGCAGCGCCGATCTCACCGGCGAGGGTACGATCTTGCTCGTCGAAGACGAGGAGGGGTTGCGCCAGCTCAATGCGCGGGGGCTTGCGTCGCGCGGCTATACCGTCCTTGAGGCTGCAAACGGCGTCGAGGCCATCGAGGTTCTGGCGCGACACGGTGGCAAGGTCGATCTGGTCGTATCCGACGTGGTCATGCCGGAAATGGACGGGCCGACGCTGCTGCGCGAACTGCGCAGCCGCGATCCCACCCTGAAAATCATCTTCGTCTCGGGCTATGCCGAAGACGCCTTCCAGAAACACCTGCCGGCCGACGGCCAATTTGCCTTCCTGGCAAAGCCTTTTACCCTCAAACAGCTCGTCAATGAGGTGAAAGAGACCTTGGCGGCTTGATCGTCGGCCTTTCTCAGGATCGAAATCGCGACAGCAATCCATTCTATGACAAGGGGGTGAAGGAGCCGCTTGCCGGTGACCTGAATTCCGGCCGACGCATGCCGATGCGACGAAGCTGCGGTGCGACACACGCGCGTGCGACGCTTTGCGACAGGCCGCCGCCAAGCGGCTCGGGCGTAAATAGGCGTTAGCGCATCCGCCGCGTAGGGGCCCCGCGCCCGGCGCGTGAAAGAGGCCTGTGGCAGTGCACCGATCGGTCGGAAATTATGGTGTTATGCCGGCGCGATGGCTGCCGTCGTTCGTCACGCTCGTTGCGCTGGCGCTAAGTCTGATCTGGACCGAGGCGGCCGATGCGCGCCTCGAAAGGGGACTGAGCTTCGCCGGCGGCGGCGTCTTCGGCTCGATCAACTTCGACGACGTCCTTTCGTACGATAACTCGTTTTTTCCCGTTGCCGCGCAGCCGACCTACCGAGGAGGTTCGCTCGGCGGCTTGTTCAGCCGCGGCGACCTGATCGGCGGCTTCGCCGCGGGTTTGCTCGGTTCGGGCGTTATCGGGCTGCTGTTCGGTCACGGCGTGGTCGGCGAATTGGGCGGGGTGGCTTCCGTGCTCGGCCTCATGTTTCAGCTCGCGCTGATCGCAATGCTGGCGCGGCTGATCTGGACCTGGTGGCACGACGCTAAGGCGGTCGCGCGCGCCGATCTATCGCCGCGGCAATTGGCCGACGCTTATGGGCGCCCGCGTAACGAGGTGCTGCAGAATATGGATCCGAGCGCAGATGCCGACGATGCGCTTGGCGAAACCGCGAGCGAGGTTCTCTCCAAGACCGAACAGCCACACTCCTGACGCCGTTCTCGCTTCCTACTGCGGCGACGGTCCGTCGTGGCACGACTGCGGTCCGGCTTGATGGGGCAGCAGATTCGGCACGTCGCATTTCGAGCAGGCGCCGAGCGCCAGGCCGAGGAGGGCGACGAGCAAAGCAAGAGGCCGCGCGCGGCGTTGGGCCGCAATGCCCGTGATTTCGGAGCCAGTCGTCATCAGAAGCCGTCCTGCCTATAACGCTACGTCACGCCCTCACAAAAGTTCGTTAATCGGGTCCGAAGCTCAGCGTTGGAGAACGCCGATCACTCGGCTGGCAAAACTCAGCCGCTCCGCCATAAGGCCGATCACATAGGTCAGGAGCGCCTGCACCAACGCGGGATGCTCGACTTTAAAACGCGCGAACGTATCGGCGCGCAGCGCATAGGCCACGCTCGCGACTTCGGCCTGCACCGTTGCGCTGCGCGGACGGCCGGTGAGCAGGCCCATCTCGCCGATGGTCGTGTGTGGCCCGAGACTTCGCACCCTGATCGCGCTGCCGCCATCGAGATTGACCATGATTCCCACGCGGCCATCGATGATGAAGTGCATGGAATCGGACGGTCCGCCCTGACGCGCGATCACGTCGCCGGCGGCGAACTCGTAACGCTGGCAATTATCCGCCAGGATGTCGGCGAATTCGGCGCTGCCAAGCGCCTCCGCAAGCCAATCGCGCAGCGAACGCGCTCCGCTGTTGGCGTTGCTGTTGGCGGCAATGATGGCGTTCTCGCAGAACTCGAGCGCGCGGTCGATTTCCGGAAAGATCACGACGTTCTTGCTGATGACGTGGTTGTCGACAAAAGCTTTCTCGATCGGCGGCGTCAAATGTACCAGGACGAGGCGCGCACCCAGCACTTCGGCCGCCTCCTTGATTTGCGTGAAACTATGGACGGCCGACGAATCGAGGCCGGTAACGAGCCGAAAGTCGAACAGCAGAAAACGGCATTGCGGCCTTTCCGCCAGCAACAGCTTGACCTGTTCGTAGAGCCGATTGGCGGAGCCGAAAAACAGGTAGCTTTGCAGGCGTAGCCCCTGCAGTTCGCGGCCGTGAGCCGCAAGTACCGCAAGCTCCTGCGGACCGCGATCGAGCGAACTGCGGTATTCCGAACCGTCGAAGGCGAGCTTGACGACACTGATGCGGCCGGCGCTCAAGGCGAACGTGGCGCAGCCGAAGATGACTCCGATCGAAACGCCGGGCAAAAAGCCCCACCACACAATGATCAGAGCGATCGCGAGCAAGGACAGGTATTCGAGCCGCGCCAGCTGGCGCGCACTGCTGACGAGCCAGCGCTTGGTGGAATCATAGCCGATCGTCACCAGCAGGCCGCCGAGCACGAATTTGGGCATGTAGCCGAGAAATTCGGGATTGACGAAAACGGCCGCCGCGGACATTGCAGCGATCAAAAGGCCGGATACGCGATTGTTCTTGCCCAAGACGAAGTTCAGTTTCGAGCGTGTGCTGGTGAGGCAGGACACGTAGCCGCCCAACGCGGCGCACAGAAGATTGGCGATGCCCTGCAGTTTGAGCTCGCGATCGAGGACGGCCTCGCGTTTGGTCGACATCTCGATCGACGTGATATTGAGCAAGATGCTGATCGTGCCGACGAACATCACGGCGATAAAATCGGCACCGAGTTCCGGCAAGGCCGACCAAGGCACCTGTGCGAATGTGAGCGTCCACGGCGGCGCGAAGGCCCTTGCCGACGGCATGGTGAACATCCAGCGCTGCGCCTGGGCATCGGCAATCGGGATCCGAAACAGCAGGAGCACAATGTAGAAGCCGACGATGCTGATCAGGAGCTGAGCCGGCATGGCGAGCGGCGATTTCCAATATTGCCGTCCGACAATGAGAAAGGCGGCAACCGCGATTCCGGCCGCTAATTTCTCCGCGGCTCCGACGTCGAGGACATGTACGATACTCGCGAGGTTCAGCGGATAACCGGTTAGGATTCGATAAACGCCGGCCAACATCAGACAACCGGACGCGCCGAGAAAGCCGCCGATCACCGGATAGGGCACAAAGCGGATAGCGCGGCCGAGGCGCGCCAGACCGAGGCCGCAAAGCAGCAATCCAGTCAATGCGGCGCTCAGCGCCAGCACAACCAATGTTGCCGTCAGCAGGCCGTCGTCGGCGCCATTGCTCCGAAGCCGCGCGGCGAGGGTGCCGACAAGCGCGGCAATCACGGCGCAGGTCGAGCCGTCGGGTCCGCCGATCGCAAAGGACAGCGAACTGCGCCAGGACGTGAGCGCCCCGCCGATCGCGCCGGTGATGAAGGTGGCCGTCAGACCGTAGGCTAGCCAAGGCGTAAGTGGCCCGGAGAAGATCAGCGCCGCATAGGAGACGTAGAACAGGATGGAAAATACGCCGACCACGACGCCGGCGACGGCCGAATGCGCCAGCGGCGTATTCAATCCCCCACGGATCAGACGGACGAATGCTCCGGATCGAATTGTCGTGTCGCTCACGCAAGTTCCAATTTGGACGACATCCGGCACGGGTCGGATTGTAGGGTGTTAGACGCCTATCGCTGCCGCCATTGATTGACGCAGTATTCCGGACGGGCGCCAGATTACTATAATTCGACGATAATATCTAATAAGCGTCGCGGAACTTCGCGGCTGTCCGCCGCAGCTGAGTTCCGCCCGCCATCGAGCCGCGAGCAAGACTTGATCTACGGTCTCGGTCTTCAGCTTCCTTTGAGGCGCGCCGCGCCACCGTCATTGCGAACGTCGGGAAGGAAGGCGGTGAGAAGCCCGATCAGCGGCAGAAACGAGCAGATCCGATAGACGAATTGGATGCTGGTCCAATCGGCGAGCACGCCCAACACCGCGGCGCCGATGCCGGCCATGCCGAACGCCAGGCCGAAGAAGAGTCCCGACACCATGCCGACGCGGCCGGGCATCAGCTCCTGGGCGTAGACGACAATCGCCGAGAATGCCGACGACAGCACGAGGCCGATCAGGATGCTCAGACCGATCGTCGCCGTCAGCCCGACATAAGGCAGCGCCAGGGTGAAGGGCAGCACACCCAGGATCGACGCCCAGATGACCCGCTTGCGGCCGATGCGATCGCCGATCGGACCGCCGACGAAGGTCCCGACCGCAGCGGAGGCAAGGAACACGAACAGGCAGAGCTGCGCTTTCTCCGTCGGCAACGCGAACCGGTGCATCAGATAGAAGATGTAATAGCTGGTGATGCTCGACAGGTAGAAGAACTTGGAGAAGATCAAGGCGACGAGCACCGCGATGGCGCGGCGGACCTGGCCCGCCGGCAGTGCCGAGGCGGCGACCGCCGATCGTCCGGTCTTCCGTCCGCTATGGCCCGAGTTTTTGTACCAGCGTCCGACCACCGTGAGCAGGACGATGCCGGCGAGCGCCAGCAAAGCGAACCAGGCCAGGCTCTGCTGTCCGCGCGGCAGGATGAAAAACGCGGCGATCAGCGGCGCCAGCGAATTGCCGAAATTGCCGCCAACCTGGAACAGTGACTGCGCAAAGCCGTGAGCGCCGCCCGAGGCAAGCCTCGCCAATCGCGACGATTCGGGATGGAAAATCGCCGAGCCGACGCCGAGCAGCGCGCCGCCAACCAGCAACAGGAGATAGCTGGGCGCGAACGCCAACGTGGCGAGCCCCGCCAACGTGCATGTCATGCCGAACGGCAGGGAATAAGGTTGCGGGCGGTGATCGGTGTAGAGCCCGATGATCGGCTGGAGCAGCGAAGCGATGCCCTGGTAGACCAGCGTGAGAACGCCGATCTGCGCAAAGCTGAGATCGAATCCGCTCTTGAGCATCGGATAAATTGCCGGCAGCAGCGAAGTCGCCACATCGTTGAGGAAGTGGCAAAAGGTGATCACTCCCAGAATCAAAATAGCTGTGGTGCCGGCCTGTTGCCGGCCAATAACGGCTTGGCTCAAGGGATAGACCTTTCCTGACCTCCGCCGACCGCCATCGGCAAGATCGGTGTTGCGGCGCCTGTCATAAACGGCTGCGTCACGGCCTGCCATCCCAATCGAGCATCACACCTATGTGCGACGTGACATCCCGACGCGCCCTCCGGCACGATTTGAGGCTCCGATTTTGCCAGAGTATCGCGCCGGAATTTCCACTATCTTAGCACCGGCTGGCCGGCGGTTTCACCGATCGTGCCGGTATCAATAGGGAGAGAAGCGTTATGGACATTCAAGTATGCGGCTCGGTGCCGTCGCGGCGTGGGCCGCCCGATAGTTTTACCGGCGTCGTCTGGCAGGAGCCGATCATCGAGGCGCCGGCCCCGGCGCGGGTGCGTTCCGGTCTGGTGCGCTTCGAGCCAGGCGCGCGGACCCATTGGCACACCCATCCGCTCGGGCAGACATTATTTGTCGTTTCCGGCGCCGGCCGGGTGCAGACCTGGGGCGGCAAAGTGCGCGAGATCAAAGGCGGCGACGTCGTTTGGATTCCGCCCAATGAAAAGCATTGGCACGGCGCCAGTCCGACAATGAATATGGTCCACGTCGCCATGCAGGAAGCGCTCGACGGCAAGCACGTGACCTGGATGGAGCCGGTGACCGACGAGCAATACAAAACCGCGCCGTAATCCATGCGCTACGAACTTTACTACTGGCCCTCGATCCAGGGCCGCGGCGAGTTCATCCGGCTTGCTCTGGAAGAAGCCGGCGCCGACTATGTCGACGTCGCGCGGACCGGCAAGCGCGGCATGGCGAAGATGATGGCGCTCCTCGACGGCAAGGGCGTGGCGCGTCCGCCTTACGCGCCGCCTTTCCTGAAAGCCGGCAAGCTCATCGTCGCGCAGACCGCGGAAATCCTGTTCTTCCTCGGTCCGCGGCTGAAGACTTGCGCCGCGCGACGAAGCGGGGCGGCTGTGGGCGCATCAATTGCAGCTCACCATCGCCGATCTCGTCGTGCGCATTCACGATACGCATCACCCAGTCTCCGGCTGGCTCTATTTCGAGGAGCAACGTCCGGCGGCGAAACGGCGTACCCAGGATTTCTGGCGCTATCAGGTGCCGAAAATGCTCGGCTATTTCGAGCGGGTGCTGCAGAAGAACGGCGGCAAATACACGGTCGGCCGCAGCCTGAGCTATGTCGACCTGTCGCTGTTCCAAATCGTGGAGGGGATGCGCTACGCGTTCCCGAAACGCATGAGGCGCTACGAGAAGAAAATACCGGGGCTGGTCGCGCTGCGCGACCGCGTGGCAAAGCGGCCACGCATCAAGGCCTATCTCGCCTCCGAGCGGCGCATCCCATTCAGCCAGTGGGGCATCTACCGCTATTTCAAGGAACTCGATGCGTAAGGGCCACGCGAGCGCGGCCGGCGCAATGGCAATCCCGCAATAGTCAGGCTAAGTAGGGGCGGGGATAACGCCAAAATCCAAACGAGGGTACTATGCCGATCTGGCCACCTGCTATGCCGAGTGGGGCGGATTTCGATCTCACTAACGGGCTCAATATTTTGCGGCTGATTTGCGGGCTATTCTTCATCCCGCATATCGTCGGCAAGTTTACCGAACCCGCGACGCTGAATTTCTTCAAAGCCGCCAAGTTCAATCCGCCCGCGACATGGATGTACTTTGCCGGCACCATCGAGACATTCCTGACGATCGGCCTGGTGTTCGCCATCTACACGCCTTATGTCGCCGCCATCGCCGCGTTCCATCTGTTCGTTGCCGGGGCCGCGACCTACAAGGTCACCAAGAAGTGGATCTGGGTGATCGGCGGGATCGAGTACTGCGTGTTCTGGATGATATGCTGTATCGTCCTCGCCATGTTGACGTGGGCCAAATAAGCGCGACCGAAGTTAAAGAACGCGAATGCAAATTTCGAGCGGGATAAATTGCGGGAGCAGTGAATGATCAGAGCGGCCATTGTCGGGCTTGGCTGGTGGGGCAAGACGGTCGTCGAATCCGCCGAAGGCAGCGACGCCGTCCGCTTCGTTGCCGGCGCGACGCGCACGGTGACGGCGGACACCGAGGGCTTTGCCAAAAAGCGCGGCTTCAGGCTTGAGGCGGATTACGGCGCCATACTTGCCGATAAGAATATCGATGCCGTCGTTCTCGCCACGCCGCATTCGATGCATGGCGCGCAGGTCGCCGCCGCGGCAGCAGCCGGCAAGCACGTTTTCTGCGAGAAACCGTTCACGCTGACCAAGCGGGAAGCCGAAGACGCCGTCGCCGCCGTCAAGAAAGCCGGTGTCACGCTTGGCCTCGGCTACAATCGCCGGCTCCATCCGGAAATCGTCAAGCTGCGCGAGATGATCCGCAGCGGCGAGCTCGGCATCATCTTGCATATCGAAGCGACGATGACCTTTCCCAACGTGTTGTTCATCAATCCGGGCCATTGGCGCGCCGACAAGCATGAAACGCCGTGCGGCGGACTGATGCCGATGGGCGTGCACGCGGTGGACGGCATGATCGATCTGTGCGGACCGATCGACCACGTCTTTGCCCAGAGTTTCCGCCGCGCCGCGCCGATCGATGCCGACGACACGACCTCGATCCTGTTCCGCATGAAAGAAGGCATGTCGGGCTACCTCGGCACCATGACCACGACCGGTCCCGGTTTTTCCTTCCAGGTGTTCGGCTCCAAAGGCTGGCTGCGGCTCGAAGGCGTCACCCACGTCGCCGGCGCCTCCTCCGAAGAGCGCCGCACCAATTTGTTCGGCACCTGCAAGTTCCAGCCGGTGAAGGGCGAGGCGAAGGTCTGGCAAGCGGCGAAGCTCGATGTGTCGCGCGCCGCGCTCGAAGCCTTCGCCAAAGCGGCCGAGGGCGGGCCGGCCTATCCGATCCCCTACGATCAGATGGTCCACGGCGTCGCGGTGACCGAAGCCATCGTGCGCGCCGCGGGGTCGGAGAAGGTCGAGAAGGTGCTGTGACGACAACTCGCACTCCGTCACCCTGAGGCGCGAGCATAGCGAGCCTCGAAGGGCGACGGCCCGGGCGGTGCAGCATCCTTCGAGGGCCGCTGCGCGGCCACCTCAGGATGACGGCAAACGATAACAGGAAAACCAACATGGATCTCGGCAACGGCCTCGGCCATCTGACTTATTCGACGCTGGTGCATCCCGCCGATAATTGGGAGCAGCTTTACCATTCGCTCACCACCTATCTGCCGAAGGTGAAAGCGCGGATCGCCGGCAACAAGGCGTTCGGCGTCTGTATCCGGCTGTCGGCAAGCTCCGCCGAAACGCTCGCCAACAGCCCGGCTGAGCGCGCCAAGCTGAAAAAATTTCTCGATGACAACGACATGTACATCTACACCGCCAATGCCTTTGTGTACGGGCATTTCAAGGGCGACAAAGTGAAGGAGCAAGTCTACGAGCCGGACTGGCGCGGCGAAGAGCGCACGGCCTACACCATCAACGTCGCCAACGTGCTGGCCGACGTGTGCCGGCCCGGCATCGCGCCGTCGATCCAGAGCGCGCCGCTCGGCTTTAAGCCGCGGGTGACCGGGGACGACGTGATCGCGAGCTATACCGACCACGTGCTGCGTGTCGTTGCGCATCTCATCGCGCTGGAATTGAAGACCGGCCGCACCGTGCAGCTGGCGCTCGAACCGGAACCGTTTTGCTTTCTCGAAACTACCGACGAGACGGTGGCCTATTTTCGCGATCACCTGTATTCCGGCGCCGCGGTCGAGAAGCTGGCCAAGCTCGCGCATGTGCCGATCTCGGAAGCCAACGAAGCGCTGCGCCGCCATGTCGGCATCGTCTACGACATCTGCCATCAGGCGGTCGAATACGAGAATATTTCCGAATCTTTGCAGAAGCTGGTCGATGGCGGCGTGCCGATCTTCAAGTTCCAGGAAGCGGCAGCCCTGCACATTCCGGAAGTGACGCAGCCTGTCGTCGATACGCTCAAGCGCTACGCCAAGACGATCTACCTCACGCAGACGATCCAGAAGAAGGACGGCAAGCTGACGAAGTTCCTCAACGTGGATGACGCCATCGCGGCTTTCGAGAAGGAGCCGGGGCCGCGGGAATGGCGCACCCACATCCACGTGCCGATTTTCCTCGACGATCTCGGGCAGTTCCGCACCACGCGGTTTGCCATCGAGGACGGCTTGCGGTTCCACAAGCAGAAGCCGCTGTCGCGCCATCTCGAAGTCGAGACCTATACCTGGGACGTGTTGCCCGAGAACCTCAAGAAGGGCGACATCGTCGATAACGTTTGCCGCGAGCTTGAATGGGTGCGCGGGCAATTGGTCTGACGCGCGCGCCGTTTCGCAAGGAGTATTGCCATGAAGGTCGGATTTATCGGACTCGGTCGCATGGGCTCGGCCATGGCGCGCCGGCTGGTCGACGGCAAGCACGATGTCGGCGTCTATAATCGCAGCCCCGACAAATTAAAGGCGCTGACGGATGCCGGCGCCAAGCCTCTGGATTCGATCAAGGCGGCGGCCGGTTACGGCGAGGCGGTGTTCACCATGCTCGCCGACGATGCGGCGCTTTTGGAGGTGGTAACCAAACCGGGCGGCCTGCTGCAATCGCTGCCCAAAGGCGTCGTCCACATCTGCGCCGGCACGCACAGCGTCGCGGCCATGCAGAAAGTCAAAAAGCTGCACGGCGATGCCGGACAGATTCTCATCGCCACACCGATGCTGGGGCGGCCCGAACTCGTCGCATCGGGTCAGGCCGGCATGCTGGTCGCCGGCGATAAGGACGCAGTCACGCGCTGCCGTCCGCTGTTCGACGCCATCGCGCGCCGCACCTTTGAGGCCGGGACCGATCCGGTCGCCGCCGCCGCGATCAAGATCGCCAATAATTTCGTGCTCGGCTGCGCCATCGAGGCGATGGGCGAGGGCTTCTCGCTGATCCGCAAATACGACGTCGCGCCCGACGTTTTCCTCGACGTCATGACCGACGGGCTGTTCGCATGCTCAGCCTACAAGATTTATGGCAAGATCATCGCCGAGGAACGCTATCAGCCGGCCGGTCAGCGCGCGATCCTGGGCTTGAAGGACGCCAATTTTGCCCTGGAAGCCGGCGGCGCGGTCGGCGTGCCGCTGCCGAGCGGCAATGTCTGGCGCGATCGCCTGGTCGGCGCGGTGGCGCACGGCGAAGCCGAGCACGACTGGGCGGTGATGGCGAAAGATCAGGCGCGCGCCAGCGGCCTGGCCTGACGGCGATGCGCAACGAAATTGCTGCGGACATGGACATCCTGCGCGAGACTGACTTCGACTTTCTCGGCCCGAAAACGACGGGCAAGGTCCGCGATATTTACGATCAGGGCGACAGGCTGGTGCTGATCACGACCGATCGGCATTCGTCGTTCGATCGGATCATTGCGCACGTTCCGTGGAAGGGGCAGGTCCTCAATCAGATCAGCGCGCATTGGTTCGAATTGACCAAGGACATCGTGCCGAACCATGTGTTGGCTATTCCCGACCCGAACGTGACGATCGCCCGGAAATGCAAAATGGTGCCGATCGAGGCCGTCGTGCGCGGTTATCTGACCGGCGTCACCGACACCGCGATCTGGACCCGCTACGGCAAAGGTCAGCGCAATTTCGGCGGCCTTAAGCTGCCCGACAACATGCGCAAGAACCAGAAACTGCCGCAGCCGATTTTCGATCCGACGACCAAGGAGGCCGCGCACGACCGGACGCTTTCGCCCGACGAGATGATCGCTGAGGGGTTTGTCAGCAAGGAGTTATTTGAGCGCATCAAAGAGACCGCGCTTAAGCTCTTTGCGCGCGGTCAGGATATCGCGGCGCGGCGCGGCCTGCTGCTGGTCGACACCAAATATGAATTCGGAACGGACGGGAAAGGCGAGCTTGTCCTGATCGATGAAATTCATACGCCGGATTCGTCGCGCTATTGGCAGCTCGATTCGTACCCGGCGCGGCTCGCCGCCGGGCAGGAGCCGGACTATTTCGATAAGGAGTTTCTGCGCCTGTGGTTCAAGGATCACTCCGACCCTTATGCCGATGAGAAATTGCCGGACGCGCCGCCCGACCTGGTCGACGAACTCTCGCGGCGCTACATCCGCATGTACGAGCAGATAACAGGTAGAGGCTTCGAGCCGGGCGCGACGCCGATCCTGTCGCGCATCGAGCGAAATTTGAGCGCTTTTCGCCGGTAATCGCCGCGGCAGGCGCTGGTGTCGATTCGAGCCGCCGTCGGCCGATTCGAATCTCAGCGAATTGATGGCATAACGGCGACGAATTAAAATTTCGCTTTATCAGCGCGCAATTTGCCTAGAAATCGGTATTCAGATTTTCAGCCATGCGGGGATGACTTTTTTCCGCCACCATGCTCGTTTTGACGACACCGCGTAATCGACTGACGTTCATTGCGGATTCTCGCGCAAGCCGATTGTGATGGCAATTCGATGCGATTTCCCCTCAATGGCACGCGATTTGCTGTTGATAGTTTGGCCGATGGTAAAGCGTGCGCGCGCTTTGTCGATGCGCGTCATAATTTGTGATCGCCTGCGCGATGCAGCGCGCATCGGTACGTCAAATCTTCGACGCAAATGCTGCGTAGAAACCGCGTAACGCGTAAAATCTGTTATTGACTCGTCATCGGCATTTCACGGCCGACGGTGAGTATCGGCAAAAGCGAGGGATGGATTCGCCCGTAAACGTCGGACTCTTACGGGAGATCACCGTGACCACGCAGTCGGTTTCAAGCCGCGAGAATATTTTCATTAAGCCGCAACGTATCGGCGCGTTGCGCGATCGGCTCATCGAAACGCTTTGGGAGTGGCGCCGGCGCGTCAGCTCGCGTCACGAACTCGCCAGGCTGACTGATCTCGAGCTGAAGGATATCGGCTATCCGGCGCGCGCCGAGGCCGAAAAGGTCAAACCATTTTGGCGCGCGTAGTCCCGTTTTAGCCTCGGGCGAGGAGCATAAAATGATAATTTCGGTATTGGCCGCAATCTGGCGCGCAAAGAACGAAAAGACCGATCAGTCGTTCGAAGCCGTATGCCTGTTTTCCTTGCTCGGCCTCCTACTCACGCTGGCATTTCCCGGGCTGGTCGGAGGCTGATGGGCTGATCATGACCACCGTGAACGCCCGGCCATGAGGGATCTATCGGTCAATATCCTCGGTTACGCCGCCTCCTGCGCGGTGCTGGCGACCTTTCTCATGCGGACCATGGTGCCGCTGCGCCTCGTCGCGATACTCAGCAACATTTTGTTCCTGGCATTTGGCTACATCCAGCACATTTATCCGGTGTTCTTCCTGCACGTGGCGCTGTTACCCATCAACACGTGGCGGCTTGTCGCCGTGCGGGGGTATGCAACGCCGTCGCCGTTCCGCCGATTGGCGGCTTCGAGCGATAATCCGATGCTTTTAGCCTTTTGGTTTGCGGTCGGCTTGATGGCCGGCCTTGCGGGAACGTTTGCCGTCATTTTGATGATCGGGAACGTGCAATTGATCTGACGGACCTAGCCGAGTGCGCTCGCGCCGGCTTGCGCGATCTGTTCGTCCTCGTGCGATTGCACGCCCGATACGCCGACGGCGCCGACGCATTCGTTCTGGTGGACGAGCGGCACAGCGCCCTGAATGAGGATGCCGGGAAAATCGACGAAGGCCGGTCGCGCCTTGACCAGGTCCTCGAAAAACTTGCTCGGCCGCCCGGTCATGGCCGAGGTGCGAGCCTTGCCGATCGATACGTCGCCGGAAATCCGCGGCGCGCCGTCCATGCGCGCAAAACCAAGCAGGAAGCCGCCGTCGTCGACGACCGAGATCGCCACCGCCCAGTTGTTCTTGGCGGCCTCGGCCTCGCAGGTGGCGAGCAACTTCTTTACGTCGGCCGATGTCAGCGAATGCTTGGTGCGCATGAGTGCTCCTGAAGTAACGGGGATTTCCGTCCGTCCCTGCTTCGCCAGACAGAATAAATTCATTTTAGCGAAAAGCGGATTGGGACGGTGAGATCGAGCTTGGATTCGGTCATGGTCGGCGGGAAGGGCGGCAGCGGCTGGGCGCGCTCGATCATCGACATGACCTCGTCGTCGAGTGCGGGATAGCCGGAACTGCGGAGCACATGGTGCTCCAGGACATGGCCGGTGCGGTCGACGCTGAAGCTTAACAGCACCACGCCTTCCTCGCCGCGCGACTGCGCATCGCTCGGGTAGCGTTTGTATTGCTCGAGGTGCCGCACCAGACTCGTCTGCCACGCCGGCGCCACTTGCGGGGCGCCGCCTTTGGTGCGCGCCGGCATGGCGGGGGTGGGCGGCTTCTGCTCTTCGATCTTTTGCGGCGGAGGCGGCTCCGGCGGGGCGACGACCGCCTGGTCGGGAGGCGGCGGGGGCGGCGGCTTCTCGACTTGTTGCGGCGGCTGCTCCGGAACCGGAGCGACTTCGGGCTGGTCGACGGTGTCGTCAGTCGGCGCGAAATCCACCGCGATTGGCGTCGTGTCGTCGCCGATTACGTTCGGCTGGTGGACGTAGACGTAAGCGGCGATGGCCGCGAGATGAACGCCCAGCACGATGGCGGCGGCCAGGGCCCAGCGGCGCAGATCGCGCGGGTCGTCGTCGTCGAACCAGGTGAGCGAAGATGCGGTCATTTCGCGTCGCGCGTCTCCATTCCGACCAGGGCGATTTTGAGGTAACCCGCGTCGCGCAAAACGTTCATCAATTGCATGACGTCGCCATAGGGCACCGCGCGGTCGCCGCGCATGAAGATGCGTTCTTCCCTATTGCCCCCCGTTGCGGCCGCAAGCACGCCCGGCAGCGCATCGCGCGACACCGAATTGTCGCCCACCGCAAGCGTGCCGTCGGCCTTGAGCGTAATGTAAACGGGTTTCGGCGGCCGCTGCTGCTGCGGGGCGGTGGAGGAGGGCAGATCGACCGCCACGTCCACGGTGGAGAGCGGCGCCGCCACCATGAAGATGATGAGCAGCACCAGCACCACGTCGATGAACGGCGTGACGTTGATGTCGTGCACCTCGGTGAGTTCGTCGGTGCCGTGATCGAGACGAATGGCCATGGGCTGAACTTCGGCGTTATTCGGCGGCTTGGGTCATCGGAACCTTGGCGCGGTCGAGGTCGCGGCTCACGAGCCGCATCACCTGCGCCGAGGCGTCGCCCAGATAGGCGCGATAATGCGCGGTCTGCCGCGCCAGCACGTTGTAAATCATCACCGCCGGGATCGCGGCGACAAGACCGAACGCGGTGGCCAGCAGTGCCTGCGCGATGCCGGGCGCCACCACCGCGAGATTGGTGGTATGGGCGTTCGAAATGCCGATGAAGCTGTTCATGATGCCCCAGACGGTGCCGAACAGCCCGACGAAGGGTGCGGTCGAGCCGATCGTGGCAAGGACGCCAGTGCCGCGCGAAACTCTTCGGCTGACCGCCATCTCGATGCGATCGAGCTGCAAGGCGATGCGCTCCTTTAAACCCTCGGCGCGCAGATTGGCGGACAGCCGGATTTCCTGCGCAGTGGACTGCATCAATTGCGCCACCGGGCTGTCGCCGTCGCGCAATTGCTCGTGCGCCTGAGCGAAGGTCGCCGAACCGTTGAGGATGCGGATATCGCTGCGGACTTGGCTGCGCGCGGTGCGCAATTCCAGCGTTTTGGCGAGCCATACCGTCCAGGTCACGAGCGAGGCAAAGGCAAGTCCGATAATGACGCCCTTCACGATGAGATCGGCATTCTCGAACATGCCCCAGGGCGAAAGATCCTCCGGCAAGTCGGCGCCGCTGACCATGTGCTCCCCGGGCGGCGGTTCGCCGGCGGCTGGCGCCATCGCATTTGGCGGGGCGGGCGGCGCCGCCGCGTTTGGCGCGCCCATCGCCGGAGCGGCCGCAGTCGCGGCGGCCGGCGCCATTGGCGTTGCCGGCGATCCGGGTGCGGTCGGCCCAGCCGGGGCGGCAATTGGAGCGGCGGCAGTGGCAGGAACAGTTGGGGCCGGTGCGGCGATCGGAGCCGGCGCCGCGGCGGGGGTGGAATTGCCTTGCGCCAGAGCTGAAGGGGCCAGCGCGACCGCCGCGGCAGCAAGGATCGCGAGGGCGCAGATCGAATTCAATCGCTGTGGGCGAACATTGTCCGTCATTTCATGCGTTCCATTTCGGTGGCGCGGCAATGCCCACGCGGCATTTTAAGGTGTCGAGGAACCATGACGTTATAATGTAACATTATGCCGTTGAGGTCCAGACTGGCGGCGCGCTGTTTTAGTTTGGAATAATGAAAAACTGCAGTCTTTTCAATATCTTCCGCTACCACACCCGATGCGGTCAAGCGATTATCGCAATGAGCGCTGGAAGGCACCGGATTTCAGTCCCCGAGACAGCATGCCGCCCCCAGCTCGGCCACCGCTAGCGCCGTCGTGTATCACCAGGCGCTGGCCGGCGTCCACGGCCGGGGAGTCGCACATTATTATGTCACCAAACGGGCCGGTCTCGACTGCGATTGGCCCGAGCAGCTGTCACGCCGCGAGCAGTTCGGCCGTGGATCGTCACGCCACCGGCTCGGCGTCGATCAGCACAAACGCGACAACAGCGGGCTCCGTGGTGCGATTGCTCCAGGCATGGTTGGTGCCGCGCTGGACCAGGACGTCGCCGGCTTTCAGCAAAACTTCGCCCCGATCCATCATCGCGTAAATCTCGCCGGAGAGCACGATTGCGTAATCGATCGTCGCGGTCTTATGGAAACCGGGATGCCGCGGATTGTTGCGGTCGGTTGCCGCAGCGCGTCCGGAATCGTCGGGCAGCGCGTGCTCACGCGCCATTGCGGCGAGGCGCTCGGAATCCGGCGGATATTCGATGACGCGGAACACCGAGCCGTGCTTCGGCGGCGGCAGACGGTGACCGCGCGCGATGGCGTCGGCGCCGCCGCGATTGTCGGCGGGCGTTCGTGTCGTTTCCCAAAGCTCATGCACGATGGCGCTGCCTTTGGTTCGGCTGAATACGTGCGGGGTCGGACCGTCGATGACGAAGATCGATCGCCCGGCCGCATCATGGCCGGTCACGACGCGGCAAATCTGTTTGGTCATGTTGTCCCTAATGTCCGGCCCGCATGCGGGCGAGCAATTCGGCCGTCGGATAGGAATCCGCCGGCAGGCCGTATTTCTGCTGCATCGCCTTGACCGCCTGGCGGGTTTTCAAGCCGAGAAAGCCGTCAATCGTGCCGACGTCGTAACCGGCACGCGCGAGCATCGTCTGCATAGCTTTGACGTCGGCGAAAGGCAGCGCCGGCGGCGGAGTGCCGCGGTGGAGCGGGCCGGCGCCGCCGATGCGGGTCGCGAGATAGGCCGCCGTCGTCGAATAAACCAGCGAATTGTTCCACTGCAGATAGACCTGGAAATTCTGGTAGACGAGAAAAGCGGGACCGAGCCGTCCCATCGGCAACAGCAATGAGGCCGGCAGATTATCCGGCGGCAGCGGCCGGCCGTCGGCGAGCGTCACGCCATAGGCCGCCCATTTGGCGCGCGGCAACTGGATATCGAGGTCGGCTTGTTGCCACGGCAGGTTCGTCGGCACCCGCACTTCAGTGAGCCACGGCTCGCCGCGTTTCCAGCCGAGCCCGAGCAGATAATTCGCCGTCGAAGCAAGTACGTCGGGCACGCTGTGCAAAAGATCGCGCTTGGCTCTGCCGTCATAATCGACGGCATATTTGTAATATTCCGACGGCATCATCTGGGTCTGGCCGAGCTCGCCGGCCCATGAGCCGACCATCTCGTCGGGACGCAAGTCGCCGCGCTGGATCAGCCGCAGCGCGTCCAGCAGCTGCGCGCGAAAGCGGTCGGCGCGCCGGCAATCGTAAGCGAGCGAGACGAGCGAGGGCAGCGATCGATAATTGCCCATATTGGCGCCGAAATCGCTTTCCAGTCCCCAGAAGGCGACGATCACCGGCGCCGGCACGCCATATTGTTGCTCGATGCGCGCGAAGACCGGAGCGTTGGCCTTTATCAGCGCCTGGCCGCGCTGGATGCGGTAGGCAGCGGCCATGCGATCGGAAAATTCCAGAAACGTTTGCGTGAAGACGCGCTGGCCGCGGTCGATGTTGACGATGCGCTGATCGTAAGTGAGGTACGGCGCAGCCGCAACGATCGTGCTTTGTGAAATGCCCTGCGTCAGCGCCTCGCGCTCCAGATCGGCGAGCCACTGATTGAACGGTCCGCCGGTGCGGCATGGCGCGGCGGCATGCGCGGCGCCGGCGGCGGCCAAAAAGGCGAAAAAGACCGCGGCGCGGATCATTTGGCGACGGCGCTTTTCAAATACCACTCCAAAATCTCCTCGCCGGTCCAATACACGACGCCGTCGAAGCGGCGCGTATAGTCGTAGATTGCTTCGAGATATTTGATCCGGTGCGGCTGGCCGCTGAGATAGGGGTGGATGGCGAGCGCCAGAATTTTGGCGCGCTTTTCGCTTTCCGCGTAGAGCCGGTCGAACTGATCGACGGTGCGTTTGAACAGATAATCGGCCTCGTGGTGGGCCACCGCCATCATCGGAATGTCGTTGAGCTCCATCGTATAGGGCAGCGTCACCAGCGGGCCGTTTGCGGTGCGGATCGTCGTCGGTTCATCGTCATAGACCCAGTCGCCGATATATTTGATCCCGGCCGCGGCAAGCAGGTCAGGCGTTTCCAGCGTTTGCGTCAGGCCCGGGCCGAGCCAGCCGACCGGGCGCTTGCCGCAAAACCGCTCGACCACGTCAAGCGAGCGCGCGATCATTGCTTTCTGATTGGGTTCTTTGTGGATCGGTCCTTGTTCGTAGGAATGGCCCATGAATTCCCAACGGTCGTTTTTGGCTTCTTGGGCAACCCGCGCGTAATCCTCGCAGACCCGTGCATTGATCGCGAGCGTCGGCCGAATTTTCAAGCGCTTGTAGAGATCGAAGAAACGCCACACACCGACCCGCATACCGTATTCGTGCCAGCTCCAATTCGGCACGTCGGGAAGCTGCGTCACTCCGGTCGGGGGCGCCAGCACCTGGCGTGCCATCGGCTTGCCGATATCCCAGACTTCGAGATTGACGATGCTCCAGAACACGACGCGCGCGCCGTCCGGAAGCTTGAGCGGCGGCCGGTCGACGATGGCCGAAAAGTCGCAGCGCTCGCGCGGCAGCATCGGTTTGGCGCTTGCTTTTTTGCTGCTGCGCTTGATCATTTCCGCCGTCCTCATCTGCCAATTCGTGCCGTTCTTCCACCGCCGAGCAAAAAATCATGTCAGAGTCTATGGCCGGCGTGGAGCCGAGATGGTATCGAAGGCAAAACATACGTCGACATGGGGACTTAGAACAACTTTGTTGCGAATTTCGTCGAGGTCCGATTGTGCGATCACATCCGCGTTAAGTGACGCCGATTGGCATTGCAGTCTGCGGCGGATGGATCATCTATGGAACCAACCCGCCGGGGACTGATTATCTTCCCAGCCTTTTAAAATTCTCCAGTAAATCCCGCCTTTTGCGGACATTTATGATGCCAGGTTCCGCGGTTTCCAAGCGTGTTCGGCTAGCCGCTTCGGCGCATCTTGCTGCGGAAAGCGCCGCTGCCGTCGCGGAACGGCCGTCCGGCGAGTCAGCGGCGCCATTGGCTGAATAGTTTTCGCGCCGTGCGCGCCGAGACTGAGCGCCGCGCCGCTTTGCTGTCGCCTGAAGATCAGGTCGTCCAGTCGATGCCCGATGCCAGCCCGACCAAGTGGCACCGCGCGCACGTGACGTGGTTCTTCGAGCAGTTTCTGCTGCGGCCCTATGCCGGCAACTACCGGCCATTCGACGAGCGTTTTGCCTATCTCTACAACTCTTACTATGTCTCCGCCGGACCGCGCCAAGCACGGCCGCAACGCGGTCTGATCACGCGGCCGAGCGCGGCAGAAGTTGCCGCTTATCGCGCGCATGTCGACGCCGCGGTGGCGGAGCTGATCGAGACCGCGAGTAATTTCGACGCGCTTGTTCCGATCATCGAGATCGGATTGCATCACGAGCAACAGCACCAGGAATTGTTGCTCACCGATATTTTGCATGCCTTCTCGCTCAACGAGACCCACCCGGCCTACGATCCGCAATGGCGATGGCCGCGGACCGACGAACGGACCGTCGCGGCCGCGACGCTGTCGGGTCTCGATACGATCGGGCACGACGGCGCCCGCTTTTGCTTCGACAACGAAGAGCCGGCGCATCAGATCTTTTTGCAGCCTGTGCGGCTTGAGCCGCGGCTCGTCACCAACCGCGACTGGCTGGAATTCATGGCCGACGGCGGCTACACGACGCCGACTTTGTGGTTGTCCGACGGCTGGGCGACCGTGGCGGCGCAAGGTTGGAGCGCGCCGGGCTACTGGCGCGAAGCCGACGGCACGTGGTTCTCGATGACGCTTGGCGGTCTGCGCCGCGTCGATCCGGCGCGGCCGGTTTGTCATGTCAGCTATTACGAAGCCGATGCCTTTGCACGCTGGTCCGGTAAAGATCTTCCGACCGAAGGCGAGTGGGAAATCGCGGCCAAGCGCGGCGCGATCGCCGATGCATTCGGTGTCGTCTGGCAATGGACGCGCAGCGCCTATTCGCCTTATCCCGGCTACAAAGCCGCGTTCGGCGCGCTCGGCGAGTACAACGGCAAGTTCATGGTCAATCAGATCGTATTGCGTGGCTCGTCGCTGGCGACGCCGGCCGGCCATTCGCGCGTGACTTATCGCAATTTCTTTTATCCGGCGGCCCGCTGGCAATTCACCGGCTTGCGGCTCGCGGAATACCAACACTGAGCGGAACACATGGCAAGCGCCACCCAGGCCGCGCTGCGCGCGGCGCCGTCCATCGAGACGGCCGATCCATTCGCCGCCGACGTCGCGGCCGGGCTTTCGGCGAAGCCGAAGCGGCTGCCGCCGAAATATTTTTACGATTTGGCCGGCTCCGCGCTGTTCGAGCGCATCACCCAATTGCCGGAATATTATCCGACCCGCTGCGAGCTTGCGTTGTTGCGGGACAATGCGCCGGCGATCGCCTCGCTGTTTCCGCCGAACTGCGCGTTGGTCGAATTCGGCGCGGGTTCGAGCAGGAAAGCGCGCATTCTGCTCGGCGCCGCGGCGACGGTGGAGGCCTATGTTCCCGTCGATATTTCCGGCGATTTTCTGCAGCAGGACGCGGCGCAGCTGCGGCGCGATTTTCCGCATCTCGGCGTGCATCCCGTCGTCGCCGATTTCACGCAAAGCTTCGCTATTCCACAGGCAATCGCCACGCTGCCGCGGGTCGGATTTTTCCCGGGCTCGACCATCGGCAATTTCGAGCCGCATGAAGCGGCGAAATTTCTGCGCCATGCCGGCGTCATCCTCGGCGACGGCGCGGTGCTGGTGATCGGCGTCGATCTGGTCAAAGACGTCAAGATCCTGTGCCCGGCTTACAACGACGCCGAGGGCGTGACGGCAAAATTCAATCTCAACCTGTTGGCGCGGATCAATCGCGAGCTCGGCGCCGATTTCGATCCGACCGCATTCGAGCACCACGCCTTCTATAATCGCGAGCAAAGCCGCATCGAAATGCATCTCGCCAGCACCAAGCGGCAGAAGGTGAAGGTCAACGGCGCGACGATCGCTTTCCGCGCCGGCGAGACCATCCACACCGAGAATAGCTACAAATATACGCTTGGCTCGTTCGCGGCGCTGGCGCGCGGCAGCGGCTGGTCGTCGCTTGAGGTCTGGAGCGACGGCCAGTTCAGCGTGCAAGCGTTTCGTCGCGCCGATGGCAGATGACGGCGGACAGAACTAGACTGCCGTTTCCCGTCGTTTATCGTCCACACTGCGTCGCCTGAACCATGCCCGTCCGCGAAGCCGATCCTTGGCGCCTGCAGTATTTCGCGCACGTCGATGCGGCCGCAAATATCCCGACCGAGGACAGCGATGCCTGGCAATGGTACCCGGCGCATCGCTTCGTCTACGACAAGCTTGAATTGGCGCTCGGCCAAAGCCTCGATGCCGCGCCGCATGGCGTGCCACCGCCGCATTATCCGGTCTTTTCCAAACCGATCGTGAATCTGCGGGGCATGGGCGTCGGCAGCCGGGTGCTCAACTCGCAAGCCGACTACCACAAGCACTACACGCCCGGCCATTTCTGGATGACCCTGCTCGATGGCCGCCACGTCTCCTCGGACATCGCCCTGGTCGACGGCGAGCCGCGCTGGTGGCGGCACGTTACCGGCAAACCGGCGGGCGAGGGCACTTTCGACTACTGGATCGTGCATGCCGAGCCGGATGCCGGCATCGAAACGCATTGCGGCGAATGGGTGCAAAAAATCTCGCCGGCTATACCGGCATGCTCAATCTCGAAACCATCGGCAATACCATCATCGAAGCGCATTTGCGTTTTTCCGACCAATGGCCCGATCTTTATGGCCCGGGCTGGGTCGATGCCGTGGTCGCGCTCTACGAGCGGCACGAGTGGGATTTTCCCGATGACGATCGCAGCGAGGGCTATAGCGTTGTCCTGTTCGGACCGAACGGCCGCCGCTACCGGCATCCGCCGCCGGCAGTCGTCGACGAGGTGAAGGCCATACCGGGCGTCACCAGCGTGCAAATCACCTTCCACGAAGACCGCGCGCCGGAACTCCATGCCATGCCGCCCGGAGGCTTTCGTCTCGCGATCGTCAATGGCTTCGACCTGCGCGCCGCGCTGGCGGGGCGCGACCGGCTGAAGGAATACTTCCTGCCGCATTCCCCTCAGGCGTGAGGGTAAACTATAGTCGCGACCCCGCTACTGCAGGTCCGTGTGAATGCTGCTGCGCTGCTGTATTGCGCTTGTTGTGATGATCGCGACGCTGGTGCCTGCCTTCGCGCAGGAGCAGGTCAAGATCGGCATCGGCTATGGGCTGGCGTTTCTCCCGGTCTATCTCTGCCAGGATCTGAAGCTGATCGAGAAGTACGCCAAGGCGGCGCATCTCGACGTCAAGGCGAGCTTCCCGCGGCTGATGGGCGCCGCCCAGGTGCAGTCGGCGATCGCCTCCGGCGCGATCGATATCGGGCCGTTCGGCACCGCGCCGCTGCTGGCGGCATGGGAAAAGGCAAAAGACACGCCGCAGCAAATTCTTGCCGTGTCCGGCATCACCTCGCTGCCGCTTGTTCTCCTGAGCAATCAGCCGGACGAGCAGTCCATCGCCGATCTCAAGCCCAGCGACCGTATCGCGGTCCCGACATTGACCTCGCCGCAGATGGAATTGCTGGAGCTGCAGTCGGAGAAGATATTCGGCCAATACGACCGGCTGCGCGCGCAGGTGATCGTGTTGTCCCATGCCGAGGCGGTCGATGCGCTGGGCGGTGATACGGGCAAAGAAAAAAGCCTCGCGACCGCCTATTTTTCGTCTCCGCCGTTCACGCAGCTCGCGCAGCGCGACGCCAACGTCCATCCGATCTTGAAATCGGCCGACGTGATCGGCGGAAAATTCTCGTTCCTCGTCCTCGGCGCGACCAGGGCCTACATCGAGCGGCAACCGCAAATGCCCGAGGTCGTCGACAAGGCGATGGATGAGGCCGCCCGCATCATCCACGACGACCCGCACCGCGCGGCGCAAATCTATTTGACTCACGAGCCATCAAGCACGCTCACCGCCGCCGCGATGGACGCGGTGATCGGCGAAATCAGGGGCGAATTCGGCAGCGCGGTCTATGGTGTGCAGGCGATGGCCGATTTCATGGGGCGGCACGGCGCACTGAAGGCGCCGCCACGAAGTTGGAAGGACATCGTCGCACCGGCTTTATTCAATTCATCGAGCAGCTAAGAGGTCAATCATGGCAAACGTCATCTGCATCTGCGGCAGCTTGCGCAAGGGTTCCTACAACGCCGCGTTGGCGCGGACACTGCCTTCGCTTGCGCCGGCCGGCATGGCCATCACGCCGGCGCCGGCATGGGACAAGTTTCCGATCTATAATGCCGATATTCAGACCAGCAGCGGCTTTCCCGCCGACGTCACGGCCTGGGCCGACGCCATCCGCTCCGCCGACGGCGTGATCATCGTCTCGCCCGAATATAATTGGAGCATTCCCGGCGGGCTTAAGAACGCCATCGACTGGGTGTCGCGCCTGAAGGAAGTGCCGTTCACCAACAAGCCGGTCGCGTTGCAATCCTGCTCGGGCGGCCTGCTCGGCGGTGCGCGCATGCAATACCATCTGCGGATGGCATTGACCACGCTCGATGCTTTCATGTTCGGCAAGCCGGAAGTCTTCGTCAATTTCTCGGCGAAGAAGTTTGATGAGAAAACGCTCGCGCTGACCGATCAGCCGACCATCGATATGGTCAAGCAGCAGCTCGCCGCCTTCGCCAAGTTCATCGAGCGGCACGGTGGTAAAAGCTGAACTGCACGGAAAAGGGGAGGGGACTATGTCGCGCCTTAACGGCCGCGTGGCGATTTTAACCGGCGGCGCCAAGGGCATCGGCCGCCATTATGCGGGGGCGCTCGCCGCGCAAGGCGCGCGGCTGATGATCGCCGACGTCGCCGACGGCAAGGACGTGGCCGACGCGCTGGCGCAAAAGCACGGCGCCAATTCGGTTGCAAGCTCCGTCACCGACGTCAGCGACGAGGCTGCGGTCAAGGCGCTGGTCGCCAATACCATGGATCGTTTCGGCAAGATCGACATTCTCGTCAACAATGCCGCGCTGTTCGCGCCGCTGAAGGAGCAAAAGCTCACCGAGATAGACGCGGCTTTGTGGGATCGCGTGATGGCGATCAACGTGCGCGGCGTATTCCTGATGACGAAACACGTCGCGCCGCACATGATCGCGCAAAAATACGGCAAGATCATCAATATCAGTTCGGGCACGGTTGCCCGCGGCATTCCCCAATTCGCGCATTATGTGACCTCGAAGGGCGCGGTGACGGCGTTCACGCGGGCGTCTTCGCGCGAGCTCGGCGAGCACAACATCTGCGTCAATAACCTGGCCCCCGGATTTACATTGAGCGACAGCGTGATCGACGAAAATCCCCAGCATCTGGAACATTCGCGCCAACCGTCACTGGCACGCCGGGCGCTCAAGCGCGACGAATTTCCGGAGGATCTCCTCGGCGCGCTGGTATTCCTGGCATCGGCGGACAGCGATTTTATCACCGGCCAGACCATCGCGGTCGACGGCGGCGCCACCAACAATTGAAGCGTCAAAAGCCGCGGCGGACCGCGGCTGCCGGCTGCCATAGGAGGCCTGCCGCCGCGACAGCCGCGAGATATGGTGTTTGCGCGGATGATGCCTGGCATTTTGCTTGGTCGTTCGCGCCGTGCCCAACGTTCGCGCCATAGACCGCGTCCAAGCGCTGGTTCACGTGGCGTACCATGGCGCGCGCGATCTAAAGCTTTATGGCTGGCTGCATGGCCAGGTGCATGGCAGCCCCGCTATTTGCCGGTTTGGCCGCTATTTCCGCGAAGCAGTGCTTTGACTATATTGGAGAAAAGCATCCAGCTTTAGAGACTCCTTGGAGGACGCCATGCCGGCTAAAAATTTGGCGGTCGCCGCCGCGAAGAAAACCAGCGGCAGGCCCGGCCCGAAACACAATATCGAAGCGGTCCGGCAGGCCTATTACGAACGCATCGCCAAGCACGACATGACGCCGTTGTGGAAGGTGATGAATTCGATCGTCACCAAGGAGCCGGTGTCGCGTTGCGCGCCGGTGGTCTGGCACTTCGACGACGTCAAATCGCTGGTCATGGAATCGGGCAGCCTGATCACCGCGGAAGAGGCCAAGCGCCGCGTCCTGATCCTGGAAAATCCCGCGTTGCGCGGCGAGTCGCGCGCCACTAACACGCTGTTCGCCGGCATCCAGATGATCCTGCCGGGAGAGGTCGCGCCCGCGCACCGTCATGCGGCGGCGGCGATCCGCTTCGTGCTCGACGGGGAGGGCGCCTATACGGCGGTCGAGGGCGAAAAGGCCTTCATGTCGCCCGGCGATTTCGTCATCACCGCGAACTGGGCGCCGCACGATCACGGCAATCCATCGAAGAAGCCGATGCTGTGGCTCGACGTGCTCGACGTGCCTGCGGTCAATTTCTTCGAAACCTCCTTTGCCGAAAATTTCGATGAGCCGGTCCAGGAGACTTCCCGGCAGGACGGCGATTCCTTGAGCTTCTACGGCTCCGGCGTTTTGCCGGACGGCACGCCGGCAATGAACCGCACGCCGGTCATCAATTACACCTATGCGCGTACGCGCCCGATCGTCGAGCGCATGATGGCGGCAGGCGACATCGACAAGCGGCATGGCGCGCGCGTGCGCTACGCCAATCCCGTCACCGGCGGCCCGGTGCTGCCGACCATGGGCGCGTGGCTCGCCATGCTGCCCAAGGGATTTAAGGGCGAGCCCTACCGCTCCACCGATGGCGCGATCTTCGTCTGCGTCGAAGGCGAAGGCTCGACCGATGTCGACGGCAAGGTGCTGCAATGGGGGCCGAACGACGTTTTCGTCATCCCGCCGTGGAAGCGCTACGCGCACAACGCGGGCAAGGAATCGGTGCTGTTTTCGATTTCCGACCGCCCGGCGCAGGAAGCGCTCGGCATCTGGCGCGAAGGCAAATAAGGCGCCTTCGGCTCACGCCTCGAGTTCGTCCATCAGCCGCCCGAGATTTTGCGGCATCGCGCCCTCGTCGCCGAGTTTGCCCTTCAGCCGCTTCAGGCAGCCCCACAGCACCGCCTGATTGCTATTGACCACCGGCTTGCCGAGCGCCGCTTCGATCGCGGCGACCGCCTCGATCTGCGTGGTATTGGTGCAGCTTAGGAAAATACCGTCCGCCTCGGGCGTATCGTTCTCCTGCGCCAGTTCGAGCCAGCGCTGCGGCGTCACCGTCTCGAAATCGGCGGGAGTTTTGCATTTCAGCGCGACGTCTTTGACGACGGTGAAGCCGGCCGCCGCAAGATAGTCGATGATATTCGCGTTCGACATATAGGGGCTCAACACCACGAGCTTCTTGAGGCCGAGCGCGCGCAACGCGTCCTTGACGAGGCTCGACGTCGACAGCGCCTCGATGCCGGTGGTGCGCCGGATGAGATCGATGATGCGCGCTTCGCCGTCGGCGCCTTCCTTCATCGAGGTGTGGGTGCAGTGGAAGACGATGAGGTCCGGCCCGGCGTCGGCGAGCGTGCCGGCGGCGTGCGCGATCTCGTCGGTCAGCTCGGCGACGGTTTTGCCCGGCTGGCCGGCGACCCGGCCGCGCGCGACGAGTATGCCGAGGCCATCCGGCGCATAATGGTTGAACTGCGGCTCGGTCATCCGATTGACCGACGGGATGATCAGGCCGATGCGCGCGCGGGGCTCCGCCAGTTCGGCGACCAGGCAATCCTTTTCGGCGACGGCGTCCATTTTGTCCTCCACAGCGGCTTTGTTGTTGTCCCGGATATTCTAGCAAGGCGATTTCGTAACGGCGATGCCTTGCACGTCGGCGCTAAGGATGTAAGATAATACCGGGCGTCGGAATGGGGGACTCCATGCGTGTGATGTCATTTGTGAAGATCGCAATATTGGCGAGCGCTGTGGCGCTGCCGTCGGTTGCTTCGGCCAAGGCGATGAAGGCGCCGCCCGGCTCCTGCGCCGTCGACAAGAAGCACTTCGCCGCGGCCAATACGATCTGCTCATTCAACTGCAATCCGCAGACGCAGTGGTGCAGTCAGCAGCTGTGCGTGAACGGCACGTTCACGGCAGTGCTGCCCTGCTATACCGGCTTCTGCACCGCCAAGTGCGGCAGTTAAGGCTCCAGCAGCCGATTTGACGTAATTTCGGCCTGCCTCCGCCCCGGCGGAGCAGGCCTTGCCGCGCATAATCGAAGCGCGTATCCGAACCGCGATGGATGCAGCGGCACGAAAATCAAAGCTGATCAAAGGCGCCACCGGCGACTGGGAAGTGGTCATCGGCATGGAGGTCCATGCCCAGGTGAGCTCCCAGTCGAAGCTGTTCTCGGGCGCCTCGACCGAATTCGGCGGCGAGGCCAACGCGCATGTCTCGCTGGTCGACGCCGCCATGCCCGGCATGCTGCCGGTGATCAATGCCGAATGTGTCCGTCAGGCGGTGCGCACCGGGCTCGGGCTGAAGGCGCGCATCAATCTGAAGTCGGTGTTCGACCGGAAGAACTATTTTTATCCCGACCTGCCGCAGGGCTACCAGATCAGCCAGTATAAATCGCCGATCGTGGGCGAGGGCGAGGTCACGGTCGACATGGCGGACGGCGAGGCGGTGCGGATCGGCATCGAGCGGCTGCATCTCGAACAGGACGCCGGGAAATTGCTGCACGAGCAGCAGCCGAATGTGTCGCTGGTCGATCTCAACCGCTCCGGCGTGGCGCTGATGGAGATCGTGTCAAAGCCCGATCTGCGCTCCGCCGACGAGGCCAAGGCGTTCATCGCCAAGCTGCGCAGCGTGCTGCGCTATCTCGGGACCTGCGACGGCGACATGGAGAAGGGCAATCTGCGCGCCGACGTCAATGTCTCGGTGCGCAAGCCCGGCGCGCCGTTGGGCACGCGTTGCGAGATCAAGAACGTCAATTCGATCCGCTTCATCGGCCAGGCGATCGAGCACGAAGCGCGCCGCCAGATCGAGATCGTCGAGGACGGCGGCACGATCGAGCAGGAGACGCGGCTGTTCGATCCCGACAAAGGCGAGACGCGGTCGATGCGCACCAAAGAGGAAGCGCACGATTACCGCTATTTTCCCGATCCGGATCTGTTGCCGCTGGAGATTTCGCCGACGCTTGTCGCCGAGCTGCAGAAGAGCTTGCCGGAACTGCCGGACGACAAGAAGGCCCGCTTCATGCGCGACTACGCGCTGTCGGCCTACGACGCGGACGTGCTCGTCGCCGAACGCGACATGGCGGATTATTTCGAGGCCGTCGTCATGGGCGCCGGACAAGCGCAGCGCCACGAACCGAAGCTCGCCGCCAATTGGGTGATCAACGAACTGTTCGGCCGGCTCAATAAGGAAGGCACCGAGATCGCTGCCTCCCCGGTATCCGCCGTGCAGCTCGGCGCCATTCTCGACCTGATCGGTGATGGCACGATTTCGGGCAAGATCGCCAAGGACGTGTTCGAGATCGTTTGGACCGAAGGCGGCGATCCGCGGGCGATCGTCGAAGTGCGCGGCTTGAAGCAGGTGACCGACCTTTCGGCGATCGAGAAGATCGTCGACGACATAGTCGGTAAAAATCCGGACAAGGTCGCCGACGCCAAGACGAACCCGAAGGCGATCGGCTGGTTCGTCGGCCAGGTGATGAAGGCATCAGGCGGCAAGGCCAATCCGCAGGCCGTCAACGAGCTTCTCAAGAAGAAGATCGGCGGCTGAGCCGCCCGGTTCGGCGCCGCGTTTTCGCGGCGACCGAAGTCGCGTTGCCGCTTCGCGCCAAGTCGAAAATGGAATCGCAAAACGTTCGCGTCGCGGCGCCGCGGAGCGCCGAGCGCGCGCGGGCGACGCCGCGGCGGCGAATCGGTTGGCGCTGATTCGCACGTTTTGCGCCTCGGCGAGGCCGCCAACGCGCCCGTAAAGCGGTCCGGTGCATAATTTTTTTCGCGGCGCGAAAGCCGCGGCGTCGAGCGCGGTCGTGCGTGCGATCGCCGGCGCCAAGTCGTCGCGCGATCGCGCGACAATGGTGGAATCGAAACTTTCGAACGTCGCGAAAAGCCATATTTCATCGGCATTTTTGCATGACGTGAAAATCGTTGTGCAAAATTGCACAGACCAAATATTTTTCGGCGCGGTATCGCGCCGGCGATGCTCGTGCGCCCCGCGCGCGACGCGCGGCGGCGGCGGTTACACACAAAATCAAGTGGAGTCACTGTTATTTTTTTCCTGCTGTAGTAATCGGGATGTAGTGCGGATCGATTCGCGACTGCACTGTACCGATATCGCCATCCACTCAAGCTAGGAGGGCAGCAATGGCGAAGAAGAGAAAAGCGAAAGCTAAGGTCAAGAAACCGGCAAAGCGGCGGAAGAAGAAGTAGCCGACTCTGCAATCGGTCTTCGGCATCGCATGTGTCGAAGATCTCGTCACACGGGCCGGCCGGCGTCGGGGATGGATCGAAGATCTTCCAAGGCGGGCCGGTTCCGGTGGACGACAGGGGGCGTCGGCGGGACGGAGGTGCAAGCTTCGCGATCGCGTTCAATCGATGCGAGGACGAAGACGGGGGACGGGAAACCGAACCTTACGCCGGCAACTCAAGCCGGCGAACTTGCCCTTCAGCCATCTCGCCGACGCCCTCGGTGTTTTGACAATATCCTCCCGAAATTTTCATCGGCGTCGTGGAGTCATTCCGCGGCGCCGTTTTTGTTTGCAGTGAGATGAAGCACGCGCGGCAAACCTCGAGACGCAATCGCACCGCGGCAAAGCCGATCGAGCTTTACTACTGGCCGACGCCGAACGGCTGGAAAATTTCGATCATGCTCGAAGAGTGCGGCCTGCCCTACATTGTGCGCCCGGTCGACATTTCGAAGGGCGAACAATTTGCGCCGCAATTCTTGGCGATTTCGCCGAACAACCGCATGCCGGCAATCGTCGACCATGCCGGTCCGGGCGGACGGCCGATCTCGGTGTTCGAATCCGGCGCCATCCTGCAATATCTCGGCCGCAAGACCGGAAAGTTTTATCCGCGCGAGGAGCGCGGCCGCGTCGCGGTCGAGGAGTGGCTGTATTGGCAGATCGGCGGGCTTGGCCCGATGGCGGGACAGGCGGTTCATTTTCGCCGTTACGCTCCGCAGGATATCTTTTATGCGATCGCTCGCTACACCGACGAGGTCAATCGTCTTTACGGCGTCATGAATAGGCGGCTCGCGACGCGCGATTTTTTGGCCGGCCGCTATTCGATCGCCGACATGGCCTGCGTCGGCTGGGTGCGCCTTGCCGAGCGGCAGGGCCAAAACCTCGCGGAGTTTCCGCATCTTAAGCGCTGGTTCGAAACCATCCGCGCACGTCCGGCGGTCAAGCGCGCTTTCGCCATTCGCATCGACGCGGCGTCCGAAGTCGACATGCGCGACGCGAAAGTGCGCGCGGTGCTGTTCGGCCAGCGCGCGCGCTAGAGCCTCGCGCTAGGCCGCAGTTATTTCGCCCGCGTCCAGGTCTGCGTTTTGCAGAGGAAGCTCATGACGCAGCCCTTGAGATCGGCGGTGTTATCGCCCGTCATGGTGAAAGAGCCGGTATAGGTTTTGCCGTCCGAGGCGTTATAGACGTTGCCGCTCCAGACGTTGGGGCCGCCCGGCGTCATGCCAAGCACGATCGCTACGCCAAGAAGCGGCCGGCTCTGTTTGCTGGCGTCGGCATTGTGGTTGTCGAGTTTCGGCCGTCCGGTCGCCGGGTCGTTCGGCTCTTTCAGCCATACCAGCGTGCCGCAGATCGCGCTGCCGCAATTGACGATGCGAACCTGGCTGTCCTTGTCGGCGGTGTACCAGGTGCCAAGCGGCGTCGCGGCGAGCGCGCTCGTAGCGATAGGTGGTCCGGCAAATAGCCCGATCGTCGCCAGCCAAAATGCGGCCGCCGCCCGGCGAAAGGTCTTCATCGCAACCTCGAAGTTCGTTGTCGGGAAGTTCATGAGCATAGTCCACGCGGTCGGCATTGCCTAGTTGCCTAACGAACCGTTGTCAAAGAGGCGCAAACCGCCGCCCGTAATTCACAATCGATTCATCGCATTACTTAAACCACCATTCAAATCTTCTGAGGATTATCGGGTATCGGCTGGGGCAAAAGAGCCGGCGAAAGCAGTTAGGACACAGGGCGTAGGACAGGGGAGTGCACGATGGCTCGTTATGAGATTCTCGACAGCAATGCGGCGCCGCTCGGCGAAGGGCGGATCTCGGGCGACATGCTGTTCGAACTTGGAATGATGTATTCGGTCGGACGCGACGCACCGGTCGATCTCGTCGCCGCGCACAAGTGGTTCAATCTCGCGGCGATGAAGGGCAATATCGACGCGGTCCGGCTGCGGCGCGAAATCGCCAATCAGATGTCGGACGTCGAGATTGCCGCCGCGCAACGCGCGGCACGCGATTGGCTGCGCGGCCACGATGCGACGATTGCGCCCGCCATCGCCGCCTGAGCAGCGCTAACCGGACTGCGCTTGCAGTTGCGCTAAACCGCGCCCGGTAACTGCGGCGGTGGCTTTCGCACCTGGAACCGGTACATGCCGGCGAAGGTGTCCGGCAACTCGGTTTCGAATTCGTGCCAGCGATCGAGATCGGTCATGGCCGCTCGTTCGGGGAAGCGCGCGGCGAATTTATGCACGACCGGCGCGTCGAGCATGAAGCCGGCGAAGTGCAGATTGTTCGCCGCAATAAATGATTTGATCTCGCGCTAATGCGATCCGATGCTCCTGCACGTGAAACAACAAGTCGCGGCATTCGCTGGTGGTGTAGAAATCGTGCCGGTCCGTCACCGATCGTAGTAATGGATCGGCGGCGGCGATAATGTCCTGGCGGCAGCGCCGTATATCCTGCGCAATCGGCCGGTAGCCCCGTTCCGCGATCAGCGCCCGCGCGGCGACAATGTTTCGGCGTCCCAGGCTGCTATAGAGGCCAACTTGCATCGCGCCGCCCGGACGCAACAGCGACAGCAACACGCGCCAGCCTTGCCACGGATCGGCGAGATGGTGCAGGACGCCGGAGGCGTCGATGAAATCGAACTGCCGGCCGATTGCGCCTAGACTTAAAAGATCGGCCTGCGCGAATTCGATACCGGCGAGACCGAGTTTTTGCGCCATTCGCTTGCCGTAACTCAGGCTGGCGAGGCTCAGATCGATGGCCAGAATTCGCGCGTTCCGCATTTGCCGCGCAAACTCGATGGTGGACAGCCCCGTGCCGCAGCCGGCGACTAAGACGTCGGGAACTTGCTCCGACGCAACATTCTGGAGGACGGACGGCTGCGCCGGGGGCCCGGCTTTGATCCAGCGCGGATACGGACTTTCTTCATATTGCATGCGCACCGCGCGCGAAACTTCGTCCTCGATCGTGGTGAGGGCAGGTATCGCTGCCGCAATCCCGCGTTCCTCCGCCGGTTCGTTGATCTGCTGGACAATGACGGCTGCAACGCATTGCGGCCACGGCCGATCGCATAGCCGTTCAGCGTTGGGCAGCGCAAAAAGCGGAAAATAAGCGCCGACGGCAATCGGCCACAGCGCCGGAACCGGTTCGCCGGTCTTGATTCTTTGCGCGAGCGCCGACTGCAATTCGCGCGCACGAACCTCCTCGGACTCAGCCGGCGCGTAGACATATTCATTGATGAAGCATTGCCGCGCCACCGCGCTGTAGAATTCCAGCTCGCGCTCGTCCACGACCCGGTCTTCGCCGTTCGCGATCGTCAGCATGGCCGAGCGAACATTGGTCAGAAATCGCTCGATCGCTACGTCCGTTATCGGATCGCATTCCAACAGGCGGCACAAAAGTCCGTCGGCGGATAGCGCGGCTGGTCCGGATGCACCGAACAATTCCGTGGCCGGCAGGCGCGCGGGCCATGCCGCATCGGCACGGCGGATGCAGTCATTCACAATGCCGCCGCACTTGAGCAGACTGACGCATGCGGCCGTCAGTTCGCGCGGCTGCGCCCAGCTTTCGACAAGCGCGCGCAACACCAGCCGGCGTACGCGGGCGTCGACGCTTCCTCTAAATCGGATTGTTTTGATCCAATGGGCGAACAGTGCGCGGCCCTGCGGCATATCCCTGATTTCAAGCGCACGGGCGAGAACGTGGACCGCGGGCTCCATCTGTCCCTCGGCCATGTAGGCTTGTGCGAGATTCCCGTAAGCCTCGAACAGATCGGGCTTGAGCGCCAGCGCTCGCTCGATATGGCCGATCGCCTGCCCCGTATTGCCCTGTGCCATCAGCACGGCGCCGAGCCGGCTGTGGGTTTCGGCGGAGCCGGGAAATAACGTCACGATATGCCGGTATTGACGCTCCGCTTCAGCCAGCGCGCCGGCGCGATGAAGCGCGGCGGCCGCGCCGAGCAGATCAGAAAATCTTCCGCCGGCCGCCGACCCGGCAGCCAAACGGCGCGCCGGTTTTGCGCCGGAGCGCCCCAAGGCTCGCTTTTGCTTGCGGTTCATGGGTTGCGGTTCATGGGTTTCGGTTCATGGCTTGCGGTTCACGGTCCGTCATCGTCTCAATGAACGCTCGCCGTCCTGCTAACGAACCGGCTCTGAAGGGTCAACGTCGGTTCGCCTGCACAACAGCGGCAAGAACGCGGCAAGGCAATGCCATGCGGAAGCCGCCCGTCGGGCGTTGTTTTCACGCGCCCGGTAACATACAATGGTTTATGCGGACGATCGCCATGAGTTATGATTGCGGTTGCCGGCTTCGCGATGACCTTTGACGTTCGCGAAAGCCGTGCCTTCGGCGACGCCCCGTGGTGCGCGGTCATCGAAATCGGCAATGGTGAAGTCTATTGGCATTGCCAATATCGCACGGCGGAGGCGTGCTCACCGAATGTGCTGGCCGGCAATCGCGGCTTCCGCAAGGTCAATCCATATGGATCGGGTCCCAACGCGCCAACCACAGTAGCGCGCCTGCGCCATTCAAAGCGGAACGTGCGGTAGGATTGACACGTTGATTTACGGCGTGCGGTCGCGTGCGAGCCTTGACCGCGACAAGCCCGTAAAATACCGGTTTTCCGCGATCGGAGAGGTGGCCGAGTGGCTGAAGGCGGCGGTTTGCTAAACCGTTATACGGTCCAAAGCCGTATCAAGGGTTCGAATCCCTTCCTCTCCGCCATCCTTCGCCCGTTGGGCTTCGGGTGGCAGGCCGTCCCGCTTCGCGCAAACCGAGTCGCTAAATGCTCGTGATGACGCGATGCTCGTTTGCTTCCGCTTTGTTGCTCGTCGCCGCGACTCAGCATGTATGCGCACAATCGAATTTGATCGAACGCGCGATCAGGGCGACGCCGGGCCATGACCTGCGCGTCGGCATCTACACCAGTATCCGGCCGGATTGTACGTCCGGCCCGCTGCCGGCGATTCGGCTCGCAACGACGCCGGCGCATGGAACCGTGAGCGTCAAGCGCGCGACGTTGAAGGCGACCAATGTCAGACAATGCCTGGCGCTCGACGTGCCGGCCTTCGTCGCTTTTTATCGCGCCACGGCGAATTTCAACGGCGCCGATGAATTCGAACTGGAAGTCACGTTCGCGAACGGCCGCAAGGAAATTCAACAATTCCACGTCAGCGTCACCAGTGCGGCCAGCGGCGGCCAAGGAATCTGACAAACGATTCCGACAAAGGGCTCCACCCGATTTTTGCAAAACAGTCTTTGCAATTTTTCGCGAGCAAGAATTCGAAAGCGCATTTGTATCTGAAGGAATCGCCGGTTCCGATCGGCATCCTGCACGCCCCTAAACGCCTTGTTGGTCGGCGGACGGATCGCGGCTGGTGGCTCGATTCCGCGTTGAAATTGTCGACGGCGCCGACCGCGACACGCAAGCGAAGCTGTCAAGCTCACAGCGGAACCCGCACTCGGCTGGCTGAGTAATTATGGCTGTTTGGCAGGTCCAGGGCCGCTAAACCCGCGGCCCTGAGTGGACGGGCTCCCCGGCGGCTCGACCCGGAACTTATTGATTTTACGTCGGAAATGTTATGTGGCGCGGAATTCTGTGCGATCTTAGCCGCGCTTATCAAGGCATCATCGGCTGCGTGTTTTTTACGCAACACCCTCCGGAAATCGCTCGAACCGGGCTGTGTGTAGCCCAGTTCTGCATTGCGCCTCGGAACTCGTTAGTTAAGGTGTGCATGCGACGGAGGGGGGAACCCCAAGTCGACTCGTCCGGTGTTTTCGGGAAGTGGAAATACCGGACGACTTTGGGGACTAAGGGGACCTTCTTGGGGTGCGTGTCACCCGGCGGAAAGAACCCTCCCACGGCAACATTTGGAGGTTCAAAATGAAGATGGTGAAAAGCCTCCTCCTCGGCTCCGCGGCCGGTTTGGTTGCGGTTACTGCGGGGCAAGCAGCTGATCTTCCCGTTAAGGCCAAGCCGGTCGAATACGTGAAGGTCTGCAGCCTCTACGGGGCAGGATTTTACTATATGCCGGGCACCGATATGTGCATCAAGATCGGTGGCTGGACGCGTGCGGAATATGGCTGGGGTATGTCGGGCAGCTTGGCTGCCGGTCCGTGGAACGGTGTCGGAAACAGCCGAAACCAGCAAAACTCCACGTTCCGTGCACGCGGTTACATCACCGCCGATGCTCGCGAACAGACTGCCTACGGCACGGCTCGCGCCTACATCGACGTCGGTATCAATACCAATGACATCGGCACCAATACCGCGGCGAACCAGTTCAGCTCCAACCGCGCCTTCTTGCAGTGGGCCGGCATCACCGCCGGTCTGACGCAGTCGTTCTATGACTTCTATAGCGTGCCTGCGGCATCGCTCAGCGGTTATTTCCCGGCATCTGATACCGGCGATCCGGGCTGGTTCGTGGCGGGCTACACTGCGCAACTCGGCAACGGCTTGTCCGCCACTGTGTCGGCGGAAGAGCGCCGGATGACGCAAATCATCAACGTCGATCCGCACTAATGCGGTCGGCTTTCTCGGCGGGCGTACAGGGACGACCATCGGCACCATCGGCGGCGTCAGTCCCGGCGCCTTCCCGAACGGCGCAAACACCGACGGCATTGGCACGAACCCGACGTTTGGCGCCGTGTTCCCTGGCGTTGGCGCCTATGGCGGCTTCAACGCTCCGGACATCATCGGCAACCTGCGGCTCGATCAGACCTGGGGCAGCGCTCAGGTCATGGGCGCGCTGCACGAAGTCAACGCCAACTACTACGGCGTCAGCTCCGTCAACGGTACGTCCTCTGTAACGAGCGGAACTCCCGGGCAGACCTGGGGCTTTGCGGTCGGCGGTGGCTTGCGCTTGAACTTCCCGATGATCGCGCAAGGCGACTACTTCCAGTCGCAGGTCAACTATTCGCAAGGTGCGATGCGCTACCTGTTTTTCACCCCCGACTTTAACTGGGGTAACGCTTCGGGTAGACAAGAAGGCTACGGCGTGCTGAGCGATGCTGTTTACGGCAGCACGGGTGGCACCTTCGCGACCGGTACCGGCCTTAACCTGACGACGGGATGGGGCTTCAACGCGTCGTTCGAACACTACTGGACGCCTGCCGTCCATGAGTTGTTCCTCGGCGGTTATTCGGCCGTGAGCTATAACACTCAGGCCAACAACCAGCTTTGCGCGCTTGAAAACGGCGGTCTCAATGGTGGTCCCGCGCTTCCTGCGGGTGCATCCGGAGCCATTGCGACACCCGGTTGTAACAACAACTGGTCAACCTGGTACGCCGGTTCGAGGCTTCAGTGGGACATCACGAAGAGCTTCTACATCGGCGTAGAAGGGCTGTACTCGCAAATTCACAGCGCGACGCCGAACGCGACCAACACCTTCATGAGCAACACTATCTGCTGGCGCGTCCCTGCCACGCAGGGTTTGGGGATCGCGGGCAGCGCGGTGACTGCCGGCGTACCGAACTCCGTGGACAACGTGGGCGTCTGGACGGTCCGGGTGCGCATGCACAAGGACTTCCTGCCCTGATCGTCTGATCACGGCGTGAAATCGGAAATCCCCGGCGGGTTAACCGCCGGGGATTTTTCTTTTGGCTTGCCGTTGTGACCTGTGCCGAACTTCCCTGGCGGCAAAATGCTGCGAGGCGCCGCCGCTTGCTAGGGTCTACTGGGCTCGGCCCCGCCAAGACAAGCATCGCACCGGCCGATAAATTCGGCGATGCGAGCGATCAAGGCCCCTTCGTCGAGCAAAGGCACATGACCCTGGTCGGCGACCTCGATCGACTCCAGATCGGGATCGTGCACGCGCATGGTCGCGACGGTGGCCGCTGAGAGAATGTCCGAATTGGCGCCGCGGATCACCAGAAGCGGCACCCGTGCCAGAGCGTCGAATTCGTTCCACATCGCCGGCAGCGGCCGCTCGATGTCGACTTCGGCGAGCATGCGGGACAATCGGACGTCATAAGTGGGCACAAGCTTGCCGTCGTCGTCTAGCTTCCAGGCGCGCTGCGCCGCGGCCAGCCACTGTTCGTTCGTGAACTTTGGAAATTGCGCGTCGAACAGGCGGCGGAGGATTTCGGCGCCGTCGGCATAATCGCGCAGCTGCGGCAGCTTTCCCACATAGCTCTTGATGCGTGCCAAGCCCTTCGGTTCGATCACCGGACCGATGTCGTGAAGCACGGCTCCGGCGACCGCGGTCGGATGCGCGACGGAGAGCAGCATCGTCAAGATTCCGCCGCGTGAGCTTCCGACGAATACCGCGGGTCCGATTTCCAGCGCTGTCAGCACGCTGACCACGTCGTTGAGTTCGACAGCGAGATTGTAGTTTTCCGGCTTGTCGTAGTCCGATTGGCCGCGCCCCCGCGAATTGATGGCGATCACGCGCCGCGGTGGGTGACCGTTCGCCAGCGCCGACGACAGCGCATCGAAATCCGCTACCGTGCGCGCCAGTCCGGGCAGGCAGACGATCGGCAGCGCGGCTGCATTGCGCGGACCATCGTCGCGCACATGCAGCCGAAGGCCGTCCTGGGACGTAACGAACACGCTTTTGCCGGTGACAGGTGCAGTCGTGGCGTCGGCCGCCGGCGGTTGGTTGGAAGGCGTATTCAACGCATGACCCAAGAATTTGCCGCCAATGATTGGAGTAGTCTACCATAACCAACGTGATCGCGATGGAGGCGGTGTTTGATAAATTCAACAAATCTGTCAATGGGTTGGCTCACATGCACGGCGCCTGCTGCCCGACCGCCCGAACCGCAACCGCGCAAGATCCTGACGAGGCAGGGCGCCAACGCGACGAAATAGCCGACGAGCTGCGGCGATCGTGCCGCATGCCGACTGCTCCCAAAACATAGCTTGTGTAATCGGCCTCATATGTCGAGATCGGAAGATCGGCGTAAATTGCAGATCGCTCTCTCTTTGCATCAGGCGGGCCAGCTTGATGAGGCGGCTAAGCTTTACCGCCAGATCATCGCCGCCGATCAGAACGATTGCTATGCGTTACACTATTTGGGCCTGATCGAGGCCGCTCGCGGCGATTTTCTGCAGGCCAGCACGCTGCTGCAGCGGTCGCTTTCGGGCACTCCGCCGAACGGCCAATTCGTCGAGAATTATGCGACCATATTGTTCCAAGCGGAGAACTACGAATTGGCGCTTGCGGTTGCCCGGGACGGTCTCGCCGCCGACAAATCCAGCGTAGCGCTTCTCTACATCAGCGCGGTCGCTTTGTTTAAATTGCAGCGCTACGAGGAAGCCGTGAACCGGTTCGACGCGCTTTTAGCGCTGGCGCCACAGCATGTCATGGCGATCAACGAACGAGGGGCGGCGCTGGCGGCGCTGGAGCATTATGAAGCCGCCCTGGCGAGCTTCGCAAAAGCACTGGCGCTTCAGCCGCGCTACGCAGAGGCACATCTCAATGTCGGCAAAGCTTTGGGCGCCCTCAAAAGGTACGACGAAGCTTTGGCCGCCTGCGATAATGCCCTTGTGCTCGAACCAAAACTCGTGGGCGCCTGGATAAGCCGCGGCATTCTTCTCATGCACATGAAGCGGCCGACTGAAGCGTTGGCCGCCTACGATCGAGCGCTGGCGCTCCGCGCGGATTCCGCGGACGCATGGCTTGGGCGAGGCAACGCCTGCAATGAATTGAGCGACTACGCCAACGCGCTATTCGCATTCGACAGGGCACTGGCGACGAAAGCGGATCTGGCTGGCGCGTGGCTTGGACGAGGCAATACGTTTACCGAACTCGGCCGGTACGACGCCGCTCTTGCTGCGTACGATGCCGCGCTAAAACTCGAACCTGATCTTGCTGCAGCATGGCTCGGGCGCGGTGTCGCCCTTACGGTGCTTGCACGCGACGATGAGGCACTGGCTGCCTTCGATAAGGCCGTCACACTCACATCAGACCTGGATTACGCGTTCGGCGCCAGGTTGTTCGCCAAGCTGTCGTTATGTGACTGGACGGATGTGGAATCCGAAACGGCCGAGCTTTTGGCGATGATCAAGCGCGGCGTCTTGGCATGTATGCCGTTTCAATCGCTGGCGCTTGTGACATCGGCCGAGGCTCAGTTGCAATGCACACGAATCCGGACACAAGGTCACCAACGCTTTGCGCCGGCGTGGAGCGGTCGGGTCTACGCGCACGAGCGGATCCGGGTAGCGTATTTGTCCGCCGATCTACGCGACCACGCGGTGGGCTATTTGACCGCCGGCTTGTTCGAACATCACGATCGGTCACGTTTCGCGGTAACGGCGTTGTCGTTGGGGCCGGAGCAGGCATCACCGGTGCGAGACCGGATCAAGGCGGGGGTCGAACATTTCATCGACATTGGTAGCTGGGGCGATCGACAGATCGCCGATTTCATTCAACAGCACGAGATCGACATCGTCGTCGATCTCATGGGGCTGACGAGACACAACCGGCTTGGCGCGCTGGCACGGCGTCCGGCGCCGGTCCAGGTCAATTATCTGGGCTACTCCGGGACCACCGGCGCGGACTTCATCGATTACATCCTGGCTGATGGCACGGTCATTCCGGAAGACCAGTGCGCGTCGTACTCGGAGCGAGTGATCTGGCTGCCGGATTGCTATCTCGTCAACGATGACAAGCGGGCGATCTCGGTGGCTACGCCGAGCCGCAGCGAATGCGGACTGCCGGAGCATGCATTGGTCTTTTGCTGCTTCAACAACGCCTACAAGCTCACCCCGGATACATTTGCTGTTTGGATGCGTCTTCTCAAGGCCACGCCGGACAGCGTGCTATGGCTGAGCGAGGTTAATGCCACGGCGCAGGCCAATCTGCGCCGCGAAGCTGAGCGCCGCGGCGTCGCCGAACAACGGCTGATCTTTGCTCCGCGCCTGCCGGATGTGGCCGACCATCTGGCGCGGCAGCGGCAGGCGGACATTTTCCTCGATACCTTGCCCTATAACGCTCATACTACGGCCTGCGATGCGTTATGGGCCGGCGTGCCGCTGGTGACATGTCTCGGCACGACATTTGTAGGCCGCGTGGCAGCAGACCTGCTCAGGGCGGTCGGTCTTGACGAACTGGTCACGCAGTCGCTCGGCGACTACGAAGCGCTGGCTTCGAGGCTCGCGCGTGACCGGACTGCCCTTGCGGCCGTCAGGGACAAACTCGCGCGCAACCGAAACTCCTTCCCGCTGTTCGACACCGCGCGCACGACGCGCCAGATCGAAGCCGCCTACACGATGATGTGGGAGCGCTACCAACGCGGGGAAGTGGCTAAGCCGCCAGGAGAAACGAAGCCAATTCGGATCGCCTGACCAAGTCCATTCGACGAAACACCCGGTCAATCGGCAAAATCGGAGGAAGAGCTCTATCCGCCGCGGTGCAAGTCGGCTTCGATCATTAGCCTTGGATTGTTCTCGACGAGCGCGCGGTAGACTTGGATGTTTTCCATCACGCGCTCGACGTAATTGCGCGTTTCCGAGATCGGAATGCGCTCGATCCAGTCGATCGGATCCACTTTGGGATCGCGCGGATCGCCGTATTGTTCGATCCATTCCCGGGCCCGGCGCGGTCCGGCATTGTAGGCGACAAAGGCCAGGATATAGGAACCGCGGAAGCTGGCGATAGCGTCGCCGAGCTCGGCCGTGCCGAGTTGGGCATTATAGACCACGTCGTCGCTCAGGCGGCGCTGATTGAAAGCGACATTGAATCTCTTCGCGGTATCCCGGCCGGCATCCGGCGTGACCTGCATGAGTCCGATCGCATTGGCGCTCGAGACCACCCGCGGATTGAACGCGCTTTCCTGGCGAACGATCGAATAGACGACACAGGGCTCGACCGGAGGGCCGATCTGCTGGTAGCTCGGCACGCCGAAATCGGGAAACGCGTAGCGTTCGAAGGGATAGCCGCGGCCGAGCATGGCCTTGCCGATGAGCAGCGTCGCGCGCGCATCGTCGTGATGCGTGGCGATGTCGGCAAGCGCCGCCAGCGCGGCGGTATCGTTTGCCTTCTCGCCGAGGTCGGCCGCCATGCTGGCGACGAGATCGCGCTCGTCGGCGGCGTAAAGAATCTCGAACGCGCGGGCGAGTTCGAGCGGCCGGTGTTCGGCGGGCGTCTGTGGCAGCGTGCGCAGCGCCACTTCGTCGAGGCCGAGCCGTGCCCGCGCGATCTGGCCGTAATAGGCGGTCGGATAGTGCGCCGCCTGCTCGTAATACATGCGTGCGTCCTGCTCGCGTCCCAGCGCTTCTTCAGCGCGGCCCTGCCAATAGAACGAGCGCGCGAGCGTGATCGGATTGGAAACGCCGTCGGCGATGCGGGCAAAATGCGCAAGCGCGATGGCCGGCTGGCGCAAAAAACGCAGTGCGATCCAGCCGGCGGTAAAATGTTGTTCCGCGCGGAAGTTTTCGTTATCCGGCGTCGCCGCGCCGTTGGCGACCTCATAGGCCAGTCTGGCGTCGCCGAGATCGAGAAGTTTTCGCGACACCAGCCGCCGTTCCACCCACCACTGGTCGACGTCGATCAATTGGGCCGGATCGCGCGGCGCGGCGTTTAGCCATTGCGCGGCTTCCGCAATCTTGTCGTTCCGCCGCAGCCACTGGATGCGGCTGAACATGTAGCCGGGATCGCGGCGCGCCGCCTCCGGCACCGCGTCGAGCAGCGTCTTGGCGTCGCGGGCCTGATTGATGACGGCGGCGCGCGCCTTGGCGACCGCGAGCGCCGTCGCATCGAGATGATGCGCCGCCCGCAATCCGGCGTCGTCGTCCTCGGCGTAGAGCCTCGCCTCCATGCGCACTTCGTCGTCGGCCGGCGTGATCAGCCCGGAGAAGGTCTCACGCGCCTGCTCTTCGAGATCGCCGGAAAAGCCGTCGTTACGCCAGGCTTGGCGTAAAACCGCCGCGGCGCCGGCGACGTCGCCCCGCGTGAGCAGTGCCCGCGCCAGCGCGAAGTGCCCTTTGGCGGTGTGCGGCTGCTCGGCTCGGAAAAAATCGATGACGGCTTGCGGGTCGGTATTTTCTTGCCACAGCACCGCCTCGGCCCGCCGCCGTATCGCCTCGATGCCCGGCCAGCTCGGATTGGCGACGATGAACGCGGCATAACGCGAGAACTCGCTCGAGCCGTCTTCGCTGTGGAGAATCACCCATTCCACAAGTTTGCGCGCGACCGGATCGGAAATGGTGCCCTCGACGTCGGTCGCTTCGCCCTGGCGGCCCTTGCGCACAAGGTCGATGGCCTGTTTCACCGCGGACAGATCGAGCGGCGACGTTGTCGTGGTCGTCGCGATGGCGAAGGGCGGGCCGGGCCGCGGCGGCGATATCGGCGCCTGCACGACCGGCGGCGGCAGTCGAACATTCGCGGGCGCTTCCGCGACGGGAACCTCACGCGGCGCGATGGCGGCCGCAGGCGCGATCGATAACGGGCTGGAGCGATTTGATCCAGGCTGGGGCTGACCCGGTTTCGGCGCTTCGGCTCTGCCGACTTTTTCGCCTTTGATCGCCGGTCGGTGTCGCGGCAATGGAACCGGCCCCGACAGCGGCGCGGCGCGCGCGTCAGCCGTCAGCAGGCCAATGCCGACAAGGAGCATAATGATGCGAAAACCCGGCACGATCCCTCCCGGTGGGCGTGTCGCCAAATTTGAAGAGAATCTCTTCGGCCCGTTAGATTGAAGAAACCCTAACCCGGCAAGGCCGTCGCGACAATTTACGGTTTTGCGGCAAAAGCGGGGCCGCGATGAGCGTCACGATCCGAGCAATCGCCACGTCCCTGCCGGCCGAGTCGCAGTTCATGGCGTCCAGAATGGCGCAAGATGGCGCCTCTCACGCTTAGACGGCAACTTGCAAGCGGCAAACCGCCAGCGCATTATCGATTATAAATGCCGCGGGGTGGACAATAGATGCGGATCGGTGTTGCTCGTAGTATGGCGGACAGTGGTTCCGGCGGCGCTTATCAGTACGAAATTGTCTTCCTTAAAGCTCTGAGCGAAATCGCTGCCCGTTATCCCGAGAAAATTGTCTATCTGTGCTACAATGCAGCCGATCTTTTCACGCTCGCGAATGCGGGAGGCTTGAGCTATCGCGGCCTCACGGTAGTGCCGTTGGTCAAGCCGTCGCATCAGCCGCCGCCGGTTGAGGCTATTCTCGGCCAAAGACCGCCGACGCCGCAGCCGTTCGATCCGAACATCGTGAAATTCGATTACGCGAGTGGCGACGCCCTGCGCCAGAACGCTGTCGATCTTCTTTTGCTCCTAAGCCCGAATATTCCAGCCTTTAGTTTTCGGCTGCCGTTCGTCGTTCCGATCTTCGATCTCAATCATAGGCTACAGCCTGAATTTCCGGAAGTAAGCGCCTTTGGTGAAACAAACAACCGCGAATATTTTTATATCAATACGTGCCGTTTTGCGACGCTGGTTCTGGTAGATTCCGAGTTGGGCAAGGCTGACGTGCTGCGGTTCTACGGCCATCTTATTGACGAGGACCGGATCCGAATATTGCCGTACTACCCTCCGATCGAGGGAAGGCCGCTTCCCGATGCGGCTGAGCTCATTCGGGTCCGGACAAAGTACAATTTACCGGAACGCTATTTTTTCTACCCGGCGCAATTCTGGCCGCACAAGAATCATAAGCTGATCTTTCAGGCGATGAAGCTGATTGCCGATGACACCGGGGAGGCGATGCCGTTGGTTTGCTGTGGCGCTTATTGGACCTATACAATGGCGAGCAATTTCAAGGAGCTAGGAGCTCTCGCTTCAAATCTCGGCATTGCCGATCGTGTCCGTTATATAGGGTCGGTGCCTGATGAGGACATGGCGGCTCTCTATACACTATCCGCAGGTCTTGTGATGCCGACGTTCTTTGGTCCGACCAATATCCCGCCGCTCGAGGCATGGCACTTTGGCCGACCGGTCATAACCTCCGACATTCGCGGTCATCGCGAACAGATCGGCGACGCCGGGGTGCTTGTCGATCCACGTTCTCCGCAAGCTCTTGCCGAGGCCATGAAGCGCGTTTGGCAAGATGAAGCGCTTTGCTCCGAGCTAGTGACACGCGGAAGGAAACGATTGGAATCCTACAGTTGGAGCGTGTTCCTCGACAACGTAGTCGCCGTCTTGACCGACGCGTGCGACCGCGTAAGGGCCGGACGCACGCCGCAATACCCTCCCGGATAAGCGAAGCCGCGCGATTGAAGCCCAAGAATATATGTTATAATTGTACGTTCTGTCGCTGCGCGGCCGCAGGCCGCCGTTTTCTTCGAAGACAGAAGAAATTTAATCGCTCAGGAGATTACCGTCTTTCGTTCGGAAACGTGGAGTTCTCAATTGCAAGGCATCACCAGTTTGTCCGCGTTTCCGAAATCGGGCGTGACGTATCTGAGCTTTTTATTGTTCTACAGTTTGTTCCCCGATGACTGTGAGATTCACGAGTTGGAGCGAAAATACATTATTGATATACATGCCTATCCAAACGCTTCGTTCAGCGATGCCAGAGTTCCGCGCTTTATCAAATCGCATTTTCCTTACAACGCGGCGATACCGGCGGTTCGCTTGACAAATAGAGCGATCTATCTCGTTCGGCATCCGATCGACGTCATGATGTCGGCATGGGACTTCAATCATCTCATCAGGGGTGGCGTGCGCGACACGCAATCTCCGGCATTTCGCGCCTATGTTCACCGCTGGCTGGCGACGGGCGGCGGCACCTTTCCGGAATTCGGTCCGTGGACCCAGCATGTCCGTTCGTGGCTCGGCCAATCGAACATCCCCATACATCTTGTGACCTACGAAAATCTCGTCGACAGTCCCGAACGCGAGCTTAAATCCATTCTGGATTTTTTGTGCATTCATGTTCCCGTCGACCGACAACGCATCTCGATTGAGCGTAGCTCGATGAAGTCCATGGCTGCACTCGAATCGAAAGAAGTCGATGAACAAGTCGATGGGATTTTCTATCGCAACAGCTTGGCGAGGGGCTACGGGCAGGGGCATCGCTTTATCAACAAGGGTTACCGTAAAAGCTATGAAACGTTGCTGAGCCCGGAGGAACGCGCGATTGCGGACAGAACTTTCGGTAATGAGATTGCTCTATATTTTGGAAGCCGGCCATGATCGAGCGCGTGGCATTCGACGGCATCGAGTTTGCCATCATTCTTCGCAGCGATTTTCACGAGCCGGGCATTCATTTCTTTACGCCGGGCGATTTTTCCCAGCAACTCGGTTACATGAGGCACCCGGCTGGCCACATCATTCAGCCGCACGTCCATAATCCCGTGCCGCGCGCCGTGCATTTTACACACGAAGTATTGTTCGTGCGCCGCGGGCGCTTACGGGTGGATTTCTACGCGGATGCCGGCGTCTATCTCGACAGCCGGGAGCTTGGGGCCGGCGATGTCATTTTGCTCGCGGCGGGCGGCCACGGTTTCGAGGTTCTCGAGGAGATCGAGATGGTCGAGGTCAAGCAAGGACCCTACGTTGGCGACGCCGATAAAACCCGCTTTGCCGGCATTGCCGCGACGGAGCGGCGTGCCGCCAAAAAATGCAACAGTGCGACGAAGAAAACGTCGTGATTCCGGTTTCCGAGCCCCTGCTGGACGAGCGCGCTCTCGCCTATGTTCAAGAGGCTGTGCGCTCGGGTTGGATTTCCTCCGAAGGCCGCTTCATCTCCGAGTTTGAGCGCCGTTGGGCGCAATATTGTGGAGTCTCCCACGGCGTGGCGGTTTGCAATGGAACCGTTGCGCTCGAACTGGCGATGGCGGCGCTGGCGCTGCCGCCCGGCTCGCAGGTCATCCTGCCGAGCTTTACCATCATCTCCTGCGTCGCGGCGGTTTTGCGCGCCGGATGCGTTCCGGTCTTGGTGGATTGCGAGCCAGATACTTGGTGCCTCGATGTGGCCGAGGTCGAGCGGAAAATCACCGATCAGACTCGCGCGATCATGCCGGTGCATATTTACGGGCATATGGCGGAGATGAATCCACTGCTGGAACTGGCGCGAAAATTCGGGTTGGCCGTCATCGAGGACGCCGCCGAAGCGCACGGCGCCGAATACCACGGCCGGCGAGCGGGCGGCATCGGCACGGTGGGGTGTTTCAGCTTTTACGCCAATAAGATCGTCACTACCGGCGAAGGCGGCATGGTTGTTACCGACGACGCGGAATTGGCCGCACGGGCGCGCAGCCTGCGCAATCTTTGCTTCCGTCGGGATCAGCGTTTTTTGCATTCGGAGCTTGGCTACAATTTTCGTATGACAAACCTGCAGGCGGCGATCGGGCTGGCGCAGGTCGAGTGTGTCGAGGATCATATAACCCGCAAGCGTCGCATGGCGGCGCTCTATGGCGAGCGGCTGCGAGAAATAGGCGGTCTTCGCCTTCCGGTCGAGCGCGCCAACGTTAAGAACGTGTACTGGATGTATGGAGTGGTTCTGGAGGATGCTGTCCCGCTAAATGCCGCCGAATTCGCGACGCGGCTTAAGGAGCAGGGTATCGACACGCGTCCGTTTTTTCTCGGCATGCACGAGCAGCCGGTGCTGCACGAACGTGGCCTGTTCGCCGGTGAAAGTTATCCTGTCACCGAACGGATCGCGCGACGCGGGCTGTATCTGCCTTCCGGCCTTGGCCTTGATGAGGCGCAGATCGATAGAGTTTCTGCCGCGGTGCGGAGGAGCCTCACGTGAGCGAGTTCGGACGGAACTATGCCGACGCGTACGATGCGATTTATCGCTCGAAGGACTACACCGGCGAGGTCGATCTGATCGAGCGGATTCTTGTCCGCCATGGGCTTAACGGCCCACGGCGGCTCCTCGATCTTGGCTGCGGCACAGGCAATCACGCGCTGCCATTGTCGGAACGCGGGCACACCGTCGTGGGAATCGACCGGTCGCCGGCGATGCTGGGGCAAGCCGGCGCGAAAGCGGCCGGCGCACGCGTCGGCTCTGTCGAATTCCACGAAGGGGATATTCGCAAACTCGATCTCGGTCGGCGCTTCGATGCCGTGCTAATGATGTTCACGGTACTTGGCTATCAGCTCGAAGACGTGGACCTGATGGCGGCACTTGCTACCGTGCGCCGGCATCTCGAGCCGGGCGGCCTGTTCATATTCGACGTGTGGCACGGCCCGGCGGTTCTTGCCGATCGGCCGGGCGAACGCCAAGTCAGCGTTGCCGAGGGCTCCACCCACATCACCCGCAAAACGCGTGCAAGCCTGGATATCCCGCGGTGTCTCTGCCGTGTTTGTTTCGATTTTGAACGCGTCGATGCCCACGGTCGCGTCGAACAATGGCAGGAAGAACATGTCGTTCGCTATTACTTTGCGCAGGAACTCGAATCGGCGCTTGCCCAAAACCAGCTGGAGTTGCTCCATCTCCGCAGCTTCCCCGACGACGAGGCGCCGGCAGACGAGCGGGCTTGGAACGTCATCGGTGCTGCCCGGGTACCATTATGAGATGCGTCGCCCTGAAAGGGGGCTTTCAAGCCCGGCCCCGACCCGGTATCTATGCGGGACGGCGGGTCCGTTGCCGGATGCGCGTCGCCGCGGCGCGGGCAGCTAGCTGCGCCAAAACCGTTCCATGGATCGTCTCATGTCTGCCAAGACCAGCTTCCGAGGCTCGTTCACCGCGCTCGTCACCCCGTTCAAGAACGGCTCCGTGGACGAGAAAGCGTTTCGTGACCTGGTCGATTGGCAGATCGCCGAGGGCACCAATGGACTCGTCCCGGTCGGCACCACCGGTGAAAGCCCGACGCTGTCCCATGATGAGCACAAGAGCGTCGTGGAATGGTGCGTTGGGCAGGCGCGCGGACGGGTGCCGGTCGTAGCCGGCGCGGGCTCCAATTCGACCAAGGAGGCGATCGATCTCGCCCGGCACGCCGAGAAGGCCGGCGCCGATGCCGTGCTCGTGGTCACGCCCTATTACAACAAGCCGACCCAGGAAGGCCTCTATCAGCACTATAAGGCGATCAACGACGCCGTCGGCATCCCGATCATCATCTACAATATTCCCGGCCGCTCGGTGATCGACATGTCGGTCGACACCATGCAGCGTCTTTACGAGCTGAAAAACATTGCCGGCGTCAAGGACGCCACCGCCAATATGGCGCGCGTTACGCAGCAACGCGCGGCAATGGGCGAAGATTTCAATCAATTGTCGGGCGAGGATATCACCGCGCTTGGCTTCATGGCCCACGGCGGCCATGGCTGCATCTCGGTGACGTCGAACGTTGCGCCGCGGCTGTGCGCCGAATTCCAGGCGGCATGCTTGCGCGGCGATTTTGCCGCGGCGCTGAAGTTGCAGGACAAACTCGCGCCGCTGCACCTCAATTTGTTCGTCGAGACCAGCCCGGCCCCGATCAAATATGCGTTGTCGCTCGTCGGCAAATGCGCCAACGCGCTGCGCCTGCCGATGGTGCCGGCGACCGAGAAGGCGCAGACGGCGGTTCGCCAGGCCATGGTCCATGCCGGGCTGATCAACTAGGCACGGCATTTCCCCGCTGATTCCCGCGAACGCGGGATTCCGGCATAACAAAGCTGGGTCCGCGCTGTCGCGGGGACGAGCGGAAAACCGATCTTGAGCGCAAGGGGATAATCGATGCTTGAAGAGTTCAAGAAATTCGCGATGCGCGGCAATGTCGTGGATCTTGCCGTTGGCGTCATTATCGGCGCGGCATTCGGCGCTATCGTCAATTCGCTGGTCGGCGACGTCGTCATGCCGCTTATCGGCGCCGCGACCGGCGGGCTCGATTTTTCCAACCATTTCATTCCGCTGTCGGCGAAAGTCACCGCGACTTCGCTCGCTGACGCCAAAAAGCAGGGCGCCGTCCTCGCCTGGGGCAATTTCGTTACGCTTGTGATCAACTTCCTGATCATCGCCTGGGTGCTGTTTCTGGCGATCAAGGGCATCAATCGGCTGAAGGCGCCGGAACCACCGGCAGCGGCGGCGCCGTCCAAAGAAGTGCAGTTACTGACCGAGATCCGCGACCTCTTGAAGAGCCGCTGAGCGCGAGACCTTAGATCGTGGCCGTAAAACCGGAACGGAAACTTCGTGTCGTCGCCGACAACCGCAAGGCGCGGTTTCATTATTTCATCGACGAGACGTTCGAGGCCGGCGTCGCGCTCACCGGCACCGAAGTCAAATCGCTGCGCCAGGGCAAGGCGACAATCGCGGAATCCTATGCCGATGCGCGCGGTGGCGAGATCTGGCTGATCAATTCGAATATTCCGGAATATCTGCAAGCGAACCGCTTCAATCACACGCCGAAACGGCCGCGCAAGCTGCTGTTGCACAAACGCCAGATCAGTAAGCTCGTCGGCGCGGTAGAGCGCGAGGGCATGACGCTGGTGCCGCTCAAGCTCTATTTCAACGAAAAAGGCCGCGCCAAAGTCGAGCTCGCTCTGGCGCGCGGGAAAAAACTCTACGACAAGCGCGATACCGAAAAGAAACGGTCGTGGGAACGCGAGCGCGGCCGCCTGTTGCGGCAAAAGGGGTAACTCAATGTGGGTATGCGCTTATTCTCGCGACGTGAACCTATCTCAGTGCGAGGCCTACTTATTTCTCGTTCTTAGTCCAATATCAATCAAGCGGCGAATGGCCTCTGGTCGACCGGGCTTATCGGGTTGTCTTTCCGCCCAAGCGTCGACACGTCTCTCCAATTCCGGATAAAGTCGCAGCCCCACTGGGTTTCCAATTCCTGTCGGTGGCCGTCCTCGGCCGCGCTTTTTTTTGTTATCGACTATTGACGGCATGCCGATTTTCCGTTATCTGATAATAGCGAGCCGAGTGAGAGGTGGTGCTCCCGCCCGGCTCTAACCCAAGCCACGGAGGTAAGCCATGGCCCAGGCTGATCATTTGCCTAGCCCAATCCTCGTCTCCAACATACAAGGGGTCGCCAAACAGTCCACATATCGTCTTGCTGGAGCTGACACTACGAAATCCTCCGGTCGCCGTCACTTCATCGGCGGCTCGGATGCCCGGATCATCATGGGGGAGGATGAGGGGGCTTTGGTCCGGTTGTGGCGGGAGAAGCGGGGGGAGGCAGAGCCAGCAGATCTATCGAATAATCTCATCGTCCAGCTGGGGCTGGCGACTGAGGACCTGAACCGGCGCTGGTACGAGGCCAATACCGGGCAGGTCATCATCGACATCCAGCGGCGGGTGTTTCATCCGGCACTGAAGTGGATGGCGGCCACGCTCGATGGCCGGGTGGCAGGTAGCGACGCGGTGTTCGAGGTCGAAGTTCATGCTGCCGTGGTCGTTCTCGGAGGAGGCAGCAGCCATAAAGTACATGCCGCAGCTGCAACATAATATGTGGGTGGTGGCAGCCCGGACCGCGGTGCTCTCGGTCATTACGGGGGGAGGCAAGTGGGTCGAGATCATCGCCCATGCCGATCCGCTCTATCAGCATCTCATTGTCACCGCTGAGCGGAAGTTCTGGCGCTGCGTCGAGAACGGTGAGGAACCAAAGCCGTTCGGGGTCGAGCCGCCAAAACCCCGGATCGAGGCGATCCGCATTGTCGACATGAGCACGTCCAATGCCTGGGCGGAGTTCGCCGGCCTCTTTGCCGAGACCCGCTCGGCCCATCTCGACCATGAACACGCCAAGGTCGAGCTGAAGGGCCTGATGCCGGAGGATGCCAAGGAGGCGATCGGCCATGGCATCCGGGCCAAGCGGTCAAAGTCGGGAGCGGTGAGTTTCGATCTCCTCGACGGCGGCAACAATAATAATGAAGAGGGAGGCGGTCATGCAGCGGTCCAGTGACTCCATCGCCGCCTTGGCGGCGGCTCTCGCCAAGGCGCAAATCGAACTTTCTAATCCTGAGAAGTCGCTGGTGGGGACGATCGAACCGCGAACGGGGGAGGGTGCTCAGCGGCAGTTTCGCTACGCACCACTGTCGAGCGGGCTTGAGATCGTGCGCAAGACCTTGGGCCAGCATGAGATCGCCACGGTCCAGACCACTGCGATTGATCAGGCTGCCGGCACCGTCAATCTGACCACGGTGCTCGCTCATGCTTCGGGGGAATGGATCGCCTCGGACTGGCCGGTTTGTGCCATCAGCGACACCGCGACCCCACATCGGATGGGAGCGGCTCTCACCTATGCCCGGCGCTATGCACTGTTCACGCTCGTCGGCATTGCCGGGGAGGATGACCTTGATGCGCCGGATCTTGTGACGCCTCCGCAGAAGCCGCAGTCAGCACCGGACCGGCCGCGACGGGTCAGCCCCGGCAATGGCCGGCTCGATAGCGTTTCGTCCAATCTTGCAGCCCGAACTCCGATGCCGCGGCATGGCAATGCCAATATCGGCACCGCGCGCGGTTTCATTGCTGCCGTGGTGCTCAGCTTCGAGGCCTCGGCGCGGCTGCGTGAGCAGATGCTCTCCGAACTTAACGCGATTGGCAGCGGCGATGAGGCGGCGAAGTGGGCCAAGCGCCGGCTGCCGGAGAAGAACAAGCTCAATGCCGTGGACGCCAAGCACATCGAGGAGAGCTTCCGCGCCAAGCTGATGAGCTTTGCCATCCATGACGGCGAGGGATTGCCGCAGTCAAAAGATGAGTACCCGATCTTCTGCAGTCGCCGTAGGGAATGCACCGGAGACGAAGCGGAAGTCGCACACAAAGCCTATCGATAAAACCGTTCTGACGCATCCGGAGCCGCGGCGCATCCGCGATCGGGACCACGTGCGATTTGTTGCCCAGCAGCCCTGCCTAATCTGCGGACGCCAGCCGTGTGATGCGCATCACCTGCGCTTTGCCCAAAGCCGGGCGCTCGGCCGCAAGGTCAGCGACGAGTTCACGGTGCCGCTATGCCGCGGACACCATCGCGAGGTCCATCGCCACGGCGATGAAGCCGCATGGTGGGCGACGGCCGGGGTTGACCCGACTGTTACCGCCCGTATGCTCTGGCTAAAGACGCGTCCGCTGCCGACCATTCCGGATAGAACCGGCATCAACGGTGCGACAGCGGCTGCCTCTGTTAGCGCCGAAAAGACGAGCACCAAGCGAAATCGGCCGGCCGGCAAACGACGCCCGAATAACAAAACGAACCCAATTATCGCGGCCGGCCCTCGGTGACGTCCTTCAAGCAGATGGATGCCAATCGGCACAATGCTCGCAAGAGCACTGGCCCAAAAACCGAAGAAGGCAAAGCGCGTTCCCGTTGCAATGCCGTCCGCCACGGTCTCACCGGGGAGACGGTCATCGGTGCGCTGGAAGACGCCGAGGACTACAAAGCCTTCGAAGTAGCCGTCACCGCCGACTACGATGCGCAGTCCGCGGTCGAGCGGGAGCTGGTCCTCCGGCTCGCGAGTGTTCTGTGGCGGCTGCGCCGCGCCACCGCCATGGAAACCGGCCTGTTCGAGATTCAGGCCGAGCACCTGAGCGGGTTCCGGGAATCCCGCAAGTTAGACCGAGGCTCGCGAGACGTGGTCTACGCGCTGTTCCGATCGGCTGATCACCGCAGCCACGGCGACGATGCGGTATCGACGCCAACCACGAATGCAACAAGAGTTTTGCCCGAGTTCGAGCCGCAGACCGCAGAACCCGCCGCCGACCCCAGCCGCCACCTCGCGCAATGCTTTTTGCGGCTCGCCAGTCTGCCAAACTACGCGCTCGACCGGCTCAGCCGATATGAATACACGCTTTGGCGGCAAGTGGCCCAGCTCCTCTTCGCACTCGATAATCTCAACCGCCGGAAGCCGCAGGAAAGAAAGGGCTCCCGTTTTGACTATCAGCAGGAAGAGTCCTCCCGATACGCGCCCGCCGATGATTGAGTGTTGGGGCTATCGAAATCGACGCCGCGCGTCGCCGCAAATTGGGTTCCGATTTTAATCCGGTCAACATCATAATATCATATATGATGTGACATCGGTCTCAGATACCGCTGGCCATTCTTCCACCAGTAGTGCGGCCCAAACGAGTGACCGAGGAACTCGAAGCGTTCCTTCCGGGCATCACCGATACCGTGCTTGACGAAGTGCGCGAGTGGCAGAACCGGCCGCTCGACGCGATTTATCCGGTGATCTTCTTCGATGCGCTACGGGTCAAGATCCGCGACGAGAGCGTGGTCAAGAACAAGGCGATCTATCTCGCCCTGGCGCTCGATTGCGAGGGCCAGAAGCACGTTCTGGGCATCTGGATCGAACAGACTGAAGGCGCCAAGTTCTGGTCGCGCGTGATGAACGAGCTCAAGAACCGCGGCGTCGACGACATCATCTTCGCCGTGGTCGACGGCCTCAAGGGCTTCCCGGACGCCATCACTGCCGTCTTCCCGCGCGCGATCGTGCAGACCTGCATCGTTCATCTAATCCGGCATAGCCTGAGCTTCGTATCCTGGCAGGACCGCAAACGCCTGGTGCCGGCGCTGCGCGCGATCTACCGGGCCGAGACGGCCGAGATGGCTGAACAGCGGCTCGTCGAGTTTGAGGCCGAATGGGGCAAGAAATATCCCGCCATCGTTTTGGCCTGGCGGCGTGCCTGGAACGAGGTCGTGCCCTTCTTCGCCTATCCGCCAGAGGTTCGCCGCATGATCTACACCACCAACGCGATCGAAAGTCTGCATCGGGGATTGCGCAAGATCATCAAGACCAGGGGCGCGTTCCCGTCAGACGAAGCGGCGATGAAACTGCTCTACCTCGCGCTCAGAAATATTGGCGTTCACTGGAAGTCGGCGATCGAATGGCGAGCGGCCTACGCTCAGTTCACCATCTTCTTCTCAGATCGCTTACCCACTACAATCCGCTGATGCTCAACCACCATGGATCGGTCGCACACAATTAAACGGACACACTCTGCCCTTGCCGTCCAAAGTAGGAGTTTATTCAGCTCAGTGGCATTCAGGTGGCAGCGGCTTTGTGTTTGCAATCGCTTCTCGAAGCTTCTGATTTAATTCCATCAAACTTAATTTCGCGAGTTCAGCTCGAGACATCCAAAGTTTACTTGCCTTGGGAGTTGCCATGGATTGATTCAACAGCTCCTTACATTGGATCACCGTCAAGAGCGGTTTGAAATTCCCAAAAATGGCGCAATTCACAGCCTGAGCTAACATAACGTCAAGTTTTGTCACTTGCCGACCACCATATTTTACGAGCTTTTTTAGTTCCCTTGCCAGTTTAATCTCAACGGTGTCCTTGTCCGAACCGATCTCTCTGTTAGTGAGGTCGGGCTTGTCGCACCTATTTGCTCGTTTCATCAAGCTTCCTTTCGGTTGGGCCAAAAGCCTACGGCTAAATCCAAACTTCATTGATTATCCGAGTAAAATTAACGAATAATTAACAAAAAGATTTCTTCACTTCACCCAATTCGATTGATTCGCGCCCACTGCGCAGTTGGGCCACCGGCGGCGGGCAGCGTGTGTAATTGCTGGAGGTACAAAGTTGGCTGAGCGCTATAAGTTGCTTCCCCCGGCATTAAAGCATGGTGCGTTCGCTGGTATGGGGCTGTTGCCTGGAGAAGATCCAGACGCTTTTGCAAGATTACGCAGCGAATTGAATGCCGAACACATACCCGCGGGCCGGCATGAGGAGAGCATAGTTGAAACAATCGCATGCTTGATCTGGCGTAAGCAGAATCTCAAAATCTATCGTGTCGCTGAGGAAGCGCGGAGTCGATATTCTCAGATCTGGGCCGAGTTGGCACCGAAATCGGACTTTCCTACCTTGGGTGAACTTCGCGATCCTGAGGATATCCGCAAGGCGGAAAAAATCGCGGATAGGAAGGCCCGCAAAGAATTGGGTGCGGCATGGGAACTGGTTGCGTCGGGCGACTTGCTCACGATGGAACACCTGATGGACGAACTAGCAGTGGTCGAGCGCCTGAACGCAATGATCAGTCGATGCCTAAAGCAACTGTTGTTCGTCAGGGGTCTGAAGTCACTTCCGTCCCCGGCCTCTGCGCCGCGGCAGATAACCCAAGCCGCTTAGTCCCCATCGTCCCGCCGCTAGCTGCTCGGTCTTGGTCCGCTTGCGATTCGCGGACCCCTTTCCCTTTCTGTAATACAATCTATAGTAGATATGTTTACATATGAACGCAATAAATGTATTTCTGCAAATTGGATTCCGCTGTCGCCGACCGACAGGTGTCTGACCCTGGGGCCGGCTTTAAGTGTTGAATCCCTTCTCGCCAGCCATCATCACCGCGCGATTAGTGTCCTCTGAGCGACGCGTAAAATGTAATTTAGCAATTTTTCTTCGTCGCTCTCCCTCCACTAGTTTATTGGCTAATCGAGTCGGATATCCTGACATAAGATTAGCTCCCGCGGCAGAACTTGGGAACGCAAAGGGTATCGATATGTCCGTCCCAACCAAGCTCGATCATTGCGTGATCCATGTCAGCGAGTGGGCGCGCTCGAATGCGTTTTATACGGCCGTGTTGGGCGCCGAACTCGTCGAACGGCCGACGGGCTTTGCCTACCGGTTCGGTGACAAGCAATTGAACGTGCACGGCCCGGGCGTAAGGCCCGCGGAGGTCGCGCGCCTTCCAGTCGCGCCCGGCAACAGCGATCTGTGTTTCGAATGGATCGGCCCGATTGCGGATGCGGTCGCCCATCTCGGGCGCTGCGGTATCCGTATCGAAAGCGGCCCGATGCAGCGCTTCGGCGCCAAAGGGGCGGGTACCAGCGTTTACTTCCGCGATCCGGATGGCTCGCTGATGGAGTTCATGTCTTACTCGGAAAGCGCAACATGAGAGACGCTCCGGGCAGCCCGATCCGACCCATCTGCCGCCCGATATCCCGGTGCCGCTGGATGACGGCGCCGCGCGCCTTCCCCCCGACAAAAATGCCGAGGAGGTTGTCGTGTGGCTGCGCGGTAGTTGAACGAGGCGGCTACGTCTTCTGCGCATCGAGCGCATTGCGCGCCCGCGCGATGACGTCGCGGAACATTTGCGGGGTAAGCACGCCGGTATTCGTGTTGTAGCGCGAGCAGTGATAGCTATCGAATAATGTCAGTGCGCCGAGCGTATGCGTCCGGCCGTGGCCGAAGGGAAATTCCGAGCGGCGCGCGCCGCTTGAAACGACGACGGTCTCGTGCGCAATTCGGCCGAGCGCCAAAACCGCGGCCAGGCGCGGCATTTCCTTCACCGTCGCGGCAAGGAAATCGCGGCAGCTCGCGATCTCTGCCGGCGTGGGCTTATTCTCGGGCGGCACGCAGCGCACGGCATTGGTGATGCGGCAATCGACGAGTTCGAGACTGTCGTCGGCGCTTGCTTGGTAACGCCCCCGGGCGAAACCGAATTGCGAAAGTGTGCCGTAGAGCAGATCTCCGGCATAGTCGCCGGTGAACGGCCGGCCGGTACGGTTGGCGCCGCGCAAGCCGGGGGCGAGGCCGACGATGAGTAAGCGCGCTTCAAGCGGCCCGAACGAGTCCACCGGGGCGTTGAACCATTCCGGCTCGCGCTCGCGCCAGGATTTGCGAAAGGAAACCAGACGCGGACAGCGCGGACAGTCGCGGCCGGGCATTCCGCTCGGGCGCGTCATGGCTCGATCCTCGGCAATGAACTTGGCGGGTAACGCGCCGGCTAGCTATTCGTCTTCGAACTCGTCTTCTTCGACTTCGACACGCGGCGACGCCGTGCTGCGCTGAAGAAATTGCGGGGTGTGTCGCGGCTCGCCGCGCGGCTCGCGCGATTCCCTCGGTTCGCGCACCGGCCGTTCTCCCGGATCGCGGCCGATTTTTCCCTGCAGTTCGACGATGTCGACAAACTGGTCGGCCTGGCGGCGCAATTCGTCGGCAACCATCGGCGGCTGTGTCGTGACGGTCGAGACCACGACGACGCGCACGCCGCGGCGCTGCACCGCCTCGACCAGCGACCGGAAGTCGCCGTCGCCGGAGAACAGCACCATCTGATCGATATGCGGCGCGAGCTCCATGGCGTCGACCGCGAGCTCGATGTCCATATTGCCCTTGACCTTGCGCCGGCCGGTCTGGTCGACGAACTCCTTGGTCGCCTTGGTGACGACGGTGTAGCCGTTGTAATCGAGCCAATCGATCAGCGGCCGAATCGAGGAATATTCCTGATCCTCGATTACCGCGGTGTAGTAGAACGCGCGCACCAGATAACCGCGCGACTGAAACTCGCGTAGAAGCCGCTTGTAATCGATGTCGAAACCAAGCGATTTCGCCGTGGCGTAAAGATTGGCGCCGTCGATGAATAACGCGATTTTTTCGTTCTGTGCCGACATGATGCTCTCGTGACTGTCTCTCGTGATGAAACCGGATCGGCTGCAATGGACTAGACGATACCGGTGGTTCTTAAATCTAAGTCTATCGCCGTCGGAAACGTTCGACGGTCGAATTCAGTACTACCGCTGCATTGTGCCGTGGCAAGCTTCAGTGCGGCGAAAGTACTTGCGGCACGCCGTCGCGGCACTTCCGAAAGTATGATTCGGAACTCCACGAGCCGGTTCCCGAATTTTTGGGTAACAGAGCGCGATGCCTGCGCCAAGTTAAATATCGAGCCTGCATCGTCATTCCAAAGCCGGCTTGCGACCGGAATGCGTCCGTATGCGAACGTCGAATTCAAAAGGCGCAGGGAAGCGCAACTCAACCATCCAAAGGCGGGTGTGGATTGAAGGTCCTACCCAATTGCGGCGAGCTGAAGGAACTTCAAGCCCACCACCTTAGGCTGAAATCACAAGCAAAATCGGACTTGCGCTTGGCAGTTTGGAGCGATACTTAAGCGCCATAATACGGACAACGTCCCGTTGCGGGACCCCGGACAGCCACAGGAAGCTTGCTCAATGGCCCGTGTCACCGTTGAAGATTGCATCGACAAGGTTGAAAACCGCTTCGACCTAGTGCTGCTCGCCAGCCACCGCGCCCGCATGATCTCGTCCGGCACGCAGATCGCCGTCGAGCGCGACAACGACAAGAACCCCGTCGTGGCGCTGCGGGAGATCGCGGAACAGGCGATTTCGCCGGAAGACCTCAAGGAGGAACTCGTTCACTCCCTGCAGAAATACGTCGAGGTCGATGAGCCCGAGCCCGAGGTGGTGCCACTGATCGGTGCGCCGGGGACCGGGGTCGATGCCGACGATACCGACGTCACCACCGAACGCATGTCCGAGGAAGAACTGCTCAAGGGCCTGGAGGGCCTCACGCCTCCGGAGAGTCAGCCCGAACCCGACGCCGGGGACGAGGAAGAGTAAGCCGCGGCTTGCGCACCTCCGCGGCGGCCCGCCTCTGAGGGCATTTTAACCATTATCGACTTGGTCGCCCGGCATTTCCGGCGGAGGCCGCCACATTAACCCTCGGCGGTGCGGCGTGTCTTGTGGCACGGGCGCGGCTCCATGATATCTTTGTAGTCGCTTTTGGCCGAATCCACCGGGCGGAGCCCGTTGCCAAAGCATCGCCAAAGGGCCGTCATGGCGCGCTCGCCGATCGATCTGCCGCGGATGCAGAACCAGCCGAGACCCCGGGTGCCGGCGGCGCGTGCCCCGGCCCTGGTGCCGCTCGATGGCGCAGCGCCGCCGCCCAAAGGACGTAAGCCGCGCCTGATGCGGCAATACGATCTGATCGAGCGGGTCAAGCAATACAATCCGACTGCCAACGAAGAGCTCCTGAACCGCGCCTATGTTTATGCCATGCGCGCGCACGGCGAGCAGACGCGGGCGTCGGGCGACCCCTATATCTCGCACCCCCTCGAAGTCGCGGCGATTCTGACCGAGCTCAAGCTCGACGACGCCACCATCGCGGCGGCGCTGCTGCACGACACGATCGAGGATACCGACGCCACGCGCGCCGAGATCGACCGCCTGTTCGGTCACGAAATCGGGCTCCTGGTCGAGGGATTGACCAAATTGAAGCGGCTCGAACTCGTCTCCAGAGAGGCAAAGCAGGCGGAAAACCTGCGCAAACTTCTACTCGCCATTGCCGACGACGTCCGGGTGCTGCTGATCAAGCTCGCCGACCGGCTGCACAACATGCGCACGCTCGCACACAAGCCGCCGGAGGCGCGCCGCCGCACCGCCGATGAGACGATCGAAATCTATGCGCCGCTCGCCGGCCGCATGGGCATGCAGGAGATGCGCGAGGAGCTGGAAGACCTGGCGTTCCGCGAACTCAATCCCGACGCCTACAAGGTTCTAACCGAGCGGCTCGAAACGCTCGCCGCGCGATCGAGCAGCTGGATCACCGAGATCGAGCAGCAGCTCACCAAAAAACTTGCCGACCGCGGCATTGCCGCCGAGGTGTCCGGCCGGCGCAAGCGCGCCTATTCGATATGGCGCAAGATGGAGAGGAAGGCGGTCGGCTTCGAGCAGCTCTCCGATATATTCGGCTTTCGCGTCGTCGTCGGCAACGTCACCGAGTGCTATCAGGCGCTCGGCATCGTGCACACGACCTGGCCGGTCGTTCCCGGGCGGTTCAAGGATTACATTTCCACGCCGAAGCAGAACGACTACCGCTCGATCCACACCACCGTGATCGGACCGGGCAAACAGCGGGTCGAGCTGCAAATCCGCACCCGCGATATGCAGCAAATCGCCGAATACGGCATTGCCGCGCATGCGCTTTACAAGGACGACCTGGGCTCGCCGACGGAAATGCTGGCGCGCGAGTTCGAGCGCCTATGGGTGGCTGCGCCGCACCATCGAACTTCTCGCCGAAGGCTCCGACCCGGAAGAGTTCTTGGAGCACACCAAGCTCGAATTGTTCCATGATCAGGTGTTCTGCTTCACGCCAAAGGGTAAGCTGATTGCACTGCCGCGCGGCGCAACGCCGATCGACTTCGCCTATGCGGTCCACACCGACGTCGGCAATATGGCGATCGGCGCCAAAATCAACGGCAAGATCGGTCCGCTGAGCTCGGCGCTGGAGAACGGCGACGAGGTTCAGATTTTGACCTCGAAGGCGCAGACCGCCCCGCCCAGCGCCTGGGAATCGATCGTGGTGACGGGAAAGGCGCGCGACGCCATCCGGCGGGCGACGCGCGATGCCGTGCGCAGTCAGTATTCGGGCCTCGGCCGGCGCATGGTGGAACGGCTGTGCGAGCGCGCCAAGATCGAATATTCCGACGAGAAGCTGGAAGGCGCGCTGCCGCGGCTGGCGCGTACCTCGATCGACGATGTGATGTCGGCGGTCGGCCGCGGCGAGATGAAGGCTTCCGACGTCGCGCGCGCGATGTATCCCGATTACAAGGACGAGCGCGTTACGCCGGTGGCGCCGAAGTCGGAAAGCGGCTGGTTCGGCCTGACCTTCGGCAGAGCTTTGAAGTTCAAGGTGCCGGCGGTCGACGAGCATGGCGCCGCGATCCCGATCCGCGGCATCAATAGCGATTTGCCGGTGAGCTTCGCGCCGAAAGGCGGCGCGGTTCCGGGCGACCGCATCGTCGGCATCATGACGGCGGGCGAGGGGATCACGATCTATCCGATCCAATCGGATGCGCTAAAGCAGTTCGAAGACGAGCCGGAACGCTGGCTCGACGTGCGCTGGGATGTCGACGAGCAGACACCGCAGCGGTTCCCGGCGCAGCTCGCGGTCCAGTCAGTCAACTCGCCCGGGACGCTGGCGCAGATCGCGCAGGTGATTGCCGAGCACGACGGCAATATCGACAACATCCGCATGACGCGCCAGTCGCCGGATTTCACCGAACTGACGATCGATCTCGAGGTCTATAATCTCAAGCATCTCACCTCGATCATCTCGCAATTGCGGGCCAAGAAAGTGGTCGCCAACGCCGAACGCGTGAACGGGTAAGCGCTAGCGCGACAAGAAGGCAATCGTCCGACATGCCCGCACCTTCCATCCGCCTCGGCGTCAACGTCGACCACGTCGCCACCGTGCGCAATGCGCGCGGCGGCCATCATCCCGATCCGGTCAAGGCGGCCGAAATCGCGATCGCGGCCGGCGCCGACGGCATTACCGCGCATTTGCGCGAGGACCGCCGCCACATCCTCGACGACGATATCGTGCGGCTGAAGGAACGCCTCATAAAGCCTCTCAATCTTGAAATGGCGGCGACGGCGGAAATGGTCGGCATCGCCTGCAAACTGCGTCCGCATGCAGCCTGCATCGTTCCCGAACGGCGGGCCGAACGCACCACCGAAGGCGGCCTCGATGCTTCGGGCCAGCGCGACGCATTGCGCGCGGCGGTCGGCCAATTGGCGGCGGCGGGCATCCGGGTGTCGCTCTTCCTCGCCGCCGAGCCGGCGCAGATCGAGGCCGCGAGCGCGATCGGCGCGCCGGTCATCGAGATTCACACCGGCGCCTGGTGCGAGGCGCTCGTGGCGGGCAATGCCGCGGTCGCGGCGGCCGAGTTCGATCGCATCGCGCGCGGCGCCGCACAGGCGAGGAATGCCGGGCTCGAAGTCCATGCCGGCCATGGGCTCGATTTCGTCACGGCGGAGAAAATTGCCGAATTCGACGAGATCGTCGAACTCAATATCGGCCATTTTCTCGTCGGCGAGGCGATCTTCGACGGGCTGGGCGCGGCGGTGCGTTTGATGCGCTCCGCAATCGACCGTGGCAGGGCCCGCAGCGGAGCCGCGTCATGATTCTCGGCATCGGCTCCGACATCACCGACGCCCGGCGCATCGCCAAGGTGATCGAGCGTCACGGCGAGCGTTTCCTCGATCGCATCTTTACGCCGACCGAACGAGCCAAGGCCGACAAAAGACGCAACCGGATCGAAACCTACGCCAAGCGCTTTGCCGCCAAGGAGGCCTGCGCCAAAGCACTGGGTACGGGTCTGCGCGCCGGCGTGTGGTGGCGCGACATGGGCGTCGTCAACTTGCCGGGCGGGCGGCCGACCATGGAGCTCACCGGCGGCGCCAAGCGACGCCTGCAGGCGATTACGCCGAAAGGTTGCGAGGCCCGCATCGACGTTACCATCACCGACGAGGGGCCTATGGCGCATGCCTTGGTGGTCATCTCGGCGATTCCCGCCGGCGGCTGATCGGCGCCGTGGCTTTGATACCGGCGCGCCGAAACGCCAATGAAAATTTCGTCATGTTTGTCCTGTTGGCGGTAAGCGCATGGGATTCCTTGACAAAATGACGCGGCCCGGAGCCGCGGCGAAATCCCCGTGCAATTGCTTTGTGGGTGTTCCAAGGGCTACAAGATCGCGGGCGGGCGCGTGGATGCGAGACGACAGGCCGATGAGCGTGCAAACCGGAACCAAGCGGAAAGAGGGTGGGTTCGCCGAGACGGTGCGCGTGGTGTTCCATGCCCTGATCATCGCAGTCGTGATCAGGACTTTTCTTTTTCAGCCCTTCAATATCCCTTCCGGCTCGATGATCCCGACGCTTCTGGTCGGCGATTATCTGTTCGTCTCCAAATATTCCTACGGCTATACGCACTACTCGTTGCCGTTCTCGCCGGATGTTTTTTCCGGGCGAATTCCTTCGAGCTGGACGCCGCAGCGCGGCGACGTCGTCGTATTCCGGCTGCCCAAGGACGACTCGATCGATTACATCAAACGCCTCATTGGGCTGCCCGGCGACCGCATTCAGATGATCGACGGCGTGCTTAACATCAACGGCACGCCGGTCAAGCGCGAGCGCATCGACGACTTCATCACCGACGACGACGGCGTCGTGCAGCGCGTCAAGCGCTTTCGCGAGACGCTGCCGAACGGCGTCAGCTATACCACCATCGATCTCACCGATAACGGCTTTTACGACAACACGCCGGTCTACACGGTGCCGCCCGACCACTATTTCATGATGGGCGACAACCGCGACAACTCGACCGACAGCCGCGTGCTCAGCCAGGTCGGCTATGTGCCGTTCGAGAACCTTATTGGCAGGGCGCAAGTGATCTTCTTCTCGATCCGCGACGATGCCCACGCCTGGGAGGTGTGGCGCTGGCCCTGGGCGGTGCGCTGGAACCGCCTGTTCACGCTGGTACGATGAGTGGCCGCAAAAAAAGCCAAGCCCGCAACAGTTCGCGAACCGCCGGCCGCAGCGGCCGCTCCGGCCGCCGCGGAGACTGAAGAGGCCAAGCCGCAAAAAGAGCTCCGCCGCCGCAAACGCGGCGCGAGTGTTCTGGAAGATCGCATCGGTTATCGGTTCACCGATTCCGCGATGCTCGAGAGTGCGCTCACGCATATTTCGGCGCTCAAGGGCGCCCGCAACCGCGCCGGCAGCTATCAGCGGCTCGAATTCCTCGGCGACCACGTGCTTGGGCTGGTGATTTCCGACATGCTCTATCGCGCTCATCCGAAGGCCGACGAAGGCGAGCTGTCGCGCCAACTCGCCGATCTGGTGCGCAAGGAGACCTGCGCGGAGATCGCACGCATGATCGATCTCGGCGCCGCCATTCGGGTCGGCTCGTCGGAATCCAATGCCGGCGCTCGCAGCCGCCCGGCGATCCTCGCCGATGTCTGCGAGGCGGTGATCGGCGCCGTTTACGTCGACGGCGGCTACAAAGCCGCCGAAGGACTGGTCGAACGGCTGTGGGAGGTGCGATTGCGGGCGACCGCGCAGCCGCTGCGCGATCCGAAAACCGTCCTGCAGGAATGGGCGCAAGCGCGGGGGCTGCCGACGCCCGTCTATCGCGAAATCGCGCGCTCCGGCCCGGATCACAATCCCGAATTCCGCGTCGCCGTGCAGCTTCCCGCGTTTGCGCCGGCCGAAGGCGTCGCCCGATCCAAGCGCGCTGCGGAACAAGCCGCGGCGGCCGCCATGCTGGCGCGCGAGGGCGTCCAGCCCGCACGACGCGATGGTTGAGCCCGCCGAACGCGATAGGCGCGCCGGCTTCGTGGCGCTGATCGGAGCGCCGAACGTCGGGAAATCGACGCTGCTCAATGCACTAGTCGGCGCCAAGGTCTCGATCGTGACGCCCAAAGTGCAGACCACGCGGACGCTCGTGCGCGGCATTGCCGTTGAAGGTCCGTCGCAACTTATCTTCGTCGATACGCCGGGAATATTCTCGCCGCGGCGCCGGCTCGACCGCGCCATGGTCGGCAGCGCCTGGGCCAGCACGCAGGATGCCGATCTGGTTGCCCTCGTGATCGATGCCAAGAAGGGCATCAAGGACGACGACGAAGCGATCCTCGGCGGGCTCGGCGATATCCGCCCGGCAAAGGCGCTCGTGCTCAACAAAGTCGATCTGGTCGACAAATCGGCACTGCTGACGTTGACGCAACAGCTCAACGAACGCGCGGCATTCGCCGCGACGTTTATGATTTCGGCGCGCACCGGCGACGGCGTCGCCGATCTCAAAAGCTGGTTCGCCGCGCACGTGCCGGCCGGGCCGTGGCTCTACCCGGAGGATCAGATCTCGGACGCGCCGTTGCGCCAGCTTGCCGCCGAGATCACGCGGGAGAAACTTTATCTGCGGCTGCACCAGGAATTGCCCTATCAGTCGACGGTGGAGACCGAGGTCTGGAAGGAATTGAGGGACGGCTCGGTGCGCATCGAGCAGACGATCTATGTCGAGCGCGAAAGCCAGCGCAAAATCGTGCTCGGCAAGGGCGGCCAGGCGATCAAGGCGATCGGCGCCGCGGCGCGCGCCGATATCGCCAAAGCCGCCGAGCAGCCGGTGCACCTCTTTCTTCACGTGAAAGTCCGCGAAGGCTGGGGCGACGATCCGGAGCGCTATCGCGAAATGGGGCTGGAATTCCCGAAGGAGTGATCGTCATTCCGGGGCCGAGTGCAGCGAGGAGCACGGAATCCATAGCCACCGTCGCCGCGGGCCGCGCTCGGTGCTAATTCTGGGATATCTGTGGATATGGATTCCGGGCTCGCCGCTTCGCGGCGCCCCGGAATGACAAAAAATGCAATGGACCGACGAAGCCATCGTGCTCGGCGTCAAGCGCCATGGCGAAACGAGCGTCATTCTCGAGTTGATGACGCACGAGCACGGCCGACATCTCGGCCTGGTTCGCGGCGGCGCCGGCACGCGGCTGCGCGGGGTGCTGCAACCCGGCAACGTGCTGGGCGCGACCTGGCGGGCGCGGCTCGACGAGCATCTCGGCCACTACACGCTCGAAGGGTTGAATTTGCGCGCGGCGGGCTTCCTCCCCGCGGCGCACGCCGTTCATGGCGTGACGCATCTTGCGGCTTTGTGCCGTTTGCTCGCCGAACGTGAGGCGCATGCGGCGATCTATGAGGCGCTCGACGCCATTCTGGATTGCCTGAACGAGCCGCGCCGCGCCGCGCCGATGATTGCGCGTTTCGAGCTCAATTTCTTGGCCGAACTGGGGTTTGGCCTCGATCTTTCGTCCTGCGCGGCAACGGGCGCGACCGACGAGCTCATTTACGTGTCGCCGCGTTCGGGTCGCGCGGTGTCGCGCGCCGCCGGCGAAGCCTATCGCGATAAGCTGATGCGGCTGCCGGCCTTCCTGCAGTCCGAAAGCGGCCCGGAATTGGCCGCCGATCTCGCCGATGCCTTCGTGCTCACCGGCTTCTTTCTCGATCGCCACGCCTTTGGGCCCCGTGGCCTTGCCGTGCCGGAGGCCCGCGCGCGCTTCATCACCGCGCTCGCCTCCCTTGTCGAGACGCCACAACAGAGCTAGCGCTTTGACCCCATGAATAAGAAAGTGATTCCCCCCGATCCGAGCGGCGTGCAGGAGATCGCGCTGCGCGAGGCGCTGGAAGAGCGCTATCTCGCCTATGCGCTTTCCACCATCATGCATCGCGCGCTGCCGGACGCGCGCGATGGGCTCAAACCGGTGCACCGGCGCATCCTCTACGGCATGCGGCTGTTGCGCCTGGATCCCGGGGCGGCGTTCAAGAAATCGGCAAAAATCGTCGGCGACGTGATGGGCAATTTCCATCCGCACGGCGATCAGGCGATCTACGACGCGCTGGTGCGTCTGGCGCAAGACTTTTCCTCGCGCTATCCGCTGGTCGACGGTCAAGGCAATTTCGGCAATATCGACGGCGATAACGCAGCGGCCTATCGCTATACCGAAGCGCGCTTGACGGAAGTCGCGCGTCTTCTGCTCGACGGCATCGACGAAGACGCCGTCGATTTTCGCCCGAACTATGACGGCGTTTCGCAGGAACCGGTGGTCTTGCCCGCCGCATTCCCGAACTTATTGGCCAACGGCTCGCAGGGCATCGCGGTCGGCATGGCGACGTCGATTCCGCCGCACAATGCGGCCGAACTGTGCGACGCCGCGCTCTACCTCATCGAGCAGCCGAACGCGCGTTCGAAGACGCTGCTCAAATATGTGCCGGGTCCGGACTTCCCGACAGGCGGCCTTATTGTCGATCCGCCCGCGGCCATCGCGGAAGCATATGCGACGGGCCGCGGCTCGTTCCGCTTGCGCGCCCGCTGGAAGACCGAAGAAACCGGGCGAGGCACTTACCAGATCATCGTCACTGAAATTCCGTGGCAGGTGCAGAAGATGCGGCTGATCGAACGCATCGCCGAATTGATCAACGAAAAGAAGCTGCCGCTGCTTGCCGATATGCGCGACGAGTTGGCGGAAGACGTCCGTATCGTGTTCGAGCCGCGCTCACGGTCCGTCGATCCGGCGCTGTTGATGGAAAGCCTGTTCAAGCTCACCGAGCTTGAAAGCCGCGTGCCGCTCAACATGAACGTGCTCATTCGCGGCCGCATTCCGAAAGTGGTCGGTCTTGCCGAAGCGCTCTCCGAATGGCTCGCCCACCGCCGCGACGTCCTGCTGCGCCGCTCGCGCTTCCGGCTCAGCCAGATCGAGCATCGCCTCGAAGTTTTGGGCGGCTATCTGGTCGCTTATCTCAATCTCGATAAGGTCATCAAGATCATCCGCAACGAGGACGAACCGAAGCCCGTGCTGATGAAGACCTTCAAGTTGTCCGAGGTCCAGGCCGACGCCATCCTCAATATGCGGCTGCGCAACTTGCGTCGCCTCGAAGAAATGGAGATCCGCCAGGAGGAGAAGGATTTACGCGCGGAGAAGAAATCGCTCGAGGAGCTGATCCGTTCCGAAAAGCAGCAGTGGAAGAAAATCGCGGAGCAAATCAAGGAAGTCCGCGACACATTCGGGCCGAAAACGCCGCTGGGCAAGCGCCGCACCGGCTTTGCCGAGGCGCCGGAGCACGATGAGGCGGCAATCGAGGAGGCCTTGGTCGAGCGCGAGCCGGTCACCATCGTCGTTTCGGAGAAGGGCTGGATCCGCGCATTGCGTGGTCAAGTCGCGGATCTGTCCAGCCTCGCGTTCAAGGCCGATGACGGCTTGAAGCTCGCTTTTTTCGCCGAGACGACGTCGAAGCTTTTGGTGTTCGCCACCAATGGCCGCTTCTACACCATCGAAGCTTCGAAATTGCCCGGCGGTCGCGGTCACGGCGAACCGATCCGGCTCTTTGCCGAGCTCGAACAGGAAGCCGACATCGTCTCGGTGTTCCGCTATCACGGCGCCCGCAAGTTGCTCGTGGCAAGCCGCCAGGGCAGGGGATTTATCGTGCCGGAGGACGAGTGTCTCGGCAACACGCGCAAGGGTAAGCAAGTGCTCAACGTCAAATCGCCCGACGCAGCCTGCGCCGTCGCGCCGGTCGATGGCGAACTGGTCGCGGCGATCGGCGAGAACCGCAAAATGCTGGTCTTCCCGATCGAGCAAGTGCCGGACATGGCGCGCGGCCGCGGCGTGCGCCTGCAGCGCCACAAGGACGGCGGGCTCTGCGATATCAAGACCTTCGAAGTGGAAAAGGGCCTGAACTGGACCGACTCCGCCGGGCGCGCCTTCAATCTATCGCTGAAGGAACTTGCCGATTGGCGTGGCAATCGCGCCGACGCCGGCCGTCTCGCACCCAAGGGTTTTCCGAAGACTAACAAATTTGACAATACCGTCGGTCTGCAGGCGCATGGAGCCGGCCCGAACGGTGCGTAGGCACCGATACGATCAGTTTGCCGCCGAGCATTAGCGAAACGTCAATCTTGTTGGCGGAATTGGCCGCGAATACACACTATAGCCTACGGCATTACCCAAATATTCAAGCGCTGCCCGTTAAATGCCCGCAACCGGAGTCAATCCGAGTGCTCGAGCAATCGTGGCAATAGGGTTCGCATGCGCGTTCGGCAAATCGTCTGGAACAAACGATCGGGTTGGACTGCGGCGAGCGGTGAATCGGATGCCGCGCAACTCGTGCTTTATTTCGGCGGCCGCGACGCGCTGGCCTGCGGTGCCCGCTATGAGGAGCTTCGCAACATGTTTCCCGCGGCTCATATCATGGGCTGCAGCACCGGCGGTCAGATCAACAACGACGACGTCAGCGACGATGAAATCGTCGCCGCGGTCGCGAGTTTTGACGCAACGCGGCTGCAATTGAGCCGGCAGGAAATTACCGATCCGCGACGCTCCAGGGATTACGGCGAGGCGATTGGGCGCGCTCTCAATGCGAACGATCTCGCCGGCGTGTTCGTTTTGTCCGACGGGTTGAACGTCAATGGCAGTGAACTGGTGGCCGGGATCAGCAAGATCATCGGCTCGGACGTTCCGTTGACCGGCGGGCTTGCCGGTGACGGCGCCAATTTCAAGGAAACGCTGGTCGGCGCCGATTGCGCGCCGCGGGCGCGGATGATCGCCGGAATAGGCTTCTATGGCTCAGCCATCCGGGTCGGCCATGGCAGCGCCGGAGGCTGGGACCTGTTCGGCCCGCGCCGGCATGTGACGAAATCAAACGGCAACGTCCTGTTCGAGCTCGACGGCGAACCGGCACTGGATTTGTATGAGCGCTATCTCGGACCCGAGGAATCCAAGGGTCTGCCGGGCTCCGCTTTGCTGTTTCCGATTCAGGTTTACGACCTGCAACGTCCCGATTCCGCGGTCGTGCGCACCGTGCTCGCGGTCGATCGCGAAACGCGCTCGATGACGTTTGCGGGCGACATTCCGCAAGGCTGGTCGGCGCAGTTGATGCGCGGCAACCTGGATCGTCTCGCGGCCGGCGCTGCCGACGCGGCGCGGCAAGCGCGCGGCGGGCTTGGCGCGGACGACAGCGGCCAGCGGTTCTCCATCCTCGTCAGCTGCATTGGCCGGCGGTTGCTGATGGGCCAGCGCGCCATCGACGAGGTCGAGGCGGTTGGCGGGGAACTCGGCCGCGACAGCTTGCGACTCGGCTTCTACTCCTACGGCGAGATTTCGCCGCACGAGAAGTCCGGGCAGTGCGAGCTGCATAATCAGACGATGACCGTCACAACCCTGGCCGAGGTTGCCTGAGGCCGGTTCCACCCAGGGGTCACCGTCGTGCATAAGCTGCTTGCGCAACAAATCGTAAAGGCAACCGACGAATCCGGATCGCTCGATCTGGACAAGTTCTCCAAGCTCGTCATCGCGGCTTACGAGGAATTCGATCGCGACCGGCGGCGGACCGACCGGTCGATGTCGCTGATGATCGAGGAGCTTGACGCCGTTCAACGCAATCTCGAGCAGACCGTGATCGAGCGCACCAAGGAGCTGCGTTCGCGCGAGAGCGAATTGCAGGCGCAGAACATGCGCATCGATGCGGCCCTTTCCAACATGTCGCAGGGGCTGGCGATGTACGATGCCGACGCGCGCCTCGTCATCTGCAATCAGCGCTTCATCTCGATGTATCGCTACGCCCCGGCCGAAATCCGGCCCGGGATGCCGCTGCGGGAGCTGATCAGGCTCCGCGTCAAAAACGGGACCTTCTGCGGAAATCCCGATGACTATGCGGACGACCTTTACGCCAAGATCAAAATCGGGCAGGCGACCGGCCAATTCGCCGAGCTGGAAGACGGCAGGACGATTTCGATTGCGCGACAGCCGATGCCGGGCGGCGGCTGGGTGGCGACGCACGAAGACGTCACCGAACGGCGGCAGGCGGAGATGAGGATCGCCCACATGGCGCGCCATGACGCGCTTACCGATCTTCCGAACCGCGTATTGCTGCGCGAGCGGCTCGGCGAGGCGCTCGCTCACGTCGAGCGCGGCCAACGGCTCGCCGTGCTCTATCTCGATCTCGATCTTTTCAAGAACGTCAACGACTCGCTCGGGCATCCCACCGGCGACGAGCTGTTGCGGATCGTGGCCGATCGATTGCGCGGCTGCGTCGGCGAGACCGACACCATTTCGCGGGTCGGCGGCGACGAGTTCTTTATCATTCAAACCGACGTCGGCGGCGCGTCCGACGCGGAGCGGCTGGCGCGCCGCGTTGCCGAAGCGATCCGAGCGCCATACGATCTGCACGGCCACTCGATCGTTATCGACGCCAGCATCGGCATCGCACTTGCGCCCACCGACGGCAGCGACGCCAATGAGCTTCTCAAGAACGCCGATATGGCCTTGTACGGCGCCAAGGCGGACGGCCGCGGCGTATACCGGTTCTTCGAGCCGAACATGGACGCCCGGATGAAAGAACGGCGCGCGCTTGAAGTGGCGCTGCGCCGCGCGTTCGAGAACGGCGAATTCGAACTTTACTATCAGCCTGTGCTGAACCTGGACCGCGATGAGGTGCGCTGCTGCGAGGCGCTGTTGCGCTGGCACCATCCTGAACGCGGCATGGTCTCGCCGGTCGAATTCATTCCCGTTGCCGAGGAAATCGGGCTGATCGTGGCTCTCGGCGAGTGGGTGATCAGGTGGGCGTGCGAGGACGCGGCCAAATGGCCGGATGATATTTGCGTCGCGGTCAATCTGTCGCCGACGCAATTGACCAGCAAGGGCTTACTGCCGGCCGTGCTCGGCGCGCTCGCGTCGTCGCGGTTGCCGCCGCATCGGCCGATCGCGCGTACGAGCAGACGATGGGCGGTTGCGACGTCACCGTCGGCGTTCAGCAGGAAGGCGGATGCGGCGATCGCCGCCTGGAGGGACCCCTCGAGGTCCACGTCGCCCCGACGAGCTCGGCCAGCACCTTCGAGGCGTTGCCCAGGTCACCGGCCACGTCGGCGCCGATGTAGGCGGCCGCCGCCAGTCGTCGGAGTCGCTCGGCGCTCCGCGGGCTGAGCTCCGACGCGCGAGTCAGCGCCTTGACGCAGCCGACCGCGTCGCCCTTGGCGAGGATCCGCGCCGCCGTACCTTCGAGCTGGGCCGCCACTGACTCGTCCGGCTCGACGGCCGCCTCTGCGAGATGCCACACCCGGCGGTCGGGCTGGGCCGCCCACACATCGGCCAGCACGCGGTGCGCGCTTCGGCGTTCTTCGGCATGCGATAGGTCCACGACGGCCGAGCGCATGAGCGGATGGTGAAACGCGAGCCGGTGCGTGGCCTGGTCCAGGTACGCGAGTCGTGCCTGCTCCGCCGCCGCCAGATTGCGAAAGCCGGCGTTCGGGGCCGCTCCCCCTTCCAGGATGCGCACGTCTCCGGTGCCATCGAGCGCCATGAGCAGCAGGAGCTGACGCGTCCGAGGCGGAAGCGCGGTGATCCGCGATCCGAAGAGCGCCTGGAGCCGCCGGCTGAGCGGCAGCGCGGAAGGCAGCGCGCTGGCGGATGCGCGCATTCCCGGGCTGAGCGCAACCGGGAGCTCCAGCAGCGCGAGGGGGTTCCCTTGTGCCTCGACCAGGATGCGCTGGCGTACAGTCGACGCGAGCTCGGGGAACCCACTGTCGAGCAACTGCCCTGCCGCCGCATCATCGAGCCGCGGGACCTCCAGCTCGGGAAGTCCAGCGTGGTCGAAGAAGTCCACTTCCCCCGTCCGCGATGCACCGAGCAACGCGACCTGGCTGCCCGCGAGGCGCCGCGCGACGAAGCTCAGCACGCCCGCGCTCGCTCGGTCCAGCCACGGCAGGTCGTCGAGGATGACGAGCACTGGCCGAGCAGTGGCTGTCTGGCGAAGCAGGACGAGAGCCGCATTGGACACAACGAGCCGGCTGGGGGGCTGTGCCGTCGCCGAAGCCGAGCGCGACATTGAGGGCGTCTCGGTGGACCGCCGGGAGCTGTGGCAACGCGCCCAGGAGGGGGAGGAGGAGCTGATTCAGACCAGAAAAGCTCGTCCCGGCCTCGAACTCGACGCCGGCCGCGCGGAGGATGCGCATGCCCGCAGCCGACGCCGTCTCCATCGCGGCGTTCAGGAGGCCGGTCTTGCCGACACCGGGCTCGCCGGTCACGAGCAGGACTCCGCCCTCGGCCCGGGCGGTGGCGAGGAACGCGAGGATGCGGTCCATCTCCGTCTCGCGCCCGATCAGTTGACCGGCCCGGCGACCGTCGCCTTGCCGTTCGCCGTGCTGCGGCCCGTCGATGTCGTTCATTGGCGCTACCCGTGAAGGCGGAGCCCCCCGTGCGCGGCCAGTATGCACCCTCACCATTTGGTGGGGCAAGAGGTGGCACGACGCCATAGTCGGGTCATCTGACCCAAGACGACCCACTCGCGCCGGATCCAGGCTCGTCTTACTAGCCCCGATCCAGGAGTTGCGATGCCAAGCGAACGTTCAGCGAACAGATCCGTGCCGGAACGGCGCAGCGAGGCCGGTGATCAGGCCGTCGTCACGAAACTGAGCCCATGGTCGGTGGCCGATACCGTCGCCCGCCTATCAGCGGTGGTCGCGGCACGCGGGATGGAGGTGCTCGCGATCATTGACCACAGCGGCCGGGCCCGGGACGCCGGTCTCGACTTGCGAGACACGAAACTCGTGATCTTCGGGAGTCCATTGGCCGCGACGCCGGCGATCAAGGCAGCGCCGCTTGCGGCGCTGGATCTGCCGCTGCGAGTCGTCGTGTGGGAGGACGGGTATCAGACGCTGGTGAGCTATCCAGAACCTGCGGCGGTCGCACGCCGGTGTGGCCTCGATGGAGACCTGGCGGACGTGCTGGCCAGCGTCGATGCGGTCACCGCCGCGGTTATCGACCGCTAGTCCCGACGGGCGCACCGCATGCTTGCCGCCAACCTCCATGCGCTTCAATTCGAGTCATATGACGCAAGAGCGTATGGGTGACGGCTCCTAACTTGAACTTGAAGGAGTCATCGGACGACTGGATTCTCGTGGGGGGACCGCCCGGTGCGGTTGCCCTACTAGGGAGACGCGATGGCTACGGTCATTCCCGTCGATGAGTTCATCAGCGACGAGTGGTATCCGGGATTCAAACCGGGCTACGCCCACGCGCCGTGGTGCGTGGATCCGGTGCGGACGTTCCGCAAGGAAGATGAGAAGGCATTCTGGTTCCTCGACTTCCACTGGCCGCGGGGGCTTGCCCCGATGGGGCTGATCTTCATGGAGGACGGCTATAACTGGAGCACGCAGCTAGCTGCCGAGCAAATGCCGCTGCCTCCCGGGCGGGGGCTGACCTGCCGACTGGGCGGCACGCATATGTACGGTTCGGCGATCGCGGTGGATGATCCGCGGGAGATCAGCCAGCGGGCCCGACGGCTGGAACACACCCTGCCGGGGTTTCTGCGGGATTTCGAGCCGATCTGGGGCCGGATGCGGGAGGAGATCAGCCAGGGCTGGGACTATTTCTGCGGCGTGGACTTGTCCGCGCTGTCGCTGGCCGGGCTGCGGGAGAACCTGATTCAGGCCCGCCGGTACCAGAAGCGGGCCGCCGAGATTCATTTCCAGGTGATGTACCCGCTGCTGGCGAACTACACCGGCTTCTACGGCATGTGCACCGAGCTGGGCCTGGACCCGGGGCAGATCGGCAAGTTCCTGCAGGGGTATGACACCAAGATCATGGAAACCGACCGGGAGCTGTGGCGGCTGGCCGCCGCGGCCCGCGCGGCCGGCCTGGAGCCGGTGTTCGCGGCGCATGAGGCCGACGGGATCCGGGCAGCGCTGGCCGCCCACGGCGGCCCGGCCGGTGCCTGGCTGACCCGGCTGGATGACTTCCTGCAGGTCTACGGGTGGCGGACTGAGGGACCGGCGGACATCGCACTGCCGAGCTGGATCGAAGACCCGGCGCCGGCGCTGGGGATGATCAAGACGTTCCTGGAGAAGGACACCGACCATGACTTCGCGGCCGCCAGGGCCGCGGCCGTGGAGGAGCGGGAGACGGCGGTCGAGGCGGCCAGGTCCGTGCTCACCCTGGAGGAGCAGCGGCTGTTCGACGGCGGCCTGGCCTCGTGCCGGGCGGCGAACTTCCCGTGGTGGCAAGACGACCACAACTTCTATATCGACCTGCGGGTCATGCTCCCGATGCGCTGGGCGTGCCACGCCATCGCCGGCCGGGTCGGGCGCCACCAGGACGACACGCTGTACCTGTTCTGGGACGAGATCATGGACGTGTCGGGCGGCCGCAGGCGCTACGATGCCGGGCTGCGCAGCCTGGTGGAGCAGCGCAAGCAGTACTTCGACTACTGGCTGCGGCGGCGGCCCTCGCTGCCCAAGGTGGTCGGCACCATCCCGGAGTCGGTCAACGACCCGATCCTGATCGAAATCTTCGGGCTGAACAGCCACTTCCTGCGGGCGGTGGCCGCGGCGGACTCGGGCGGCCAGGCTAAGGTCCTGACCGGGGTGCCGGCCTCGAAGGGCGTCGGGCGGGGGATCGCACGGGTCCTGCACGACCCCGGCGGGCTGCACCGGCTCAGCCCGGGCGAGGTGCTGGTGTGCGAGATCTACCTCGCCGAACTGGACCCCGGCCTTCGCCAAGATCGCCGCCTGCGTATGTGACGGCGGCGGCACCTTGTCGCACGCCGCCATCGTCGGGCGCGAGTACCGGGTCCCCACGGTGACCGGTGTCGGGCTGGCGACGCTGCTCATCGCCGATGGAGACGAGGTGGAAGTAAACGGCACCAGTGGCGAGGTGACCGTGCTGCGGCCCGCTGCCGCGCTGCCGGGCGGCGTGCCGCCCGCCCCGGCCTGGCAGGAGGGCGGCTAGCTGGTGCCCGACGCCATTGCCTGGCTGGACGCGATTGACCCGCAGCAGGCGATCCGGGCCTGCGGGGCCAAGATGGGCAGGCTGGCCGAGCTGCCGCCGCTCGGCGTGAGAGTGCCGCAGGGATTCGCCGTTACGGCCGACGCTTACCGGCGGCATTGCGCGAAGACGGGTCTGGACGAGGTCATCGGCGCAGCACTGGGCGGGCTCGATCCCGACGCCGGGGCCGCCGGGATCGAGACCGCCGCACAGGCAGCGCAGGCCGAGCTGACCAGCCGGGAGATGGGCGCGGACCTGGCCGGAGCGATCGCGGGCGCGTACGAGGAACTGAGCTTCCGGTGTCTTGGCGTCAACGTCCCGGTGGCGGTGCGCAGTTCGGCGATCGGCGAGGACTCGGCGACGGCCAGTTTCGCCGGGATCTTCGATACCTACCTCGGGGTGTGCGGTGGTGATCAGGTGCTCGAGGCGGTACGCCGTTGCTGGGCTAGCCTGTTCAGCGCTCGCGCGGTCGCCTACCGGCTGCGGGCCGGCCTGCACCACCGGGACATGCCGATGGCCGTCGGCGTCCTCGAGCTGATCCACGCCCAGGCCTCTGGGGTGGCGTTCTCTGCTAGCCCAGTTACGGGGAAGACCGACCGCGTGGTCATCGAGACCAACTGGGGCTGGGGCGAGGCGGTGGTGATGGGGCTGGTCACGCCGGACCATGTCGAGGTCGGCAAGGCCGATGGGCGCACCCTTTGTTACCGGGTGGCGACCAAAAAAGTTATTTCGGCGTTCGACCACGCCGCCGGCCGTGTCGTCGAGACCGACATGCCGGCCCGGCTCGTCGATCGCCGGGTACTGGACGACGAGCAGGTCGCGGCCGTGGTCGACGCGGTGCTGGCGGTCGAACGGCATTACGGCTACCCAGTCGACGTGGAGTGGGTGCTGGGCAAGTACCGCCACGGGGGCGAGCCGGTTTGCGTCGTCCAGGCCAGGCCGGTGACGCTCCCGAGCGCGGGGACGGACCCTACGCCCGCCACGTGGGACCCGGCCGCGATGGCCGCGAAGTACACGTTTACACACTGATCCCAGGGGCCGCAAAGGCACAGGACAGCGGCAGACACCACGTCCCGTTCGGCTCATCCATTGATTTTCTGCCGCACCCCTGCCCGCGACACCTGGATGGCGGCTCGTCTGCGGGCGGAATACCGCTTGTTCCTCGCGGCTTGACCGGGTGGAAGCGGCTGAAGATCGGGATACGGT
>CAVZIQ010000005.1:0-651675 GCA_963775515.1 uncultured Alphaproteobacteria bacterium | reverse complement strand
ATCAAGATCGGAAACGCCGTCGATTCCTATCAGGGCAAACGCGATCCCAAGCCGCTGCGGGAGCTGCTGCGTAAAATCTACGGCGAGGACGAGACCATCAAGTCGCTTGACGAGAAGGGTCTGATGGAGCTCGGCGCCAACCTGCGTCACGGTGTGCCGATCTCGACGCCGGTCTTCGACGGCGCCAAGGAGGCCGACATCGAGCATATGCTCGATCTCGCCGGTCTCGATCATTCCGGGCAGGTGACGCTCTATGACGGGCGCACCGGCGACACGTTCGATCGCAGGGTGACCGTCGGCTACATCTACATGCTCAAGCTGCACCATCTGGTCGACGACAAGATCCATGCCCGGTCGATCGGCCCGTACAGCCTCGTCACCCAGCAACCGCTCGGCGGCAAGGCGCAGTTCGGCGGCCAGCGTTTCGGCGAAATGGAAGTGTGGGCTCTCGAAGCCTACGGCGCCGCCTACACGTTGCAGGAAATGCTGACGGTGAAGTCCGACGACGTCGCCGGACGCACCAAGGTCTACGAATCGATCGTCCGCGGCGACGACTTGTTCGAGTCCGGCATTCCGGAATCGTTCAACGTGCTGGTCAAGGAAATGCGCTCGCTCGGATTGAACGTCGACCTGTACAATTCCAAGCAACAGCGCGGCGACGGCGGCCCGATGTCCGAGGCGGCCGAGTAGCACGATCCGTGGATAGTGCCTGTTCAGGCGTCATGGCCGGCCAAACCGGCCATGACGAGGCAGAGATAGAGATAGCGGCCGACATCGTCGGCAAGCGGAGAGCACGATGAACCAAGAACTTATGAATCTTTTCAGCCCGCAGGTGCCGGCTCAGGTCTTCGACCAGATCCGGATTTCGATCGCGAGCCCGGATAAGATTCTGTCCTGGTCCTACGGTGAGATCAAAAAGCCCGAGACTATCAATTACCGCACCTTCAAGCCGGAACGCGACGGCCTGTTCTGCGCGCGCATCTTTGGTCCGATCAAGGATTACGAGTGCTTGTGCGGCAAGTACAAGCGCATGAAGTACAAGGGTATCATCTGCGAGAAATGCTCGGTCGAAGTGACGCTGTCGCGAGTGCGCCGCGAGCGCATGGGCCATATCGAATTGGCGGCACCGGTGGCGCATATCTGGTTCTTAAAGTCACTGCCGAGCCGGATCGGACTCTTGCTCGACATGACGCTCAAGGATCTCGAGCGCATTCTGTATTTCGAGCATTACGTCGTGCTGGAGCCGGGCCTCACCCCGCTCAAGGACCGGCAGCTTCTGAGCGAGGACGATTACGTCAAGGCGCAGGACGAATTCGGCGCCGACAGCTTCACCGCCATGATCGGCGCCGAAGCAATCCGCGAAATGCTCAAAGCGCTCGATCTCGAGAAGATGGCGGCGGATCTGCGCCAGGAGATCATCGAATCGACGTCCGAGCTCAAGCCGAAGAAGCTTGCCAAAAGGCTTAAGCTGATCGAGGCGTTCACCCAGTCCAAGAACAAGCCGGAATGGATGATCCTGACGCACGTGCCGGTGATCCCGCCCGACCTGCGGCCGCTGGTGCCGCTCGACGGCGGGCGCTTCGCCACGTCCGACCTCAACGACCTCTATCGCCGTGTCATCAACCGCAACAATCGTTTGAAGCGGCTGATCGAGCTGCGCGCGCCGGATATCATCATTCGCAACGAAAAGCGGATGCTGCAGGAAGCGGTCGACGCGTTGTTCGACAACGGCCGCCGCGGTCGCGTCATCACCGGCGCCAACAAGCGTCCGTTGAAGTCGCTCGCCGACATGCTCAAGGGCAAGCAGGGCCGGTTCCGGCAGAACCTGCTCGGCAAGCGCGTCGACTATTCCGGCCGTTCAGTGATCGTGGTCGGCCCGGAGCTGAAGCTGCATCAGTGTGGGCTGCCGAAGAAGATGGCGCTCGAATTGTTCAAGCCGTTCATCTATTCGCGGCTCGACGCCAAGGGCCTGTCGACCACGGTGAAGCAGGCGAAAAAGCTTGTCGAGAAGGAGAAGCCCGAGGTTTGGGACATTCTCGACGAGGTCATTCGCGAGCATCCGGTGCTGCTCAACCGCGCCCCGACGCTGCATCGGCTCGGCATCCAGGCGTTCGAGCCGGTGCTGATCGAAGGCAAGGCGATCCAGCTCCATCCGCTGGTTTGCGCGGCGTTCAATGCCGACTTCGACGGCGACCAGATGGCGGTGCACGTGCCGCTGTCGCTCGAGGCGCAGCTCGAAGCGCGCGTCCTGATGATGTCGACCAACAACATCCTGCATCCCGCCAACGGCGCGCCGATCATCGTGCCGTCGCAGGATATCGTGCTGGGCCTGTATTACCTTTCGATCATTCGCGACGCCGCGGATGGCGACAGGCCCAAGCTGTTCGGCGACACGGCCGAGATCGACCTCGCCTTGCACGAGAAGGTCGTCAGTCTGCATTCGCGGATCAAATACCGCTGGGAAGGCCTCGACGCGGACGGCAAGCCGGTGACGCGCTGGTACGACACGACGCCGGGCCGTGTCATTCTCGGCTCGGTGCTGCCGAAGCTCGCCAAGACTCCGTTCGACCTCGTCAACAAGCTGATGACGAAGCGTGAAATCTCCGGCATGATCGATACGGTCTATCGCCACTGCGGCCAGAAGGAGACGGTGATCTTCTGCGACCGCGTCATGGCGCTGGGCTTCCATCACGCCTTCAAGGCCGGCATCTCGTTCGGCAAGGACGACATGGTGGTGCCGCGCTCCAAGAAGGCGAGCGTCGAAAAGACTCGCGATCTCGTCAAGGAATTCGAACAGCAATACAATGACGGCCTGATCACGCAGGGCGAGAAATACAACAAGGTCGTCGACGCCTGGTCGAAGTGCACCGAAGAAATCGCGGAAGCGATGATGAAGGAGATCTCAACCGCGCGGCCGTCCGGCGATAAGGGCCAGGAGGCTCAGGTCAACTCGATCTACATGATGGCTCATTCCGGTGCGCGCGGTTCGCCGGCGCAGATGCGCCAGCTCGCCGGCATGCGCGGCCTGATGGCCAAGCCGTCCGGTGAAATCATCGAGAGTCCGATTATCTCCAACTTCAAGGAAGGTCTCTCGGTGCTCGAGTACTTCAACTCGACGCACGGCGCCCGCAAGGGTCTCGCCGACACCGCGCTGAAGACGGCGAACTCCGGCTATCTGACGCGACGTCTCGTCGACGTGGCGCAGGACTGCATCATCACCGACGTCGACTGCGGCACGACGCGCGGCATCAAGGTGCGGGCCATCATCGACGCCGGTACGGTCGTCGCCTCGCTGGCGAGCCGCATCCTCGGCCGCACTACGGCCGAGGATGTGCGCGATCCGACGAGCAACGAAATGCTGGTGCCGAATGCGACACTGCTCGAGGAGCAGCACGTCGAGCGCTTGGTCAATGCCGGCGTGCAGGAAGTGAAGATCCGTTCGGTGTTGACCTGCGAGACGACGAGCGGCTGCTGCGGCATGTGCTACGGGCGCGATCTCGCCCGCGGCACTCCGGTCAATATGGGCGAGGCGGTGGGCGTCATCGCAGCGCAATCGATCGGCGAGCCGGGCACGCAGCTCACCATGCGCACGTTCCACATCGGCGGCGCTGCGCAGATTTCGGAGCAGTCGTTTGTCGAGTTGAACTTCGAAGGCACGGTGAAGATCAAGAACCTGAACGTCGCCCGCAATTCGGACGGCGATGTGATTGCGATGAACCGCAATCTGATCGTGGCCGTGCTCGACCCCGACGGCACCGAACGCGCCGTGCACCGCATCCAATACGGCGCGCGGCTGAAAGTCACTGACGGCGAGCACATCAAGCGCGGTCAGCGCATCGCCGAATGGGATCCGTACACCCGCCCGATCCTCACCGAGCTCGACGGCATCGTCGGCTATGAGGATCTCGTTGACGGTCAGTCGCTGACGGAAACGCTCGACGAGTCGACCGGCATCGCCAAGCGCGTGGTCATCGATTGGCGTTCGGGCTCCGCCCGCGGCCAACAGGATCTGCGTCCGGCGCTGGTGATCAAGGGCAAGGATGGCAAGCTTCTGAAACTCAGCCGCGGCGGCGAAGCCCGCTATCTGCTGGCGGTGGATGCCATCATCTCGGTCGATCCCGGCAGCACGGTGGGCGCGGGCGACGTTATCGCGCGTATCCCGACGGAGAGCGCCAAGACGCGCGACATCACCGGCGGTCTGCCGCGCGTCGCGGAACTGTTCGAGGCTCGTCGCCCCAAGGAATCCGCTGTCATTGCGGAAATCTCCGGGACGGTGCGCTTCGGCCGGGACTACAAGAACAAGCGGCGCATCACCATTGAGCCGACCGGCAAGGATGAGGAGCCCAGGGAGTATCTCGTCGCCAAGGGCAAGCACATTCACTTGCAGGACGGCGACGTGATCGAGAAGGGCGACTTCATCGTCGAAGGCAACCCGGCGCCGCACGACATCCTGGCGATCAAGGGCGTCGAGGAGCTTGCCGGCTACCTCGTCAACGAGATCCAGGACGTCTATCGGCTGCAGGGCGTCGCCATCAACGACAAGCACATCGAAGTGATCGTCCGTCAGATGCTGCAGAAGGTCGAGATCGTCAATTCCGGTGAAACGGATCTCATCCAGGGCGAACAGGTCGACAAGACTGAGTTCGATGAGGTCAATGCGCGTTTCGTGGCGGAAGGCAAGAAGCCGGCGACCGCGCATCCGGTGCTGCTTGGCATCACCAAGGCCTCGCTGCAGACGCGGTCGTTCATCTCGGCGGCGTCGTTCCAGGAGACGACGCGCGTGCTCACGGAAGCCGCGGTCAATGGCAAAGCCGATACGCTCGACGGCTTGAAGGAAAATGTCATCGTGGGCCGCCTGATCCCGGCGGGAACCGGCGCCATGATGAACAAGATCCGCGAAGTCGCGACCAAGCGCGATGCCCTCATTCTCGCCGAGCGCGAGAAGGAGGCGGCGGTCAAAGCCGAGGCGGCCGCCGAACCGGCGGCACTGCCTGCGGCGGAGTAACGCTCCGTGTGACGAAATCGAGGGCCGCCCGGTGGGCGGCCCTTTTTACTGTGACTAAAACCGTCATTCTGAATGTCAGCCGCAAAATCCATCAAAATCCTCTGCGGCGGCGCCATGCGCTCGCTCATGGTCGACATTGTGCCGCTGTTCGAGCGCACCGGCGCCGTCAAAGTCGAGATCGAATTCCGCCTGACATCGGTGTTGCAGAAAGAAATCGAAGGAGGCGCGCCGTTCGACATTGCGCTGTTGCCGCGGCCGGAACTCGATGCGCTGGTGCGGGCCGGAAAAATCAGCGGTAGCGCCACCGCCGACGTGACCCGTTCCGCTGTAGGCGTGACGGTGCGCGCCGGCGCGCCCAAGCCCGCTATCGACACCGTAGCTGCATTCAAACGCTCGCTGCTGGCGGCGCAGTCGATCGCCTATAGCGACGGCCCCAGCGGCGCCTATATCGCGGCATTGCTGGAGCGGCTCGGCATCGCGGCGGCCATGAAGCCGAAGACGAAGTTAACGAGCGCTCCCGTCGCCGAGCTTGTCGCCGCGGGCGAGGCCGAGATCGGCATGCAGCAGATCGTCGCTATTCTGCCGGTTAAAGGGGCCGAACTCGTCGGTCCGCTGCCGAGCGAATTGCAAAACGTCATCGTCTATGCCGCCGGGCTCGCCGCCGGCGCCCTCGACTCCGCGGCGGCGCGCGGATTTATCGATTTCATGCGGACCGCGGAGGCGGTGCGCATGATCCGTGCTAAAGGCATGGAGCCGGGCTGATTGGTTGCCGGCAAATGTCGCAGATGTGCTTGCGCCACCGCACTTTTATGCCCATATCGGCTTGACTTGGGACGGTAGCGCCGATACATACCGCCCACTTTACGGCAGGCGGTGAGCTTCGCCCGTCGGAACGGCCCTGCCGGGTCCCCTTGTAAGCTATTGAACGTGATAGCTTTGTTGGCACTTCTTGGGCCAAGGGACACAGCGTGACGCCTCGACGAAGGAAGCTCAAACGCTGTCTCTGACTTCGGAAAGTCAGATTATTGGGCAAGACCGCGTTCGCATCGTGGTCCTCTGCGAAGGCCAAGCGCCCTTCCGCGCCGGGAAGCGGATGGTGCGGTTTGGTTTTGCGTGGATGGATTCGTGCAATGCGACGAAGTGGACGACGACGAGGAGCGACGTAACGGATGCCGACGATCAACCAGCTCATTCGCAAGCCGCGGGTCGCGCAGCACGCGAAGAAGAAGGTGCCGGCTTTGCAGCAAAGCCCGCAAAAGCGCGGCGTTTGCACCCGCGTCTACACCACGACGCCGAAGAAGCCGAACTCGGCGCTGCGCAAGGTCGCCAAGGTCCGGCTGACCAACGGTTTTGAAGTCATCGGTTATATCCCCGGTGAGGGCCATAACCTGCAGGAGCATTCGGTGGTGATGATCCGCGGCGGCCGCGTCAAAGATCTGCCCGGCGTGCGCTACCACATCCTGCGCGGCGTACTCGATACGCAGGGCGTGAAAAACCGCAAACAGCGGCGATCGAAATACGGAGCAAAGCGACCCAAATAATGGGTCGTTTTGCGTCATTAAGGAACGTGAGACGAAGGAAATTACGAGATGTCCCGCCGCCACAGGGCAGATAAACGCGAGATCCTGCCGGACCCGAAATTCGGGAACGTCGTGGTCACGAAATTCATGAACTCGGTGATGCACGCCGGCAAGAAGTCGGTCGCCGAGAATATCGTTTATGGCGCGCTCGACATCATCGAGGGCAAGACCCGGGGCAACCCGGTCAGCGTATTCCAGCAGGCGCTCGATAACGTCATGCCGTCGATCGAAGTTCGCTCGCGGCGCGTCGGCGGCGCCACCTATCAGGTGCCGGTCGAAGTGCGCACCTCGCGGCGCCAGGCGCTCGGTATCCGCTGGATCATTTCCGCCGCGCGCGAACGCAATGAAAAAACGATGACCGAGCGGCTCTCCGCGGAGCTTCTCGACGCCTCGAATAACAGGGGGAACGCCGTAAAGAAGCGCGAAGACACGCACCGGATGGCGGAAGCCAACCGCGCGTTCTCGCACTATCGCTGGTAACGGCAACAGCGAAGGACCCCCAAAATGCCCCGCACAAATCCGATCGAGGACTATCGCAACTTCGGCATCATGGCCCACATCGATGCCGGCAAGACCACGACAACCGAGCGCGTCCTCTATTACACCGGCAAGAGCCACAAGATGGGCGAGGTGCACGAAGGCGCCGCGACCATGGACTGGATGGAGCAGGAGCAGGAGCGGGGCATCACCATCACCTCGGCTGCGACGACCGCGCAGTGGAACGGCAAGCGGCTGAACATCATCGACACGCCCGGCCACGTCGATTTCACGATCGAAGTGGAACGCAGCTTGCGCGTTCTCGACGGCGCGGTATGCGTGCTCGATTCCAATCAAGGCGTCGAGCCGCAGACCGAGACGGTGTGGCGTCAGGGCGACCGCTATAACGTGCCGCGCATCGTTTTCTGCAACAAAATGGACAAAACCGGCGCGGATTACTTCCAGTGCCTGAAGGATATTGTCGATCGCCTCGGCGCCAAGCCGGTGGCAATCCAGCTCCCGATCGGCGCCGAGAACCAGTTCAAGGGAATTATCGATCTCGTTCGCATGGTCGGGGTGGTGTGGGACGAAGAGACGCTCGGCGCGAAATATCACGACATCGAAATTCCGGCCGATCTCCTCGATCAGGCCAAGGAGTATCGCGAGAAGCTGATCGAAGCCGCCGTCGAACTCGACGACGACGCGATGACCGCCTACCTCGAAGGCAAAGAGCCCGACGTTGCCACGCTCAAGCGGCTCATCCGCAAAGCCACTATTTCCAGCGCGTTCTTCCCGGTGCTGTGCGGCTCCGCTTTCAAAAACAAGGGCGTGCAGCCGCTGCTCGATGCCGTCGTCGATTATTTGCCGTCGCCGGTCGACGTTCCGCCGGTGAAGGGCGTCGATCTCAAGGGCAACGAAGTCGAGCGCAAGGCATCGGATGCCGAGCCGATGGCGCTCCTTGCCTTTAAGATCATGGACGATCCGTTCGTCGGCACCATCACCTTCTGCCGCATCTATTCCGGCAAGCTCGAGAGCTCGACCGGGGTGATGAATTCGACCAAGGACCGCAAGGAGCGTGTCGGCCGCATGCTGCTCATGCATGCCAACAACCGCGAAGACATCAAGGAAGCTTTCGCCGGCGACATCGTCGCCTTGGCCGGCCTCAAAGAGGTCCGCACCGGCGACACGCTGTGCGATCCGCAGAAACCGGTGATCCTGGAAAAAATGGAATTCCCCGATCCGGTCATCGAGATCGCGATCGAGCCGAAATCGAAAGCCGACCAGGAAAAGCTCGGCGTGGCGCTGGCCAAGCTCGTGGCTGAAGATCCCTCGTTTCGTGTCCACACCGATCAGGAATCCGGCCAGACCATTATTAAGGGCATGGGCGAACTGCACCTCGACATCAAGGTCGACATTCTCAAGCGCACGTACAAAGTCGACGCCAATATCGGTGCGCCTCAAGTCGCCTACCGCGAAAGGATTACCCGGTCGGCCACCGTCGACTATACGCACAAGAAACAGACCGGCGGTCACGGCCAGTTTGCGCGCATCAAGATCGTCGCCGAGCCGAGCGAGCCGGGTGCCGGGTTTGTGTTCGAGAACGAGATTGTCGGCGGCACGGTGCCGCGCGAGTTCTTCCCGGCCGTCGAGAAAGGTCTCGAAGGCTCGTTGGGCTCAGGCGTCCTCGCCGGATTCCCGGTGGTCGATATCAAAGTCAGCCTTATCGACGGCGCCTCGCACGACGTCGATTCATCGGCGATGGCGTTCGAAATTTGCGCGCGCGCGGCGATGCGCGAGGCCCTGCAAAAGGGCGGCCCCGCGCTGCTTGAACCGATCATGAAGGTCGAGGTGGTGACGCCGGAGGACTATACCGGCTCCGTCATCGGCGACCTCAATTCGCGCCGCGGCCAGATTCAGGGCCAGGACATGCGCGGCAATGCCAACGTCATCAATGCGATGGTGCCGCTCGCCAACATGTTCTCCTACGTCAACAACCTGCGCTCCATGTCGCAGGGGCGCGCCACGTTCACGATGCAGTTCGACCACTACGCAGAAGTGCCGAAAGCCATCGCCGAAGAGGTTCAGGCCAAGTTCGCCTGACGAAAATTCACAAGGATTAGAGAGACCCGAACGGAGAGTCCCCATGGCCAAGGAAAAATTCCAGCGCACCAAGCCGCATTGCAATATCGGCACAATTGGTCACGTCGATCACGGCAAGACGTCGTTGACCGCAGCGATCACCAAGGTATTGGCGGAAACCGGTGGTGCGACTTACACCGCTTACGACCAGATCGACAAAGCGCCGGAAGAGAAAGCGCGCGGCATCACGATCGCGACAGCGCATGTCGAGTACGAGACCGAGAAGCGCCACTACGCGCATGTCGACTGCCCTGGGCATGCCGACTACGTCAAGAACATGATCACCGGCGCTGCGCAGATGGATGGCGCCATCCTCGTCGTCAGCGCGGCTGACGGCCCGATGCCGCAAACGCGCGAGCATATTCTGCTCGCCCGCCAGGTCGGCGTGCCGGCGCTGGTCGTGTTCCTCAACAAGGTCGACATGGTCGACGACCCCGAGCTCCTCGAACTGGTCGAGCTCGAAGTGCGCGAGCTCCTGTCGAAGTACAATTTCCCCGGCGACAAGATTCCGATCATCAAGGGCTCAGCGCTGATGGCGCTCGAGGGCAAGGATCCGAAGCTCGGCCATGACGCGATTCTGGAGCTGATGAAGGCGGTCGACGCCAACATCCCGCAGCCGGAGCGTCCGAAGGATCAGCCTTTCCTGATGCCGGTCGAAGACGTGTTCTCGATCTCGGGCCGCGGCACCGTCTGCACCGGCCGTATCGAGCGCGGCATCATCAAGGTCGGCGAAGAAGTCGAGATCGTCGGCATCAAGCCGACTGTGAAGACCGTCGTCACCGGCGTCGAAATGTTCCGCAAGCTGCTCGACCAGGGCGAGGCGGGCGACAACGTCGGATGTCTGTTGCGTGGCACCAAGCGCGAAGAGGTCGAGCGCGGCCAAGTTCTCTGCAAGCCGGGTTCGGTCAAGCCGCACACCAAGTTCAAGGCCGAGGCCTACATCCTCACCAAGGAAGAGGGCGGCCGCCACACGCCGTTCTTCACCAATTACCGGCCACAATTCTATTTCCGCACCACCGACGTGACCGGCGTGGTGACGCTGCCGGAAGGCACCGAGATGGTGATGCCCGGCGACAATATCGCCATGGAAGTGACGCTGATCGTGCCGATCGCCATGGAAGAGAAGCTGCGTTTCGCCATTCGCGAGGGTGGCCGCACCGTCGGCGCCGGCGTGGTGGCGAGCATAATCGAGTAAGGACAACGAACTGTCGTCCCCCGCGAATGCGGGGGACCCGGTATCCGCGGCGTCGCGGGTGAATTTGAAGGACTTGCGCTTACTGGATCGGCCGCCTGCGCGGACGATGACAGGCAGAAAGACGGCACCATGAACGGCCAGAATATACGCATCCGGCTCAAGGCGTTCGATCACCGCATCCTCGATGCATCGACGCGGGAGATCGTCAACACGGCCAAGCGCACCGGCGCGCAGGTCCGTGGCCCGATCCCGCTGCCGACCAAGATCGAGAAATTCACGGTCAATCGTTCGCCGCACATCGACAAGAAAAGCCGGGAACAATTCGAAATGCGCACGCACAAGCGTCTGCTCGACATCGTCGACCCGACGCCGCAGACCGTAGATGCGCTGATGAAGCTCGATCTCGCCGCCGGTGTCGACGTCGAGATCAAGCTCTAAGGCGTGGAGAACAACAATGCGTTCCGGGGTGCTCGCGCAGAAAGTTGGGATGATGCGTCTCTTCACCGAGACCGGCGAGCATGTGCCGGTGACGGTGTTGCGGCTCGGCAATTGCCAGGTCGTCGGTCATCGCACCAAGGAAAAAAACGGCTACGTTGCGCTGCAGCTCGGCGCCGGCGCACGCAAGGTGCAGAGCACCACTCGGGCGGACCGTGGCCATTTCGCCGTCGCCAAGGTCGAGCCCAAGCGCAAGCTCGCCGAGTTTCGCGTCGACGCTGACGCTCTCATTCCGGTCGGCGCCGAAATCACCGCCGATCACTTCGTCGTCGGTCAATATGTCGATGTCACCGGCACCTCGACTGGCAAGGGCTGGGCTGGCGGCATGAAACGCTGGAATTTCGCCGGCTTGCGCGCAAGCCACGGCGTGTCGATCTCGCACCGCTCGATCGGCTCGACCGGCGGTCGCCAGGATCCCGGCAAGACGTTCAAGAACAAGAAGATGCCCGGCCATCTCGGCGTCGATCGAGTGACGACGCTCAATCTCAAAGTTCGGCAGACCGACGTGGCGCGCGGCTTGATCCTGGTCGAAGGCGCCGTGCCCGGTGTCAAGGGCGGCTGGATCACGGTGCGCGATGCAGTGAAGAAGAGGCTGCCGGACGGCGTGCCAAAGCCCGGCAAGTTCAAGCTTGCCGACAATGCGTCTCAGGCGCCGGTTGCGGTCGGCCAAGCAGGCGAGGGTGCGTGATATGGAGCTTCAAGTCACCACTCTCGAGGGCAAGAAGGCCGGATCGGTCACTTTGTCCGACGCCATATTCGGCCTCGAACCGCGCACCGATCTCATCCACCGCTGCGTGGTTTGGCAGCTGGCGAAGCGCCAAAGCGGCACTCACGAAGTGAAGAACCGCGCGGATATCCACCGCACCGGCAAGAAGATGTACCGCCAGAAGGGCACCGGCTCGGCCCGTCACGGCTCGGCGCGCGTCAATCTTTTCCGTGGCGGCGGCCGCTCGTTCGGCCCGCACACGCGCAGTCACGAAATCGGGCTGCCGAAGAAAGTGCGCGCTCTCGCGCTCCGGCATGCGCTCTCGGCCAAAGCAAAAGACGGCGGCATCATAGTCATCGACGCTCTGAGCGTGAAGGAAGGTAAGACCAAGGCGTTGCGCGGCCATTGCGACAAGCTCGGCGTTTCCAACGCGCTGTTCATCGACGGCGCCGAGGTCGCGGCCGACGTGCGCACTGCGGCGCGCAATATCCCGAATATCGACGTGCTGCCGGTCGCCGGCATCAATGTCTACGACATCATGCGGCGGCGAAAGCTCGTACTGACCCGCGCCGCGCTCGACGCCCTGGAGGCGCGATTCAAATGACCACCACCGATCCGCGCCATTATGATATCATCGTCGCGCCGCTCATCACCGAGAAGGCGACCAATGCGTCCGAGTTCAACAAGGTCGTATTCAAGGTCGCCATGACGGCGACGAAGCCGCAGATCAAGGAAGCGGTCGAGAAGCTGTTCGACGTCAAGGTCAAGAGCGTCAACACGCTGCGCCGCCGCGGCAAGTGGAAAGTGTTCAAGGGCCGCTACGGCCAGACCTCCGACACCAAGCGCGCGATCGTGACCCTCGAAGAGGGCCAGAAGATCGACGTCACGACCGGGCTGTAAGGGAGCGGCGGGATGGCACTCAAATCATACAATCCGGTTACGCCAGGCCAGCGCCAGCTGGTCCTGGTCGACCGCAGCGGCCTTTACACCGGCAAGCCGGTCAAGGCGCTCACCGAAGGCAAAAATTCGAGCGGCGGCCGCAACAATAGCGGCTCGATCACCATTCGCTATCGCGGCGGCGGCCATAAGCAGGCCTACCGCATGATCGATTTCAAGCGTCGCAAATTCGACGTGCCGGCCAAGGTCGAGCGGCTTGAATACGATCCGAACCGCACCGGCTTCATCGCGCTCGTCAAGTACGACGATGGCGAACTCGCCTATATCCTGGCGCCGCAGCGGCTGGCCGTTGGCGACAGCATCGTCGCCGGCGAACATGTCGACGTGAAGCCAGGCAACGCCATGCCGATCGCCAATATTCCGGTCGGCACCATCGTCCATAACATTGAGCTGAAGATTGGCAAGGGCGGTCAGGTCGCACGATCGGCCGGCGCCTATGCGCAGATCGTCGGCCGTGACGGCGAATACGTGATCTTGCGATTGAATTCGGGCGAACAGCGCCTCGTTCACGGCCGTTGCCTCGCGACCGTCGGCGCGGTGTCGAATCCGGACAATATGAACGTTTCGATCGGCAAGGCCGGACGCACCCGCTGGATGGGACGACGCGGCCACGTCCGCGGCGAGACCATGAATCCCGTCGATCATCCGCTCGGCGGACGCACGCGTGGCGGCCGGCATCCGGTGACGCCGTGGGGCAAGCCGACCAGAGGCAAGAAAACCCGCAAGAACAAGAGCACGGCGAAGTTCATCATGATGAGCCGCCACGCACGCAAGAAGCAGAAGTAGGAGCGATCATGACGCGTTCGGTCTGGAAGGGTCCGTTTGTCGACGGCTATCTGCTGAAAAAGGCGGATGCCGCGCGCTCGTCCGGACGCCACGAGATGATCCGCATCTGGTCGCGGCGTTCGACCATCCTGCCGCAATTCGTCGGGCTGACGTTCGGCGTCTATAACGGCCAGAAGCACATCCCGGTGATCGTCACCGAGGAAATGGTCGGGCACAAATTCGGCGAATTCGCGCCAACCCGATCGTTCTACGGCCATTCGTCGGATCGCAAGGCCAAGCGCACCGGCTCGTCGGCGGGTGCTCCTGCCGAGGGGGCGGCTGCGCCGGTTGCCGCGCCGGCGGCGGGGGCATCGTGATGCCGGGAGAGCTTCGATGAGCAAGAAAAAGCGCGATCGCGCGCTGTCCGACAACGAGGCGAAAGCGGTTGCCCGCATGCTGCGGGTAAGTCCGCAGAAGCTGAACCTGTTGGCGCAGCTCATTCGCGGCAAGAAGGTGGCGACCGCGCTCGCCGACCTCGAATTTTCGCGCAAGCGCATCGCGCGTGACGTGCGCAAGTGCCTGGAATCGGCGATCGCCAATGCCGAGAACAATCACGACCTCGATGTCGACGATCTCGTCGTCGTCGAGGCTCATGTCGGTAAGGCGATCGTGATCAAGCGGCATTCGCCGCGTGCGCGTGGCCGGATCGGAGCGATAGTCAAGCCGTTCTCGCATCTCACAATCGTGGTGCGTGAAGTCGAGGCGCAGGCGTAGAGCAGGGCGGCGAGGAGAGAACTATGGGTCAAAAGGTCAATCCGATCGGGCTTCGTCTCGGTATCAACCGCACCTGGGATTCGCGGTGGTATGCCGGCAAGGCGAGCTACGGCGCGCTGCTGCACGAGGACATGAAAATCCGGAAATCGCTGATGGCCGAGCTGAAACAGGCCGCGGTGTCCAAGATCGTGATCGAGCGCCCGCACAAGAAATGCCGCGTCACCATTCACTCCGCCCGCCCCGGCGTTGTCATCGGCAAAAAGGGCGCCGACATCGAGAAATTGCGCCGCAAGGTCGCCGAACTCACCGACAGCGACGTGGTCATCAACATCGTCGAGATACGAAAGCCGGAGCTCGACGCCCAGCTGGTCGCCGAATCGATCGCGCAGCAGCTCGAGCGCCGCGTCGCGTTCCGCCGCGCGATGAAGCGCGCCGTGCAATCGGCGATGCGATTGGGAGCGGGCGGTATCCGCATCAACTGCTCGGGACGGCTCGGCGGCGCCGAGATCGCGCGCATGGAATGGTACCGCGAAGGCCGCGTGCCGCTGCATACGCTGCGCGCCGACGTCGATTACGGCGTCGCCACCGCTTTCACCACCTACGGCACCTGCGGCGTGAAAGTCTGGATCTTCAAGGGTGAGATCATGGAGCACGACCCGATGGCGCAGGACAAGAAAATGGCCGAAGGCGATGCAGGCCGGCCGCGGCGGGACGCCGCGTAAACGAGCAAATGGGAATAGAGGCGTAAGCCATGCTGCAACCGACGCGAACGAAATTCCGGAAGGCGCACAAAGGCCGCATCCACGGCGTGGCGACGAGTGCGGCCACTCTCGCGTTCGGCCAGTACGGCCTGAAGGCGACCGAGCCGGAACGCGTCACCGCGCGCCAGATCGAGGCGGCGCGGCGTGCGCTCACCCGCCACATGAAACGATCGGGCCGGGTTTGGATCCGCATGTTTCCGGACGTGCCGGTATCGAAGAAGCCGCTCGAAGTGCGCATGGGCTCCGGCAAGGGTACGCCGGAACTGTGGGTCGCCCGCGTGAAGCCGGGCCGCATTCTGTTCGAGATCGACGGCGTGACAATCGAAGTCGCCAAGGAGGCGCTGGCGCTCGCCGCCGCCAAATTGCCGATCAAGACCCGCTTCGTCGAGCGGATCAGCGAGTAGGCGCGCAACATGAAACCGGCCGATATTAGAGCAATGACGATCGATCAGATCGACGACGAGGTGCTCAAGCTCAAGAAGGAGCACTTCAACCTGCGTTTCCAGCGCGCCAGCGGGCAATTGGAGAATACCGCGCGCGTGCGCGAAGTGCGGCGCGACATCGCACGCCTGAAGACCGTCGCGCGGACCAAGCACCAAGGTTCGGCGAAACACGCCGCGGCGAAGAGTTAAGAGGAACAAAATGCCAAAGCGTACCCTCCAGGGCGTCGTGGTGAGCGACAAGCAGGCGAAGACGGTGGTGGTGAAGGTCGAGCGCCGCTTCACCCATCCCATGTTCAAGAAGACCATTCGCCGGTCGAAGAAGTACTACGCGCACGACGAAAATAACGAGTTCAAAGTCGGCGACATGGTGTGGATCGAAGAGCATCGCCCGATTTCCAAGCTTAAGCGCTGGGCGGTGGTGCGCGGCGAAAAAAAGAAGGCTTCATAAACGTGATGCGACCGGAATTGAACGAGTGGGGTAACCCATGATCCAGATGCAAACCAATCTTGACGTGGCGGACAATTCCGGCGCGCGCCGCGTCATGTGCATCAAGGTGCTGGGCGGATCCAAGCGTAAATACGCCACCATCGGCGACGTCATCGTCGTTTCGGTGAAGGAGGCCATTCCGCGCGGTCGCGTCAAGAAGGGTGACGTGATGAAGGCCGTGATCGTGCGTATTTCCAAGGACATCAAGCGCGCCGACGGCTCGGTCATCCGCTTCGATCGCAATGCGGCGGTGCTGATGACCCCTCAGAACGAACCGGTCGGCACCCGCATTTTCGGACCCGTCCCGCGCGAACTGCGGGCGAAGAACCACATGAAGATCATTTCGCTTGCGCCGGAGGTGCTGTGATGGCGGCACGGATCAAAAAGGGCGACAACGTAATTGTGATCGCGGGCCGCGACAAAGGCCGCACCGGCGAGGTCATCGAAATGCACCGCGACGACGAGCGCGTGCTGGTGCGCGGCGTCAACGTCGTCAAGTGTCACCAGCGTCAAAGCGCCTCGCAGGAGGGCGGCATCATCTCCAAGGAGGCGCCGATCCACCTGTCGAATGTCGCGCTCGCCGATCCCAAGGACGGCAAGCCGACGCGCGTCGGTTTTAAATTCGTCGGCAAGGGCGACGATCGCAAGAAAGTGCGCTTTGCCAGACGTTCGGGAGTCGAGATCGATGGCTGATACCGACGAGAAGCAAGCGAAAAGACCCGACAAGTCGCCGCGGGCGCTGACCGCCGAACAGGCCGTCAAAGCCGAGAAGGACGACAAGAGGGCGGCCAAGCAGGCGCGCGCCGATAAGGCCGCCGCGGATGGCAAGTCAGGCAAGTCAGGAAAGCCGGCTGCGCCGCGCGAGCCCGAGCAGCGCGTTCCGGCGCGCCTTAGGGTTCAGTTTGATGACGCGATCCGCGCCAAGCTCGCCGAGCAGTTCGGCTACAAAAATCGTTTCGAGGTGCCGACCCTCGACAAGATCGTCATCAATATGGGCATCGGCGAAGGCGTCGCCGACAAGAAAAAGGTCGATGGCGCCGCCGCCGATCTCGCGTTGATCGCCGGTCAGAAGGCGGTCGTCACCAAGGCGCGCAAATCGATCGCGACCTACAAGCTGCGGACCGGCCAGGCGATTGGCTGCAAGGTGACGCTGCGCAAAGCGCGCATGTACGAGTTCATCGACCGGCTCATCAATATCGCGCTCCCGCGGGTGCGGGACTTCCGCGGGCTCAATCCAAAGAGCTTCGACGGCCGCGGCAACTATACGCTCGGCATCAAAGAACACATCGTGTTTCCGGAGATCGACTACGACAAGGCCGCCGACATCTGGGGCATGGACATCACAGTCTGCACCACCGCGCGCAATGACGACGAGGCGCGCGCGCTGTTGACGGCGTTCAATTTTCCGTTCCGGCAGTGAGGCCGAAAGCCTCAAACGCGGGACCCGAGGAGAACTAGATGGCGAAGAAGAGCTCGATCGAGAAAAACAACCGGCGTCGCCGGATGTCGAAGAAATATTCCGGCCGGCGGTCGCGGCTCAAGGCGATCGCGCGCGACAAGTCGAAGCCGGTTGAGGAGCGTTTTGCCGCCACGCTGAAGCTCGCCGAATTGCCGCGCAATTCGTCCGCCACCCGTATCCGCAATCGCTGCGAATTGACGGGCCGGCCGCGCGGCTTCTACCGCAAGCATAAATTGTCGCGCATCGCGCTGCGGGAGCTCGGCTCGAAGGGGCTGATCCCCGGCCTGGTGAAGTCGAGCTGGTAGACAGGAGCGCACGATGCCCATGAACGATCCACTCGGCGATCTCCTGTCCCGCATCCGCAATGCGCAGATGCGGAATAAGTCGAAGGTCACCTCGCCCAATTCGCGACTGCGCGAAAGCGTGCTCGATGTGCTCAAGAACGAGGGCTACATCCGCAGTTATGCGGTGGTCGAGAAAGATGGCCACTCGGAGATCGAAATCGAGCTGAAATATTTCGACGGCGAGCCGGTCATCCGCGAGATCGAGCGGGTGTCGAAGCCGGGTCGCCGCGTTTATACGTCGGTCAAGAATATGCCGCGCATCAATAACGGATTAGGCGTCACCATCGTCTCGACGCCGAAAGGCGTCATGGCGGATCATGACGCACGCGACGCCAATGTCGGCGGTGAAATTCTCTGCACGGTGTTCTGATGTCACGTGTCGGTAAAAAAGCGATCGCGGTGCCCTCCGGAATCACCGCCAATATCGAGGGCCAGACCGTGAAGGTGAAAGGCCCCAAGGGCGCGCTTTCCGTCGTGCTGCACGACGACGTCGCGGCCAAGCTCGAGGGCGGCCTGATCAAGGTCGAGCCGCGCGGCGAAACCAAGCGCGCCCGCGCGCAGTGGGGCACGTCGCGCACGCTCATCGCCAATCTCATCTCCGGTGTCAGCAAGGGTTTTGAGCAACGGCTCGAAATCAACGGCGTCGGCTATCGCGCGGCGGTGCAGGGCAAGAACCTGCAGATCGCGCTCGGCTACAGCCACGACATCATCTATCCGATCCCCGAAGGCATCACGATCGCCACGCCACGGCCGGTCGAAATCATCATCACCGGCAGCGATCGGCAGAAGGTCGGCCAGGTTGCCGCCGAGATCCGGGAATATCGGCCGCCGGAGCCTTATAAGGGCAAGGGCATCAAATATGCCGACGAACGCATCTTCCGCAAGGAAGGCAAGAAGAAGTGACGGAGCCGCGCAATGAGTAAGCTCAGCGATAGGATCATGCGGCGGCAGGGCCGCGTGCGGGGCGCGTTGCGCCGCGCGGCGGGCGAGCGCAAACGGCTCTCCGTGTACCGCTCGTCGAAGCACATCTACGCACAGGTGATCGATGACGATCAGGGCGTCACGCTGGCGTCGGCTTCGTCGATCGAAAAAACCTCGCGCGAGGGTCTTAAGACCGGTGCCAGCGTCGATGCGGCGAAGGCGGTGGGTAAGCTCATCGCCGAACGCGCCAAAGAGAAGGGCATCAAGGAAGTTGTGTTCGATCGCGGCAGCTATCTCTATCACGGCCGGGTCAAGGCTTTGGCGGAGGCCGCCCGCGAGGGTGGATTGAATTTCTGAAAAACGGCAAACGAGTTGGCAAAAGAATTAAATCGATAAAGGCACACAGAAATGGCACGTGAACCCCGCGAGCGAAGAGAAGAACGCGACAGCGAATTTGTCGATAAGCTCGTGCACATCAATCGTGTCGCCAAGGTCGTGAAGGGTGGCCGTCGGTTCGGCTTCGCCGCATTAGTGGTCGTCGGCGATCAGAAAGGCCGGGTCGGCTTCGGCCACGGCAAGGCGCGCGAAGTGCCGGAGGCGATCCGCAAGGCGACCGACGCGGCCAAGCGCGGGATGACCCGCGTGCCGCTGCGCGAAGGCCGCACCCTGCATCATGATGTTGCCGGTCGCCACGGCGCCGGCCGGGTCTATCTGCGCGCCGCGCCTCCCGGCACCGGCATCATTGCCGGCGGTCCGATGCGCGCGGTTTTCGAGACGCTCGGCATGCAGGACGTCGTGGCGAAGTCGATTGGCACGTCCAATCCGTATAATGTCGTGCGCGCCACGTTCGACGCGCTCAAGCACCAGGATTTGCCGCGCTCGGTCGCCGCCCGCCGTAACCTCAAGGTTTCGGCGCTGCAAGCGCGCCGCCGCGACGTCGATGCCGAAGCAGCGGCGGATTGAGGACGGAGCGCGTTATGAACGCCGATAAACACGCAAGCAAAATGGTCACGGTCCGGCAAACTGGCAGCGCATCGCGCCGTCACATGCGTCAGCGCCAGACGCTCGTCGGATTGAAGCTCAACAAGATCGGCCGCGTCGCCAAGCTGGTCGATACGCCGGCGACCAGGGGCATGATCGCCAAGGTCGCCCATCTCGTCGAAGTGGTGGAGAAATAGCCCATGCAGTTGCACGAACTCGCCGGCCGTCCCGGCGCGCGCAAGACGCGCAAGCGTATCGGCCGCGGCATCGGCTCTGGTAAAGGCAAGACCGGCGGCCGCGGCGGCAAGGGCCAGACCGCGCGCTCCGGCGTCCGCATCAAAGGCTTTGAGGGCGGCCAGATGCCACTGCATCGCCGCCTGCCCAAGCGCGGTTTCAAAAATACGATGTTCGCGCGTAAGCTGAACGAGGTGAATATCGGCCGTATCCAAGCCGCGATCGATGCGGGACTTCTCGACGCGGCGGGCAAGATCGACGCCGCGGCTCTGATCAAGGCGGGGATCTTGCGCCGCGCCAAGGATGGCGTGCGGCTTCTCGGCGCAGGTGAAATCAAGGCGAAAGTGGCGTTATCCGTCTTCGGCGCCTCGAAATCGGCCGTCGCTGCGGTGGAAAAGGCCGGCGGCACGGTCGAAATTCTCGCGCCCAAGGCGGAGACGAGCGAGCAGGCGGCCTGAGGCCTATATAGGGCGTCGCCATATAGGCAAAGACGCATACGGAGCATTGGCGGATGGTTTCTGCAGCAGAACAATTGGCAGCCAATCTCAACTTCGGCGCGCTGGCCAAAGCCGAAGAGCTGAAGAAGCGCATCTGGTTTACGCTCGGCGCGCTGTTGGTCTACCGGCTCGGCACTTACATTCCGCTGCCCGGCATCGATCCGAACGCCTGGGACCAGATTTTCCAATCGCAGCAGGGCGGCATTTTGGGCATGTTCAACATGTTCGCCGGCGGCGGCATCCATCGCATGGCGATCTTCGCGCTCAACATCATGCCTTACATCTCGGCGTCGATCATCATCCAGCTGATGACGACCGTGTCGCCGACCCTCGAACAGCTCAAGAAAGAGGGCGAGGCGGGCCGCAAGCTGATCAACCAGTACACCCGCTACCTGACGGTGGTGCTGGCGGCATTCCAGGCCTACGGCATTTCCGTCGGCCTCGAAGGCGCGAGCCATGTGGTCAGCGACCCCGGACTGTTCTTCCGTATCTCGACGGTGATCACGCTCACCGGCGGCACCATTTTCCTGATGTGGCTTGGCGAGCAGATCACCCAGCGCGGCATCGGCAACGGCACGTCGCTCATCATCATGTCGGGTATTGTCGCGCAATTGCCATCCGCCATTGCCGGCACGCTCGAACTTGGCCGCCAAGGCGCGCTGTCCACCGGGCTCATTCTCGTCGTGATTTTCATGGTGATCGTGGTCATCACCTTCATCGTGTTCATGGAGCGCGCGCAACGCCGGCTGCTGATTCAGTATCCGAAGCGCCAGGTCGGCAACCGCATGTTCGAGGGCCAGTCCTCGCATCTGCCGCTTAAGCTCAATACGTCGGGTGTGATCCCGCCGATCTTCGCGTCGTCGCTGTTGCTATTGCCCACGACCATCGCCAACTTCACCGCCGGGCAAGGCCCGGGATGGCTCACCGTCATCACGACACAGCTGGCCCACGGGCGGCCGCTTTTCCTCATTCTTTATGTCGGGCTGATTGTCTTCTTCGCCTTCTTCTACACGGCGATCGTGTTCAACCCGACGGAGACCGCCGACAATCTGAAGAAGCACGGCGGCTTCATCCCCGGCATCCGGCCCGGCGAACGCACGGCCGAATACATCGATTACGTATTGTCGCGAATCACGGTAATAGGCGCGGGCTATCTTGCGATAGTTTGCCTGTTTCCGGAGATCCTGATCTCATATGCGGCGGTGCCATTCTATTTTGGCGGCACGTCGCTTCTTATCGTCGTCAGCGTGACCATGGATACGGTGGCGCAAGTGCAGGGCTATCTGCTGGCGCACCAGTACGAAGGCCTGATAAAAAGATCGAAACTGAGGGGACGCCGTCGATGAGATTGATCCTGCTCGGCCCGCCGGGGGCTGGCAAGGGAACGCAGGCCCTGCGGCTGGTCGCCAAATACGGCATTGTCCAGCTCTCCACCGGGGATATGTTGCGCGCCGCCGTGAAGGCGGGAACGCCCATTGGCCGTCAGGTGCAGGAAATCATGGCGCGCGGGGGGTTGGTGCCCGATAACGTCGTGGTCGGCATCGTCGGCCAGCGCATGGAAGAGCCCGATGCACGCAAGGGCTTCATTCTCGACGGCTTCCCGCGCACCGTGCCCCAGGCGGTGGCGCTTGACCGCATGCTGGAGACGAGAGGGCTCGCACTCGACGCGGTGATCGAGCTGCGTGTCGACGAGGACGCACTGGTGCGGCGCATCGAAAGCCGCATTGCCGAGATGAATGCGCGCGGCGAGACACTGCGCGACGACGACAGCCCCGAAGTGCTGCACAACCGGCTTAGGGCCTATCGTGAGCAGACCGCCCCGCTGATCGCCTATTACCGGCAGCAGGGTGTGCTGCGCACGGTTAACGGCATGGCGCCTGTTCCGGATGTGACCGTCGCGATCGATAAGGCGCTGCCGGCCGATCCGCCGGCGGCGAGGGTCGCGGGCGGCAAAAAAAAAAGCGAAGAGCTCAATCACTGAAATCGCGGCCGGTTAGACGCCCAGGAAAGAAGTTAATAGGAAAAAAGTCCGCACCGAGCACGCCGGCGCGGCGCAAACGGCCGCCAAAGCTCAAATCCTTGGTGGGCGGGGGGCGCGGTGGTAAGAGCCGTCGCCGCTGACCAAGTTTATACAAGAATATGCCAGCCGAGGTTGACGAAAGCGCTTGGAATCCATTAATAAGCCCAGAATATCCAGTCGGAGATTGAGCAGCGATGCCAAGCCGGAGCGGCAGGCAGGCGCTGGCTTTTTACGTTTGTGGTCTTCTCGGGTGACATTGGAACCGATGGAGAGCGGCCGAGCGCTACGGATCGTCCGTGGCCAGGCTGCTGCAAGGAGTAACTGACGTGGCTCGTATCGCGGGCGTCAATCTACCGACCAACAAGCGCATCGTGATCGCGCTCCAATACATCTATGGGATCGGCGGCGCCAAGGCTCAGGAGATCCTTGGCAAAGTGTCGATCCCGGAATCGCGCCGGGTGTCGCAATTGACCGACCAGGAAGTGCTGCAGCTGCGCGAAGTGATCGACCGCGACTACATGGTCGAAGGCGACCTGCGGCGTGAAGTTGCCATGAACATCAAGCGGCTGATGGATCTTGGTTGCTACCGTGGTCTGCGCCACCGCCGCAGTCTCCCGGTCCGCGGCCAGCGCACGCATACCAATGCCCGGACCCGCAAGGGGCCGGCCAAGGCGATCGCCGGCAAAAAGAAATAGCGCGTGGAGCAAGACGACGTGACTGCAGCGGAGCCTCCGGCTCCGATCTGCGAAAGGGTTCAGAATGGGTAAGGAAGCCACGCGCGTTCGCAAACGCGAACGCAAGAATATCGCTTCGGGCGTCGCGCACGTGAACGCGACGTTCAACAATACCATGATCACGATTACCGACGTGCAAGGCAATACAATTGCTTGGTCGACGGCGGGCACGATGGGTTTCAAGGGCTCGCGTAAGTCGACGCCCTATGCGGCGCAGGTCGCCGCCGAGGACGCCGCGAAGAAGGCGCAAGAACACGGCATGCGTACGCTCGAAGTCGAGGTCGCCGGCCCCGGTTCGGGGCGGGAATTGGCGCTGCGCTCGTTGCAGGCGGCCGGCTTCACCATCACTTCGATCCGCGACGTAACACCGATCCCACACAATGGCTGCCGTCCGCGCAAGCGGCGGCGGGTATAGGACATCCGGCCGATGGAACAAATGGAACATCTGCCGCCGCTTGATCTTGGCCCCGCGGAGCGGAGTGGGGCGCGCGAGACGTTGGCGCCGCGCAACGCGATGGGTGATAACGTGACGATTCAGAAGAATTGGCAGGAACTGATCAGGCCCAACAAGCTGCAGGTCAGCGCCGGTGCCGACACGCGCCGTTCGGCGACCGTAGTCGCCGAGCCGCTCGAACGCGGCTTCGGCGTGACGCTCGGCAATGCGTTGCGGCGCATCTTGCTGTCGTCGCTGCAAGGTGCCGCCGTCCAGTCGGTGCATATCGACGGCGTGTTGCATGAGTTTTCCTCCATTGCCGGCGTGCGCGAGGACGTGACCGACATCGTCCTCAACATCAAGGACATCGCCATCAAGATGCAGGGCGACGGACCCAAGCGCATGGTGGTGAAGAAACAAGGCCCTGGAGCGGTCATGGCCAGCGACATCCAGACCGTCGGCGACGTCGTTGTGCTCAACCCCGACCTGGTGCTGTGCACGCTCGACGAAGGCGCAGAAATCCGCATGGAATTTACGGTGAATACCGGCAAGGGCTACGTCCCGTCTGAACGTAACCGTCCGGAGGATGCGCCGATCGGCCTTATTCCGGTCGACAGTCTCTATTCGCCGGTGCGCAAGGTCTCCTACAAGGTCGAGAACACCCGCGAAGGGCAGATCCTCGATTACGACAAGCTCACGCTATCGATCGAAACCAACGGCGCGGTGAGCCCCGAAGACGCGCTCGCCTATGCCGCGCGCATCCTGCAGGATCAGCTCAACGTGTTCGTGAACTTCGAGGAGCCCAAGCGCGAGACCACGCACGAGGCGATCCCCGATCTTGCCTTCAATCCGGCGTTCCTCAAGAAAGTCGACGAGCTTGAACTCTCGGTGCGTTCGGCCAATTGCCTGAAGAACGACAACATCGTCTATATCGGCGACCTCGTGCAGAAGACCGAGGCCGAGATGCTGCGGACGCCGAATTTCGGCAGAAAGTCGCTCAACGAGATCAAGGAAGTCTTGGTGCAGATGGGCCTGCATCTGGGCATGGAAGTGCCGGGCTGGCCGCCGGAAAATATCGAAGAGCTGGCCAAGCGGTTCGAGGATCATTACTGAGGCCGTCATGCCCGGCACTCGGATCCGGTCTATGGCCGGCCCCAAGTGCAAGCCTTGTGCCGGACATCTGCGTCTTTGGATGCAAAGAAGTCGTCGATGGCCGGGTCAAACCTACCCACGGCGAATGAGGGAATGGCAGGAACCGCGTCATGCGTCACGCAAAGACCCACCGAAAATTCAGCCGGCGCTCGGATCATCGTAAATCGATGCTGGCGAATCTCGCCGCATCGCTGATCAAGCACGAGCAGATCGTCACCACGCTGCCGAAAGCGAAGGATTTGCGCCCGGTCGTTGAGAAGCTGGTTACGCTCGGCAAGCGCGGCGGCCTGCACGCGCGGCGGCAGGCGATCGCGCAGATGCGCGACCTCGCGATGGTCAAGAAGCTGTTTGACGTGCTCGGCCCGCGCTACAAGAGCCGCAATGGCGGCTATACCCGCGTGCTCAAGGCCGGCTTCCGTTACGGCGATTCGGCTCCCGTCGCGGTCATCGAATTCGTCGACCGCGACGTCGAGGCCAAGGGCAAGGATTCCGGGCCGGTACAGGAGCGTCGCAGCGAGGCCGAGGCTTCCGCACCGGCCTAGAGCATGATCCGAAAACCGGTCGCCGGTTTTCGGATCATATCATGCTCGAATAGAGTTCTGGTTTGCGATCACGGGGGATGGCAGCGTCGCCCTTCTAGGGCCTCGGTCCGATGCCTATATCCGGGCGCATTAATCGGGGTTTTTCCATGCCGCGTTTGCAATTTCCGGCCATTACGGCTGTCGCGGTCGTGCTGTTGGCGATTGGCGCGCACGGCGCCGGCGCGCAGGACCGCGTCGTCCCGACCTCGCCGGCCCAGCTGCAGTTGTCTTTCGCGCCGATCGTCAAACGGGTGGCGCCGGCGGTGGTGAACGTCTACGCCGCGCGCGTCGTCGAGAACAGCAATCCGTTCTTGGCCGATCCATTTTTCCGCCAGTTCTTCGGCGTGGTGCCGCGCCAGCAGGTCGAACGCTCGCTGGGCTCCGGCGTCATCGTCGATCCGTCCGGTCTCGTCGTTACCAACTATCACGTCATCGAAGGCGCTAGCGAAGTGAAAGTCGCGCTCTCCGACAAGCGCGAATTCGCCGCCGATATCGTGCTGAAAGATCAACGCAGCGATCTTGCCGTTTTGCGCGTCAAGGGCGCCAAGGAGCGCTTTCCGACGTTGCCCTTCGCCAATTCGGACGACCTGCAGGTGGGCGACGTGGTGCTGGCGATCGGCGATCCGTTCGGCGTCGGCCAGACCGTGACGCACGGCATCGTCTCGGCGGTAGCGCGCACCGACGTCGGCATCAGCGATTATCAATTCTTCATCCAGACCGATGCCGCCATCAACCCGGGAAATTCCGGCGGTCCGCTCGTCGACATGAACGGCCAGATGGTCGGGCTGAATTCGGCGATCTATTCGCGCTCCGGTGGGTCGCAGGGCATCGGCTTCGCCATTCCCGCGAATATGGTTCGCGTGGTGGTCGCCTCGGCGGAAGGCGGCAGCGGCGCGGTGCAGCGGCCGTGGCTCGGCGCCAAGCTTCAGGAAGTAACGCCCGATATCGCCGATAGTCTCGGTCTGCAGCGACCGAGCGGCGCCTTGGTCGCCAGCGTTCTCGCCGACAGCCCCGCCGCGCATGCCGGCATCAAGACCGGCGACGTCATTACGAGTGTCGACGGCACCGAGGTCGACGACCCGACCGCGTTCAATTATCGCTTCGCGACCAAGCCGCTCGGCGGTACCGCGCAGATCGGCGTCATCCGGCAAGGCCATGTCATCGTCGTGCCGATCGCCTTGCAGAGCCTTCCCGATACGCCGCGCGAGGAGGTCGAGATCCGCGCCCGTTCCCCGTTCCTCGGCGCGACCGTGGCGAACCTGTCGCCGGCGTTGGCCGACGAGCTGCGGCTCGATCCGAACGCCCAAGGCGTCGTCGTCACCGACGTGGCCGACGGCTCGGAAGCGCAATCGATTGGCTTTCAGAAGGGCGACATCATCGTTTCCGTCAACAATGAGAAGATCGGCAAACCAGGGGATCTCGAGCGCATCGCCAGCGCCGGAAGCCGGCAGTGGCGCATCACGCTGATGCGTGGCGGCCAGCAGATCTCCGTGATGTTTTCCGGATGAGCTCGCGTCCGAAGCCGAAGGAACCAAGCCTGTTCGCCGCCGGCGGCCTGGATCGCGATGCGCCGCGGCCGCTCGCCGACAGGCTCCGTCCGAACCAGCTCGCCGACGTCGTCGGCCAGGATCATTTGCTCGGTCCCGACGGTGCGCTCACCCGCATGCTCGACACGCGCTCGCTCGGCTCGCTGATCTTCTGGGGCCCGCCCGGCACCGGCAAGACCACGGTGGCGCGGCTTCTGGCGGACGCAACCGAACTTTATTTTGAGCAAATCTCGGCGATCTTCTCCGGCATCGCGGATTTGAAGAAAGTATTCGACGCGGCGCGGCTGCGCCGCGAAACCGGGCAGGGGACGCTGCTCTTCGTCGACGAGATTCACCGCTTCAATCGCGCGCAGCAGGATTCCTTCTTGCCGGTGATGGAAGACGGCACCATCGTGCTCGTGGGCGCGACGACCGAGAATCCCTCGTTTGAATTGATCGCGCCGCTTTTATCGCGCGCCCGCGTCCTGGTGTTCAAGTCGCTCGACGGCGCGGCTGTCGAAAAGCTTCTTGCCCGCGCCGAGACGATCGAAAACAAAAGGTTGCCGCTCGATGCGGACGCGCGCGCCTCGCTGATTCGGATGGCCGACGGCGACGGCCGTGCTGCGCTGACGCTTGCAGAAGAGGTCTGGCGCGCCGCGCGGCCGGGCGAGAGCTTCGATGCCGCCGCGCTGCAAGACGTGGTGCAGCGGCGCGCGCCGATCTACGACAAGAAACAAGATGGCCACTACAATCTCATCAGCGCGCTGCATAAATCGGTGCGCGGCTCGGACGCGGATGCGGCGCTTTATTATCTCTGCCGCATGCTCGATGCCGGCGAGGACCCGCTGTATCTGGCGCGGCGCGTCGTGCGCATGGCGATCGAGGATATCGGGCTTGCCGATCCGCAGGCTTTGGTCGTCGCCAATGCGGCGAAGGACGCCTACGATTTTCTCGGGAGCCCCGAAGGCGAGCTCGCCATAGCCGAGGCCGTGATCTATATCGCGACCGCGCCGAAATCGAACGCGACTTATGTCGCGTTTGGCGCGGCCATGCGCACGGCGAAGGAGGCGGGTTCGCTGCTGCCGCCCAAGCACATTCTTAACGCGCCGACCAAGCTGATGCAGTCGGAAGGCTACGGTTCGGGCTACGAATACGATCACGACGCCGATGAGGCGTTCTCCGGCCAGGATTATTTCCCGGAACAACTCGGCCGCCAGCAATTCTACGATCCGCCGGAGCGCGGCTTTGAGCGCGAGATCAGGAAGCGACTTGAGTACTGGGCCAAGCTGCGGCGCGAGCGGGGCGGCACGTGAGGGGAAACCGCGGACCGCGGCAGCCGGGCGGCGGCCGGCAGACGGCCGGGCCGCGGCATCGGCACAAATTTCGTCACTCTGAGGCTCCGTCGCGCAGCGACGGCCACCGCAAGTCGGGCTCATCCGGACTGCGTGCTTCAAATGCGATCGCCGGCAAGGTCGAGGTCGCCGGGCAACGACAACCAGGCCGGCAATCGGCGCCTCGGCAATTGAACAATCCGAAATCGGATAGTTCCGATCTCGATCGGCGCCTCGCCCGACCTCCTTCGGGAGACGCTTTGAGGCCGCGTCAGGGCGACCGTGAACAAAGGACGGCGCCGGCTCCGATGCCGACCACTGTCCAAAGCACCACCGTCACGCTCGACGAATCCAGCATGCGCGTCGATCGCTTCCTCGAAGCGCGGTTTCCGGGTTTGAGCTTTTCCCATATCCAGCGCGTCATCCGTAAGGGTGAGGTGCGCGTCAACGGCAAGCGCACCCAGCCGAAGAACCGGCTTGAGGCGGGCCAGACCGTGCGCATTCCGCCGCTCCGCCTCGACCAGCCGAAGCCGCGTGCGCCGGGCAACGTGGCCGACGAGACGACGCGTGAATTCCTGAAATCGATCACCCTCTTCGAGGATGCCGACGCACTGGTGCTCAACAAGCCGATGGGGCTCGCGGTGCAGGGCGGCTCCGGCACCACACGGCACCTCGACGGCATGCTGGAAGTGCTGCGCGATGCGCACGGCCAGCGGCCGCGGCTGGTGCACCGCCTCGACAAGGATACCGCCGGCTGCCTCCTCGTCGCCAAAACGCGGTTTGCCGCGGCGGCGCTGGCAAAGACCTTCCGCTCGCGCTCGGCGCGCAAAGTCTATTGGGCGCTGGTGGCCGGGGTGCCGAAGGTGCAGCAAGGCCGCATCTCGACCTTCCTCGCCAAGGAGGAGCGCGAAGACGAATCCATCATGCGCATCGCACGCCATGGCGAAAAGGGTGCGAGCCACGCCGTGACGTATTACGCGGTGGTGGAAACCTCGGGGCCGCTCATGGCCTGGGTTTCGCTCAAGCCGGTGACCGGCCGCACCCACCAATTGCGTGCACATATGGCCCATATCGGCCATCCGATCGTAGGCGATCCGAAATATTTCTCGATCGAGAACTGGCAGCTGCCGGGCGGCATGCAGAACAAGCTTCACCTCCTCGCCCGCCGCATCGCAGTGCCGCATCCGCGCGGCGGGGTGATCGACGTCACCGCACCGCTGCCGCCGCACATGCAGCAATCGTGGAATCTCCTCGGGCTCGATGCCAAACGCTACGACCCGATCGAGGAAGCGCCGGTCGAGTGATCGGCGGGAACAACGCGCGTAGCGCGGGGTTTATCCCGATGACCCTGCGCTCGTCCGGATGGGGTCCGCATGGGTATTCGACACAGCCTGATTTACGGATTTGCGGTCGCCATCGGCCTGAGCGTTGCCGCACAGGCGCGCGATTTCGAGATGGGCGGCGACTCCGATAATCCCTACTCGATCATGGCGCCGGAGCGCGGCGCCGCTCCGCGTCATCATCGAAAAGTGCCCGTCAAAAAGCAGCACGTGACGGTCTCGCATCCGCAGGCACTTACAAAGAGATATCCGCACAGCAATCTATCTGTCCTCCGCGGCTCGGCCGGTTCGGTGCTGCCGACGCCGTTGCCGCGGAGCGAACTTATTCCGCCGGAAGGCGGCAGCGGGCTGACGCTGCCGGCACTGCCGCAGCAATCAGGGCCATCCGCGGTGCCGGGGGTGGCAAACCCGGTGCCTAATCTGCCGCACGGCACCGAGACAATTCAGGACCGCGCCTCGCGCTGCGCCTTTCAGTCCGGCCTCTATAGCGTGCCCGGCACCGCACGCAGCCAATACATGGGCGGCTGCGTGCAGTAGCCGTCAATCTTTCATGACGCGGATCTTCGAGCGGTGGATACCGGCAAGGTGCTGGAATACGATCTCCCGCGTCGGCTGTCTTATAGCTTTCATCCCGAACATGACGGCCTGGAGAACGAAAGACCGTCGCGAGTGACCTTCAATCTGGGAGAGATCAACCGACAGGTGAAACTCACTGTGACTCACCACGATTTCGCGGAAGGCAGCAAAGTATTGCCGAAAATCCGCACCGGCTGGCAGTCGGTCCTGTCGAATCTTAAGAGCCTCATCGAAACCGGCAAGGAGTTGCCGCCGTTCTGGACCGGCGATTACGACAAAAAATAGGTGGTGAATGGCAGTCGAGTTCAAACCCAAGACAATCTATGTCATCTACATTGCCGCCACGTCCGAAAAGGTGTGGCAGGCGCTCACATCGTCGGAATTCACCCGGAAATATTTCTGGGAGCGGGCGATCGAAGTTGAGCCGAAACGCGGCGGCGCATTCAAGCTCCGCCTGCCGGACGGCAGCGTCAATGTGTACGGCGAGGTTCTGGAATACGATCCGCCACACAGGCTTTCGGTAAGCTGGCAGGTTGCCAGGCCCGAGGAATTCCGCAAGCTCCCCGCATGCCGCGTCACCTACGATATCGCGCCGGCCGGCGACGCGGTACGCCTCACCATGACGGAATCCCATTCGTGGGAGGTACCCGACGCGATCCTCTCCGGCGGCCGTATGGGCTGGCCGGCGATCCTATCCGCGCTGAAGAGTCTCCTTGAAACCGGCAAGGTGCCGGCGATCAAGATGGAGCCGCCAAAGGAAATGATCGAGGCGATCAGGAATCTTAAAACCTGAAGTTCGGATGCCGATCACCGCAGGCCGGCGTTGATCTTATCCAGCGCCGACGAGCCCGGGCACAGATCCTTCTCACCAAGCGTGTTCAGCGGCGCCGCGACTGTATTGAGATGGCTGTGCAGGTCCTCGGCCTCGTTCTCGACGTAAAGCAGGCCGGTGACGATCTGCCCTTTGGCGGCGTGATGCTGGATGAAGGTCGTGGCGGCGAGCCGATCATGCACGTCGTATTCGGCGTTGAGTTTGCGCAAGGCGAGCGTCGTGCCGTCGTGCTGCTCGACCAGTTCGACCGTGCCCGGCGCGTAGTCGACGTGGATCGGTGCGCGGCCGCTTATGAAGTCGAGGAAATGGACTGCCTCGTTGTGCTCGCGTACGTAATCGAAGCTCTTGGTCGAGCCGGGATGGTTGTTGAACGCCACGCACGGCGAAATCACGTCGATGAAAGCCGCGCCGTCGTGCTCGATCGCCGCTTTGATGATGGGCACGAGCTGCTTCTTGTCGCCGGAGAACGAGCGCGCGACGAAGCTCGCGCCGAGCTGCAAGGCGAGGCCGACCATGTCGATGGCGGTGTCGTTGTTGGTGATACCGCGCTTGGACTTCGAGCCGCGGTCGGCGGTGGCCGAGAACTGGCCCTTGGTCAGCCCGTAAACGCCGTTGTTCTCCACGATATAGGTCATGTTGACGCCGCGACGCATGCAATGGGCGAATTGGCCGAGCCCGATCGACGCCGAGTCGCCGTCGCCCGAGACGCCAAGATAGATCAGTTCGCGATTGGCGAGGTTGGCGCCGGTCAGCACCGACGGCATGCGGCCGTGCACCGAATTAAAGCCGTGGGAATTGCCAAGAAAGTAGTCCGGCGTCTTCGACGAACAGCCAATGCCGGATATTTTCGCAACGCGGTGCGGCTCGATCGACAGTTCAAAGCAGGCCTCGATGATCGCGGCCGTGATCGAATCGTGGCCGCAGCCGGCGCATAGCGTCGAAATCTTGCCTTCGTAATCGCGGTGCGTATAGCCCAGCGCGTTCTTCGGCAGGTCGGGATGATGAAATTTCGGTTTGACGACGTAAGTCATGAAATCACCTGGGTCATGACACGACCTTCCGCAGCGGCGTGACTTTCAGCGTATCGAGATGCTCGCCGATGGCGCGCGCAATGAAGCGTGCGGTGATCGGCGTGCCGTCGTAGTGCAGGATCGGCACCAGCCGCACCGGATCGATGCCAATCTCGTTGACGATCAGCGAACGAAGCTGTGCGTCGCGGTTCTGTTCGACCACGTAGACGAAATCATGGTCGGCGACGAAACTCGTCACGCTGGAATGAAATGGAAAGGCACGCACGCGCAGCCGATCGAGGTGGTGGCCAGCCGCCTCCAATATGTCGGCCGCCTCGTCCATCGCCGGCGAGGTCGAGCCGTAATAGATGACCCCGTATTTGGTCGGCTTTTGCGCGTTGGCCTGAAGCGGCCGTGGCACCAGGTCCTTGGCGGTCTCGAACTTGCGCAAGAGCCGCTGCATGTTGTCGGCGTAAGCCGGACCTTCCTCGGTGTAGCGTGCATAACGGTCGCGCGAGGTGCCGCGGGTGAAGAACGAGCCTTTGGTCGGATGAGTACCCGGGTAGGTGCGGTAAGCAATGCCGTCGCCGTCAACGTCGAGATAGCGGCCGAAGTCGCGCCCCTCGTCGAGCATTTCGGCGGTCATGACCTTGCCGCGGTCGTACTGCTTGTTGTCGTCCCAATGAAGCGGCCGGCACAGCCGGTGGTTCATGCCGATGTCGAGGTCGAGCATCAGAAAGATCGTAGTCTGTAGCCGTTCGGCCAGGTCAAACGACTGCGCGGCAAAATCGAACGCCTCGTGCGGGTCCTCGGGAAACAACAGGATGTGCTTGGTGTCGCCGTGCGAGGCATAGGCGCAGGAGATCAAGTCGCACTGCTGGGTACGGGTCGGCATGCCGGTCGACGGCCCGGCGCGCTGCACGTCCATGATGACGGCGGGGATTTCGGCGAAGTAGGACAGGCCGATGAATTCCTGCATCAGCGAAATGCCGGGCCCTGACGTGGCGGTAAAGGCGCGGGCGCCGTTCCATGACGCGCCGATAACGATGCCAATCGAGGCGAGCTCGTCCTCACCCTGGACGATGGCGTATTTCGCTTTGCCGGTTGCCGGATCGTGGCGGAGCCGCTTGCAGTGGCTGGTGAATGCGTCGGCGAGCGAGGATGACGGCGTGATCGGATACCAGGCGCAAACGGTGGCTCCGCCATAGACCGCGCCCAGCGCTGCTGCCGAATTACCCTCGATGAAAATGCGGTCGCCGACCTTGTCGGCTTTCTGCACGCGAATCCCGATCGGGCACTTCAAATTCTGCAACGCCCAGTCGCGGCCGAGGTGCAGCGCGTGGATGTTCGACGATAGGAGCTTTTCCTTGCCCTTATATTGCTCGCCGATCAGCGTCTCGATCGCCTTCGGATCCATGTCGAGCAATGCCGACAGCGCGCCGAGATAGATGATGTTTTTGAACAGCTGGCGCTGTCGCGGATCGGTATAGGTCGAGTTGGTGATAGCCGTGAGCGGCACGCCGAGCACTGTGATGTCGTCGCGGAATTTCGAGGCCGGCATCGGCTTCGTCGAATCGTAGAACAGGTAACCGCCGGGCTCGATCGAGGCGACGTCCTTGTCCCAGGTCTGTGGGTTCATCGCGACCATCAGGTCGACGCCGCCGCGGGCGCCGAGATGACCGGCCTCGGTGACGCGCACCTCGTACCACGTTGGCAGGCCTTGGATATTGGAGGGGAATATGTTGCGAGGGCTGACCGGAACGCCCATGCGCAACACGGAGCGGGCGAACAACTCGTTGGCGCTCGCCGAACCCGAGCCGTTGACGTTGGCAAACCGGACGACGAAGTCGTTTACGCTTTGGAGTGGCATGCTTGTTCCGCGTGAGTCATGTCGATCAGGTATTTCTGCATGTCCCACGCGCCGGTGGGACAACGCTCGGCGCACAGGCCGCAGTGCAGGCAGACGTCCTCGTCCTTCACCATGACGCGACCGGTCTTGAGGTTGTTGCCGATGTAAAGGTCCTGGCCCAGATTTTTCGCCGGCGCCTGCAGCCGCTGCCGCAATTCCACTTCATCGCCGTTCGCCGTGAAGGTGATGCAGTCCATCGGGCAGATGTCGACACAGGCGTCGCATTCGATACAGAGCTGGCCGGTGAACACGGTCTGCACATCGCAGTTGAGGCAGCGTTCGGCCTCCTTGAGCGCGAGCTCGACGTCATAGCCGAGTTCGACTTCGGCCTTGATGTCGCGCAACGACACGACTTTCTCGCGGTGCGGCACTCGGAAGCGCTTATCGAGCGTGATCTCGTTGTCGTAAGACCACTCGTGGATCCCCATCTTCTGGCTCGACACCGCGATCTGCGGCGCCGGGCGCACGCTGATGTCCTCGCCGCGGCACATCCGGTCGATCGAGATCGCGGCGTCATGGCCGTGCGCCACCGCCCAGATGATGTTCTTCGGGCCGAAAGCGGCATCGCCGCCGAAGAACACTTTGGGATGCGTCGAGGCCATGGTTTTCGGATCGACCTTCGGCATATCCCACTTGTCGAACTCGATGCCGCAGTCGCGCTCGATCCAGGGAAACGAGTTCTCCTGGCCGACCGCGACCAGCACGTCGTCGCACGGGAAAAGCTCATCGGGCTCGCCGGTCGGAATGAGTTCGCGGCGTCCCTTGGCGTCGCGCGCCGCTTTGACCTTCTCGAATAGGACGCCGGTGAGCTTGCCGTTGTCGTGAGTGAACTCCTTCGGCACCAGATAATTGAAGATCGGAATGTCCTCGTGCATGGCGTCCTCTTTTTCCCAAGGGGACGCTTTCATCTCCTCGAAGCCGGAGCGCACGACGACTTTTACGTCCTCGCCGCCGAGCCGGCGCGAGGAACGGCAACAATCCATCGCGGTGTTGCCGCCGCCGAGCACGATCACGCGCTTGCCGATCTTGTCGATATGCCCGAACGACACGCTCGACAGCCAGTCGATGCCGATATGGATGTTCTTGCCGGCTTCGTTGCGGCCGGGAATCTCGAGATCGCGACCGCGCGGTGCGCCGCAACCGACAAAGATGGCGTCAAAATCCTCGGCGAGCAGCGCTTTGAGACTGTCGATGCGTTTGCTGCCGATGAATTCTATGCCGAGGTTGAGGATGTAATCGCATTCCTCGTCGATGACGGTTTCCGGCAGGCGGAATTTTGGAATCTGCGTCCGCATCATGCCGCCGGATTTCGGGTCCTGGTCGAATACGACGCAGGTGTAACCCATCGGCGCCAAGTCGCGCGCCACGGCAAGCGAGGCGGGGCCGCCGCCGACAAGCGCCACGCGCTTGCCATTCTTCTTTTCAGGCGGTTTGGGCAGCCGGTCGCGGATGTCGTCCTTGAAGTCGGCCGCGACGCGCTTGAGCCGGCAGATCGCCACCGGTTCCTTTTCGACGCGGCCGCGCCGGCAGGCCGGCTCGCATGGCCGATCGCAAGTGCGTCCGAGGATGCCCGGAAACACATTGGAGTCCCAATTGATCATGTAGGCGTCGCTGTAACGGCCAGCGGCGATCAAACGGATGTATTCGGGGACCGGCGTGTGCGCCGGACAGGCCCACTGACAATCCACGACCTTGTGGAAGTAGTCCGGGACAGAAATGTCGGTAGGTTTCATTGACGCCTCGTGCACGCAGCTACCCGCTCTTTACGCGGCGGTAGGAACGCTGCTGCGTGGATTCCCTCTTCCGGCGGTCCCGTAGCCGAATCCGGCGCCGGATACTAGTCGAGAGGGGTGCGGATTTCCACCGCTTCTGCTTGTTATTATAGGGATTTCTCCGTGCCGGCTGTTAACAAAAGCGCGACCGAAGGGGGACCGCGCACCGAGCTTTCCTGCGGGTCGGTTGCCATCTCCAGATCGATATATAACTACTTGAAGACATAGGATAAATTGCGTTCGATGCGCGACCTGTTTGAGACCACCCCGCCTGACGACCCCGTAACTGCGGCGCGCCGCGGCGCACGGCCGGCGTTGCCGCGCCGTTTCTATGAGCGGGCGGCGGCGGCGGAGGCGGAGGCTCACGGCCAGCTCCGCGTGACCCTCGACGACAAGCCGGTTCGCACACCCGCACGCCGCGAGCTTGCTGCGCCGACGCACGGACTGGCCGAGGCAATCGCCGCGGAGTGGGATGCGCAGCGCGAGGTGATCGATCCGGCCAAAATGCCGCTGACGCGGCTTGCCAATGCGGTCATCGACGGTGTTGCGGATTCGCCGGGCCCGGTCGCGGCGGAAATCGAAAAATATCTGGCTTCCGATCTGTTGTTTTATCGCGCGAAGAGCCCGGAAAAACTGCGCGAGCGTCAGGCGGCGCAGTGGGATCCGATCCTCGGTTGGGCGCGCGACGCGCTCGGCGCGCAATTTGAGCTGGGCGAGGGCGTCGTTCACGTCGCCCAGCCGGAGGCCGCGTTACGCGCCGCCGCCGCCGCGTTGCCGACCGATCCATGGCGGCTTGGCGCGATGCATGTAGTAACGACGCTGACCGGCTCGGCGCTGATTGCCCTTGCGATGTTGCGTGGTGCGCTATCGGCCGACGTGGCATGGCAGGCGGCGCATGTCGACGAGGATTGGAATATGGAGCAATGGGGCAGGGACGAAATGGCGATGCAGCGCCGGGAATTCCGCTTTGCCGAGTTTGCGGCGGCGGCGATGGTGCTCGATCTGCTTGCGGAATGAATTGGCCGACGAGCACTAGCCGCCGGTCACGCTCATATGGCGTGCGAGCGCCGGCCGTTGATGGCGGCGATCGATGATGAAATCGTGGCCCTTGGGTTTGCGCGAGATCGCTTCGTCGATGGCGGCAAACAGAAGGTCGTTTCCTTCCGAGGCGCGCAGCGGCTTGCGCAAGTCGGCGGCGTCTTCCTGGCCGAGGCACATATAGAGTGTGCCGGTGCAAGTGACGCGCACGCGATTGCAGGACTTCGCAGAAATTGTGCGTCAGCGGCGTGATGAAGCCGAGCCTGCCGCCGGTCTCGGCGACCCGCACGTAGCGTGCGGGACCGCCGGTGCGATAGTCGATTTCGTCGAGCGAAAAGCGTTCGGCGAGCCGCGCGCGCACCACCGAGAGCGGCAGATATTGGTCGAGACGACCTTCCCCGATTTCGCCGAGCGGCATCACCTCGATCAGTGTCAGATCCATGCCGCGGCTATGCGCCCACTCGATCAGCCTAGGAAATTCATCCTCGTTGACGCCCTTGAGCGCGACCGCGTTGATCTTGATCTTCAAGCCGGCGGCCTGCGCGGCATCGATCCCGGCAAACACCTCATCGAGCGAGCCCCAGCGCGTGATGGCGCGAAATTTTTCCGCATCGAGCGTATCGAGCGAGACGTTGATACGCCGCACGCCGGCCGTCTTGAGCGCATCGGCATATTTGGCGAGCTGCGAGCCGTTGGTGGTCAAAGTGAGCTCGTCGAGCGCACCGGAACGCACGTGCCGCGACAGTGAATTGACGAGCGTCATAATGCCGCGACGCACCAGCGGCTCGCCGCCGGTCAGGCGCAGTTTGCGCACGCCGCGAGCGACGAAGCCCGAGCACAGCCGGTCGAGTTCCTCCAGCGTGAGAACCTCGGTTTTCGGCAAAAACGACATGTTTTCCGCCATGCAATAGACGCAGCGGAAGTCGCAGCGGTCGGTTACCGAGACGCGGAGATAGGTAATAGCGCGGCCGAACGGGTCGACCAATTCCGGTCGTCCCGATGCGCCGTCGAGCTCCAAATCGGGCAGGCTGGCTGGCACGCTGTCCATCTTCAATCAGGTAATCAGCCGACTGTGCCGGATAAAGCCCTGATGGTCCAGAATGTTTCCCCAACGCCGACGTCCGGCCGACATCGAGACCATTATCGGGCGAGACCGCTATCGGGTCGGTGGCGGCGGCGGGAACGGCGACGGTGAGTTCATCTGCGGCGGCGGTGGGAACGCGCTATCCTGCGCCGGCGCCTGCTCGGGAGCCGCAATCGAAGGTTGAGTGGGCCCCGACATCGAAGCGGGTCTGGGCGCGGCCGGTCTGGGCTTGGCGACCATTTTGCGCGGCCTGGGCTTGGCGGGCTTGCTTGGCGGGGGAGGCATCGCCTGGAGGGTCGCGACAACTGGGTTGGGCACCAAGTCCGGTGGCGGGTTGCTGAATAAGGAACCTTCGGGCTGGTGGACGCTGAGCGGTATCGTCTGGGGTACGTACCCGTTCATCGAGAATGTCACAGCCTGGCTCGTTATCGGCAACGCAAGCGAGCACGGCGTCGAGCAGGTTTGGCCTTGTGCGGTTTGAACGTTCGCGCCGGCCGGCACGGATTCGAATTGAAGGACCTGGGGCGGCGGCGGCGACGGCTTGAACCAGTCGGATGAGCCCGAACTCGAGCATCCTGCCAGTGCGGCGCCCATCGCTATAGTGGCGGCGGCGAACAGCCGAACACGCAACATAACGCACTCCCCGTGGATGGCCGGAGCCTAAGCCGCTCGCGTTACTGGGTAAAGCAGGTTGGGCCTGGCAGTCCTATGGTGTGAACCCTCGCTGAAAACTGCTCGGCCGCACGATGCCCCCCGCCGGGGCGGAAAGAAACCTTGCAGCCACAATGATTTGTGCGTGCCATGCTGCCGATAGGGTAAGCGCCGGCGCGTGCGGTTCAGAAGGGAGACGTTAAGGTTAATAAATCCCTGTCCGTGACTGTGGCCATGCGACCACAGTTGGACGAGCTAAGAGCGCCCCGCTTCAATCTCGCGGATCGCCGCCGGCAGATCGGCGAACGAACCGATAATCCGGTCGGGCCGCAGCGACGCGATGGGCACCTCGCTATAGCCGAAGTCGACGGCGATGACGGGAACGGTCGCGGCGCGGGAGGTGCGGATATCCGTTCCGGAATCGCCGACCATGATGGCCCGGCCGGTCTCACCGCCGGCGCGCTGGATTGTGAGCCGCAGCATCTGCGGATCGGGTTTTTGCACGCCGAAGGTGTCCTGGCCGCAAATCGCGGCGAAGTGCCGGGAGAGCTTGAGCGTGTCCAACAGCCGGACCGAGAGCCATTCAAGCTTGTTGGTGCAGACCGCAAGGCGGCGGCCTTCGTCGGCCAAATGCTCCAATGTGGCTTCAAGCTGCGGGAACGGCCGCGAGTGGTCGGCGATATGTCCGGCGTAATGTTCGATGAATGCGCCGAACATCCGATCGATCTCGGGTTTTGCACAATCGCGGCCTGCGGCACTGACCGCCCGTTCGATCAGGCCGCGCGCGCCGCCGCCGATCATGCGCCGGGCAGCATCGTAGTCAGCCGGCGGCAATCCCTCCCGCGCGAGAATGAGATTGAGCGTCGAAATGAGATCGGGCGCGGTATCGATCAGCGTGCCGTCGAGGTCAAAAACAATGGTGAGCATGTCTTTCCGGGTAGCCGTGGTTGGGCGCCGGCGCAAGGCTCTAGGATCGTCGCCGGAAGACCGCTACACACCCGATCATGAACGTCGAAGCCTACAAACGGGCTGCGGCCGCCCGCGCGGTCGATTTCGTGCGCTCGGGCATGCGGCTCGGCCTCGGCACCGGCTCGACCGCGCAGGCTTTTGTCGATCTGCTGGCCGAGCGCGTGCGTGCCGGGCTCGACATCGTCGGCGTTCCGACCTCGGAAGCTACGCGCGCGCAAGCCGAGCGGCTCGGCATCGCGCTCACCACACTCGACGAGATTCCCGAGCTCGACCTCACCATCGACGGCGCCGACGAGATCGCGCCCGACTTGACCTTGATCAAGGGCGGCGGCGGCGCGCTGCTGCGCGAGAAGGTGGTGGCGTCGGCGTCCGCGAGACTGATCGTGATCGCCGACGAGTCGAAATGGGTCTCGGTCCTGGGCCGATTTCCGCTGCCGATCGAAATTGTGCCGTTTGGCGTCGCGGCAACCCGCCGCGCGGTCGAAGCCGCCGCCGACGCCGCGGGATGTCCCGGGCCAGCTCGCCTGCGCATGGCCCAAAACGGCCATGCTTTCGTCACGGATGGCGGGCACTGGCTCCTGGACGCCCAGTTGCAGAGCATTGCCAATCCGCAAGCTCTAGCGAATAGACTTGCCGCCGTTCCGGGTGTCGTGGAACACGGTTTGTTCATCGGCCTTGCCGGGACTGCTATTCTCGCTGGTCCGGACGGGGTTAGGCTTGTCGAACGGCCCTGAACTCAAGCACCAAGGGAGTGCGCCTATGATCGCCCGTCTCTCCATGTCTCATGTTATGGCGGCGCTGTTTGCGCTGTTCCTGATCGGTCTCGCTCGGCCGGCCGCCGCCCAGGCCCCGGCGCCTCAACCGTCCCCGGGCGCGCTGCTCGTGGCAAAGCAAATCGTCGAGATCAAAGGCGTCAAGAACGTATTCGTGCCGCTCGTACGCGGCGTGGTTCAAAAGACCAAAGACATGTTCATGCAGACCAATTTCATGTGGCAGAAGGATCTCGATGAAGTCGCTGCCATCGAGGACAAGAAGTACGCTCCGCGCGTCGATGAACTCGTCGATGCGACCGCGCGCATGTACGCCCAGCATTTCACCGAGCCGGAATTGAAGCAATTGCTTGCATTCTACCAGTCGCCGGTCGGCAAAAAGGCGCTGGTGGAGGAGCCGAAAGTGCTCGACGAAGCGATGGCCTATGCCGGCACCTGGGGAGACAATCTGTCCCAGGAAGTCATCGGCGACATGCGCGATCAGATGAAAAAACGCGGACACGATATGTAACGCGGTGTCCGCCATGGCCGAATACGACGTCGATCTTTTCGTTATCGGAGGTGGATCGGGCGGCGTGCGCGCCGCGCGCATTGCCGCCGAGCATGGCGCGCGCGTCACGGTCGCCGAGGAATATCGGCTCGGCGGCACCTGCGTCATCCGTGGTTGCGTGCCCAAGAAGCTGTTGGTCTATGCGTCGCGCTTTCGCGGCGAATTCGAGGATGCCGCCGGCTTCGGCTGGACCGTGCCGCCCATGTCGTTCAATTGGACCAAACTGATCGCCAACAAAGACCGTGAGATTTCCCGGTTGGAAGCAGCGTACGGCGCCACGCTCAACAAAGCCGGCGTCAAAGTGGTCAAAAGTCGCGCCGTGCTTCTCGACGCCCACACCGTGCAATTGGCGGACGGTGATCGGGTGCGCGCAGCCTATATTCTGATCGCGACCGGCGGTACGCCGAGTTATGGCGATCCAATCCCCGGTATCGAGCACGCCATTTCCTCGAACGAGGCGTTTCATCTACCGGAATTGCCGCGCCGCGTCGTGATCCAAGGCGGTGGCTATATCGCCGTCGAGTTCGCCGGCATCTTCGCCGGTTTGGGTTCGCATGTAACGCTCGTCTATCGCGGCGAGAATATTTTGCGCGGCTTCGACGACGACGTCCGCCAACACCTGCGCGTCGAGATGGAGGCGCAAGGCATCAAAGTTCTGACCGGCTGCAAGGTCGCGGCAATCGAAAAAGCCGACGGGCACTATTCGGCGCGACTGTCGAGTGGCAATCACGTTCCGGCCGACTGCGTTATGTTCGCCACCGGCCGGCATCCCAACGTCGCCAAGCTCGGCTTAAAGGAAGCCGGCGTCGAGATCGGCGAAACCGGCGGCATCGCAGTCGACGAATATTCGCGAACGAGGGTCCAAAACATCTACGCCGTCGGCGATGTCACCAACCGCATCAATCTCACTCCCGTCGCCATTCGCGAGGGCCACGCCTTCGCCGATACCGTATTCGGCGGCAAGCCTACGTCCGTCGATCACATCGATGTACCGACGGCGGTGTTCTCCGATCCCGAGGTCGGGACCGTCGGCCTCACCGAGACGCAAGCCCGTGAAACGCTCGCGCGGACCGACATTTACAAGGCTATGTTTAGGCCGCTTAAGGCGACGCTTTCGGGTCGTGCCACGTCGGTGCTGATGAAACTTGTGGTCGATGGCCATTCCGACCGCGTCGTCGGTTGCCACGTGGTCGGTGAGGGTGCGGCCGAGATGGCCCAGCTCGCCGCCATTGCCGTCAAGGTGGGAGCGACTAAAGCCGATTTTGACGCGACCATTGCGCTACACCCGACGGCCGCCGAGGAGTTGGTCACGATGCGCAAGAAGACGGCAAGCTACGCCCGCGAAGCCGCGGAATAAGCTTCATTTTTCTGGCTGTCCCGGCCGCCGAGCGTCGTGTATAAATGCCCGGTCATTCCGGCCGAGCCGCCGTCGCGGTGAGGGCCGGAATCCATAGCCATATCGCGTGAATATGGATTCGAGGCCCGGCTCGCGGATAACGGCCTGCGCCCCGGAATGATGGTTCGGAGAAGCGAATGTCGAAACTATCGAACGCGGTGAAGTGGAGCCCGGATTCGTGGCGCGGCAAGCCTATTCTGCAGGTGCCGGAATATCCGGACGCCAAGGCGCTTGCCGACGTCGAAGCGCAGCTCGCCACTTTTCCTCCGCTGGTCTTTGCCGGCGAAGCGCGCAATCTCAAAGATGCACTCGCCAAGGTCGCGGCCGGCCAGGCTTTCCTGCTGCAAGGCGGCGATTGTGCCGAAAGCTTCGCCGAACACGGCGCCAATAACATCCGCGACTTCTTCCGGCTGTTCCTGCAGATGGCGGTGGTGCTTACCTATGCCGCGGCCTCTCCGGTGGTGAAGGTCGGCCGCATCGCCGGCCAATTCGCCAAGCCGCGCAGCTCGCCGACCGAGAAACGCGGCGGCGTCGAGCTGCCGGTCTATCGCGGCGACATCATCAACGGCACTGAGTTCACGCCGCAGGCCCGCACCCCCGATCCGCGCCGCCAATTGGAGGCCTATCGGCAGTCGGCGGCGACGCTCAATCTCATTCGTGCCTTCGCCACCGGCGGTTATGCAAATCTGTCGAATGCGCATCAATGGATGCTGTCCTTCGTCAAGGATAGCCCGCAATCCAAACGCTATCAGGATCTCGCCAGCCGGCTGACCGAGGCGCTCGACTTCATGCGTGCCTGCGGCATCGATCCCGAAGTGCATCCGGAAATGCGCACGACCGATTTCTTCACCAGCCATGAGGCGCTGCTGCTCGGCTACGAGCAGGCCTTTACCCGCGTCAATTCGACGACCGGCGACTCGTACTGCACGTCGGGCCACATGGTGTGGATTGGCGATCGCACGCGGCAGGCGGATCATGCGCATGTCGAGTACTGCCGCGGCATCAAAAATCCGCTCGGCTTGAAAACCGGTCCGACGCAGAAGCCGGACGAGCTTCTCAAGCTCATCGACATCCTCGATCCGGATAACGAGCCCGGCCGCCTGACGCTGATCTGCCGCGTCGGCGCCGACAAGGTCGCTGATCTGTTGCCGGCCATGGTGCGCGCGGTCAAACGCGAAGGCCGCAATGTGGTGTGGTCGTGCGACCCGATGCACGGCAACACGATCACGTCCGTGACCGGCTACAAAACCCGGCCGTTCGATCAGATCCTCAAAGAGGTCCGCGGATTTTTTCAGGTGTGTGCCGCAGAGGGCGTCTATCCCGGCGGCGTGCACCTGGAAATGACCGGCCAGAACGTCACCGAATGCACCGGCGGCGCCCGCGCCATCAGTGACGAGGATTTGAACGACCGCTATCACACGGTCTGCGATCCGCGCCTCAATGCCGAGCAATCGCTCGATCTGGCGTTTCTGCTAGCCGACCTCCTCAAATCGAAGCGCCAGGGCATGGCGGCGCCGTTGCCGGCCGTCGCAGGTCTGTAATCGTATTTCCCGGACACGGTGCAGCACGAAGTAATGCGCCGCCGATCCGGAACCGTTACAAACTCAGCACCCGCTCAGGCCTCGGTTCAGCAGCGGACCACAACGTGCTGCGCTTCTCCCGGGACACGTAGCCATTGCCGGACCGGACGGTCCGGCGCTAGACCTTCGCCATGAACGAGCGTCCCGCCGACCGTCTGGCCATTGCCGTGGCGCAGCTCAACCCGATCGTCGGCGACGTATCCGGCAACCTCGAATGCGCCCGCAAAGCCCGGGCGCAGGCGGCGCGCGAGCGCGCCGACATCATCGCGTTTTCAGAGCTCTTCATCGCCGGCTATCCGCCGGAGGATCTGGTCCTCAAACCGGCCTTCCAGGCCGCCTGCCGGGCCGCGGTCGAGGCCTTGGCGCGCGATACGGCCGACGACGGGCCGGCGGTGTTGATCGGAGCGCCATGGGTCGAGGACGGCAAACTGTACAATGCCTATGCGCTGCTCGCCGGCGGTCGGATCGACGCCATCCGCTTCAAGGTCAACCTGCCGAATTACGGTGTGTTTGACGAGAAGCGCGTCTTTGCCTCCGGCCCGGTGCCCGGCCCGGTCAGCTTTCGCGGCGTGCGGCTCGGCCTCCCGGTCTGCGAGGATACCTGGACTGACTGGGGCGACTACGAGAACGTCGTCGAATGCCTGGCGGAAACCGGCGCCGAGCTGCTCGTCGTGCCGAACGGTTCACCGTACTGGCGCGACAAGATCGACGTGCGGCTGAATGTCTGCGTCGCGCGCGTCACCGAGGCGGGACTGCCGCTCATTTATATCAATCAGGTCGGCGGCCAGGACGAGCTGGTGTTCGATGGCGCCTCCTTTGCGCTCAACGCCGACCGCTCGATCGCATTCCAGCTGCCGGCATTCCGCGAAACGGTGCTCACTACGCAGTGGTCGCGGATCGACGGCGCCTGGCGCTGCGCCAAGGGGCCGATTGCGCCGGCCGAGCAAGTGGACAAATCGGATTACGCGGCCTGCGTGCTGGGCTTGCGCGATTATGTCGAGAAGAACCGCTTCAAGGGCGTCGTCCTTGGGCTTTCCGGCGGCGTCGATTCGGCGCTTTGCGCGGCGATGGCGACCGACGCGCTGGGCGCCGAACGCGTGCGCTGTGTGATGCTGCCGTACCGCTACACCTCGCAGCAATCCCGCGATGACGCCGCCGCGGTCGCTGATGCGCTCGGCCTGCGTTACGACATCGTCCCGATCGAAAGCGCCGTGCACGGCCTTGAAGCGGCGCTCACCGGCATTTTTGCCGGCGCGCCGCGCGATGTGACCGAGGAGAATTTGCAGGCGCGCGCCCGCGGCGTCATCCTGATGGCGATTTCCAACAAGTTCGGTCTGATGGTGGTGACGACCGGAAACAAGTCGGAAATGTCGGTCGGCTATGCCACGCTCTACGGCGACATGAACGGCGGTTTTAATCCGATCAAGGATCTCTACAAGACCGAAGTCTATACGCTGGCCCGGCTGCGCAATACCTGGAAGCCGGATGGCGCGCACGGTCCCGATTGCGTCGCAATTCCGGAGAACGTGCTCACGCGGGCGCCGAGCGCGGAGTTGCGCGAGAACCAGACCGACCAGGACACGCTGCCGCCCTATGACGTGCTCGATCAAATTCTCGAACGGCTGGTGGAGCGCGAGGAATTGACCGCGACCATTGTCGCGGCGGGCTTCGACCGCGGTATCGTGATGAAGGTCGAGCGCATGCTCAACCTTGCCGAATACAAGCGGCGGCAGGCGGCGCCCGGCGTGAAGGTGACGCTGAAGAATTTTGGCCGCGACCGCCGTTACCCGATCGTCAATCGCTTCAACGATCCCGGAACGCCGGATCCCAAGCCTGACGGCTCGCTGGTCAAGGGTGCGGCAATTGCAAGGGCCGGCGCGGCGGATTTTTGACGTCGTATTAGTGCGACGTCGGCGCCGGCTGCACTTGCGACGATGACATAAACGGCGGCCCGACGACGCGGACCGCGCGCTTGGGATCGTCCGCGGTGGCTGCGCCCGCGGGTGCGGGCGTCGCGTTGGCGACGGGCTGGCCCGGCGCGCCGGCAGCCGTCGGCTTGCCGGGTGGCTTCGGTAGTTGCGACAGCGCTTTCGCGTTCTGGTCGGTAACCACGATGTCGCCGCTCTCCAGCGTCGAGGAGTCGTCGGCGTTCTTGAGCGCATCTTCCCAGCTCTCGCCCGGCCGGCGACAGGAACAGGCCGAGATCAGCTGCGTGCGATAGCGATATGCGGTCGGCAGCGCCGTATAGAGCTGGCCGTTGGTTGATACCGCCTGATCCATGCTCTCGCCGGGATTGCGATAGGAAAAGAGCGCGACGTCGGCCGCGGGGCACTCGCGCTGGCAGGTGCGCTCGTCTTCGGCGAAGTGGCTCGGCAAGGTCGAATAGGAGATCGGGAAATAATAGCCGTCGCAGGTGCGCACGCAGACGGTGTGGTAGGTCCCGTTCGGAGCGCCGTCGCCGTTCGGGTTCACGATCGTGCCGCCGCCGAACAGCGCGTCGAAGAAGCCCTGCGGGCCGCCTTGCGAATTGGCTGCGGCGGTGTATTGCGCGCCGCAATTATTCTGCGCCAGTTGCCCGACGAGGGCGCGGCGCTGGTCGGCTTGGTCGGTGGTGCCGCTCTTGAGCTGTTCGAGATCGCTCATCATGCGGTCGAGGTTGCCGCGCATCTGCTGAATTTGCGACGTGATCGGCCCGCATTGCGGCGACAGCGCCGAGAACAAGGCAAAAAATCCGGTGCCGGCGCAGCCGGATTTGTGGGCCTGCGCGGTCACGCGGTCGATGTCGGCCTGCTGTTTGGCGATCGCGTCTTCGGACTGCTTGATCTGGTCGGCGCGGGCCGGGTTGGCGGTGCCTTGGTCGAATGAAGCGAGCTGGCCTTCGAGCCGCACGCAGACCGGATTGGTTGTCGCCGGATTCAACGGCGGTTGATTGGCGGCCGGCTGATTTGTCGGTGGTTGATAGGGCGCCGCCTGATACTGCCGCGGCTGATTTGACGGCTGAGGATTCGATGCCGGCGGGCTCGGATATCCCTGCGCCAAAGCAGGGCTCGACAAAGCTAGCGCGCCGAGCACGGCGCCAAGCGCGGTTTGACGCCTGGCATCGCCTAGGCTGCGCAGTTTATTGAGCATTTTTAAATCCCGGCGCCGATTTGCTTTGGGCGGATAAGCCCCGCAATGGTGACCAAAGTGTGAACAGGACCACACTATCGGCAAAAGCCGGCGTGTGCGAGCGCCCGGTCCGCCGCTTCACTCCGCATCGGGCTGGTTTTCCGGGCGCGCGCGGTCGAAAGCGGCAAGCGCGAGACAGGCCGCGTCGACGCCGACGATCTTGGGAAACTTGTCCAGCGGCACTTTCAGCCGCCGGGCATTGTTGACCTGCGGCACCAGGCAGAGATCGGCCAGCGTGACCTTGTCGCCGCAGGCGTAGGGCGCGGGCTCAAGCAGCGCCTCGAGCGCCTCGAAGCCGGTAATGACCCAATGGTGATACCAGGCGTCGATGGCGCTTTGCTCCTGGTGCATCTGGTTCTTCAGGTAACGCAGCGCACTGGTATTGTTGAGGGGGTGGATGTCGCAGGCAATCAGCTCGGCAAGCGCGCGCACTTTGGCGCGTGCGATCGGATCTTTCGGCAGCAGCGCCGGCTCCGGATGCGTTTCTTCCAGATACTCCATGATGGCGAGCGACTGGATCAGAATGGCTCCGGCCGGCGTGACCAGCACCGGCACGCGCATTTGCGGATTGACGGCGCGAAACTCCGGCCGCTTGTTGTGGCCGCCCTCCTTGACCAGATGGATCGGCGCGGTCTGGTAGGCGATGCCTTTCAGATTGAGCGCGATGCGCACGCGATAGGCGGCCGAGGAACGGAAATAGGAATAAAGCTTCACGCATCCTCCATTGGGCCGTCCTGTGCGACCGTCTCGGCGACGAGCTGCGCGGAACGGTCGCTGATCTGTTGCAGCGCGCGATTGAAAGCTTCGCGGTCGCTCGGCGTCAGGATGTCGGTCAGACGGCGGGCAAAATCGAGTGCATGCGGCGCCAGCTCCAGATAGATCGCCCGGCCGGTGCCGGTCAGTGAAAGGAGCGACTCGCGCATGTCGGCGCGGTTGGCGCGACGCAAAACAAATCGGCGCTTTTCCAGGAGCGCCACCGCCCGCGACACCTTGGTCTTATGCATGTGCGTGTGGGTGCCAATGGCCTTGCCGGTCATCACGCCGTACTGACCGAGCGTCACCAGCACCCGCCATTCCGGCACGCCGATCCGGTAGCGACGCGCATAGACGCGCGACAGCGCTTGGGACACGAGGCTCGCCACGACATTGAGCCGATAAGGCAGGAATTGTTCGAGCTTCAACGGCGCTTGCTCGGCGGCCGTGACGGCCGGTTCCCGGGTACTGCTTTCTATTGTCTGTTGAACGGCCATCGATCACCAAATCGATCAACGATCGGTCCCGTCGTTGCCGAGGTTGCCCGCGGCGTGTGGTCCCACCCCAGCGTCCTCTTATAAGGATGGGACGCACGGCTGCGAAGATGGACGAACTTCAGGGTCCACGCAACGGCATAAGGGCCGCGTGGCGGACGCCGTGGACGGCATCCGAGGAGCCTGCCGGTGAATGGAATTTCTCTTCCCGGTGTGTACCGGTAATCGCTGGCGCACGGGTTCTGCTGTTTGCGACCGGCGCCGGGCGCTTCAGTGTTGACCGGCTGCTGTCAGGAAAGAGCTGATGGCTCCGCACCGCAGGCGGACAATCAGCGCGAGCACTCGATGGCGACGTAGTTGTCGCAAGTGCCGCCTTTGCATGTGCTGGGATCGCCGGTCGGAAGGGCGCCGGTGATGTCGTCGCGATCGACCTTGCGGAACGACAGTGCTTCGGCAAACTGGCGCGCCTTGCAGTACGACGTTGCCACCGCCGCGCCGCACGGCCCGCCGGAGGCGAGGCAGCGGTCGACGCCGTAGCCGTCACCGTCGTTGGCGATGATGAACATCCGCTTTTCGGCGTGGGCCGGAGCGCCGGCAAGGAGCATGGCCGCGGCGGCGCTGACTGCGATCACGAAACGCATCGTTCTCCCACCCGGCGCGCGAACGCCAAATACCCGACCGACATCTCCGAGCCCGATACAATTGACAATGCGGCCGTGCGGTTAAGCCTTGGTTAAGTGAGTCCAATTCGCCGCACTGTGACAACACTGAATCGCTTTCATCTTTTATATGGGTTCGCAACGCCCACGGCGGTGCGATGGTGCCGTTTCCACAGGCCGCGACGCGGCTTTCGGGCGAGCGTGTCAGTGCCGCGACGTTCTACGGCGGCAAACGGGGACCTTGACGGGGTGCGCCGCCTCGACCATTCTGCGCTTCATGAACGGTCACGCTTATATCTGCGGCATTTGCCCGGAGATTATCCGCTAGCGTCAAACGCTGGCTGCGGCCGTCTTTTCTCACCGTCGAGATTTTGGACACGCCCGGCCAGCAGGCCGATGGCGTAAACTCCGATTCCGGACGGTTTGATTCGACGATGGAACTGAAACTCTACGATACGCTGACACGCGCGAAGCGGGCTTTCACGCCGCTCGATCCGAACAACGTGCGCATGTATGTGTGCGGGCCGACGGTCTATGACTTCGCCCATATCGGCAATGCGCGGCCGGCGATCGTGTTCGACGTGCTGTTCCGGCTGCTGCGCCATCGCTACGGCGCCGACCACGTCACTTACGTGCGCAACATCACCGACGTCGACGACAAGATCAACGCGCGGGCGGCGCAGAATTTCCCTGGCCTGCCGTTGAACGAAGCGATCCGCAAAGTCACCGAAACGACCGACCGGCAGTTCCACGAGGACATCGCCGCGCTCGGCTGCCTGCCGCCGACCGTCGAGCCGCGCGCCACCGAGCACATCGCCGAAATGCGCACGCTGATCGAGCGGCTGATCGCATCCGGCAATGCCTATGTCGCGGAAGATAATGTGCTGTTTTCGGTGCCGTCGGATGCCGACTACGGCCAGTTGTCCAAGCGCCCGCTCGACGAAATGATTGCCGGCGCGCGCGTCGAGGTCGCGCCCTACAAAAAGGATCCGCGCGACTTCGTGCTGTGGAAGCCGTCAAAACCCGGTGAGCCGGCGTGGCCGTCGCCCGCCGGTATCAATGCGCCGGGCCGGCCCGGCTGGCACATCGAATGCTCGGCGATGTCATGGAAATATCTCGGCGAGATGTTCGACATCCACGGCGGCGGCATCGACCTCGTCTTTCCGCATCACGAGGATGAAATCGCGCAGTCGCGTTGCGCCTTTCACACGCCGGTCATGGCGAATTACTGGATGCACAACGGCTTCGTCGAAGTTGAAGGAAGGAAAATGGCGAAGTCAGAAGGTAACTTCGTCAGAATCAGAGATTTGGTTAACAGGTGGCCTGGCGATGTTCTCCGCTTGCAATATGTTGGCAACTCATTATCGGCAGCCAATCGATTGGACTGAAGTTGGTACCCAACGGGCGCGAGACGAATTGGAAGAGTGGAGCGAAAGTTTGCAAACTTATTTCAATTTCAAGAATCCGAATGAGCCAAATGCTGTCATCAGGTCGCTGGCTGATGACATAAATACACCTGATGCAATATCAGTTCTGCGCGATCTCCACATTAAAGCAAGAAAAGGCGGAATGAACGAAAAGCTGATCTTCGCGACAAACTGTAGATTTTTAGGATTTCGAAATCTCGATAAGCCAGGATTTTTAGATTAGGTGTCTCGGGTCTGAACGTTGGTCAGCATCGGCTCTTTGATTATCAAGATGACGTGGACAGACTCCGTGCTGCCATTGCAAATAACGCTCCACAAACAGTACGCGACGAAATTGCCAAGAACATTCGGTCAGCCGGGCTAGATGTTGATATATCGCGAAGTGGCGATATTACACTTATCAGAGGTGATCAATCTCAACTTACGAAGGATGTTGAAAGACTTGTGGCGGCACGGACTGCTGCCCGCAAAGCCAAGAACTTCGCCGAATCCGACCGCATCCGCGATGAGCTCGTCAAGATGGGCGTCGTCCTGAAAGACTCGAAAGACGGCACCACCTGGGAGATCGCGCGATGATGGCACGGGCGTTTCCCAAGCTCGCGATGCGGCCGATGCTGCCGACGGATGTGCCGGTGCTCGCGGAAATCTTCCGCGCCGCCATCGAGGAACTCACTGCCGAGGACTACAGCGAGACGCAGCAGGAGGCGTGGGCGTCGGCGGCCGACGACGAGGAGGAATTCGGCGCGAAACTTGTCGGCGAATTGACGCTGGTCGCGACCTTCGGCGGCGCGGCGGTAGGCTTCGCGTCGCTCGCCGATAACGCTCGGATCGACATGCTCTATATGCATCCGGCGGCGGCCGGGCAGGGCGCGGCCGCCATGCTGTGCGATGCGCTGGAAAAGCTCGCCGCCGCGCGCGGCGCCAAGGAACTCACGGTCGACGCCAGCGACGCGGCGCGCGGCTTTTTCGACAAGCGCGGGTACTCGCCGCGCACCCGCAACACCATAACACTCGGCGGCGAATGGCTCGCCAACACGACGATGGTGAAGCGGCTCGGCGCAAAGGAGAGCACGTCATGAAACGCAGCGACACGCCGTTTGCGCGCCATTGGCTTTATTACCTGATCTTGAAATATGCCGTGATCGCCGCGGCGGTCGGCATTTCGTTCTATACGCTCTATCGGCTTTATCACGGTTAGGAATATCGCATGACCGAACCGCATTCGAATTTTTTCGGCCTGCGCGCACACCATCTGGTGATCGCGCTTGTCGCAATCCTGATCGCGGTGGCGTTGGCGTCGAACTATCATCTTTGGTGAGATCGGATCATGTCACGCGAGCGGCTCTATCTGTTCGATACCACGCTGCGCGACGGCGCGCAGACGAACGGCGTCGATTTTACGCTCGCGGATAAACTTGCGATCGCGCGCATGCTCGACGAGCTCGGCATCGACTATGTCGAGGGCGGCTATCCCGGCGCCAATCCGATCGACACCGAGTTCTTCTCCGAGCGGCGGCCGATGCGCGGAAAGCTCACCGCCTTCGGCATGACGCGGCGGCCCGGCCGCTCAGCGTCGAACGACCCGGGCCTTGTCGCGCTGCTCGACGCCAAGGCCGACGCCATCTGCTTTGTCGCCAAATCCTGGGACTATCACGTGCGCGTGGCGCTCGAGACGACGGAAGCGGAAAACCTCGCCTCGATCCGCGACTCTGTCCGTGCCGCCAAAGCCGAAGGCCGCGAAGTGCTGCTCGACTGCGAGCATTTCTTCGACGGCTACAAGGCCAAACCCGCGTTCGCGCTCGCTTGCGCCAAGGCGGCCTATGACGAGGGCGCGCGCTGGGTGGTGCTGTGCGACACCAATGGCGGCACGCTGCCCCATGAGGTCGAGCGCATTGTCGGCGAGGTCTGCGCCAAAATCCCCGGCGACCATGTCGGCATCCACGCCCACAACGACACCGAGCAAGCGGTGGCGAATTCGTTTGCCGCGGTGCGCGCCGGCGCACGTCAGATCCAAGGCACGCTCAACGGGCTGGGCGAGCGCTGCGGCAACGCCAATCTTGTTTCCATCATCCCGACGTTGAAGCTCAAGAGCGAATATGCCGACAAATTCGAGATCGGCGTGTCGGACGAGGCGCTTGGCCGCCTGGCGCGGGTCTCGCACGCGCTCGACGAATTGCTCAATCGCGCGGCGGACCGCCATGCGCCTTATGTCGGCGAAAGCGCGTTTGCCACCAAAGCCGGCATCCACGCCTCCGCTATCGTGAAGGAGCCCGCGACGTACGAGCACATCGCCCCGGAGCGCGTCGGCAATAAAAGAAAGCTCCTGGTGTCCGATCAGGCCGGCCGTTCCAACGTGCTCGCCGAACTCGAGCGCATCGGGCTTGCCGTCGACAAGGATGATCCACGCGTCGCGCGGTTGCTCGACGAGGTGAAGGAACGCGAAGCGATCGGCTACGCCTATGAAACGGCGGACGCCTCGTTCGAGCTGCTGGCGCGGCGTCTCCTCGGCAAGCTGCCGCATTATTTCGCCGTCGAAAAATTCGACGTCAATGTGGAACAACGCATCAACGCGAAGGGAGTATCCGTTACCGTCAGCCAGGCGGTGGTGAAGCTGAAAGTCGGCGATGACGAACTCATCTCGGTCGCCGAAGGCATCGGTCCGGTGAACGCGCTCGATCTCGCGCTGCGCAAGGACCTCGGCAAATATCAAAGTTTTATCACCGGGCTCGAACTCACCGACTATCGCGTGCGCATCCTCAACGGCGGCACCGGAGCCGTCACCCGCGTGCTGATCGAGAGCTCGGACGAGACCGGCGATCGCTGGACCACGGTCGGCGTCTCCGCCAACATCATCGATGCCTCGTTCCAGGCGCTGATGGATTCGATCATCTACAAGCTGGTGAAGTCCGGCGCGCCGGCGTGAGATAAAAACCCTCCCCCTTGTGGGGGAGAGGAACAGGAATCCCTATGATCGACCACATTTCCATCGCGGTGCGCGATCTGAAGAGCGCCGAAGCCTTCTACGCCGCGCTCTTGGCGCCGCTCGGCATGACGAAATTGCGCGAGTGGCCGGATGCGGCCATCGGCTTCGGCAAGAAATATCCGGAATTCTGGATCAATCGCCGCGCCGGGATGGATCGCGTGGCAACGGACAGCGGCGTGCATATCTGCCTGCGCGCCTCCGACACGTCAGCGGTCGATGCCTTTCACGCCGCGGCGCTCAAAGCCGGCGGCACTTCCGACGGTGAGCCGGGACCGCGGCCGGAATATCACGGCGGCTATTACGCCGCTTTCATCCGCGATCCCGACGGCAACCGCATCGAAGCGGTGACGTTTATGCAGGAATAAGTCACAGCCGTTCGGCCGGGACGGCCATGGTTTTCTCCGCGTCGGAAACGTGCCGGGCCGCTTCCCGCAACATCGGCAGGATTTCATCGACGCGCTTGGCCACCAAATAGTCGACGCTCAGCGCCGACGGCACGAACTTTACCGCGCGCATGTGGTCGACCAACGCCAACAGCGGATCCCAATAGCCGGCGATATTGGCGATCAGGATCGGCTTCCGGTGGCGGCCGAGCTGAACCCAGGTGAGCTGCTCGACAAGTTCTTCGAGTGTGCCAAGGCCGCCCGGCAAGGCGACGAAGGCATCGGCGCGCTCGAACATCGTGCTCTTACGCTCGTGCATATCGCGGGTGACGATCAGTTCCTGCGCTAGCCGCCGCGGCCGCTCCCGCTTGGTCAGAAATTCAGGGATAACTCCCGTCACCTCGCCGCCTTGTTCGAGCACGGCTTCCGCGAGCGCACCCATCAAGCCGACCGAACCGCCGCCGTAAATGAGCCGCACGCTGTTCTCGGCGAGGATTTTGCCGAATTTTTGCGCGGCCTCGATGAAGGCCGGCTCGGTCCCCGGGCTCGATCCGCAATAGACGCAGATCGCGTTGATTTTGCTCATGGAGTCATTCCCACTAAAAGGTAGATGTGGCGTCGATTCGCGTTGCCTGCAAGCGGTTTGGGGCGAACCTGCCTCATCCCGATGCAGAGCGCGGCGAAAAGCTCTATATGACGAAACACATTTATCAGGGACGGTGGCGGCGCATCGCGGCCCGGTGCGGTCCATCTTCTGGGTTGCGATGAGCGATTTTCAACGACCGACCGAGCACCTCAAGCGTGAGGCGAATGCCGATGGCGCGGCATTGCTGCCGACGCTCATTCGGCTGTGGCCCTATACTTGGCCGTCGGACCGGAGCGACCTGAAGCTCCGCGTTATTTTCGCGACCGTGCTGCTTTTCCTCGCCAAGTTCGCGACCATCGCGGTGCCCTACACGTTCAAATGGGCGACCGACGCGCTCGCCGGCCACGGCACCGCGCCGGTGGCGCCGGGCAATTGGCTCGCTTGGGCGTTCGCCGCGCCGGTGGTGATGACGCTCGCCTATGGCGGCATGCGCATCGTGATGGGGCTGCTGACCCAGTGGCGCGACGGCATTTTCGCCAAAGTGGCGATGAACGCGGTGCGGCGGCTGGCGAAGCTCACGTTCGAGCACGTACATCTGTTGTCGATGCGCTTTCATCTCGAGCGCAGAACCGGCGGCTTGACGCGCGTCCTCGAACGCGGCCGCAACGCCATCGAAACCATCGTGCGCATGGTGCTGCTGCAGCTCGCGCCGACGGTGGTCGAGCTCATTTTGATCGTCGCCGTTTTGTTTCTGCATTTCGATTGGCGCTACGTCGTCGTCATCGGCGTCACGGTGGCGTTCTACATGTGGTTCACTTATGCGGCGACCAAGTGGCGGATCGGCATCCGCCGCAAGATGAACGACAGCGACAGCGACGCCAACGCCAAGGCGATCGATTCGCTGCTCAATTACGAAACCGTCAAGTATTTCTCCGCCGAGACGCGCGAGGCCGCGCGCTACGATCGCTCGATGGCGCGTTACGAGGACGCCAGCGTCAAGGCCTATGTGTCGCTTGCCGTACTCAATGCCGGACAGGCGGTGATCTTCACCATGGGGCTTTGCGGCGCCATGGTGCTGTGCGCCTATGGCATCGAGCACGGCACCAATACGGTCGGCGATTTCGTCATGATCAATGCCATGATGATTCAGCTTTATACGCCGTTGAATTTCATGGGCATGGTGTACCGCGAAATCAAGCAGGCGGTGATCGACATCGAGAACATGTTCTCGCTGCTGTCACGCAAGCCGGAAATCGAGGACCGGCCGGGCGCCAGGAGCCTCCAGGTCCACGCCGGCACCATCCGCTTCGAGAATGTCTCATTTGCCTACGAGCCGGCGCGGCCGATCCTTAAAGGATTGAGCTTCGAGGTCGCGGCCGGACATACAGTCGCCATTGTCGGCCCGTCCGGCGCCGGCAAGTCGACGATTTCGCGGCTGTTGTTCCGCTTTTACGAAGTGACCGGCGGCCGCATTCTCATCGACGGTCAGGATATCCGCGACGTCACTCAGGCTTCGCTGCGCGCCGCGATCGGCATGGTGCCGCAGGATACCGTGCTGTTCAACGACACCATCCGCTACAACATCCGCTACGGGCGCTGGGATGCGACCGACGCGGAAGTCGAGGAGGCGGCGCGCCAAGCGCAGATCGACGGCTTCATCCGCCGCGCGCCGAGAGGCTACGAGACCGAGGTCGGCGAACGCGGACTGAAACTGTCGGGCGGCGAAAAGCAGCGTGTCGCCATCGCGCGCACGATTTTGAAGGCACCGCCCATTCTGTTGCTCGACGAAGCGACTTCGGCGCTCGACAGCCATACCGAGAGGGACATCCAGGACGAACTCGACCGGGTATCGAAGAACCGCACCACGCTCGTCATTGCGCACCGGCTGTCGACCATCGTCGGCGCCGATGAGATTCTGGTGCTCGATCACGGCGCGATCGTGGAACGCGGCACGCATCGCGAGCTGCTTGCGCACGGCGGGCTCTACGCCAGCATGTGGAACCGTCAGCGCGAAGCGCAGATGGCACGAGAGATTCTGGCGGAAGTCGACGACGAAGCGGGCGCCCCCAATCGCAATCCGCCGGGAATTACAAGCGAGATCGAACCGGAGCTGGTGCCCGCCGCGGACGCCGCTGAATAATGAATGCGACGGTGTCATGCCCCGCGAGGGCGGGGCATCCAATAACCGCCATACTGGGTGTGACGATGGACGCGGGAGATTACTGGATCATCCGCTTTCGCGGATGACGACAATCGGGATATTTAAACATCCATGTCCGTCTATGATTCGATCCGCAAGCAACTGACGCCGATCCATCCGGAGGGTTATCCCTTTGTCGGCGGCTTTGCGCTGGCGAGCCTCGTTCTGCTTTGGCTGTGGCCGCCGCTTGGCTGGGTGGCCACGCTGGCGACTGTCTGGTGCGCCTACTTCTTTCGCGATCCGCCGCGGGTGACGCCGCTGCGCGACGGTATCGTGGTTGCGCCGGCGGACGGCCGTGTCAGCCAGATCGTCAATGCGGTGCCGCCGAAGGAACTCGATCTCGGCGAGCGGCCGCTGCCGCGCATTTCCATTTTCATGAGCGTGTTCGATTGTCACGTCAATCGCAGTCCGGTCGCCGGTCGCATCGAGCGCATCGTCTATCGCGCCGGCAAGTTTCTCAGCGCCGATCTCGACAAGGCCAGCGAAGATAACGAGCGTAACGCGCTCGTCATCGCGACCGGCACGGGCCAGCGCATCGGGGTGATCCAGATCGCCGGCCTCGTCGCCAGACGGATCGTTTCGTTCACGCATGAAGGCGAAACCGTCGGCGCGGGCCAGCGCATCGGCATGATCCGGTTCGGTTCGCGCGTCGACGTTTTTCTACCCGAGGGCAGCCGCGCGCTGACGGCCGAAGGCCAGACCGCGATCGCCGGAGAAACGGTGCTCGCCGATCTCAATGCGGTTGAGGCGGGGCGGACGTTTCGCGTGACTTGAGAACGCGTTAACGAGAATAGCGCGCCGCGTGGCAGGCACGACCGGAAACCGCTATATTGCCCCCATCGAGGTACTGAAAGTGGCCATGCAAACACCCGGTTTTGGCGGCCCGCGGCGGCGACGGTTCCGCCGCATACCCGTGCGGACGCTCGCGCCCAATCTCATCACCTTGCTCGCGATGTGCGCCGGGCTCACCGCGATCCGCATGGCGTTTGAGGACAGGTACGTGCTGGCGCTTGCCGCCATCGTTTTCGCCGCGATCCTTGACGGCATCGACGGCCGGCTGGCCCGGTTCCTCAAAGGAACCTCGCGCTTCGGCGCCGAACTCGACAGCCTGTCCGACTTCGTCAATTTCGGCGTGGCGCCGGCGCTGATCCTTTATTTCTGGGGCCTGCACGACCTGAAATCGGCGGGCTGGATCGCCGCCATGGTGTTCGCGATTTGCGCGAGCCTGCGGCTCGCGCGCTTCAATGTCATGATCGAAGATCCCGACCGGCCTGCGTGGGCCAGCAACTTCTTCATCGGCATGCCGGCGCCGGCCGGCGCTATCACGGTGCTGTTGCCGATCTATGCGGTGTTCCTTGGCGTGCCGCGCTCTGCCGTTCTGATCTGGCTGACGCTGTTCTACACCCTCGCTGTCGCATTACTTATGGTGTCGCGGCTGCCGGTGTTTTCCGGCAAGCGCGTCGGCACCCGCGTACCGCCGGAAATGGTTGGTCCGCTGATCGTCTTGGTGGTGCTGGCGATCGCGCTCTTGATCGCGTATCCGTGGATCTTGCTCACGGCCGGCACGCTTGCCTATCTCGCCGGCCTGCCGTTTGGGTGGCTGTCTTACCGCGGCTATGAGCGTCGATCCCGCGACAACAGGGCGGAGGCGGTGCCCGCGCCGTTGGCGGCGCCGGCTTCGCCGACCATAGTTCCCGGCAGGGCGCGGCCGAGCGGCGACGACGACCGCCCGTCGCGCTTGAATTGAGCCGCAGCGCGGGCGAATGCCGCGAGAGATCTTTGTCGATGCGAGTTGCCCGGCGCACCTTCCTGGCCTCGACGCTGGTGTCGCTGGCGGCTCCCGCCGTTACACGCCTGGCGCGGGCCGATGCGCCGCCGATCACCTTCAAGCTGCACCACGCGTTCTCGGCGGTGTCGAGCGTGCACGACAAATTTCTTTCGCCGTGGGCGCGCAAGGTCGAGACTGAATCGAGCGGCCGCATTCACATCGATATCTTTCCGTCGATGGAATTGGGCGGTGCGCCGGCGCAGCTGTTCGATCAGGCCCGCGACGGCGATGCCGACATCGTTTGGGCCGTGCCCGGCCTGACGCCCGGCCGCTTTCCCAAGATCGAAACGTTCGAGCTGCCGTTTTTGCCGTCGCGCCGTGCGCTGGTCAGTTCCAAGGCGTTGCAGGACTTCGCCGCGATCTACCTCAACGACGAGTTCGGCGAAGTTCATCCGCTTTGTTTCTCGTGCTCGGATCGCAGCGTCATCCACGGCTATGCGGCGGTGCGCTCGATCGAGGACATCAAGGATTTGAAGCTGCACGTGCAAACCCGGCTCGGCGGCGAGGCGATGCTCGCGCTCGGTGCGCATCCCATTGCGATGCCGAGCGAGGAGCTGCCGGCGGCGCTCGCCCAACACGTCGTCGACGGCTGCGTCGATCCCTGGCACATGGTGCCGCCGTTGCGGCTGAACGATCTGCTCAAGACACATACGGAGTTTTCCGACTTGTCGCTGACGAGCCGCGCTTACCTTCTGGCGATGAACAAGCCGGCCTACGAGCGGCTGCCGCGCGATCTCAAAGCCGTGCTCGATAATAATTCGGGTCAGCTGGCGGCCGGCATGGCCGGCGCCATGTGGGATATCCAAGCCGATTCCGTCGCCGAGAATGTCGCCGAGCGGGGCGATGTCATCGTCACGCTGTTGCCGGAAGCCGTCGCGCATTGGCGCAAGGCGACCGAGCCCGTTGCCCAGACGTGGCTGAAGGAGATGAAGGACCACAAGATCGATGGCGGCAAGATGATCGCCAGCGCCCATGAACTTTTGGCGAAATATGCGAGCTTGCCGGAACCGCAACCGCCGCAAGCGCCGCCGCAGCAGGAGGCCGTCACCCAGTCACAGCCGCCGCGTTCGGCCGGCGTAACGACGGTTCCGAATGCGCCTGCTTCCGTGGCCCCGTCGCAGTCGCCGCCTCCCGTTGCAAAACCCGTTCCGCATATTGCGACGCAAGCTCCGCCGACCGCACCCGTCGCTGCTCCCGCCCCGCCGGTCGTTAAACCCGTCCCGACGCCGCCTCACATCGCGACGCAGCCTCCGCCGGCAGCACCGACGGCGCCTGTCGCAACGCCCGCACCGAGCGTATCCGTGGCGCCAGTGGTGAAGCCTGTTCCGCCGCCTGCGGCCGCTCCCGCTCCACCGCCGGCGCCCGCGCCGCCGCCAAAGACGCTGAATATTCCGCTCTAGAACCTGCCGACTACAGGTTCGGCGGATAGCCGGGCATCAGATCGTAGGGATGCGCCCAGCCGGGCAATGCCTTGATGCGTTCGAGCCAGGCGGCAATGTTTTTATGCTGGGCCGCGATGTCGAAACCGAATTCCTCGGCCGGATAGTAGAGATAAGCAACGAGCGAAATATCGGCGATGGTCGGCCGGTCGCCCAGGACGAACGGCGTCGCCGCGAGCCGTTTGTCGAGGATCGTGAGATTGCCGTCGATGCGGACCTTGAGGAACGCCAGCGCCGCCGGCTCGCCTGCCGGCCGTGCGAAATTCTTGAGAAAGCGATATGGCCCGAGAAAGCCGTTGACCTTCTGGTTGTCGAAGATGATCCAGCGTAGCGCCTCAAGCCGCTCATCTCCGTCGCGCGGCAGAAATTTTTTCGAATGCTCGGCGAGATAGGTCAGAATCACGCCGGATTGGCTGAGTTTCTTGGCGCCGTGCGCCAGAACCGGCACCTCGCCCATCTCGTTGACTTCGGCGCGGTACTTCGGCGTTCGCGTCTCGCCGCCCTTGAAGAAGTCGACATAGACCGGCTGCCAATCGGCGCCGATCAAGTTGAGCATCAGCGCGGCGCGATAGGCGTTGCCCGATTGGGCGAAACAGTAGAGCTGATATTCGGCCATAGCATCCCTAACAGCTGATCGCGAACAGCGATCATGGTCTGGCGAGCGTAATCGCTCCGCCGCTGGTATCCTTGCCCTCGAAGCGGCCGCCAGTGAACGACAGTTCCACCAATACTTGTCCCTTGTAGTCGTGGATGACCAGCGCGTCGTGCGCGAAAGTCCACTTCCGGCTCGTGAAGAAATTGCCGGGGCATCCGCCGGCCGGAGCGATCTTGCCGTCGGTTGCGCCGGGCTCATCGGTGAGCGTCATGACGCATGCGCCGCCGCCGGCGGCCGACAGCCTCCAACGGCCGGCGAGATCGACCGGAGGCGGTTGAGGCGGCGCGGGTGGCGCCGGTGTGGCGGGGGCAGGCGGGGTAGCGACGGCCGCGTCAGGCTGGCTACCGCCGAGGCGAGCGGTGCTGGTGCAGGCGTTCAGCGTCGCGAGCGCGCACAACAGCGCGGCGGCTTTCGCCGCGCGTGCGGTCCAATGGCTGATGCGCGTTAGGCCGGTCATCGGCAAATTGGCAGCGTCTCACCGCATCGTCGGAATGACGAACTCGGCGCCTTCCTTGGTGCCCGACGGCCAGCGCGCGGTCACGGTCTTGGTCTTGGTATAAAATCGGATCGAGTTCGGGACCGTGCTGGTTGAGGTCGCCGAAGCCGGAGCGTTTCCAGCCGCCGAACGTGTAATAGGCGAGCGGCACCGGGATGGCGAAATTGACGCCGACCATGCCGACCTGAACGCGGCTGGTAAAATCGCGCGCGGTATCGCCGTCACGGGTGAAGATGGCGACGCCGTTGCCGTATTCGTGCTCGGACGGCAGCCGTACCGCTTCTTCATAGTCCTTGGCGCGCACCACCGAAAGCACCGGGCCGAAGATCTCCTCTCTGTAGATTTTCATGTCCGGCTTCACGTCATCGAACAGACAGCCGCCGATGAAATTGCCGTTCTCGTAGCCCTGCAGTTTGAAATTGCGGCCGTCGACGACGAGCTTGGCGCCTTCCTTGACGCCGGTATCGATGTAGCCGCGCACCTTGTTGAGGAGCTCGCGGGTGACCATCGGGCCGTAATCGGCCTGTTGATCGGTCGACGGGCCGATCTTGAGACCTTCCACGCGCGGAATGAGTTTCTCCACCAGCGTGTCGGCGGTCTTCTTGCCGACCGGTACCGCAACCGACACCGCCATGCAGCGCTCGCCGGCCGAGCCGTAGCCGGCGCCGATCAGCGCGTCGACCGCCTGGTCCATGTCGGCGTCCGGCATCACGATCATGTGGTTCTTGGCGCCGCCGAAGCACTGCACGCGCTTGCCGTGCGCGGTGCCGGTCAGGTAAATGTATTCGGCGATCGAGGATGAACCGACGAAGCCGATCGCTTTTATGCGCGCATCGGTCAGAAGCGTATCGACAGCCTCCTTGTCGCCATTGACGACGTTCAGCACGCCCTCGGGCAGACCCGCCTTGAGGAACAGCTCGGCGATGCGCATCGGCACCGACGGATCGCGCTCCGACGGCTTGAGAATGAAGGCATTGCCGCAGGCGATGGCCGGCGCGCATTTCCACAGCGGGATCATGGCCGGAAAATTAAACGGCGTGATACCGGCCACGACGCCCAGCGGCTGACGGATCGAATAAAGGTCGATGCCGGGTCCGGCGCCCTCGGAATACTCGCCTTTCATCAAATGCGGGATGCCGCAGGCGAATTCGACCACTTCGAGCCCGCGCTGAATATCGCCTTTGGCGTCGGCGAAGGTTTTGCCGTGTTCGGAGGACAATAGCCGCGCCAGATCGTCATATTGGCTCTGGATCAGCTCCAAGAACTTGAACATGACCCGGGCGCGCCGCTGCGGATTGGTCGCGGCCCAGCCGGCAAAAGCGGCCTGTGCATTGCCAATTGCTTTTTCGACCTCGGATTTCGCGGCCAGCGCGACCTTGGCCGCCACCTCGCCGGTATTGGGATTGAAGACGTCGCCGAAACGCCCGGAAGCGCCCTTCACCTCTTTGCCACCGATGAAATGGCCGATTTCACGCATATTCTATCCTCCCTAGGCCAAAGGCCCCGCGGCTGCGCTCATCTTGCTGCTTTTTTCCGGGCCGGTCATCCCCACCGTGGGCCTCAATAGCGCCGGCGAGCACACCCGGTCCAGCACGGCGGCAAACGCCATCAGTAACCGTCCCTTAAGCGCAATGACCTTACGTATGAGGGCAATTGCGTAGGGCTCGCCGTCGCGGGTTGGGTGCGGTTTCATGGATATTGCCACGGGTCTCGGCCTCCTGGCCGGCGCTGCGGTCGTGATGACCGTGATGCTCATGGGCGGCGGTCTTGGCATGTTCGTGAGCGACCACGCCGTCATTATCATTTTCGGCGGCTCTTTTGCCGCGACCTTGATCCGCTTTCCGCTGTCGTCGATTTTTCACGGCCTGCCGCTTGGCCTGAAATTCGTCTTCAGCATGCGCCGCATCTCGCAGCGCGAGCTCGTTGATGAAATCGCCGGCCTTGCGGAGATCGCCCGCAAGCAAGGCCCGATCGGGTTGGAGAAGGTCGAGATCGAGGATCCTTTTCTCGCCAAAGGCATCCGCTTCGTCGCCGACGGCTATGACGCCGAATTCATCCGTGACAATCTTGAACGCGACCGCGACAATTTTCTGTGCCATCTCGACGAAGGGCAGAAAATCTACCGCGCGATCGGCGACTGCGCGCCCGCCTTCGGGATGATCGGCACCCTGATCGGCATGGTGCAAATGTTCGCCAACATGACCGATCCGTCCAAGCTGGGCCCGTTCATGGCGACGGCGCTGCTCGCGACGCTGTACGGCGCGGTGGTGGCGAATATCTTGACCCTGCCGATCGCCGATAAACTGCATCTCAAATTGACCGATGAGGAGATCAACCGCACCCTCATCATCGACGGCATCCTCATGATCCGCGAATCCAAGAGCCCAACGCTTGTGCGCGAGATGCTGATCGCCTACCTGCCGGAGAAACACCGTGGGGAGCCCGAGCCGGAGCCGGTGCCGGCTTGAGCGTGAAGATCTGAACAATGGCGCGGCGCAAGGAAGCACACGGCGGCGGCCACGGCTGGTTTGTCACCTTCGCCGATCTGATGGGGCTGCTCGTCAGCTTCTTCGTCATGCTGGTCGCATTCTCGAGCCAGGATCAGCAGAAACTGCAGATCGTCGCCGGCTCGATGCGCGACGCTTTCGGCACGCAGACCAACGTACGTTATTCGGGCATCGTCGAAGTCGACGGCTTACCGACTCGGCCGAGGCTTAAGAACGCGGCGCACATCCAACCCGAGGATGCCTCCGCGACGCCGACGCCCGACGAGAGCGCGCATGAGCGCGAATACGGCGGCAAGTTTCAGAATGACCAGGCATTCGCGCTCGCTGCGGCGTCGTTGCGCCAGGCGCTGGAGGATATGCCGGAGCTGACCGAAGCGAGTAAGCACATCGTGTTCGAGGAGACCAAGGACGGGCTCAACATCAACATCGTCGACCAGGACGGCCGGTCGATGTTTCCGGAAGGCTCCAAGGAGCCGTATGAGCGAACGCGGACGATTATTGAGAAAATCGCCGGTCCGCTCAAAGCGGTGCCGTACCGGATTTCAATCACCGGTCACACCTCTGCCTCGCAGACTGCGCCCGAGCCGAATTACGGCCCCTGGAACCTCTCGGTCGACCGCGCCAACGCGGTGCGACAAATCCTCGAGGAGCAGGGATATCCTTCCGCCAACATCTACGAGGTGGCCGGCAAGGCCGATACCGATCCGCTGTTCCCGGACGACCCCTATATGGCCGCCAATCGCCGCGTCACCATTACTTTGATGCATGAAGCGCCGCCGGTTCCGCCGGACCTGAAACCCTGACCGTGGCAGCGCCGCCGGCAGGCCGCGGCGGTCTTCCGCTGCTGGCTTAAGCCATTGCTGTATTGCGGCTAAATCGCACTTTGGCGCTCGTATAGCCTTCATGACCCGCCGTGACTATCTGCAAACTGCCCTTCCTGCCGGTGCGTTAAATTTTTTTGGCTTAACTGCTCATGACTCTCCGGTTTGAAGGGTGTATAGGCCCGGCCCTGCATCGGTCGCGATGCAGCACCAGGAACAGGGCAACGTCCTGTCTCAGAATTCATGGCAGATAGCGTAAGCGCTCCCGCGGCAGGGAGCGAAATGCCGATGGACGGCATCGGCGCTGCTCGTTCTGGCGCCGGCTTGTGGGGCCTTGCCGTTGGCAGCATCGGCGTTGTTTACGGCGATATCGGCACCAGCCCGCTCTACGCCTTTCGCGAAGCCATCATTGCCGCTTCGGGTCCCGAACACGGCGTAATCGAACGGGCGACGGTGCTCGGCGTGATGTCGCTCATCTTGTGGGCGCTCTTCATCATCGTCACGCTCAAATATGTAGTGATCCTGCTGCGCGCGGATAATAACGGCGAGGGCGGCACCCTTACCCTGATGGCGCTTGCATCGCGCGCCGTTGGCCGTGTCAGCAGGGCCGGCGGCATCGTCGCGCTGCTTGGCATCGTCAGCGCCGCGCTGTTCTACGGCGATGCCGTCATCACGCCGGCATTGTCGGTGCTCTCCGCGGTCGAAGGCGTCGACGTCGTGACGCCGGCGTTCCACGAATATGTCGTGCCGTTGACGGTGGTGATCCTGCTCGCCTTGTTCGCGGTGCAGTCGCGCGGTACGGCGAAGGTCGCGGCGCTGTTCGGCCCGATCATGCTGATCTGGTTCGTGGCGATCGCACTGCCCGGCCTCTACTGGATCGCCACCGATCCTGGCGTGTTGTGGGCGCTCAATCCTTTCTACGGCGTCTATTTCCTGCTGCACCACGGCATCGTTGGATTGTTTGCGCTTGGCGCCGTGTTTCTCGCCGTCACCGGAGCCGAGGCGCTTTATGCCGATCTCGGGCATTTCGGCCGCGGTCCGATCCAAATTGCGTGGCTTGCCGTCGTGCTGCCGTCGCTGGCGCTCAACTATCTGGGCCAGGGCGCGCTCGTGCTCGCTCATTCGAAGGCGATGGAGAATCCATTCTTCCTGCTTTATCCGGATTGGGCGCTGATCCCCATGGTCGTGCTGGCGACGATCGCGACCGTGATCGCGAGCCAGGCGGTCATTACCGGGGCCTATTCGCTCACCAGTCAGGCGATTCAGCTCGGGCTGTTGCCGCGGTTCGAAGTGCGCCACACCTCGGCGGAACAGGCCGGTCAAATCTATATGCCGCGGGTCAATGGACTGCTTCTGGTCGGCGTGCTGCTCTTGGTCGCGCTGTTCCGCTCGTCGAGCGCGCTCGCTTCGGCCTATGGCATTGCCGTCACCGGCACGATGGTCGTCACCTGCACGATGGCGTTTATCGTGATCTGGCGGATGTGGCGTTGGTCGCCGTTCGCGGCAGCGGCGCTGATGGCGCCATTCTTGTTGATCGATCTCACATTCCTTTCGGCCAATATGCTCAAAGTCGTGGAAGGCGGCTGGGTGCCGCTGGCGCTTGGCGGCCTGGTGATGCTGGTGATGTACACGTGGCGGCGCGGCACCAGAATCCTGTTCGCAAAAACCCGCCGGCTCGAAACGCCGCTCGACGACCTGGTGCGCATCCTGGAGAAAAAGCCGCCACAGCGCGTTCCCGGCACCGCGGTATTTTTGACCAGCGATCCGAAAAGCGCCCCCACGGCGCTCTTGCACAGCCTAAAGCACTACAAGGTGCTGCACGAAAAGAACGTCATCCTCAGCGTCGAGACCATGCATACCCCGCGCGTCGAAGCCGACAAGCGCGTGCACATCGAGCCGGTCGGATTGACCTTCATGCGCGTACACTTGCGCTTTGGCTATATGGAGGTGCCGAACATTCCCAAGGCGCTCGCGATCGCGCGCAAGCTCGGCTGGCAATTCGACATCATGTCGACGTCGTTCTTCCTGTCGCGCCGCACGCTGCGCCCGGCGCCGCATTCGGGCATGCCGCGCTGGCAGGACCGGCTGTTCATTTCGCTGGCGCGCTCGGCCAACGACGCAACCGACTATTTCCAAATTCCCACCGATCGCGTCGTCGAGGTCGGCACGCAAGTGACCGTCTAAGCTTTGGCGCCTTCACCTTCCGAACGAGACGACGTAAGCTTAAGCTTGCGATGTCGAGGAGGCTCTGAATGTCCGATCAAAATCCCAGTGTCCGCGATCTGACGCCGCAAGAGGTCGCGCGTGGGCTGCAGGAAGGCCGCATTGTGCTGGTCGACGTGCGCGAGCCGAACGAAACCGCGCTGGAGCGCTTTCCCGAAGCCGTCCTCGTGCCGCTCTCGGCATTCGATCCCGCCGCCATTCCGGACCCGGCCGGCCGCGACGTGGTGTTTGCCTGCCGCTCCGGCCGCCGTTCGGTCACCGCATCGCTTGCCGCGCAGGAACAGGGCTTTGCCTACGGCTCGCATCTCGCCGGCGGCATCTTGGCTTGGAAAGCCGCCGGGCTGCCGACCGAGGCGTGATGAATCGGAGCAGAATCATTGTTGGGCTCGGCCTCGTCGTCTTTTTGATGTCGGCGCCGGCGCTGCCGGCGCAGCGCGTCGTCAACTATTACAATTGGTCGGACTACCAAGATCCGACCGTGCTCGACGAATTCACCAAGGAGACCGGGATCGCCGTTCGCTACGACACTTTCGATTCGAACGACACGCTCGAGGCAAAGCTGTTGGCCGGGCAATCCGGCTATGACGTCGTCGTGCCGACCGCGTATTTTCTCGCCCGCCAGATCACGGCCGGTATTTTCCAACCGCTCGATAAGTCGAAACTTCCGAATCTCGCTTTTGTCTGGCCGGAGATCGCAAAGCAGCTGGCGGTTTACGATCCCGGCAACCAATACGCCGTCAATTACATGTGGGGCACGACCGGCATCGGCTACAACGCGAAGGACGTGAAGCAGATTTTAGGGCCCGATGCCAAGATCGATTCCTGGGATTACGTTTTCGATCCCGACAAGATCAAAAACTTCAAGGATTGCGGCATTCATCTACTCGATTCATCCGACGACATCATGCCGGCGGGGCTGCACTATCTGCATCTCGATCCGAATACGAGCGACCCCGGCGATCTGGAAAAGGTCACCGAACTGCTCATGCGGGTTCGGCCCTATGTCCGAAAATTCCATTCCTCGGAATATCTCAATGCGCTGGCGACCGGCGAGATTTGCTTCGCCGTCGGCTTTTCCGGCGACGTCAAGCAGGCGCAGCGGCGCGCGCAGGAAGCCAAGGGCGGCATCGAGATCGGTTATTCGATTCCGAAGGAGGGCGCGCAATTGTGGTTCGACAATCTCGCCATCCCGAAGGACGCTCCGCACCCGGAAGAGGCGCACGAACTGATCAATTACCTGATCAAGCCCGAGGTCGCGGCGAAAAACACGAACTATGTGTGGTATGCCAACGGCGACCGGCCGAGCCAGTTCATCGATCCGTCGATCCTCAACGATCGCACCATTTATCCGGATGCCGCGACCATGGCGAACCTTTACACCATCATCGCCCACGACGCGAAGACGCAGCGGCTGATCAACCGGCTATGGACCCGGATCAAGACCGGGGAATGATCTGCGACAATAAAACGCTGAATGAGCGCGCATCGAATGCAAAGTCCACGCGTGCGGACGCGCGACTTGCTCTAAGATCGTCGGCAGCAGCAACGATCTCGCATAATCACTTGGGGAGGGTCATGATGAAGTTCACCACGAAATCGGCGCCGTCGCGGCGCAGCATCCTGAAAGTCGCGGGCGCGGCCGCCGTCGGCATTGCCGCGCCGGCGGCTCTGGGCGTGCGCTCGGCGTATGCCGATTATCCGGATCGTCCGGTCAAATTCGTGGTTGCCAACACGCCCGGCGGCCCCTCCGATATCGTTGGGCGTGTCGTTTCCGCAGCGCTCGAGCAGTCGACCGGCAAGACATTCATCATCGACAATCGGGGCGGCGCCGGCGGCAATATCGGCATGGAATACGTCGCGCATGCCGAGCCGGACGGCTACACGATCCTGCTCGCGACCAATGCCGTTTCGGTGAATGTCGGGTTATACAACACGCTGCCGTTCGACCCGCTCAAGGATTTTGTCGCCGTCAGCGAGTTGGCGACGTCGCCGAACACCTTCGTGGTGAAGTCCGATTCGCCGGCGAAGACCATGAAGGACTTCGTCGCGCTGGCGCGCGCCAATCCCGACAAATACAATTGCGCCACGCCGCCGATCGGCACGACGGCGCAGCTGCAGCTCGAGCTTCTCAAGATCCGCGAGAATCTTCCGAAGCTCGCGGATATCGTATTCAAAGGCGGCGGCGACGCCATTACGGCGCTGCTCAGCAGCACCGCGCAATTGAGTTCGGGCTCGCTGGCGCCGGCTTTACCCCACATCAAAGCCGGGACGCTGCGCTGTCTCGCGGTCTGCGCCGCCGAGCGCTGGCCCGATCTGCCGGACGTGCCGACCATGGAAGAGTCCGGCTACAAGGATTTCGTGATGGCGGTCGATTGCGTGCTGCTGGCGCCGGCCAAAACGCCGTCCGCCAACGTCAAGTGGCTGGAGACAGAGACGCTCAAGGTTCTCAAGACGCCGGAAATGAAAGACAAGCTCTTCAAGGCCGGTTTCCTGGTGCGGCCGCAGGGTGCCGACGCGGCCTGGGCGCGCGTGACCAAGGAAATCGGCATGTTCAAACAAATCATCGATCAGGCCGGCATCAAGAAGATGTAGCGCTGCACGCGATCCCGAAAAATGGCGACCCGTTTCGGATAAGATCACGTGCAAATAAATTGCATCAGTTATCGAGCAGCGAGCGGACTTTTGCGCCGAGCGCGCTGAACGAATACGGCTTGCCGATCATGTGCACGCCGGGATCGAGCCGGCCGTGGTGGACGATGGCGTTGCGCGTATAGCCGGTGGTGAACAGCACCTTCAGCCCGGGCCGCCGTCGTGTCGCATTGTCGGCCAGCTGCCGGCCGTTCACGCCACCGGGCATGATGATGTCGGTGAACAACAGGTCAACGGCCTTGCCGGTGTCGAGAATTTCGAGCGCCTCGCCGGCGGTCGCCGCCGCGAGCACGTGATAGCCGTGCTCGGCAAGCGACTCGACGGCATAGGCCCGGAGCGCCTTGTCGTCCTCGACGACGAGGATTGTCTCCGATCCGTTCATGTGAGCAGCCGGGTGCGCTGGCTCCGCCGCCTCGGCATGATCGTCGGGGCCGCGGTGACGCGGCAGATAAATCCTAACCGTCGTGCCTTCGCCGGGCTCGCTGTAGATTCGCACATGTCCGGCGGACTGCCGTACGAAGCCATAGACCTGGCTCAGCCCCAAGCCGGTGCCACGGCCGGCTTCCTTGGTGGTGAAGAACGGCTCGAAGGCGTGCTCGATCGTGGCTTTGTCCATGCCGGTGCCGCGGTCCGTCACGGCGATCATGACGTATTGACCCGGTTCGACCGGCTCCGGAACCGAGCGCAGATACGCTTCGTCGAGGTAGCAGTTGGCGGTCTCGATGGTGAGCTTGCCGCCCCTGGGCATCGCATCGCGCGCGTTGAACGCGAGATTGAGCAGCGCGTTTTCCAGCTGATTGGAATCGGCAAAGGTCCGCCACAGGCCGCCCGCCAGAACGTTTTCAAGGGAGATCGCCTCGCCGAGGGTGCGACGCAGGAATTCGCAGGTGCCGCTGACGAGTTTGTTGGCATCGATGGATTTCGGCTCGAGCGGCTGCTGGCGCGAAAAGGCGAGGAGCCGGTCGGTCAGCGTGATGGCGCGCTGCACTCCTTGCAGCGCCATGTCCCTGCCGTGCGCGACACGTTCGGCGGCCGGCGACGCGCCAAGCGCCGGCAGTTGCCGGCCGATGATGTCTAAGCCGCCGAGTACGACGGTGAGCAGATTGTTGAAGTCGTGCGCGACGCCGCCGGTGAGCTGGCCGACCGCTTCCATCTTCTGCGCCTGGCGCAGCAACTCTTCGGCTTTCAGTCGCGCTTCGTTTTCGGCTTCGAGCTCGCGCGTGCGCTCCCTGACGGCCTCTTCCAGCGATTCGGTGAAGGCGCGCAATTGCGCCATCATCCGCTTGCGTTCGGTAATGTCGACGTTGACGCCGACAACGCGCGCCGGCCGGCCCTTGGCGTCGTAAAAAGCCAGGTTTCGCGCCTCGATCCATTTCAGGTCGCGGCTGCCTGGTACATTGATGCGGAATTCGCAATTGATCTCGCGATCCTTCGCCGCAAAGCCATTGTCGAACATGTCGGCGACATAGAGCACATCTTCGCGGAAAATCGATTTCAGCCAGCTGTCGTGGCGGCCGTCGAAATCGGTCATGCCGTAGAGCGCAAGAAATCTTGGCGACAGCCGGACCCGGCCGCTCGGCACTTGCCATTCGAAAATGCCGACGCGGCCCGCCTCCTCCGCCAATTCGAGCAGTTCTGCGGTGTCCTCGTGCCGCATGACCGCGCGCTCGCGCGTCGTTTGGCTCGGCGGGGTCGGCGACGATGGTTTTCTCGGCTTCACGGCGACTCTTGGTCTCGGTTACGCTTACGATCCGCGGAGCAGGCGTTTTGCGGCGGCCATGGCTTGCATTTTTCCGAACGCGATCTGTCGGGGCAGATGATTGAAGCCGCAGGAGCTGGTGACGATGGTCTGCTCCGGCGCCAGCCAGGACTCTTTTTTGATGCGGCCGGCGACAACTTCGCCGCTCTCCACCTTGGGGTCCTGCACGTCGACGGCGCCGACGCCCAGTTGTTTGTTGCCGAGACAATCCCGATAGTGATGCGCCATGTCGTATTCGACAAGATAGGCCGCGGCGTCGATTTTGCAAACCAGGTCGGCCTTATAGCGGCCGACGTCGAAATAGCGGTGGCCGATCTGGGCGTCATATTCCTTGCCGACGGCGTAATTGCCCTGGCAGATATGGACCGAGACGTGGGCTTTGCTGTTCAGTCCTTCGATGGCGAGATTGATCGCGTCGACTGCGGCCGACACGTCCTTGTCGTCGGCCAGCGTGAAGAGCGGCTCGTCGATTTGGATATGCTGACAACCGGCATTCACCAGATTCTCGAAATTGTGGCGCAATAGCTTGCCGAGATCCCGCATCATCGTTGCCGAGTCATCGTAGTACTCGTCATAGGCCACGGCCGAGAGCATATGCGGACCGGTCATCGTAATCTTCACCGGACTCCGTGTCAGCGCCGACACCATTTTGAATTCGTCGACCAGACCGAGATCGGTGGTCTCGCCGATGCGCGCCTTGCAGGTGGCGGCGGGATGAAACACGTTCGGATCGTGCGGGGTGATCGGCTTCGGCCGGGTAGCGCCCTGGAAGGCCGGAATTTTCTGCCAGAAGTGATTGAGCATGGCGTTCGGCGGCGAGTGACGATTGTGTGTCCGCCGATGCATCTCGCCGCCGGTCACGATGTCGATATTCGCCAATTCCTGGTCTTTGATGGCGGCGACGCCGGCTCGATATTGGGCGTCGGCCATGGAGCTCATCGACAGTTGTCCCACCGCCATGAGCCGATCGAGCGCCTCGTACCAGTCCGGCACGCTATAGGCACCGATCACCGTCGTCGAATATTTAGGATACGGCCGCATCTACTCATCCTGTCTGGTGGCCTATAGCGCGTGCCAGGCACAGCACCGCCAAGTCGTTGTTAATGAAGAGATAGATTGCCCCATTTGATGTCTCGGGAGGGTCGGGTGAACCGCCGGCCTGCCGCCCGCAACACGCCTCAGCCTTGCCAAACTTGTCGATGCTCCGGCTAAGGAACTCCGAAGCGGGCAAAAGGTTCTCCTTATGAACCAGGACCCAGGGAGCGTTACATGGTCGATAAGGATCGGATCAAAGGCTCGGCCAATCAGGCCGCGGGCAAAGTCAAGGAATGGGCCGGCAAGGCGACCGGCGACAAGAAAACCGAGACCGAAGGCAAGGCGGAGCAGGTCAAAGGCAAAGTCCAGAACGCCGTCGGCGGGTTCAAAGACGCCCTACGCGGCAAGTGATCGCCGTGCGGACCGCGGCTAGGGGACTCACCTTAGGGATTACATCTGAATTTTCGCGTGTCGAACGGCAGACTAGGAACTCCAGTCTCCGAGGAGATGAAGTCATGCGAAGCGCAGCATACCGCCGGGTCTTAAGCGCCAGCGGCTACATGATCGTCAGCGCGATTGTGGTGCTTTCGATCGCCTACTTGCCGACACTGGCTGGAACGCTCCTGAGCACTTTGAACATCGTGCCGGCGCACCTGATGTAGCAGTGGCTTAGCGCCATCTGCGATGCAGCCAAAGCCATTGCTCGGGATTTTGCCGGATCCAGCCTTCGATCACCGTGGTAATCGCCTGCATGGTGCCCTTGATCTCGACGCGGCCGTTGGCGTCGCGCGCCGGCTCGACCGGATCGGATACCTCGCCCCAAAAGCTGTTGCCGTCGGGCTTGCGCACCACGCGCATGCCGTAGATTGGCAGCTCGGTCTGCCGCGCCAGCATCGCGATCAGCGGATTGGCGAGGCACGGCCGGCCGAAGAAGGTGACCTCGACACCCTTGCTGTAATGCTGGTCGGCGAGCATGCCGACATGGACGCCTGATTGCAGCAGGCGGGCGAGCTTGACCGGCGCATCGAGCCCGGTCGGAATAAGCTCGCCCATCAGCGGCTCGCGCAGCTTGATAATCACATCGCTGACGGCGCCGATATTGGGCCGCCGGTACAGTACGGCGGATTTCACCCCGATCAGCTTCGCGCCGACGCCGGGTAATTCCCAATTGGCGAGATGCGCGGCAAAGCCGATCGTCGCCTTGCCGCTCTTGGTGATCCAGTCGTAGCGCTCCTTCGATTCCGGCGGATAGGTGATGACGTCCGGCGTCTGCCGGCCGAAACCTTCGACGCAGAACTCGTCGAGATGGGCGAACTCGATGGCGATGCGGCCGAGATTGTCCCATACGCCGCCGAGAATCGTTTCGATCTCGGCGCCGGATTTTTCCGGAAAGGCCAGGCGCAATTGCTCGCGGCCGATGCGGTGCTCCTTGAACAGCGGGCCGACCTTGCGCATGAACGCGCCGGCGAAATTCGCCATGCGCCTGCGGTCGGTGTGCTGGATCGCGTTGAGAAGGCCGACCGTGAGCGAGCCTGCGGCCGCATCGAGCAGGTGCTTGAAGCGCCGCTCAGCCATCAGCGCCCGATCAGGAAATGTGGAAACCGGTTTTCCAAAAAAATCATGCTAAAAAATGACGATGATCTTGCCGAACACTTGCCGGCTTTCGAGCCGATTGAGCCCGCGCTCGAACTCGGCGAGCGGGACTTCGGTATCGATCACCGGCGTGAGACCGGATGCCATCTTGGCGAGGCTCTCGCGGATGTTGCGCATCGAGCAGCCGAACGAGCCAAAGATGCGATATTGCTGCAGATATAGCTGAAATAGGTTCATCGTGATCGACTGGCCCGAGGTCGAGCCGCACGTGACGAGCCGTCCGCCGCGCTTGAGGCAGAGCAGCGAGCCGTTGAACGTGTCGGGGCCGACATGCTCGAAGGCGACGTCGACGCCCTTCTTGCCGGTGAGCTTGCGCACGATGCTTTCGAAACGATCGGTCTTGTAGTTGATGACGTGATCGGCGCCGAGCGCCTTCGCTTTCTCGGCCTTGGCGTCGTCGCCGACCGTGGTGATGACGGTGGCGCCGATCGCTTTCGCCATTTTGATCGCGGTCGAGCCGATGCCCGATCCGCCGGCCTGCACCAAAATAGTTTCGCCCGGCTCGAGCTTGGCATTGTCGAACAGCATGTGCTGCACGGTGCCGAAGGCGACCGGCGCGCAGGCGGCGTCGCGGAAGCTCACGCCCGGCGGGATCGGCACGACGAGCCGCGCCGGCATGTTGATAAGGTCGCGGGCAAAGCCGTCGACATGGAAGCCCATGATGGAGGCGACGTTTTCGCAGAGGTTGTCGCGGCCCTCGCGGCAGGCCTTGCAGGCGCCGCACGTCAGCGCACCATAGGCGACGACGCGATCGCCGGCTTTACACGAGGTCACGTCCGGCCCGACGGCGGCGATTTCGCCGGCCGCTTCGACGCCGACGATCAGCGGCAGCTTGCGCTTGGCGAAGGCCATGCCGCGCCAGCCCCAGACGTCGATGTGATTGAGCCCGATCGCCTTGATGGCGATTTGCACTTCGCCGGCCCCCGGCGCCGGCGGTGCGGCGACGTCAAGCAGCTCGATCTTGCGGTCGGCGACGAGCGTGAGCGCGCGCATGGTGCGCGCAGGGGCGGTGTTCCCCGGCTTGTTCAAAGTGTCTGCCGAGGCGCCGGTCACGCCGGCTCCCGCGTGAGCACCAGCGAAATGTTCTGGCCGCCGAAACCGAACGAATTGGAAATCGCGCGCTCGATGCGCGCATCGCGTGCCTCGTTCGGCACCACGTCGAGCGGGATCGCGGGGTCGGGCACGCGATAATTGATGGTCGGCGGAATGCGCTGGTGCTCGAGCGTGAGCGCGGTAAACACCGCTTCGACCGCGCCGGCCGCGGTGAGCGTATGGCCGATCATTGATTTGTTCGACGACAGCGGAATGCTGTGGATGCGTTCCCCGAACACGGTGGAGACGCCGAGACATTCCATTTTGTCGTTCTCCGGCGTCGAGGTGCCGTGAGCGTTGATGTAGTCGATGTCTTCGGGGCCGACGCCGGCATCGGCAAGCGCGTTGCGCATGCAGGCGATGACCGGCTTGCCGTCCGGGCTCGACCGGGTGCGATGGAATGAATCCGACTTCTCGCCGCAGCCTTCGAGAATGGCGAGCACCTTGGCGCCTCGCGCGATCGCCTGATCGTAGTCTTCCAGCACCAGCGCGGCACCGCCCTCGGCGAGCACGAAGCCATCGCGGTTCTTGGAGAACGGTTTTGACGCCTGGCCCGGCGGGTCGTTCTGCGTCGACAGCGCCGAAAGCAGCGAGAAGCGGACGAGCAATTCCTGTGTGAGCGAACCGTCGGCGCCGACTGCGAGCACGGCCTGGCATTCGCCGCGGCGGATCGCTTCGACGCCGAGTTGGATCGCGGTGCCGCCGGAAGCGCAAGCCGTGGTCAGCGAGATCGGCGAGCCTTCGGTGCCGAAATGCGCGGCGAGATTCTCGCCGATGATGCCGTATTTGATCGTTTCGTAGATCGGCGCGAATTGCGGCTCGTGCGCCACCCGCATCAGGTCGGGGTAGGCGGCATCGCGGTCCGGCGCGGCCTCTTCGGCGAGCCGGACGCGATAGGGCCATTCGATTTCAAGCGGCGGCAGCGCCAGGAACAGCGGGCCGGGGAAGTGGCCTTTGGCGCCGATCGCGGCTTGCGCGATGGCTTCCTCGCAGGCGAGGAACGCGATGCGCTCGGACAACTCTGCCGGCGGCATGTAGTCCTTGTAAACATCGTCCGCGGTGCCGGCGATGGTGGTGCGCAGCGAGTTCGAGCGGGAAGCGCGAAATGCGCCGGATGCCGGATTTCCCGGCAGTCAGCTTTGCCCAATTGTCCTCTTTGCCGACGCCAAGCGAGGTGACGACGCCCATGCCGGTGATGGCGATGACCGGGCGGCCGGCATTATCGCGCTTGGCGCTCGGCTTGGAAGCCGCGTTGGGCCGGATCGAAGCTGCCGCCATGATGCCCTCCCTCAATTCACCCGTTCGAGGAGCGCCAGCCCTTCGCCGCGCCAGTTGCCGACACTGGTGACGACGACTTGGGACAGATCGGCCGGACTGTCGCCGAAATCCCCAGTCCCCGTCGGGGCGAATAGCTTGCGGTGCTCGATCGCCGCGCAGCCGATACCCAGATTGGCCATGAACTGGGTATCGACGCCATGCCCGATATACGTACCGGTATTGCGAACGGGAAGGCCAATGTCCTTAAGGGCCGACAACTCGGAGGACGTCGCGGGTTCAAATCCGGAAGCGCCGGAAATGACGGCGGCATGGCTCCGGTCGACTTGCGGGGCGATAGCGGTCCACTGCCGACGCAGCGAAGCTGCGGCGTCGCCCGGTTTTCGCGCGTTACGGTCGGAAAACACCTGCGAAATCCGCGCCCGCGGTTTGGCCCCACGCGCTTTGGCGTGCTCGCTACTCTCGAAAACGAGGAATGCGCCCATCGTGGCAAAGGCGATGCCGCCGCCGGGGCCGCGATCCCAGACCGGAGCGAATTTATCCTTGAGCACCACGCCGCCGAGCTCGAATGCCAAGAGCACATCCCAGCGCGCGCCGTTATAGGCGCCGCCGACCAGCGTGAGCTCGCTTTGGCCCGCCGCAATGCGCGCCTGCGCCACGCGTACCGCATCGACGCCGGCTGCTTCCTCACCCATGAACGTGCGCGAGGAACCGACGACGCCGTGGACCAGCGAGATATTGCCGGCGAGCAGGTTAGGCAGCTGCGCCAGAAACAAGGTGGGGCGCAGATCGCTCATCAGCCGCTCATTGAGGAAAGCGCCGCGCATATTGGTCTTGCGCATGCCGGCCATGATCGCGGTATCGACCGCCGTATCGCGCTCGCCGCCGCCGGCCGCGACAATCATGTCGGCGCGGTCGAGCAGTTCGGCGTTGCCGGCGATGCCGGCATCGGTCAGCGCCATGCCCGCGGTATAGACGCCGACCCTCTGCCAGGTCTCCATCTGCCGTTGGTCACTTTTCTTCGGGATGTGCTTGTCGAAGCTCATCGGCGGGAGCTGATGCACGATGTAGGGCGCAAAGCTCTTGTCGTCGTAGGGCGGCGGAGCGCCGCTCTCGAGACGGCTCCAGGCCGCCTCCGGCCCCTCGCCGAGACAGGTGAGAAGACCGACGCCGGTGATCCACACCTCGCGGCGCCCGGTCACTTCGCGAACTCCTTGGCCGGAAAGTTGATCCGCTCGGCCCATTCCCACAATCCGGCGCGCAGCTCCGGGCTCGGATAGGGAATGATGCGGTAGGTCAGCGTGGCGTCGCAGACCGCAGCGCCCTTGCACCAGCCCTTAGCTTCGCCGATGGCATAGCCTGACCCGTCGTGCACCACTCTGCCCTCGAATTCGAGTTCATCGCCCGGAAAGACGGCGCTGCGAATCTTGGCCTCCTTGACGCCGGCGAGCGCCGGCAAGCCGGTAAAACCCGTCACCGCGCTCACCAGCCAGCCGGTCGTCTGCGCCATGCACTCGATCAAAAGTACGCCAGGCATCAGCGGATAGCCCGGAAAATGGCCTTCGAACACCGGGCTCTGATTCGGCACGGTGCAGACCGCGCGCGCCACGCGTCCGGCGACGTCGACGGCGACGAAGCGGTCGATCATCTGAAAATATTCAAGACGCATCTGCGGCGCTCAGGCGCCCTTGGCAGCGATCAATTCGTCGATCCGCTCGCACAGGTTCTTCAGCACGAAATACTGGTCGGTCGTCGCCTTGCCGTCATTGACTTCCTGGGTCCATTGCTCGAGCGGAAGCTTTATGCCGAACGCCTTGTCGATGGCGAAAGCGATGTCGAGAAAATCGAGACTGTCGATCTCGAGATCGTTGATGGCGTGGCTTTCGGGCTTGATATTTTCACGCGGAATATCGCAAGTTTCCGCAATGATTTCAGCCACTTTATCGAACGTGGTGGACATCGGGCATGCTCTTGGTCAGTAGCGGAATAGGCGCCGGCCCAGCCCGGCGCGAGCAAGCCCGGATCGCATCGGGCCCCTCAATGTGAACGCCCCGTATAGCGAAGGACGCCGGTAAGTTCAACGGCGCACACCCCGGTAAAAATCGCACCTGGGCCGGCGCACAATTAGCGGATTCGCGCTTGGCGCCAAGAACTTATCCAGCCGCCTGGCCGGCGCACCGCGCGCCATCGTGCTTGATCGGCCGAGCCATATTACCTATTCAACCCGCCGAGAGGTCCGCCAATGCCGAAGGCGCTCGTGCGCAAGCGGTGTTTTGTGCAGATGACGGGCTACGAGCCGGTCGGCGCGGAACACCAGCATCGCCGTTTCATCCGCGAAATGGCGCGGTTCCACAAAGCATGGAATGTCCAAGGCACGGTGTCGCCGCCGCAACTGTCGGCCGGTGACGCGGTGGCAAGCTGGACGGTCCAAACCTTTGCACCGAACTGGCGAGTCATCACGGACTTTCACTGGTTCCGCTGGGACGACTTCGTGCGGGCCGACGGCGCGAAAAGCGACTGGCTGCGGTTTCCGCTCGGCATCGCCGCATTGATGGAATTCATCCTGAGCGGAACGGTGGTGAAATATTTCATCGTCGCCTGGCGCTATGGCGGTTTCTTCCTGTTCCCGCTCATCTATGTCGTCGGCATGGCGTGGCTGTCGATCGGTTTGACGCGTTTTGCCGTCGGCCATCTCGGCTTGCCGCATCCAATGGTGATCGCGCCCGCGCTCTGGCTCGCGATCTTTGTCGCCTTACGATGGACGTTCGGGCGTTTCATCCACATCGGCTACGCGCTCGACGACTGGCATTTTGCCCGCGACTTCATCCACCGTGCGCGGGCGGACGTCGACGCGCGGCTCGATCGTCTCGCCGCCGAATTGGTGCGGATCGTCCGCGAGACCGACGCCGACGAAATTATCGTCCACGGCCACAGCCTTGGGGCGCCGCTGTCGCTTTGCGTCATCGACCGCGCCTTGCAGCTCGATCCGCAATTCGGCGCGCGCGGCAAGCCACTCCATGTCGTCTCGACCGGCTCGTCGCTGCTCAAAGTGGCGCTGCATCCGGCGGCCGGCTGGCTGCGCGAAGCCGTCGGCCGGGTAGCGAATGCGCCGGCGATCTATTGGGTCGAGTATCAGGCGCTGGTCGACATCATCAATGTGTATAAGGTCGATCCGGTGGTCGCCCTGGGATGGCCGGCGACCGGCAAGCCGATCGTCAAAATATTCCGCATTCGCATGATGGTCGAGGAGCACACCTATCGGCGCTTCCGCCTCAATTTTCTCCGCGTCCATCGCCAGGCCGTGATGGGCAATGAGCGGCGTTACTTCTACGACTATTACATGCTGTGCTGCGGCCCGTTGCCGCTTCGCGAATGGGTCGAACGGGCGGAGCAAGCAGTCGCGGCGTTTGGCGCCGATGGCGCGCTGATCGAGGCCCCGGCCGCGGGCGGCATCGCCGCGGCGGCGGCCTTAAGTGCAACGGAGTAGGGCGTGACGGCGACGCTTGCGAAAATCATCTGGCTCGGATTCGGCGTCGCCTGGTTGCTGCTGCGGCTCACTCCGAATCGTCGCGCCCGCAAGACGGCGGTGCGTTATTCGGCCCGCGATTTGCGCGAATTCCTGCTGCTGGCGGCTTCGCTCACCGGACTCGGCATCGTGCCCTGCATTTACGTCGCGGCCCATGTCCCGCGGTTTGCCGATTATGCCGTCGTGCCGGTAGCAAGTTACCTCGGCATTGCCGTCGATATCATCGCGATGTGGCTGTTCTATCGGACCCATCGCGATCTCGGCCACAATTGGTCGGTCAGTCTCGATCTGCGCGAGCGCCACACCTTGGTCACATCGGGCATTTACGCGACGATCCGGCATCCCATGTATGCGGGGTTTTGGCTCATGGCCGTGGCCCAAGCGCTGCTATTGCCGAATTGGATAGCAGGACCTGCCGGCCTGGTTGGCTTTGGCATTCTGTTTTTTGGGCGCGTGCGGCGTGAAGAGGAGATGATGATCACGGCATTCGGCGATCATTATCGCGCTTATATGCGCCGAACCGCGCGTGTCGTGCCCTGGCTGTATTGATGCCGTCAGGCAAGTGGCATTTTTACTACAGGTTGGCGTCGGATTGTAAGGCATTGATGAATCGGGGGGGAAATTCTCCGCGAAATCTGGCAGTGCAATGTGAATTGCTTAGAATGCGCTGGCTCGGGTGGCTCGGGCCGAGCCGATGCGGCAGCCGTGAGGAGGTCATGAGAAATTGGTGGCGGCTTAGTGTAATTGGCATGCTAACGGCAGGCCTGATGCTGGCGTTCGGCTCAAGTCCGAGCGTGGCGGCGCCGCGCGCGCACGTTTACCTGTTGCGCGGGCTCCTGAACATTTTCTCGCTCGGAATGGACACGCTGGCCGACGAGCTCAATCGGCGTGGCGTCTATGCCACCGTCGACAATCACGCCGATTGGGAGGAATTAGCCGATAGCGCGGCGGCGAATTACAAGGCCGGCAAGGAAGGACCGATCATCCTTATCGGCCATTCGCTCGGCGCCGATGCGGTCATGGCGATGGCCGCTTATCTAGGCCGGCGCGACGTTCCAGTGGCGCTGGTGGTGCCGTTCGACGGCACGGCGTCCTTTGCCGCCTCGTCCAATGTCGCGCGGGTGCTCAATCTGAGCCAGCATTATTGGATGAGCCGCGGGCCGGGCTTCCACGGCTCCCTGATCAATGTCGATCTGCGGTCCGATCCGAACATCGATCACCTTAACATCGACAAATCGCCGCGGCTGCATGCGCGGGTGATCGCCGAAGTGCTCGCCATTGTCGGCGGGCGCCGTATGGAGGCGCCCACCGCCGCCGCGAAGCCTACTTCGGCCGGTCTGAAAACGGGCGCCGCCGCCGGCACGGCCGCCAAGCCAGCGGAAGATCCGGCGCCGGCCGGCAGCGAAGCCGTCAAGCCGCCAGCGGCGCTACCCGCGGCGGGTGCGGTGAAACCGGTCGCCGAGAGCGGCACGCCGGTGATCGCGCTGCCGGAAAGAGGCGGCAAGGGCGCCGATGCGCCTGCGGCATCACCGCCTAGCGCGTCGGGATCGTCGCAATAGCACTATTATTGCTGCTGCGGTGAAGGCAGCTCGATAGGGGCGCAATTGACGCGCCCCTGCATCACGCAATCTTGGTCTTTTTCCATGTCGGTTATGGCGTCGGCGAGCCAGACGCCGGCGCTTATGAGAAACGTCACGACCGCAAGCGCGATCACGTTCATCAGCATGCGCTGCCGATAGTCGGTGACTTCGTCCAGGTCCTGTTCGCCACGATCTTGTTCGTCGCGTTCTTGCTCGTATTTGGCGAGATCGTCGGGGCGTGCTGCTTCGGGATCGGCCGGCCACGCCGTCGGGACCGGCGGCTCTCCCCGGCGGCGAAATCGCAGCACCTGCCCGAACCCATCGGCGTCATTCGGGTCGGGTCGCTTATGGGCCGCCTGAGAACCACTCCAATTCATGAGCCCAGACTACGCTCCCGCGGTTAAATTTCTAAGCGCCCAATAAAGGACGCCCTCGATAAGATAGTTCGTGAGGTGCGGGTCTCCTATCTCGCCATTCCAAAACGCGGCCAACGGGCCTAAATAGGGGGTGTCGGGAGCGGCAATCGTTCCGCCATAGTGGCAGGCATCAGGAGTAAGCCCATGAAGAACTTTGGCTCTCGGTCCGTTTCGCGCGGCGTCGCCGGAACCCTTGTCGCGGCGTCCCTGGTGCTGGCGCAGTTCATAACCATTCCCGCTCATGCTGCCGACTATAGCGTCGGCTCGATGCAGATTTCGCAGCCGTGGGCGCGGGCAACGCCGAAGGGGGCGCCGTCGGGCGCCGGCTATATGACGATTACGAACAAGGGAACGGCGCCGGACCGCGTCAATTGCGTGTCGGACGATGCGAGCGCGCAGTGCCAGATCCACAGCATGACCATGACGGGCGGCGTCATGAAGATGCGTCCGGTCGAGGGCGGCCTTGAGATCAAGCCGGGCGAGACCGTCACGCTCAAGCCCAGTAGCTACCACGTCATGTTCGTCAATCTCACGCACCCGCTGGTGCAGGGCCAGACAGTTAAAGTGACGCTGAAATTCGATCACGCCGGCACGATCGACGTCGAATACCCGATCGCAGGGATCGGGGCGCCGGCGCCCGGCGTGGTCGCCGGCGGCGGGACGATGATGATGCAAGGCGGCGGCATGCAAGGCCCCAGCGGCGGCATGCAGATGAACAAGCCGTGAGCGCCCGCGGCGGCCGGTCGGCGCAGCAGAAATCAGCTCACCGCCCGGCGTCCCGGTAAACAAATCCTTCACCTTACCATTGGTTAAGGCCGGCCGGCGTATACGTTTATGACGCCGGTCGCAGCCTTATGAGTATGAGCCAATCCGATCCGAGTGACGTGCACAACTGGTCCGGGCCGATCGAAGAGATGGCCGAGGACGAGCGCCGCACCCTTACCGCCGCCATGACCGCCGATGAGTTGCCGCGCATCGCGGTTGCCGACGCGCTGCGCAACAATTGGTTCGAGATCTGGTATCAGCCGAAGATCGATCTCAAGCGCAAATGCCTTGCCGGGGCGGAGGCGCTGGCGCGCATTCATCATCCACAGCTCGGAATATTGCTGCCAGGCAGCTTCCTGCCCGACGTCGACGAAGAAAGCGTCGCCGAGCTTGCGCAGCATGCGCTGCTTGCGACGCTGTGCGACTGGACCATGTTCAATGACGCGGGGTTCAACCTGCACCTCGCCATCAACGTGCCGGTCGGCGTGTTGCTGCGAATGCCGCTCGCGGCGCTTGTCGCCGAGTATCGGCCGCAATCCGGGCAATGGCCCGGCCTTATTCTCGAAGTCACCGAGGATCAGATCGCGCGCGATATCGCGCTCGCCAAAAAGATCGCCCGGGAATTGCGCGGCAGCGGCGTCTCGATCGCGATCGACGATTTCGGCGCCGGCACTTCGTCATTTTCGAGCCTGCGCGATCTTCCGTTCGCGGAACTGAAAATCGACCGTTCTTTCGTTCGCAACTGCGCCGTTGACGCCACCAATGCCGCGATCTGCCGGACCGCGATCGATCTCGCACATCGCTTCGGCAGCGCCGCGGTGGCCGAAGGCATCGAGAGCCAGGCGGACTTGCAGGCGCTGATGGCGATGGGCTGCGATTTCGGCCAGGGCATACTCATCGCGCCGCCGATGCCGAAGGACTGGTTCCTCGACCTGTTGCGTCAGCGCATGAACAGACCGCGCGCGGCCCCGAGCGCGACGGTGCGCGTAGAGTTGGGCGTGCGCCCAAGCGGCCGCGTGGCTTGAGGCGTTCGCGGCGCTATTTGGGTTCGGCGAATGGCGCCTTTGTCCCTTGCGGCAGCGGTGCCTTGAACGCGTTGAGCGTCATCGACACCATCGCGTAATAACCGAGGATGCCGATCAGCTCGACCGTTCCGGCGTTGCCGAGAATTTTCTTCACGGCGTTGAATGTGCCGGTGCTGACTCGCCGTTTGCCGTAGAGCTCTTTGACGAAGCCGTAGATTGCCATTTCGTCCTTTGGCGCCGATTTCGGCGGCCGCCCGGCTTGAATGGAGCGGATGGTCTCCGGCTTCACGCCCTGTTTCTCGGCGATGATGGCATGCGCCACCCACTCGTATTGCGCTTTCCAGTGCTGCGCCGTGCACAGGATCGCGAATTCCGACAGCCGCGGCGGCACGCTGGTCTTAAATCGCAGATGCCCGCCGAGCTTTTGCGCCAATTCGCCGAACGCGGGCGAATGCAGATAGACCGCGAACGGGCCGGACAGCTTGAATTGGCCGCGCGGGCCGGACTTTATGGAGTCCGCCAGCGCACGCTGCTCGGCGGTAAAGCTCTCCACGGATAGCTCGGGCAGCCGGGGCGATTGCATACTCTTGTGCGTGCTGTTGGGCATGGTTTCCTCTCAAGCCGGGCTCGCTGGCCCGCGCGGTTATTGTATCGTGATGTGAGCAGGTGTCAGCGCCGCTTTTTCACTTTCCGTGTCGCGGGGCCGCGTTTTGTTTTCGGCCGCGTTGCCGAAGCCGGGCCGCTGTTCGCGGCGGCCTTCGCCGGCATCAGCCCCGCCTTTTCGACGTGGCGCACCCAATAATCCCAGGCGCGCCCGAGCGAGGGCGGCCGCACGCTGTGCGCCGACGATAGCGCGATCTCTCCCGGCGACAATTGGTCGACGCGGCCGTGCGCCATGGCCTGGCTCTGCAAGGCGGCGTTTTCGCAACTGTACACGGTGCGGAATGTCATTTCGCGCAGGCTCGTTCCGGCGACGGTGGCGCCGTGTCGGCGCATCAGCACCATCCAATTTCGTCCGAGCGCGCGGGCGAGCGAAGCGCCTTCTTCCGGCTTGACCACCAGCATATCGGTGTCGCCGAATTCGTCGCGCTGGTCCCAGAACGGCACGTGGCCCATCACCGCCGGCAGGTGAAACACCGGCACGAGTTCGCGACCGGAAATGCAGAACGGCAGCACCGCGTGCGAATGGTGGTGACACACCGCATTGACGTCCGGCCGCGCTTTGTAGATTTCGCCGTGGATGACGCGTTCGCTGTACATCCGGAATTCGGTCGGCCGCACCGGCTCGGAATCGAAATTCATTTCGAGGATATCGGAGATCTCCGCCAATTCCGGCGCGCGGTGGCGTGGAATGAAATAACGGCCGGGATCGCGCGGGTGGCGCACGCTGACATGGCCGAACGCATCGAGCACTTTCTGGTTGGCGAGAATGCGCGTCGCCACGATAAGCTCGTGAAACAGCTCCGCAAGATCGTCGGCCACCATTGCCTCCCTGGATATCTTGTACCGTTGCAGCAGGCACGCCTTTTGGCATTCTCTCCGTCATTGCGCTAGGACTATGAAATGGCCACCGAAGTCAAAGCCCTGTTCTTCGATGTGTTCGGCACCCTGGTCGATTGGCGCACGGCGATTGCGCGCGAGGCCGAGACGTCGCTCAAGCCGCTTGGCGCGGCGCTCGATTGGACGGCATTCGCCGATGCGTGGCGCGGCGAGTACCAGGGCGCGATGGAGGAGATCCGCGCCGGCCGCATGGCGTTCTGCAAGCTCGACATGCTGCACCGGCGCAATCTCGAAATCGCGCTCAAGCGCTTCGCCGTCGCGCCGCTCGGCGAGGGCGCGATGCGCAATCTCAATCTGGCCTGGCACCGGCTCGACGCCTGGCCGGACGTGCCGGGCGGGCTCGCCCGGCTCAAGCGCAAATTTCTCCTGGCGCCGGTCTCGAACGGCAATATTTCGCTGATGGTCGATCTGGCGCGCCGCAATAATCTGCCGTGGGACGCCATTCTCGGCGCCGAGATCGCCGGCGACTATAAGCCGAAGCCCAAAGTCTATCTCGCGGCCGCGGCGGCTTTCGACCTTGCGCCGGACGCCTGCATGATGGTCGCCGCGCACTCGAAGGATCTCGCGGCCGCGGCGGCGCTGGGGCTGCGCACCGCGCACGTGGCACGGCCGAACGAGCACGGACCCGGGCGCGGCGAAGTCGCGCCGACAGTCTCGGTCGATTTCGCGGCTAAGAGTCTGGACGACCTTGCGGACAAGCTCGGGGTCTGAGTTTCAGTCCGCCAATCGTCAGCGGCGAGCGAACATGTGCTCGCGTGCGGCGATCTTGACCGCGGCGCGCCGCATCTGCGAAGCGAAAATCGTCTCGGTCATCTCGCTGAGATATTTGATGGCGGCGGTCATGGCACGTCTCGCTGTTAACGCTTCATTAACCATAACCGTAAACTAGGCCGTGCCAGCAGCGATTGAAGTGATCGCGGTCACAATTTGACGCTTTCCGCATAAGCTATTGATTCGTATGCGGCAAAGGCCGTCGATCAGGCGCCGAGCGGGGGATAATCGGTATAGCCCGCCGCCGACCCGCCATAGAACGTCTTGCGCTCCGGCGGGTTGAACGGGCCGCCGCGGCGGAAGCGTTCGGGCAGATCGGGATTGGCGAGAAACAGCGTCGCGAACGAGACGAGATCGGCGGTGCCGCCGCGGATGACGGCATTGGCGCGCGCCAGATCGTAACCCTTGTTGCCGATCAGCGCGCCGCGCCAGATTTTGCGAAGGAATTTCAGGTCGGGGACTTCGCCGGCAGTGACGGGATCGCCGGCGGCGGGCTCGACAATATGCAGGTAGGCGAGGCCGAACCGCTCGAGCGCGCCGGCCGCGGCGGCAAAGGTCGCGGCGGGATTGCTGTCGGCCATGTCGTTGAACGGGTTGGTCGGCGACAGCCGCACGCCGACGCGCGCGCCACCCCATTCGCCGACGACCGCTTCGGTCACTTCGACGAGGAAGCGCGTGCGGTTTTGCGCGCTGCCGCCGTAGCCGTCGGTGCGCCGGTTGGCGCCGTCGCGCAGAAACTGGTCGACAAGATAGCCGTTGGCGCCGTGCAGCTCGACGCCGTCGAAGGCCGCCTGCCTCGCGTTGCGCGCACCGCGCCGGAAATCCTCGACGATTTCGGCAATTTCCGCTGCTTCGAGCGCGTGGGGCGTGACGTAAGGCTTCATGCCGTCGAGCGTCCAGGCTTGGCCCGATGGCGCGATCGCCGACGGCGCGACCGGCAGCGCGCCGCCCGGCTGCAGCGACGGATGCGAAATGCGCCCGACATGCCAGAGCTGCAAAAAGATCCGCCCGCCGGCGCGATGCACCGCATCGGTCACGAGCCGCCAGCCGGCGACCTGTTCGGCGCTGTGAATGCCGGGCGTGCCCGGATAGCCGAGCCCTTGCGGCGACACCTGCGTCGCCTCGCTGACGATGAGCCCCGCGCTCGCACGCTGCGCATAATAGGTGGCGTTCAGCGGACCCGGCACGTTGCCCGGCCCGGCGCGGTTGCGCGTCATCGGCGCCATCACCGTGCGGTTGGGCAGGCTCAGCGGACCGAGCTGGAAGGGTGAGAAGAGGTCGGGGGTGGGCATTGCTGCTTCAGACTAAATGCGCGCGAACACTCGCACAGGCGTTGCGAATGTAAAAGTCAGACTGCAGCCGAATTCATTTACTCGGCAAGCGCCGCTATGTACGTTCGGTCCGGCCGGCGCAGCGAGGGATGGGCATGAACGGCGGTACGGCAACAGCGGCTCCCATGCATGGCGCCGGCGCGGCAACGCGACTCATCATTGCGGCGTCCGTCGGCAACGCGCTCGAGTTTTACGAAATCCTGGTCTACGGCTATTTCGCCGTCATCATCTCGAAAGTGTTTTTCCCCGCAGCCGACGAAGCCGTGTCGATCCTCGTCACTTTCGGCACTTTCGGCATTTCGTTTTTGGCGCGTCCGGTCGGCGCGATATTTCTCGGCGCCTATGGCGACCGCAAGGGCCGCAAGCGCGCGCTGACGTTGTCGATCCTGTTGATGACGATCGGGACCGGATTGATGACCGTGATGCCGAGCTACGGCTCGGTCGGCGTGCTGGCGCCGATCCTGGTCATTGCCGCGCGGCTCCTGCAGGGCTTCTCTGTCGGCGGCGAGTTCGCTAGCTCGACCGCGTTTTTGGTCGAGCATCGGCCCGACCGCGCCGGCTTTTTCGCCAGCTGGCAATGGTCGAGCCAGGGCCTGGCGGCGGTCATCGCCACGGGCTTCGGCGTTTTGCTGACAACGACCATGACGCCGGCCGATCTGCAGTCCTGGGGCTGGCGCATTCCCTTCGGCTTCGGGCTGCTGATCGGGCCGGTCGGCTATTACATCCGCAGCCAGCTGGCGGAGACGCCGGAATTCCTCGATGCCGGCGAAGCGCAGGCGCCGTTGCGCGATCTGTTCGTCGGCCAATGGGACCGGCTCCTGCTCACGATCGGCGCGGTCGTGGCGTCGACCAGCTCGCAATACATGCTGGTTTATATGCCGACCTACGCGATCCGCGAGCTGCATTTGCCGCAGACGATCGGATTTATCGCGGCGGTGGCGGCCGCGGCGCTGCAGACGGTGGTGGTGCCCTTGGTCGGCATCTGGGTCGATCGCGTCGGTCAGATTCGCATCATGGCCGGCGCCGCGCTGCTGTTCGTGCTGACCTCCTATCCGGCCTTCGTGCTGCTCGACGCCCACGCTTCGCTCGCCGTGCTGATGGCGATGGTGTGCTGGGTCGGCCTGCTGAAATCCTTCTTCTCCGGCGCGCTGCCGTCGCTGATGGCGAAAATCTTTCCGGTCTCGACGCGGGTCAGCGGCATGTCGCTTGCGTACAACATCGCGGTGCCGATCTTCGGCGGCTTCGCGCCGTTCTTCGCCCAATCGCTGATCGACCTCACCGGCAGCAAGCTCGCGCCGAGCTACTATATGATCGCCACCGCGCTGTTGAGCCTTGCGGCGCTGGTCGCGATCCGGCAGCGTTTCCGTCTCTAGGAGAGCGTCAAGTGGCCGCGACACCGCGCGAACTGGTCGAGCGCTTTTATCACATCGTCTGGAACACGGCGGATGAGGCCGAGGCGCGAAACATCCTCAGCCCCGATTTTCGCTTTCGCGCCTCGCTCGGTCCCGAACTGCGCGGGCCGGGCGGTTTTATCGCCTATCTGCGCTCGGTGCGCGCGGCGCTGGAAAATTTTACCTGCACCATCGATGAATTGATCGCGACGGCCGACCGCGCGGCGGCGCGGATGACTTTTCGCGGCCGGCATTGCGCCAAGATGTTCGGCGTCGATGCCACCGGCCGCGACATCACCTGGAGCGGCGCGGCGTTCTTCAAGGTCAACGCCGGCATGATCGCCGAGCTGTGGGTGCTGGGCGACATCGAGGCGGTGCGCCGCCAGCTCACGCCGGAGCGGGCGGTCGAGAATTTCTCGGTTTGATTCTATATTGCCCCCTCCCCCTTGCGGGGAGGGTGGGGTGGGGGTCGGGAGGTAATCCTCGGCGGAGACAATTGCAGAGAATTTGTCTGCGTCGGCGGGTCGCCCCCCGACCCCCACCCCTCCCTACAAGGGGAGGGGAACAACAAGAGGTCACCTCGTGCACGCTCCTTCGCCATCGCTCAACTCGCGCCGCGCCATGCACGGCGCCAACGCGCTGCAGATCGGCCTGTTCGGCGCCAATTGTTCGTCCGGCCGCGCGGTGACGCTGGTTCCCGAACGCTGGTCGGGCAATTGGACCGACAACAAGAAGCTCGCGGTGATGTCGGACGAGGCGGGCATCGATTTTCTCCTCCCGATCGGGCGCTGGAAGGGCTACGGCGGCGACACCGATTACCAGGGTACGACGCTCGAGACGATCACCTGGGCGACCGGGCTCCTCGGCGCCACCAAACGCATCACCGTGTTCGGCACCGTGCATGCGCCGATTTTCAATCCGGTGGTGGCGGCGAAGGAAATGGTCACCGCCGATCACGTCGGCGAGGGCCGCTTCGGGCTCAACATCGTGGTCGGCTGGAACGAAGGCGAGTTCGACATGTTCGGCGTCGAGCAGCGCGCGCACGAGGACCGCTACGAATACGCCCAGGAATGGATCGATGTGATCAAACTCATCTGGTCCGACCGCGAGGATTTCGACTTCGACGGCAAATACCTGCACATGAAAGGCATCAAGGGTAAGCCGAAACCGTTCGGCGGCACGCGGCCCGTGATCATGAACGCCGGCGCGTCGGCGACCGGCCAGGCCTTCGCGGTGAGGAATTGCGATGCCTTTTTCCTGCAGGCGTCGCGCACTTCGCTTGAGGAAAGCGCGGCGCGCGTGCGCAAGGCGAAAGACGCGGCGCGCGCGCAAGGCCGCGAGATCGGCTGCTACACCGTCGGCGTCGTCACCTGCCGGCCGACCAAGAAAGAGGCCGAGGAGTATTTCCAGCATTGCATCGTCGAGCAGGCCGACTGGAACGCCGTCGACAGCATCCTGGCGCTGAAGAACATTTCGCCGCAGACCGTGCCGATGGAGGAATTCCTCAAGCAGCGCTCCGGCTACGCCCAGGGCATGGGCGGCCTGCCGATCGTCGGCGATCCCGATCACGTCGCCGCGCAGCTTGCCGATCTCGCCAAAGCCGGGCTGACCGGCATCGCGATTTCGCTGGTCAATTATCTCAACGAGCTGCCGTACTTCTGCGACGAGGTGATCGGCCGGCTCGAGCGCATGGGGCTGCGGGAGAAGGTGCGCGGCGGGTGACGCTCGCTGCTTCCTCCCCCCTTGTGGGGGAGGGTGGGGAGGGAGGGAATAGCTTCATCTCGTGCTCAGATCGGCGTGCCGCGTTTTTTGTTGTAGCCGTGGATCGAGACGCGCTCCCAGACGCCGTTGACGTGATACGGATCGCTCTTCGTGAAGGCATCGACCGCGGCGCGATCGGCGGCGTCGATGACGAAAATGCTGCCGACCGGCGTCTCGCCGTCGTCGGCAACGAGCGTGCCCGCCGTCACCACGTCGACGCCGTGCTCCGCCGATTTATCGAGATGAATGCGGTGATCGCGATAATGCTTCGCCCGCGTCGGCAGGATGTCTTTCTTGTCGAGCGCGTGGACCACGAAATGCATGCCCGGCTCCGCGAATGTCGCGACGATTATAGAACAGGGCCGATCATCTTCCCTCCCCCCTTGTGGGGGAGGGGAGGGAGGGGGGTCGAGAGGTGATTCTCGGAGAAGCCGATTGCAGAGAAGGCGATTGTAGGGAAGGCGATTGCAGGGAAGGCGATTGCAGGGAAGCCGTCAAAGTTTGCACGTCGCCTCGCGACCCCCGCCCCTAACCCTTCCCCACAAGGGGGAGAGGAACTACGCCCGTCTCCTTGAAATCACATAGCTCTCGTCGAAGAACCACAGGCCGCCGCGCTCGCGCAACACCGAACGCGTGGCGTCGATATAGCGGCCGTCGGCGGCCGCTTGCGCGACGCGGTCGTCCTCGACCTGCGCCACGTAGATCGCGGCGTTCCAGGCGGCGAACAGCGTCGAGGTGCCGATCGATTCCGAAATCTCCGACGGCAGCGTGTGCATGTCGTAGCGGAACAGCGAGCGATTGTCGGCGTAGGCGTTGAAATTGAGCTCGCGCCCGGCCGGGCCCAGTTCGTGCTTCACCGCTTTGAGGATCTGATGTCGGTCGTGAATGAACGGGTGATCCTCCGGCCAGACTTTCTGGATGATTTCCATGCCGGGATCGTGGCCGTGCGAATGGATGGCAATGAGCCTTCCGCCTGGTCCAAGCGCGCGCGCCAGCGGCGCGATCACGCGCTTGGCCTTGAAGTCGAGCGGCGCGCGGGCGCGATAGGGCTGCGAGGCGATGACGAGATCGTAATCGGCATGCGTGCCGCCGGCTCGCGGAATGATCGGATCGAGCAGGAAGCGGTGGTCGTCGCGATAGATGACGAGCACCACCGGCCGCTCATAGATCGGATTGCCGGTGCGCGAGGAGACGCCGGCTTTCCAGTTCTGCGCCAGAAACGGCTCGAGGCCGATGATCTGCTGCTCGAAGCGGTGCGCGGAATTGCCAAGCAGCGGCAGCTCGTGCCACACCAGGCTCGACGCCGCGTTGAGCGATTTGACGTGCAGCCACGGCGCGTCGGCATAAGCGAGGTTGGTCAGCACCAGAACCGTCGCCGGATGTTCGAAGAAGCGGTCCGACATCTTCTGCAGCGTCAGGCGGACGTCTTCGAGCGAGATTTCCTTGCCGACCAGATAAAACGGCATGTGCGAAAAGCGGTCGTGCATGGCGCGCATCACCCGCGCCAGCACCGAGCCGTCGCCGACGCCGGCGTCGAACACGCGTACCGCCGGCGGCCGCGGATGGATATGCGCCAATTCCTCGGAGACGCGGTGCGCGACCTCCCACTTCTCGCTGCAGGTATTGACGAACAGCAGATACTTTTGCCGGTTGTCGAAGAAGCGGAAATTGCGCGCCGGATCGCCGGGCGTAAGCGGCAAAGCGGGCGCCGGCGGCGGCATGGCGCGCGCCTCGCGCGAGCGTTCGATGATCGCCGGCCGCGCCGCTTGCGCCGGATGCGCCGCCATGAAGCCGTGGATGCGGTCGAGCGTGTCGGTGGTGATGCGGCCGCCGTTGCGCAGCCGCGCGGCAAGCTTGCCGTCGTTGACGGCGCGGCGGCCGAAGGTCGATTCCGCCAAGCCGGTCTGGCGGCAATAGTCGGAGATTTCCGTAAGCAGCTGCTGCGCGTTCATGAGCGCCCGCTCCGTCGTGTTTCCTCGTGCCGCGCGCGGAACGCTTTGCGCGTTTTTGGCCGCCCGGCGTTACGCCAGCGAACCAAATCCGTTGGGCAGGGGTCAACCACAATTTCGCCCACTTATATAGTGGGCAGATTGATGGGCAATAACCCCAGAGGAGTGGGAGGATATTTCTGGCGGTGAAAGCGGCCGAAAAGACTGGGGACAAGCTGTGACCAAGCAATAGCGTCACATTGATTTTGCTAGGTTATTTGGCTTGAGCGGGGTGCTTGGGAAAACCCCGGCGGCGCGGCAACCGATCGCTCTCCGGCTAACCTACAGGGCGGCCAACACCGCTTTAGCTACCGCCGCCGTCCCATCGCTGCCGCCGAGATCGGGCGGCCTGATGCCGCCGGTAAAGACCTTATCGACCGCCGCCTCGATGCGCGCCGCCGCCGCGGCGGCCGGCGGGTGATCGTGCTTGTCGGCGAGCCAATCGAGCATCATCGCGGTGGAAAGGATCATCGCCGTCGGATTGGCAAGCCCCTTGCCCATGATGTCCGGCGCGGTGCCGTGGCAGGGCTGGAACACCGCGTGGGTGTCGCCGATATCGGCCGACGGCGCCATGCCCATGCCGCCGATCAGCGCCGCGGTGAGGTCGGAAAGAATATCGCCGAACATGTTTTCCATCACCAGCACGTCGAAATCCCACGGCCGTTTCACCAGCATTGCCGAGCAGGCATCGACATAGAGCCGCTCGGTGGCGACGCCCGGATGGCGCGCGGCGGCCTCGTCGAAGATCTGGCGGAAGTACGCGTAGGCCTTGAACGCATTGGCCTTGTCGATGCAGGCGAGTTTTCCCGGCCGGCCGCGCGCCTTGCGGCGCTCGGCCAGGCGAAAGGAAAATTCGAACAGCCGTTCCGACGTCTTGCGCGTGATGACGAGCGTCTCGCGCGCCTCGTCGTGGGTCACGACGCCCTTGCCGATCGAGGAGAACAGCCCTTCCGTCGACTCGCGGATCAGCACCAGATCGATGCCGCGCGTTTCCGCGCCGACGATCGGGCTCGGCACGCGCGGCGCCAGTCGGGCAGGGCGCACGCCGGCATAAAGATCGAAGATGAAGCGCAATTCGACCTGCGGCATGATTTCGGTGCCGTCGGGATAGCGCACGTCGGGCAGCCCGCAGGCGCCGAGCAGAATGGCGTCGGCGTCGCGGCACAGTTTCACCGTGCTTTTCGGCAGCGACTGGCCGGTGTCGCGATAATGCCCGGCGCCGGCCGGCGCGTCGCTGAAGCGGAACTTCAGCCCCGGCGTCGTCGCCTCGATCCGGCCCAACACGTCGAGCGCCGGCGCCATCACTTCGGGCCCGATGCCGTCGCCGGCAATCACCGCAATATGGAAGCTGTCGTTGGCCGGCATGACGCGCCTTTAGGGCAGATCAATCAGCGCCAAGCGGCGGTGTCAATCGAGGCGGAACATAACGTCCCCGGTACTGCGACGATTGCCGCGGCGGCGATTGCCTCGGCGGCGATTGGGGCAGCGGCGTTTGGCCCCGCGAAGCCGCCAAATAACGGTTCATTCCGCGCCCGGGACCCTGTAGGGTCGCGCTCCGGAGGCCCATGCCCGATCCCGTCGCGTTGCCAGCGAAAGCCCGGCGCCGTTTCTGCGTCGTGCTCATCAAACCTTCGCACTATCATGATGACGGCTACGTCATACGGTGGTGGCGTGGGCTCGTGCCGTCGAACTCGCTTGCCGCGCTGCATGGCGTCGCGCTCGATTGCGCCAAGCGCCGCGTGCTCGGCGCCGACGTCGACATCGAGATCGACGTCATCGACGAGACCAATACCCGCGTCAACGTGCCGAAACTGCTGCGCCGTTTCCGCAAAGCGCGCGGCTTCGGCATGGTCGGCCTCATCGGCGTGCAGACCAATCAGTATCCGCGCGCGCTCGACATCGCGCGGCCGTTCCGCGACGCCGGCATTGCGGTCGTCGTCGGCGGCTTTCACGTTTCCGGCTGCATCGCCATGCTCGACGGCACGGCCGTCGATCTCGACCGCGCCCGCGAACTCGGCGTCAGCATCTTCGCCGGCGAGGCGGAAGGCCGCTTCGAGACGCTGTTGCAGGAAGCAGCCGACGGCCGGCTCAAGCCGGACTACGACTTCACCGACGATCTGATCGACATGACGGGACAGCCGAGCCCGTTCCTGCCGATCGAGTTCGTCAAGCGCACCGCCGGCACCAATTCAAGCTTCGATTCCGGGCGCGGCTGCCCGTATCAATGCTCGTTCTGCACCATCATCAACGTCCAGGGCAGGAAGTCGCGCTCGCGCACGCCCGACGACGTCGAGAAGGTCATCCGCGAGAATTGGGCGGAAGGCATTTCGCGCTTCTTCCTCACCGACGATAATTTTGCCCGCAACCGGGAATGGGAGCCGATCCTCGACCGGCTGATCAAGCTGCGCGAAGTCGACAAGATTCCGCTCGGCCTGATGATCCAGGTCGACACGCTCTGCCACAAGATTCCGAATTTCATCGAGAAGTGCCAGCGCGCCGGCGTGACCCGCGTGTTCATCGGGCTCGAGAACATCAATCCCGACAATCTCAAGGCGGTGAAAAAGCCGCAGAACAAGATCACCGAATACCGCACCATGCTGCTGGCGTGGAAAGCGCAGGGCATCTTCACCTATGCCGGCTACATCCTCGGCCTGCCGGCCGACACGCCGGAATCGATCCGCCGCGACATCGAGATCATCCAGCGCGAATTGCCGCTCGATATCGTCGAATGGGCGATCCTCACGCCGCTGCCCGGCTCCGAGGACCACACCGCGCTGTGGAAGAAGGGCGCCGCCATGGACGGCAACCTCAACAATTACGATTTCGAGCACGTGGTGTCCGACCATCCCAAGATGAGCCGAACCGAATGGCAGGCGATCTATAAGGAAGCCTGGACGCGCTACTATTCGCCGTCCCATGTCGAGACCTTGCTCAAGCGCGGCGCCGCGGCCGGCACGCCGTTATTGTCCCTCGTCAAGGCGCTGGTGCCGTTCATCCACATGGCGCCGGTCGAGAATATCCATCCGCTGCAGGCCGGATTGTTCCGCCGCAAGCATCCCTCCGAGCGCAAATACGGCCTGCCGCGCGTGACGCTTCCGGCGTTTTATGCCGACCACATCGGCAAAACGATCGCCAACAATCTGAAGCTCATCGGCACCATCGTCTGGATCTTGCGGCTCAAGCGCCGCATCGAGCGCGACCCGCGCCGCCGCGCCTATATCGACGTCGCGCTCACGCCGGTGGTGGACGATGACGCCGCGCTCGATCTCCTCACCAAGACCACCGGTGCACAGGCCGCGATCGCGCACCTCAAGAAAGTGGCGGCGCTGACACATTAAGGGCGGTGGCTCTGCTGTTACTGCTGCACCATGCTGTTCGCGACCTCGTCGCCGGCTCGTCCCGGCCATCTCGATTCCGCCGTCTAATCCGATTCGGATTTCGTCGGGGCTGCCCTCGCGGCCGCGCCCTCTACCGGCACGCCGACCTCGGACGAGGGCGCTCACAAGGGACGCCCCTACCGGCCGAATGCGTCACCAAATATGATAATGTCGCTTGACAAACGTCCCCATTGTAGTTACTTGGTGACGAATCAAATCTCGCCCCAAGGGACGCCGTCCGGGTGATGCCGGGCGGCAGGGGCGAGTGCGGTGCCCGCGGGCGGGGCCTCATCAGCTTCGCACTCGGGCGGTCCGGGCATCATGTCTGCCGGCATTACGACCGGCGTGCGAGGTGCGTCGCTGGAAGTGGTCAGGCCGTCGGCGGAGTGACCCCCGCCGCTTGGACGGTTTGCCCACGAAACCTGGCCCGGGCCGCACCAAGGGACGACACACCCCTTGGCAAGAGCCGTGGTGGAACGCCGGCAGGCGAGCGCGCCCGAGAGCGGAAAGGGCGGCGCAAGCCGCCTTATCCGTGGCGCGACCGCACCCGTTCGGTGCGGGACTGACGACAGTGCGTCTGCCGGCGTTCCGCTTCCCTTATTTCTTTCTTTCGTAGCCTGGGTTGAACGAAGTGAAACCCAGGAGCGGCGCTAATGCTCGTCGATCGTAGCCGGATTTCGCTCCGCTCAATCCGGGCTACGGACTACGGGCCGTTCGACATCGCTGTTTGACAACACTCGCGCGCTTTTCGCGCCGCGGGGACGATGACGCTCATCCTTTCGCGCTTTCGCGGGGGAGAAAGGAGATAGGCTTGCGCCGCGGAAACGGCGTTGCCTTACGCCGCCAGCGTGGCGCGTGCGGATTTAGGAATGGCGAGCGGATTGTTGGCGCTGTCCAAAAACTCGACCGTAATGAACGTCAGGTCGGTATCGCCGATATTTTGCAGGTCGTGGACCTTGTATTCGCCGCGCCCATAATGTTCGTGGCGGGTTTCGCCGGCACTGTAGGTGTACTCGCGCATCTCGCCGTCGTTGAAATATTGCCGGCCGCGTCCGGGGGTCACTGCCGACCAGAAATAATCGAGCACGTGGCGGTGAAAGCTGACCCGCTGCCCCGGCTTGAGATGGATCCGCCAGACCCGGACTTTCTCGGTCTCGGAGAGCAACTGCTGACCGACGCAGCCGTTCGGATTTTTCGCTTCTTGCTCGAATTCGGCGCAAATCGCCGCCGGCCATTGTTCCTTGCTGCGGCGATTGGTGGGCTTATCGATCATGGTCAGCGACATCGTTGTTCTCCTTGGGTGCTTTTTGGCTTCTCCCAGCACGGCCAGGCCTTCGCCCGCGCTTTGTCGCGAACAATCCAAATCGATTATTTGCAATTCGTGGCCACGCTCCTTGATTTATATCAAAGCGGGTTCGGCCTGTTTTATTCGGACAAACCGCGCTACGCTTGCGTCCATAAAAGGAAACGCCCAGGACCTGGAATGCCCCGCTTTGCCGCCAATCTCGGCCATCTGTTCACCGAACATCCGCTGCTCGAGCGCTTTGGCGCCGCGGCGGCCTGCGGCTTCGGTGCGGTCGAGCTGCAATTTCCCTATGATGTGCCGCCCGCCGCGGTGAAGGCCGAGCTCGCGCGGCACGGCCTCACCCAGCTCGGCGTCAACACCCCGCAATGCCCGGAATTCGGCCTTGCCGCGTTGCCCGGCCGCGAGCGCGATTTCGACTCGGCCTTCACTCGCGCGCTCGATTACGTCGTCTCCATCGGCGGCACGGCAATTCATTGCATGGCAGGCGTCGTGCCGGTCAATGAGCGGCCGGCGGCGGAGAAGGTCTTCATCACGAATTTGTCGCGCGCCGCCGCGGCGGCGGCGAAATCGAATATCACGCTGCTGATCGAGCCGATCAATCCGCGCGACCGGCCGGGTTATTTCCTCAGCCATGTCGAGCACGCCGCCGATCTCGTCGTGCGGATCGGCGCGCCCAATGTGCGGGTGCAGTTCGATTTTTATCACAATCAAATCGTCGGCGGCGATCTGATCAAGCGCTTCGAGAAATATCTGCCGATGATCGGCCACGCCCAGATCGCCGCGGTGCCGACGCGCCACGAGCCCGACGAGGGCGAGATTAATTACCCGGCCGTGTTCGCGGCCATCGACAAGCTCGGTTATGCCGGCTGGATCGGCTGCGAATACAAGCCGCGCACCCGCACCGAGGACGGCTTAGGCTGGGCGAAGCCATACGGCGTCGTGCCAAAACGGAGTTGATGTCATGGCTGACGGTATGCGTCTCGACGGCAAGACCGCGCTCGTCACCGGCGCTGGATCCGGTATCGGCAAGGCCATTGCCGAAACCTATGCGCGGCAGGGCGCGCGCGTGGCGCTTGCCGACGTCAATCTCGACGCGGCGAAGGCGGCCGCCCGCGCCATCGGCAACAATGCCATCGCGGTGCGCTGCGACGTGACCAAGAAGGCCGATTTCGCGGCGGCGGTCGCCGAGACCGTGTCGGCGTTCGGCGCGCTCGACATTCTGGTCAACAATGCCGGCACGACGCATATCAACAAGCCGATGCTGGAAATCGGCGAGGACGAGTTCGACAAGACTTTCGCGGTCAACGTCAAAGGCGTCTTTCTCGGCTGTCAGGCGGTGGTGCCGCTGTTCCGCAAAGCCGGCGGCGGCATCATCATCAATATCGGCTCGACCGCGGGCTTGCGGCCGCGGCCGGGCGTGTCGGCCTATAGCGCCACCAAGGGCGCCGTGCATACGCTGACCAAAGCGCTTGCCGCCGAGCTTGCGCCGGATCGCATCCGGGTTTGCGCCATCGCGCCGGTCGCCACCGAGACGCCGCTGTTGCCGAGCTTTCTCGGACCGGCGCCCGGGCAGCGCGAGAAGTTCATCTCCACCATTCCGCTCGGCCGGCTGGCCCAGCCGCAAGACATCGCCAATGCGGCGCTCTATCTCGCCTCCGCCGACGCCGAGTTTCTCACCGGCAATATCGTCGAAGTCGACGGTGGGCGCTGCGTTTAGGCGGAATTCGGCCTAAAGTCGCCTACGCAACGTATTTGCCGGTTGGCCGACTTTTTGCAGGCGCAATTGTCGGTGTATCGTTGGTTCGGTGGGACCGTAGGGACGATGTAGCGACCATGTGGGGTCGAAAGCGCAAATCCGAAGCGCCGGGGCAGGACGCCGCGCCGCCGTCGCCCTTGAAAGAGGCGATGCATCAGGCGCGCGTCGAGGCGGCCGAGCGATCGAGCGTCGTCGTCGACCTGCGCGACGCCGAAGTGGCGCGGCTGGAACTTTTGAACGAGGCGCTCGATCCGCTGTTCGCCGAAATTCCGCCGGAAGTCGATTTGTTCGATCGCGGCGTCAGTCGCGGCGAGACGCCGCGGCTGTGGATCGATTCCGTGGCGCATATCGCCATGGCGCGCGACAAACGCGGCTACCGCTTCCTGCACGACAGCCGCATCGGCCGCCACGTGCTCGCCGAGTTCGCACGAAATTCCGGAGATCGTGCAGGCGGTGACCACTTATGTGGCGCGCCGCCTGATCGAACGGCAGCAGGCGCTCGCCGAAAGTCCAGAGCTTCTGGCGCGTGCGCCGCCGCAGGAGGCCAAGCGTTACCGGCGCCGGCGGCGCTGGCGAACGTTCGGCGTGCTGCTGCTCGGTTTTCTTGTCGGCGTCTTGGTACTCTTCTTGGCGCTGTTTGCCGTTGCGGTATGGCTGTCGGGCGGTTCTTAAGCCAGAGTTTTCCGCTCAACTTCGCGAATGACGCCGTCGGACCCGCGCTGCCGCGCGATCATTTCGCAGCGAAAATTTTTCGTCGCGCCGTCGATCTTGAACAAATGATAAGCGGCGGCGCCCTCGTCGCCGTGCGGAGTCGCGGCCGAGGCCGACGGCACGCCGACGGCGGGGATTTTCATGCCGCTCGGTCCGTCGAGCCAAAGCAGCGAGGAACGATGATCGTGGCCGTGCAGCAACAGGTCGGCGCCTTTCTCGGCGAGCACGCGGCGCAGCGCGGGCGCGTCGACCAGACGGCGCAGATAACGCCGCGGCGGGCTTGCCGGCGGATGATGGATCAGCACGATGCGGAACGCCTCGCGCGTCGCATCGAGCATCTCGGCAAAACCGGAAAGCTGTGTCGCGCCAAGCCATCCCGTGGCCATGAACGGTCCGGTTGGAACTGCTGTCGAGAGCGCGATCAGCGCCACCTCGCCGCGCCGCCGCAGATAAGGAAAGCCGTCGCGGCCGTCGTCGCCGCGCATGTAATCGCCCCAGAATTGGGCCGGCATCGCTTCGGCGCCGCGGACATAGACGTCGTGATTGCCCGGCACGACACTGACGTCGCGCGCATTGCCGAGCTTCGCCAGCCAGGCGCGCGCGCAGGCATATTCCACCGGCAGCGAGAAATTGACGAGGTCGCCGGTCACCGCGATGTGGTCGTAACTTTGCGTTTTCAGGTCGCAGGTGATCGCATCAAGCACTTCGGGGCGATGAATGTTGCTGCGTTTGCGATACCAATTGATAAGGCCGAGCCCGCGCTTGCTCATAAGCTGGGACAGCCGCGGCGGCGAAGCCATATGCAGGTCGGACAGATGAGCAAGTACGAACATCGGGATGTGCGCGATAGTGGATCGCAATCAGCATCGCAGACACGTCATAACAAATCACGAACTTCCCAATCACGAACTGCCGATGATGATACCGACGGCGAAGACCAAGACGCCGCCGACAACCACCTGGAACGCCGCCTGCAGAAACGGCGTATCCATATAGTGGGTGCGGATCCAGGCAATGACGACCAGTTCGACCGCGACGACGGCGAAGGCGACGGAGGTCGCGACGTAGAAATGAGGAATGAGATAGGGCAGCGCATGACCGAGGCCGCCAAGCGCGGTCATCGCACCGGTTACGGCGCCGCGCACCACCGGCGCGCCGCGCCCGGTGAGCGAGCCGTCGTCGGACATCGCCTCGGCGAACGCCATCGATATGCCGGCGCCAAGCGCAGCCGCGAGGCCGACCAGAAAGGTCGACCAGGTATTGTGCGTGGCGAAGGCCGCCGCGAACAGCGGCGCCAGCGTCGAAACCGAGCCGTCCATCAAACCGGCAAGGCCGGGCTGCACGTATTGCAGCACGAACATGCGGCGCGCGGCCTGGTCCTCGGAGCGGCGCGCCTGCGGCGTGATCTTCTCGCCGAGCTCGTGCGCCAGCGCTTCGTGCTTGTCTTCGGCGGCGGCAAGCTTGCGCAGCAGATCGCGCACGGCGTCGTCCTGCGCGGTTTGCGCCGCGCGGCGATAAAAGCGGGCGGTTTCGTATTCCATCTCCTCGGCGAATTTGCGCGTGGCGTCGAGGCTGAGCGTGCTGTTGAGCCAGATCGGCCGCCGCGCAACAAAGCCCTTGACGTCCTGGCGGCGGATCAGCGGCAAAAAGTCGCCGAATTTCTTGCGATGAAGATCGAGCAGCATGTCGCGATGCCCGATCTCTTCCTGCGCCATTTTGTCGTACAATTCCGCGGTCTCGGGATATTGGCCGCGAAGCCGGTCCGCGAACGAGCGGTAGATGCGGTTGTCCTCGTCCTCATTGGAAATTGCGAGCGCAAGAATTTCCTGCTCGTTCAGTTCGGCAAAGCGTTTCACAGACTTTCCTCAGCGGTGCAATTTAGGTACGGCATGAAAGCCAATCTTAGAACAATTCTAATTAGACAAGCGAGTCAGGATTACGACAGGGCTTGGGATAAGAGCTTGCGATATGCGGCTTGACGCCATCCGCCGCCCGTTCGATCCGGCTATCCGCCGGTTCTTGCATGCCTATTGGCGCTTTTCGCGCGCACTCACGGTCGGCGTTCGCGGTCTTGTCTTCGACGGCGAAGGTCGCGTCTTTCTGGTGAAGCATTCTTATCTCACCGGCTGGCATTTGCCGGGCGGCGGCGTCGAAACCGGCGAGACGCTCCTTACCGCGCTGGAACGCGAATTGCGCGAAGAGGGCAATATCGAGCTCACCGATCCGCCGGCGCTGCACGCGTTCTACTTCAATCGCCGCGCGTCGCGGCGCGATCACGTTGCGCTTTTTATCGTGCGCTCGTTCCGGCAGATCGCGCCACCGCAGCCGAACAGCGAAATCATTGCCCACGGTTTCTTTTCGCCGCAGGCGCTCCCCGATGATACGTCACGCGCGACGAGCGAGCGCATTACCGAAGTCCTCAGCGGTCGCGCGCCCGCAGAACTGTGGTGAACATTTATCGAAAGCGATCGCGGTCGTGCGGTGCGGTGAAATCGATCAACGGACCGATCGGCACGATTCCGGTCGGATTGACCTGGCGCTGACTGCCGTAATAGTGCCGCTTGATGTGATCGATGCTCACGGTCTCGGCGATACCCGGCACCTGATAAAGATCGCGCAGATAATTCCCGAGATTGGGATAATCCGCGACGCGCCGCAGATTGCATTTGAAATGGCTGTAATAGACCGTGTCGAAACGCACAAGCGTGGGGAAGAGCCGCCAGTCCGCTTCGGTGATCTCGGCTCCCGCGAGATAGCGCTGACGTGACAGGATCTCCTCGAGCTGATCGAAAGCGGCGAAAACCGCGCGGGCGGCGTCTTCGTAGGCTCCTTGGCTTGTCGCAAAACCGGCGCGGTAGACGCCGTTGTTGACGTTCGTATAGACGATATCGTTGACGCGATCGATTTCGGCGCGCAACGCCGCGGGGTAATAGTCGGTGCGCACATTGGTGAATGCATCGAACGCGGAATTGAGCATGCGGATTATTTCGGACGATTTGTTATTGACGATGGTGCGCCGCTTTTTGTCCCACAACGCCGGAACCGACACGCGCCCGGTATAATGCGGATCGGCGAGGAGATAGATTTCGGCGAGCGCCGTCTTGCCGTTGACCTCGTCACGCGTACCACCCCGCGCGGTGCCGAATTCCCAGCCGGTCTTGCCGTAGAGCGGTTCGGCGACCGAGACCGAAATGGCATGTTCGAGCTTCTTGAGGTTGCGGAAGATCAGCGTGCGATGCGCCCAGGGGCAGGCGAGGGAAATATAGAGATGATAGCGGCCGGCTTCGGCCGGAAAGCCGCCTTCGCCCGTCGGGCCGGCGCTGCCGTCGGCGGTGACGAAGTTGCGAAAACTGGTCGACGGCCGGATAAAATGGCCGTCCTTGGTGCGTGAAATGTCCTCTTGCCAAGCGCCGTTGACGAGCAGGCCCATCATATTCTCCGCTAATCTGCTTTGCTTAATTTAAGCATTATCGGCGTTCGCGATAGGGTGTGCCGGCTTTCCCTTGTCCGGATCATGCTCTAAATGCTAGGCGGCGGGAGCGATGAACGACATTTCACTCACCATCCTTCCCGAGACCGCGGCCGACGCGGCCGCTATCGAGCGTCTGCACGAACGCACATTCGGACCGGGCCGTTTCGCCAAGACGGCCTATCGGCTGCGCGAACAGGCTGCGCACCGGCGCGATGTGTCGTTCACGGCTCGCATCGGCACCCTCCTGGTCGGTTCGGTGTGGCTGTCGCAGGTGCGCATCGGCGAGACTAAGGCATTGCTGCTTGGGCCGCTCACCGTCGAGCCCGCGTTTCGCGAGCGCGGCGTCGGCCAGGCTTTGATCGAGCGCGCGCTCAAAGAAGCGAAGGCGAAGGGCCACCGCCTCGTGATCCTGGTCGGCGACGAGCCATATTACGGAAAATGCGGTTTCAAGCGGGTGCCGCCGGGCCGCGCGACCATGCCCGGGCCGGTCGATCCGGCGCGGCTTCTCGTCGCCGAACTGGAGGAGGGCGCGTTCGATAACGTGTCGGGGCCGATCCGGCCGGATTGAGAGTGCTAGCGGCCCTCGCGCGCCCAGGCACCGGCGAGACTGCCGAGCAGCAGTAATAGCCCGATCATGCCTGAGAATACCGGCAGCACGCCGATGCCGCGTACCACGCTAACGTCGCGCATTTTCAGTCCGATCCAGTCGTCGCCCTTGTAGGTATCGCCGGAGCGCACCGCGACGATGCGCGGCACGTTGAGCCCTGAGCCGTCATCGAGCCGCACCGACGCGCCGCCGGTCGCATTGGTGAGCGGCGCCAATACACTGGTCGTCGACGTCACCTCGGCATATTCGAGCGGATTGGCCGGGCCGATATTGACGAGCGCATTGAGCTTGCCGTCGGTGGCGCGCCAGAGCCCGAGCTCGTTCGCGGCGACACTCGATTCCCATACGCCAGGCTCGGTCGGATTGAGCTGGAGCGTGCGCGTCGCGCCCGACGGCGAAGTCAACGTCACGTCAGCGACTTGATCGGCCATGGTCTGTCGCCGCACCACGAGATTGTGCCCGTTGACCGTAAGCCTCAGCGCCTCTTCTTCGAGGTCCGGCTCCTTCATCAGCCAGTGCGAGAGCCGGCGCAGCAGATCGAGATGCGGGCCGCCGCCCTCGAATCCACGCGCCCACAGCCAGAGCTGGTCGGAAAGCAGCAGCGCGACGCGGCCCTCGCCCTCGTGCGATAGCATCAGCAAGGGCTTCTGATCCGGCCCCTGCATCACCGCCGTGCCGGTCGTGTTCCTGGTATCGACGATGCGGAACCATTGGCTCCAGTGCGGCGGATTGCTGTCGGCCCCAGCAAGGCCGCGCGTCACCGGGTGGCGTTCGCCGAGATCGGTCAGTGTCGGACGAAACGCCTCGTCGGTAACGCTGCCGGTCGGCTCGGCCGGCAGGATCGCATCGAGCGGCGTGTGCCAGACGCTGGTCGGGCTCGCATAATCGGGACCGGCGGCGACAAGCACGGCGCCGCCGTCGCGAACGTAGCGCGTAATGTTGTCGAAATAGATCATCGGCAGCACGCCTTGGCGGGCGTAACGGTCGAAGATGATAAGCTGAAACTGGTCGATCTTCTGCTGGAACAGCTCCCGCGTCGGGAATGCGATCAGCGACAATTCGTTGATCGGCGTGCCGTCCTGCTTTTCCGGCGGCCGCAAAATGGTAAAATGCACGAGATCGACCGACGGGTCGGATTTGAGCAGGTTGCGCCAGGTCCGCTCGCCGGCATTAGGCTCGCCGGACACCAGAAGCACCCGCAGCTTGTCGCGCACGCCGTCGATCGAGACCACCGCGCGATTGTTGACTTGCGTCAGTTCGTCGGGAAGCGGCGACGCCTCGATCTCGACGATATTCGGGCCGCCATGCGGAATTGGGATCTCGATTTCCTGCGGGACGCCGACCGGAACGGTGCGTTGGTCGATCACGTCGCCGTCGCGGCGCACCGTCACTTCTGCGGTGCCGGCATTCGCGCCCTGGTCCTCGACCCGGTAGGTGATGGTCTGCGGCTGGCCGACGATGCCGAAGCGCGGCGCGGCAATCAGCGCAACGCGGCGGTCGCGTTCGTTCGTGTGACCGGTGATCAGCGCGTGAACCGGCGCGGCAAAGCCGAGCGTGGCGGCGTCGCTGGGCACATCGTGGACGCGGCCGTCGGTGATCATGATGACGCCGGCGACGCGATCGGCCGGCACGTCGGCGAGCGTCGAACCGAGCGCGGTGAACAAGCGCGTGCCGTCGGTCTCGCCGTCGGCCTTTCCGGCTTCGACCACGCGCACGTCGAGCCCGGGAATGTGGCTCAATCGTTCGACCACCGCCGCACGGGCGGCCTCGGTCTGCGCCGTGCGGTCGCCGAAACTCTGGCTCGGGCTTTTGTCGACTATGACGACCGCGACCGAGCTCAACGGATCGCGATGTTCGCGCGTCAGCGACGGATTGGCGAGCGCAAGCACGACCAGCGCCAGCGCCAGCGTCCGGATTGCGGCGCCGCGGCTTCGCGAAATGAAAAGCAGCAAGGAAAACAGACATGCCGCGGCGATCGCCGCCCACAATTCGGCGGCGCTGATGAGAGGAGCGAACGCAACACCGAGGTTCAACACTCTCTCCTATTGCCCCAATCGCTCGAGCAACGCCGGCACGTGCACCTGATCGGCCTTGTAGTTGCCGGTGAGCGTGTACATGACGATGTTGACGCCGGCGCGGAACGCCATTTCACGCTGCCGCGGCTCACCGTCGACCATCGGCAGCATCGGCTGGCCGTCGGAACGGGTAGCCCAGGCGCCGGCGAAGTCGTTCGACGTGATGAGGATCGACGACACGCCGTCGCCGCCGCGGGCGGGCCGGCTTGACGCTTCGTCGTCTTCACCGGTGGACGGGAGCGCTTCCACCCAAAGCTGGCCGGTATCGAAGCGCCCGGGAAAGTCGCGCAACAGATAGAACGTCTTGGTCAAGACGTGGTCGCGTGGCACCGGCTCGAGTTCCGGAATGTCGAGCGAGGAAAGAATTTTGCGCAGCTCGAGCATGCCCGGACTTTGGGTTTCGCCGTCCGGCCCGGGCGGCGCCACGACGGCGTCGCGCGTATCGAAAAGGACGGTGCCGCCGTCCTTCATGTAGGTGTCGATGCGCTTTAGCGCGTCGTCGGAGGGTCGCGGCGCGCCGGGCACGATCGGCCAATAGATCAGCGGATAGAACGCAAGTTCGTCGTGGGCGATGTCGAGACCGATCGGATCGCCGGGCTCGAGCGCGGTACGCTGCGCGAGGAAGAGCGTGAGGCCGGCCAGGCCGGCCTTGCTGATCGCATCGACGTCGGCATCGCCGGTCACCACGTAGGCGAGCTTGGTTTCGAGCGCCGACTGCGGCACGTCCGGATTTGGCGTCTCTTCCTGCGCGCGCGCTTGCACGAGCGTCAGCGCGAGTGCGGCAATCACGAGCACGGATGCCGTGGCGGCCCGTGAACCACGCGGGATCAGCCGCTGGATACCGCCGCCGAGGAACATAACGACAAGCGTGTCGAGCAACAGAAGCGAGAGCGCGATGAGGAAAATCGGTCCGCGCAGATCCTGCGGCTCGGTGGTGCGGTAGATTTCGTGACTCGCGGTGGCCAGCGGCGAGAAATCGAGCGGAGTAAGACGGTCGGCCGCAGCGAGCGTGTTGACGGCAATGAGGCCTTCGGGCGGCCCATAATAGCCCGGCGGATGATCCGCTGTGGCGCTGCCCGAATAGTCGGCCGGTATCGGCCGTGCCGTCGGCGGCGGCGCGACAAAACTGCCAAAGCCGTCCAGCATGTGACTCGGCTGCGCCACGGCTTGCACATTTTTGGTTTTGGCGGCGTCCGTATCGGCGGCGGGCGTGATGCCGGCGAGCGCAACAATACGCTTGAGCATTTCGACGAATGCGCCCGACAGCGGCAAGTTCGACCAGCGCGTATCGCCGGTGACGTGGAACAGCACAATCAGTCCCTTGCCGCGCCGCGCGGCGGTGACGAGCGGTGTGCCGTCGGCGAGCGTCGCCCAGGTATTATCGCTCAGCGCGGCGTCTGGCTCGGCCAGAACCTGGCGGGTGACGGTCACGTCGTTCGGTACCGGCATGCCGGCGAACGGGCTGCCGCGTGCAAACGCAGCGAGCGGCTGCGGCTTGTCCCAGCTCAAGGCGCCGCCAAGGATACGGCCGCCGCGCCGCAATTTAACCGGGACGAGATCGTCGTCGGATGCGGCAAGGCGCGGCCCGGCGAACCGCACCAATACGCCGCCATCCTCGATCCATTGGGCGAGCTGATCGTGGGCGTCGCCGACATTGCCAACGTCAGTCAAGATCAGCATCGGTAGTTTTTGTTCGAGAAAATGGCTCACGGCGTCGGCCGGCGATTCACCTTGCGTAATACGCACGTCGGCAAACGGCGCGAGCGCCCGCTCGATGTAGAAGCTCGACGACAACAGTGGCTCGGCCATATCGGCGATGGCGCCGGAGACGATGCCAACGGTGCGGCGCTGCCATCGTTTGTCGAGGAGTTGCACGGCGCCGGCGGAGCGTTCGCCCGATATCTCGATCCGCGCGATATCGTTGCGAAGCTCGACCGGGAGATCGAAGCGAGCCTCAGTCTCACGATCCGACGCTTTGAAGGCAAACGGCGCTTGGCCGAGCGGCAGACCCTTGAGGTCGAGCGCGCGTACCGTGCCGCTGTCGACAGCGCCTGTTGCGGCGCGCAGCACTTTGACGCTGAGCGCACCGGCCGCGTTATCGGCGCCGGTCAGCGCGCGGGCGTCCGGAATGCCGCCGGAAACCACCGTGATCGGATGCTGGCCTACAGTGTTCGCCAGGCTCTTGATGAAATCGGCGCCGTGACCGAGCTCGACGCCGTCGGACAGCCACACCAACTCGACATCCGGCGTCTTGGACAGCACCTGCGACAGCGAGGGCAGCGCCGCGGACCGGTCGACGGTGTAGGGCACCGGCCGCATCTGGTGCAGCCGCACGCGCGCTGAATCCGCGGTCTCCAAGGAAATGTCGCGGGGTCCTTCGGAGAGCGGTATGAGGGCTACGGCGCGGCGATCGTCCTCCGCGCGCACGATAATGTCATCGGCGGTTCGCACGCGCGCGTCCCACGCCGCGGCTGCCGACCAGCCGTCGTCGATCAGGATCGCGACCGGCGCACGGGTTTTGGCGGTCGTGAGCGGCGGATGCCAGAGCGGGCCGGCGGCGGCGAAAATAACGAGCGCGGCGAGCGCAAGCCGCAGCAGCGTGAGCCACCACGGCGTGCGGGCAGGGCTTTCTTCCCTGGGCGCAATTTCGAGCAGAAGCCGTGTCGGTGGAAAATCGAGCCGGCGCGGCCGCGGCGGAATGAGCCGCAGCAGCCACCACAGCACCGGTAGCGTGAGAAGCCCGATAAGAACCAGCGGTTCGGCAAAGCCGAGCGGGAGGCCGCCGATCATGCCGTTACCCTGGATTTAGATTGGATCGGTGTGGCCGACGCATGCGACCGCGCGGCGTTATGTGCCGTGCCAGCGCCGATGCGGGCGTGCAACGCGAGTAAGAGCTCGCTCGCCGGGCGATCGGTGCGGTGGATGGCAAAGCTGAAGCCGAGCCGGTCGGTCTCGTGGCGGATCTCGGCGCGGTGTCTGGCAACGCGAGCGGTGTAATCCGCGCGCCAGGTTTCGGCGCGGCCGGCTGTGATGCGGCCACCGCCTTCCGGTTCGACGAACTCGATGCGGCCCCAATAGGGAAAAGTCTCCTCGGCGGGATCGACGATCTGCACCACATGGCCATGCGCGCCGCTGCCGGAGAGCTGGGTGACGGTGCGGCGCACATCGCCGATATCGCTCCACAGGTCGGACAACAGCACGACCTCGGCGAGCGGGGAGGGCGCAAAATTCGCCGGCAGGCTCGTGCGATCGCCGCGATCGTGGACGATCGCCTGCGCGATCAGCTCGACGACGTTGCGGCTGCCGGTCGGTCGCAGCAGACCCGGGATGCCGACGCGCTCGCCGCCTTCGACCAGGACTTCGGCGAGCGCGAGCGTTATCACCAGCGTGCGGTAGAGCTTGGTGTCGCGGACCAGCGGAGAGGCGAAGTGCATCGACGGCGAACGATCGGGCCAGATCCACACCGTGTGTGCAGCCTCCCATTCCTGTTCGCGCACATAGAGATGATCGTCGCGCGCCGAGCGCCGCCAATCGACCCGCGAAGCCGGCTCGCCGGAGACGAAGCGCCGGTATTGCCAGAAATTCTCGCCCGGCCCGGCGCGGCGGCGGCCATGCAGGCCATGAATCACCGTCGCCGCCACGCGCCGCGCTTCCAGGATCAACCGCGGCATATTGGCGGCGAGCGTCCGGCCTTCTCCGACCGCGCGACCAGCCGCGGCAATGTCTTGGTGTGTCCGATGAGGTGTATGCGGGGCCTCGGCCGCCATACGATTATCCGATCCGCGCCTTCAGCCGGCCGATCACCGCCTCAATGCTCTCGCCTTCGGCGCGCGCGCTGAATGTGAGCGCCATGCGATGCTTGAGCACCGGCTCGGCGAGATCGACCACGTCGTCGATCGAAGGCGCGAGGCGGCCGTCGAGTAGCGCGCGGGCGCGCACCGCGAGCATGAGTGCCTGGCTCGCCCGCGGGCTTGGGCCCCATGCGATCAATTTTGCGCCTTCGCCGCCTTCCGCACCGGGTCGCGCAGAGCGCACCAGCGCCAGGATGGCCTCGACGACGGATTCGCCAACCGGCAATCTTCGCACCAGCCGCTGTGCGGCCATCAGATCGTCGGCCGTCATCGCCGGCTTTGCCCGCGTTTCCTCGGCGCCGGTCGTCTCAAACAGAATTCTCCGCTCCGCTTCGCGGTCGGGATAGCTGACGTCGATCTCCATCAGGAAGCGGTCGAGCTGCGCCTCCGGTAGCGGGTAGGTGCCTTCCTGCTCAAGCGGATTTTGCGTGGCGAGCACGTGAAACGGTTTTGGCAAGTCATGCCGCGTGCCCGCGACCGTGACGTGCTGTTCCTGCATCGCCTGCAGCAGCGCCGACTGGGTGCGCGGACTGGCGCGGTTGATCTCGTCGGCCATGAGGAGTTGGGCAAATACGGGCCCGGAGATAAAACGGAAACTTCGCTTCCCGGTCTGACTTTCCTCCAAGACTTCGGTGCCTAGAATGTCGGACGGCATGAGGTCGGGCGTGAACTGGACACGCCGCGCGTCGAGGCCGAGCACGGTGCCCATTGTGTCGACAAGCTTGGTCTTGGCGAGACCGGGCACGCCGAGGAGAAGCGCATGTCCTCCGGACAGGATGGTGACCAGCGCTTGGTCGACCACTTTGTCCTGGCCGAAAATGACGGAGCCGATCGCGGCCTTGGCCGCACGAACGTGGTCGGCGGTCGCTTCGGCAGTGCGCACGATCATGTCTTCGAGCTTTTCGAGCCCTTCGCCGCCAGCAACGGGCATGGCTAACTCCTTGTGTTTAGGTCGCGTTCTTGTATCGAATTAAATTCGCGTCCTATGCACGAATCGATGGCAGCCCATTTGCACGCCAACTAGGCACATATGATGCAATATATGAGCCAGCTGCCCAGCAGCCGACTGTGCGCTGATTCTTTAGCCATAGGAAACATGACTTGGGTTGGGGAAAACTCGGATGCAGAGTGACAATCTCAAACTCGCGAATGGTCCGGCCCCCCAACGTCCTGTCTAAGCACAAATTCAAGGCAAACCATGGCGAAGGAAGGGCAATCCGGCCTTGAGGCGATCACAGGTGCGCTAGGTCGCGCCGGCAAGGGACCGCCGCCGGTTGAACTGTGGAATCCGCCGTTTTGCGGGGATCTCGATATGCGCATCGCCGCCGACGGCACCTGGTTCTATCTCAAGACGCCGATCGGGCGGCCGGCTTTAGTCAAATTGTTCGCTTCCGTCCTCAAGCGCGAGGGCGACAACTATTTCCTCGTTACGCCCGTGGAGAAGTGCGGCATCCGCGTCGACGACGCGCCGTTTCTCGCGGTCGAGCTGAGTGTCGAAGACGGCGCGGCCGGGCGGGTGCTCAACTTCCGTACCAATGTCGATGATTGGGTCGCCTGCGGACCGCTGCACGCGCTGCGCTTCGAACCCGAAACCGGCACCGGCGGGCTAAAGCCTTATCTTCATGTCCGCCGCGATCTATGGGCGAAAGTGACACGCGCGCTGTTCTTTGATTTGGTCGAGCTCGGCGAAGAACGCGAGATCGACGGCGCGGCCATGTTCGGCGTGGCGTCAATGGGCGCGTTCTTTGCGATGGCGCCTGCGCAGCAAATGAGGGATTTCGCGTGAACGATCGAGCGACGAATTTGCGGCCGGCGGCAACCGATGATTTCTTCGACCGCGCGCGTGCGCGGCTCACGCTCGCTGTGCCGCCGGCATTGGCAGATCCGAACGCGGACGGCGCGCGCGGCGACCTTGATCTCAATCCGGAAATGTGGGTGCGGGCCGGCGTGAAAGCGACCAAGCCCGCAGCCGTGCTCGTGCCGGTTATCGACCGGCGCGAGCCGACGGTGCTACTCACGCTGCGCACCGCGGAACTCGCAAGCCACGCCAGCCAGGTGGCCTTTCCCGGCGGCAAGATCGATCCTGCCGACGAGAGTCCCGTTGCGGCGGCGCTGCGTGAAGCCAGGGAGGAGACCGGACTTGCGCCAAGCCTCATCGAGCCGATTGGGTATCTCGACCTCTATCTAACTTTTTCCGGGTTTCGCATTTTGCCGACGGTCGCGCGCGTCAAACCGGATTTCACGCTTGCCCTCAATCCGCGCGAAGTCGTCGAGACTTTCGAAGTGCCGCTCGCCTTCGTGATGACGCCGGACAATCATCAGCGCAAAACCCGAGACTGGAATGGGCTGCAACGAGATTACTACGCGATCATGTTCGAGAACCGCTACATTTGGGGCATCACCGCGGGTATTCTCCGAAACCTCTACGACCGGGTCTACGCTGCATGATCAGGACAGTCTTCACCGAGGTCGGGCTGTTTCTCACCCCCTTCGTTCTTTACACCGCATTCCTGTTGGCGACTCGCGCCGGCGTGTTGGCGCCGTCGGCCTGGACGGCGCCGCGCCTCGCGGCTTTGGTAATCGTATCGCTTGCGCTCGTGATCGGAAGTTTTCTGCTGTTGGCGCAATTCTCCGGCGCTCCGCCGGGATCGACCTACTTTCCGGCGCATGTCGAAAACGGCAAGTTCGTGCCCGGAGTGACGCGGTGACGAGCAATGCGCAGCTCGGCGAGGCGGCTTGGCTCAATCATGGCGAGGTGGCGCGGCTCCTCGCCGTGCTCGATCGCGACGGCGAAGAGGCGCGCGTCGTCGGCGGCGCAGTCCGCAATGCATTGCTGCGGCTGGCGGTCGACGAGATCGACGTCGCGACGACGGCCCTGCCGGGAGAGGTTGTACGCCGCGCCGCTGCGGCCGGTTGGAAATCGATCCCGACCGGCATCGAGCATGGCACCATAACCGTCGTCATCGAAGGTAACCCGTTCGAAGTCACGACGCTGCGGCAGGACGTCGAGACCTACGGCCGCAAGGCGAAGGTCGTATTCGGCCGGGACTGGCGGACCGACGCCGAGCGGCGCGACTTCACCATCAACGCGCTGTCCGCTTCCGCGAACGGACAAATCTACGACTATGTCGGCGGCGTCACCGATATCGCGGCGCGGCGCGTGCGTTTCATCGGCGAGCCGGCGAGCCGGATCGCCGAGGACTATCTGCGCATCCTGCGGTTCTTTCGCTTTCACGCCTGGTACGGCGCGGGTACTCCCGATGCCGCCGGCTTGCACGCCTGCATCCTCGCGCGCGCCGGGCTCGAAGCGCTGTCGCGCGAACGGGTGCGAATGGAGTTGCTGAAACTTCTCCTCGCACCGCATGCCACGCCGACTTTGGTGGTCATGGCGGAGACAGGTCTTCTAGGCACGGTGCTTGGCGGCGTACCGCTCCTCGCGAGTTTCGAGAACATGACGAAAGTCGAGGCGGCGATGAAGATCGACGCCAATGCCGTGCGGCGGCTTGGCGCGCTCGGAGTCACGGTCAAGGAAGATGGCGAGCGGCTTGGACAGCGGCTTCGGTTGTCGAACGCGGAAGCCGAGCGGCTCCTTGCGCTCGATCATTGGTGGCGCGTGTCGCCGGCGTCGGGAGATCAGGCGGCCCATGCGCTCCTCTATCATCTCGGACCACAATCGTTCGCCGATCGCGTGCTCGTCGCTTGGTCGCGCTCGTCCGCGGGCGCAGCGGACTGCGCGTGGCATGAGCTAGCCAATCTGGCGCAACGCTGGACGCCGCCGATTTTTCCGCTGAAGGCCGCCGATTTCGTCCATCGCGGTCTCGCCGCGGGGCCGGCTTTGGGTGCCGCGCTGCGGTCGGCCGAGGAAGCCTGGATCGCGGCCGATTTTCCCGGCGATCGGGCTACGCTTGAAGCGATCGCGGATCGGTTTGCGTCGCAGATGCTATGACGACATCCGTTCGCGCAGCGAGCGCAGCCGCCTTCTGCTGCCCGTTGCAAATTGATGTACGCGCGGCCGCACCCGCGCGATCATGCGGCGCGGCTGCATGCGCTCGACTTGCATTTCGTTGCCGCGCCAGACGAAGTCGTTGCCGCGCAGCGCGCTGACAAATAGCGCGGGCAACAGGAGATCGCGCATCAATCCGTAAAGCGGAGAAAGCGCCGCGACATGCCAACCGGCGGCGGCGGCGAGCGCCATTTCCGCGCCGTACCACAGCATGGCGAAGCCTGCCATGCACAGTGTCACCGGCAAGCCGAATGCGGCCGCCAAGACCCCGACACCGATCGTCGGCAACACGCCGCCTGAAAATATTTCGGGCAGGAAATAGAGCAAAAAACTGGCGCGACGCAGCCGCGCCCAACGCAACTGGCGGTTCCAGACTTCGGCGGCGCTGCGCCGGCCAAGCGGCTGCGCCAGCGGGCGATCGACGAGCCGCACCTTGAGCCCCGCGCCGCGCACCACTTTGGTCGCCGCCGCGTCTTCGGCGACCTCCCTGCCCAGCGCCTCGATGCCGCCAGCGGCATCGAGATCGGCGCGCCGCCACAGCATGGTTTTGCCCTGCGCGAAACCGAAGCCGAACGTGTCGACGATATACTGCCAGCGCGCCTGATAGGTGTTGAGGAACGCGCATTCGACTTCGGCCCAAATTCCATCCGGCCGGCAGCCGATCGGCGGCGAGGCGACCAGGCCGGTATCGTCCCGCCAGCTCGCGAACAGCCGTTGGATATAGTCGCGCGGCATCAGCACGTTGCTGTCGGCAATGATGATCCATTGATGGCGCGCGGCGCGCCAGCCCTTGACCACGTTGTTGAGCTTCGGATTCGGGCTCACGCGGTCGTCGCCGACGAGGAGCCGCGCCGAACAGGACGGGTTCATCGCCATCAATTTCTTGACGATCGGCACGACGGGATCCGTAGCGGAAGCAACGCAGAACAGGATTTCGTAATGCGGATAATCGAGATCGAACGTCGAAGACAGAGTATCGGCGGCGTAGTTGTCGATTCCGCATAGCGGGCGCACCAGACTGACGAAGGGACATTGGCCGATCGGGGAGGGAAGATTCGACGGCGGTTCGCGGCGCGGCGTTCGGCGAAAGCGGCAAATCGCGATCGCGATGCTGGTGAGATGGACGACGGTGACGGCGATGCAGAATATCGCGGCGGCGAGGATCGGCGCTGTCATCGTTGGGACGTTTAACCCCACGTCGTGACAGGTCTGTGACTCGTTTACTTATTTGTTCTTTATTGCCGCATGCGCTGAGCCGCCGCGTTAACGATTGCTGTCACGGTCCTGCAATGGAATAAATTTATAAACTGATTCGATTGCAACAAGACGCGAGATCACGCTCGGTGACGTTCGAGCAGGGCATAATAAAGTTCCGTACGCTGTTCATTTCCGATGTGCATCTCGGTGCGCGCGGCTGTCAGGCCGAACACCTTCTCGACTTTCTCCGCTACCACGACGCCGACACGATCTATCTGGTCGGCGATATCGTCGACGGCTGGCAATTGCGCTCCGGCTGGTTTTGGCCGCAACACCACAACGACGTCGTGCAGAAGCTGTTGCGCAAAGCGCGCAAAGGCTGCCGCATTGTCTATTTGCCGGGCAATCACGACGAATTCCTGCGCGACTATTACGGCACGCATTTCGGCGGCATCGAAGTCGTCGAGACCGTCATCCATCAAGCCGCCGACGGCCGCCGCTATCTGGTCGTGCATGGCGACGTCTTCGACATGGTGGTCAAGCATGCGCGCTGGCTCGCGCTTCTCGGCGACACCGCTTACGACCTCGCCATCCTGATCAACCGCTATTTCAACGCCGTCCGCCGCCGCCTCGGCTTCCGCTATTGGTCGCTGTCGCAATGGGCGAAGCACAAGGTCAAGAATGCCGTGAATTATATCGGCGCCTTCGAGCAGACGCTGGCCGAGGAAGCGCGGCGCCACCGCGTCGACGGCGTCATCTGTGGCCACATCCATCACGCCGTGATGCACGACGATTTCGGCATTCGCTACATGAATTGCGGCGATTGGGTGGAAAGTTGTACGGCCCTTGCCGAACATGATGACGGCACTTTCGAGATCGTCCATTGGATCGATCGCAGCGCCACGATGCCGCCGCTGCCCGACGAAGAGCCGGATGTTCCGACCGATATCGACACCGAAATCGCAGCCTAGGCCGCCATCCCGAGGCCGCCGTTTCGCTCGCACCGCAAGCTGACGGCGGCATATACTCGCTCTCGGCATGGAGCTTTCCGTCCAAATCGAGCGCTGGCCGCTCGCCGGAGCTTTCACTATCAGCCGCGGCAGCAAGACCGAAGCCGTCGTGGTGACGGTCGAACTTCGCGAAGCCGCCCGCCGCGGCCGCGGCGAATGCGTGCCGTATGCGCGCTACGGCGAAACGCCGGAAGGAGTTGTCGCGGCGATCGAAGCCATGCGGCCGGCGCTGCGCAACGGCCTCGACCGCGCGGCGTTGCAGGCCGCGATGCTCGCGGGTGCGGCGCGTAATGCGCTGGATTGCGCCTATTGGGACCTCAACGCCAAACAAACCGGCCGCCGCGCGTACGAATTGGCGCGGCTTGCGGCGCCGAAGCCGCTGGTGACCGCCTACACGATTTCACTCGCCACGCCGGCGGCGATGGCCGAGGCGGCGGAACGCGCCTCGACCCGGCCGTTGCTCAAGGTGAAGCTCGGCGGCGCCGACGGTGATGACGTCAGACGGATCGCCGCGGTGCGGCGCGCCGCGCCAAGAGCTGAACTCATCGTTGATGCCAACGAGGGATGGAGCGAAGACGATCTCGCGCAAAATCTCGCCGCCTGCGCGAACGCCGGCGTCACGCTGATCGAACAACCATTGCCGGAGGGCGGCGACTCCGCGCTCGCATGCGTAACGCGGCCGATCCCGGTTTGCGCCGATGAAAGCGTGCACGATCGTGCCTCGCTCGAGGCGCTCGCGGGAAAATACGACGCGATCAATGTCAAGCTTGATAAGACTGGCGGCCTCACCGAGGCACTGGCACTTCTCGCGGAGGCCGAGCGGCGCGGCTTGGCCGTAATGGTCGGCTGCATGGTCGCGACCTCGCTAGCAATGGCGCCGGCCATGCTGGTCGCGCAGCGTGCAAGCGTGATCGACCTCGACGGTCCGCTCCTACTTGCCAAAGATCGCCCGGATGGCTTGCGCTACGTAGGTAGTCTTGCTTATCCGCCCGAGCCGGCGCTGTGGGGGTAATTGCCCACCTTTCCTCGTCTAGTGGAAAACCTGTGGGTAAGTTGGGGCACTGTGTTCCCAATTGGATTGCGCCTCCTGCTGTTATGCGTTTGATTCGCTCCAGGTTCTGCGATGGCGAACGATCCACTGGCGCTGTCCGGCATCACTTCCGGGCTGCCACAGGAAGCGGACTACGATGCCGTATACGCGGCGGTCACGGCAACCGACCGCGGACGTTGGTTTTTGGCCGAATTCGCAAGCCGCAATCGCCATGCCGACACCGGTTCGCTCATTGCCGCCATCACGCGGATCGAGGCGGCTGTCCGGAGCGATCGAGCTGGACGAGAACGGATAGGCAGGCCGGATATCAGCGCCGTTGCCGAACGCTTGGCGGACATCGCCTTCGGACTTCGTGAGCGGGCGGCCGATGCCGCGCTCTGCGACGCGCTCGACGCGGCCGTGCGTGAAATATGCGATACCTGCACGAATGGTACGGCAACTCACGATGCCGACAGCGTCGCATCTCCCACCGCGGCTGTTGTGCTTGCGTCGATCGAAGGAGCGTCTGCAGCGGGTCATCGGCTTGAAGCCGGGGCCAGCGGCGGCGATGACGATTCCGGCTCCGATCCGTTCGACTTAGATCTGCACGACAGCGACAAGTTGGCGAAAGCGGCGGCTGCCCTCGGCGCGTCGTTAAGCTCGCTCAATGATAAAATCGAGCCGACTCTCGAACCGCGGAACGAGCCGGCTAGCGAATCCCGAAGCTCGTCTTTGGGAGCCGTCATCCCGCGGGCCGATTATGAGTCGCTTGCCGAGCCGCGGCCTGCCGAAGCGGCGGATTACACTCCGCGTTGGCGTATCGAAGCTCCCGACTTTGTATTCCATCGCCCCAAACCGCAAGCGAATGGCCGCGATGTCGAATCATTCGGTCAATCCAACCAGGCGCAATCGCTGCTCCCTGGACCGCAGCTCCTGCCCAGTCCGGAAGAAGACCCGGCGGATTTATTCGAGCCCGCGCCGAAGCGCGTAGCCGTTCCGCCCCATTCGGTTCCCGCAACTCCCGCGCCCGCTGCCTCGGCACCCTCCGATGTGGTGCAAGCGATGGAGATTCCGAGTCCGGTGAGTCCGGCGGTCCGGCCTATGCCACGGCTGGCGCCGGTTAATCCGCTCGCGGCGCTTCGCGCCCTGAGTGAAGACGAGCTGATCGCCTTGTTCGGTTAGCTCGGCGTGCCGGCGGCGGCGAAAACCATTTTAGCAGCCGGCATTGTCCGCCCGTTATCGCTCAAGTGTTCCCGGATTGTCGCGTTCAAAACACGGCACGGAAGTTGCTTCGAGTGAGCTTAAGCGGATCAACAACGACATGCAGGCGATGTGCGCTGAGTGCTCCGGGTCTGCAGGACCATCGTTAGCGGTCCGTGCAATTCGATCATCTGGAGGCCACTATGCACAGACTGAGCAGTCTTGCTTTGACGATGGTAGCGTTGGGCATGCTTCTGTCGGTTCCCAGTTATGTTTCCGCGCATGATGACGGCCGCTACGCCAACGCACCGCTGAAAGCCTGGTTCGACCAGCTCGCGAGTGGAAAGGGCTTGTGCTGTTCGTTCGCCGACGGCGTCAGTGTGGAGAACGTCGATTGGGACACTCAAAACGGTCGCTATCGTGTGCGCATACAGGGGCAGTGGCTTGTTGTGCCCGACGCGGCGGTGGTGACCGAGCCCAATAAGTATGGCCCGGCCGTGGTGTGGCCGTACCAGGATATGAACGGTACGACGCAAATTCGCTGCTTTCTCCCCGGCGCGGGAGCCTGACCCCGTAGAGCCGACGTAGCGCGCTACGCGACTAACCGGGAAAACATTTCCGGATCGACATTGCCGCCGGAGAGGACGGCAACGCCGATCCTATTCTTGACGTCGACTTTGCCGGTCATCAGCGCGGCGAGCGCAACGGCGCCGCCCGGTTCGACCACAAGCTTCAATTCGGCAAAGGCAAACGCAACGGCGGCCGCAACTTCCTTGTCGCTTGCTACGACGCCGCCGCCGACCAGCGCTTGATTGATCGCGAACGTGAGCTTGCCCGGCATGCGCGCCATCAGGGCATCGCAAATCGTGCCGGTCAGCGCGGCATTTTCCTCGCGCTGGCCGCTGCGGAACGATCGCGCATGATCGTCGAAGCCCTGCGGCTCGGCCGTATAGATCATGGCCGCGGGGACGCGCGACTTGATGGCGAGCGCGATGCCCGCGGTGAGCCCGCCGCCGGAGGCGGTGACGACCACCACGTCGGGAACGAGGCCGAGCGCGCCGAGATCCTCGACGATCTCGCGCCCGGCGGTGCCCTGGCCGGCGATAATCAATGCGTCGTCGTATGGCGGCACCAGAACAGCGCCGCGCCGCGCGGCGATGTCGTTGGCGATCGCCTCGCGGTCGTCGCGCGCCCGGTCGTAAAGCACGACTTCGGCGCCGAGCGCCACGGTGCGTTCGCGCTTGGCCCGCGGGGCGTCGTGCGGCATCACGATGACGCAACGCATGCCGAGGAGCAGTGCCGCCGCGGCGACGCCCTGGGCGTGGTTGCCGGATGAAAAAGCCACCACGCCGCCGTCTCGCTGCTCCGGCGGGATCGCCGCGAGCTTGTTATAGGCGCCGCGGAACTTGAACGAGCCGGTGCGTTGCAACGTCTCGGCTTTGAGATAAATGCGGCCGCCGGTCATGGCGTCGAGCGCAGCCGAGGTCAAAAGCGGCGTATGCAGGGCGATGCCGGCCAAGCGGCGGGCAGCCTCGTCGACATCTGCGGCGGTGGGCAATGCAACCGGAGCGTCCATCGCGCTAACCATGGCACTCACCATGGCGCAACGCTAGCGCCGCGATTGCGTCACAAGCAAGGGCGCATTCGGACGACGCGCAATGCCGCGGCTCTAGTCGAACCGGCCCGCGGCATGCGCCAGCATGGTGTAGACCTTGCCGGTATCCGACGTCAGATAATTGCGCGCCACGGCCGGACCCCGATCGCCGCGCGAGACGTCGTCGAGGAGCCGCTCGAACTCGTGGATATAGTGCTCGACGGTTTGCCGGAATTCAGGATCCGAGCGGTACTTGTTGCGGATTTCGTCGAACGCCTTCTGGCCCGGCTGGGTATAGAGCCGCCGGGTGAACACGCCGCGCTCGCCGCGCTTATAGCGCTCCCATAAATCCGCGGCCGCATCGTGGTCGATCATCCGAGCAATATCGACCGAAAGCGAATCGATCGAGTCGACGCTGTCGCGCTGCGGACGCTCTTCGCCGCGCTGCGGTTCGCGCGAGACGGGCGGCGGCGCAATCGGCGGGCTTTCGTCACGCGACGCGCGCGTGAGCAGATCGGAGAGCCAGCCGCCGTTGCGGGCCGCGTTTTCGTCCTTGCCGCCCGGTACCGGGCTCAGCGTGGGCGGTGTGGATCGCCGTGCCGGCGCGCCGGTAATGTCGCGCGGCGGAGCCTGCGGCGGTGTGGCCGCGATCTCGGCGCGCAACGGGCGGGCTTGTCCGCGTCCGCCGCTCGCGGCGTAGAGCGGCTCGGCCTCGCGCCGCACCGGTTCCGCGGCGTCGAGCGACCGGCCGTGCCGGGCGACGATGCGGTTGAGCTCGGCCAACGCCTCGATCTGATCGACGATGACGCGGCGCATTTGCGCGGTGCTCTCGGCGGTCTCCTGCGGCAGTTCGAGGATGCCGCGGCGCAACTCGCTCCGCGTCGTTTCGAGCTCGCGTTGCATTTCCGCCGCCATCTGCTTCATGCCCTCCATGACCTCGGTGAAGCGGCCGGCGGACTGATTGAACATGGCCTGCACTTCCGTGGAGGCCTCCTCGTAGACCGAGTTGAGCGCCTCGCTGGTGCGCAGCCGCTCTTCGTCGGAGGTCTTGCGCACGAGTTCGTACTGCTGCTCGATCGATTGCACGCTGTCGTTGCTGCTCTCGGCGACGACGCCGGCGATCTCGCGCGCGCGCACCGCCGCCGTATCGAGCGATTCGTCGAGCAGGCTGGAGAAGCGTTGCAGCCGCTGTCCGAAGTCCTCGGTTCGCGTGTCGAGCGTCGAAACCAGCGACTCGATGCTCAAATGCCGGGTGGCGATCGACTCTTCGGTCCTGCGATTGCTCGAATCGAGCAGTTCGACCGCATCGGCGAGCGTCCGCCCGTGCGAACTGAACTGGTCCGCGAGGTCGCCGAGATCGTTCAGTACCTTGGCGGTGACGGTGTTGAACGTGCCCAGATGTTGTTCGACTTTGGCGGTTGTCGCTCCGCTCTTGCTGGACAGATCGCTCATGGCCGCGACGAACTCGGAAACGCGCGTCGCCATGGTGTGCTCGATCGAGCTCATATTCTCTTGAGCGCCGCTGAGCACTTCCTGCAGCAGGATATTTGCTTCGCGCAGGCGCTCGAACAACGCGGTGGAGTCGGAGCGCAACATGGTGTGCGTCTCCATCATCTCGGCGACGGTTGCCGCCGCAGTCTGTTTCGACTCCTCGATCGCGCCCTTGGTTGCCCGGTGCAATTCTTCGAGCGTCCGCGTAATCGTCTGCTTGGCGGCTTCGGTAACGCCGTGGGCGCCTTCCTGCAGCTGCCCCAGCGTGCGGGTGACAGCGCCGGTCGCGCTCAGGCTCGCGTCGTTGATCAGCCGGGCGATTTCCTCGCTCTTGTCCATCATGGTCTGAGTGAAGACGAAGCCCCTGGCGTCGATCGCCTTCACGGCTTGGTCGGTGGCGCGCGACACCTCGCCGGCGAATTCGTCGCCTTTGCTGGTGAGGGCTACGAGCAGCCCGTTCGCATTCTGGTCGAGAACGCGCGTCATATCGTCGACACGCTGCGTCATCGCGCTGTGGATCTCGTTGGCCTTGCCGACGAGATTGCGCGAGACTTCGGTACTCATGCCGACCAATTTGCGCTCGGCATCGGTGACGGTGCGGCCGATCGCGTCGGCGGTCGTTTGACTGCTCTTGGCGAGCAGATCGGCGGCGGTGGCCGTCGTCTTCCCGATTGTTTCGTTGGCGGCAGTGGCGCTCTTGGTGATCGTGTTGCTCAGCGCGCCGGCGCTGCGATTGAGCGAGACCGTCGCTTCCGCGGCACTGCGATTTAACGCTTCGGTCGCCGCCGTACTCGCCGCCGCGCTCTTGCCAAGCGCTTCGGTGGTGTTGGCCGCAAGCTGAGTGAGCGCACGCTCGGCGCTCGTCGAATTGGTCTTGATCGATTCCGACAGCTGCTCCATGCGCGAATTGAGCAGATCGGCGGCGGCGCGACTGCGCACTTCCATCTGGTGTACGACGGCCTCGGCGCGTCCGATCAATAGTTGCTCCAATTGACCGATCCGGCCGTCGAGCGTGCTGGCGACTTCGAGCGCTCCTTTACCGAGGGTCGAGTCGATATTCGAGATTCGCTCGCCGAGCGTATCGGCAAGCTTGGCCGCGCGGCCGTCGATCAGCGTGGTGATGTCGCCGATGCGCTTGTCGACCGCACTAACGACTTCCTTGCCGCCCTCGGCAAGCGTCTTGGCGATGTCGACGACGCGGGCCGATAGCGCGTCGGTAAGGGTCTGCGAACGGCTGTCGAGCGCTTCCTGAAAACGCCCCAGACGCTGATCGAGAGCGGTGGTCACCTCGTTCGCCTTCGCCGTGACCCGATTATCGAAGCTATCGACGTAAGTGCGCATCGACTCGGAAACGTCCTGCGTGCGCGCACCCAGCCGTTCCACGAGTTCGGAGCCGTAGGTCTTCACGGTGCGGTCGAATTCGGCGAGATGACGGGTGATCAGATTGCCGAGCGTCGAGGAATCGCGCGAAATCCTTTCGCCAAGCTCGGCACCGGTGTGACTGAACATCTCCTCGAACGCGGCAAGCCGCGTCGCCAGCATTTCCTTCACCGCGTCGTTGCGCGTGGCAATGACGCCGGCGACATGCTCCGCGCTCTCGCGGACCGATTCGGTCATCGATCCGCTGCGTGAAATCAGCGTCTCGGCGATCTGACTGCCGGCCTGTTGCAGCTTGGCGGCCACTTCGCCGCCGCGCAGATCGAGGTCGACAATAAGGGATTCACCCGAGGACTTGAGCGTACTGTTGACCTCCTCGGCCCGGGTTGCGATCGTTTCCGCAAGCTGGGTCGAGGTTTCGACGATGGCTTCGGTGAGTTCCTGCGATCGGCCGACCATCAGGTCGACCACGGCGAGCGATTTCTCCGAGAACGACTCGGCGACGCGATCGAGCCGGGAGGTCATCATATCCTCGAGACCGGCCGCGATCTCGGCGAATTCCTCGCCGATGTGATTGGTCTTAAAGTCAAGGTTCGAACTGAGCCGCTCGCTCGCCGAGGAAATCGCGCGCGAGGTTTCGTCGCTGGCGGCTTCCAGACGATCGAGCAGGTCGCCGCCGCGCTCGCTCAATTGCGCGACCATGTTGTCGCCGATCTGGCCAAGGGTGAGCGTGATGTTCTCACCCCGTTCCGCCAGCGCATGGGTGATGCGTTGCGCGGCGTCGTTGACCTGTTGGCCGACCAAGTCGCTGATCGTGGACAGATCCTGCGTGAGATCGATATGCACATTGTTGATGGCGGAACGGATTTGCTCGGCCTGACCGACCAGCGTCTCGCGCTGGCTGGCGAGATCCTGCAACAGACCGCGCATCCGCACTTCGTTGTCGCTATAGGTGCGTTCAAGCGCCCCAACCTCATTCTGCACCAGCGCTTCAAGCTCGCTCGCGCGCGCCAGCGCGCGCTCGACGCCGTCGCCCATGGCTGCAACCTCGCGGCGGATCGCCTGGCCGACGGTCACGATCGAATCCCGCGCCACGCTCTCGGGCTCGGCGAGACGCATGGCGACCCGCGCCATCGATTGCGCGATCAGGCGCAGTTCCTGCGCGCGCCAGGCCATGTGGGCGACGCCGAAGAAGAAAATGATCGGCAGTAGTGCCGCGGCGCCAAGACCGATCATCAGCGCTATGGGTGAACGGCCGGGTCCGAGCGCAGCATTGATGTCCGACAGATACGCAAACGACAGCGAGAGGCAGCCGACAATCCAGGCGCAGGAAAATGCCGTGGCGACGAAATAGGACGAGCGTGCCGGCCGCCGCTGCAGCGCGTGCAGGATCTGGCCGATGGATTGCTGATCGTCGTTGGCGGCAGGAGCTGCCGGGCCTGAGAGATCGCGCGTCCCGATGGCGTCGGATTCGAAGAGATCGTCGCCGGCAGATGTTGCCGCCGCGCTTTGCGCGCGGCCCTCGGCGGGTCCCGACAGCAGGTCGGCCATGCCCTCCGGCCCGCTCGCGGCCTGCTCCTCGTCTTGGAGATTGAGAGCTTCCTGGATCGCCGACAGCGCTGCTTCAGTCGGATCCTTCATCTTCTTCGGATAGTTGGCCATTTCGGTCGTCGCCTCGCGTGTTACGCTTGACTAGGACGGCCTCAGAACACCGGGCGGAAACGCTCGGTAGAACGCTCAGGCCGCGCCACGAGCGCGTGATCGTTGAATCCTCGCCGTTTCCCGGGCTCCCCCAGCAAGCCCTCAGGTCGCACTAAGATCGCCCATCCTATCGCTCTGGCAGATCGAAGAAAACCGGTTCGGTAACGTCCCTTTAATCATCGTTAACGGCTTGTTCACCCTGGCGCCGCCATTGTTGTGCCAACAATAAGGCCGCCGTTTGGCCAACCGGTCGGCGTGCCAGGACCGGGTCCTCGGGCCGGCCGACAAAAGCCGCAGCACCATCCGATAGCGGCCGCGACAGTGCCGGCGCGCCTCGTGGCCCGGGTAAGAGTTTACTTACTGTCGGCGTGAAAGAACGCGGCCCGTTCTCCTGTTTCGTAAGCCATTTATGCTGTTCTCGTCGCTTCATGTGCGAAACCGAACTCGACCCGAGAATGTCGGTTCGGCGGGGAGAACGTCATGACTGCATCGCGCTTGTTGACGACGCTGGCGAGCGATCGCAAGCCACTCGTCATCGACGAGGATCACCTCGGGCGCATGACACTTGGCGACCGCCGTTTGGAAAGGGAGGTCCTCGAATTGTTCCTGCGGCAGACCACCCTCATGCTCGATCGCATTGTCGGCGCGGAACCGCCGCTGGCCGCCGCGGCCGCCCATACGCTGAAGGGCTCGGCGCGCGGAATTGGCGCATGGCGAGTGGCGCGGGCTGCCGAGCTTTTGGAGGACGCGGCCTGTGGCGACGGCGGCAGTGCCGCCAGCGGGCGCGATTTGGATGATGCAATCGAGGAACTGAAGGCGGCAAGCCTCGAGGCCAGCGCGGCAATCGCCGCACGTTTGACGGTGCTGTTGGCCGAGGCTCGTCGCGAACGTTAATCGCCGCCGAAACTCTGGCGCACCGCGAGGCGAGCCGATAGAACAGGTCCGCGGAACATCCGGCCAATCGCCGCATCTGATCGAACTCACGGCCTTCGCTTAGTTGCTGCACCATGGTTCACATCACATTCATCGATTCCGGGGGAACCACGCGTACGGTGGAGGGCGAGGTCGGCTCTACGGTCATGGAGACCGCGATCAAGAATGGGGTGCCCGAGATCGAAGCGGAATGCGGTGGCGCCTGCGCGTGCTCGACCTGCCATGTCTATATTGACGAGGCTTGGCGCGAAAAGGTCGGCGAGCCGTCGCCGATGGAAGAGGACATGCTCGATTTCGCCTACAATGTGCAGCCGAATTCGCGGCTGTCGTGCCAGATCAAAGTCGCCGAGGACTTCGAGGGGCTCGTGGTGCGCACGCCCGATCGGCAAGCTTAACGCGGATAAGTCCCGGCATCGCTGCCGCGGGTTCCGGTAGCAATTCTTGGGCGCCGATTTCAGCCTTCCCCTGCCGCTTTCAGCGCGCTAGACAACCGCCACCCCATTAAACCCATCAATAAGCAAAACGACGGATACGATATGAGTGAACCTATCAAGACCGACGTTCTTATCGTCGGCGCCGGGCCTGTCGGCCTGTTCGCGGTGTTCGAGCTCGGCTTGCTCGACATGAAATGCCACCTCATCGACATTCTGGACAAGATCGGCGGACAATGCGCCGAACTCTATCCGGAGAAACCGATCTACGACATTCCCGGCATTCCCTATACGAGCGCGCACGGCCTCGTCGATGCTCTGCTGCAGCAGATCAAGCCGTTCAACGCGCAATATCATCTGAACGAGATGGTGGAGACGGTGGAGAAGATCGGCGATCCGCTGTTCCGCGTGACGACCGATCAGGGCAACGTATTCGAGAGCAAGATCGTCGTGATCGCCGCCGGCGGCGGCTCATTTCAGCCCAAGCGTCCGCCGATTCCCGGCATCGAGCCATATGAAGGCAAATCGGTGTTCTACGCGGTGCGCAAGATGGAGGCGTTCCGCGGCAAACGCGTTCTCATTGTCGGCGGCGGCGACAGCGCGCTCGACTGGACGCTCAACCTCGCCCCAATCGCGAGCCATCTTACGCTCCTGCATCGGCGCGGCGAATTCCGCGCCGCGCCCGACAGCGTCAACAAAATGATGACGCTGGTCGGCGAGGGCAAAATCGACCTCGTCCTCGGGCAGGTAACCGGACTTGCCGGCAGCGAGGGTCAGATCAGCAAGGCCGTCGTCAAGAAAAACGACGGCTCGTTGTCGGAGCACGCCTGCGACGCACTGCTGCCGTTCTTTGGCCTGACGATGAAGCTCGGACCGGTCGCCAATTGGGGCTTCGAGCTCAAGAACAATGAATTGATCCCGGTCGACACCGCCGCCTTCGAGACGTCGACGCCCGGCATCTTCGCCATCGGCGACATCAACTGGTATCCCGGCAAACTCAAGCTCATCCTTTCCGGATTCCACGAGGCTGCGCTGATGGCGCAGAAGGCCTACCACTACGTCTATCCGGAAAAGCGGCTGGTGTTTCAGTACACCACGTCGTCTTCGAGCTTGCAGAAGAAATTGGGCGTTGCGCCAGAACGTGCCGCTGCACCTGAGCGCGCCGCGACCTGATCACGGCGTCCGCGACGGCGCTACTGCTGGCGCGGGTGGAGCTACAGGCGCGGGCGCAACTACAGGCGCCGGCGCCGTGGGCGGCGGCAAAGGCTCGGTCTGGACGGCGGGCGGCGCCTGCAAGCCGAGGACGCCACGCACGGCCGGCAGTGCCGCGTCCGCCATCGCGGCGTAGCCTTCGGCGGTCGGATGCACAGCGCCGCCATAGACGGCGCTGAGCACGCCCCACAGCGCATCGTGAATATCGCTCGGTTTCAAGATCGCCGGCATGCCTTCGGGATAGGTCATGGCGGTGAAATAGCTGTCGTTTGCCGTCCTGATCCAGCGCGCCCGCGAGGCGTAGGGACGATAGTCGCTGGGCGGTTCGCCGCAGGCCATCGGGCTGTCGGGGGCGACGTTTGGATCGGTTTGGAAGCTGTCGCCGTTGGTCAAGAAGCAGTTGCGATCGAATTCCGGATCGCTTCCCGCGCGCACACACATGCCGTGCCGCGCAAACGCGGCTTGATGGCCGTCGACGAAATTCATGCTGTCGGTCGCCGGATCGCGACACGTCTTCTTGCCGTCGCAGGTCGCCAGCGCCCTGATACCGGGTAAAAATTTAGTGTCGACGAAGTCCGCAGTGGCGCGCAGCCGATCGGCATCGGCGCCAAAAGCCGGATGCACATCCAAGCCGTCACGACCGCCCGGGCAAGGCTTGTCTTCCGCTTGCATCGCAGGATTGGGGTAGGAAACAAATACCACGCGATCGAGATTTCCGCCGACAAACGGTTTCAGCGCCGTTCGCAGTTGCGAGAAATCGTCGGGCAAGTCTTCGTTCAGGGCCTTTGTCGCGTCGGCGATGCTGGCGATGGCGCCGCCCTGCCTGAGCAGAAGCCGCTCCGTCGTGGCCTCGACAATGACATTGGCGACGAGCCCGGCAAAGTTCACGTCGTTGGCTCCGATCGTCAAAAGCATCATGTCGAGATTGCGTTTGGGATCCTGGCGATGCACCGCGGCCATGACTTCTTTCAGCTCGGCAAATTGCGCCGGCGCTGTGCCGGAGCAGGATTCGATACCCACCACCCAGGGACAGTCGTCGGCGCGCTGACCGGCGAACATGCCGGCGCCGATCGTGGCCCCGGTGCAGGCGAGCGGGACCAGAGTGACGGCGATGTGCGGTTGCTCGATGGCGAGAGCGAGCGTGGCGCGCACCTGATAACTGTACAGCGAGCGGTGGCAGGCGGGATTCATCCACCGCGCACCGTGGCGATCCCAGTCTCGCGCCGCACTGGTGCTCGCCGGTCCGCTTTCGCAGGAGCGATCGTCGTCATAGCCGGCGCGGCTCGGACGGAAATATTGGCTGAAGCCGCCGCTGAGAAACCGCCTGAAGCAGAAACCGCCCTCAAGCTCCACCGCCCGGTCCGGATTCCCCTCGCCGGCGGCGATGGAATCGCCCAGCCCGGCAATCAGGATGTCACGCACCGCGATCTCGGTGCTGACGCGCTGCGCCGTGCCGTCGCCGAGCGGGATGTCGACCGAAGCGACGGTGGTGCGACCCGAGGGCACCCGCAGCTTGACCTCCTGATCGCAGGGCGCGGTGATCTGCTTGGAGGGGCCGTTGCCGTCATCGAAACTCCAGACGCAGTTCGCGCCTTGCGGCACCGGTCCGGAAATCGTCACGCCGATCGGATGATCGCTCGGGACCAGGTAATTCTCGCGCACGCCGTCCCGTTCGCAGGTCTCGACCAGATTGCCCGAATTGTCGAGGCACAGATTGGCGACGATATCCTTGGCCCAACCGAGGCCGTCGGTTGCGCGCTCGAGCCGCCGTTCGGCGGCCAGAACGCCGTCGCCGCGGCTCGCTGCCGCCAGGCGCATGAAATCGGCCTCGTCACGGAACAGCCGAAAGCGGTTCTTTACTTCCCAAACGATGTGGAAGTCGGCGGTTCCAGCGAGTTGCGCAAACGCCGCATCAAGCGGCGCCATGACGAAAAGCAAGGCAAAAGATAGAGCCAGGAGGCTGGGAAAGCGCATTTTCTTGGGCGGGGAGCGAGCGATGATCCTTTTAGCACCCGGCTTGCGGCGGAAATGTGAGGGCGGCATTAGGGACGCCAAGCGATAGCCCTCAGTACCCTCTTGTCGCAAGCTAATGCCGTACGCAAGTTATTAGAATGCCGGATTCCCCGATTTTCGCCAAATGCGCCATCGCCGGCGGCGGCCCGGCCGGCATGATGCTCGGCTACCTTCTGGCGCGCGCCGGCGTCGACGTTGTCGTGCTGGAAAAGCACGCCGATTTCTTCCGGGATTTCCGCGGCGACACCGTGCATCCCTCGACGCTGCAGCTGATGTATGAGCTCGGCCTGCTCGATGAATTCCTTAAGCTGCCGCACCAGAAGCTGGAGACGCTGACCGCCCAGATCGGCGCCGAACACCTGATGATGGTCGATTTCCGACATCTGCCAACCCACTGCAAATTCGTTGCGCTGATGCCGCAGTGGGACTTTCTCAATTTCCTGGCCAGGAAGGGCAAACGCTACGGAACTTTCGGTCTCCACATGAAGACGGAGGCGACCGACCTGATTGAAGAGGGCGGTCGAGTCGTCGGGCTGCGCGCAAAATCTCCCGATGGCGAATTGACGATCCGCGCCGATCTTGTCGTCGGCTGCGACGGCAGGCATTCGGCGGTGAGCGAAAGAGCCGGCCTCCAAGGCGACGATTACGGCGCGCCGATGGACGTACTGTGGTTTCGCATCACGCGCAAGGAAAGCGACAGCTCCGACACGTTCGGCCATGTCGAAGCCGGCAGGATGCTGGTGATGCTCGACCGCGGCGATTACTGGCAATGCGCCTTTGTTATCGCCAAGGGCGGCATCGACAGGGTGCAAGCAAATGGCATCGACGCCTTTCGCGCCAGTGTCGTCGACATGTCGCCGTTCCTCGCCGACCGCATCGGCGAACTGAAAAGCTGGGATGACGTGAAGCTGCTAAGCGTCACTGTCGACCGGCTGCAAAAGTGGTGGCGGCCGGGACTGCTCTGTATCGGTGACGCCGCGCATGCGATGTCGCCGATTGGCGGCGTCGGCATCAACATGGCGGTGCAGGATGCGGTCGCGGCGGCGAACCGGCTTGCCGCGCCGCTGACGGCCGGCAAAGTGACGGACGCGGATCTGCAGGCGATCCAGGATCGCCGGACGTTGCCGGTGCGCTTCACGCAGTGGCTGCAGCTCACCATCCAGAAGAGGGTGATCACCCGCGTGCTGCAAAGCCAGCAGCGGCCAAAGCCGCCGCTGCTGTTCAGATTGTTTTCGATCTTTCCCGCGCTGCGGCGGATTCCGGCCCGGTTGCTCGGCCTCGGTATTCGGCCCGAGCATATCCGCACGCCGGATGTGGGCGCGGCGTCAACCGGCTCAATTGCGACTCTGTAATTCGGTTACCGTGCGGGCGAGAATTTCAACGAGACGCGCTTCCGCCTCGGGATCGCCTTCGACCCGCTTGCTCACCGCTTCACGCAAATGATCGAGCGTCGCCTCGATCAGCGGCGGCAGCGAACGGCGATCCTCACGCTCGCCGCGCGCGTCGCGGCGCCAGCGGTTCACCCGCTCGCCGAAGGCGGCCAAGCGGTCGAGCACGACGTCGACGAGCTCGCGGTTTGCCTGCAAGTAAGCGCGGCCTTCGTCGGTGATGGTGTAGAGCTTTTTGCTGCCCTCGGTCGAAGCGGTGACGTAACCGGCTTCTTCGAGATAGGTCAGCGTCGGATAGACGATGCCCGGGCTCGGCGAATACCAGTCCGAAGTCTTCTCCTCGAGTAGCTTGATGATTTCGTAGCCGTGACGCGGCGCGTCGGCGATCAGCGCCAGCGCGATAAGCCGCAGGTCGCCCTGCGCAAGCATGCGCCGCGCCCGCATAATGTCTTCGCCGCCGCGGTCGCCGGAGCCGCCCATGCCGTGGCGTCCGCCGAAACCGAAGCCGCCGAAGCGGCCGTGGCGGCGATGACGGCCGGCCCCCCAATGTTCGCCGCGCAACTCGCCGTGTCGTCCGCAATGTCCGTGGCTGTGTTCATGTCCGTGCATTTCTTGGTCTCCTGTTAAGATATATCTTTAGATAGATCATAGTGCGTTATAACGCAAGATATATCTTATTTAAAAAATAAGTCATTTACATCAATGGCTTGATGATCAAAAGTGCTGGAAAGGGGTGATGTAGCTTGATGTCAATTCGCGGGACTACAATGCCTCGATGTTCGCGACCTTCTTCCACGAGCTGAAAGCTGCCGGCGTGCCGGTGACTCTGCGCGAGTACCTCACCCTCATGGAGGCGATGGAGAAGGACGTCGCCTCTCGCCGTGTCGAGCATTTTTACTATTTGTCGCGTTCGGCGCTGGTGAAGGACGAGCGCAATCTGGACAAGTTCGACCGCGTGTTCGGTCACGTCTTCAAGGGCCTCGATCTCGTCGAAGACGCGCTGACCGCCGAGATCCCGATCGAGTGGCTCAAGAGGCTGACGGAAAAATATCTCACCGAGGAAGAGAAGAAACAGGTCGAGGCGCTCGGCGGGCTGGAAAAAATTCTCGAAACGTTGCGCCAGCGGCTCGCCGAGCAGAAGGGCCGCCACCAAGGCGGCAAGAAGTGGATCGGCACCGCCGGCACGTCTCCGTTCGGTGCCTACGGCTACAATCCCGAAGGCGTGCGCATCGGTCAGGACAAAAATCGAAATTTCCGTGCCGTGAAAGTCTGGGACAAGCGCGAGTTCAAGGATCTCGCTGGCGACGTCGAACTCGGCACGCGTAACATCAAGATTGCGCTGCGCCGTTTGCGTAAGTTCGCACGCACCGGCGCGCCCGATGAACTCGATCTCGACGGCACCATCAAAGGCACCGCGCACAAGGGCTATCTCGATATTCTGATGCGGCCGGAGCGGCACAATACCATCAAGGTGCTGCTGTTCCTCGACGTCGGCGGCTCGATGGATTGGCACGTCAAGTCGACCGAGGAATTGTTCTCCGCCGCCAAAACCGAGTTCAAGCATCTAGTGCATCTGTATTTTCACAATTGCCTCTACGAGAAAGTGTGGAAGCAGAATGCGCGGCGCTGGACCGAAACGACGCCGACTTGGGACGTGCTGCACACCTATCCGCACGACTACAAGGTGATCTTCGTCGGCGACGCCTCGATGTCGCCCTATGAGATCGTCGCGCCCGGCGGTTCCGTCGAGCATTTCAACGAGGAGGCGGGCCGCGTCTGGATGGAGCGTGTCGCCGCGACTTATCCATCCTGCGTCTGGCTCAATCCGGTGCCGGAGCGCGAATGGGATACGACGGCCTCGATCCGCCTGATGCGGCAAGTTCTCGGTGGGCGGATGTACCCGCTGACCATCGAGGGCCTGGACGCGGCGATGCGGGAATTGGGGCGGTAACTGACTGAACTTTTGCGTCGCCTTTGAGTGAAGCGGACTCCCGAATCGCGGCGAAGCCGTTATATTGGGGGCCTTCGTCAACAACCGAAAGGAGGTGATCCAGTGTCTCATTGTCAATCGCCGCGGTCGCCGGCATCCGTGAACTGGATCCTCGCCTCTGCCGAGGTCCTCGCCTAGGTGGTCTAATCTGCCATCGGGCTCACGCGCGTCAGGCAAAAGAACGCCGACGCAACCGGGCCACGGCCCGACAATGGAAGGGTCGTCCGCAAGGGCGGCCCTTCTTTGTTATTCGACTCATGCGCCGCGCCGTGGTCGTAAAACAGGCTTATGGTAACGGACCGAGGAGGCGACCATGCCCGCCGAAAAATTCGATTTCCGCAACGCACAGGGCCAAACCCTCGCCGCGCTGCTCGACCGGCCGGTCGGGCCGGCACGCGCGGTAGCGCTGTTCGCGCACTGCTTCACCTGCGGCAAGAGCAATCGCGCAGCACGCCGCATTGCCGAAGGGCTTAAGCTGCACGGCATTGCCGTGCTGCGCTTCGACTTCACCGGGATCGGCGCCAGCGAGGGTGAATTCGCCAACACCACGTTTTCGTCCAACGTCGACGACCTTGTCGCCGCCGCCGATCATTTGCGGCGGACGCTCGCCGCGCCGGCGATCTTGATCGGCCACAGCCTCGGCGGCGCCGCGGTGCTGGCCGCCGCGCATCGCGTCCCGGAGGCGAAGGCAGTCGTCACCATCGCCGCGCCGTTCGATCCGGCGCACGTCGTCGGGCTGTTCGGCGAGAAGATCGCTGAGATCAGCGGCAAGGACGAGGTGCAGGTGACGCTTGCCGGGCGGCCGTTCAAGGTCCGCCGCAGCTTCCTGGAAGACATCAAACAGCAGAACCTCGTCGAGCATATCGGCCGGCTGCACAAGGCGCTGCTGGTGTTTCATTCGCCGACCGACGATACCGTCGGCATCGATAATGCCAGCCACATCTTCATCGCGGCCAAGCATCCCAAGAGCTTCATCTCGTTGGCGGGCGCCGATCATCTGATCAGCAGTGCCGGAGACGCCGTCTATGTCGCGAGCGTCATCGCGTCGTGGGCCGACCGCTACCTCGACATGGCGGTCGATGCGCGAGTGACGACGGACACGCCGCCCGGCACCGTCCAAGTACGCGAGACGCGCCGCGGCAAGTTTCAGCAAGAGGTCATTCTCGGCGATCACCATCTGCTCGCCGACGAGCCGGTGAAGGACGGTGGCCTCGACAGCGGCCCCGGCCCTTACGATCTGCTATTGGCGGCGCTCGGCGCCTGCACGTCGATGACGCTGCGGCTCTATGCCGACCTCAAGCAGATCCCGCTCGCGCGGACACGGGTGCGGCTGCGCCACGAAAAGATCTACGCCACCGACTGTGCCGAATGCGAGACCAGGGAAGGCAAGATCGATCGTATCGACCGGACCATCACGTTGGAAGGCGAGCTCACCGCCGAACAGCGCGCCCGGCTGATCGAAATGGCCGACAAATGCCCGGTGCACCGCACGCTGCAATCGGAGATCGATATCCGCACCACTGAGGAACTGATAGGGTCTTCCGAATAACGCGCGGTACGGACGGCGCGGGCAAAAAGTCGGGAGGGGCGAGCGTGATCAGCAGACGCGATGTGCTTTTTAAAGCCACGGCGCTGGCGTCAGGCGTGGTCGTGTCCGCCCCGCTGCATGCGCAGGATTATCCGACCAAGCCGATTACAATTATCGTCCCCGCTGCGGCCGGCAGCCCGAGCGATTTCCCGGCGCGTCTCGCGACACAAATCCTGCCGTCGCGATTGGGCCAGCCCGTCGTGATCGAATATCGCCCCGGCGCTGCGGGAGCGATCGGCGCGCGGGCGGCCGCGGCGGCAGCGCCCGATGGCTACACGCTGTTCATCGGCAATTCCTCAACGCTCGCCGCCATTCCCGCCGTGTCCGCACATGCCGGCTACGATCCGGTGAAGGATTTCATGCCGATCGTCGAGATCATGCGCGGCTTTCAGATTTTAGTGGTCGAACCGTCTTCGCCGTGGAAGACGGTCGCCGACCTCGTCGCTTATGCCAAAGCCAATCCTGGCAAGCTCAACTACGCCAATACCGGCACCGGCGGGCTGCCCGATTTGGCGGCCCAGCTTTTTATGATCCGCACCGGCACCAAGATGACGGGTGTCTCGTTCCGGGGCGGCAATCAATCGGCGACGGCCATATTGGGCCACGTGATCGATCTGACATTCGAAACCGGCGCCTCGCTGGTACCGTTGATCCGCGCCGGCAAATTACGGGCGCTGGCGGTGCAGAACGACGCGCGGTCACCACTGTTGCCCGATGTTCCGACCATGGCCGAGGCTGGGGTGCCGGATTGCGAGGCGCAGACCTTCTTCGGGCTCGTTGCGCCCGCCGGGACGCCCACGGCGATTATCGGTCGCATCAACGCGGCGATGAATGAGGCCATGCAGACGCCCGACATGCAGCACCTGGTTGCCAATATCAGCAGCCAGAATAAGCCGAACACGCCGGCCGAATTCGCCAAATTCATCGCCGCCAATTATCGGAAATGGGTCGAGGTCGGCCAGACGGCCCACATCAAGGTTGATTGAATCACCGATGAGCGGCGAGGGGAAAGAGCTTGCCGGCAAGGTCGCGCTGATCACCGGCGCAAGCCGCGGCATCGGCCGCGGCATTGCGCTTGAGTTGGCGGCGGCAGGCTGCGACGTCATGCTCGCCGCGCGCGATACCAATGCCCTGGAAGGCGTGGCGCAGGACATCCGCGGGCTCAGCCGCAAGGCGGCAGTTCATGCCGCCGACTTGACCGCGGAGGCCGAACCGGCCGGGCTCATCGAGGCGCTGACGCGGGACTTCGGCCGCCTTGATATTCTGGTCAACAATGCCGGCGGCACGCGACGCGGTAGCTTTTTCGTGCAAACCGAGCAGGATTGGCGTGACGGCTTCAATCTGAAATTCTTCGCGCATGTGCGCTTGTGCCGGCTGGCCTGGCCGCTGTTGAAGATGGCCAAAGGCTCCGTCGTATTCATCGAAGGCGTTGGCGCGCGTGCACCGGTCGCCGACTACATGATCGGCTCCTCGGTGGTCGGCGCGAAGTCTCCGCCTTCATGAAGGCACTCGCCGATCTCGGCAAGCGCGACGGCGTCCAGGTCAATGCGGTCAACCCCGGCTCGGTCAAGACTGACCGCTTCCGGCATCGGCTGGCGGTCATCATGAAAAAAACCGGACTTGACGCCGCCGCCGCGATCGAACGGCACCGCCGTGAGCTTGACATCACACGCTTTGGCACGCCGGAGGACATCGGGGCACTCGTGCATTTTGTCGTCTCTCCGCGCGGTCGCTTGCTGCACGGTTCTGCGATCGACATGGACGGCGGTCAGAGTGTTCCGCTGCGCATGTCGAACTACGATTAGGCGCCGTGCTGACAATGATGCTCCCGTGAAAAGTTCAACACGAAACGTTCCGGTGCTGATCGTCGGCGGCGGACCCGTCGGATTGGCGCTCGCCGCGGAGCTTGGCTGGCGCGGCATTCGCTGCGAACTCGTCGAGCAGTCCGACGGGACGATTTCGACGCCGAAGATGAACGAGGTCAATACGCGGACTATGGAGTTCTGCCGGCGCTGGGGCATTGCCGATGCGGTGCGCAATTGTCCATTTCCCGGCGATTATTCGCTCGATGTCGTGTTCGTCACCAATCTCGCCGGCCATGAGCTTGCGCGCATGCGGCGCGCCACTCGCGCGCAGCAAAAAGCGGAGAGCTACAGTCCCGAGCGCCTGCAAATCTGTTCGCAGCTCTGGTTCGATCCGATTTTGCGCGCCTTCGCGCAGTCGCAGCCAAGCGTCACGCTGCGCTATCGGACGCGGCTTGATTCTTTCGAGGCATCGGCTGACGGCGTAACCGTTGAATTGCAGAATATCGAGGGAGGAGGCCGCGAAACGGTCCGGGCGGACTATCTGGTCGGTTGCGACGGTGCGACCAGCGCGATCCGCGACGCACTTGGCATCGGGCTAAGCGGGCAGGGCATTCTCGGTCATCCCGTGCACCTGTTCTTCCGCACGCCGGATCTGTTGGCCCAATGCGGCAAGGAGCCGGGCGTTTTCTTTCTTGCGATCGACAAAAACGGACTTTGGGCAAATATTCGCGTCATCGATCCGGCGGATGGCCTGTGGCGGCTCATGGTGCTGGATACCGACGGCAAGCAAACGCCGGACAGCATCGATCGCGCAGCGTTGTTGCATCGGGCGGTCGGCCGTCCGATCGACGTAGAATGGAAAGGCGTAAGCGCCTGGACCCGACGCAGCGTTGTCGCCGATCGCTATTCGCAAGGCCGCGTTTTTCTCGTCGGCGATGCCGTGCATCAGCTTTCGCCGACCGGCGCGCTTGGCATGAATACCGGCATCGGCGATGCCGTGGATCTCGGCTGGAAGCTCGCCGCGACGATTTGCGGCTGGGGCGGTCCGGGGCTGCTGGCGTCTTACGATGCCGAGCGGCGCCCGATCGGTTTTCGCAATGTCGGCATGGCGGCGGAATTTTATCTGGCGCACGGCGAATTCTCGGGCGGCATTGCCGCGATCGAAGACGACAGCGATGCGGGCCGGCAATTGCGCCGGCGGCTTGGCGACAGCCTGACCCGCGACGTCGGCCGCATGTTTCGCACTGCCGGCCTGCAGCTCGGCTATCGCTACGAGGGGTCGCCGATCTGCATCGACGACGGCACGCCGCCCTTGTCCGACGATCCGGAAAAATTAATTCCCTCAGCGCGCCCCGGAAGCCGCGCGCCCCACGCGTCGCTTGCCGACGGACGTTCGACGCTCGATCTCTTCGGGCGCGGCTTTGTACTCATGCGGTTGGGCGACGTGCCGACGGCTGCACTTGAGCAAGCGGTGAAGACGCGCGGCGTTCCGTTGGCGGTCTCGGATATCGTAGCGCCGGAGGTCGCCGTGCTCTACGGGGAAAAGCTGGTCCTGGTGCGGCCCGACGGCCATGTCGCCTGGCGTGGCAATGCCGTTCCAAGGGACGCCGGCGAGCTGATTGACCGCGTGCGCGGGGTAATTTGATCACTTAGTTATCTAGCACGCACACTTAGTGGGTATTTCGCACGCGCTGTTTCGCTTCTCCGATCACCTCGGGTATCGACGCATCGTTGCCCGGCGCCATAATGTGGACGCCGGCGACGCCGGGGATGGTCGCAAGCTCTTCGATCAGTTCGACGCAGATGGCGATGCCTTCGCGCGCCGGGTCTGCCGCGTTCTCCAGCCGCGCGATAAAAGCGTCGGGAATGATGGTGCCGTAGAGGTGACTCTTCATCCACGCCGCCGATTTCGCCGAGCGCAGCGGATTGACGCCGATGAGAATGGCAAGCTGTTCGGTGATGCCGGCCGCTTCGAGCGCGCCGACATAGCGGCGCACGATCGCGGCATCCATGCAGAATTGCGTCTGCGCGAATTGCGCGCCGGACTTGACCTTGCCGAGAAGCGCCTTCGGCTCCCAGCCGGCCGGCGGATCGATCGGCATATCGGCGGCGCCGATGAAGAATTCCGCTTTGCCGCCGACCTTTCGTCCAGTGGGCAGTGCCCCTTCGTCGCGCAGCCGCCGCGCGGTCTCGATCAGCGTCTTTGAGTCGATATCGAAGACCGGTTTGGTGTCGGGCTGATCGCCGGCCTTTGGATCGTCACCGGTAAGCAGCAGCAAATTGCGGATGCCGAGCGCGGCGGCTCCCATCATCTCGCTTTGCAGGGCGATGCGGTTTTTGTCCCGGCAGGTGATTTGCAGGATGGGCTCGATGCCGGCGCCGAGCAGCAGACTTGCGGCCGCGAGCGCACTCATATGGGCGCGGGCGCCGGCGCCGTCGGTGACATTGACCGCGTCCGCCAAGCCCTTCAGTTCCGCCGCCTTTTGCAGCAGCTCGGCCGCGTCGCACGATACCGGCGGCGCCAATTCCGCCGTCATGACGAATCGGCGGTTGGGTCCGTCTTGGCGCAGGCGCTCTTGCAGCGTGTGGGGCAGGGGGGTGCTGTGCTCGTTCATCGCGGCAACAGCGCATATATGCTTTACCGAGCGACTTCAAACCGGCTGTGAATTGCCCACTTGCAGGGTCGATTTCTGGACAGGCACGCGGGGTGTGGCTAGACAGTGGCCCATTGCCAACTTCGGAATCCGGACAATCGATGAGCGGCGTCAACGATATCAGGTCGGCCTTCCTCGGCTATTTCGCGCGCGAGGCGCACGAAGTCGTGCCGTCGTCGCCGCTGGTGCCGCGCAACGATCCGACGCTGATGTTCACCAATGCCGGCATGGTGCAGTTCAAGAACGTCTTCACCGGCCTGGAAAAGCGGCCCTATTCGCGCGCGGTGACGGCGCAGAAATGCGTGCGCGCCGGCGGCAAACACAACGACCTCGACAATGTCGGCTACACCGCGCGCCACCACACCTTTTTCGAAATGCTCGGCAATTTCTCGTTCGGCGATTACTTCAAGGAGCGCGCCATCGAGCTCGCCTGGAACTTGGTGACGAAGGAGTACGGCGTTCCGGCGGATAAGTTGCTGGCGACGGTCTACATCGACGACGACGAGGCGTTCAAGCTCTGGAAAAAAATAACCGGCCTGCACGACAAGAAGATTCTCCGCATCGCCGGCAGCGATAATTTCTGGGCGATGGGCGACACCGGACCGTGCGGGCCCTGCTCGGAGATCTTTTACGACCACGGCGAGCACATCTGGGGCGGCCCGCCCGGCAGCCCGGAAGCCGAAGGCGACCGCTTTGTCGAAATCTGGAACCTCGTCTTCATGCAGTACGAGCAGCTCGCCGACGGCAGGCGCCTCGACCTGCCGCGGCCGTCGATCGATACCGGCCTGGGACTTGAACGCATGGCCGCGGTGCTGCAAGGCACCCACGACAACTACAAGATCGATTTGTTCGGCGCGCTGATCGAGGCGGTCGCCGATCTCACCCATGTCGATTCCGACGGCGAGCGCAAGGCGTCGCACCGCGTCATCGCCGATCACCTGCGCGCCAGCGCATTTCTGATCGCCGATGGCGTGTTGCCCTCGAACGAAGGACGCGGTTACGTGCTTCGCCGCATCATGCGGCGCGCCATGCGCCACGCTGAGTTGCTCGGCGCGAAAGAGCCGCTGATGTGGCGGCTCGTGCCGGTTTTGGTGCGCGAGATGGGCCAAGCTTATCCGGAATTGCACCGCGCCGACGCGCTCATCACCGAAACGCTGAAGCTGGAGGAGATACGCTTCCGCCGCACCCTCGATCGCGGCTTGGCAATCCTCGACGAGGCGAGCAAGACCCTCAAGAAGGGCGATATGTTCGACGGCGTGACTGCTTTTACGCTTTACGACACTTACGGCTTCCCGCTCGATCTGACCCAGGATGCGCTTCGGCCGCGCGGCGTCGGCGTCGATATCGCGGCGTTCACCGACGCCATGGAGGAACAGCGCAAGAAAGCGCGCGCCTCATGGGCCGGCTCCGGCGAAGCCGCCGACGAGGCGGTGTGGTTCGCGATCCATGAAAAAATTGGTGCCACCGAATTCCTCGGTTACGAGACCGAAGGCGCCGAGGGCGTCGTGGCGGCCTTGGTTCGCGACGGCAAGGAGGTTGCCGAGCTGAAAAAGGGCGAGCGCGGCGCCGTCGTGCTCAACCAGACGCCGTTCTACGGAGAGTTGGGCGGCCAGGTCGGCGATACGGGCGCGCTCACTGCGGACGGCGTGCGGTTCAAAGTCGCCGATACGCGAAAATATGCCGGAGATGTGTTCGCCCATGTCGGCACGGTCGAAGAAGGTACGCTGAAAACGGGTGCCGCGCTTGCGCTCGCGGTCGATCACGCCCGCCGCGGCGCGATCCGGAAAAATCATTCCGCGACGCATCTGCTTCACGAAGCACTGCGGCAGGTCCTTGGCGATCACGTGGCGCAGAAGGGCTCGCTGGTGGCGCCCGATCGCCTGCGCTTCGATTTCTCGCATCCCAAGCCGATGAGCGGCGACGAGATCGAGCGTGTGGAAGACATTGCCAACGACATCGTGTTGCAGAACTCGCCGGTAACGACCCGGGTGATGGCGCTCGACGATGCGCGAGGCTCCGGCGCGCGCGCACTGTTCGGCGAAAAATACGGCGACGAAGTGCGCGTGGTCGCCATGGGCGAAAGCGGCGGCAACACGCTGGGCTGGTCGGTCGAACTTTGCGGCGGCACCCATGTCAGGCGCACCGGCGACATCGGCATCATCTCCGTGGTCGGCGAAGGCGCCGTCGGGTCCGGCGTGCGCCGCATCGAGGCGCTCACCGGGAATGGAGCGCGGCACGAACTCAACAAGTTCAGAGGCGATGTGCGCGCGATCGCAGCCGAATTAAAAGCTCCGCTTGGGGAAATCACAGCCCGCGCTGCGGCTGTCCTTGAAGATCGCAAACGGCTTGAACGCGAACTCGCCGACGCAAAGAAGAAGCTTGCGATGGGCGGCGGCAAGAGCGATGGCGCCGACGGCATTCGCAATGTCGGCGATGTGAAACTCATGGCGCGTGCAGTGGAAGGCATCGAGTTAAAGGACCTGCGCAGCCTCGCCGACGAAGGCAAGAAGAAGGTCGGCTCCGGCATCGTCGCGATTGTCGGCGTCAGCGGCGATGGCAAAGCCGGCATCGTGGTTGGCGTCACCGACGATCTCGTTGCGCGCTTCAATGCCGTCGACCTCGCACGCAAGGGCGCCGAGGCGCTCGGCGGCAAGGGCGGCGGCGGACGGCCGGATATGGCGCAGGCTGGCGGTCCCGACGGCTCCAAGGCGGATGCCGCTCTTGCCGCGATCGAGGCCGCACTCGGCGGCTGAACGTCGCAATGTTGTTTCAAATCTGGTCGCTCGATTCGGGCGGAGCTCACCACCCGGATCGGCTCTGGATCGGCGCAATTCCGGCGGGCCTGTTCCGCTCCGACGATCGCGGCGAAAGCTGGCAGCTCGTGTCTTCGCTGTGGAATGTTCCCGAGCGCGCGCGCTGGTTCGGCGGCGGTTATGACGCTGCCGGCATACACAGCGTGTCGCCGACCCCGCGCGATGGGGATCGCGTCTTCGTCGCGATCTCGTGCGGCGGCGTGTGGGAAACCCGCGACGATGGCGCGACTTGGAACGTGCTGGGCAAGGGGCTCGTCGCGCCCTATGTGCCGCCGGAGCAGGGCGAGGACTCGGCAATCCAGGACCCGCATCGCGTCGTGCGCTGCGCCGCGTCGCCTGACGTGACGTGGATGCAGCACCATGCCGGCATTTACCGTTCGACCGACGCCGGTGCGCATTGGAACCGCCTGTCATTGCCGTGCGACGATTTCGGCTTCGCGGTGGTGGCGCATCCGCGCGACGCGCAGACGGCGTTCGACCGCGGGCGCGTTATGGACCAGCAACGAAGGCGGTGAAAGCTGGGACCTCGTCAATGCGCATTTGCCGCCGATTTATTCCGTGCGGTTCGTCTAGGGCCCGTCCCCAGCGGTCTCACAGCTCGACGATCATGCCGTCTTCCGCGGTCTCGTACGGCAGCTTGGCGCGCTGCGCCAGCATGTCATTGCTCATGTGAGTAAGGATCAGCCGCTTTGGATTGATTTGCCCGAGATGCTGCTCGAGCAAGTTCAGCGCCATGTGGCCGGTAACCGCTTTCTCCCGCATATACGCTTCGCAGATGAAAAGGTCGGCGTCGCGGCCGACATCGATAAGAGAGTCGGTCCACTGCGTGTCGCCGGAAAACGCAATGACCTTGCCTTCGGCTTCGAACCGGAATCCGAGACAAGGGCCGGCGCGATCGTCGTGGACGACATGAAAGGCCGTTACGTGCAGATCGCCGACCGCGCTGCGCTTGCCGATTTCCAATTCTCGCAGCGTCACCGGAAACGACCATTCCATGGTCTTCGCTCCCGGAAAGGCGACGTCCATGATCTCTCCGTAGCGTGATTTTAGGCTGGGAGGTCCGACAACGGTGAGGTCGTGTTTACGTTTGAGGACATAGTTCGAATCCAGGATGAAGAAGGGCAATCCGCCAACATGATCGGCGTGAAAGTGTGAGATAAAGATCGTGTTGACGTCATTTGGATTGATCGCAAGCTTGTTCATCGCAACAAGCGACGTAGCGCCGCAGTCGATCAATGCGTTGATCTCGTTCCCGACGAGATGAAAGCACGTATTCGATCGTCCGCCCGAGCCGAAAGCATCCCCGCAGCCGACGAATTGCAGATGCATGAAAGGTCCTGTGAAGTTACCGCGGTTGCGGCGAGTTCCGGCTGCCAATGAAAGTATCGCGCTAAGGCGCCACGCGGTCCGTGATCTGTATCACAATCGAGTGGCCGTCCCCGGAAATCGGATAATCGGGTCAAGTCTTTGTTTCGTCGTTAATTTTTACATTTGCCTAATTCTTTATCGGCACTGGTGGAGCGCACGGGCGTTAGATGCGATAGTGCGGAAACGATAGTACAGTGTGGGTGTTACGCCTTGATCGAAACACAAACCGGCGCATTGTTCCGCTTGGCTAGGTTTTAGGGGATTCCGGGTGCGGCTTCGACTAAATCGATGCGGCGTGTTGGCGGCGCTGACGGCGGCAGTCGCGCTGTCCGGCTGCGCCGATGTCGATTGGGAAAACCGCCAAGCGTGGTTCGCCAAGCCGCTCGATGTGTCCGGCCAGAAGGCCGGCTACACTTTTTCGGAACTGCAGGAAACGAAGCAGCGGCAGCGTCCGATCACTGCGAACGACCTGGTCAGTAGCAACGGATCCTGTCCGGCGCCGTCGGCCCCGCAAGCGCCGCCGCCCGCGCCCACAAATGCGGCAGCGGCCCCGCCGGTGCCGGTTGCGGACACCACGACTCTTCTTGGCGCCGGCATCGCGGTTGGCATGAGCGAATGTGACGTTGTATTTCGCGCCGGCCAACCGACCTCGGTCCAAATCGGGAACTTGCCTAACGGCGACCGCACTGCGGTGCTGACGTTTGACACCGGACCGCGCGCCGGCATCTATCGTTTCGAGCGGGGCGCGCTCCGCGAAATGGACAGCGTCCCGATGGCGGCGGCTCCGCCGCAGACGGTAAAAAAGAAGGCCGCTAAATCGGCCAAAGCAAGCAAGCCGGCCAAGCTGCAAAAGAAAAACGACACGTAGCCGGCGCTGCTGCCCGCATCGGCCTGGTCTTTGATTAACACCGGCCCCGGCCATCAAGGCCGGGGCCTTCGTTTGTCGCTGACGCTAGTTCGTAGCGATCAATAGCAGCGATTGACCCAGCGCAGCACCGGCCCGTAGGGCGTGTAGACCCAGCGCCGAACCATGCAGCCGCCATAATAGCCCGGGCCGGCATAAACGCGCACGAAGGGGCGGCCCCAGCCGCCATGCCAGCCGCCGTGCCAGCCACCTTGGCCCCAGGCCGAAGCAGAATTGGGTGCAAGTGCGGCGGCTCCGAGCGTAACGCTGGCGGCGAGTGCCAAGATCGTCTTGCGCAGCATTTGAAATCTCCTTGGTATGACGTTGTGAAACGTCGATGTCCGTTAGTGAGGCCGAACGGCCTTCTGGTTCATGCCGTCGATATTGCGGGTCGCGCCTGAACCGGAGCTGAGAGCAAGATTTACTGCGGATTTATCAAGCTGAACGCGGGGGCGGCGGTTCGTTCACCCCGTATTCATGCCGGCTCTTCCCGCGCTTGCCGCGATCTAGAGCGGAGGTTATAAGCCCGGCGCGGTTTCACGCCGCGTTCATAATTCCCCAAAGGACGATCTGATGGCGATCGAGCGTACGTTTTCGATCATCAAGCCGGATGCGACCGCCCGCAATGTGACGGGCGCTGTCAACGCGATGATTGAAAAGGCCGGTCTGCGTATCGTGGCGCAGAAACGGATAAAGATGTCCCGCGAGCAGGCCGAGACGTTCTATGCCGTCCATCGCGCACGACCGTTTTTCGGCGAACTCGTCGACTTCATGACTTCGGGGCCGGTCGTCGTGCAGGTTCTCGAAGGCGAAAATGCGGTCGCAGCCTATCGCGACCTCATGGGGGCGACCGATCCGGCCAAAGCCGCACCAGGAACGATCCGCAAGGTGCACGCGATATCGATCGGCGAAAACTCGGTGCACGGCTCCGACGCCGCCGATACCGCGCTGAAGGAAATCGCCCAGTTCTTCGCTGGCAATGAAATCGTCGGCTGAGTCCGGCTGTGGCGAGTTCGATTGCTGCATATCTACATCCCGCGCTGTGGCGCGATTGGTTCAGTGCCGGCGTCGAGCAATTGGGCTATACGGCGTTCTGGTTCGCCGTACTGCGGATCATCTTCGTTAACTTCCTGTTGTCCGGCGACAATGCCGTTGTCATTGCCATGGCATGCCGCGGCTTGCCGCCAACGCAACGGCGCTGGGGCTTGGTTATTGGCGCCGGCATTGCCGTAATACTGCGCATCATGCTGGTCGGCGTGCTGACATGGCTGATGCTGCAGCCTTACCTCAAACTGGTCGGCGGCGCGGCGCTGATCTTCATCGCCGCCAAGCTGATTGTACCCGAGGAGGCGGAGCGCGACGAAATTCAAGCGGTCGCGCATCTGTGGCGTGCTGTCGCGATCATTGCGATCGCCGATATCATCATGAGCGTCGACAACATGGTCGCAATTGCCGCAATCGCGCAGGGCAATCTGTTGTTGCTCGCGATCGGCGTTGCCGTCTCCGTGCCATTGATCGTGGCGGGTGCGGCGTTGTTCATGGTGCTTTTGGACCGTTTTCCAATCCTGCTTTGGGCCGGCACGGCGCTTCTGGGTTGGCTTGCCGGCGAGATCATTGTGGCGGATCCGGTAGTGTCTGGACATGTGGCGGCTGCTTTCGGCGCGCAGCTCAAACAGCAGATCGAATTTGCCGCGCCGGGTACGGCTGCTGCGCTCGCGGTTGTCGCGGGCGGATTGTGGCGGTGTTGCCACGACAGCAAAGCGGCCGCAGTCGCCCGGCAATAGCGCCAAATCCTGAGGCTCGCGCGGAAATTTGCGGGATGCGCGATGCATTTTCGTTGCTCGTGTAAATCGCGTCGTTACGATATTTGCAACGTAAGCGCCAGGCGTTTTCGTCCGAGTGGTGTAGCCATGGTTGCGCCGTATTTTTGAGGCTTGTTGATCGGGCAATCGGATTTTGGCCATCCGGCTGGTGCTGTGTTGCCGACAAGAATGCTTCGAACTTTCCCTCAAAATCTGGCTTGTGGCGATCGTCGCGGGATTTGCACGCCAAATTTTTTGGCTGGCGTGCAACAACCGCGCGGGCGTCTTCGCTGACATCTGGAATGATTTAGGAGACAGACGATGCAGAAAGGCAGCGTCAAGTGGTTTAATTCGACCAAAGGCTACGGGTTTATCAAGCCGTCGAGCGGCGACAAGGATGTGTTCGTCCACATTTCCGCCGTCGAGCGTGCCGGGTTGCGCTCGCTCAATGAAGGCCAGGAGGTTGAGTTCGAACTCGTCACCAACCGCGGCAGAACCTCGGCGGAAAATCTGAAAGTTGCGTGAACCAATATCGGGGAAACTCGATTATCGTAGCCCCCGGATTCGCACCCGGGGGTTTTTCGTTTTCGTGCGGACCACAGCTACGGGCCGTTGCCTTTGCCGCCGGGAGCAAACGTCGCCCGGCCTTCCGCGACCAAGCGCAGTGCCTGCGGATATATGCGATGCTCGACTTCGAGCACGCGCGCGGCAAGCGTCTCTTCGGTGTCGCCTTCGCTCACCGGGACCGAATCCTGGATGATGATCGGTCCGGAATCCGTCTCCGGAACGACGAAATGCACGGTCGCGCCGTGCCGCTTCACGCCGGCTTGCAGCGCGCGGCGGTGGGTATGAAGCCCCTTGAATTGCGGCAGCAGCGCTGGGTGAATATTCAACAAACGTCCGCTCCAGCGCGTAACGAACCACGGCGTCAGGAGCCGCATGAAGCCGGCCAGGCAAACAATGTCGATCCGCTGCGCGGTAAGTTCGGCATCGAGCGCGCGTTCGAAACCTTCGCGGTTGTCGCCAAATGGCTGGTGATCGATCAGCGCGGTTGCAATTTTGGCTTCACGCGCGCGGACGAGACCCGAAGCGTCGGGCCGGTTCGACACGACAAGCGCGATTTCCGCCGGATAATCCTTCGCCTCGGCCGCCTCGATCAGCGCCGTCATGTTCGAACCGCGGCCGGAAATCAGCACCGCCACGCGCTTTCTGGCCATGCGGCTTACCACGCGAGATCGAGGTGCCCGCGAAATCCGACGCCGCCGGCGCCTGCGACGACTTCGCCGAGCCGAACCACGGTCTCGCCGTTCTTGGCAAGGCAATCGCTTGCGGCGTCCGCGCCCTCGCGAGCCAGCACGGCGATCATGCCGATGCCGCAGTTGAAAGTGCGGAGCATCTCCCTTTCGCTAATGTTGCCTGCCGTGGCGAGCCATTTGAACACCGGCGAGACGGGAACGCGAGCAAGGTCCAGGGCGACGCCAAGCCCCGGCGGCAGCACGCGTGGAATGTTTTCGGTGAAGCCCCCGCCCGTGATATGCGCGAGTGCCTTGACGGCTTTGGTCGTGCGGATCGCGGCGAGGCAGGACCGTACGTAAAGCCGCGTCGGCGTCAGTAGCGCTTCACCTAGGCTTCGCGAGCGCTCGAACGGCGCGGGATTGTCCCAGGTCAGCCCGGCATTGGCGGCAACGCGGCGCACCAGCGAGAACCCGTTCGAATGCACGCCGGTCGACGCAAGCCCGACCACGACGTCGCCCGGCGCCATGTCGGCTCGCGGCAGCATGTCCTTGCGTCCCACCGCGCCCACGGCGAAGCCGGCAAGGTCGTAATCGTCGCCCTGATAGACGCCCGGCATTTCCGCGGTCTCGCCGCCGATAAGCGCACAACCCGCCTCGCGGCATGCAGCCGCCACGCCTTTCACTACCGCCGCCCCGACTTTCGGATCGAGCTTGCCGCAAGCGAAATAGTCGAGGAAAAACAACGGTTCGGCGCCCTGCACGACGAGGTCATTCACTGACATGGCGACGAGATCGATGCCGATCGTGTCGTGACGGGCGGTTTCGACCGCGATCTTGACCTTGGTGCCGACGCCGTCGGTTGCGGCGACCAGGATCGGGTCGACAAAACCGGCCGCCTGTAGATCGAACAGCCCGCCGAACCCGCCGATCTCAGCGCCAGCGCCCGCGCGCGCCGTTGCGCGCACCAGCGGCTTGATCAATTCCACCATGCGGTTGCCGGCATCGATATCGACGCCGGCGGCCGCGTAGCGTGCCTCATCCACGAATGCCACCAATTCGGACGAACGAACCTTCCGGCCAGGGAAGGCACTGATCGCGCCTCCTACGTCGGAATCGCCGGGTGTGCAAGCGGACGCGCATCGCTATATTGCGCCGTTCGATGATGGTGCGCCGGAGCGCGGTTTGAGTATTCCGAATCTTATCACGTTGGGACGGATTCTGCTGGTGCCGGTCGTGGTCTGGGCGATCACGTCCGGCGAGATGCGCATTGCGTTCCTCTTGTTCCTGGCGGCCGGCATCAGCGATGCCGTCGACGGCTTCCTGGCCAAGAACTTCCATATGGCGAGCGAACTTGGCGCCTATCTCGATCCGCTGGCCGACAAGGCCCTTATCGTATCGATCTATGTCGCGCTGGGCATCGCCGGTGCGCTGCCGATCTTCCTCGTTATCCTCGTCGTCTCGCGCGATATCATGATCATCAGCGCCTTCCTTCTGTCCTGGCTCGTGGGCAGGCCGATGCCGATCCGGCCGCTATTGGTGTCGAAAGCCAATACAGTGGCGCAAATTCTGCTTGCCACCGTGGTGCTGGCCGAACAGGCTTTCAGTTTCAGTGCCGGTTTAGTCACGATACTGACCATGGCGCTGGTCGCCGTCTTGACCTTGCTTTCGATCGCCTTCTATCTCGCGGAGTGGGTCCGCCATATGAACTCGTTCGGCGCCGGTCACTGATTGCTCCGGGCACGATCCCGAACAGTGGTTACCGGTATTCGGTTTTGCTCGAGCGAATAGTCAGCTGCAAGGGAGCGCAATGCATTTTGAGCGCAACATCGTGTTCTGGAGCGCCGCATTCGTCGTCCTCGTCGGCCTGCTGTGGCTGGTGAGTCCGATCCTGCTGCCGTTTGTTCTCGGCACGGCGATCGCCTATTTGCTCGATCCCCTCAACAGAAGGCTGACCAAACGCGGCATGAGCCGGCTGCTGGCTTCGTTCATCATCCTTGCCGGATTTGTGCTCGCCTTTGTGCTGTTGCTGCTCCTGATCACCCCGCCGCTGCTAAAGCAGCTTTCTTCTTTCATCGACAGTTCCCCCGCCTACGCGCAGCGCTTGCAGGCGCTCGTGAGCGATCCCAACCATCCGTTGCTCAAGCGTATCGTCGGCGACAATCTCGCCACGGGGTCGGCCGGCGATATCATGAATCAGGCAATGGGGTATTTGACGGGCGTTCTTGCCGCGCTGTGGTCAAAAGGGCGGGCGCTGCTTTCGATCTTCTCACTCCTCATCATCACGCCCGTCGTCGCGTTCTATCTGGGCTGCGATTGGGATCGCATTCTGGCCAGTGTCGATGAATTGATACCGCTAAAACAGCGCGAAACGGTGCGCGGCCTGGCACGCGAGATCGATGCATCCATCTCTGCATACGTCCACGGCCAGTCCGGAGTTTGCCTGATCTTGGGCTGCTATTACGCGATCGGTTTGTCTCTGGCGGGTCTAAGCTTCGGCTTTCTGATCGGCGTGGTATGCGGGCTCATAAGTTTCATCCCGTATTTGGGCTCGTTGACCGCGCTGGTCGTCTCGCTCTGCGTCGCGCTCGCGCAGTTCTTCCCGGACTGGGGCCGCATCGTTATCGTCGTCGCCATCGTCCTCGTCGGTCAGTTCCTCGAGGGCAATGTGCTCGCCCCGAAGCTCGTCGGGCATAGCGTCGGGCTGCATCCGGTGTGGCTGATGTTTGCCCTGTTCGCATTCGGCTACCTGTTCGGATTCGTCGGGCTGTTGCTGGCCGTGCCGCTTGCGGCGATTGCCGGGGTGCTGATCCGATCGGCGCTGCGGCGCTATCGGGCCAGCCCGCTCTACACCGGAACCGGGCCATCATAAACCTCATGCCACTTCCGCCGCGCCAGCTTGCGTTCGCGCTCGATCACGCCGAAAGCTTCGCGCGCGAGGATTTCCTGTCGGGATCGTGCAATGAAGGCGCTCTCGCATTGATCGACGCCTGGCCGGATTGGCCGGCGAGCGCCATCGCGCTGGTCGGTCCGGAGGGATCCGGCAAAACCCATTTGGCGACGATCTGGGCGGCAGCGGCGGGCGCGCGTGTCGTTTCCGCACGCACCCTCGGCGAAATCGATGTCCCGGCCGCGCTCTCGACCGGTGCGCTGGTCGTCGAGGACGCTGCAGCGATCACGGACGAGCGCTCGCTCTTCCATCTGATCAATCTCGCTCGCGAGGAGAGCGCATTTCTTCTGTTCACCGCACGGACCACGCCGTCGCTCTGGCCGGTCGAGATTCCTGACGTTGTGTCGCGGCTGCGGGCGCTTCCAGTAGTGATGCTGCAGGCGCCGGACGATGCGATGTTGCGCGGGGTCATGGTGAAGCTTGCCGGCGACCGCCAGCTGCCGCTTGACGAAAGCGTGGTCGGCTATCTGTCGACCCACATCGAGCGCTCGTTCGCGGCGGCCCGCGCAGCGGTCATTGCCTTGGATAAAGAAGCGTTGCGCCAGGGCCGGCCGCCGAGCCGGGCGCTGGCCGCCGAAATGTTCCATTCTACCTAGCGGTTCCGTCGCGTGCGCGGCCAAGCGCCGCGATTTCGTTCGCTTTCCTTGCCCCCGGCTTCTGTCGCCACGACAGGCTTGACGGCGGCGGTGCGGTGCCGCGTTATCTCAACCAGCCGCATTCATCGGATTGTTACCAAAGGTGGCCAACATAGCGCTCGAGGAGCACGGAACTGCCATGGCCGACCGCGGCCAAGCCACTGCCGTTGCACGAGAATCCGGAACCGTGCTGCGGCTGGAAGAGCCGTTGCGGTCGGCTGTGCCGGCTGCGCCGCATGCTGCGTCGGATTTGGCCTCCAGTCCGGACCGTTTCATCAATCGCGAACTGTCGTGGCTGAACTTCAATCGGCGTGTGCTTGAGGAGTCGGACAATCCCAAGAACCCGCTGCTTGAGCGCCTGAGGTTCCTTGCGATATCGGCCAACAACCTCGACGAATTCTTCATGGTGCGTGTCGCCGGCCTTGGCGCGCAGGTGCGCGAGAGCATCAGCACCAGGAGTCCCGAAGGATTGACCCCCGCCGAGCAGCTCGTGCGAATTGCCGAGGCCGTTTCGGTCCTCGTCGACGATCAGCAGGCGCAGTGGCGTGAGTTGCGGACGCTGCTCGGCGACGCCGGCATTGCTCTGATCGACGGTCAGGACGTCGCCCGGCCGGAAAAGACCTGGCTTGAAGATTATTTTCTGGCCCACGTTTTTCCGTTGTTGACGCCGCTCGCCGTCGATCCGGCGCACCCATTCCCGTTCATCCCTAACTTGGGCTTCACCATCGCCTTGCAGCTTGCGCGCACCAAGGACGGCAAGGCGATGAACGCGCTGATCCGCATCCCCAACCGCATCGAGCGGTTCGTGCGGCTGCCGCAGGCCGGCGACGGCGGTGAAGTGCGCTTGATCACGATCGAAAGCGTGACCAGCCTTTTCATCGGCAAGCTATTCCCCGGCTATGCGGTCAAAGGCCTGGGCGCGTTCCGCGTCATCCGCGACTCCGAAGTCGAAATCCTGGAAGAGGCGGAAGATCTGGTGCGGCTGTTCGAGACCGCGCTCAAGCGGCGCCGGCGCGGCATCGTGATCCGGCTCGACATCGAGGCGACGATGCCGGTGGAATTGCGGCGCTTCGTGCAACAGGCGCTCGGCGCCTCCGACGACAGTGTGTTCAGCGTTGACGGCGTCTTGGCGCTTAATGAAATGGGGCAGGTCGCCAATCTCGACCGGCCGGACCTCGAATTTGTGCCTTATACGCCGCGCTATCCCGAACGCGTGCGCGATCACGGCGGCGACTGCTTCGCTGCGATCCGGCAGAAGGATTTCGTCATCCACCATCCGTTCGAGTCGTTCGACGTGGTGGTGAATTTCCTGCAGCAGGCGGCGCGCGATCCGGACGTCGTCGCGATCAAGCAGACGCTCTATCGCACCTCGGCCGACTCCCCGATCATCAAAGCACTGGCCGAAGCGGCGGAAGCCGGCAAATCGGTGACCGCGCTCGTCGAGCTCAAGGCGCGCTTCGATGAGGAGGCCAATATCCGGTGGGCGCGCGATCTCGAACGCGCCGGCGTGCAAGTGGTCTTCGGATTCATCGAGCTCAAGACGCATGCCAAGCTGTCGTTGGTATTGCGCCGCGAGGGCGCCTCGCTTGCCTCCTACGTTCATGTCGGGACCGGCAATTATCATCCGGTGACGGCGCGCATCTATACCGACCTGTCGTTCTTCACTTGCGATCCCAGTATCGCGCGCGACGTCACCCGGATTTTCAACTTCATCACCGGCTATGCCGAGCCGGCCGAGCTCGAGCGCATGGCCGTCTCGCCGCTGTCGCTGCGTAAGCGCATGCACCACCATATCGACGAGGAGATCGCGCACGCGGAAGCCGGCCGTCCGGCGGCGATCTGGATGAAGATGAATTCCTTGGTCGATCCGGACATCATCGATGCGCTTTATCGCGCGTCGAGCGCCGGCGTGGCGATCGATCTCGTGGTGCGCGGCATTTGCTGCTTGCGGCCCGGCGTTCCCGGCCTGTCCGACAATATCCGGGTGAAATCCATCATCGGGCGTTTTCTCGAACACGGCCGGATTTATTGTTTCGGCGCGGGTCATGGCTTGCCGCACGCCAAGGCCGCCGTCTATATCTCTTCCGCCGACATGATGCCGCGCAATCTCGACCGCCGCGTCGAGGCGCTCTGCCCGATTCTCAATCCCACCGTGCACGAGCAGGTGCTCGATCAGATCATGGTGGCGGATTTGAAGGACAATGAGCAGAGCTGGCAGCTCATGGCCGACGGGTCGTCGTCGCGCATCGAGCCGGCGCCGGGCGAGGAAATTTTCAACGCCACGACTTACTTCATGACCAATCCGAGCCTGTCGGGCCGGGGCAAGTCGCCCAAGGATTCCATCCCCCGTCTGCGGCATCGCCCGGAGCGCATGTGATTTTGGGGCGAATCGCGTAGGGTGTGCCCGACACCTTGCCGGGCCCCGAGGTGGCGTTTTTCATTCATTCCATAGCTGCGGCCGGCGGGCGGATGACGCCCTATATGATCGGCATGGTTTTACGCCGAATTGATCGATGAGCCGCGCGACATCCGACGCCCAGGGACGCCTCGACCACGGTCCGCCGATTGCCGTCGTCGACATCGGTTCGAATTCCGTGCGTCTCGTCGTCTACGAGGGCCTCACCCGCAGTCCGACCGAAATCTTCAACGAGAAGGCGCTGTGCGGGCTCGGCCGCGAAGTGCAATCGACCCGGTTACTGGCCGCGGATGCGGTGCAGCACGCGCTGTCGACGCTCAAGCGCTTTCGGGCGCTGTGCCACACCATGGGCGTGAAGCGGACGCTCGCTATCGCCACGGCCGCCTGCCGCGACGCCAAAAACGGTCCAGCCTTCATCAAGCTCGCCGAGCGCACCATCGGCGCCGACATCGACGTGCTGTCGGGTGGGCGCGAGGCCGAACTCACCGCACTCGGCGTCATTTCCGGCGTGCACCGGGCGGACGGCGTCGTCGGCGATCTCGGCGGCGGCTCGCTCGAACTTGTCGATGTGCGCGGCACGCGCGCGCGCCACGGCCTCACGCGTCCGCTCGGCGGGCTGGCGCTCGCGGATATTTCGGCGAAGTCGGTCAAGAAGGCGGAAAAATTCGTCAAGAAGACGCTCAGCGGCTTGCCGGTGCTCAAAGCCTGCGAGGATCGCAACTTCTACGCCGTCGGCGGCACCTGGCGGTCGCTGGCGCGGCTGCACATGTGGCAGACCGGCTATCCGCTGCATGTCATGCACGGCTACGCCATCCCACTCGACGAAGCGCTCGAATTCGCCAGGCTGGTGCACCGGGTGGACGTCGACACGCTCTCGAACATCGACGTCGTCAACAATGCGCGGCGACCGCTGTTGCCCTATGCGGCGCTCGTGCTCGAATACATCCTGCGCATCGGCAAGCCGCGGCAGGTCGTGTTCTCGGCGCTCGGCGTCCGCGAAGGCCTGCTCTATTCGCTGCTGAAGAACAAGGACAAGGAGAAGGACGCGCTGATCGAGGCGGCACGTCATCTCAACCAGTTGCGCTCGCGCTCGCCGCGCCACGGCGAGGAACTGATCGGCTGGACCGATCGTTTCATGGCGACCTCCGGCCTTGACGAGACGAGCGAGGAGCGAAGGCTGCGTCACGCCGCGTGCCTGCTCGCCGACATCGGCTGGCGCGCGCATCCGGATTATCGCGGCGAGCAGTCGCTCAATATCATCGCCCACGGCGGCTTTTCCGGCATCGACCATCAGGGGCGCGCCTATCTGGCGCTCGCGGTGTTCTTCCGCCACGTCGGACTGGTCATGGACGACGAATTGTCGCCGCGGCTGCGCGAACTGGTCTCGACGCGCTTGCTCGATCGCGCCCGCGTGCTCGGCGCGGCGCTCCGTCTCGCTTACGTCATTTCCGCGGCGATGCCGGGCGTACTGACCGAGACGTCGCTGGCCATCGAGCGGCATCGCCTGGCGCTGCGCCTGCCGGGCGAATTCGCGGCGCTTGCCGGCGAGCGCATCTCGAACCGGCTGCGATCGCTCGCCCGTCTCATCGGCCGCGAGCCGGTGATGCTGATGGGATAGAATGCTATGATGAGTTTGTAACTTCGGTAGCCGTTTTGTCAGGAGTGCGAAATGCAAGCACCAGGTCTAATCGTCGCGCCGCTGACGCCGTTCACGGCCGAACTCACGGTCGAGGAGGGCGCGCTCAAACGCCAGATCGACTATATCGTCGAGGACTGCCGCGCCACGATGGTGGTTGCCGCAGGCGTCGAGACGCAGGAATACACCTATCTCAGCTTCGAAGAGCGCAAGGCGCTGATCCGGCGCACTATCGAATGCGTCGATGGCCGCGTGCCGGTCATGGTCGGGATTTCGCATCCGTCGTTCAAGACCGCGATCGAGCTTGCCAACGAGGCCGAGCGGCTGGGGGCAGCGGCGGTGCAGCTGTTGGCGCCGCTGCGGCCGTTTGCCGGGCAGCCGACACAAGCCGATCTGATTGCCTATTTCGAGGCCATCGGCCGCGAGACAAAACTTCCGATCACGCTTTATCTCAATCCCGGGCCGGGCGCCGACGTTTCCGTCGCCGATACCATCGCGCTGGCGAAACTGCCGAACGTGCAATTGATCAAGGAATTGTCGCGCGATCTCGCGCGCGTGTCGCGGCTGATCGTCGAGATCGATCGCGCCGGCCATGTCCGTTATTTCACCACCATGCAGATGCTGCTGGCGACGCTGCAGCTTGGCGGTTCGGGCGCCACCATGCCGCCGCCGGGCTGCGAAATCGCGCGCCACGTCATCGATGCGTTCGTTGCCAAGGACTACGAGCGCGCCGCCGACATCCAGCTTCAGTTCGCGCTGTTTCCTTCGAAATGGATGCACCGCGGGCTTGCGCCGGCCATGAAGGCTGCGATGAATTTGATCGGCATTCCGACGGGCGAGCCTTATCCGCCCTATACGCCGCTGTCGCGCGATGAGATGACGGCGCTTGCCGTCACTTTGCGCGGAACCGTGCTGGCGCCCCGCTTCAAAGTTACCGCGGCGGCGTGAAGAAGCTTACGTCTTCACCAGCCCCGCCGCCTGCGCGACCTGCGACCAGCGCGCGATTTCGCTGCCGATGAAAGCACCGAACTGGTCCGGTCCCATATCTTCCGGCACAAAACCCTGTTTGTGCAAAGCGTCCAAGGCCTCCGGCGGATGCATGGCCTTGCGTGCCGCGTCGGCGAGCTTGCCGATCGCCGGCTGTGGTGTGCCCTTGGGAGCGAGCAGGCCGAACCACAGCGGCGTGTTGAAATCGGGCATGCCGGCTTCCGCCATGGTGGGTACGTCGGGAAGGAGATCCGAACGCTTGTCCGCGGCGATGGCGATAGGTTTGACCTGGCCCGCGGCGATCTGGCCGAGCACGGAGGAGGCAATGGCGAAATTCATCGCCACCCGGCCGGCCATCAGATCGATGATGACCTGCGGACTGCCGGGGTAAGGAACCTGCACGAGCTTCACGCCGGCGCGCTGCGCATAAAGCTCGCCGCAGAGATCCGGCAGGCTGCCGGGGCCGACCGAGCCGAACAAGATCTGCCCAGGCTTTGATTTGGCGAGCGCGGTGAATTCGGCGACGCTGTTCACGCCGATCTTCGGATCGACCACCATGACGATGGCGCCGGTGGCCAGAAGCGCGATCGGCGCGAAATCCTTGACCAGGTCGAACGGCGCCTCGGGATGTGTGATCTTGTAAGTCAGCGTCGATAGCGCCTGCAGGTATAGTGTATAGCCGTCATTGGCGGCGCGCGCGCCAAGGCCTGCGGCAATGCTGCCACCGGCGCCGGGTTTGTTCTCGACCACGACGTTCTGGCCGAGGATTTGCGAGGCGCCATTGGCGAACACGCGCCCGGTGATGTCGGAGGACGATCCCGGAGTGAAGCCGACCATGAGGTGGATGGGACGCGACGGATAGGCATCCGCCGCCAAGGCGCGCAACGGCGACAACACTGCGCCAAGGCCGAGCAGCGAAAAGGCCCTGCGATCGACGTCGAAAATCATGTTTCCCCCTTCGCCGTCCGTTCGCGAGCAATAATCTCGCCGGCGGTTGATTACATCATTGTATGGGTTGTGCGCATCGGACGTCTTTGCCGACGCTACACGAATTCCCCGGCCGCATGGAGCGGGGCGATGTCGCAGCGGACGCGAAGCGGTGCGATCGGGAACGCTCGATCGCGCCGCCTCGTCAACCGTGCACGATCGCGCTCAAGGTGAATTCGCCGCCTGCGGATCGATCAGCGGCGTAATGCGCCGGATCGCCACGCGCCTGTTGGCCCGCTCGGGGGCGTCCGTCTGAACCAAGAGACCCTGCTTGCCGTAGCCTTGCGTCACCAGATTCTCGGCGGGCACCTGGAATTGCTCGGTCAGAGCAACGGCCACCGCCTCGGCGCGCCGGTCCGACAGCGAGAGATTGTCGATATCGTTGCCCACCGCATCGGTGTGCCCTTCGATCAGGTAAACCTCCCGCGGATTTCGCGTTATCGCGCGATTGAGCGCGGCGGCGATGACCGACAGCCGGTCGACCTGATCGGGAGTGAGCTGCCACGACCCGGTGTCGAACTCGATGTCGAGGTTGACGTACGGCATGTAGTCCCGGAGCGACTTGCTGTAGCGCACTTCGTCCAGGGTGTAGGGCTGGGCGATGGGGTCGACCGGCGGCGCGATGAAGACACCATAGATGCCGGCTTCGTCGGCGCTGTCGGCATCGACAATATAGCGGTCGCTTGGAATTCCGATCACCGGCGGCGGCACGTCGATGAACATTGGCGCTTGCGGGCCGGCGAAGCCGTTGTCGATGATCACGATCTCGCGGCCATCGCGGTCCCGCCGCACGCGCCGCAGCAGATGGCCCTCGTCATCGTCGATGTCGATGATCTGCACGCCGTCAGGACGCATCACGACGGTGTCGGTCTGATTGCCGCGCCGCTCGACACGCACGTCGCGGGCACCGACCGCGAAACGGTCGACCTCATTGTGGCGGATGATTATCCGGTTGTTTCCCTCGATGATCGTGCGGTCGGGTTCTTGAATGAACACCTGGTTTCCTTGGCGCACTTCGTGACGCTCCTGGTGCAGCGCCTCAATGTTGGCAGTGGGCGCCTGTCCTTTCGGCGCAAGAAACCGCGATTTGTTGATCGCCTGGGTCGGTGGCGGCACCGCACCCGGGTTGGCGCTCGGCGCCGCGCGCTGGATCGCCGGGCTCGGTTGCACGCCGCCGGCCGGGCTGGGATGAGCGTTCGGCATCCCGCCAGGAGGCACCGCACCTCCTTGGCCTGGGCCTTCGTGCGGACCAATGGTCTGAGGTAGCGGCTGCGCCGGAGTGTTGGCCCCGGGGCGCACGTTTTCCAGAGGTTTTGTCCCGTTCGACGGCGGCGTTCCCGGCGCGCGTTCCTCCAGCCGACGCTCTGGGGGGGTCGGCTGGTTCACATGCGGCGGCTGAATTTGCGGCTGTAGTGACGGGTGTGGACCGTTGCCTTCTGCCGGCGGCATTTCATGCCGCGGCGGCGCTGGATGCGGAGGAGGCGCCGGACGGGGAGGCGGCGGAGGCGCCGGATGCGGCGGTGCCGGATGTGGGGGCGCCGGACGGGGCGGCGGCGGTGCCGGATGCGGCGGTGCTGGCGCGGGTTTTGGCGGAGCCGGAGGGGCGGGATGTGCGGGCGCTGCCTTCTGCTTCTGTTGTTCCTGGCCGGCTGGAGCAGCCTGAGCGAGCACCTCGCCCTGCAACGCCGCCGCCGAAGCGCTCAGATTGTACGCGCTCACAGCGGACAGGATCGTGCTCGCAAAAAGTACGGATTTCGTAGCTCGCATTTACGGACTCCCCGGCCTCGGCGCGCTCGACTGGTGGACGCGTCGGCTGCACCATTGGTTGCCGACGCGCGATCGCCAACAAGTACCGCAGCAACTGAGACTGAACTAAGGCCTTTAGTGTCGCCGCGCGCTCCGAATACCGCGAGAGCGCTTCATGCTTGACAAAACAGGAGCCTAGTCGCGTTCCACCGTCGCCACGCGGCCCCTTTCGATGGCGAGCGCAAGCTTGCCGTGCTTGAGGGCCAGCGCCTTGTCGCCGAACAGTTCGCGCCGCCAGCCGCTCATGGCCGGGACGTCGGCATTGTCGCTCGCGGCGATGCGTTCGAGGTCGTCGACGGTTGCGATCACCTTGGCGGCGACGTGATGCTGCTCGGAGATCATGCGCAACAGTACTTTGAGCAGTTCGACGATGGCGGCGCCGTTGGCCGCGGGCTGCACGCGATCTTGCAGCGGCAATGTCTTTGGATCGCGCGCCAAACCGCGGCCGACCGCGGCGATGATGCCTTCACCCCAGCGCGAGCGTTCAAAGCCCTTGGGCAAGGAGCGCAGTGACTTGAGCTTCTCGGTGGTGGTGGGTGCCTGCACCGCGATGTCGGCGATCGCCTCGTCTTTGAGCACCCGCGAACGCGGCACATCGCGCGATTGCGCCTCGCGCTCGCGCCAGGCGGCGACCTCGATCAGGACGGCGAGTTCCTTGGGCTTGCGCACGCGCGTCTTCAGGCGCTTCCAGGCGTTCTCCGGCTCCATGCGATAGGTGTCGGGCGAGGTGAGCACGCGCATCTCGTCCTCGACCCAATCGGCACGGCCGCGCCGTTTGAGATCCTCGACCAGCGCGAGATAGATGTCGCGCAAATGCGTGACGTCGGATATCGCGTACGCAAGCTGGGCATCGGACAGCGGCCGGCGCGTCCAATCGGTGAAGCGGTGCGATTTGTCGAGCGCATCGCCGGTGATGCGCTGCACCAGTTGTTCATAAGAGATCGAATTGCCGTAGCCGAGCACCATGGCCGCGACCTGGCTGTCGAAGATCGGATGCGGGATGAGCTTGGCGGCATGCCAGACGATTTCGATGTCTTGGCGCGCGGCGTGGAACACTTTCATGACGCGCTCGTCCGCCATCAGCGCGTAGAACGGCGCAAGGTCTATGCCCGGCGCCAATGCGTCGACGACCACGGCTTCGTCGGCGGTGGCCATCTGCGCGACGCACAGCAGCGGATAATACGTCGTCTCGCGCAGGAATTCGGTATCGACGGTGATGAACGGATGGCCGGCCATGCGCCGGCAGACGGCGGCAAGTTCGGACGTTGTCGCGATTGGCTGCATTGCGGCTGGGGTAACGAAATCTAACGCCATTGGGGAGAGTGTCGTTCAGGAGCACCGCGCGTGGCAAGGGCCGCGTGAGCCCAGCAACGCCGCTAGCCACCGCGAATCCTGGGCATAAAGATGAATTCCCAGGGGCTCGGCATGGCGCCGACCGGCACTTCGATGACGGTCGGGCCGTCGCGATTTGCGAGCGCGCGCCGCAACGCGACGCGCAAGTCTTGCGGGCTATTGGCGCGCAGCCCTGCGGCGCCGAAGCTTTCGGCAAAGCGAACGAAGTCGGGATTGGCGAGGTCGCTGCCGATCAGGCGATTGCCAAAACGCTCCTGTTGAATGCGCCGGACATTGCCGAAGGCGCCGTCATTGAACACGATCGTCACCAGCGGAATGCGGTGACGCATCGCGGTCGCAAGCTCATTGGCGGTGAACATGAAGCCGCCGTCGCCCGATATCGCCACTACCGGCACGTCGGGCCGCGCGTGCTGCGCGCCGAGCGCGGTGGCAAAGCCCCAGCCGAGATTGTCCTGATAGCCGGGCGACAGGAACGTGCGCGGTTTATAGACCGGGAACAGCAGGCGGGCGGCAAAGCCGACCTGGGTGACTTCATCGACGAAAATGCCGTCATCGGGCAGTTCGGCGCGGATCGCTTCCAGAAACGCGATCTGGGGGCTGAGTATTTCCAGGCGCTTGCGCCAGGCCGCTTGGCGCTCCTGCATTTCGGCTTTGCGCGATGGCCGCTTGATGTTGTGCGCCGGCAGTTCGGCAAGCAGTGCCTGGAGGATCGGCTTTGAATTGCCGGTCAGCGCGACGGCCGGCTTGTGCAGGCGGTTGTGTTCCGTTGGATCGGCATCGACGCGAATGATCGCCAGCCCGCGATCGATGCCCCATTGCCGGAATTGCGTCAGGAGCCGCGTGCCGACCGCCAGCACGACGTCGGCCTCGCCCCACAGATCGCGGCCGAGCGGTAGCGTGACGCTCAACGGATCGCGGCTGTCGAGCACGCCGCGGCCGCGGCGATAGCCGAGCACCGGCGCTTGCAGCATCGCCGACAGCGCGGTGATCTCCTCGGACGCATCCTGCGCGCCGCCGCCGCAGACGATCATCGGCCGCTTCGCCGCGCCGAGCCGCTTTGCGGCGCGGCGGATCGCCGACGTGTCGATTTTCGTCGCCGCAATCGGCAGCGGCGCCGGCACGGCGACTGGAGCGGATTTGCCCCACACGTCGATGGCGCATTCGAGCGCCGCCGGTCCGGGCCGTCCGCTGTGCATCGCGCGCACCGCCAGCGCCGTCGCGCGCGCGGCCTGTTCCGGTTTGCGGATCAGCGCGCAGTGATCGACCAGCCGCTTGATGATGCCGGTCTGGTCGCGGATCTCGTGCAGGTGGCCGAGGTCTTTGCCGATATCGGCGTCGGGAATTTGCCCGATCAAGGCAAGCACCGGCGCGTTCATGGAATAGGCCGTCAGCAGCGCGGCTGATGAATTGAGAAGCCCCGGCCCCGGCACGACCGCGTAAGCCTGCGGCCTGCCGGTCGCCAGCGCGGCGCCGAGCGCCATATAGGCGGCGCCCTGTTCGTGGCGGGTATGCACGGTGCGCAGCCGGTCGGAGAACTTGAACAGCGCTTCGAACAGGAGATCGTTCTGCACTCCCGGCAGCGCATAGACCGTGTCGAGGCCGTTGGCGACGAGCGTCGCGATCACAGCTTCTGCCGCCGTCATCGGCTCCACCGCCGCCGTGGCGGCCTTGGCCGGCTTTTTCCGTTTCATGGGCGCTCCCTGCCGACAGTGAATGTGCAGATCACCGGCGGTCTGTCGAGGGATTCGGCGGGTGCTTGACAAATCGAAGCGGCCCATGTGGTTGTGCGCCACTTTTCATCTCGTAGTGCGGTGGATTTGAAGTTCCTAGCAGTTAGCCGCACACTCGCGTAGGAACTTCAAATCCAGAGACCGCACTACAATCATAAATCTGCCAGTGTCCCTTTGATTCCGAAGTTTGCATCAGAGTGGGCCGCTAGATCATGCGAACTTCGGAATTGGGACACTGGGACGGAATTGAGCATGCACCGTTACCGCAGCCACAAATGCGGCGAACTACGCGAGGCCGACATCGACAAAGAGGTCCGGCTGTCCGGCTGGTGCCATCGCATCCGCGACCATGGCGGCGTGCTGTTCATCGATTTGCGCGACCATTACGGCCTCACCCAGGTGGTGGCCGATCCCGACAGCCCGGCGTTCAAGGTGGCCGAGACGCTGCGCTCGGAATGGGTCGTGCGCGTCGACGGCAAGGTGCGCCGCCGCCCCGGCGGCACTGAGAATCCAGACCTGCCGACCGGCGCGGTCGAGGTCTATATCCGCGAAATCGAGGTTCTCGGGCCGGCCGGCGAACTGCCGATGCCGGTGTTCGGCGATCAGGAATATCCCGAGGAAACAAGGCTCAAGTATCGTTTCCTCGACCTGCGCCGCGAGCACTTGCACCAGAATATTATGAAGCGCGGCCAGGTCATCGATTCGATCCGGCGGCGCATGAAAGAGCAGGGTTTCTTCGAATTTCAGACGCCGATCCTGACCGCCTCGTCGCCGGAAGGCGCGCGCGATTATCTGGTGCCCTCACGCATCCATCCGGGGAAGTTCTATGCGCTGCCGCAGGCGCCGCAGCAGTTCAAGCAGCTCATCATGGTGTCGGGCTTCGACCGCTATTTTCAGATCGCGCCGTGCTTTCGCGACGAGGACGCCCGCGCCGACCGTTCGCCGGGCGAGTTCTACCAGCTCGATCTGGAAATGAGCTTCGTCACGCAAGACGATGTTTTTGCAGCCGTCGAGCCGGTCATAGGCGGCGTGTTCGCGGAGTTTGCCGACGGCAAGCCGGTGACCAAGGACTTCCCGCGCATCCCTTACGCCGAAGCTTTAAGCAAATACGGCACCGACAAGCCGGATCTGCGCAATCCGATCGTGATGCAGGATGTCTCCGACGTTTTTCGTAGTTCGGGGTTCAAGATCTTTGCGCGCATTCTCGAAACAAGCGCCACGGCCGCGGTGTGGGCAATCCCGGCGCCCGGCGGCGGCTCGCGCGCCTTCTGCGATCGCATGAACTCCTGGGCGCAAGGCGAGGGCCAACCGGGGCTTGGTTACATTTTCTGGGCACTCGACAACGGCTCCGTCGTCGGGCGCGGACCGGTCGCCAACAATCTCGGCGCGGAGCGGACCGAGACATTGCGCAAGCAACTCGGCGTAAAGGACGGCGACGCCGTGTTCTTCGTCGCCGGCGAGCCGCAAAGCTTCGTCAAGTTCGCCGGGCCGGCGCGCACCAAGGTCGGCGAAGAGCTCAAGCTCATCGCCAAGGACCGCTTCGAACTGTGCTGGATCGTCGATTTTCCGATGTACGAGTGGAACGAAGAGGACAAGAAGATCGACTTCTCCCACAATCCGTTCTCGATGCCGAACGCGCCGATCGATGAATTCCTCGCGCTCGACCCGGCGGATCACAAGAAAATTCTCGGTCTCAAGGCCATCCAGTACGACATCGTCTGCAACGGCGTGGAACTGTCCTCCGGCGCCATCCGCAATCATCGCCCCGACGTGATGAAAAAGGCCTTCGCCATCGCCGGCTACGACGAAAGCACGCTGGAGCAGAAATTCGGCGGCATGCTGCATGCGCTCTCGCTCGGCGCGCCGCCGCATGGCGGCATCGCGCCCGGCATCGACCGCATCGTCATGCTGCTGTGCGGCGAGGAGAACCTGCGCGAGGTGGTGCTGTTCCCGATGAACCAGCGCGCCGAGGATCTGATGATGGGCGCGCCGTCGGAGGCAACACCGAAGCAATTGCGCGAGCTGCATATCCGGGTGGTCAAGCCGGAGTGATCATTCCGCGGCTATCGGCGTTGCGTCTTCGCACATAGCGCCGGCGGTCGCGCCAAACTCCGCTGCCATGCCTTTGTAGCGCAACAGGCGGAGAATGAGACGCAGTTCGCGCGAAACTTCGAGTGACAGCCGGTTGCCATGGCCGAGCGCGCTCGCGATCTGAAATGCTTTGCGCTCGTCGCGCCACCAGCGCTCGACGGTGGCGATCGCCGCGTCGAGGCCGCGGTCGGATAACATTGCGGCGCGGGCGCGAAAGCGCGCCCGCACCGCCGGATGCTGCGGCCCGAGCCGGATGAAGCGCTCGACCTTGAGCTTGAAATCGTTGAGCGCGGCGGCTTCGTCGAAGGCGGTGCCGATTTGCGCCAGCGCGATGTCCATTGCCGAGCCGGTGGCGGCGCGCGCCGCGTGCGCGGCCATGCGGATTTGTTCAGACTCGCGCGTCTCGCGCCGCCTGTATGGCATCGCCTTTTGCCCAATTCAGCTCTGCGCGCCATGTAACTGTAACGGAGACCGTTGTCAAGCTTGGTAACAAAAAGAGAGACGCCTATAGGCGGCGATAGCGACGACCGCAGCCGCCGATGCGGCGCGATTCGGCTCGATTAAGGCGGGAAAGAATGGCCGGGGCTTTAGAAAAGCTTCAGCCCGCACAACACCTTGCCGACGATCTCCAGCTCGTTGAGCGGCACTTCCTCGGCGGCATGGTTCGCATTGTCGGAAATGATTTTGACCCGCGGCTTGGCGGTGGAGCGCACCACTTGCAGGCGCTTGACGACGATGCCTTCGAAGGCGTCGCGGATGGCGTAAAGCCCGTCGGGCGAGGGGGTCTTGTGGCCGGTATCGATGATGACACGATCGCCCGACATCAATGTCGGCACCATGCTGTCGCCGGTGGTGTCGAGCACCAGAAGCCCTGAGGCGGAGGTATGCAATTGCTCGCGCACAAAGCTCGGCGGGAACACCCAACCCTCTGATTTTACTGGGTCGGCGTGCTTGCCGTCCTTGCGCATTTCGCGCGCCGGCACGCCGCCGCCGCCAAGCCCGGCGCGGGTGTCGAGCTCCGGCACCTGGCCGACCGCGGGGCCGAGCGGCTCGTCATGGGCTGCTTCCTCGCGCAACACGTCGCTTGATTCGATGTGGCCGCCGGTGCCGGGATAGCGGCCCCACAGCAGCATCTGCTCCGGCGTGTAGCCGAGCGCATTGGCGAACGGCTTTAAGTGGTCGAGCCGCAAGCGAATCTGGCCGTTCTCCAGCCGCGACAGCTGCTGCTTGGAGACGCCGGAGCGCTTGACCAGTTCGGTCCGGCTCATGTGCCGCGCTTCGCGGGCGTGAAACAGACCGGTTTTCGTAGGCTTTTGCTTGCGTGCCATGATGCTGATCTCCGCGCCCATTGTCACGGATTCGGTGCAATCGCGCTAGACTTTAAACTCGTGACTTGACCCGGCCATTGTCCGCTCTTATGTGACGATTGTCACTAAAACGGGTTCGGAGGGCGGGCGATGGCTATCGACTGGCGGGATGACGAGATCGCGCTTCTCAAGCGGCTGTGGGCGCAAGGCGAAATCGCCGTGGAGCTCGGCCGCAAGATCGACTACATCGCCGGCATCCAGCCGTCCTTTTGGGGATTGGGCGCCGACTGGTCGGGCGTCATCGCGCTGCCGCCGAATGTCGGCTGTGCGCTCAATGTCTACAATCCGAATTTCGCCGCGACCTTCGGCCTCGGCTATGCGCGCTACGCGGCGCCGGCCGGCTTTGCCGGCAGCCTGCGGCTCGTCGCCACCAGCGATCTGCACCCCGATGTGGACAACGACGCGGGCGTCCACGGGCTGATTTTGCGCGGCCTGCAAAAGATCGCTGGAAAATAACGTGTCAAATGATTCCCCGACACAAGCAGAACTCGACGCGGCCTTCGCGGCCGTGCGTGCCTTGGTGAACGCGCGCGCCGGCTGGTACGCGTCGATGATCTCAGACGACATGCTCAAAGCAGTCGTGTTCGCGGCGCTTACCGCCGCCGCGAATGCGCGTGGCGGCACCACGTCCGCCGCGGCGCCCAAGTCATAAGCGTGGTTTTCGACCGAAGGAGAACTCAACCATGGGAACTGATCAATTCACCGGCATTCTGCGCGCCATCATTCCGGCCGCCGTCGCTTATGTCGCCGGCAAAGGCTGGATCCCTATCGATACCGCGAGCGACATCGGCGCCGGCATCATCACCATTTTGGCGGCGATCTGGTCGTGGAAGACCAATACGCCTGGAAAAACCGTGAAGTGAGGAGAGAAACAATGCGTCAATTCATTCTCGCAGTTTCCGTCGCCGCCGCGCTGGTTTCCGCGGCGGCTTCCTGTACGACGAGCGGCACCGGCACGCCGGTGACGATTACCGATGTGCAAAACGCAGCGGTCGCCGTCTGCAGTTTCCTGCCCGATGCCGCGACGATCACCAGCATTCTGACGGCAAGCCCGATCGCGGCGACCGCGGAAAGTATCGCGGCCATCATCTGTTCGGCCGTTACCGGCCAGCCGGCGACCGCCGTCAAACGCCGCGCCACGGCGCCGGCCGTCGTGGTCAACGGCGTGACGATTCCGGTCACCGGCCACTTCGTCACCATGCAAGGGCGGCGGCCGCGATGAGTTATAAGCTCGGCAAACGGCCTACGCGCGCCGGCGCGATCAAGCTCAAGCTCGCGGACTATGCCGATGCCTCAGCGCTGCCGCCACTGCCGGGAATCTTCGGTCATGATGCGCTGATCGGCGCCGATAATTGGCTGATGCTGGCCAACGACCGTCACGGCGATTGCGTCTGGGCCGGCGCGGCGCACGAGACGATGTTGCTGGAACGCGAGGCCGGCAATGTCGTCATCTTCACCGACGCCGACGTGCTTGGCGATTATGCGGCGGCAACCGGGTTCGATCCGCAAAAGCCGCAAACCGACCAGGGCACCGACATGCAGGCGGCGGCGGATTATCGCCGCAAGACCGGCATCCTCGACGCCGGCGGACGGCGGCACACCGTCGCCGCTTATCTCGCGCTCGAGCCGGGAAACTTGGAACACCTTTATCAGGCGACATATCTGTTCGGCGCCGTCGGCATCGGGCTGGAGTTGCCCGCGTCGGCCTTCGATCAGACCGATCAAGGCAAGCCGTGGGACGTCGTCCCGCAATCGGCGAATGCCGGCGGTCACTACGTGCCGCTCGTCGGCCGGGCCGCCGACGGACTTCACGTCGTCACTTGGGGTGCGCTCCAGGTCATGACGGAGAGCTTTCTCAAGACGTACTGCGACGAGGCGATCGCCTACGTGTCGCAGGAATGCCTCGTCGCGCAAAAAAGTCCGGAGGGCTTTGACTACGCCGCGCTGCTTCGTGATCTGGCGGCGCTCGGCTGAATGAGGATGCGATGGCCGGCAAGCTGGATGAGATCAGTCGAGCGATTGGAGCGCTGGAAACGAGTGCTCGCGATCTTAAGCGCCGCATGGACGAAAATCAAAAGTTACAAGCAAGCCGGCATGCCGACAATTCGGCCGCTCTGCGCGAACTGGCGGAAAAACTCGACCAGCACGCCGCTGCGGTGGCGATGATTAGGCCAACGGTCGCGGCGCTTGAAATGTCGCGCTCGAAACTGGCGACGTGGGCGTCGATCGGGCTGGGGGCGGTGGTGATCCTTGGCTGGGCGGTCGAGGCCTGCGTGAAATGGGCCGTTGCAGCGCTGCTCGGACATTTTCAATGACTCGGCAGAAGCGACGGCAGCAGCGTTCGCCGCAGGTTCGCCGCCGTCTCGGCAACAGGCAATATTACTTGGCCGATGACGACGATCCGGTTTTCGAAGAGCGGGACTGGATATTGACCGGCTGTGGAGATGAGAAAGTGAAGCCGTCGGAACAGTAACCCCACACGGTTCATTATATGTGGCGTCGCCCCGCTGGCTTCGGCCGGTGGGGCGTTATTTTCATTTCCGTTTGGCGGTCGGCTGAGCTCGAGCGAGTGGCTGGGGAACTAGGATTCGAACCTAGATTGACGGAGTCAGAGTTCGCAGTTCTACCGTTGAACTATTCCCCAATTCGCCTGCGCTGCCAGTGATTTGGGCGAAAGGACTTAAGCAAGCGCTTCCTCCGGCCGCAATCGCCACCCGCAATTGAAGCAACGGCGCCTCCATCTAGGGCAATTCCATCGCATTTCCAAGTCTCGGAACGGCGTGCCAACGGAGCGCGAATGACGAGACCGGCGCGGCCGCCGCGGGACGGCAATCCGCGGCCCTATGCAGCCGCGCCCGATTTTGCGCCGCTCGCTAAGTAATACTACGGACCGCACTTTATACTTGGTATTATACAGTATAGTATCTGTAAGGACATGTACTTATTCAAACTAGATTTACCATTATACATTGCAATTGTTTACTGCACTCATCGGTTCATCTATGCACTTCTGCTCAGGGGACTATGCGATGACTGCAGACGCTTTTGCCGATCGGCTGGCCCGCGTGCGCCAGCGCTTCGTGTCGACGCTGAAAGGCAAGATCGACGGCGCCAACGCGTCGATCGCAAGACTTGCCGATCTCGCGCCGGACGCTGCGGTGGCGGTCGACGAAACTTACCGCTGCATGCACGGCATTGTCGGCGTCGCTCCGACGGTCGGATTTCCGGCGGCGGGCCGCGCCGCTCATGACGTCGAAGGCACGCTGCGCGCTGCGCAGCGCGACCGGCGGGGACTGCGGCCGGACGAGATTCTGCTGTTCGCGAAGCGGCTGCAAGTGCTTCGCGAAGCCTCGGACCGAGAACTTCAATTCTTCTATTCAGCCGCACAATAAGGGATGGGTGTTGTGTATGCGTGCATGGTCGAGTTTTGCAGTGGCGCTCCTGCTATCTACGCAAGCGCAATCTGAAGTACGGCTGCCGGTGCCGCGACCGGCGCGCGTTCCGCGCGTTGTTTCCGCCGAGCCAAGAGTGATTTCGGCAACGCCGGCGGCGCCAGCGTCGGCGGCCACGCTCACGGCGCAGCCTAGCGGACCGCTCGCCGCAATCACGCTTTCCGATATCGGCTTCGTCAACGGCGTGCGATTCGCCAATCTGGGCGGCCATCGCGAATTGTTCGTGCCGCTGCCGCAGCGCGACGACGTGACGGTCAGCGACCTGGTGCTGGTGCTTGACGACATCAGCGCTTATCAGGCGCAGCGGAATCTCGAAGTGCAGGCCAACGGCCGTACCGTCGCCGCCATCGTGCTCGACGGCAAAAGCCGCGGCCGCATCGTCCGCATTCCGCTCGACAAAACCAAGCCGAAGGACGGCTATCTGAAGCTTTCGTTTCTTTATTCCGGCGCGGCGACGCTCGATCGCTGCATCGACGTTCGCGATATCGGCGACAGCGTGAGCATTCGGCCCGAGACGGCGGTTGAGGTCAATATCGGTCCCGGTCCGCTCGATGTCACCACGACGGCTGCATTGATGCCGCGTGACATAGCGATCGTTCTTCCCGGCCGGCGGGTCAACGCAAGCGAAATCGCGTCCGCGATAACCGTCGGGAGCGCGCTGATCTCAAGCGGCCGTCACGTAGCATTCTATCACGGCTATGACGCATTGCCGGAGCTCGCAAAAACGGACGAGGATGGCCGCTGGACGCACGGTATTATTCTGGTTGGTCCGCTCGCCGACACAATCGGCGTAGTGGACTCGCCGGTCGCCCGGGTGGCGGGCGATCCCGGCTCGGTTGGCACGCTCGCGGCGGTTCGGGTCGGCGGCACGCCGGCGTTACTTGTATCCGACGGCACCGTCGATCGCGCCGGCCGTTTGTTCGCTAGCCCTCTGTTCGCGGCCGGCCGTGGCGTCGATCAGGCATCGGTTGGCGATTCTTCTGCGGCGGTGCTCCCGGCTGAACGAGTGAGTTTCGATGAACTGCATGTAACGCCCGAGCAGGCCGAGGTGTTCGGTCGAGCCGAATTGCCGGCCGCCATCGATATGCGCGGCCTGCCCCCAGGGACGCGGCCGACACGGCTATTGCTCGATATGATGGTAGCGCCCGACAGCACCGGCGAGAAGGCGGTCGTCAGTGCTTTCGTCAATGAACGTCTGCTCGGCAGCACCGTTGCCGCAACCGACGGAGTAACTCATCTCGATCTGCCGTTGCCCGACGGTCTGGTCGGGAATATCGCCAATGTTCGTGTGCTCATTCAGCGCGACAGCGCGCAGGGCGATTGCCGCTTCGAGCCGCAGGGCTATCCGGCGCAAATCCTCGGTTCGTCCGCTCTGGTGCTCACCAGCGCAAATGGCGCGCCGCACGATTTCTCCGATCTCATATCGCATTTCTCCCAACAACTCGAGATTCTGCTGCCGGCATCCGCTGCCGATCGGCCTGATCGAGAGCTTGGCATGGTCGCGGAAGTGGCGGCGCAATTGTCGCTCGCTAGCACGCCTCTCACCGTGAATCTCGTCGCTCCCGGCAGTACGCCGGCGCCGGATGCGCCGTTTATCGCCGTAAGCGACGCGCCGCCTGCGAACGTTACGCCGCAGGTGCGCTTCGACCAAGGGCGTGTCGCCGTGACCGATCGCACCGGGCGTACTTTGCTCGATCTCGGCGGCTTCGGTGGCGGCGCGGTGGCGCAGCTCGTAACGGCGGGCGACTATCCCGGCCTGTGGATCAGGCCGCTGTCGCAAGATCAATCCACGCCGGTGCCCGCCGAGCTACATCTCGATCGCGGCAACGTCGCTTTCGTCGACGACAAAGGCGTCGCGCTGGCGATGTCGACCGAACGCGATACCGTGGTGCGGATTTCCTATCCGGATCAGGTGTCGTGGCTGACCGTCGCCGAGCGTTTTCGCTCCTGGATTATCGCCGGCCTCTGGCTGTTCGCGACCGCCGCTCTGCTGTTGACGCTGCAGCGCATGTTCCGCCGTCGGCCCGCCGGCAAGTCCGACTAAGTCGTGGCCGAGTAGATCATGGCATTATCGCCGTCAGATCGCACGCTCGGCGATCTATTGGTCGGCCGGCGCGTCATCACCCTGCCGCAGCTCGATGAGGCGGTCGGTCTGGCGCAGAAGTGGAACGTGCGGCTCGGCGATGCGCTGCTTTCGCGCAACTGGATCGAGCCGCGCCTCTACTACGAGACTTACGCGCTGCACTTCGACCTGCCGTTCGTGGATTTGATTCGCGAGCCGTCGGATCGCGAACTGTTGCATGCATCGGAGGTCGACCTCTATACGGCCCACCTGACCATGCCATGGCGTCGACGCGACGGCCGTCTTTTCATCGCCACCGCGGAGCCCGGGCCTGAAACCGTATTGTTCGCGCGCGCCCGCTGGGGCGCTGATATCGACTTCGTCGTGGTCTCGAAGTTCGACATCGTGTTTGCAGTGCAGACGGTGTTTGACGCCGCCTTGTCGCACCAGGCCGTCTTCGAGCTGGCGGAATTCGATCCGGAAATGTCCGCGCGCACGGTCTTCACGACCCCGCAGATGCTCGTGGCCTATGGGCTGCTAAGCGTGATCCTGGGCGGACTGGCCTTCGCTCCCCTGGGCACGCTGATCGTGCTCAATGTCGCCATCAGCATTTATTATCTCGGCAATTTTGTCTTCAAGGGCGTTCTGGTTTCGATCGGGGGAAGGCGCTCCGCCGATACCGACGAGACGATCGCAATCGAAGCGCGCGCGCTGCGCAGCGAGGATCTGCCGATTTTCACGGTCCTGGTTCCGATGTTCCGCGAAGGCGCGATGCTGCCGCGCCTCGCGCAGGCGCTGCGAAATCTCGACTATCCGCTTGGCAAGCTCGACATCAAGATCGTGCTTGAGGCCGACGATGCCGAAACCATTGAAGCGGCGCGCACGCTCGGCCTCGAAGGCGTATTCGAAATCATCATCGTGCCGCGCTCCGATCCGCAAACGAAACCGAAGGCCTGCAACTTCGCACTGCGCTTCGCCCGCGGAGAATATTTGGTCATCTACGACGCCGAGGATCGGCCCGAGCCCGACCAACTCCGCAAGGTGGTGGCAACCTTCCGCCGCTCACCGCTGAATACCGCCTGCCTGCAGTGCCGGCTCAGCTACTATAATATGGACGAGAACTGGCTCACGCGCATGTTCACGCTCGACTATGCGCTCTGGTTCGATCAGGTGCTGCCCGGTCTCGAACGGCTCGGCATGCCGATCCCGCTCGGCGGCACGTCCAACCATTTTCGCACCAGCGTTTTGCGCGAGCTGCACGCCTGGGACCCCTTCAATGTCACCGAGGACGCCGATCTTGGCATCCGCATCGGACAGAAGGGCTATCGCGTCGGGGTGGTCGATTCGACCACTTTCGAGGAGGCGAGCTGCATTACCAAACAATGGATTCGCCAGCGATCGCGCTGGTTCAAGGGTTACATGCAGACCCTGTTGGTCCATACCAGGCGACCGCTGCATTTCTTGCGCACCGCCGGGCCGCTCGGCTTTCTCGGTTTCGTTTTCTTCATCGGCGGCACCGTGCTCGCCGGCCTGCTCAATCCGATTTTTTGGCTGTTCTACGTCGTCTGGATTGTCGTATCGGCCACAAGTTTTAATCCGATCTTTCCCGAGCCCTTGCTGTTCCTGTGCCTGTTCAATCTTCTCGCCGGCAACGGCGCCTTTACCTACCTGATTATGCTGGCGCCGATCCGGCGTGGCTGGCTCGAACTCATTCCGTTCAGCTTCACGCTGTTCGGTTACTGGGCACTGATCTCTATCGCGGCCTATAGAGGTCTCTGGCAGCTCGTGCGCGATCCCTTCTTCTGGGAAAAGACCCAGCATGGCGTATCGCGGCACCCGGCGACGCAACTCTCCGGGACCGGAGGCGCGCCATGAAACGCGCTCTCGCCGCCGCGCCGATCGCGTCTCTGGTTTTCGTGGTCATCACGGTGCTTGCGGCGATCGCCGTGCGCAATGGCGTCATCACCGACGATGCATTGCGGCTGTGGGCGGGCGCCAGCATGGCTGCGGACGGCGACGTACCGATCGGCCGCATCGTTGCCGCCTATCCCACTCTGCCGTTCCTTAGCACTACGCTCCTTGCCTGGCTCTCGCCCGCTGACACGCCGGCGTCCGTCTTGGTGTCGGCTGGACTACTCGCGTTCATCGCCGCCTTTTGCTTTCGGACGTTTCGCAGTGTCGGATTGCCGGTCGCCGCCGCCGCTGTCGTCACCCTTTTGATCGCGTTACATCCGGCGGTGCTTCGCGCGGTTGTGGCCGGGCCGGCCGACATGTTCCTCGCCGCATTCCTCTTGATGCTGTGTCTGGCGCTCTACAACCTGCGTGCGCGGAGCGGTACGTCCGAAGTGATGGCCGTCGGGATCGCGCTCATGGCGCTGGCATTTTCGCACCCGATGGGTGCCGCGTTCGCATTTTCGGCCATGCCGTTTCTGGTCTTCGCGGTCAGTCCCATGCTGGTCGCCAATTCTGCGTTTAACGTAATTATTCCGCTGATCTTTCCTCTGTTCTTCGCGATCGCCGCCTTCAGTTACGTGTCTTGGGTGTTTCCGGGCAACGGCTGGACATTCTTTGCGGCCCCCGCCCAAAGCCTGTCGATCTGGACCGCGGGCGTCGCGCGGGTATTCGGCGACCGGCTGTCCGGCTTGCCGACGATCGACGCGAGTTCTTGCGATGGCCGCGGCACTTGCCATCGGAGCGCCGCTTGCAGTGGTGATGCTCGCGCGCGTGTATCGGCGGCGACCGCTCGTCATTCCCGGCGCGGTGTTTGCCGCCGCGGCAATCGTCGCAACCGCGATCAGCACCATGAGCGGCTTTTTCGGCGATCCGACCGCAATCGTCGTTGCGGCTCCGGTTCTCGCGGCGACCGTCGTAATCCGCATACCGGTCGCGCGCGAGCGTCCAAGTTTCCTCATCGCACTGCTCGTGCTCGGATGGTTCGGTGGTTTGGCGAGCCTCGTCTTGATCGATCCGATTAGCGTGAACCGACTTCGCGCCGCCATCGAACACAACGGCAACGAGCGCACCGACGCGCTCGCCGCGGGGGGAGCCGCCGTTGGACGCGAAGGGGTGCTGGCCGACGTCGACAACGCTCCGGCCTTTGTGCTCGGCCGCGGCCGCGCCCGCGGTATTCTTGGCCCGGAGAGCGAGCAATTCGCGCTCGCGATGCTGTTCAACCGCATCGACACGCCTTTCGTCGCTGTCCCGGATCCGCACAGCGATGCCGGAGCCGGCGATCGCCTCGACAAAGCGTTCCCAAAATTATTTCGCGAAGGTACGCCAGGTTATCGCGTCATATACCAAAACAATACTTGGCGTTTGTTTGCTCGCATAAGCGCGCCGCCGGCGCTCAACAATTAATGTTCGCGCGGTACGATCGAGAGACGAAACAATATGAGTATAAACACTGAGGCGCCGATGCGGATACTTGTAACCGACAACTCGGAAGACTCTGCGCGATCTCACGGAGGGCGCGCTGTTGTCGGCCGGCTACACCGACGTCGTCACCGCGAGTTCCGGCTGGGAGGCGCTGAAGATTTTAGACGTCGGGCGCGATACGGACGACAAGCCCAGCATCGATGTTGCATTGCTCGACATTGTGATGCCGGAGATGGACGGTGTCGAGACCTGCGCGCGGATTCGTAACGACCCGCGCTACGCCGACTTGCCAATTATTATGGTCACGGCGCTCGACGACATGGATTCGCTCTCCAATGCCTTCGTGGCGGGCGCGACTGATTACGTTACCAAGCCGACCAATCGCATCGAATTGATTGCACGCGTGCGTTCGGCGCTGCGCCTCAAACAGGAACTCGACCGCCGCCAGGCCAGGGAGCGCGAATTGCTGGCATTTGTGTCCAGCTGGGGCGACAGGCAGGAAGGCTCGTTTATCGACGAGGCGACCGGCCTGCTCACCCATGAAGCGGCGGAGGCTTATCTCGCGGCCGTCTGCAAACGCGAGACCGGCGAGGTGATTTCAGTCGTCGCGCTCATGCTCGATCATTTCGACGGCTACCGCGCGACCCACGGCGCGACCGCGGCGGGTAACGTGCTCGCAGAGGTCGCGCGCGCGGTGCGCCGTCTCGCCGGCACTGTTGGAATTTTGGCTGCGGCCTATCGAAACGGCACCATCATCCTTATTGCACCCGGAACCGGTGCGAAATCGGCGCGCGAGCTCGCCGAGATATTGCGGGCGACCATATTGAAGCTGCGCCTGCGGACCTCCGAATCATCCGTTTCCGATTATGTCACCGCAAGCGTTGCGTCGGTCACGGGACAAGCGAAACACGCAATCGATCGGGTCCAGCTACTCACGCAGGCGATTTCGAAGATGCAAGACGCCGCCAGCGCCGGGGGGGACCGTGTTGTGGCGCTGACGATCTAGGAATCATCGGCTGAGGCGGAAGTTATCGTGGGGGAGTGGGAAGACCAGAAGCGCGTCGCGATCCCATTACAAGCGCGGCGGGACTGGTGTCTGGGTGGGGTAGAGCGTGCTGAAACGCTGCGTTGGTATTGTGCTTTTGCTGTTGGCCGCACCGCGGGCCGCGTCGGCCGGCGCTTGGACCTTGCCGCAAGGCACCGGGCAGTGGCTCGCGAGCCTCACGGCCGCCACGTCAACGAGCTATTTCAACGGCGGTGGTCTCGCTTCAACGCCGCGCTACGATAAAGACGAAGCACAGCTCCTTATTGAATACGGTCTCACCGATCGGCTAACCGCCATCGTCGATCCCGGATTGCAGCACATCGACATCGGCGCACCGATCGATGCGCAGCGCACCGGCCTCGGTTATACCGAATTCGGAGCGCGCTACGGTTTTTTTGAAGACCAGAACTGGGTAGTGTCCGGACAGGCGACTCTGCGCGTGCCCGGGACCACCGACACGTCGAACCCCGCCGCAATCGGTTACACCGACGTCGAGGCCGATTTTCGCGCGCTGCTCGGCCATAATTTCAAGGTGGGCGACATGCCTGCCTTCTTCGATCTGGAAGTAGCGCAGCGCGAGCGCACTGCCGGCTTGCCGAGTGAGTTTCGCGCCGATGCGACGTTCGGGGTGAAGGTGCTGCCGCAATGGCTGCTGCTGGCGCAGAGCTTCAACGTCGTCTCCGAAGGCGCCGCCAACACGGCTTATGACGGCGGCAGCTACGAATATTACAAACTGCAGCTGAGCGCGGTTTATTCGCTGACTCCGACCTGGGAACTGCAGGGCGGTGGCTACACCACCTATGCCGGCCGCAACGCGCTGCAGGAGAACGGCCTGATCTTCGGCGTGTGGCATCAATTTTAAAGAGGCTGGCTCAGCCGCGATCGCAGCTTTGCGTCCATGCGCATTGCAGGACGCGCTCGGCGGGTTTGCCCTGGACGGTGAAATCGGTATCGGCCAAACCGCCGGCATTGGGATCGGTGAACCACCGCCAGATCAGAATGCCCTCGATCGAGGGGCGATTGAGAACCGCAAGCCAATCGGCGAGCACGTCGGCCTGAAGTGCCGGATCGGCAACGGCGACGCGTTCTTCCGGGCTCTGCCACGGCTTCGCCGCCGCGCCCTCGGCGGAGCGCAAGCCGAGCTCGGCGATCACCAAAGGCTTGTTGTAGATCGTGCTGAGCGTATCGAGACGGTCGGCGGTCGCGCGCATTGCGGCGCGGCGGAAATCGCCGTCATCGTCGCCGCCCAGCGGCGGATAGAGCGACACGCCGATTGCGTCGAGCCGATCCCAGAACGGAACCGTTTCGGCCTCCTCCATATTATGAGCGACATAGAGCAGTCGACCGGAAAAGATAGCGCGCGTTTTGACGATCAAGTCGTTCCATTGCGGCATGAGCGACATTTGTGAAAGCTCGGTGCCAATAGCGAGCGCGTCGGCTTTCTCGTCCTCGGCGACCTGCGCGATATGCGTAAGTTCGCGCTGATAGTTCGCGAACCATTGCTGCCTGTCCGCTTCGGAGAGCATGACGATTGCGCCGGCCCAGCTCTGCGGCACCCAGACATGCGGCTTAACCAGAACGGCAAGGCCGAGCGCGTGAGCTTGCCGGATCGCGGCGCGCAATTCGGCATCGTCCATGTCCTTGCCGCGGACCAGATCGGGACTATTGGGGTTCGGCTGCCAGAGGAACGGAATAACGGCGACCGCCGAGGCGCCGAGCTTTTTGGCATTGGCCAAGGCCAGGTCGGCCGATGTGCTGCCGAAGGGATAGCCGGGCGACATGATGACGTTAAAACCGTCATACCGAAGCTCGGACGTCGGCTCGGATCTCGCCTCGACCCACATGATCGTGGCCAACACGAAAGCGAGTGCGACGATTGAGTTTGCCCGCGATGGCGCTCGCTTCCGTATCTCACTCATTCGAGCGTTCCGGCTGACCGATCGGCACATGTGAGCATGTGCTCAGCGCCAATCCTGCCGCCACAACGGGAATGATCGGTTAATATGAAAACGTATTAAACAAGGATTTGCTACGAGCAAATACCTACGTAGATTCGCCTACCGCGCTTAACGTCGCGACTTGCCCGGGCGACGGCTCTTTTTCTGATCGTTGCGCATCCGCGCGCGCGCCAAGGCCGGCGTTGATTTTGCTGCGGCGGAGTTGCGCTGCGGCTCGACGGACGACTTGGTCGCCGCCGCATTGGTCCGATTTGGACTGTGCGACATCGGACCCCACCAGTTCGACAGCGTATCGTCGCCCCACACTTTCGGCCGTTGCGGCCGATCCTGGTGCCAAGGCCGCGGCTCGAAAAAACCGAGCTCCTCGTCGTGCATTTGATCCATCTCGCAGAAGAACTCGATCACGACGCCGTCGGGGTTCTGGTGATAGATCGCGATGTTATGCCCGATGATATGGCGCAGCGGCCCCCAGCTGAGCTTGATATTGCTTTTTGCGAGAATATCGCCGGCGCGCTTGATGTCCGACCAGTCGCGCACCTCGAACGCGATGTGATGAATTGCGGTCTTGGCGTCGCGGAGGAAATTTACGGTGTGATGATCGCGGCTGCAGCGCAGGAAGGCAAAAAAGTCACCGCGCCAATCCGACACTCGAAATCCGAGCGTGTCGCAATAGAATTTTACCAAGCCCTGCACATCCGGGCAGGTGTAGGCGATGTGCCCGAATTTCAGCGGCATCACGCCGGCAAACGTGTCGTCGTCCGGAGCAAAACCGCAATCGGAAAAAACCTCGATCGTCGTGCCCTTGGGATCTTTGAAGGTCACGGCCTCGCGGATGCCGGGTGTGATGTCGCTGCGCCGTTCGCTCTTGATGCCGGCTTTCTTCAGCCGCGCGGCGATCTCGCCCGGATCGCTGCCTGGCGCAACCTGAAACGACAGCCGCGGCGCCGCAACGGCGCTATCGCGCTCCAGCACGATCGATTCGAGGCCGGATTTAGTGGCGAGAATCGCCCGGCCTTTGTCGCGTGCGACAAGACTTAAGCCCACAATGCGCGTGAAATAATCGACCATTCGCTCGAGATCGGGAGTGGTCAGTGTCGAATGGCCGGCGCGTTTGATCTGCAACATCGACTTCTCCAGTAACGATGCGGCGCTATGCCTGAGCGCGCACGCGGCGATCGCTTTCAATTGCGCCCGCTTCGTGCGCCCGCACCGCGATTTTGAGTTCGCCGAGGACCGGGGCCGAGCGGCAGACGATGACGTCGCCCGGCTTCACCGGGCTCACTCCCTCCGGCGTTCCGGTGTAAATGAGATCGCCCGGATAGAGCGTATAGAATGCCGAAGCGAATTCGATGAGGCGCCGGCAGTTATAGATCAACTGGCTGGTGTTGCTGTTCTGTCGGACCTCGCCGTTGACCTCGATACTGATTGGCACCGAATCCGGGTCCGGGATTTCGTCGGCCGTCACCATCCACGGGCCGAGCGCCGCGTAACCGTCCACCGATTTACGAAAGCTGCGGTCTTCACGGCCGCGCACCGTCATGTCGAGGCCAAGGCAATAGCCCGCGACATAGTCGAGCGCCTTGGCCTGCGGAATGTCGCTGCCGGCTTTGCCGATCACCATCACCAGCTCGACCTCGTGATCGTTGCGGCGGTCCGGAAACCGGATGGGAATGCCTTCCGACGGGCCGACGAGTGCGGAATTTGCCTTCAGAAACATTCCCGCTTCGAGAATTTTCGAAGATGGTACGCTCACGATCTGCGAGCCGGGCTGCTGCGAAGCCTTACGCATTTCCTCGATATGCGCCTGGTAATTGGTCGGCGCGCAGGAAAGCTTTGTCGGCCGCGCCACCGGAGCGAGCAACTTCACTTGCGCGATCGATTTGCCCGGCGCTCGATCCGCCAAGCGCTCGATCCGCTCGCGCCATTGCGGCAAAGCCGCGACGACCGCGTCGCCTTTCATCGCGTAAGGCGACGAGTTGCGGATTTCCGTCTGTGCTCCGGTGACGTCGTGAACGAGATCCCCGCGTACCACGCCGAGGCGATCGTCGTCGTAGCGGCAAAGTTTCATGTGGTGCTCCTTGAACGTCCTCGTTGCAGCATTTGTCGGCTTGCGCGAACACTAGCAAGCAAACGCGGGACGGGCAAAGGAGCGCAGCTTTGTCGCCTGTTCAATGAGCCCGGGCGCCGAATCCCGATACGTTGCCGCCGGCATAGCCCGACGTTTGAACCTGGGCGTAGCCGTTGCCGGAAGAACTGGCGCCGGCATTCGAGATGGTGAAGGCCGACGTGGCACCGCCGCCGCCGAATGCGCCGCCACCACTGACATTGCCACGACCCAAACCGCCGCCGGTGGCCATCGAGCCGGACTCGCTGTCCGCGAATCCGTTGGCGTTGCCATAAGAGTTGGACGTTCCCTGGGCGCTGGACCAGATGTTAGTCGAACCGCCGCCGGAGAATTGCTGGGCCATGGCCGGAGCTGACGTCAACACGGCGACCGCCGCGACGACGTAACAGAGCGTTTTCATGCGATTCCTCTTGGTATGACGGACCTGAATTGGCTCGTCCCGAAGTCCACGCCGGATCGCAATCCGGCGTGGACTCGGGGTCGGGTCAGTTGATGTCCGAGGCCCGGTCGAACCACGCTTGCTCTTGTTGCGAGACCGGATGCACCGCCAAGAACGAAACGTCGATTGTCTCGCGAATAGAGCGGGTGTCGTCGGATGGCGTCGAAGTTCGACTTGCGGGCAGGATGGATAGCGGTTGGCCGACTTCGCCGGCTGAGGCTGCGTACGAAGTCGAGGGTATGCTGGCGACAGGGTCGTTGCCGATTTGGACAGGCTCAGCCGGGCAGGGCGAACCGGCAACGTCCATTGCCTCGGCCACACGGCCGTCCTGGCACATCAATGCGAGGGCCGCCTTATGAAGTCCGAAGGCGAAAAGCTGCCGCGCCAAAAGACGGATCGTGCAGCCTTCGTCCACTTTCGTGCTGCCGAACGTAATACCGCCGCCCATCACCGACAGGCCGCCGGACGCGGAGCCGAGACAGGTTTCGATGCCGGCTGCGGCAAGGCCGGGAGCGACCACCGTGGGTGTCGTGATCAAACGGTTCGTTGAGTCAGAACTTGGCGGGTCGCTGATATTGACCGCCGCCGATGCACCGGACGTGCTTCCCAGGGATTGAGCGTATACCGGGGTCGTGATTGCCAGTAAAACCAGGGCGATCCACAGACGCATGACAGCATTTCACTTTACAGCTAGAGGATACACGTCCAATTTGTGCAGTATTTACGTTTGATTAACGTATCAAAATCGCTGATTTTCTCTATTCGTAGAGTTGCCTACGTTTCGCAGAAAGCATTAACTTAGGATATTGTTAACTATATTTAGCCCCGCGGTGCCCGCGATTAGCCTCGCCGGCTTCACCGGCAAAGCAAACCAAACAGGTCGGAGCGGAAAAGTGCGTTCAGCCGTGCAATGCTCAGCGCGTCTCGCGGCTCGAAAATCCGAACGTCACCGTCGAAACGCAAAGGATGCTGACGGCGGCGGACAACAGAAAAACCATTCGCGGCTGGCCGTGGTCCATCAGCATGCCGTAGACGATCGGAGCAATGCTGGCGCCGATGTTAAAGCCGGTGCTGACGAAACCGAAGACAAGGCCATAGGCGGTGGGCGGAGTGACAGCGCGCACCAGCATGTCGCGCGACGGATAGGTTGCGCCGACGCAGAATCCGCTAAATCCCATGAGCAGAATGAGCAGCACCGGCGGAAAATTAAAAAGTCCGACAAGCGCGGTGACTATGCCGCCCATCGTCAGACCCGAAGCGGCGACCACGGCGTGATGACTGGTGCGTGCGGCGAGCATGCCTCCGGCCAGCACGCCGACGGCGTTCATGGCAAGGAGCGCCGTCAAGGCCACGTTGGCGACGTCAGCCGACGTGGCGTGCAGCGCGCCGAGCGCGACGACGAGATAGGTATTGAGGCCGCCGCCCATGATCGACGTCAGGATGAAATATCCGAGATTGAGCAAGATCGCCGGCGTGATCAAAAGACGCCAGCCGGTATCGACAATATTGTTCTTTTGCGCTTTGGCGGCGGCTTTGGCGGCGTGTGTTGGGTCCGCGGCCGGCTCGGCCTGCGCGATCAGCACCAAGAGAACGAGAAAGCCGAACACCGCCGCACCGATATAGGCGCCGCGCCAGCCGAACATGCTCTGCATGTAAAGCAGCGTCACCGGCGCGATAGCCGAGCCCACCATGCCGGCAAAGGTATGGAACGAGAAAACGTGGCTCAATCGTTCCGCCGGCGCATGATGCGAGAGCAGCGAATAGTCCGAAGGATGATAGACCGTGTTGCCAAGCCCAGCGACGCCGTACATCGCAATAAATACCCAATATGAATCTACGATGCCGGCGACCGCAAATGCGGTACTGCTCAGCGTAAGGCCCACGATCAGCACGACGCGCGCGCCGATGCGGTCGACAAGAAATCCGACCGGCGTTTGCAACAGGCCCGAGACGACGTTGAAAACCGTCAGTGCCAGCGCCAGCTCGGTGTAGCTTACCTTGAAGTCGGCGCGCACGAACGCCATCAGCGGCGCCAGCATGAGCATATAGTAATGACTCATCATGTGCGCGCCGCAGACGGCCGCAATCAACCGCGACTCGGCCGGACGAATCCGCGGACGGACGGAAATCGCTTGCGTCATTGCGGCCGGGTTGCCTTCGCGGCCTGTAGCGCGTGCCAGATGCGAAACGGCGTCAACGGCATGTCGATATGGCGGATGCCGTACTCGGCGAGCGCATCGATCACCGCGTTCATCGTCGACGGCAGTCCGCCGGCGCAGCCCGCTTCGCCACAGCCCTTGACGCCAAGCGGATTGGTTTTGGTCGGTACCGGATGATCGGCGAGAGCGAATGACGGCACGTCGGCGGCGCGCGGCATCGCATAGTCCATGAACGAGCCGGTCAGCAATTGTCCGCTTTCGTCATAGACGGCCGTTTCCATCAGCGCCTGGCCGATGCCCTGCACCACGCCGCCGTGGAGCTGACCTGCGACGATCATCGGATTAACAACGACGCCGAAATCGTTGACGCAGGAATATTTGACCAGTTCGACAAAGCCGGTGTCCGGGTCAACCTCGACTTCGGCGACATGGCAGCCGTTGGGGTAGGTCGCGGCGCCCGGACCGTCGCTGACGTGGGTGACATCGAGCGATTGCGGAGCGTCGGCGGGCAGGTTGAGGCCGCTGTGCAGTTTTTGCGCAAGCTCCATGATGGAGATTGAACGGTCGGTTCCGACGATCACGAATTTGCCGCGCTCGAAAACAATATCGGACGCGGCGGCTTCAAGCACATAGCCGGCGACCTGCTTGCCCTTTTCGATCACTTTTGCGGCGCCTTCGACGATCGCGGTCCCGCTGTGCATGATCGACTTCGAGCCGCCCGAACCGCCGCCCATGACGATCCGATCACTGTCGCCCTGCACCAGCGTGATTTTGTCGAAAGGAATTCCAAGCTGTTGACTTAAGACCTGCGCAAACGCCGTGGCGTGGCCCATGCCGAAATCGAGCGTGCCGGTGGTCAGTGTCACCGTGCCGTCGGCATTGAAGATGATACCGGCCGATTCCTTCGCCGGCGCCGCGGTGACTTCAAGATAAGTGCTCACTCCCAGTCCGCGCAGCTTGCCGCGCTTGCGGCTTTCACGCTTGCGGCGGGAGAAGCCTTTGTTGTCGGCAAGTTCGAGCGCCTGTTTGGTCAGCGCCGCGAAGTCTCCGGAATCGTAGGTCGAGGCCGAGGCGGTCTTATACGGCAGATCCTGCGTACGGATTTGATTGCGCCGCCGCAGCGTGAGTCGGTCGATGCCTATTTCGGCCGCCGCGGCGTCGATCAACCGCTCCATATAATAGTTGCCTTCGGGGCGGCCGGCGCCGCGATAGGCGGTGATCTGCGCCGTGTTGGTGAAGACGCACTTGGTCGAGACTTCCATCAGCGGCGTGCGATACATGCCCTGCATGTTCTTGACGGCATTGGCCGTACCCATGAACGGCCCAAACTGGGCAAGGAACGCGCCCATGTTCGCAAAACTCGTCAGCCGCACGGCGAGAAAAGTGCCGTCGGCGCCGAGCGCGAGCTCGCCGACAACCTCGGCGTCGCGGCCGTGACCGTCGGAGACAAAGCTCCCCGATCGCTCATCGGTCCATTTCACCGGCCGGCCGAGAGCGCGCGCGGCGTGAAGAAGGCAAATGTATTCGGGAAACACCATGGCCTTCATGCCGAACGATCCACCGACCTGGCCGGTCAAGATGCGCACGTCCTTGACGTCAGCCCCCATCGCGTCGGCGAGATTGGCGCGCATGCCGAACACGCCTTGGGAACAGACATGGAGCGTGAAGCGATTGCCCTCGTATAAGCCGACGGCCGCGCGCGGCTCCATCGGGTTGACGGCGACGCGGCTGTTCACAATCCGCAATCGGGTGACGTGCGCCGCTTGCGCGAACGCAGCTTTCACCGCTTCCGCATCGCCGTAATGGTAATCGAGTGCAACGTTGCCCGGGACGTCATCGTAGATTTGCGGCGCGCCGTCACGAGCGCCGGCTTCGGGCGATGTGATAACCGGCAGCGGTTCGATATCGACTGTTACCGCTTCGGCGGCGTCCTTCGCCTGCGCAACGGTTTCTGCGACGACGCAGGCGACTGGGTCGCCGACGTAGCGCACTTTGCCGACCGCGAGCGCCTCGCGCCGCGGTTTGCGCAGCGGCGTGCCGTCGCGATTGGGCAACGCGACGACGCATTTGAGCGTGCCATAGCCCTTCAGTTCGGCGCTGCTATAGACAGCGAGCACGCCGGGCATTTTCCGTGCCGCCGCCATGTCGACCGAACGGATCGTGCCGTGGGCGACGGAGCTGCGAACCATGACCATATAGGCCTGGCCGTGAAGGCTGACATCGTCGGTATAATGTCCCATGCCGCGCAACAGCATCGGGTCCTCGACGCGCGGTACCGATTGGCCGACGGCAAATTTCATGGTCGTCAATTGGTCGGCTGACAAGTCGCCCGCCCGGCCGTTGGCAGACTGCTGCAAATTCATGACGATTCAATCCTGTAGCGCTATGTCGCGGTGATAATGGACTTGCCAGACCGCGGCAACTGGGCGCGGAACATGGCTCATAGGCGGACGAAGCACAGTATTGCCCTTAAGGCCGCCCCTGTTACAGTTTCCCCGATTTAGGCTTCAACAATAGACCGCGGCCGTCGAGCCACAAGGGCTCCGGCGCGGCAGGAAGGCTTTGGATGACCGACGAGGCCTCGCCGCGGGGCGGCCTCGACGCCAATGAGGCCTCGCGCAATGGTTCTGCGCGCGGCGCTCGCTGGGGTCGCCGGACGCCCTATGGCATTCGCCGCGACGACGGTCGGGCGCCGGTCCAGTATCATTCCGGCTCGACCTATGCCGCGCTCGATCTCGGCACCAACAATTGCCGGCTCCTGATCGCGCGGCCCACCCCAGACGGCTTCCGCGTCGTCGACGCATTCTCCCGCATCATCCGTCTCGGCGAAGGGGTCGCCGCGTCGCGCCGCATTAGCGAGGCGGCGGTTACCCGCGCGGTCGAGGCGCTCCAGGTCTGTCGCGACAAGATGCACGCGCGCGGCGCGACGCGCGCACGGCTCATTGCCACTGCGGCTTGCCGCGCGGCCGAGAACGGCGAGGAGTTTCGCAGCCGCGTCGCCAAGGAGGCGGGCCTCGAACTCGAGATCATCGATTCCGCGACCGAGGCGCGGCTCGCCGCGACCGGCTGCACCGAACTGTTCGATCCGACGGCGAGCGGCGTCATTCTGTTCGATATCGGCGGCGGGTCGTCGGAATTAGTCCGGCTCAACCGGCGGCCGGGCGACCGACGGCGCGGCCCGCCCACGCCCGACATCGTCGGCTGGGCATCGCTGCCAGTCGGTGTCGTCACGCTTGCCGAGCGTTATGGCGGCAAGGTCGTATCGCGCGAAATTTATGACGCGATGGTGGCGGAGGTCGCAGCTTTGGTCGATGTATTCGCGGCGGATCATCGCGATCTCGACGGCTTCCACACGCTCGGCACGTCGGGCACCGTGACCACGATCGCCGGCGTCTATTTGCGGCTGCGCCGATACGACCGCCGGCGCGTTGACGGCTGCTGGCTGTCCGACGACGAGGTCTCAGGGGTGGTCGCCGAATTGATGGGGATGAGTTTCGACGAACGCGCGGCGAACCCCTGCATCGGCGCCGAACGCGCCGATCTCGTACTTGCCGGTTGCGCCATCCTCGATGCCATCCGCCGCGCCTTTCCCTGTCCGAGACTTCGCGTCGCCGATCGCGGCCTGCGCGAGGGCATGCTGGTCGAGATGATGCGCGAGGACGGCGTATGGGGCGAGGCGTAAGCGGTCATGGCGCGGCTCAAAGACGAAAAACGCCGCACGTTGTCGTCGCGCACCTGGCTCGAGCGGCAGCTCAGCGACCCCTATGTGGCGCGCGCCAAGCGCGAAGGTTTCCGCTCGCGCGCCGCCTATAAGCTCGCCGAAATCGACGACAAGTACAAAGTGCTTACGCCCGGCGCCTACGTCGTCGATCTCGGCGCCGCGCCCGGCGGCTGGAGCGAGATCGCCGCGCGGCGCGTCGGCGCAAACGGACGCGTGGTCGCACTCGATATTCTCGATATGAAGCCCATTCCAGGCGTCGAATTCCTGCATTTCAATTTTCTCGATGCGGCGGCACCCGCACGACTCAAGGAGCTGCTTGCCGGCAGAGCGCACGGAAAAGTCGATGTCGTACTCTCCGACATGGCGGCGAACGCGACCGGCCATCGCAAGACCGATCATTTACGGATCATGGCGCTTGCCGAAGCCGCGGCTTTTTTCGCCCGCGAAGTGCTCGCCGCCGGTGGTTCATTTCTCTGCAAAGTGCTGCAAGGCGGCACCGAGACGGCGCTGCTTGCGGAACTCAAGCGCGATTTCGAAAGCGTCAAGCACGTCAAGCCGCCGGCGAGCCGCGCCGATTCTGCGGAGCTCTATCTGTTGGCGCGGGGATTTCGCGGCTGAAACAGGCCCACTTAATGCGCCTTACCGGGCACTGACACTTCCGGCTTGCTCCGGCCCGAAAGCTCGGCGCCGGCGTCGGGGGTGAGGCGATAAAAGATCAACGCGGCGCTGGCCGCGAGTAGCGAGACGAAGAGAAATGCCGGCGGAAAGTCGTTGACGCCCATCGTCGTCGAATGCTTCAGCCGCAGCGTAATTTCGACGACCAGCGCGCCGACGGCGACGCCGGTCGATAACGATAATTGCTGGGCGGCGGCGACCATCGCGGTGGCGCGGCTCATCTTCGCCGGCTCGATCTCCGCGTAAGCGATGGTGTTGATGCTGGTGAATTGCAGCGACCGGAAGAAGCCGCCGGACAACAGGATGGCGATCATCGCCGCATAAGGCATGCCGTGCACGAAGCTGGCGCAAGCGGCGAGAAAGACGCTCGAGATCAGCGCATTGTACAACAGCACGTTGCGATAGCCGAAGCGGTTGAGCACGCTGGCGACGGCCGCCTTCATGAACATCGAGCCGAGCGCGGTGGTAAATGTGATGAGGCCGGACTGGAACGGCGTCAGATCGAAGCCGACCTGCAGCAACAGCGGCAGCAAAAACGGCAACGCGCCGATGCCGAGGCGAAAGAGGAAACCGCCATAGATGCTGGCGCGGAAGGTCGGCAGTTTGAGCAGAGAAAGGTCGAGGATGGGCGCCGGTGTGCCATTGGCGTGCATAACGTAGGCCACGGCCGAGATCGCGCCGATACCGAGCATCGCCACGACGATGCTCGTCGGCAGGAAATCGAGCCCCAAGGCCGAAAGGCCAAAGGCAAGACCGGCAATAGCGAAGCCGGACAGAACGAATCCGATATAGTCGAAAGGGTCGCGGTGTTCGATGTGGACGTTGGCGATAAAGCGGGACGCCAATCCGATACCGAGTAGCCCGATCGGCACGTTGATCAGAAAAATCCAATGCCACGACGCATAAGTGGTGATGAAACCGCCGAGCGGCGGCCCGCAGATGGGACCGATCAGCGCCGGCATAGTCACAAGCGACATGGCATTGAGCAGGTTCCTTTTGTCGATGCTGCGCACCATGATGAGGCGGCCGACCGGCGTCATCATCGCGCCGCCCGTGCCCTGCAGGATGCGGGCGAAGACGAACTGCTCGAGCGAGTGCGAGGCGGCGCAGCCGATCGAGCCGATAACGAACACGCCAATGGCGGCGCGGAACACGTTGCGCGCGCCGAGACGGTCGGCGGTCCAACCGCTCGCCGGGATAAAGATGGCAAGCGACAATAGGTAGGATGTGACCGCGAGCTTCAATGCCAGCGGATTGGTGCCGAGCGCCCGCGCGATCGCCGGCAGCGACGTTGCGATCACCGTCGAGTCCATGTTCTCCATGAACAAAGCGGTGGCGACGATCAAAGGCACGATGCGATCGTAGGGAGGCGTTTCTTCCATGCGCGGCTATCGGTTGGTGGCGCGCAAGGTTTGCGGCGCGCCCGTCGATATCATGCCAACCGCTTGGCCGCTTCCTCGACCATGCTCACATCGGAGTATTTCTTGACGTCGATGTCTTCCTTGAGAAAGCCGACCTGCTTTTGGAGCTGCAGGTTGCTCTGCAGCGCGCTCAAGTTCGGCATGCCGTTCGGGTCGCGATATTGATCCTTGCCGGTGAAGGCCCATTCCATGCGTGCCGGCGGCGCTTTGTTGAGGCGCGCGACGATCTCGACGGCTTCTTCATGATTTTTCGGATCGCAGTACCAGCGGACCGCGCGCACCGTATCTTCGAGGAAATCGACCAGCGCCGCGCGGTTCTGCCGGATGAACGGTGTGCGTGCTGTCCACATCGTGAGCTGGGTGATGCCGAAGGCGTCCTTCTGGGTGAACAGGCTGTTCGCGATCGCATTGAGATCGGGGTCGAGCGAGAACGGCGGCACGGCGCTGATGAGGTCGGCCTTTTTCTCCGCCAGCATCGCACGCATGGCCGGGAAGGGCGCCTCGACGATAGTGTAGTCGCGGTTGGCTTCCAGGCCGCCGCGCCGGCAAACCGCCCGCATGGCGATATCGACCGCGCTGCCGATGACATTGGTGGCCAGCACCTTGCCCTTGAGGTCGGCCACGGTTTTCACCGGGCCGTCCTTGAGCACCATGAATTGATTGGTGCCATGGCCGGCGACGCCGTCCTGGATCTCGTCGCTGATGACGCGCAGATCGTCCATATGCGCGTTCTGAATGGCGAGGCCGAATGACGAGAAGGCGAGCGGCCCGATATCGAGATCGCCGGAGGCGAGCGCGGTGATGACCGGCGGGGTGCCTTCGAAGCGGGTGGCCTCGGCGACGTAGGATTGGCCGAAGTGCTTGAGGATATCCTTCTTCTCCAGCACGAGCGGCGCCAGCGAGGCCGGTACCACCACCCAGCCGAGGCGAATTTTTAGCGGCGCGGACTGCGCGAACTCGCGGAGCGCTCCCGGCTGCGAGGGCTGCGCCTGCGGCAATGCTGCCGAGGCTGAATTGGCGACGATCTATCGACTTTTTCACAGCGATTCCTCCGGCTTTCCGCCCATATTAGCTCTTGGGCCTATCAATTGCGGTCAAGGCGTGCTATCGGCCACCGCCAACCCAAAAGCGGGCCATCGAGCCGGGCGACGGATCAAGTTCCGCTCGCCCGCGAGGCGTTCACCCCGATGCGCTGGCCTGTCATATCGGGCCATGCGGAGTTGGCAATGGCAACGACTTCAAGAGACCTACCGCGCGAAGCATATACCTTCGATGATGTGCTGTTGAAGCCGGGACTATCCGACGTCCTGCCGTCGGACGTCGACATCCGCTCGCGTATTGCGCCCAATATCCTGCTCAATATCCCGATCGTCGCTTCGGCGATGGACACCGTGACCGAGGCGAATATGGCGATTGCCATGGCACAAGCCGGCGGCATCGGCGTCATTCACCGCAATCTCGAGCCCGACGCCCAGGCCGCGCAAGTGCGCCAAGTGAAAAAATTCGAATCGGGCATGGTGGTGAATCCCGTCACCATCCATCCCGGCGCGACGCTCGCCGACGCATTGACGCTGATGCAGGAGTATCACATTTCCGGCATCCCGGTGGTCGAGGGCGGCGGTGGCAATGGCCAAGGCAGAGCACCCGGCAAGCTCGTCGGCATTCTCACCAACCGGGACGTGCGCTTTGCCACCGACAAGCGGCAGAAAGTCTCCGAGCTGATGACAAAAGAGCGGCTCGTCACCGTGCGCGAAAGCGTCGACCAGGACGAGGCGAAACGGCTTCTGCATCAGCACCGCATCGAGAAGCTTCTGGTTGTCGATGCCGAATATCGCTGCGTCGGTCTCATCACCGTGAAAGACATCGAGAAGGCGGTGGCCAACCCCAACGCTTGCAAGGACGAGCAGGGCCGGCTCCGCGTCGCAGCCGCCACCTCGGTGGGCGAAGCCGGCTATGCGCGCAGCGAAAGCTTGATCGAAGCCGGCGTCGATCTCGTCGTGGTCGACACCGCGCACGGCCATTCGCGGCGCGTGCTCGATACCGTGACACGCATCAAGCGCATGTCCAATGCGGTGCAGCTGATCGCCGGCAATATCGCCACCGCCGAGGGCGCGAAGGCTCTAATCGATGCGGGCGCCGATGCGATCAAGGTCGGCATCGGACCGGGCTCGATCTGCACGACGCGCATCGTCGCCGGCGTCGGCGTGCCGCAACTCACGGCAATCATGGACGCGGTCGAGGTGGCGAAGCGGGCGAACACGCCGGTGATCGCCGACGGCGGCATCAAATATTCCGGCGATCTCGCCAAGGCGCTTGCTGCCGGCGCCGATTGCGCCATGGTCGGCTCATTGCTCGCCGGCACCGACGAAACGCCGGGCGAGGTGTTTCTCTACCAGGGCCGTTCCTACAAGACTTACCGAGGCATGGGCTCGGTCACCGCCATGGCGCGCGGTTCCGCCGATCGTTATTTCCAGCAGGAAATCAAAGACACGCTTAAGCTCGTGCCCGAGGGCGTCGAAGGCCAGGTGCCGTATAAGGGTCCGGTTGCAAATGTGGTGCACCAGCTCGTCGGCGGTTTGCGCGCGGCGATGGGCTATGTCGGCGCCAAAGATCTCGCCGAATTCCACGACAAGGCTGAATTCGTGCGCATCTCCAGCGCCGGATTGCGCGAGAGCCACGTGCATGACGTCACCATCACGCGCGAGAGTCCGAACTATCCAAGCCGGGAATAGCGATCGCGATGACAGCCGCGGCCGACCCGTTCGCAAAGATTCGCACCGCGACCAATATGCATCGCGGGCGGCACGGCTGCGGCGCCTATCCTTACGGCAACGGGCCTCTATTGGCTGCGCTCGCGGGAGCCGCCAATGCGCGCCGCATCCTCGAATTGGGCACGGCGCTCGGCTACACGGCTTTATCTTTTGCCTCCGGCGCGCCGGACGCAACGGTCGATACTATCGAGCGCGATCCGGAACACGTACAGATCGCGCGGGACAATATTGCGGCCGCGGGTCTGGATAATCGCATCACTGTGCACGAGGGGGATTTCGCCGCAGTTTTGCCGACGCTCGATCCCGGCTATGACGTGGCATTCTTTGATGGCGGAACGCCGGTACCGGGGCTGCATAAGACGCTGCGCGCGCTGCTGCGCACCGGCGGCACGCTGATTACCGCCAACCTCAACCACGGCGGCACGGCCGACACCGTACGCAAAGCATTATTCGACGGAAAATCATGGCGCAGCGCGCTGGTCGACGAAGACGGCGAGACCGCGATCAGCGTCAAGCTTTAATGCACGGAAATTATTTGCCGGAGTGAATTGATGACAACGCAAGCGATATTGTTGCCGCTCTTCGTCGAAGTGATCCTCACTTTCATCTTGCTGTTCTGGCTTGCGCCGTTGCGGGCGCGCGATTTCAATACCGGTATTGCGCGGCCGGACAATATTGCATTGCGCGAACCGAACTGGTCGCCGCGAACGCTGCAGGTCGGATACTCGTACAGCAATCAGTTCGAGCTTCCGGTCCTGTTTTATGTCCTCACGATTCTTGCCTATGTCACGCATCTTGCCGGTCTTGTGTTCGTGGTGCTGGCCTGGATTTTCGTGATCTTCCGTCTCCTGCAGGCCTACGTGCATGTGACGAACAATAACATTCGCGTGCGCGGCGCGTTTTTCGCCGTCGCGGTTATTGCGCTCGCGATCAATTGGGCGATCTACATCATCGATGTGCTGACGCTGCCGCGGCCGGTGTAAGGAAAAACCATGCCGCTCGATCTTTGCCATCCTACGGCCCCGCATAAGAAACTAAGATTGCCGGAGTGGTACGTCTCCAGCCTGATGATGGATCGCGCGCTCGATGCGATCTGCCGGCGGGTAAAGAAATTTGACCGCAAGCACGATATTCCCTACCTCGCCGGCTACAGCCTCGACGGCAAGACGATCTATATCGATCGTCACATGCCGCAACGCTTCAAATTTCGCGGCCGCATCATCGACACCGACCGGTTTCTCGTTCTGCACGAGGAAGTCGAGAAGACGCTGATCGATCAGCTCGGGCTGCATTATCTTCATGCCCATCAGATCGCGACGCGCGCCGAGGAGGCGGCCGTGCGCGCCGCCGGAATCGAATGGCGCGCCTACGACCGGTTCATGCAGAAGAATGTCAAAAGCATCGGCGATGAGCGTCTCAAAAAGGTGCCGGAAGATCTCGATTTAAAGCCCTATCGCGATGAGCACGACGACGATTTGCTGCGGCGCATGCTGGCCAGCGTCAAAGCCGGCAAAGCGCCGAAAGGCATTCACGTAAGCGATCTCGCGGAGGCGATACAGGAATTGCGCCGGCACGTGCGACGGCATGAGACGTCGGGCGGCCATCGCGCTGCGGCCATCAAGCGCAAGATGCGATAATTGTCGTTCACTCCGGCTACGCAAGTTTTATCATGACCCCCTCGGCCCGCCTTTCCGCCGCGATCGAAGCCTTTGCCGACATCGAGGCGCGGCGGCGCCCGGCGGCCGATGCGCTCAAGGATTGGGGACTGTCACATCGTTATGCAGGCTCCGGCGATCGCGCGGCGATCGCCGGCCTCGTTTATGACGCGCTGCGCAGAAAGGCGTCCTCGGCCTGGCTCATCGATGCGGCGACGCCGCGCGCGGTGCTGATCGGCATGCTGCACCGTGAGCGTGGCCTCGATGTCGCGGCGATCGAGGCGCTGTGCAATGGGGCGCGCTTTGCGCCAGCGCCGTTGACGGATGCGGAGAGGGTGGCGCTCGGTGCGGATGCTCTTTCAGGGGCGCCGGCGCATGTTGCGGGCGACTATCCGGATTGGCTCGATCCCTACTTGGCGCGCACTTTCGGCGAGGAGCGGGCTGCCGAGGGCGCCGCGCTCGCAAGCCGGGCGCCGCTCGATTTGCGCGTCAACACGCTTGTCGGCGAGCGCGACGCGGTGCTGCTCAAACTCGCGCATCTTAATGTCGAACCGACCTGGTGGTCGCCCGTTGGGCTCCGCATTCACCTGTCAGCCGACGCGAAGAGCCCCGCTCTCCATGCCGAGCCGCTGTTTGTTAAGGGTCAATTCGAAATTCAGGATGAAGGATCGCAGCTCGCCGCACTGTTGGCCGGTGCCAAGCCCGGCGAGCAGGTCATCGATCTGTGTGCCGGCGCCGGCGGCAAGACGCTGGCGCTGGCCGCCGCGATGGAAAATCGTGGTCAAATCTATGCGACCGATACCGATAAGCGCCGGCTCGTGGCGATCCATGAGCGCCTTGCCCGTTCCGCCGCGCGTAATGTCCAGGTGCGCACGCCGAAGAGCGTGGGCGACACGATTGCCGACCTTGCCGGCCGCGCCGATCTCGTGCTGATCGATGCGCCGTGCACCGGCACCGGGACCTGGCGGCGCAATCCGGATGCCAAGTGGCGCATTCGCCCGGGCGCGCTCGCCGAGCGCGTCAAGCAGCAAGACGCCGCGCTGGAACGCGCTGCCGTGCTGGTCAAGCCGGGCGGCCGCATTGTCTACGTCACCTGTTCGGTGCTGACTGAGGAGAATGGCGACCGGGTCCGCGCATTTGTCGGCCGCCACGGCGATTTTTCCGTGGAAAAGCCCCTAAACGTTATCAACGTGCTGGGCGAGCGCGCCTATCTTTTCGCCCGCGCGGTGCTTATCTCGGACGAAGGTTTGCTGATGACGCCGCGGCGGACCGATACCGACGGATTTTTCGTCAGCATGTTGCGACGCTCGGCATGAACGCGCTTGCAAAATCTCGACAGGACGCAGCGGCCACCATAGAACCCGCTATGGAATCTCACGACAAGATTCTCATCGTCGATTTCGGCTCGCAGGTGACCCAGCTCATCGCCCGGCGCGTGCGCGAGGAGGGCGTCTACTGCGAGATTGTGCCGTTTCAAAAAGCGGAAGCGGCGCTGCGCGAGATGAAGCCGAAAGGCGTGATCCTGTCCGGCGGTCCAGCGGGCGTGCTCGACAAGGACGCGCCGCTGGCGCCGATGGCGATCTACCAAGCCGGCGTGCCGGTGCTCGGCATCTGCTATGGGGAGCAGGCCATGGCGCACCAGCTCGGCGGCAAGGTCGAGGCCGGTCATCACCGCGAATTCGGCCGCGCCGAGGTCGAGGTGACGAAGCCGTCGCCACTCTATGACGGCGTCTGGCAGGTCGGCCAGCGTTATCCGGTCTGGATGAGCCACGGCGACCGCGTCACCGAGCTGCCGGAAGGTTTTGCCGCGACCGGCACGTCGGCCAACGCGCCGATTGCCATGATCGGCGACGACAAGCGCCAGTTCTACGCCACGCAATTCCATCTTGAAGTCGTGCACACCCCGCATGGGGCGGCGATCCTGCGCAATTTCGTGCGCAAGATCGCGGGCTGCGCCGGCGACTGGACGATGCGCGCGTTCAAGCTCGAAGCGATCGAGAAAATTCGCAAACAGGTCGGCAAGGGCAGAGTGATCTGCGGGCTATCCGGCGGCGTCGATTCCGCCGTCGCCGCGGTGCTTATTCACGAGGCGATCGGCGAGCAACTCACCTGCGTCTTTGTCGATCACGGGCTGCTTCGCCTCGGCGAAGCGGAAAATGTCGTGGCGCTGTTCCGCGGCCATTTCAACATCCCGCTCGTCCACGTCGACGCCGCCGACACTTTCCTCAGGGCGCTCGAGGGCATCGACGACCCGGAAGGCAAACGCAAGACCATCGGCAAATTGTTCATCGATGTTTTCGAGACCGAGGCCAAGAAGATCGGCGGCGCGGAATTTTTGGCTCAGGGCACGCTTTATCCCGACGTCATCGAGAGCGTGTCGTTCACCGGCGGGCCCTCGGTGACCATAAAGTCGCATCACAATGTCGGCGGTTTGCCCGAGCGCATGCACATGAAGCTCGTCGAGCCGCTGCGCGAATTGTTCAAGGACGAGGTGCGCGCGCTCGGCCGCGAGCTTGGCCTGCCCGATGCATTTGTCGGCCGCCATCCGTTTCCCGGGCCGGGCCTTGCCATCCGCTGTCCCGGCGCGATCAGCCGCGAGAAGCTCGATATTTTACGGCTCGCCGATAACGTCTTCATCGAGGAAATCCGCCGCGCCGGCCTCTACGACGAGATCTGGCAAGCCTTCGCCGTGCTGCTGCCGGTGCGCACCGTCGGCGTCATGGGCGATTTTCGCACTTACGACTACGTCGTTGGGCTACGCGCGGTGACTTCGACCGACGGCATGACGGCGGATTTCTATCCGTTCGACATGGCGTTTATCGGCACAGTCGCGACCCGCATCATCAACGAGGTGAAGGGTGTCAACCGCGTGGTTTACGACGTGACGAGCAAGCCGCCGGGAACGATCGAGTGGGAATGAAGAGGTCGTTGCTCGGAGAAATCCAACCCATCCGGAACAGTTAGACATGTCTCCGAACGCTGAGTAACGGTGGTACGTGAGAGATTACATTGGCGGCAGCCTCGGCAGGTTTGGCTGTTCGATGCGCAGACCGCCACCTGAATGGTTGTGAGCAACCCTGAGAGTGGGGCCGGAACCTTCTTTAAGGCTGATCCTGGCGAGGACATCTGTTGTTTGTGCGGTGTGAACAAAATTGAGAGTAAGAAAATGTCACAGGACCTAGCCAAGATCATAATGGATGTTGTCATAAGAAACGCGGCAGAGCAGGATGCCGCTCTCATAAAAATCCAGAGGTGTTTAATGAATACCGACACATGATCGGAAAATCTATGGCAGCCATTATCTCGGGAATCATAGATCCAATTGTGCCAAAATATCCTGCGCTGAGGCCGCCTCAGATGAGGTAGGTGGGAGACGTTATTTGTTGATATATGATGTGACAAGCAAGAAACAAAATGAATGTGGGGAAGCCGATGCCCGTCACCCTCTACGGCATCAAAAACTGCGACACCATGAAGAAGGCGCGCGCTTGGCTCGACAAGCACGGCGTCGACTACGCGTTTCACGATTACAAGACGGCCGGCATCGAGCGCGAACGGCTCGAACGATGGGAAAATAAGGTCGGCTGGGAAACATTGCTCAATCGCACCGGCACGACATTTCGCAAGCTTCCCGACACGGACAAGGCCGGCCTCAATGCCAAGAGAGCGCTCGCGCTGATGCTGGCGCAGCCGTCGATGATCAAGCGGCCGGTGCTCGATCTCGGCGGCGGCAAATTGCTTGTCGGATTTGCGCCGGAGCGTTATGCCGAATCGGTGAGCACGCGGGCCTAACGACCAATTGGCGTGCAAATTCTTCTACTCCTGGTCGCGAGCGCAAAGTTCCATCGCCACAATGGCGGCGATAATTCGACGCGCGGAACTTTTCCATTTCGAAATTGTTAACAGCAAATCGGCGGTCACTTTGCCGCCACCAAACGACCATGCTTTGTCCGACAAGCTGCGGCTGTGTATCGCGCGGCGACAGGGCGATGTCTCGGTCGTCGGGGACTGAATTCGGGACGAAGAACTCAGAGACGAGAATTTGCGAGGCTGGAGGTTGAAATGAAATTTCGTGCGTTCGTTGGCGGCTTCACGGTGGCTGCCGGCACTGTCGCTTGCGTGTGTGCTGTTCAGGCCGCCGATCTACCGATGCGTCCCGCGCCCGCGCCCGTTGCACCGGTCGTTTACGCGCCGCCGGTCTACAACTGGAGCGGCTTCTATGTCGGCGGCCACATCGGCGGCGGGCTCGAAGATTCGTCGTGGAGCGATCCACTCACCGGCACGAGCGATACATTCAATAAAGGCGGCTTCCTCGGCGGCGCTCAGATCGGCGCAAATGCGCAATTCAACTGGCTTGTCGTCGGCCTCGAAGGCGATTTCAGCTGGACAAGTCTGATCAAGGGCACCGGTGCTGATTCTGCCGGCGCCGCGATCACGACCAGTCCGCAATGGACCTCGACCCTGACCGGGCGCGTCGGCGCCGCGTTCGATCGTCTGCTCGTCTATGGCAAAGGCGGTCTCGCTATCGCTGACGATAAAAGCACCCTCACTCCACTCGGCGGTGTGACCGCAACCGATACTTTGACGCGCACCGGCTGGACCGCTGGCGCCGGCCTCGAATATGCGCTCACTGAAAACTGGGCGGCGCGCGTCGAATACGATTACCTGGATTTCGGCTCGAAACCACTCAACTTCACGCCGACGGTCACGTCGAACGCGAGTCTCAATGTCCAGGAAGTGAAGGCCGGATTCGATTACAAGTTCGGGCCGTAGCAAACAGCGAAGCGGCAATCGACAATTTGGCGAGTGGCGAATAGGGGGCGTGGCTTGGCTCTCCATTCGCCGCTCGCTATTGCATTTTGATCTTGGCTGCCTCGATCACTGGCGTCCAGCGGGCAATATCTGTATCGATCCGGGTGCGGAATTCGGCTGGCGTATCGGGAATGGGCTCCATCATTGCAATTGCGCCGTGAGCTTTTCGCGGATCGGTTGGCGTATTGTGGTGGGACGCTTGCAAGTGCTGCGATCGGCGCGGCTCGTTCGGGTGAAAACAATTTGCGACAATCACAGTCACGCGACAGAGGAATTATCGCACACTCAGTTGGACATTATTGGCAAGGTGGTCTGCTGTCTCAAGTCGTTTTGAGCATTCAAAAAAAGGTGCCGACGATCGCGCACTTTCAGTTTCTGGATGGCAGTGGCCTGACCAACTCGTGGAGCGCTCGTCCGCTTGTGAGGTCAATGCCAAATATATCGACATGGCGGACGTAGGGGATTAACCCGGTCTCGTCGACGTCCACGTAAGCGTAGACCAATTTGGCTTGATGGCCCGCCATCTCGGTTGAAGCGCGCGGTTTTCCCTGACCGTCAAGGTCGACCCTAACCGTTCGTTGTGGGAAAGACACCAGATTGGCAGTAATAGCGTTAGCCGAAGTCTCGGTGGAATGAACATTCACACCGTAAGCGAACATGCGTTCCAAGAAAGACAGAGGCGCACGCGCTCCATCGCTATTGAATCGCCTCCAAAACACGATGATGGGTTCGTCGCGATCAAGATGGCCGGCAATATCCATTTGTGCTGTATAGACGACCGTGTTGGGACTTGTGGAGTGCTCAATATAAAAAAGAATATTTGGGTCCGCGGGACGCGGAAAATCGGGCCGCACTTGCGGCAAATTGTCAAGCTCGGTGACCGTGTCGGCGAATACCCGTGCAATCGAGGGCGAGGAATCCCCCAAAGTTAAAATTGCGGCAATAATCAAGACGCCTGCGGCAAAGTGTAAGTCACCTCGTATGTTACGCGATTTTTTGAAATCAAATGGCACGGTGTGTCGCGCCGACCATTTAAAGAGCCTCATCTGCAAGCCCAAAAAATTAATCTCAAGTCTGCATATATTTTCGTGCTTTTTGCGGCTAGCATGCAAGAGCAAGTGAATTGCTGAGATCCATGGCACGAGGCAGCAATTCGCGCTTAATCTAAACGCCTCATCCGTGAAGTGGCCGAATAGCTACCGTATACACCAACTCCACCTCTGTATTAGCGAGCGCGAAGGAGGGTCCACAAATTCAGAGCTGGGCCTTCCGTATCACGCGCGAAAGTGCTTAAGATAGGTGGCGAGCGGTTTTGCCAGCAACACTTCATCTAACGTGATGAGGTGGCTGCTCTGGGGGCAATTGCAAGTTGCATGAAATCTAATCCTTCTCTCGTCGAATTTGCCGAGCGGCGAGGACGCCTGGCAGGTTGGGCCATCCTCGATCGCGGTAATCCCTGGTTCGTCGCCCTCGATCAGTTGCGCGCCAAAGTTGAAGCGCGTGGCGAGGTGCTCACGAGCTTTGCCAACTACGACTATCTTGGTCTTGCCGGACACCCTGCTGTGAATAACGCAGCGACCGAGGCGGTTGCTCGTCTTGGGACTGGCGTCCTCGGTTCGCGGCTGGTTGGCGGCGAGCGCACCATCCACGCAGAGTTTGAGCACGCGATCGCGCGCTTTATGGGAGCGGATGCGGCGTTGACGCTTGTCAGCGGCTATCTGACAAACGTATCGATCATCCCGCACCTGCTCGGATCGCGAGATCTTCTGCTTATCGATGAACTTTGTCACAACAGCATTCTCGCTGGCGCGCGAGCCACGCGATCTCATGTTGTGATGTTCCGACATAATGATCTCGAGCACTTGGAATTGATATTGAAAATGCAGCGTCGGGAAGCGCGCAATTGTCTCATTGTTGTCGAAGGTCTCTACAGCATGGATGGCGACATCCCTGACTTGCCGCGGCTGCTGAATTTGAAGGACGCGCATGGTGCTTGGCTGCTCATTGATGAAGCGCATTCGCTCGGCGTGCTCGGTGCGAGGGGCCGTGGGATCAGTGAACATTTTGGCGAAGATCCGGCACGCGTCGATCTGATCATCGGCACTCTCTCCAAGGCGCTGGTGTCAAGCGGCGGATTTGTCTGCGCTCGCAAACAAGTCATCGATTTCTTCAAGTTCACCCTCGGAGGTTTCGTCTATAGCGTCGGTCTATCACCGATGGTCGCCGCCGCCGCGCACGCTGCGCTTGATCTGATTGCGTCTGAACCTCAGCGAGTTGCTGCAGCTCGGCGTGCTGCCGAGCGAATTCCTGGCCAAGGCGCGGCAAGCTAGTCTCGACACGGGGCCGGCAGTCGGCCGCGGCATTGTTCCGATTTTGTTTGGCGACCTCGACCAGACGATGGATGCATCACAGGCGTTGCTAGAGGCAAACATCTATGCTCCGCCAATTGTGCATGTGGGCGTTCCAAAAGATCAGCCGCGAATCCGGTTCTTTCTGTCGGCGAAACACGATGATCACCCCGCCATCGATACGGCCGTAGCGGTGCTCGCGCGCGAAGCACGTAAGTCTCAATCGTCATGTGCTTCCAGTATGGCAACCATGACGGCCGCTGCCGAGTAGGACGCCTGCCAGCGTTGCTTGCTTACCATCATAACGCGGGCTGCGTGACCCTGGTGCGAAGAGAATGCGGGCTGAGCGTGCGAAGATGGCCCGAGAGGGGAAAGGCGTGGACGTCACGGACGATATTCAGGGCATCATCGGCAAGGTTCTCAAGATTGAACCTGGTCGGCTCACGGCTGAAACCCGTCTGTCTGAATTTGCACCGGATTCTCTGGACGTCATGGAGATGGTATTCATGTTTGAGGAAAAATTCGACATTAGTATGGTGCTTGAACCTACGGAATCGTCTTTCACCGTCAAGCTGGAGCGGGGCGGACAAGTGCAGCATGCCGAGTTTAATACCGTTGGCGAGATTATCCAAACGGTGCAGCAGATCGTCGATGCAAAGGTTAGATGATGCATCGCGTCGTCGTCACGGGAATCGGCGTAGTGTCGCCGGTCGGCCTAAAGCTTGACGATTTCTGGAAGGCACTTGTCGAAGCAAGGTCTGGGATTGGGCCGCTCACGCTTATCTCAACCGAAAGATTAAATATTCGCATTGCCGCAGAGGTCAAAAATTTTAACCCGGAAGCACATTTCACGGACAAGCAAGCCCACCTGATGGATCGGTTTGCGCAGTTTGCGGTGGTCGCGGCGCGATCCGCAGTGAACGACGCGCGCTTGGAAATTTCTGACCATCTTGCACTCGAGATCGCTACAGTAGTCGGCAGCGGCGTAGGCGGTCATTCGACACTCGACGAGTCCTATCTCAGGGTCTATGGCCAAGGCGCTTCGCGCGTGCATCCACTGACAATTCCTCGTTTGATGGTCAATGCGGGCGTGAGCCATGTCTCGATTGATCTTGGCCTAAAAGGCCCCACATGGGCGGTGGCGACCGCCTGCGCCTCGGGCACCCATGCGATCGGGCAGGCTTTTCATATGGTCCGCTCGGGACAGGTTCCGGCCGCTTTGGCTGGCGGCGCTGAAGCTTGCCTGACATTCGGCTCGATCAAAGGTTGGGAGGCGTTGCGGGTGCTGACCGCGGACACGTGCCGGCCGTTCTCGAAAACGCGGTCCGGCATGGTGCTGGGCGAAGGCGCGGCAATGCTGGTGCTGGAAACGCACGACCATGCACTCGCACGAGGGGCGCGGATCTATGCCGAGGTTCTCGGTTTCGGCATGAGTGCGGATGCGGCGGACATAACCGGTGCGGATTCCATCGGCGGCGCGCGCGCGATGCGTGCCGCACTCAATGATGCCTGCATCGGCGCTGAAGCGGTCGACTACGTCAATGCTCACGGCACGGGAACGGAAATGAACGACCGTATTGAGACGCAGGCTCTCTATCAGGTATTTGGAACTCGTGCGAGGCATGTCGCTGTGTCGTCGTGCAAGGGTGTACTCGGCCACAGCCTCGGTGGTTCCGGTGCGCTTGAGTTTGCCGCCACTGCACTGGCGCTGCACACGCAAACCATCCCTGCGACAGCGAATTTCGAAATACCAGATCCGGCTTGTGAACTAGATTGCGTGCCTAATGTGAGCCGGCAGGCTCAGATTAATGTCGCCATGTCCAATTCGTTTGCATTCGGGGGATTAAACGCCGTGTTAGTTGCAGGCCGCGCTTGACGCTGGGCACAGCGTTTCAAACTCTACGTAGGGCCCATAACGTCATAACATGTGCATATGCCGCGTCCGCTGCCGAGTAGATTAAAAGCCAAATGAACAGCCAGGGCAGGGCACCGACCCACCACAACACCAAAGCCAGGAAGGGCAGCAGCGTGTCGATCCCGGATAGCGCGAGATAGGCCTTGCCAATGAGCGGAGTCGCTTTAACGGCAATATGCTGCGCCGCCGTGGTCGGCTGCGGCAGTAGGCTCTTATAGTAAAGGCGCAGCATGCGCGCAAACAAAGCAAGCCAGGCAGCGGCCAGTGCAACCGTCAGCGACACCGATTGCGAGGAGTCGGAGAGGCGGTCGGCGAGGTGGCCGAGCGCTGCATAAATGACCGGCCGATACATTAAGTCGCTGCTCAGATCTACATAGTGGCCGAATTTGCTTTCACGACGTAAGGCGCGGGCAAGCGCACCATCCGTGCAGTCGAGCACGCAAAAAAGTGCGCCAAGAATGCACACTACGGGCACGGCTGCCGCTGGCGCAGCCTCTACCGCAAATAGAGCGATGACCGGCAGCAGGAGTAAGCCCAAAATCGTGACTGCGATTGGCGGTACGCCGAAGCGAGCCAGTGGCCAGGTCAGCACCAACGAAAGCGGACGATAGAACAACGCGGCGCCCCATTCGCCGCAGATCTCATCGGCCATTTTGTCACGCCTGTAGCCGCTGATCAGTGATTTTAGCGTTATTTCAGGCATGGTCGGGCAGCGTTTGCAGTATCACTGGCTATCCCTACTCAACACGCGCCCGGGATGATTACTTGACAAGAATGCCGGTGGGCTGAATGCTTGCATGCATTGTGCCGGTTAGCGGATACTTGGTCGGCACAGCGTTAAAAGACTATGGTCGAGGCGTTTCAGAGTCAATCGCGTGGAGCTCGCTTATTGCGCAAGATCAGCCTCCCACGCAGATATTCCATCCGTATCGTTGGTGGTATTCTGTTAGAAGTTTTGTTGTTACTCCTTTTAATTGAAGGAGTTTATCTGGCGGAAAAGCTTTCGGGAATCCTTGAGGATGCAATCCAAGAAAAGATGGGATTCACGCGCCTCTTGCTCATGCTTGGCAGCACGGCCCCCGAGATTTTCGACCTGGCCTTACCGTCGGCGCTTCTGATTGCGGTTTACCGTGTCGTGCTGCGGCTGCGCGAGGATAGCGAATTACTTATCATAGCCAGCACCGGCATTTCGGTGAAACCGTTGATGATGCTTCTGATCGCGATAGCGGTTCCGGCACAGCTATTGTCACTGCTGATCTCCGGATTTGTGGAGCCACATGCCAAATTTTTCCAGCGTGAAATCATCTTTGATTCGGCTTATGGCCAGCTGCGCAGGGGCACGGCGGTTGGCGAATTTCATTTTCCAAACGACTATACGGTCTTCGCACAGCCACGGGGGCCGGATGGTGCGGAACGCCGTTTATTCTTGCACCAGGTGTTGAACTCAGAGACTGACCGCATCGTCATCGCAAGACGTTCCAGGCTGGTTTCAGAACAAGACGGTTGGTTCACGTTGCGATTGCAGGACTTCGGAGTATACGATTTTTTTTCCGCGACTGGCCTTGATTCAGCGGCCGCAACATCGACTGCCGCCGATGAACGCGTAGAAATGAATACGATGCGGATTGGAAACTACGAGCACGAACTTTCGATCGACCGCCTAATCTACTTCGCTCCGCGCGATTCGGCATCCGAGCGGACATTGCCCGAGCTCATAGGTCAAAAATCGATCCTTGAAGTCGTGCGGCGCATGTTTCGGAGTTTTTTGTGTTTGTTCGCGCCGCTGATAGGTCTATTAGCGGTCGCGCTGACCGGCAGAGCTTCTCGAGCAGCGATGCTCCCGCTCGCTATAGTGACATTGATGAGCCTCGATATCTTCGCAACATTGCTACTGAGACACCTAACATCTAGCGACGTGATGATGCCGAGCGTCGCGCTCGGGATCGCTGAACTCACGCTTCTGTTTGTCCTCTGCTATCAAATTGTAGTCAGTCAGGATAGCTTATTGAAGGCAGTCTTGGGTAAGACGTAAATGAGATTCAATCTCAAATTGACTTGTTTTTTGTGCGCCTCGCGCCATGGCATGCATGGTCCCGGCCGATGCGAACGATCGGCGCGTTGTGTACAAGAATTTGGGTCGGAAAGCCGGCGCTAACGAGCGCCATTCGAGGTTGGGTGCACAATAAGCCGATTGACCGCATGTCTCAGTCACGCAATCACGGAGCGGCTTCGCTGAGCGACCTCTCTCTCCGATAGAGTTCCGATGCAAACGTGGCGAGATACAGCAGGAACGACATAATCAGGATGATTTCAAGAACAGAAAACGATCGGTCGAGCCAGTATGGCGCCTGATCGTAGGTATCTCTGAAGAGAAACAGGATCCAGAACAGCAAGGACGCGGCCGCAATGGTGGGGGCAGCATCAGATCGCCACCGGCTGAGTTTCGGCGATAGCCCATTCGCCGGCCAGCCAAATGCATAGTCGTAAGCGGGAATCTTCAAGAAGCATCCGGCATATTAAGCCGCTGCAAAAGATCGCAGAAGCCTGACCGAAGAAAAACAGATAGCTGGCTCCGATATGCAGGAGCCGTTCGGTAAGCCAGCTCAGCGACACCATTCCGGCGATACTACAGCCCTCGGCGACCGCGGCAAGGCAGAGGATCCATTTCGCGACCAGTGATATCCGGGGCTCGTACTGAAACGCAGCCTCGATCGTGGCGTGGTAAAGCACAATGATGCGAAAGCAAACCAGCGCCAGCAGAGCGCTCGCGAAACTCATCGTGACAGCAAATGCATTTGCAATGCCGGGTTCGGAGATTGCGCGACTTATGGTTGGCGAGCCGACGACGAACGCAGACGGGTCTTGGTGATAGAAGCTCTGCCGAGCCCAATATATTCCAAGCGTGACAATGACCGGCACAATGAGTGCCAGTGCGGAAATCAGGAAAGGAACCAGGCGCGCGCCAATCGACCCAGGCGGCTTGACCGAACCGAACGCTTCGATCTGCACGCGCGTCTCAACGCTACTCATGCCCAACCCTGCGCAGACGCTACTTCGAGGCAAAATAGCGAACGTCGGCGAGGCTGTAAAGCGGGGCGTTCCGGTATCCCCTTGATCCTTTAGGCTCCCGCGCTTTAGCGAGACGGGATCAACGACTGATGCGATATCCCGCATAACTGCCCTTTCGGATGCAAACAGCGCTTGGCGGTCATTGGGCGATGGTTGCTGGGCATAGTGGCGAACTGGAAAACCGCGAAGCGGCTTGGTAGAACGATGCAACAGAGGGACAATCGTCCATTTTCAAATGTTGAGTTTTGTCTGGGACATTCTCGGCTATCTCAAGCGCGACGATCGGCGCGCATGGCTAGTGCTTCTCCTCGCATCTCTCGCTGGCGGAATGTCCCGTAGTCTGTTTCTTGCGACGGTCAATTCGGCGTCAGTCGCCATCGAAGCGGGACGCTTCAGCACATTTTATTTGTACGTCCCTGTCTTGCTGGTGCTGATCAGCCTGGGGGCGACCATGTTCGGAACAATCCGCGGCCGCATGGTTGCGGAGCGGCTTGCGTTCCGCATGCGGTCGAAGCTCGCGCATGACATTGGGCAAACAAATTTACACTTCATAGAACGCGAAAAGCACCACGTGCTTCGTTATCATCTGTTGAACACCGTTGATACTGTGACGGAATCCTATTTCATGTTTCTTGGCTTTGTTAGCGCAGCCGTTACGCTGACCTTCAATGCGCTTTATATCGCTTGGCTATCGCCAATAGGTTTGCTGATTGTGGTGATCGTAGCAGCCGCGGGCGTTACCACGGATTGGTCGTTTGAACGGGCAAATTTGTCGCAAAGGCTACGGCTCGATGAATTGCACCGGCGCTCTCACGGCGCGTACAGTGATCTTCTCGATGGATTTAAAGAGTTGCGGCTGTCAGACGCGAAGACCAACGACATGCATAGATGCATCGATGAGCTGAATCGCCAGATATACGAATCCAGCGTGCGGGTAGCGCAAGTTTCAGCGACGGGGACCGCAGCTACCGACCTCTTTCAGTATCTGGCGATCGGTATTCTTGGCGTCGGATTTTCGTTGTTCGCTTCAATCTCGCCGGTCACGATCATACAGCTGATCGCCGCCGTTTTGTTTACAATGGGGCCATTGACGAGCATTGTTGGCATTTTTCCAAGCTTCGGCCGTGCTCGGGTAGCGCTAGAAAATCTCAGGCGGCTTACGAAGAGTATCGAAAGAGTCAGAGAGCCCGCGCGAGGTGCTCCGTCATCGAGGTTGCCACCGTTCGAATCAATCGCTCTAAAGGATGTTGTGTTTCATTTCGGCGCAGTGGTGGGCGGCTCGCCTCAAGTTGAGCAATTTGCACTAGGCCCAATCGATCTCATCATTGAGCGCGGTGACGTCGTTTTCGTCGTTGGCGGAAACGGCTCCGGAAAGACCGTGCTGATGCGGGTTGTGACGGGACTTTACCCGCTCACGGCGGGGGAATTGTTGTTCAATGGCAAATTTGTTGCTCGTGAGGACATGAAGGATTATCGGGACCACTTCACGACTGTATTCAATGATTTCTTCTTGTTTAAGGGTCTGCTCGGCCACCGCGACGTAGCACCGGAGGTGGTCACGAAGTGGTTGAAATATTTTGGCATCGCGAGCAAGACGACCCTCGTCGATGGCCGCTTCAGCACGATCGAATTGTCGACTGGACAGAGAAAGCGCTTGGCGCTGATCGTTGCGCTGCTCGACGAGCGGCCCATACTGATGCTCGACGAATTTGGAGCGGAGCAAGATCCCGAGCACCGCGATCAATTTTATCGCGTGTGGTTGCCGGAATTGCGCAAGACAGGAATGACAATATTGATTGTAAGCCACGACGACGCCTATTTTGAATGCGCCGACGTGCTCGTTCGCATGGATTATGGAAAAATTGTCGAATGTCGGCGCCTGAAACATCGGGGGGGCGGGCAGGGTACATGACTTGGTTTGACGTAGAAATTCCGGGTTATCAAGCAAAGGTTCCCGAACTTTCGACTGGTCGCTTTGCCATGAAATTGGGCTTGATCACAGTGTCGAACAGCTTCAGAGCAGCACCGATGGCTTGGTGCATGTCCAAATAGCGATAGCTCCCGAGGCGTCCCGCGAAAATCACGCCGCGCTCCGCCTCGGCCCGCTTCACATACTTGCCATACTTCGCCTTGTTGGCGCTCGTGCCAATTGGGTAGTAGGGCTCGTCGGCACGGCCTGCCGACCGGGAATATTCACGGAAAATCACCGTCTTGCCCGAAGCATAATTGCGCTCCGGATAAAAGTGCCTGAATTCGATGATCCGCGTAAACGGAATGGCTTCATCGGCGTAGTTGATGACCCCAGAGCCCTGAAAATCCGTTACGGGAACGACCTCGCGCTCGAAATCAAGCGTGCGCCAGCCAAGCAAGCCTTCGGCGTAGTCAAAGTAGCGATCAATCGGTCCAGTATAGACAACGGGGATGTTGGCTGGCAGCGTTTGCCGAACCGAAAAATAATCCGCATCCAACATAACTTCAATCAACGGGTTCATGAGCATCCGCTCGAAGATGGCGGTATATCCGTCCACGGGCAGACCTTCGAATTTGTCATCGAAATAACGATCGTTAAATGTGTAGCGGACAGGTAGGCGGGCGATGATTCCTGCTGGCAGCTCGCGAGGGTCGGTCTGCCATTGCTTTATCGTGTAGCCACGGATGAATGCCTCGTAGAGCGGTCGGCCGATGAGCGCGATCGCCTTATCCTCGAGATTGCCGGGTGCCTTTCCCGCCTGTTCCTGAGCATGCTCCGCTATCAGTCGGCGCGCCTCTTCCGGCGTAAAACTGCGGCCGAAGAACTGGCAAATCGTTGCGAGATTGATCGGCATCGAATAAATCTGTCGCCGATATACCGATAGAACGCGATGCCGATAATCCGTGAATGTTGTAAAACGCCTGAGATAATTCCAAACCATTTCATTTGATGTGTGAAATAAGTGGGCCCCGTAGCGATGGACTTCGATGCCGGTGTCAGGATCGAGTGCCGAATAGACATTACCGCCGATGTGATTGCGACGCTCAAGGAGAAGCACGCGCATGCCAAGCTCGTTGGCTGCACGTTCAGCAATTGTCGCTCCGGTGAAACCGGCACCAACAATGATGAGGTCACAGGGACGGGGCATTCGATCTCCTCGCGGGTCGTTGGAAACTAAGCCCTTTTGAGTGCGCTCGGCAATATGATCTGCCTACACCGCCAAGTGGGTGCTACTCGTTTGAGCATATTCTGCTCTCGTTTTTGGCGCGCTGACTTTGTAATGGCGGGTGACGGTGTCAGTTGAGATTCGGATTGGTTCGGTTCAAAGAGATAGTGGCGTCTTCCCGGGCTCCGCACCGAGTTAATGTTGCACGTGAAGGCTGGAATTGGCGATAGGCGCCGCCGCAGTAGCCTGATATTGATAGCGAATGAGTTCGAATGGCGGTGCCGCGTTTGGTTTCACTCCTTCCTCCGGGCGCATAAAGCACATCCGGCTAGCGCCGTTCGGTTGGCACACACGCTACCTGTTGCGCGGCTATATTCGCTGCACTTTTATAGTGACGTCGTGCTTACTGCTTGTTGCTCTTACGATCGATCTTACGCAATGGTTGACGAAAGTTCTGGCTTCTAGACCCGAAGCGACCGGTCTCGAGGCGGTTGCGCTCGTAGCCTGGTATATTGCGCTGCGCAGTGCCGATATCCTGGCTAGAAATCTGTCGCTCACGATTTATCTCGGAGTCATATGGTGCGAGTTCACCCATACGATTTCGAGCGAACGGGTTGCCGTCGGCGTTACTGGACGCTCACCAATGCAATGTCTCGTGCCTGCCGTAGTGCTTGGCGTCTTGCTCGGCTGTGTTCAGATCGGCCTCGATGTGTGGCTTCGGCCCGCGGCCGTCGTGGCGCAAACCGCCGAGCATTTGGGAAATTTGGGCGAGCGATTTGATCGACGGCCGACCAACAATATACAATGGATTAAGATTGGAGACGATTTGGTTTCAGCACGTGTTGAGTTCGGTCCTCCGCCGGTGCTCCGCGACGTGACCTTGTACCGGCGAGAAGCTAACGGCCAGCTGCATGAGGTTGTCATCGCCCACATGGCAGTTCCGGCGCTGTCGCCGTCCATGTGGAAATTCACGGACGGCTTCTATTGGGATTGGACGGAACAAGCGCAGACCCCCAATGAAGCGGCTGATAGCCAAGCCGCCGCTGCGCCGTTGGGGAGGCGTGCATTCGCGCGCCGCGAGATTTCGCTTGATCTTGATCCACTTTGGCTTGCGAATATGGGCATCGACGGTAAATATCTATCACAATCAATTTTGGAAGCTCTCGCTTCGAGCGCTAGTCCGGGAATTCCAAAAAGCGACTACCGAACCTGGCTTCAGGTTCGCTACGCGCGCGGTTTTTATATTTTAGGAATGGTCCTCCTTGCGGCGAGCCTTGCACAGGTGTCGTTGCGCCACCTGCCGCGGTTTTACGGCCTGTTCGGAATCCTGCTAGCCGGCTATTTCGGCCACGTTGCCCAGAAAGCGCTCGAGATCATGGGCGAACAAGACGCTGTGCCGCCTATTGTGGCGGGTTGGCTGGTGCCCTTTGTGCTTATTACGAGCGCCCTTTTCGCGCAATGGAGAGCATATCGTACGGTTGATTGACTGGCCCGCGCGACGAACATGCGTACACCGCGCAAATCGGAATCGCATCAGGGTCGCGCACCGGTTATTTACCTACCTACGGCGTTACCGCGGCGCGAATACGGCCAAGCCAATAATCATTGGTGAGCCGCTCTATCATGTCGGGTGTGAACTTGTCTGCGAAGCAATCACGCCAGCGAGAAAGATTTTTTGCGGTGACTTCGCGGTATAATTCGACAATAACAACCGGAAAGCCTTCGTCGAGGTAGAGCGGATCGAGCGTGGACGTCTTCACAATTGGGATGGTGCCCAGAAATAGGCTCTCCCAAGTTCGAAAGCAATCAAGACCCTTGCCGCGCGGTGACACTTCGAACGCGAAGTCAGCATGCATTCTCCAGTACTCATGTTGGGGCACGCGCCGGTGCACAAAGTGGCAAGAGGAATTGTTCTTAAGGATTTCATAGGCCTCCAAGCGATCAGGAACAGCTTCGAAGTTCGGCACGAGTTTCTGATTCTTATGGAATGTACATAACGCTCGTAGCGGTTTGTCGCGGATGCCACGGTACGTTTGGAAGGCACTTTGCTGTAATAATTTCTGGTCTCCCATATCGTTTCGGCTCAAGCTCGGATCAAATGAAGACTTGCCAAGGATCATTTCGATCAAAAAGCCAATCCGCTTTTCCAGCTTAGTGTAACGAGGATTGTCGATACCAATCGGAATACGGGTCAATTTCGGATGGCGAAAGGCTACATCGCAATTCTGTGCAAACCAATGTACGATCCTTGGATCGTCAAGGAGATGATGGAACGTACTCACCGGCCCATAGTCGGAATCGCCAGTAACCAGCACGATGCTGCCGGAGATGTATGGTAGCACGTGCTGGACAAACGGTCCGATCAATTCCGATTTAACGTGAACAATTTCTCCAGTGCCAATTTGCGCGGCTATGCGTCCGAGTTCGATTACGGGCAATTGCATTCGGCCAGGACAACGCACATTCGCGCCGAAATCGACGACAACATTGGCGCCCTCGCGCAAACCCTCGCTGTGGACCAGGTGCAATGGCTGATCCGGCGGACAATGGCACGTGCGGCCGCGCAGTTGGTGCTTATCGTGCAGCCACCGGCGGCCGACAAGAGTCGCATAGCGAAGGTGTGCGGATGCAAGCGTATTGCCCAACAGATCTTCGGTATGAAATAGCAGCTGCTTGGCAGAGAATGTCATACAAAACTACTCGAGTCGCAGACGACCATTAGAATGACTTTAGAATCCCGAGAGGTCAAAATGTCTGTGAGGCCGATTGAGTATCCACCTCGCTATCCTGTAACACAAAACTGGCGATTTTATCGCGCTTTCTGGGAAATGCGTCCTTTGTGATTGATATGATGTACCTAATGCTCAGGAATATCCCTAACCGGTAACGCTTTTTTTGGCGATCGATAGCTAGCCTGCGCAAACTCTTGCAAGATTGCGCGCAATAGGCATGAATAGTGCGTTTTTTACTTGGGCCTCGAGTGCAAACAATGCCAACACACGTTGCCGAGACTAACATGAACAACGATCTTTCGCTGCAGCAAATCGCCGCTTTCGGGCGCGACGGTTTTGTATACGTACCCGCTGTGTTCAACCCAGATGAAATGCGCGACATCGTCCTCTGGACGCAGGAAGTGCAAGACTGGGAGGAAGTACCTGGCCGACACATGGCGTATTACGAAGACGACCTTGTCAACTCAGGCCAGCGCGTACTGCAGCGGATCGAGAATTTCGTGCCTTATCACCGAGGATTCCAGAGACTTGTGGGCAATACGCGCATGTCGGGTGCGGTGGAGCGGCTGCTGGGAGAACGTTCTGTGCTTTTCAAGGACAAAATCAACTTCAAGCTACCGGGAGGCGATGGGTACCAGCCGCACCAGGATCAGCAGGCAGGTTGGTCGACCTATGCACCACTGTTCATCACCGCCCTTGTTACAATCGACGAGCAAACGATCGAGAACGGATGCCTAGAGATGGCGGCTGGCCATCACAGGAGGGGTATGGTGGGCAGCGAATGGGCCCCCCTTAATGACCGTGAAATAGCGGATATGAAGTTCATCCCTTATCCAAGCAAACCCGGCGACGTTATGTATTTTGATAGCTACGCACCGCACCGCTCGCGCCCGAACCGAACAGGTAAGCCGCGCCGGGTGTTATACATTACCTACAACGCGCTAAGCTGCGGTGACCACCGCCTCCGGTACTATGCCGATAAGCGCAAGAGCTTCCCACCCGACATCGAGCGCGAAGCAGGTAAGCAATATAGATACCGTGTCTGACTGCGAAGGGGCCTCGTGCTTCAATCATATCGCTGATCTTCTAATTGAGATCGATGGCGTCTGCGGCCTGTGCGAATTCAGATGAAGCCCGATGGAGATATAATGACCAAAACGGTTTATATCGGCATGACCGCTGACATCCTTCATCACGGTCACATCAATATTATCGAAAACGGACGCAGATACGGTGACGTGATCATTGGTCTTCTGACCGACCGTGCCGTCTCCAAATACAAGCGCTTGCCGTATCTTGAATACGAACATCGCAAGCGTATTCTCGAAAATATTTCCGGCGTAAAAAAAGTAATCCCGCAGGAAGACTGGGACTATGCTCCCAACCTGATGCTGCTGCACCCCGATTTCATGATCCACGGCGACGATTGGATGGACGGACCACAACGCGAATACCGCAAGCGCGCCTTCGAGGCGATGTCCCGTTGGGGTGGCCAGATCATCGAGATCCCATACACCCAAGGAGTTCGAGCTCCACCCGCCTCGACGTGCAGATGCAAAAACTGGGAACCACGCCCAATATTAGACTTCGGCAATTCCGACGGCAGTTGAACGCGTCCGGCTTTGCGCGGGTCGCGGAAGTGCACAGCCCGCTATGCGGACTGATCGTGGAAACGCTGGAGGCCGAACGCGATGGGCGTCCTGTTCGCTTCGACGCCATGTGGTCGTCCAGCCTGACCGACTCCACGGTGCGTGGAAAGCCGGACATCGAAGCGCTAGATCATACGGCTCGCCTCTCGGGCATCAATGATCTGTTCGAGGTGACCACGAAGCCACTACTCTATGACGCGGATACGGGCGGCCGAATCGAACATTTTACCTTTACGGTTCGTTCTCTCGAGCGGATGGGTGTATCCGGCGTCATCATCGAGGACAAGACCGGCCTGAAAAAAAACTCTCTGCTCGGCGTCGACGTTGAGCAGGAGCAAGACAATATCGATAATTTCAGCAAGAAAATTAGCGCCGGCAAGGCCGCACAGGTTACGGACGATTTCCTTATTGTCGGCCGCATCGAGAGTTTGATCCTAAACGCGGGCGTTGACGACGCGTTAGTTCGCGCGCACGCTTATATCGACGCGGGCGCGGACGGCGTCATGATCCATGGGCGCGACAAGGACCCCGCGGAGATATTCGATTTTTGCGGTCGGTTCAGAGCTGCGAACAGCGATTCATTGGTCGTTGCCGTGCCGACCAATTATAACAACGTCTATGAGAACGAATTATCGGATCGCGGCGTCAACATCGTGATTTACGCCAACCACCTATTGCGCGCCTCCTACCCCGCCATGTCGCGGGTTGCCCGTACTATTCTCGAGAATGGCCGGAGCTTGGAAGCCGAGACGCTATGCATGTCGATCGACGAAATACTCAGACTGATACCCGGCACAATTTGACATGACCGGCTTGATATGATCGACCCAAAGTCGTTTCTTTCAACTCTCGAAAAGCACGGCATTCGCTTCTTTGCTGGCGTGCCGGATTCGCTGCTTCAGTCGCTGTGCGCCGAGCTGGCGCGGTCGATTCCTCCGGAGCGCCACATCATCGCGGCGAATGAAGGTGCGGCAGTCGGCCTCGCTGCCGGCTGGCATCTCGCGACCAACTCCACGCCTTGTGTCTACATGCAGAACTCAGGGTTGGGCAATGCGGTGAATCCGTTGGTCTCGCTCGCGGATGCCGATGTATACGGCATTCCAATGCTGCTCTTGATCGGCTGGCGCGGTGAAATATTGGATGGTCGCCAACTTAAGGATGAGCCGCAACATGTCAAGCAGGGCCGTATCACACGCGATTTGTTGCTGTGCCTCGACATTCCCCATGCGGTTTTGGGGGCGGACACCCCTGACGTCGAAAAGACAGTGGCAATGTTTATCCTTCGAGCCGAGCAAGAAAGGCGTCCAACCGCGATTGTCATTCGGAAAGACACTTTTGTTGATGCCGGCTTGCCAGCAGCGCCGCCAATATACAATCTCAGCCGCGAGGACGCCGTGGCGGTTCTCGTCGATGTGCTGCCTAATGACGTCATCGTCGTATCCACGACGGGTAAGCTTTCGCGTGAACTCTACGAATTGCGGATCGTGCGCGGCCAAAGCACGCAGCGGGATTTCTTGACCGTCGGCTCAATGGGGCACGCCATCCAGATTGCATCCGGAATTGCCCTCGCTCAGCCGCGAAGGCGGATCGTATGCCTCGATGGCGACGGCGCTATGATCATGCACATGGGAGCGCTTACGACCAGCGGAACGATCCCAAATTTGTTACACGTTGTAATCAATAATGGTGGTCACGAGTCGGTAGGGGGTCAACCAACGCAAGGTTTCCGGATCGACATGCCCGCTATCGCCAAAGCCTGCGGCTATGCGACAAGCCGACGAACGACGACCGCGCCAGAAATTCATGAAGCGGTTGGTGCGGCGCTTACTGCGACGGGCGCATCGTTTATTGAAATTCGCACACGAATGGGCTCACGGGCCGACCTAGGTCGCCCTAGATCTACTCCCTCCGATTTGAAACGCTATTTCATGCGCTCACTCAGTATTCAAAAGTAGTCTCAGTTGCGGAGAGACCTAGCATGCGTGTGATGGTGGACATGTCGGTGACGATTTTACACCATGGTCACGTCCGTCTTCTTAAGCGGGCAAAAGAACTTGGAACTGTAGTCGTGGGTTTGACCACTGATGACGAAGTGTTCCGGCGCAAGGGCTATGTTCCGGAACTTCCTTTCGCAGCCCGCAAAGAGATTTTGGAGAGCCTGCGCTTCGTCGACGAGGTTGTCGCAACCCCGTGGCTTATTACGGATTCGATTCTGAAGAAACATTCGATCGATGTTTTGCTTCATGGCAGCGACAACAGCAATGATATCGACCAAAGCAAGCTCATGGTGGTGCCGCGGACTGAAGGCGTAAGCAGCTGGGAAATTCGCGAACGATCCGTCGCTGCAATTGTTAGCGAAAAAAATAGGAAGGCGCTTTTTACCCCTGGCCCTGGGAGCCTTGTGCCTGAGAATCTTCTCGGACTTGAGCCTTGCTTTGGACGAGGCGACCCGCGATACCGGGCCGTTGAAGACCGCGTGCTCATAAGGCTGCGAAAAATGTCCGGCCATGGCAAAATTATACGCCTGCAGGGATCGGCCAGCCTGGCATTGGAAATCGCCGTCCGAAATTTTGTCTCGGGACGCGTGCTGGTGATTAACACCGGCTATTATGCCGACAGGCTGGTCATGTTTTGCAACAATGCGAAAACCCGGGCCGCAATTTCGCACCTTGATACGCTGCCTTACGCATCGCGTTCGGCGGTGCAGGGCCGTTACGACTGGTTGGTGACCGTCTATACTGAAACAAGCATAGGTCTGCGAAATGACATTCGTGCGATGAAGGCGCTCGCCGAGCGCGTGGGTGCCCGGCTCTTGGTGGATGCCACCGGCAGTATCGGTCTTGAGGATCACCACGAACTGGCGGACGTCATTGCGTATAGCTCTTGCAAAGGCCTGTTCGGTCTCACCGGCGCGGCCTTCGTCGCCTACAATGTCGAACCCGAGGTCGAAGAAAGGTCATTCTTTCTCAATATCGCCAATCACGTCGACCGAAGAATGACTGGGCCTTATCATTCGATTTGTTCGCTGGATGGCGTATTAGAAAAACACAGCGATTTTCGGAGTGCCGTCAGAATTGGAAAGGATGTGTTTAGCCACCGCCATGCCAATCGTATTGTCCGGCCGCCCGACGAGCAGCCACTCTTGTGCACACATGTGCGCGGCACGGTTTTGCCACTCGACGACGGCGTCGTGCTTTACGAGCCCCGTTCGGTAGAGCCCGGAACGTCTGTGGTATGCCATCTTGGTGAGGGACAGCTCGGACACCACGCAACGGGCGAGATCTATTCACGGATTGAGGTCGTCGATTAAATGCGGAGTCTGTTTCGACCGCCGGCGTCCATGGCATTACCAAATATCGGCGATCCTGAGTGCGTCTTGTACGGTCGGCCGAATAGCGGCGCGCAAAAGCTGAACCGCGCGGGGGTCGCACCGAACGCATGAAGATCGTCCAGATCAGCCCGTATGACCTCGACCGACCCGGCGGCGTCCAACGGCATATTCTCGCGCTCGCCGCGGCGTTACGGGCGCACGGGCACGAGGTTATGGTCGTCGCGCCGGGACCGGCCGTCGTCGCGGTCAAAAATATATTCTACCTGGGGCGTCAGCGCGAAATCGGATTGAGCGGAACCCGATTTGAGCTGACCTGGGCCTCGCGAAGCGAGCTTGCACTTTTGCGCAAATACCTTGTTGACTGGAAACCGGACATATTGCACTTCCATTCGCTATGGACGCCGCTGCTGTCGTTTCAGATATTTCGAGGTTGGAGTGGACCAGTCGTCGCAACTTTTCACGATACGCCGCCTCCGGGAATGCTTGGCGATGTGTTGAGGTTTCTGTTCAAAGGCATTAGCCGACGGATTCTTCGGCGGATCGATGGCGCGATTGTCGTCTCGCGGGCGCCATTGGCACATATGCGGCCGGGGTCGAGCGGCGTTATCCCAGCGGTTTTGCCGCCGGGGGTCGATCTCACTGTGACGACGACTGCCTACAAGGAAAAGTCTGCTGAAGATGGGATCTTGCGGTTCCTATTTGTCGGACGACTGAGCGACGCAAGGGCATTATCGAGCTGCTGCAGGCATGGGAACTTGTGCTACAGACGCCGCAAGCGACCGGTCATCGCGCGATCCTGACGATCGCCGGCAAGGGAGTATTCTCAGCGGCAGTCCGGGACATGCAGCGCAGAGTAGGACCGGACCGGCTGCATTTCGTCGAAGCCCCCGATGATGCTACCGTAAGGCGGCTTTATGGCGCCGCCGATGTCTTCGTAGCGCCGTCACCATTCGGTGAAAGTTTTGGCATCGTGCTGGTCGAAGCAATGGCCAATAGCCTTCCGATCGTCGCGGCGGAAAATGCAGGTTACGCGAGCGTGCTTGTCGGCCCGGGCCGCGTCGGACTTGTGTCGCCAGGCGATATCCGGTCACTTGCCGACAAGATGATCCAATTTGCGGCGGACAACGATTTACGTCGGACGCTCGGAATATGGGGACTGAAACAGGCGGCGCAATACGACATCCGCGTTGTTGCTCCGAAGATAGAGGGCGTGTATCGCCGTATTTTGGCGGAAGGCGCCGAGTGCCGCCACTGAACCTAGAGCGAGTATTGCTTGGACGTCGCGATGATGGCGGTGAGGGAAAGCGAGCGCAGGTCCAAAAATAATCGAACCCGGGCTAGATGCCGGCTTTTCAGATTATTTCGTCGCGCGGCGCACGGAACATTAAACGTGCGATGGGCGGTTTCAGCCTGATAGGTGCTGGACCAAATACATCCAGACGCGAGCTTGCATCGTGGATCGCGTGTCGCATCGGCGGCTACGACGATGGAGCGTCGTGAGTATTATATGCTAGTTTCCGCACTGCCGCGAAGTCCGCAAGCGCATCGAGCAAAATGCGGTTGTCCTCTTCGTTTCGAACCGCCAGTCGGATCCATTCGCCCGCACCGAAGCCCCGTTTCCCGCAACAGTTCTTGATCAAAATCCAATGTTCGTTCAAAAGCCATTGCTCGAGGTCGCGAGCGCCAATGCCTCCGGTTACTTCGCACAGGAGATAATTAGCCGCTGAGGGCAACACACGAAGATAGGAAACTTCCTCCAAGCCTTCGGTCAGCATCGCGCGAGCGGCAACCAAACGGCGACACGCCCTCCAATATTCCGCCTGATGGCGTCCAATAATTTGCAGAAACCATTCCGCGAGCGAATTGATATTCCAGATCGGCACTCGACGCGTCACGCGGGAGATCAGAGCTTGATCCGACGCGGCGACGACACCCAGTCGTAAGCCGGGAATGCCGTAAGACTTACTGATGCTTTTAATCGCAATCAGCCCCGGGTGCGCGTCAAGAACGTCGGCGCGCATGACGCCATGAGCGTCGGTACCATCGGCAAAGTCGACAAAGGATTCGTCGATCACGAGCCGTGTGCCGATCGCCTGTAGCCTTTCGCTCAGCTCCAGCAAAGCCTTTCGAGCGATGAATTGACCGCTAGGGTTGGCTGGATTGACCAGGACCAGGGTGCCAAGCTCCGCGTTTTCGCTGAATGTCACTAGTTCGTCGGCGCTAACGGAAAAGTCCAGCCGGTTGGCCTCCAGCGCAATGAAGCGTTCGGGCTCGATCGAATTTGGATATTCGTCGAATATGGGAACGGGCGCTCCAATACGTCCCGGCAATTCGGCCACCAGCGCACGGATAAGTTCGGATGCACCATTGCCAACGACGATGTTACCAGGATCGCATTCGAACATCCGGCCGGCGAGAATTTGTTGGACCTTGCTTCCCGATGGATACTGCGTAATGAGCCGCGGCGCCTCTACGACTATCTGGTCAAGCAGCGACTTAGACGGAAAGTATGGATTAACGAGATAACAGAAGTCCTTGAGCTGCTCGAACCGCCAGTAGCCCCGTAGCGATTATGCATACGCGAAACCTGATCGCTGGCCGGAGCGAACAACGCAGTCGCTACGTCGAGATCGGCCACGTCGTCGATCTCGTACCATTTCCGCTTTCCGACCAGGAAGGCGCCGATATCATTTGATCCCATATAGACCAAGACCTTGAGCACTTCCTCGTAATAGCGATTGCTGCCATGAAGCTGGATATAAGTCTGTAGGAACGGCATGAAGCGATCGCGGCAGAATGAACGCGACAATTTGTAGATGTTGACTGTTTTGAAATATCGATCGCGGTCGGCTTGGACAAATTCGTCCTTCGAAATGAACCTGCTAATCTTACTTTCGTGAGTAAACACGACGGTCCCGTCCATCCACGGCTCATACTTGGCGACGACCGCCAAATTTGCGAACGGAGATAATAGACATTCATCGATAATCTTCGGGTCAAAGATAAGATCGCTTTCGAGTAAAAGCGTGTCATCGGCTTCAAAATAGGAGCGCGCGAGATACATCGAGTATATGTTGTTGGTCTCCCGATACTGCGGGTTCTCTACGTATTCCACGGAGACGCCTTTGTAGGATTGGCCGACAAAATTACGTAGCTCTCCCCCGCCATGGCCGACCACCAGCACGATACGATCAACACCGGCGCCGACCAGGGTGTTGAGACTGTATTCGCCGAGGGGCCGCCCGTTGAGCGGGACCATAAATTTAGTGGAATGTTCGGTGAGCTTACCAAGTTCGCCTGCCGATGCCGGCCGCTAGAATGATCGCCTGCATGGGAACTCAATCCCTCTAATTTGGATCGGATGGAACGACTGCCAACACTGGCGGCGTGCGCCGATCAGGCGCAAACCTCGTATGCGCTTGGTAGCGGAAAATAAGCTTCAAGTGTCTCTCGAACATTCCGTACAGCGTCGGGATTTGGATTGGCGCCGAAATTGTCATTCAATGTCAGGAACTTTACTTTACGCGTTTCGATCCTCCACAGCCAGTAGCGGTTCCAAAGGGCCAGATTTTCGAGTCCAAGATAGGCCATGCGCCGCTTGGTCGCGCGCCTGTCAACCGCACTGCCGCACCCGCGTGCGACCAGATACTGGGGCAACAACGCGTCTAAGGCGATGTTATCGTGCGCGCGAAAACGCGACCGCCGGGTTTGTTCGAATGCGGTGTGCCAGCGTTCGGTAAGCTCGACGCAGTCACGATGATCGAACATCTTCGGCCCGTGCAGATAGCCGGGATGACGGTGGCTGCTGTCGATTTCATCGAGCAACTTGGCATTATTACGAAGGGCGGCGTTCCAGGGTGAGACAGCACGGTCGGCGGGATCGCGTGGCAAGCGGCCCTTGAAGTCGTAGCGGATCTTCCCATAGTCCTGGATAAAGTCGTCGACCGATGTCGGGCCCCGCAGCAGCATATCGTCGTCGAAGGACACAAAACGCTGCGATAGGCCTGGAATTTCATGGAGATACGATTGTATCGCAAATGAGTTGAAGGTCGGCAAAATGGCCGCCGGCATTATCTCATCGTGATGCACGACCCGCAGCGCAGGGTGAGACCGATTGAGCCAAGCCGGGGACTGCGGCCGACAGGTGACGACGTAAATATTGCCGCGCCACGGCGCAAATTTCTCGAGTGACCGCAAACTGAACTTGAGCAGATCAAGGTTATCGCGGGTGCGATTGGGATTGCGGTCGTGAGGGGTTTGGGCGTAGCGGCGGAATTCATCTTGAAATCCCGGCCATTGGTCGTCGACCCACATGTAGACGATATCAAAGCGCTCCCCGCTCATCGTGTGAATTGCTCCTCACCCAAAAGGAATGCCCCGCCGGCTAGGCGGAATAAAACTCGCGTTGGATATCGCGCGTCCATCGCACAACCGGTCGGGAGCGACATGCTACAAATATTTAGTATAGCATGGCAGGTGGCTTTTTGAGTGGGGCTCTATGACGGCGAGATTGATCATCGCGGCTGACTTTGGGACGACGGGTGTAAAGATCGGTGTAGTCGATCGTGATTTTCGACTGGTAGCGTGGACGACTGAGCCTTACCCGCTTGCGATTGACGGGCGCACCGGTGCCGCGGAGCAAAATCCCCAGGACTGGTGGAACGCCGCCAAGCGCGGCATGGTCTGGCTGGCGGCTGAGGTGCCGGCCCTGTCCGAAAGGGCTGCCGCCTTGGTATTTTGTGCACAGATGTGTGGCGTCGTTTGTACCGATCAGTTCGGGGCGCCGCTTAGGCCATGCCTTATCTGGCTTGACAAGCGCGCGGGGCTAACGGCGCGGCGCTTAGTCGGTGGATTTTGCTCTTATGAGGGTTATGGACTGACGAAGTTGGCGCGTTGGGTGCCGCTCGCGAATGGCGTGCCGTCGCTCAACGGCGCCGATCCCCCAGCCAAGATGCTGTGGCTGCGCGACAATGAGCCGGAGACTTGGCGGTCGACGGCAAAGTTGCTGGATGTCCGGGATTGGCTGTTGCTACGCGCGACCGGTCGTGCCGTAACGACGTCCGACTGTGCCAATCTCACTTGGATGATGGATAGCCGCGCGGGCCGGATCGGCTGGTCGCCGTCGCTCATGCGCCTCGTCGGCGTTGATAGGACGCGTCTGCCGGACATTGTCGACGGTAGCGCTATTGTCGGCGGCTTGCGTGCGGACGCGGCCCAACAACTGGGCTTGCGCGAGGGATTGCCGGTCGTTGCCGGAAGCGGCGACGTCTGTGCTGCTGCGCTTGGTACTGGCGCCGTCACCGACGGTGCGCTGCATATCCATGTCGGCACCAGTAGCTGGATTGGCGGCTTTTTTCCGTCTCGGCGGCTGAGTGTCGCCAAGCACTACGCAACCATCGCCAGTGCCGCCAATGGACGACCTCTGTTGATTGCCAGTCAGGAGATTTCGGGCGAATGCCTGAATTGGGCTGCGCGGACCTTCGGCTCCGGCGGGGCGGACGATCATCCAATCGAGGCTCTAATGAAGATTGCTGAGTGCGAACCAAGTAAACAAGATCCGCTGTTTCTGCCGTGGCTCGCCGGCGAACGCATGCCGGTCGACGATGAACGTTTGCGTGGTGGATTCCTTGGACTGTCGCTGGCTCATGATCGGCGACATTTGGCGCGCGCGGTGCTCGAGGGCATGGCCTTAAATCTGCGCTGGGCGCTGGAATATGTCAGCCGCGAACGCGGCGTCCAAATCGGCGCGATACCTGTCGTCGGTACTGTTGCCGGCGCTCAATTCTTCACTCAACTTCTCGCAGATGTGCTGCAACGGCCGCTGCAGATGCTTGAGGTCCCGACCTGCGCCGGATTGCTCGGGGTGTCGACCTTTGCGGCGACCGCAGTGGAGTGGACTGCATCGCCTTGGGAAGCGGCGCAGCGTTGCGCCCACAAGTCGGTCCTGATCGTGCCCGATGGCGCGCGGGCGGATTTTTATGCCTATCGCTTAGCCCGGCTCAAAGATGCCTGGCGCCGCACCACCCCTTGGTTCCGAAAGGCAGTCGCATGATTGACGGTTGGTTCAAGAAGCACATCGATCCACTGTGGGAAACGGTGGCGCGGCCTCTTGCGGACGCGGGTTTCAGTGCCAATCAGGTGACCTTGATGGGGTTTGCCCTGATCGCGGCAAACTCCGCTGCCTTCCTCTGGCATCGCTCGACGCTGATTTTTGGGTTCGGTCTGGCGATTTCCTTTGCGGCAGACGCGCTTGACGGCGCGGTTGCGCGATTGCGTGGCCAAAGTTCGATGTTTGGCGGCTACTTGGATGCGATGACGGACCGCTATCAGGAGCTGGTCGTCATGCTCGCGATTGCGGCCGTATCGGGGGAGTGGCTGGCGTCTTTCCTTGTATTCAGCGGCGCCTTCATGACGAGCTATGCAAAAGCCCGCGTTGCAATCGAGCGGCCGATTGACAATGTGGCGTGGCCAGACATGTTCGAACGGCTCGAACGCATCATCTATCTCTGCGTCATGCTGGTCCTGGACGGCGTGGCGCGAAAATTCTCGGGCACCGGATGGGTGCTTACGGTTGGCTTGTGGCTGCTCGCCGTATTTGTCCACGTCACGGCCGTTCAAAGGATGGCGCGCGCGATGGTGCTGCTCAATGGATCGCAGGACAAGGGTTGGTGCCGTCGCGGAGTTGGTAGGAATTGAGGGTGGCGTAGTCTCCGGGGTGTTCAACCTCGAATCATCCGGCGTTGAAGCGTCGGACTGGAGACCACGCCATGACGAGCAATACCACGAAGCCTGATTCTTTGCAGCCTGCGGCCGAAATGGCTGTTGATCTTTTCGACAATTGGTTTGATCCGATCGAGACCGAGGTGCGGGCTCGAGCGCGTGAGTTCGTCGAACAGTTGATCCGCGGCGAGCTCGACGCTGTGCTGGCACGGCCGCGTTACGGACGAAGCCAGATGGCCGGCAATGAAGGAAGAGCCGGCGTTGCGGGCCACCGTCACGGCAGCCGGACGCGGTCGCTGACAGGCACGTTCGGGCCGATCGAGATTGCGGTGCCGCGCGCCCGGCTGACCACTTCCGAGGGCAAGACGGCGGAATGGAAGAGCCAGGCGCTGCGGGCCTATCAGCGGCGCACGCTTGCCGCCGACGCCCTGATCGCGAGCACGTATCTCGCCGGCACCAATACAAGGCGGGTGCGTCGCGCGCTGGCGGCCTTGTTCGGCGGAACGGTCGGCAAGGACACGGTGAGCCGGACATGGCGCAAGGTAAAGAGCGACTGGGATGCCTGGAACACCCGCTCGCTGGCCGAGGAGCCGATTGTGCGCCTGATCCTCGACGGCACCGTCGTTCGTGTGCGGCTCGATCGCAAAGCGACTGCCATCTCGCTGCTGGTCGTTCTCGGTGTGCGCGCGGACGGCCAGAAGGTGCTGCTCGCGATCAAGAGCATGGGCAGCGAAAGCGCCGAGGCCTGGCGCACTGTCCTCGACGATCTTATCAAGCGCGGGCTGCGGCGACCCGAGTTTCTCATTGTCGACGGCGCGCCAGGACTCGACAAGGCCATTGCCTCTGTCTGGGATGGCGTGCCGGTCCAGCGCTGCACGGTTCATAAGCACAGAAACCTGTTCGCGCATGCCCCCGAGCGACTGCATGACGAGATCACCGCGGATTACAACGACATGATCTACGCGGCGACACCTGAGGAGATAGAGATCCGCCGCAAGGCTTTCATCCGCAAATGGAGGCTCAAGCATCGCGCTGTCGCCGACAGCCTGGAGGAGGCCGGAGAACGCTTGTTCACCTTCACCCGCCTGCCTCCGAGCCAATGGCGCAGCTTACGCACCACAAATGCCATCGAGCGATTGCACGAGGAATTCAAGCGGCGGATCAAGACTCAAACTGTTCTGCCATCCGCCGACACCGCTGCGATGCTGTTCTGGGCGCTGCTCGCCTCAGGACAGATCAACATGCGCAAGGTTGATGGTTGGCAGACGCTCGCCACAAAGCCCATCGATCAGCCGATTGACCTTGCAGCCTGAAACGATACCTTCATGTTACCGGAGATCGCGCCACGCCGAATTCCAACCGCATTCCGGACGGCACCCAAGGGTTTGCGCGATCCTACAGTATTGACGCAGATTCGGGACTAAGGGGCGTGTTCGGGTTCTGCTAAAAGACGCATATGAACTATAGCTATCAACATGCTCGAACTCGACAATTCGCAGATTGAACCCGCCCAGTTCGGCTCGGCCCTGGAAGATTTGAAGGCCAGGGACGAGACCCAACCAAAAAAGCGCATCTCGGCGCACGCCGAACGTCATCGTGACGAAGGCCGGCGGTTGCTTCAGGCGCATCCCGAGATACGCGAATTGGCCGGCCCGCGCGGTGTCACTGCATTGGCGCCGGCGGTGCTTTTGGGGCTGCACTGGGGCATGGCGTGGCTCGTAACCGACGGTGGCGTGCTGACGGTGTTCGTCGCGGCGTTCTTTTTCGGCCAGCTCGTGCTGCACGCGACCGGTGCATTGCTCCATGAAACCGCACACAAACTAATCTTCCGGCGATACGTACCGAAACTAATGTTCGATCTGAAGTTCTCGAGCTTATTCTTGCATCGTTCGCAAAGCAGCTTCGTTACCAGCACGAACACATTTCGAGCCATCATCCCTATTTAGGCGACTACGAGCGGGATTATGAGCACGAAGATATCTGCGGTTATATGGCCCGGCGCGAATTGCGCACTCATCATCCTCGCTACCAGCGCATGCTCACCGTTGCGACGATGGCACTGCACATCCTTCCATTCGGATTTCTAATTGCGGACAAGATCATTCCGCCGCTCTATGCCGGTCTCACCGGCCCGCAAAGTGAAAGACGAACGCCGCGAAATTGGAGCGACTAAGCCGACACAGGTCGAAGTCGCCATGTTCGTTGCCGTATCCATATTTGCAAATGCTGTTTTATTTTTCGGTTTTGGATTCTGGGCGTGGCTTTATCACAACTGGGCGCTGTCCTTGTTTCTCAGCAAGTGGGGCGTCAGCAATCTCGGTCAATCGCTGAGCGAACATCTTGACGGTGATGAAATGAAGCCGACGCGGTCAACCTACGGCTGGATCAATTGGCTGCTCTTCAATACCGGATACCATCACGAGCACCACACATTCCCCAACATCGCGTGGATGCACCTTCCTCGCGTCAAAACCATCGCGCCCCAGGTATTCGACGTCGCGTCCGAACGGACCTATGCGGGATTGTGGTGGGAGCACATCCGAGCGGATTTCAGTCCGTCACGTCAAAATCCCAACCTGAAGGCGGCACGCGTCGCGCGCTGCGAGGCGGAACCCTGCAGTCAGCCGCCGCGCTGAGCACCGCGCGGCTTGCCGATCGTCCAACGGTCGGCGAAATAGCGCAACATTATCGAGTTCGCGCGGTCCTTGTTGTGTACGCCGCGGTTGATCCAGCCGAGGCTGGTCCTCTTGTAGAGCGCCATTCGCCGCCGCGGCTGGAAGTTCGATCGCCGCGCCGGGATGACGAACTTCGCGACATTGCAATGCGCGCTCATCCAAACGTCGTCGACCGTGCGCGCGGCCGCGGGCGCCCCCGAATAGTCGACGAGGCGGTCGAGGGCGAAGAAGCGCGGCCGGACCAGATAGCCCCCGGAACCTTGCAACACGTCGACCGCTCGTAATGAGCGCTGGCGCAGCGCATAGATCGGGACCGGCGGGCGTTCCAACACGTTTGCAAGCAGCGTCGTGGGCCGGTCGACGAGATCGGGTGGCGCGACCCAGCCGCTGAATCCATAAGCCGCTTCGGCCTGTCGGCGGGCGGCAGCTTCGAGATCGGCAACGAGATTGGGTGGATAGATGCGATCGTCGTCGAGCGCGAGCAGGAGTTGATTCGGCGGAAGCTCGCTAAGCGCCGGAGCAAATTTCGTTGCTGGTCCAAAGTCGCTGCATGGGTGGATGCTTACGGACCTCAAGTGGAGTAGCCATTCGGGAATCTCGTAGGGCCGATTTTCTCGCGCCGAAAACGCGGGGATATAGAGTTCAATTTCTGCTGGCGACCGTGTCTGCCGCAGGAGACTTTTCAGCGTGTCGTTGAGATAGGGAAGCCGGCTAGGAATTGTCGTAAGGCTGATAATGACTTCGGATCGTTCGGCGCGCGCTAGATTGGCGCGATCAAGGACGAAGAGGTCTGCTCGCGAGATTTGAAGCTCCTCCCAAAGGTCGGAGATGAGGCGTTGGCCATGCAAAAAGTCGTGTGCGACGATGGCGCCAGCAGACGCGACTACAGCGATAGCGGCCAATACCCAGATCATGGTTTGACGCCATTACGCATCATCGCTCCGGTCACGACGAGCTCGAAATGGCCTCGACGATATCTTTGTCGAGTCCTACCGCAGACAACCGCCGGGACGGCTTTACTCGAGCCGAAAGTCGGGGCAAAGGTCCATTCCGGTCCCGCACATCCCAAGCGACCAAGTCGCCGTGTACCGTCATATGATGCATCGACAGCCGCGCGGAGAATCTCGCCAACGGGTGCGTGCTGATGATCTCACGTTCGCAGTATGCGGTTTCCGTCAGTTGCGTGATCTCCATCCACCGAATGGTTTCGCCGTAATAATGCAAGTTGTGCTGCGATGGACGTAACAGCTGAGCGCCAGATCGAATAACTCCTCCGGCGTTGCGGCCAGAACTAAATTGCAATTCACCATAGAGCCTTTGGCTATTGACGGGGTGGGGGTGCCACTGTCCCGTCAGCAAATCGTCTGCAAAAAACACCGCAAGACAACGCGCCGCACTATCCGGCTTAACGCGGATGGATGTTATTAGCCACCAATGTGCTTCATGACTAAAGATGACGGTATCGGCGGCATCAATGGCAGGCAGAAGAGTTCGGACGCGCGTCCACGTTCGTGGAAACTCGTCGCAGCGATAAAGATGGATACCGCCTTCGGCACTCGTCTCAGGCACGAGATAAGTCGTTCCACGATCCTCTAACAGGAATGGGAACGAAGCGTGCTTCTCGCACGAGATGATCGGTTCCGGTCTACCCGGACGCAAGTCCGCACCAATCTCCATACAACGCAAGTAACCCTTGTGCCGTGGATACCGGAATTCTTCGCACAGAAGATATGCTCGGCCCTGATGCCACCAGACGAACGGGTCGGCGTAATAGCTCAGCGCCGGCGCCGCGATTTCGACGACCCTTTTTGTGGACGCTGAGCCGACGAAAATGGTGAAATGTTCCTTGGGGATGCGATGTAGCCCGTTGGCGAGATTTGCGCATCGCTGCCGCCACTTAAGATTGGCACGATCGACGGCTTTGTATGTCGCATAGTAGGCGCGGGCCGCTGGATCAAGCCACAGCGGAAGCCACGCCGGCACTTTGTTCCGGGACGTCATCCAGCGTACGGGCCTATGCGAACTGATGTCGATCTCGGCGTCCGGCAGTGTTAATTCACCCGTTGCTTCCATTGTCAGCATTGCAATGCTGAGAAGCGCTTGCTCGGCTCTGTGAGTTGGCGTACCCGCGCGCACGTGAGAGGTCACAAGATGATGCTGACACCACGCGGACACAAGCTTGCGCGCCGCGGGATTGCTTCCGTCGAATCCGAGAACGCCGCCGACGCGCTCCTGTCGCTGCCGCACTTGAAGGGGTACCGACAGCGCATCGAGAATGTCCGGATCGCAACGCAGGCTTAGCGCCGCCTGTCCTCTCAAACTGTAGACGCCGAAGCGGCGTATATCGGCGATAACGCCGTCCAACGCATGTTTGAACAGCGTCGCGCTGTCGAGCCAAAGCACGAGACCGTTCGTTGACTGCAGGACTTCCTGCAAGAGAAATGGCTTCCAGGCAAGTGCACGAAAAATGCCACTAATATGCGGCGGATAATTCTCGAAGCGAAACGGCCGCCATTCGCACCATGGAAAACGAGATTGCAGCCACTCGCGGGTGTCCGCACCAAGACCGAGGTCATAAGCAACGAAATCGTGATGCAAGTGAAGCTGCAGCCGTTGGGCGCTACATAAGAACTGATAGAGGCAGCGCCAATAGACTTGATCTGAGGCGGTCACGATCGTCAGCCGTTCAATGCCGACCCGGGAACTGGGTGACGAGGACGAAACTTGAGGCTTGATCGTCATGACATCGCGATGGTGCCGGTTGGCTATTGCCTTTTTCGCACGTTCTATACAAAAGTCACCAGAGGAGATTGGGATGGCGCAGGCGCTTATCACCGGAGGCAGCAGCGGCATTGGACTTGCGCTTTCTATTCGACTCGCGCGCGAAGGGCATGCCGTTAGCCTACTTGCCCGCGACGCGACGAGACTCGCGGCGGCACGGGAGAAGATACTCGGCTTCGCGCCGTCGGCCCAAGTTCTTACCTATTCGGTCGATGTCGGCGATCCCGGTACTTGTGCCGATGCAGTACGCCGCGCAATGGACCAGGCAGGACCGCCTGCGTGGGCAATAGCGTGTGCGGGAATTGTGCGCCCATACCGCTTTCTGGATCAGACGTTGGCGGCTCACAAGGAGCAGATGCAAACGAATTATTTTGGAAGTCTTAATATGGCTCAAGCCGTGGTGCCGTCGATGATTAAGAACGGCGGCGGCAGGCTAGTATTCATATCGTCCGCCGCCGCGATCTGTGGGATCTACGGATATTCCGGCTATGGCGCGTCCAAATTTGCGGTACGAGGCCTCGCGGAATCGCTGCGCGTCGAATTACGCTGCGAAGGCGTTACAGTCACACTAGTTTACGCGCCGGACACCGATACACCCCAACTTGCGGCCGAGCGCGTCGAGAGGTCCGAGATTACGTCCTGCATCGCAAACGCCGGCGGCCTTTGGCAGGCACAAGACGTTGCCGATGCCATCGTCGGTGGCGCCAAACGTGGCAAGTTCGTGGTCGCGCCGGGATTACCAGTGCGGCTGCTACACCTGTTGCAAGGCCTCATTGCGCCCATGTTCAGGTTGCGCCAGGAACTTATCATCAATTCTATGGCCCCGCGGCGCTGAAATTCTGTGACCGAACTCCAGCAAGTTGCAATCGCAACGACTGGCGCGCTCGCGGCTGGCGTCTTGGTTCTAATCGTATTCAGTATTGTTCCTACGACAGCGGATCGCGCGCGCGAGCTGTGGCACTTGATGCGCACGGAGATTCTCATTGTAGCGATTGCGGTCGGGACCTTTCTCGCTGGAAAATATGCGATCGAGCTTGCTGTGGTGGTAATCGCCTGGCGCATCGGTTTCGAGAGTGCGGACGTTTGGTGCATTGCGAGCTCCGTCTCCGATGTCGCTCGCTCGCGCTTTGCCTTGACGGCCAGCTTCGGTCTGGCGATGACAACCGCAATAATCGTCTTGATGCCAGAGCCGCTCAATTTCATCGCGGGACTTTGCCTCCTAGCGTTGCTCTTCGCCAGTGTGAGTGTGCAAACCGCAATAGGCTTAAAAGGTCTTGCGTTGATGGCTCGCGTTGTCGCTTTTCCGGGTATTGCCATCTTTGCGCTTGCCGTGGCGGCACGCGAGCCGCCCAACTATGCCGCATTGCTGTTGGCATTTATGCTGACCGAGGTGTTCGACAGTTTCGCAGTTTTAGGCGGTCACCTTTTTGGGCAGCACAAGATTTTTCCGCGGCTCAGCCCAAAAAAGACTTTCGAAGGTCTGCTCAGTGGGCTCGCTATACTGGGCATTGCCGCATTGCTGCTGCCGGCTGTGCTGACAATCTCCCGGGCGACGGTCTTGATCGTGATTGTGGCAATGCCCCTGGGTGCCGTCGCGGGGGATCTGCTTGGGTCGACGGCAAAGCGTGCAGCGGGCGTCAAAGATTATTCCACGGTCTTGCACGGACAAGGCGGCCTGCTCGATATATTGGATGCTTGGTTAGTCACCGGCCCGTTACTTGCCGGCTTGTGGGCCGTTATCGGTTGAACTCGACAGCGGCGTAGTTCAAGCTCGCTACTGCGGCAATCGCATAAGCAGCCGCGAGAGCGTCGTCGAGCATAACGCCAAATCCATTGCGGAGCTGCTGGTCGACGAAACTAATCGGCCAAGGTTTGAGGATATCAAAAAGGCGAAATGCAATGAAGCTCACCACCGACCATGCGACGCCAGGCGGCGCGAGAAGGTAAACGGCGGCCATACCCACAACCTCGTCCCACACGATGGCGCGTGCGTCGGGGGAAGCCAGCTCCCGGCCGGTACGCTCGCAGGCCCAGATTCCAATTACGAAACTGCCGCCGATGAGGAGTATCCGAAGGTACAGCGGAAGCCACAGGAGAAGCCAGGCGAGCCCAAGGCCAAGCAGCGATCCAACCGTCCCCGGCCATACTGGGGACAACCCGAGGCCAAAACCGAGCGCGATAAAGGCCCATGGCGACGCGGCAAGGAAGTGACAATCCGGCGCATGGCAACGCTGCTTGGCGAATGCAGCAGGTTTGCGCAACGATTTGGCCATGGGAACTAGGGGCTGAAAGGATCGTCAAACTAGCGGGCCATCGCGAACCCCGCAATGATGCCGCCCATAATTGAAATTGAATGAATTCCGATCGGATTAACGCCTGAGGCGCCACAGAGTTCGAGGATTGCCCGCATCGAAGAAAACCCCTAAAAGTATTAGCTAGTTTGCCTGCCGGAGCGCTGGCAAAGGTGGGGATCTGCCTTGTGCGATTAACTTTCTCCTAATGGGGTGTTGGCCTTCACATGGGGGCTGAACCGAATGATGTGCCGTGTGCTGTTTTTCCGTCACCGGCATTGGTGGGGTGTTTCGAAGTGGGCGCGCGTAAACTCAGGCTCGCAATCGTAGGCGCGGGCAATTGTGCCTCGGCATTGATGCAGGGCCTGCGCTATTACGCGGGATCGCAAGATAACGAGGCCCTGCCAGGCTTAATGAGTACTGACATTGGTGGCTATCGCGTTTCAGATATCGAAATAGCGGCAATATTCGACGTGCACGCACAAAAGGTTGGCAAGGACGTCGCTGAGGCGATTCACGTTAAGCCCAACAATACTATCCGGTTTGCAGACATCAGGCCGACTGGTCTTACCGTGCAGCGAGGGCCGACGCTTGATGGCCTCGGGTCCTATGCCCGCGAGGAGATCGAGGAGTTGGGGGAACAGCCTGTGAATGTTGCGGAGGTGCTTGACCGCAGCCGTACAGACGTCGTCGTGTCCTATCTTCCAGTTGGATCGCAAAAAGCGAGCGAATATTACGTCGAGCAGGCCATCGCAGCGCGTTGCGGCTACGTCAATTGCATCCCCGTGTTCCTGGCGTCGGACTCCAAATGGCGGAAACGCTTCGAGGAGAGCCGCGTGCCGATCATTGGTGATGACATCAAAAGCCAGGTCGGTGCGACGATTGTTCACCGTGCGTTGGTGAATCTGTTCCGCGAACGCGGTGTACAACTCGATCGCACCTATCAGCTCAATTTCGGAGGAAACTCCGATTTTCGTAACATGCTTGAGCGCGATCGATTAACGTCAAAGAAGATTTCTAAAACACGATCGGTCAATAGCCAGCTGGAAGTGCCGCTGACTGCGGAGAACATTCACATCGGACCAAGCGATTTCATCCCATGGCTCGGCGATCGCAAGTTCGCCCATATTCGAATGGAAGGCACTGCATTCGGAGGCGTTCCGCTCAACATCGAACTTAAGCTGGAGGTGTGGGACTCGCCAAATTCCGCGGGCGTGGTGATCGATGCAATTCGATGTGCGAAACTAGCACTGGATCGTGGCGTTGGGGGCGCACTGGTCGGACCTTCGAGCTACTATATGAAATCGCCGCCTCAGCAATTCACCGACCACGAAGCGCGTGAACGTACCTTAAGCTTCATCAAGGACGAATCTTGACAGCCCCAATCTCACTGCGCGCCGCCGGCGCTTTATGGTTCGATTGGTAAAATAAAGCACGACTCGAAGGGTGTTGCGGACAAAAGAACTTTCAAAATCCTACCGCGGCCGGCCCATCGTCCGCGACGTGAGCCTTGAAATTCGACGGGGCGAGGCCGTCGGTCTGCTCGGCCGCAATGGCGCAGGTAAATCAACAGTCTTTTCGATGATCGTCGGGTCGCTCGCGGCGGATAAGGGCTGCATTCTCCTTGACGACAACGACGTAACTGAACTGCCGCTATTTCAGCGTGCACTGCGCGGTATCGGTTATTTACCGCAACAGGCATCGATCTTTCGCGGTCTCACCGTGGAGCAGAATATTTTGCTCGTGCTCGAAATGCACGAGAGGGATGCGACAGCAAGGAAGCGCCGCCTCAAGCATTTACTGCAGGAGTTCGACCTCGAGTCACTGCGAACCGCCGTTGGGGCTGAGTTATCAGGCGGCGAGCGCAGGCGCTGTGAGATTGCGCGAGCGCTCGCAAGTAAGCCGAGCTTCATCCTACTCGACGAGCCGTTCGCCGGGGTCGATCAGATCGGCATCAACGATATTCGCGCAATCGTCAGCTACCTGACTTATCGCGGCATCGGTGTTTTGGTCACCGACCACAACGTCCGGGAAACGCTAGGTTTGGTCAATCGAGCCTATATCATCGATGCGGGACGCGTTATTGTTCATGGTGCGACTGAGGCAGTCTTACGAAACCCAGATGTCCGTCGCATCTATCTTGGCGAAGAGTTTCGTCTGTAACAGTATATTTGGCACTCTCTAGGCGACGCGCAATGAGAAAAAATCTTGTCATCGTTGCTGCCGGAGATAATTCGCTGCATCCTGAATGGGTTGCCGCAGAGCGATCCTATGATCTTTGCGTTATCTATTATGGGAGGGATCCGGCACGACTGAAAGAGTATCGGGAATCAAGCGACAAAATCTTCCAGGGTTCTGGTTTGAAGGTTCAGCTTGCGAGAAATTTCATCTTGAGCGAGCTCTTTTTCAAGAACAACGTCGATTTCGCACGATATGACTATGTCTGGTTCCCGGACGACGACATTGCTTTTCCGGATGGTCCTCCTGGTCTGGAAAGGTTATTCGATACCGCCGAAAAGTTGAAGGCCGACATTTTTCAGCCGGCCATACAGAATGAGCATTATTCCGAGGAGAGCACCAGTCGGATCCCAGGCGCATATTGTCATCGGGTAAATTTGGCGGAGATCATGGCGCACGGTTTTAGCGGAGAAATCTTCTCACGTGCTTACCTGCCCGCGGTCCACGCAATGGACTATTTGAAATCCGGCTGGGGCGTGGAGCAGATGCTGAAGAAAATCGGGGAAGCGCAGTTGCAAAGGGCGCTGCGAACATTTGTCATCGATTGCTGCCCGGTAATCCACACGAGGCCGGTCGGCGCCGGGGAAAGCTTCGTACATAATCAGGGCCGATGGGAGGGAACATTTATTCCTCCGTTTGCAAGGAACCGCTATCAAACATTCGAAGTCTTTTCTTCACTCGATGAGGTCGTCTCAAGGAGTGCAGAATTCAACGAGCTCGACGCTTCTGATCTCACTGAAGTGCAGAAAGCTCCGAGCAGGATTAGAGCATTCCAGGCGAGACAAACCATCTTGGCGGCCGGGCTGCAGTCGCTCGTCGAAGCCGCGGTAGCCAACGCCAGTGCCGAAATTCAGAATTTTTGGTATACGACGGACGCCATCGACCGCGATGATCCAGATTTAAACGCACTGGCGACCTCATTCGGACTCACGTCGGAGCAGATCGACGATCTATTTCGCAAGGCTGCCATGATAGAGAGTTGGTCGTAGCGACAAACCATACCCGCTCCTCACGCAGTTCCACGCAGATTCAGCGCGAACCAGAAAAGATGTTACGAAAAAATCTTGTAATCGTTGCGGCAGGCGATAACTCGTTGCATCCGGAATGGGTAACTGCCGCGCGATCCTATGATATTTGGGTCATCTATTATGGTGGAGATCAGGGAAGGCTGCAGCAATATCGCGAATCAAGCGATAAGTTCTTCCACGGCTCGGGCTTGAAAATCCAATTGCTGAGGAATTTCATTTTAAGCGAGATGTTCTTCGGGAAGAAAATGGACTTCACGCAATATGACTATATTTGGGTGCCTGACGACGACATTCGGTTTCCCGATGGAGCTTCTGGTCTAGAGAAGCTGTTCGAGACTGCAAAAAAATTGGAGGCCGACGTCTTTCAGCCCGCTATACAAAACGAGCACTATTCATGGGAGCTCACCAAACAGATTCCCGGCGTGTTTTGTCATCGGACCAATATCGTTGAGGTTATGGCCAATGGTTTCAGCGGCAAAGCCTTTGCGCGCGCTTACCTACCGGCGATCCACGCGCTGGATTTTGTCAAGTCGGGCTGGGGACTAGAGCCAATTTGGATGAAAATTGGTGAGGCCGAACTTAAAAGGTCACTTAGGACCTTTGTGATCGATTGCTGTCCGATCATCCATGCGAGGCCATCGGGGGGAGGGGAGGGCGCCGTCCATGCCCAAGGGAAGTTCGAGACGATCTTTCTGCCTCAAATTAAAACGAACAGGATTAAAACGCTGGCAGTGTTCTGGTCGCTTGAAGAGGCGATGGCGAGGCGCGCCGAGTATGACAAAATAAGCGGAATGACTGACTTTCCGCCGGTCAACTCTGTTCCGTTGCGGATTAGATCCACACAAGCACGACGTGCCATCGCAGCGGCAGGGCTAAAACCATTCGTTGAAGCCGCCGTTGCTAATGCCAGCGCCGAAGTTCGGGATTCCTGGTATACGATGGACACCATCGAGCGTGGCGATCCGGACCTGATAAAGCTCGCAAACGCCATCGGTCTTACGTCTGATCAGATCGACGAGTTTTTTCGACGGGCCGCGTTGATGTAAAGGTCGCGGCGTGGCACGTACGCTGCGCCAGGCAGGATGAGGTGGCCGCTGCTACGGCGAGGGCGGTCGGCGGCGACCTTATTACCGAGAATAATGCATGTTGACATCCAGCAATACGGACGACTTCTATAACCAACAATACTCTCGGTAGAGTCATACAAGTCAGTGGAATGAGTTCGGCGCTCTGACAGGCGTTACATGCCTCATTCCAGGACGGGGAGTAAATTGGGAGGTACTTGATTTATGTGGGGGTTAGTAGCGGCAACCAGCAAGATGCGCACCGACATCCGATTATTGCTCGTCACGCCGACATATGCGCGACCCCAGAGACTGAAACTTCTCAAGCGTTGTGTTAAGGATTTTCGCGACGTTCCCAATCTGCTTTGGCTCGTCGTTGAAGATGACTCAGGTCTCGACCGCGAAGTCAATCGGCTATTGGTCGCGAGCGGTATCTCGCACATCTATATGGCGCACGGCCCGACCAGGCACTGGGGCAATGCTCAGAGAAATCGGGCGCTTCAATACATTTGCGATCAGCGTCTCGATGGCATCGTGTATTTCGCCGACGACGACAACAAATATCAACGACCGCTATTCAATGAACTGCGAAAGGTGAGGCGGATAGGAATATTGCCCGTCGGCTGCTTGGGACCGACAGGCATCGAACGCCCGATCGTGCGTGATGGGCGCATCATTAGCTGGGATGCGGATTGGCAAAGCCGCAAGTATCCTATTGACACGGCGGGGTTTGCGTTCAACGCCAAGCTTCTCTTCGACGTGATCGGCGATCTGTGGCCGTATCAGAGTGGTAGCCGGGGCGGCGAAACCGAATTTATCGAGAGCTTGATAAATTCGCCCGACGAGCTTGAATGCCTTTGCAATGATTGCCGTGATTGCTACGTTTGGCATGATTTGCCGCTCGGTTGGCCAGCGCGAGTTGGCCGGGTTGCATACGTCGCCTATCGACGAGCCCCACCTTCCACCCGACAAAGATATTACCGTTTGCTCGGCAAGTTGGTCGACAACGTTCCCGACTATCCCGCCCCTGACTGACGTCCTGCGGACGTATTGCCATATCTGGAAATGAATTGAACGGCTGACGCACTAGAGCATGTTTCGGCTAGATTGAATTGGGGGATTCCCTGGGATGTTTGGATGATGGAGTCTAGCGGCATTGATTCGATTTTTGGAGGTCGATCGATGCCGAAACCTTGTTCTTTGGACTTGCGCGAGCGCGTGGTGGAAACGGTGGAATTGGGGGCGTCGCGGCGCGAGGCAGCCGAGCGCTTCGAGGTCAGCGCCAGCTCGGCGATCAAATGGATGCAGCGCTGGCGCAAAACCGGAAGCGTTGCGGCCAAGCCGAGCGGAGGCAGCATCTCCGCGCTGGAGGAGCGCGCGGACTTTTTGCTGACGCTGATTGTCGCGCAACCGGATTTGACGCTGGATGAAATCGTCGTGGCGATGCGCAAGCGACGGATCGCTGGCAGCCGCAGTGCGGTATGGCGGTTCTTCAAGCGACATAACATCAGCTTCAAAAAAAAGCCTGCGGGCGGCGGAGCAAGAGCGAGCGGACGTGGCCCGCGCACGGCGGCGCTGGATGCGAGAACAGGGCATGTTTGACCCGGCCCGGCTGGTGTTCATCGACGAGACCTCGACCAACACCGCCATGGTACGGCTTCGAGGCCGCTGCCGGCGCGGCATTCGGTTGATCGACCATGTGCCGCACGGGCATTGGAAGACGATCACCTTCATCGCCGGCTTGCGCCGTCGCGCGATGGTCGCGCCCTTCGTGCTGGATGGACCGATGAATGCAGCAGCCTTCATTGCCTATCTCGAACGATGTCTTGTTCCGACACTCAAGCGCGGCGACACTGTGATTATGGACAGCCTCCCCGTCCACAAGGTCGCCGGCGTGCGGGAGTTGATTGAAGCTGCAGGTGCGATGCTGCGATATCTTCCGAAATATTCGCCGGACCTTAATCCGATCGAGCAGGCCTTCAGCAAACTGAAAGCCCATCCACGCAAAGCAGCCGAGCGAACCATCCCACGTCTCTGCCGCAGGATCGGCACCCTCACGGCCACCTTCAGCCGTCAAGAATGCGCCAATTACTTCAGGCATGCAGGCTATGCTTCTACATGACCGGAATCCGCTCTAACATCCCTTACGTAGTGAAGACGGTATCCAAAAGGGATTCGAAAGTTTTTCTGTACGGGGAACTAAAATGAACGATATCGTTATAGCGCGATACGAAGAAAATCTCGATTGGGTCGTTAAGATACCGACTGAGTTTAAGGTCCATATTTACAACAAGGGCGCCGAAATTAAAACATTGGAAGTTATCAGACGCGCTGCAAACATTCTAAATAGAAACAATGTGGGACGAGAGGCAGAAAGTTACCTCTGGCACATGCAACATCATCTCGGACGTGACAACTACACGGTGTTTTGCCAAGGAGATCCATTTGAACACAGCCCAGACTTTATCAACCTTCTTAATGAGTGCCACTTATGGCAGGGCGTCCAACCGTTATCGTGGCAGTGGCGCCACGACGAGAATATCCCGCCAGCGGCTGTATTAAATAACTATAATGGTAAAATGCGCGATGGACCGCGGATAAGAGCAGAATATTTTTCTCTAATGACGTGGAATCCTCTGCATTTTTACGATGCAGGGGCATTCAACATTGGTAATAACTACCGCGAAATACATAGGCTGGAAGAAGGAACAAATATAGCCGCCCATTTTTTGAACAAGTGCAAACTTGCGAATATAGCCAAAGAAGCCAGCTTAAATCTTGTTGGCAAGTTTTCATATGGAGGGCAATTTGCAGTCAATAACGAGTTAGTGCGTGCCTTGCCAAATCAAAGTTTGGCGTTGCTACACAAAGCCACGATGAGTCATCCCGCCTATGGATATGTATTAGAGAGATTGTGGCTTCACTTATTTGGAATGCCCTTTTGTTTGTCCCAACAGACCGATCCGGAGACCGAGGTAACATACGCGGCACAAAATGTGCCAGAGGAAATAGTTTTCGTTCCGCATCTGACGAACACGAGTGTTTTTGTTGCGGCCGCGCGGGCCGCGGTACGCTTGATCCACGCCGCAATAGCAAACATCGGGCATTCCAAATAATGCGATCTCGGAGCAGGTTTGGATGCAATCGCTCTCAAAGCGTCCAGCCTCAAGGAATATGCTCAGTGCCGAAAGGATGATAAACTTGGCTCCATGGCGCCAACGCTCTTGGAAAGCTGTTACGCATACGCTTACAGCACTCGATACCGGGATCCTGTCGTAGCCTCAATTCCACCCAAAGCTTTTGGAATTGCTCGGAGGGACACTCCTCATTACGCTGATAAATGCCGTCTTATACCAACACTCGGAAACATTGACTCATCGAACTCGGCCATGGCGCAGCGATCGAACGTGAAATTGCTATTTTATTTCAGATAGTTGCCCTTGCAACGACTGCTGTATCCGTGATGCCAAGCTGAGTCAGTCTCTCCGAGAGTTGGTATTAGAGTTCGTCCGGGAACATCAAGTAGGATTACAAAGTTTTCGGAGCATGAGGCGGATTGATGCGAGGCGCAAGAACGCGAGCGCCTTGCGATTGAGGTTCTCCCAATCCTTGGCGAGCCTGCGGCAGCGGTTGAGCCAAGCAAGGGTGCGCTCCACGACCCAGCGACGTCGAAGCACCACAAATCCTTTGGCCTGATCGTATCCCTCCGCCGGCGGCCGCCTGGCATTGGTCTCGATATTGGAGATAGCTGTCTGAGGAGTGGCACGATGGTCGTGTCCACTATTTGGATGATGGACACTATCTCTGATGTCGGTTGGCACTGGCAGTAATTTTGCGCCGGGTGAGCGCAGACGTCGATCCTGGACGCGAGACGAGAAGCGTCGGATCGTTGACGAGAGTCTTCAGGAAGGGGCATCGATCGCCGAGGTCGCTCGACGTCACGAGCTCAACGCCAATCTCTTGTTCACGTGGCGTCGCCAGATGGGCGTTGAGTCGACTGAGCGGAAGGATCCGGTGGAAATCGTTCCCGTGACGATTGCGCGGGGATTGGCCACGGAAGGGCATTGCCCGGACGCGGCCGGCCGGATGGAAATCGTTCTTTCGGAAGGCGACCGGATCATCGTGTGGGCTGATGTCGAGACGGCGGCACTGGCGCGAGTTTTGAAGGCGCTATCGCGGCAATGATTCCGATTCCGAGCGGCGTCAGGGTGTGGATTGCGACTGGGCATACCGACATGCGGCGCGGCATGCAGGGTCTGGCGCTTCAGGTTCAAGAGAGTTCTGAACCGTGATCCCCATGCCGGCGATCTTTATATTTTCCGAGGTCGTCGCGGCGATCTCGCCAAGATCCTCTGGCACGATGGCATCGGGCTATCGCTATACGCCAAACGACTGGACCGCGGAAAGTTCATATGGCCTTCGGCATCAGGTGGCGCGGTGTCGATCTCGGCGGCACAGATGGCGTACATGCTCGAAGGGATAGACTGGCGAAATCCGCAACTGACGTGGCGGCCTAAAAGCGCTGGTTAGCGTGAGCGGATTGAGGTGGAAAAATTTGGGGCGCGTGCATTTTAGGGCGCCTCAAATCACGCGAATTATGATTTACTTCGTCTCATGGATACCGCTCACTCCGTGCTTGTCCGAGAAAACGCCGCCCTGAAAGCGGCGCTGGCCGTTGCGCAGACCAAGGGCCAGGAAGTTGCGGCGGAACTGGCGGTCGCACGCGCGAAAGCGTCGGAAGACATGGCGCTGATCGCCCAGCAGAAGCTTCGGATCGCGAAACTGGAGCGTCAGGTCTATGGGCAGCGGTCTGAACGCTCGGCGCGCCTGATCGATCAACTGGCGCTCGACTTCGAAGAGCTGGAAGCCAGCGCCACGGAAGACGAACTGGCGGCGGAGAAAGCCGTCGCCAGGACGACCACGGTCGCCGGATTTACGCGTCGGTGTCCCGAGCGCAATACATTCCCCGATCACCTTCCCCGCGAGCGCGTGGTGATCGATCCGCCGACGGCATGCGAGTGTTGCGGTGGCAGCCGCCTTCGCAAACTCGGCGAGGACATTACCCGGACGCTGGAATCGCAGCCTCGGCAGTGGAAGGTCATCGAGACGGTGCGGGAGAAGTTCAGCTGCCGCGACTGCGAGAAGATCTCGCAAGCGCCAGCGCCGTTCCATGTCATCGCGCGAGGATGGGCGGGGGCGAGCCTGCTGGCGATGATCGCGTTCGAGAAGTTCGGTCAGCACCAGCCTTTGAACCGTCAGGCCGAGCGCTATGCCCTGGAAGGCGTGCCAATCGCGCTGTCGACCATGGCCGACGCGGTGGGCTCGGTCTGCACGGCGCTCGATCCGCTGCTTCGCCTTGTGGAAACTCATGTGATGGCGGCCGAGCGCCTGCATGGCGACGATACGACTGTGCCGGTTCTGGCCAAAGGCAAGACCGATACCGGGCGGTGCTGGGTTTATGTTCGAGACGACAAACCCTTCGGCGGCGTCGGGCCGCCCGCGGCGATGTTCTACTACTCGCGCGATCGCCGGGGCGAGCATCCGCAGGCGCATCTGGCGGGATATGCCGGCATCCTGCAGGCGGACGCCTATGACGGCTACAACAAGCTCTATCTGGCGGATCGCAAGCCCGGCCCAGTCCGAGAGGCGGCGTGCTGGGTGCATGCGCGGCGTCCCTTCTTCGCCATGGCGGATCTCGAGGAGAACGCGCGTCGCAGGGCCGCCGGCAAAAAGGAGATCCCTCTATCGCCGATCGCGATCGAGGTCGTTCATCGCATCGACGCCCTGTTCGAGATCGAGCGGTCGATCAATGGCAAGAGTCCGCAGGAGCGTTGGGCGGTCCGACAAAACTTGAGCCGACCGCTGGTCGATAATCTTCGAGTCTATATGCAGGAGCAGGCCGCCCGGCTCTCGCGCGGCCATGACCTGGTCAAGGCCGCCAATTACATGCTCAAGCGCTGGACCGCGTTCACCCGCTTCCTCGACGATGGGCGCATCTGCTTGTCAAACAATGCAGCGGAACGAGCGTTGCGCGGAATAGCCCTTGGAAGAAAGTCGTGGCTATTCGCTGGCTCCGACCGCGGCGGACAGCGCGCTGCCGCCATGTACAGCATCATCGTCACGGCAAAAATGAACGACGTCGATCCTCAAGCTTGGCTCGCCGACGTCCTCTCGCGCATCGCCACCCATCCCGCGCATCGGCTTGATGAGCTGCTGCCCTGGCATTGGGCGAAACAAAGTCCGGCAATCTCCGCTCGTGCGGCCTGATCATGCACGTCAACAAAGTCTCTCACGTCACAACCATCGACCGCGTCGCGGCGGATCTCGGCGAAAGCGAAGACCGGCTGTTTGAGGTCGCCTGCGAAATGGACACCGAGGACGGCGTGATATGGATCCGTGGGCGTGGCGAAGATGCCGTGATGGCGTTCACCGACTTCGGAATTGAGACTCTGATCGAACTGATCAAAATCAACAAAGACAATCCGACGCTCCAGGATCGGTAAAAAAGCCCGATTGCAATGCCCGCGGCCTACGCCGGATGGCTACGCCTGATCGGAGCGCCTGACGATTTCAGTTTCGAGGTGAGGCAGGATTTTCGCGAGCGCCTTGTGGAATTCCGGCCCCTGATAGCCGCCGTCGGCAAACAGCTTCTTCAAGAACGGATACATCCCGAACAGGGTTGCAAGCAGCAGGACGCCGCCGTCGCGATCCTGGATGTCGGCGGGATGAACGATCGCGTGCAACAGCAGAGCGTCTGCATGACGAGATCACTGCGGATTATAACGACATGATCTATGCGGCGACGCGTCAAGAAATCGAAGCGCGCCGCAAGGCCTTCATCCGCAAATGGAGGCTCAAGCACCGTGCCGTCGTCGACAGCCTGGAGGAAGCCGGCGACCGGCTGTTCACCTTCACACGACTGCCGCCAAGCCAATGGCGGAGCGCGCGGACCACCAATGCGATCGAACGACTGCACGAGGAGTTCAAGCGGCGAATCAAAACCCAAACCGTGCTGCCATCGGCAGATACCGCGGCGATGTTGTTCTGGGCGTTGCTCGCATCGGGCCAGATCAATATGCGCAAGGTCGATGGTTGGCAGACGCTCTCAACAAAACTCATCGATCAGCCAATTGACCTCGCTGCCTGAAACGATACCTTCATGTTACCGGAGATCGCGCCACGCCGAATTCCAACCGCTTCCCGGACGCCAGCCGCCGAATTGAATCGGGACCGATCGAGCAGGGACTTCCGGCCGAACTCGGCGGCAATGTTTGTTAGTACTCGATCATCATATTGAAGACCATTTGTCGCCATGCCGCTGTGCCGGTTCGGCGTTGACGCCGCCGCCGCGAGCACGCCGCGTTCTATTATTGGCGTTTGCGTTTACCTCGAGGTCAATACAGCTTCCGCAATGCGGTCGAAGAAGGCAAGAGAAGTGTCGTCCTGTGCAAATTGTGGGATCGCATTATCGCGATAGAATGGCGCTGCTAGCATCTTCATGTAGAGCTCGTAGTCATTATCCACCTCACGCACGAATTCGATCATCTCTTTCATGTTTCGAAAGCAGCTAAAGTCGATATAGCTTGCTGGATTGAATGTTAGCCTTGCCTGCGGATCACCGACATAAATTGGAATGCTAGACGCGTACATCGGATCGACAAGTTTTTCTGTCATATATCCCGGCCACAGCATGTTCTCAATCGCAAGCGTGAACTTATATCGGCGAAAAAACTCTATTTTCGGATGAAGCCGGTGCGGCACTCTCGGAAGTATCCAGCCAGACATGTTGTTAAGACGGGGTCCTGCCGCATCAATATGTCTATACTGCTTAAGCAATTGAAAGATCGCATCCCGGTGCGGAACTTGAGCGCTATAAACAAAATTGCAGAATGAGGTTTTTTCCCGCCCTACCTTTTCCCAGTCTGTGTTCCTGTCTTTCACCAGGCGCTCGGGACCATAGCCCCAGCTGCGATTTTCGTAGACCCAGAGCGGCAGCCGCAAATGATTGGGGTGATCAACAAGCGTCGAAAAGGTAATCGCGAATTCACAGTTGCCCAGATCTGGTTCAAAATTCTCTCCTGTGAGGAAGACGCGGATATAATTTCCTGCCGGGTAGCGATCGAGTGGTGCACGGTACCGAGCATCGGTATAGAAATCCGGGGAGAATACGGAGTAGAAAATCACTTCGGGGGTTTGCGATGGCGAAAGATCGTATTTTTCGTAGACGAATGGGAAGAAATCGCGAAAATGCTGAGCTTTGAATGTCGGCCAAAAATATTTGAATGCTACGCGGATCTGCGGTTTCATGGTACTCGACCTCCAATCATCGTCAATTGTCTAACAACTTATTCGGATTGTTTGGATTTGCCGAGTAATCTGCGGCGGGCTTCTAAGCATGACGCGAGTCACGGTAATAGGGATGAGCACGGGGGCGGTTATCGCGAAGCGCTCGATGTCGCGAGCCAGTTGAAAAGTGCGACCGATCCACGCGAGGATCTCTCAAGGATCTACCGATTGCGCAGCGCCGCTAAGTCCACAGCGTTTGATTGCTCGATAATTTACACTACTGCCTCACACGCGCAAAGCCAGCTTGCGTCCTGCCGATCTACCATTGCCAAAAATGCGGTCCAGGAACGGGAAACATTCTTCGCGCCCGCGGCAGCAGCTCGAAAGCACCATCACGGTCCTGAACGTCGGCTGCGTGAACGACGATGTGTAAAACAACAGTCCGAGCGTGGCGACAAGGAAGTACGCGACCGGCCGCGCGTCTGATTGAGTGCCATCGATTTCTCGCGCGTATTACAGCGCGCGAACTCGGTGATGCGAAGCTACCGAGAATTGCCGGTCATGCCGAGAGCGCGGGTAGAATGGCGGCAGAGGAGGTGCTTTGGCGGGTCGAGTGCCCGGACTTTGCCGGCAACACGGTTTGGGGTAGTGTCGCGCCGAGCCTGTGGTCCGCCGCATATTAATAAGTGGGGGCGGCTCAGCTCAGCGCAATGGAATTATAGTAGTAGCTTAACGCCGTGACCGCCCCGCACCTCATCTCTCCCTCGGCGCGCAAGGATGCGCAAACGCCTCTCCTTTTGACGCCGGAGGAGGTCGATGGCACCCCTGAAATTCATTTACGCGGGTGGCATGGCAAATATCCGCTCGTCTCAGTCGCCATCGTCAATTGGAATTATTCCCGGTACGTCGGCGCCGCGATCGATTCCGTCAAGCGGCAGGACTACCCGCACTTCGAATGCGTCGTCGTCGATAACGGATCCACGGACAACAGCGTCGCCGTCATCACCAAGGCGATTGGCGACGATGCCCGGTTCCGTTTGTTTCAGCTTCCCGAAAACCTTGGACAGCTGGGCGCGTTCTTAGAGGTCTTTCGAACATTGAATGGCCGATTTATCAACTTCCTCGACGCCGACGATGTATTGTTCGATAATTTCTTGTCGAGCCACATACAGGTGCATCTAGCAACCAACACGCCAGCAAGTTTTACCTCAAACTACGTCGTTACTATCGGCGCAGATGATGAGATTATTTCTGGGCACCACTACGTTCTCGACGATGAAGATCGCCGCAAGTTTCTAAAATGCCTGCCGCAAGTCCGCGAGCTAAGCCTGCCGCCGGTAAGTGATTTGGATTACGAATTCCTCCGCGCCGTGACCTTCCACGCCCCCGCATCACATGGCCGGTGGTGCTGGTCTGCCGGCTCGGCAAATGTGATCAGACGTGAAATGTTGTCTGTGCTCGCACCGGATCCCTCTCAAGCGCCATTTTTCGGCGGCCCGGATAGTTTTCTTATACCGCTGTTTGCCGTCACTGGCGCCAATATCATCGGGACACCCCTGTCCGCCTACAGGATCCACGGCGCGAATGACCACTCACGTCTACCCCAACTAAGAGGCATTCGATCCGGCAACGAAGAAGCATATTTGCGCAATAGTGCCGCGAAGAGGCTTTTGCTGATTGTCATTATCGAGAGGGCTGAGCGAATTTTGGAGATTATCAGCCCACCGGCGCGGTATTTTCGCCTTCTCGAAATGATGGGAAACCACTCGGTCGATTTGTTATTTGTTGAATTGGTTTTCGTTGCGGCTGACGTCAAACGTGCCCTGGCAAAAAAATATCCGCTTCTGGTCGAAGTCTTCGGTGAACGCACTGTCATACGCGAGTTGCGATCTCTGATGGAATTCAAGCACGTCGCCGAAATCGTTTCCATGGCCTGTCATAAAAGGCTACCCTTCGCGAAATTACACCTCTTATCCAGGGCCGGAATTCGTAAGTAATCCCTAGGTCGAAATTCAGCGGAGGAGGAGTAATTCCAATCAAAGGGCACCCACGCATTTACGACATAATGCGGTCTGGAGTGGCAGACTCTTTCAAGGCTACTAGAGCATGTTTCGGCTAGATTGAATTGGGGTATTCCCTGGGATGTTTGGATGATGGAGTTTAGCGGCATTGATTCGATTTTTGGAGGTCGATCGATGCCGAAACCTTGTTCTTTGGACTTGCGCGAGCGCGTGGTGGAAACGGTGGAATTGGGGGCGTCGCGGCGCGAGGCAGCCGAGCGCTTCGAGGTCAGCGCCAGCTCGGCGATCAAATGGATGCAGCGCTGGCGCAAAACCGGAAGCGTTGCGGCCAAGCCGAGCGGAGGCAGCATCTCCGCGCTGGAGGAGCGCGCGGACTTTTTGCTGACGCTGATTGTCGCGCAACCGGATTTGACGCTGGATGAAATCGTCGTGGCGATGCGCAAGCGACGGATCGCTGGCAGCCGCAGTGCGGTATGGCGGTTCTTCAAGCGACATAACATCAGCTTCAAAAAAAAGCCTGCGGGCGGCGGAGCAAGAGCGAGCGGACGTGGCCCGCGCACGGCGGCGCTGGATGCGAGAACAGGGCATGTTTGACCCGGCCCGGCTGGTGTTCATCGACGAGACCTCGACCAACACCGCCATGGTACGGCTTCGAGGCCGCTGCCGGCGCGGCATTCGGTTGATCGACCATGTGCCGCACGGGCATTGGAAGACGATCACCTTCATCGCCGGCTTGCGCCGTCGCGCGATGGTCGCGCCCTTCGTGCTGGATGGACCGATGAATGCAGCAGCCTTCATTGCCTATCTCGAACGATGTCTTGTTCCGACACTCAAGCGCGGCGACACTGTGATTATGGACAGCCTCCCCGTCCACAAGGTCGCCGGCGTGCGGGAGTTGATTGAAGCTGCAGGTGCGATGCTGCGATATCTTCCGAAATATTCGCCGGACCTTAATCCGATCGAGCAGGCCTTCAGCAAACTGAAAGCCCATCTACGCAAAGCAGCCGAGCGAACCATCCCACGTCTCTGCCGCAGGATCGGCACCCTCACGGCCACCTTCAGCCGTCAAGAATGCGCCAATTACTTCAGGCATGCAGGCTATGCTTCTACATGACCGGAATCCGCTCTAATTATTCCACCTCGGTCGACAAGTTTGAGCTAGCGGCGCTCCAATCGTGCCGATTTGGTACGACGAATGGCGTAAAGGCCTGCCATTCGCGGCGGTCGGGGCCGCGCTTCTGCAGCACCGACATGTTCAGTGGCCCTATTTGAGATACTGCATAATTGGTGCGGTTGGAGCTGATATAGTTGATCGTCGACTTAATCGACGGAAATAGAGCATCGTGAAAAATAATGAAACCGTTGTCGCAGCAAAGCAGGTCGGCCAGCATAAAATCCGTTATGACGTGCTCGAAATGATGATCGCCGTCGATAAAAATTAGGCCTGCTGCACCTTCACCACGCTTATCTAAGAGCTTTGCTAGCCCGATTTCGGATCGTTCTCTCACTCGTTGGAACTTGCTTCCGAATTCTGCCGTTAGATACGATTTAACGATTGTGCCGCGCCCGTCCACAAGGCCAAAGGGATCGAACACGAGATGCTCGAATGGTGCTCCCAGAAAGCGCCGTGTGCCTAGAATGACAGTAGTGGATGTGCCCATGCCAAACCCTGTCTCTACAGAGAGTGGCGATGGACAGCACCGGCAAAGATGAGAGATCAAGGCGGCCTCAGCAGGCGTGATTAGAATCCCGAAGAGGGGATCGACGCGCCCGTCAGGATGAACGAATGCGCCTCTGTCAAAAGCTTCTAGGTAGCGAGCAATCGGCTCCACACGCTCTGCCAGCTTTGCGAAGGCAGCATCGAGCTCATCCGGGGCCGGCAGGGTTAATTGGTTACATATCGGACTTAGACCGATTTCGACTCGGAGGCGATACCATTGCGGAGTTGGTTGGATGGGCCCATCGTAAGTTTACGAATGTTTGCCAACTGAAAAGTTTCATTCTGTGGTTTCCCCCGCCTGAACAAGGTTCAACGCAATTACTCTCCGTCAAAGCTTGCCAACGTGCGGCACGGAGCATTCTATTCCATCACCTCGTCAACCCTGGAAAGCCGCCTATTTTGTGGGCTTCGAGGCGACCGTCGGGCCGTGGTTCGAGGCGCCAGAGTTGGCGCAACTTGTCATGGAACTGTGGTAGCCGGAGGTTTTCGTCGGCGTGTTTAAACAGGTCCTCGCCGACGATGCCGGAAAGCCAGGCGATCAGGCGCTCGCGGTGTGGCCGGGCTGTGGCCAGAGCGCTCCGGCGGATTTCCTGTGCGGTTGGCGCACTGGCGACGAATGCGGCTACGGCAGCCTCAACCGCCTGCGGTGTCGGTTCAACTATGGCAACGTGGCGTGGATCGTACATGGCTTCACGACCCCCCTTTGCGGGCGTCGTCACGAGCGGGACGCCACATAAAAAATACTCCATCGAGGCATTGTTTGGTCCTTCGAGCTCCGACAGGGCGAGGCCGCAGCAGGCTTGGCTGACGACCCGGCGAATCTGATGACCGTCCAGCATTTGGGAACCAATGCGCTCCGAATAATTGACATAGCGCAGGTCCTGATATCGCTGCACGAGATTGGCGACAGTCTCCGACGCACCCAGTTCGTCGTAGGTAATGAGGGCAAGATTGCGGACGCCGTAGGCCAGCTCGTGACGCTTGAAAGATTTGGTCTGGGCGTTGTGCACGGCGTCGAATAGCTTGGTCGCGCCAGGTTCAGGATAATAGATACGTTCGTCAATGAACGCCAAGTTGTGAGCGTGAAGCACCTCTACACCGAGGTCGCCCATGAGCGCAGCGTCAGTTTCCGTCGTCGTCATCGACACAAGCCTCGTGTGCGGACACTCCCGCCGAAGCCATCGATCAACGGCGGCAATATCGCCGCTCAGTTCGGGCAGGTTCCAGCTCGGGCGTGCGAGAATAGTGCACGGGCGGCCGGCCGCGTAGGCGAGGGTTAGGCTCACGCCGCTCATCAGCGTGGATCCCGACGAAATAACGCAAACTAGGGGCTGCTCCCAAAGCACGTAGAAGAAAGTCATAACCGGCTGCGCTGCGGCGGCGGCGCGCCTTCTTCGGAACCCTAACCACTTCCACAAGCCGAATGGATCAAAATCTTCTTTCATGTTCCGGTTTGCGTCGGTCACATTCTATGAAAGCAGTCCAGACCCGCCATGGCTTGACGATGATGTCATGGCTAATGGAAAGAGCCAATCCAGCTGTCATCGACCGGCACGTTGATGTCGACCGGCCGGTGCTCTCCAGAGCCCTGGCGCGAATGCAACAGTATGTTTTCTTGACGATCGCGTCGGCGCGCTTGCATGCTGCACGACCTTGTCGAGATTGCCTCGGTGAGTGACGAGCAAAAAATGCTCCGATTTGCCGCTTGCCTTTCGCCACTCGCTATTGGATTTTGATCTTGGCTGCCTTGATCACTGGCGTCCACCGGGCGATATCGGCGTCGATCCGGGCGCGGAATTCGGCTGGCGTATCGGGAATGGGCTCCATCACTTGCGCCGTCAGCTTTTCGCGGATCGCGCGCGTCTCGATCGCCTCGGCGACTAGGCCGCGGATGCGCTCGACGGTGTAGCCGGGCAATCCGGCCGGTGCGATGAGACCCATCCAGGCATCGGCTTCGACGTCGATGCCGGCTTCCTTCAGCGTCGGAATACCGGGTAACAGTGCGGAGCGCGCGGCCGTCGTCACGGCGAGGATTTTGATCTTGCCCGAGCCAAGCTGCGGCACGACCGAGATCGCGGGCAGACACACCATCTGTACATCGTTGCGAAGAAGCGCCGCCATCGCCTGCGGCGACGAGGAATAGGGAACGTGCACGAGTTGCGTACCGCTCTTCAGCGCGATCGCCTCCATGGCGAGTTGCGACAGCGAACCGGTGCCGATCGAACCATAGGCGTATTTGCCGGGATTGCGCGCGATCAGATCGGCAAGTTGCCGCGTGGTGTTCACGTCGAGGCTGGTATTGACCGCAAGCGCGCTCGGCTGCGTCACCAGCATGGTAATGAGCGTCAAATCCTTTTTGGGATCGTAGGGCAGGTTGCTGAACAGCACGGTGTTGATCGCCAGCGGCCCGCCGATGCTCACGCCAAGTGTCGAGCCGTCCGGCGCCGCTTTGGCGACCTCATCGGTGCCGGTATTGCCGCTTGCGCCGGGCCTGTTCTCGACGATGACGGGCGCCGTGGACTTGTCGCGCAGATAATCGGCGATCAGCCGCGCCACGATGTCGGGCGTCGCTCCGGCCGCGAACGGAACGATGATCCGGACCGGCGTGGTCGGCCAATCCTGTGCGGCCGCGCAAAGCGTGCCGAACAGGACGGCGAGGACCGCTATGATGCTGCGTTTCATCGATCTTCCTTCGCGTTTCCCGGTGCAAGACGTATCATGCGCGTGCAACAAGTCGAAGCGACGAGAGCCAAAGCGAAGCGGGGGAAGCCGTGCGCGCCACGACGAAATTGAGGACCATGCTGACATCGGGCCGCATCGCGGTCGCGCCGGGCGCCTTTGATGGGCTGTCGGCGCGGCTTGTCGAACAGGCGGGCTTCCCGGCGATTTACGCAAGCGGCGGCGCCATCGCGCGCTCGGCCGGGGTGCCAGATCTCGGGCTGTTGTCCATGAGCACGATCGTCGAACGGCTCGCTTCGATGGTGGACGTCGTAGCCGTGCCGCTCATTGCCGACGCCGACACCGGCTACGGCAATGCGCTCAATGCCCAGGCCGCCGCGCGCGCCTTCGAGCGCGCCGGCGTCGCCGGGTTTCATCTCGAGGATCAGACCTTTCCGAAGAAGTGCGGTCACTACGACGACAAGAGCCTCGTGCCGGCGGCCGAAATGGTGGAGAAGCTCAAAGCCGTGCGCGATGCCTTGCACGATCCCGACTTCATCATCATCGCGCGGACCGACGCAATCGCCGTTGAAGGGTTCTCCGCCGCCATCGATCGCGCGTCGGACTATCTCGAGGCGGGCGCCGACGTGAGCTTTGTTGAGGCGCCGAGTTCGGAGGCCGAAATTGCCGAGGTTGCAAAGCGCCTGCCGGGTTGGAAGCTCATCAATATGTTTGAGGGCGGCAAGACGCCGCTTGTACCGGTGTCGCGGCTCGAAGCGCTGGGCTATCACGTCGTCATCATCCCGAGCGATACCCAGCGCGCCGCCGTCAAGGCCATGCAGCGCGTGCTGGCGGCGATTGGCCGCGACGGCAGCGCGGCGTCGATGCGTGGCGATATGGTTTCCTTCAAGGAACGCGAAGTTCTCGTCGATACGGCGGGATATATCGACCGCGGCAAGCGTTACGCCTCATGAGCCCGGGCTTGCGTCATTGACATTAGGTACGCCGTCGCCATGATCGCGGCCCTGAAGTGAAAGGCGAGCCTTTTATGGGACTTGCGGAAGAAATCCTCGGTCTTGTTATCTTTCTCGGCGCGCATGTCTTTGTGACGATGCGCGACCGGCGCGCGGCACTGGTCGCGCGGATCGGCGAATGGCCGTATCGCGGCCTGTTCTCCGTGGTCGCGATCGTCGGGATCCTCCTCATCGCCTACGGGTTTGCCGACTATCGCTCGGCTGGCATGATCGTCCTGTGGAATCCACCGTCCTGGACGCGCCATATCGTGGTGATTCTGATGTGGCCCGCCAGCATCATGGTCGCCGCCGCCTACATTCCCGGCAATATCAAACGCGTGCTCAAGCACCCGATGCTGGCCGGGGTCAAGACCTGGGCGTTCGCGCATTTATGCGCCAACGGCGATCTCGGCGGCATCATTCTGTTCGGCGCGGTGCTGGCTTGGGCGGTGTTTGACCGCATCACGTTGAAACGCCGCGCCGACCCAGGCGCACCGCCAATTCCGGTGGGTGGAACCAAAAACGATATTATCGCCATCATCGTCGGCACCATCATATATTTGGCGCTCGGTTTCGTATTTCACCCGATCGTCATCGGCGTGCCGGCGTTCGGAACGCCGGCGTTTGGACATTGACGATGTCGGCGCAAGACGAAATACGGCGGCTGACCGCGCCCGACATCCTCGCCCGCAAGGGCGGTGAACCGATCGTGTGCCTGACCTCCTATCATGCGCACACAGCGCGGCTCGTCGACGCTCATTGCGACGTTATTCTCGTTGGCGACTTGCTCGGCATGGTGATGCATGGGCTCGAAACAACCGTCCCGGTCACGCTCGACATGATGATCCTGCAGGGCCATGCAGTGATGCGCGGCTCCAAGCGGGCGTTGGTGGTCGTCGACCTGCCGTTCGGCTCTTACGAAGCATCGAAGGAGCAAGCTTTCGTCTCGGCGGCGCGGGTGATGAAGGAGACCGGCTGCGGCGCGATCAAAATCGAAGGCGGCCGGCGGATGGAAGAGACCATCGCTTTTCTGGTCGAACGCGGCGTGCCGGTCATGAGCCATGTCGGCTTGACGCCGCAGGCGATCAACACGATCGGCTCGTTTCGCGCCCAGGGACGCGACGAGAGCGATTGGGCGCCAATCGAAGCGGATGCGCGCGCGGTGGCGGATGCCGGGGCATTTGCCGTCGTCCTCGAAGCCATTGCCGAACCGCTCGCCCGCCGCATTACCGCGCAGGTTGCAATCCCGACGATCGGCATCGGCGCCAGCGCCGCCTGCGACGGCCAGATCCTGGTGCTGGAGGATATGCTCGGCCTGTCGCCGCGGGTGCCGAAATTCGTCAAGCGCTTCGGCGATCTGGGTCCCTCGATCGAGCAGGCGATCAAAAGCTATGCCGACGAAGTGCGCATGCGCAAGTTCCCGGCGCCGGACCACGTCTACCCCATGCGCAAGCCCGCTGTGGGGTCCGCCGTGACCAAGCTCCGCGAGCGTGGTAAAGGCCCGTCGCGGGCCTGAAACGGTCTAAACTATGTTGAATGGTCGCAGCCGCCAGACCGCGTTTTGCCTTGCTCGTGCCATATCATTAAACTAGTTGCGACAAGGCTTTACGGCCTCCGGATGAGCGAATTCTTTGATTTTGTCCAGGTTCTGTAGGACAAGCAGGCTCGTTTCTGAGCCGGAACCGGCGCGAGGCTTCCGGGCCCAATTCTTCCGGGCAAATGAATGAGTGCTGGGGCTAAGGCTGGGGGACGGGTTGCGTGACCGACATATTCAATGAAGTCGATGAGGAAGTCCGTCGCGAACAGCTCAAAAAGCTGTGGGAGAGCTACGGAAATTACCTCATCGCGCTCTGCCTGGTCATTGTGGCGGGCGTCGGCGCGTGGCGCGGCTATGAATGGTGGCAAGGCAAGCAGGCGGCGCGGTCCGGCGCGGCATTCGAACAGGCCGTCGAGCTTGCGGAAGGCGGCAAACATCAGGAGTCCGAAGCGGCCTTCGCCAAGCTCGCCGCCGACGGTACCGCCGGATATCGCATTCTAGCGCGGCTACGGGAAGCCGCTCAACTTGCGCCGACCGACCGCAAGGCCGCTGTCCAGGCTTACGACGACATCGCCGCCGACAAGAATGCCGGGCAAGTGATCCAGGATTTGGCGGCGGTGCGCGCTGGCTATTTGCTGGTCGATACCGCGCCTTACTCCGAGCTTCTCGCCCGGCTTGAGCCGTTGACAGCGACCGATCGCACGTTCCGCCACACCGCGCGCGAGATTTTGGCGCTTTCCGCCTGGAAGGCCGGCGATATGGTCGCGGCTCGAAAATGGACCGACATGATCATGGCCGACCCGCAGACGCCGGCGGGAACGCGAAGCCGCGCCGAAGTTTTGAGCGAACTGATCGCGGCAAACAACAAGGGCTGAGCGGATGCCGATGCGGTACAAGTCCCCGTTGTTTCGCCTTGGCCTGGCGCTGGCGCTCGCGATCGAGCTTGCAAGCTGCACTCAAGGTGGCCAGTTCGATCCTACGGAGATTTTCAATTCGGACATGTTCGACGACAAGACGAAGCTGAGTGGCCAGCGCGTCCCCTTGTTTCCCAACGGCGTTCCCGGAGCGACCACCGGCGTGCCGGCGGATCTGGTGAAGGGCTATCAGCCGCCACCGGATCAGTCGAATGCCGATGCCGATGCGGCAGCCGCGCCGCCAGCTCAGGCCGCTGCGGCAAAGCCCGAGGCGAAATCAAAGCCGAAACCCAAACCGGCCGTCGCCGTCGCACGGCTTCCGAAGCGGAATACGGCGGGGGTCGAAGCACCGCCGCCGTCGACACCGACGCGGATCGACGTCGGCGCGTCGGGCACCCCTGCGCAACAGCCCGCACAAACGGCCTGGCCGGCGCCGCCGCCAACCGCGCCGTCGCAGCAGGGGGGGCAATTCGCCTGGCCGGCTCCGCCGCCAGCGGCGCCGGTCCAGCAGGCGGCACAACCGTCGCAATCGATCTGGCCAAATCCTCCGGCGACCGGCACCTCGTCTCAATAGTCCGGTCTTCAATCGCCCGAGGCGCTATGTCTACGCGGCCGCGGGTAGGGCCACGCCGGCCAGCCGCCGCGCGTCTCGGATAGGTGATATAGAGCCATTCTTTGCGAAGTCCTGACCATGTCCTTCACCGTCGTCATCATTGGCCGGCCGAATGTCGGTAAATCGACGCTGTTCAACCGGCTTGTCGGCCGCCGTCTTGCGCTGGTCGACGATCAGCCGGGCGTTACGCGCGACCGCCGGGAAGGTGACGCGAAGCTTGGCGATCTTTCTTTCAAAGTGCTCGACACTGCGGGCCTCGAAGACGCCGAGCGCGAAAGCCTCTCGGGGCGTATGCAGGAACAGACCGCAGCGGCGATAAAGCAGGCGGATGCGGTTCTATTTCTTGTCGATGCGCGGGCCGGCGCAACGGCGGAGGATCGCGCCTTCGCCAATCTCGTACACAAGTCGGGCAAGCCGGCAATCTTGGTCGCCAATAAAAGCGAGGGTCGTGCCGGCGAAGCGGGCGCGCTCGAAGCCTATGAGCTCGGTCTTGGCGAACCCATCGCGATCAGTGCCGAGCATGGCGAGGGATTGGCCGATCTATACGATGCGCTGCGGACTGCGTTGCCCGAGGCGACGGCCGAGCGCGAGGAGGGTGCCGCTGCAGTTGCGGAGGAGCAGCCCATCCGAATCGCTATCGTCGGGCGGCCCAATACCGGCAAATCAACTTTGATTAATCGCTTGCTCGGCGAAGATCGGATGTTGACCGGGCCCGAGGCCGGCATCACGCGCGATGCTATTGCCGTCGAGCTCATCTGGCGGCACCGGCGGTTGCGCATTCACGACACGGCCGGGTTGCGCCGCCGCTCCCGGATCGAAGAGAAGCTGGAAAAGCTTTCGGTGGCCGACGCGCTCACCGCCATCCAATTCGCCGAGGTGGTCATCGTACTCGTCGACGCGCAAACGCCGTTCGAAGAACAAGACATCCGTATCGCCGACCTGGTCGAGCGGGAAGGGCGAGCGATCGTCATCGCGGTCAACAAATGGGATCTGATCGAGGCGGAAACGGGCGCGCTGTCGCGGTTGCGCGGCGCCGTCGATCGGATGCTGCCGCAAATCAAGGGCGTCCCGGTCGTCGTTCTGTCGGCGAAGAGCGGTCAGGGCCTCGATACACTGATGGAAGCGGTGATGAAGGCGCACGCGGTGTGGAATCGCCGAGCGCCGACAGCGGTGCTCAACCGTTTCTTGGCGGAGGCGATCGCAACGAATCCGCCGCCGGCGCTGCGCGGCCGCCGGCTCCGGCTCGACTACATCACGCAGCCAAAATCGCGGCCGCCGACATTCGTTCTATTTTCATCGCGGCCCAGCGAGCTTCCCGAGACTTACCGTCGTTATCTGATCAACGGCTTGCGCGAGAGTTTTGCGCTGCCGGGCACGCCGATCCGTCTCACGATGCGGGCGAAGGCCAATCCTTACGCCGGGAAAAAGCGCCGACGCTGAATTCGAGAAGGTTAGGCAGGCGGCATGAATTCCAGAAGCCTGCCGGCGCGGAAATCGTAAAGTTTTCCGGTTGCGGAGAAACTCGGCAGGCACAGATCGATGATTTTTGCCGCGACCTGTTCCGGCGTCGGCAGCGTCATCGGATCTTCGCCGGGCATGACCAGCGCCCGCATTCGGGTTCGCGTCGGGCCGGGATTGAACAGATTGACCCGCACCGGCGTAGTAGAGGCCGTTTCATCGGCATAGGTCCGCGCCAGCGCGTTCAGCGCCGCCTTTGACACCGAATAGGGCCCGGCATAGGCGCGGGCATTGGTGGCGGCGCCGGACGTGATAAACACGGCGCGGCCCGCCGTCGAACGCTTGAGTAGCGGATCCATGGCGCGGATCAGGTGCCAATTGGCGGTGACATTGACCGCCATGACCTCATCCCAATTCTGCGGCTCGACATGATCGAGTGGCGAGCGCTGGCCGACGACCGCGGCATTGCCGATGAGCACGTCGAGCCGTTGATAGCGCTCGTTCAGCGAGGCGGCGAGCCGGTAAATGCCGGGGTAATCGCGCATGTCGAGCGGCACCAGCGTCGCCGTACTGCCGGCCGCGCGCACCGTGTCGTCGATCTCTTCGAGCGCGCCTTGTGTCCGTCCCATCGCGACGACGTGGGCGCCGGCTTGCGCCAGCAAGAGCGCCGTCGCGCGGCCAATGCCTCGGGTGGCGCCGGTGACGAGCGCGATACGATCGGCAAGAGGCTGCGGCATTCCTCAGCTCGCCTCGGCGAGCAGCGAGAGCTGGCGCGGCGTCGCGTCTTGCGCGGTGCGGTCGGTCAGCGGAGTTGGATATTCGCCGGTGAAGCAATGATCGGTGAACTGTGGCCGCACCGGATCGCGGCCTTTCTCGCCCATGGCGCGATAGATGCCGTCGACCGAAAGGAACGCCAGCGAATCCGCGCCGATGAATTTTCGCATGCCTTCAAGGTCGTGTGTGGCCGCGAGCAACTTGTCCTGCTCGGGCGTGTCGATCCCGTAATAATCCGGATGCGTGATCGGCGGCGAAGCAATGCGGAAATGCACTTCGCGGGCGCCGGCATCGCGCATCATCTGTACGATTTTCACCGACGTCGTGCCGCGAACGATCGAATCGTCGATCAATACGATGCGCTTGCCCGCCACCACGGCGCGGTTGGCGCTGTGTTTGAGGCGCACGCCGAGCTGACGGATGTGCTGGGTCGGTTCGATGAAGGTGCGTCCGACATAGTGATTGCGGATGATGCCGAGCTCATAGGGAATACCGGATTCCTGAGCATAGCCGATCGCTGCGGGTACCCCGGAATCGGGCACCGGCACGACCACGTCGGCGGAAGCCGGTGCTTCGCGGGCTAGCTCGGCGCCGCTCGCCTTGCGCACGTTATAGACGCTGCGGCCGCCGATCACCGAGTCCGGCCGCGCGAAATAGATGTATTCGAAGATGCAGGGCCGCGGCGCCATCGGCAGGAACGGCTTTTGCGAATGCGCGCCTGCCTCATCGAATATCACCACTTCGCCGTTTTCGATGTCGCGCACGTATTGCGCGCCGATGATGTCGAGAGCGCAGGTCTCGGAGGCGAGGATGGGACAGCCGTCGAGCTTGCCGAGCACCAGCGGCCGGATGCCCAGCGGGTCGCGCGCGCCGACGAGCTTCTTATTGGTGAGGCCGACGAAGGCGTAAGAGCCCTCGAGCATTCGCAGTCCTTCGACGAACCGATCGACAAAGCGGTTACGGTTCGAGCGCGCCACCAGATGAAGGATCACCTCGGTGTCGGTCGTCGACTGCATCATGGCGCCTTCGCGCACCAATTGGCGGCGCAGCGTCAGGCCGTTGGTGAGATTGCCATTATGGCCCACGGCAAAGCCGCCGGCATTGAGCTCGGCAAACAGCGGTTGCACATTTCGCAAAATGGTTTCGCCGGTCGTCGAATAGCGCACGTGGCCGACCGCGGCAGTGCCGGGCAGCCGATCAATCACTTCGCGCCGGGAAAAGGCGTCGCCGACTAGGCCGAGGCGACGTTCGGAATGGAAGCGCTTGCCGTCGAACGAGACGATGCCGGCGGCTTCTTGACCGCGGTGCTGCAGCGCATGCAGGCCGAGCGCCGTGATAGCGGCGGCGTCGGGATGACCGAAGATTCCGAATACTCCGCATTCTTCGCGGAGCCGGTCCGCGTCAAGATCGAGGAGGTCGGGTTCAGTCATGAGTTCCGGCCCTCCAGCCTGTCGAGCTCGCTATGCTGCTGCTGATCGGGAGTCGCATCCGGGTTGTCGGTATCGTCCGGATGCGGCTTCTTCAGCTTGTTTAAGATGGTGCTTTCAGGGTCTTCCGGCAACATCGAGATCAGCCATTGTCCCGTCCCCGCCAGCACGACCCGCGATTTGGCGCCTTTGACCCATTCCGGCTGACTGCGGTCGGGAACGAGCCAGGTGAAGAACTGGAAGGCGACCACGACGATGATCAAACCGCGGCCGAGCCCGAACAGGAAGCCGAGGGTGCGATCGAGCGCGCCGACGCGGCTGTCGAGCACCATGTCGGAGACCCTTATGGTTAGAACCGAGACGACCAAGAGCGTGATCAGGAAGACGCCGCCGATCACCGCCACGGCGGCGACGATGTCGCTATTGAAGTACTCTTTGGCGTAAGGCAGCAGTTTCCCGTAGGAGTAGAGCGTCGCCGCGGCGGCCAGAATCCAGGCGGTGATGGAGAGCACCTCCCGCATAAAGCCGCGCACCATCGCGAGCAGCCCGGAAATCAGCATCACGACGATGAGAACGATATCCAGCAGCGTAATCGGCATAGTTACCAGTCGCTCGCCAGCCAGTGCCCGCGCCCCGCTTGGTTCCGCGGGCTGTATAGCCGGGCTCCGGCGCGCCGTCACCCGTCTTCTCGGGCGCTCAACAGGATCGGCCAGCCAGCAGCCATGAGCAACGACCGGAACCGCCGTAATCCATTTGTTAACGACAGATTCAAGGGCCGAGATGCCCACGAGGTGGGCAGCGATCGGAGTTAAGCGTCCTGGCGGCCGACGCGGCGCAGCGGCGGCGTGCCGTCGCGGGCTATATCGGCGACAAGATTGGCAAGCATGCCGATGGCGGACAGCGTGAAGCCGTCGGGTGCTTCGTTGCGTGCCGCTTCCGGAACGATCGCTTTTGTGAACCCGAGCTTCTGCGCCTCCTTGAGGCGTGCCGCCGTCTGCGCTACCGGCCGCACGGCGCCGGAAAGCGACACTTCGCCGAAATAAACGGCATCGACAGGGAGCGGCGCGCGCGCAAGCGAAGAAACCAGGGCCGCAGCCGCGGCGACGTCGGCCGCCGGTTCCTGAATGCGCAGTCCGCCCGCGACATTGAGATAGACGTCATGGCCGGACAGGCGCACGCCGCAATGCGCCTCGAGCACCGCCAGCACCATCGACAGCCGATTCGGATCCCAACCAACCACGGCCCGGCGCGGGGTGCCGAGCGCAGTCGGTGCGACCAGCGCTTGAATCTCGACTAGGAGCGGCCGCGTTCCCTCGATTCCAGCAAAGACGGCGGTGCCGGGGCTGCCAAGATCCCGTTCGGATAGGAATAGCTCGGACGGGTTTGCGACCTCGCGCAAGCCCCCTCCGGTCATCTCGAACACGCCGATTTCGTCGGTTGGCCCGAAGCGGTTCTTGATCGCGCGAAGAATGCGGAATTGCTGCGAACCTTCGCCTTGGAAGGACAGGACGGCGTCGACCATGTGCTCGACGACGCGCGGACCGGCAATCTGACCGTCCTTGGTGACATGGCCGACCAGGATCACGGCCGCCCCGGTGCGTTTGGCGAATCGAATCAGCTCTGCGGCCGAGCCGCGGACCTGGGTGACGGTACCGGGCGCCGCTTCGACGGTCTGCGTCCACATCGTCTGAATTGAATCGATTACAACGAGCCGCGGGGTCGCGCCTTGCGAGAGCGTCGCCACGATATCCTCGACCGAGGTCTCGGCTGCCACCTCAACCATCGCGTCGGCGAGCCCAAGGCGCTCGGCGCGCAGCCGGACCTGCGCCACCGCCTCTTCGCCGGAAATATAGACGGCGCGGTGACGGCTGCGCGCGAGGACGGCGGCGACTTCGAGCAATAACGTCGATTTGCCGATGCCGGGGTCGCCGCCAAGCAGTAGTACCGAGCCGCGAACCAGGCCGCCGCCGGTCACGCGATCGAATTCGGCGATGCCGGAGGCGAGCCGCGGCGCGTCGTGGGCTTCACCCTTGAGCGTTTCGACGGCGAACAGCCGACCCTTGCGCGAAGAACGCCGCGGTCCTTCGGTGCCCTCCTCGACCAGCGTATTCCATTCACCGCAGGCTTCGCACTTGCCGGCCCAGCGCGCGAAGGCAGCACCGCAATTCTGGCAGATAAAATTTTGCGCGCGCGCGGCCATCTCATGCACCCCGATAGACGAGATGGGACCGCAGGCCGAGACGGGTGAGAACCTCATACCCGATCGTGCCGGCGGCAGCGGCGACATCGTCGACGGTGACCTCGGCGCCGATCAGCGTGGCAGAGTCGCCGCGATGCACTGCGCCGTCGGGAAGATCGGTCACGTCGATACAGATCAAGTCCATCGAAATGCGGCCGACGATCGGGCACCTTTTGCCGGCGACGATCGCGGCGCCGCCGTGCCGCTCATCGGTGCCGCTGCCGGCGCGCATGAGTCCGTCGGCATAGCCGAGCGCCACGATGGCGATGCGCGATGGGCGTTTCGCCGTCCATGTCGCGTCATAGCCGACCGTGGCGTCGCGAGCGACGCTGCGTAGCTGCAAGATGCGGCCGGTCAGTTCGACAACGCTCTGCATCGGATTCGGGCGACCGGGCGTGGGATTGACCCCATAAAGCGCGGCGCCCGGCCGCGCCAGATCGAAATGCGCGGAATCACCGAGATAGATGCCCGAGGAATTGACGAGCGACGCAGGAACGCCGGCGTAAAGCATATGAAGTTCGCGAAACAGCTGGATTTGCTCGGTGTTGAGCGGATGATCGGGAATTTCGGCGCAGGCGAGATGGCTCAACAAAAGCGCAATGCCGTGATTCTCAGTCTGCGCGCGCGGCGCCAGCGCCGCGGCTTCTTCGGGCGAAATGCCGAGCCGATGCATGCCGGTGTCGACCTGTAGCGCGGCGCCGCCTTGCCAGGCATGAGCGCCGACGAACGCGTCCCATTCCGCAAGCTCGGTGGTCGAGTTGATCACCGGCCGGGCGTTGATCTCGATAAACCCGTCGCCCCAATCGGGCGTATAGCCGTCAAGAACGTAGATCGTCGCGTCGCGCACGCGCGAGCGCACCGACCGCGCCTCGGCAAGATCGGCCACGAAAAACGTCTTGCAGCCGGCCCGCGCCAGCGTCGACGTCACCTCTTGGAGGCCGAGGCCGTAGGCATTGGCTTTGACCACGGCCGCGCATTCGACGGTAAGGAGCTGGTGCGCCAGTGCGCGCCAATTGGCCTCGATAGCGGCGAGATCGATAGTCAGCGTGCCGCCGGTCTCGGCTGCTGCCGGGGCGGGGAGCGGCGGGGATAGCTGTCTTGCGCGTGCCATCACCGCGTTATGGCTGGCGCGGCGGCGGCGGTAAAGCGGGATGCGACGGCCGCCTAAAAGTCCGGCCGATGCGTCGAATCGAGATTGGCAAAGCGCGTCACCGCGGCGTCGAATTGCAATTCAACAGTGCCGGTCGGGCCATGGCGCTGTTTGCCGATGATCACTTCGGCCTTGCCGTCGACGCGATTTCCTTCAGCCAGCCATTCCTCGAATTTTTCGCGGTTTGATTCCATAGGCTTGCGCATCTGGTGATAGTATTCCTCGCGGAACACGAATAACACGACGTCGGCATCCTGCTCGATCGAGCCCGACTCGCGCAGGTCGGAAAGTTGCGGCCGCTTGTCGTCGCGGTTCTCGACTTGTCGAGACAATTGCGAGAGCGCGAGTATTGGGATGTTAAGTTCCTTGGCCAGCGCCTTGAGCCGGGTTGTGATCTCGGTGACTTCCTGGACGCGGTTCTCACTCGATCGGCGGGAGGAGCCCTGCAGAAGCTGGACATAGTCGATCACCAGAAGATCGAGCCCGCGCTGCCGCTTCAATCGCCGCGCTCGCGCCGCCAATTGGCCGATCGAGAGACCGCCGGTTTCGTCCATATAGAAGGGCAGGTTTTGCATCTCGATTGAAACGTCCTTGATCTTCTCGAAGTCGCCTTCGTCGATGCCGCCGCGGCGGATCTTGTTCGATGGTATGCCGGTTTGTTCGGAGATGATGCGGGTAGCGAGCTGCTCAGCCGACATTTCGAGCGAGAAGAAGCCGACAATGCCGCCGTTGACGGTCGCTGTATGACCGTCGGCGCGAACCTCGCCGGCCCAGGCTTTGGCGACGTTGTAGGCGATATTGGTGGCAAGTGCGGATTTGCCCATGCCGGGCCGGCCGGCAAGGATGATCAGATCGGAGGGCTGCAGTCCTCCCATCTTGGCATCAAGGTCAGTCAGGCCGGTGGCGAGCCCCGAGAGGCTGCCGTCGCGCTGATAGGCGCGGGCTGCCATATCGACCGCCGTGGTCAGCGCTTGGGCGAAACGCTGAAAGCCCGAATCGTACCTTCCGGTCTCGGCGATTTCATAGAGTTTGCGCTCGGCATCCTCGATGTGACTGATCGGCGTCGAGTTCGACCGGCGCGTCATAGGCCAAGTTGACCATGTCCTCGCCGATCGCGATCAGATCGCGGCGTACCGAGAGATCGTAAACCGTGCGGCCATAATCTTCCGCATTGATGATCGTTGTAGCCTCGGCGGCAAGACGCGCCAGATATTGATTGACCGAAAGACCGGCGATGTCGACGTCACCCGGCAAAAAGGTCTTCAGCGTTACCGGCGTCGCGATCTTGTTGGCACGGACAAGTCCGCCGGCAAGCTCGAAAATGCGCTGATGGATCGGCTCGAAAAAATGCTTGGGTTCGAGGAAATCGGAGACGCGGTAAAACGCCTCGTTATTGACGAGAATCGCCCCGAGCAGTGCCTGCTCGGCCTCGATATTGTGCGGCGCGGCACGGAACGTCGGTTCCGGCGGCGCCTGCTTGCGTGCGGTCGAATCGAATACCGGCATGGTCGATCAAAAGAATCGTGAGCTGTGGCCGATTTGCGGCGTATGGCCGAAATACGGCGGGTGAGAAATTTGGCTTGTTACTCAACATCGTGGATCACTCAACGACGGCGGCACATTGCGCGCATTCGCGACCGTTACGCAACCACGCTTCGTCGATAGTCGAGCGGCGGCGCAATGGGAAATCCTCATTGCGGCTGTCCCCACTACCCACCGGGACTATGGGACGAGTCCAATCGGCTCTTGACGCCACGCCGCGACTGCGGGCGATGCGCGGTCACTCGCCGGCGAGTTGCAACGGTGCGGAATAGCCGGCCTCGATGCCGCGCAAGCGCGCTTCTTCTCTCTCGATGTAATCGCGGGTTGCCGGCGTGAGGCCCTTCCGCTTGGCCACTTGGATCTGGAACACGACCATATCGCTCTCGCGGAACGCCATCTCGGAGCAGGCGAGGTAGAATTCCCACATTCGCACGAAACGCTGGTCGTAGAGCCGCACCGCCTCGTCGCGGTGAGCAAGGAAGCGCGCGCGCCACGCCTTGAGGGTTTCGGCATAATGCAGCTGCAAAACTTCCACGTCGGTGACGATGAGGTGCGCGTGCTCGACGGCGGGCAGCACTTCCGAGAGCGCAGGAATATAGCCGCCGGGAAAAATGTATTTGGCGATCCAGGGATTGGTAATGCTTGGGGGGCCGCTGCGTCCGATCGTGTGCAGCAGCATGATGCCGTCGTCAGCGAGGAGGCTGGCGCATTTGCCGAAGAAGGTTTCGTAAAATCCAACGCCGACATGCTCGAACATGCCCACCGATACGATGCGGTCGAAGCGGCCTTCGACGTCGCGATAATCAACCAGCCGGAAAGTCGTCTCGCGCGTGCGGCCGCGCTCGAGCGCCCGGTTTTGCGCGCGTTGGAATTGTTCTTGTGACAGCGTAATACCGGTGACGTGCGCCTCGGCAGTTTCCGCGAGATAGAGCGCGAGGCCGCCCCAGCCGCAGCCGATGTCCAATACCGTGGTGCCGGGCTTGACGCGCAGCTTGGCGGCAAGATGCCGTTTCTTGGCAAGTTGGGCGTCGTCAAGCGACTGATCCGGTGAGTCAAAATAGGCACAGCTATATTGCTGGTCGCCGTCCAGGAAGAGCGAATAGAGTCGGCCGTCGAGATCGTAGTGGTGCGCCACGTTGTGGCGGGCGCGCGACCGCAAGTTCAATTGCTGCAACCGGCGGAACAGGTAGCGCACGAACCGGGGCAGTGCCCAATTCGGCGTGGTGACCGGCTCCTGACACAGCAGGATTGCGAGTACGTCCGCTATCGAGCCTCGTTCGACGATGAGGGTGCCATCCACATAGGCTTCGCCGAGCTTGAGCTCGGGATCCAGCAAGACCGCGCGCTGCGCTCCTGCCGTCGTAAAGCGCACCGCGACGGGTGGCCCCTTGCCATCCCCGAAGGCGTAGGTGGCCCCCGCCGCCGTCGTGACCGTAAAAGATCCACGGCGGATATAGCGACGTAAAAAAAAGAGCAGCAACCCATCCACTGCCGCCTCCACGCTTTACGACGCCCGTTTGCGCAGCCTGCGACGATTGGCGCTTCTGTCGCCTTTGCGGCCATTCGGCCGCTCGATCAGCCTGCTGCGCGGGCAAGTCTTCTTGATTGCCGTTATTAAAACAAAATCCTCCGTAACCAGCAATGCCACCAAAGGCGTTCCGGGGGTCGCCAAGGGGCCGCCGAAGGGCTGCCAAGCCACGCTCGCATTCTTCCGCTATTGGGGTAAGGTTATTGGGGTAAGTATGATCACCACGCCGTTGAGACTTGAGGAGGTCACCGCGTTGCGGCGACTTGTGCCTGCATTCGGGTTCGTCGCGAGCTTGGGGCTGGCCATGGTCCCGGGGCTGGCGCGCGCCCAGGTCAATATCGACCAGGGCAAGTCGCCGGCCGAAATTTACGCGAGCGACTGCGCGACCTGCCATAAGACCCCGCGAGGCCTGGCCGCCGGCAGGAACAGCCTGATGCTTTCAGGCTTTTTGCGCGAGCATTATACGACGAGCGGCGATCAGGCGGCCGCGCTCGCCGCCTATGTCCTCGGCGCCGGCGGCAGAGAGCCTGCGCCACCGGCGGCAAAGCCGAAGCCGGACGTGGAGCACGCCAGGGCAGAAGAGCCCAAAGCTACGGAGCCCAAAACCGCGACCCATCCGCTCCGGGCATCGGCAAAGACCGAGGACGAGAAGCCGCCGACAGAGCAGGAGACGAAGCGCGAGGAACACGCCAGTCCTGCCATTGCGGAACCGCGTGAAGTGCGGCCGGAAACGGCAAGCCGCGGCGAGAAGCGCGAGCCCGAATCAGCCGCGCCAGTCGTGGCGACGCCCGCCGCGCACGAGACGCCGAATACGGCTGAAACGCAGAGTCCTAATTCAAGTCCTGCTTCAAGTCCGGATGCCAGTCCAACCACAAGCGCCGCTATACCGGCGGAGGAGCAGCCGACCGCGGGCGCGACAGTGCCGCGCGACAATATACCGGACTGAAGATCGTCCAGCCGCTCTGGTCAGCCCTTCGAGGGTGCCGGCTGGGTTTCGGCCGCTTCCGCACTCTCATCCTGGCCCGGAGATTCTGCGGCCCCCGGCTCGAAGAATTGCTCGGCCGCCACGATCGCGGCTTCCGCTTCGGTCGCTTCGCGCAATTGCGTGACATCCTCGCCGCGCGCGATGCGCGCCGCTTCGTCGGCATTTCGGGCGACGATGATGGTGACGGAAGTTTCGACGTCCGGATGCAGCGCAATCGGCACCTTATGCTGGCCGATCGTCTTGATCGGCGCGTTGAGCGCGATCTGATTGCGATTCAAACGAAAGCCGGCATCGCCGATAAGACTGACAAGGTCGCGTGGCGACACCGAACCGAACAGCTGCCCGGTTTCCGATGCCTGCCGCAGTACGGTGAAGCTCTTGCCGTCGAGACTTTCCGCGACTTGAGAGGCTTCGGTCTTGAGCGTGAGCGAGCGCGCTTCAAGGTCGCTCTTCATCGATTTGAAGCGCGTGCGGTTTTCGTCCGTTGCGCGCAATGCTTTGCCGCGCGGCAGCAAGAAATTCCGGGCAAAGCCTTCTTTCACACGCACGACGTCGCCCATCTGGCCCAGCCTGGCGACGCGTTCGAGTAGGATCACTTCCATGACGGCCTCCTCAGCGGATCACGTAGGGCAGGAGGCCCAGAAACCGCGCGCGTTTGATCGCCTGGGCGAGTTCGCGTTGCTTTTTCGCCGAGACAGCGGTGATGCGACTGGGAACGATCTTGCCGCGTTCCGAAACGAAACGCTGCAAAAGCTTGACGTCCTTGTAGTCGATCTTGGGCGCGTTGGCGCCCGAAAACGGGCAACTTTTGCGGCGGCGGAAGAACGGACGGCGGCCGCCCTGCGGTGACATCGCCATGATCAATGCTCCACTACGCTATCGGCGTCGTCAGAGCCTTCACGCGGACGCCGGTCGCGATCGCGCGGACGGTCCCCTCGGTCACCCCGATCAAATCGATCGCCGCGGCGATCGTCGCGGTCACGATCACGCTCGGCGCGGCGCATCATGGCGGAGGGGCCTTCCTCGAGCGCGTCGACCCTGATCGTCAAATAGCGCAGGACGTCCTCGTTGAGGCGCTCCAGCCGCTCGATCTCGTTGATCGCCGGCGGCGGAGCTTCGACGTCCATCAGCGTGAAATGCGCCTTGCGGTTCTTGCGCAGACGATAGGAGAGCGTCTTCACGCCCCAGTACTCGGTCTTTTTGACCGACCCGCCGAGGCCTTCGATGACGCCCTTCAATTGCGCGGTCAATTCCTCGACCTGCTGCGTGCTAGCGTCCTGGCGCGCAAGATAGACGTGTTCATAGAGCGGCATGGCTGCCCTTTCCTTAGTAACCTTGCTCGCCCAGGCGCGAAGCCCCTCGAACCCTTCGGGAAAGGCTCGAATGCTCTGAAGGCGGGAACACCGGACGCCAGACCACCAGTCGTATCTTGGGGTCTTACCGCGCTTTTAGAATATTCAACGCGGCCGTCCGTTCAGCCCCCGGCCGGGGTCGAGCGGAAGGCCGCCTTATACGCGGCAGGGCTGAAAAGGCAATAGATCAGTAAATGTGGCCTTGGCGGTCGGCATTCTGGATCAGCTCGGCAAGCCGCACGGCGAGCTCGACCCCCTCGCGCAACTGCCTGGCACCGTCGCCTCGGGGCGCCTCCGACCCGCGCAGCCGCTTTATCCCCGAAAGCAAAACCTCGAGGTTTTGCTGAAGCAGGCGCTGCCGGAATGCGGGGTCCAAGCGCGCGCGCGAAAGATCGTCATCGGTAACCGGTGAGAAAGTGCCCATAACGTGCGCCCGCGATGAAATCCGGAGGCGAAATAGCCAAGGTTTGCCATCTTATCGGGCTGCGGTTGTCGTTTTATTACGGTGCCGCATTCTTGACACGGCCCTCATCCCGGTATCTCTCGCCCCTTCTTGGTGAGACGAATTCGCGTTTTCAGGCGGGCGTTTGGAAGATGGCGACGGCGTATGTTTTTCCCGGCCAGGGCAGTCAGGCCGTCGGTATGGGCAAGGGTCTGGCCGAGGCATTCACGGCGGCGCGTCGGGTCTTTGAAGAAGTCGATACGGCGTTGGGCGAACGGCTCAGCGACACCATTTGGAACGGCCCGGCCGACACGTTGACGCTGACTGAAAATGCGCAGCCAGCCCTGATGGCGGTCTCGCTGGCAGCGATGCGCGTGCTTGAAGAGGAGACCGGTGTCGATCTTGCGCGCGACGCGGCTTTCGTTGCCGGCCACTCGCTCGGAGAATACTCGGCCCTCGCCGCCGCAGGTGCGCTTTCGATCACCGATGCGGCGCGACTCTTGCGCATCCGCGGCCGCGCCATGCAGAAGGCCGTAGCCGTCGGAGCCGGCGCCATGGCCGCGTTGATCGGCCTCGAACTCGGCGACGCCAAAGCGATCGCGGAGGAAGTGGCGGGCGTCGGCGTTTGCGCCGCCGCAAATGACAACGGCGGCGGCCAGGTCGTCTTATCGGGTGCGAAACCCGCGGTCGAACGCGCGGTGGAATTGGCGAAGTTGCGTGGCGCGAAGCGGGCAATGATGCTGTCGGTCTCCGCACCGTTCCATTGCCCGCTCATGCAACCTGCTGCCGATGCCATGGCCGAGGCGCTCGCCCAAGTCTCGGTCAAAGCGCCGGTTGTTCCCTTGGTCGCGAATGTGCTGGCGCGGCCGATCAGCGATCCGGCGGAAATCGTAAGATGCCTCGTCGAGCAGGTAACCGGCACGGTTCGTTGGCGGGAATCCATTCTTTTTATGGTGCAGTCGGGCGCGACAACATTCTACGAGATCGGCGCCGGCAAAGTGTTGACGGGCTTGATTAAGCGTATCGCGGATGCGGTAACGGCCTCGGCGATCGGCACCCCCGAGGATCTGACCCGGTTCAACGCCGCGCGCGGTTGAGCTATTGCTGCTTGCACAGGAGACAAAATGTTCGAGCTGACCGGAAAGACAGCGCTCGTCACCGGTGCGACCGGCGCTATTGGCGGCATCATCGCCCGCACACTCCACGGCCAGGGCGCGACGATTGCCATTTCCGGCACGCGGCGGGAGGTCCTCGAGCAACTCGCAGCCGGACTCGGCGAACGCGTGCATATTCTGCCGTGCAATCTAGGCGATCCGGTCGAAACGGAAGCTCTGGTGCCGCGCGCCGAGGAGGCGATGGGGCAGCTTGATATTCTGGTCGCCAATGCCGGCGTAACCAGAGATAACCTTCTTGTGCAATTGCGTGACGAGGACTGGGAACAGGTCATCGCCATTAATTTATCCGCTACTTTCCGTCTCTCTCGCGCCGCCGTGCGCGGCATGATGCGGCGCCGTTTCGGGCGCGTTATCGCCATCACCTCGGTGGTCGGAACGACCGGCAATCCGGGGCAGGCCAATTATGTTGCCGCCAAAGCCGGGATCACCGGCATGGTAAAGGCCATGGCGCAGGAATATGCCAAGCGCGGCGTGACCGCCAATTGCGTCGCGCCCGGCTTCATCGTCACCCCGATGACGGACAAGCTCAACGTCAAGCAGCGGGAAACGATTGTCGCAAAAATCCCGGCAAACCGCGCCGGTACCCCTGAAGAGGTGGCCGCTGCGGTGGTGTTTCTCGCCTCGAACGAGGCGGCCTACGTGACGGGACAGACGTTGCATGTGAACGGCGGAATGGCCATGATTTGAAAGCGATAAACCGGCGATGAAGATTTGCGGCCGCGCTGGTCAACGCATTTGAAGTGTGGTAACCGAACCGAAATTGGGCTGGGGGAGCCGGAATGCCGGAGTGCGGGGCGAAATGTCCGCCTCTGATCGGTGTCGACCCGATTGAACTTGTCGGCCCGTGGACAAGTTCAATGACGAACTTGGACGGGATCAAAACTAGGCTGATTGGGTCGCGTTGAAAGATGAGGTTGGAACGATGAGTGATATTGGCGAGCGGGTTAAGAAAATCGTTGTGGAGCATCTTGGCGTCGAGCCCGACAAGGTGACGGAAAACGCCAGCTTCATCGATGATCTCGGTGCCGACAGCCTCGACACCGTCGAGCTCGTCATGGCTTTCGAGGAAGAATTCGGTTGCGAAATTCCCGACGATGCAGCCGAAACCATTCTGACGGTCGGCGACGCAATCAAGTTTCTCGAAAAGAACGCCAAGAGCTGACCGTCGCCAGCACCCGGCAGCTATTGCATGTATTGCAGGTTATGCTGCGAGGACCGCACATCGTCATGTGCGGGCCGCTGCTATGGGAGCGGGTTCTTGACGGATAGCGCGGGGATCGGCCGTAGTTACTGGCGCTGCCGGGAGTGTTCTTGATGCGACGGGTCGTCGTCACGGGTCTTGGAATGGTGACGCCGCTCGCTTGCGGGATCGAGCAAACGTGGCAGCGGTTGCTGGCCGGTGAGAGCGGGATCAAACGTATCGAAAAGTTCGAGGTCTCGGATATCGCCTGCAGGATCGCCGGCCAGGTTCCGCGCGGCGATGGCTCGTCCGGCAGCTTCAATGCCGACGACTGGATGGAACCCAAGGAACAGCGCAAGGTCGATGACTTCATCATCTTTGCGATGGCTGCGGCCACGCAAGCGCTCAACGACGCGGACTGGCACCCGCGCGAATATGACGATCAGGTCGTAAGCGGCGTTTTGATCGGTTCGGGAATTGGCGGCGTCGAGGGTATTGCGGAAACCGCGCTCATCCTGCGCGACCGCGGTCCGCGTCGCGTTTCGCCATTCTTCATCCCCGGCCGGCTCATCAATCTCGCGTCAGGTTACGTATCGATTGCGCATTCGTTGAAGGGCCCCAATCACGCCGTAGTGACCGCTTGCTCGACCGGTGCTCACGCCATTGGCGACGCCGGCAGACTGATCGCACTTGGCGATGCCGACGTGATGGTGGCGGGCGGCACTGAATCGCCGGTCAACCGCATCTCGCTTGCTGGCTTTGCCGCATGCCGGGCGCTGTCGACCGGTTTCAACGACACGCCCGAGCGCGCGTCACGGCCCTATGACCGCGACCGCGATGGATTTGTCATGGGTGAGGGCGCAGGCGCGGTGGTTCTGGAAGAATATGATCACGCTAAGCGGCGTGGCGCGCGCATCTATGGTGAGCTTGTCGGCTATGGGCTATCCGGCGACGCATTTCACATCACCGCGCCGTCCGCGGACGGCGATGGGGCGTTTCGCTGCATGACGGCCGCCACTCGCCGCGCCGGCATCGTCGCGGGCGACATCGACTACATCAACGCCCATGGCACCTCGACGCCGCTCGGCGACGAAATCGAACTCAAGGCCGTTGAGCGTCTCGTCGGCGATGCCGCGGGCCGCATTGCGATGTCGTCGACAAAATCGTCAATCGGTCATTTGCTCGGCGCAGCCGGCGCCGTCGAAGCGATTTTCTGCCTGCTTGCGATGCGCGACCAAGTATTGCCGCCCACGATCAACCTGGACAACCCGTCGGTCGCGACAGCGATCGATCTTGTGCCGCACAAGGCGCGCAAACGGCCAGTCAACATCGCGCTATCGAATTCATTCGGATTCGGCGGCACCAACGCGTCCCTCGTCTTCCGCAGGGTGGCGCAATAGTGCGATCGATCGCCGTTTCGCCATATTTGCTCCGCACTCGCCTGCGATCCACTGACCGTCGCGCTCGCGGTTCAGCCGTAGGCGGACGCAGCAGAATCGCAGAGTGCTCGTATCCGTCGCGCGGGACCACGTTTCGAAACCGATCATGCAGCTTGTAAATGCGGGTATGCGGCCGTGACAGGTTCTAACGTACCACCCGGCAGCGACAAGAAATCTGCGCCGTAGCTTCACAGCCGGCTGCCGGACGCGCCGGGGACAAGCCTGCGGTCCAGCCTGCGCGGTCGACGGCGGCGGTTTCCGCAACTCCCGCCAAGAAGCCCGAGCAGCCGGCCAGTGGCGCTGCCGGGGTGCCACCGAGCGCTTCGATGCCACGCCCGCGCCCAGTCGGCGAAGCGCCAGCGTCAGTTGTCCGTCCCGCGGCGGCGGCCAAATCCTCACCAGCAGCCTCACCAAACCGCACATCCGTGCCATATTCGCGCGAGCCGGGCCGAGCGTCGGCGGGCGCTGCCGATCCCTATCCGTCCATTGCCGACCGGTTGACGAATGGAATTGGCATGACGTCGACGGATTCGAACCGCAACGATCCTAAGCGCATCGTGCCGCGCAGCCCGCGAGCGGCAATCGAACCCGATACGGTCGAAGTGCCGACCCGCCGCTCGGCAAGCGCGCGGCATCCTCTCGTCGTCATCGGCAATGCCGTCATTAGTATTTTCGTGCTGTTGGCGGTCGTGGCGGGCGTGGTGCTTTTCCTCGGCAAACAGCGCTTCGAGGAGCCGGGGCCGCTGCCGCAGGATCGCGTCGTCAATATCCCCCACGGTTCGGGCATCCGCGAAATAGCCGACGTGCTGACGCGCGAGGGCGTCATCGACCAGCCCTGGGTGTTCATCGGCGGCGTTTTCGTCCTCAAGGCACGCGAAGATCTCAAGGCCGGCGAATACGAATTCAAGGCGCATTCCAGCCTGCGCGACGTAGTGGCGACCATCGTCGAGGGCAAAGTGGTGCCGCACCAAGTCAGTATTCCGGAAGGTCTGACGTCTCAACAGATCGTCACCCGATTGTTGGCCGACGACGTGCTGACCGGCGATATAAAGGAAATTCCGCCCGAAGGCAGTTTATTGCCCGATACCTACAATTTCACGCGCGGCGTGACCCGCGCGCAAATGGTCCGGCGCATGCAGCAGGCGCAGCAGCGCGTTGTCGAGGAAGTCTGGGACCATCGCGCTCCCGACCTGCCGCTCAAATCGCCGGATCAGCTCGTTATTCTCGCGTCCTTGGTCGAAAAAGAGACCGGCAAATCGGACGAACGATCGCGTGTCGCCGCGGTGTTCGTCAACCGGTTGAAGCAAAACATGCGGCTGCAGTCCGATCCGACCATCATTTATGGGCTGGTGGGAGGAAAGGGCACGCTTGGCCGGCCGATCACAAAGAGCGAGATCACACAGCCAACGCCGTACAACACCTATGTCATCAATGGCTTGCCGCCCGGCCCGATCACCAATCCGGGCCGCGCATCACTCGAAGCCGCCGCGAATCCGGCACGAACGCGTGAACTCTATTTCGTCGCCGACGGCACCGGCGGCCATGTCTTCGCGGAAACCTACGAACAGCAAGAGAGAAACGTCGCACGGCTGCGGTTGATCGAAACCGATCAAAAGGATCAGGTCCCGATCGATGACCAGATGAATTCGCCGCCGCCGGCAGAGGGTGCAGCTGCCGCCTCCACAGCGCCGCCGCCATTGCGCGGTGTCGCGAAGCCGCATGCTCCTGCCGCGCACTGATCGTGGCGGCGCACTCGAGCAAAAGTCAGCATACTCTTGCGCGTGACTTGTTACGGCGACCTACCGCCGTTAAGTTCGCCACGATTCTTTATTCGCATTTTGCCGGGGATCGCAGTCTATGGCGCTTTCGAGCATGACGGGATTCGCTCGCAGCCATGGCGTCTCTGGCCCCTATACCTGGTCCTGGGAAATCAAATCGGTCAACGGCAAAGGACTAGATCTGCGGCTGCGCATGCCGCCCGGATGGGACGCGATCGAGGTGCCGGTGCGCGCCCGGGCGGCCGAGGCGCTGACCCGCGGCTCGCTTCAAGCCAACCTGACTGTGGACCGAAGCGGCGCGCAGCCGGTGGTCCGCGTCAACGCGGCGGTACTCGAAGCGATATTGGCGACAATAAAAACGATCGCGCCGAAGATCGAAACATCGCCGCCGTCGCTCGACGGCTTGCTTGCACTCAAAGGCGTGATTGAGGTCAGCGATTCCGCGGAGCGCGAGGATGAGCGGCGCACTGCCGAAGCCGCTGTGACTTCGGGATTTGTGGAAGTGATCGGCGCGCTCGGCGAGATGCGGCGTCATGAAGGCGCGGCGCTCGGCCGCGTACTTTCCGCGCGCCTGGGCGAGATAGCCGCGCTGGCGCAGCGTGCAGAGCGCGCGCCCGGCCGCCGTCCCGACGCGATCCGTGCGCGGCTTGCCGAGCAGGTCGCGACGCTGCTCGAGCAGTCCGAGCGCTTCGATCCGGACCGGCTGCATCAGGAGGCGATCATGATCGCGACCAAGGCCGACGTGCGCGAGGAACTCGACCGTCTTGCCGCACACGTAGCGCAGGCGCAGCATTTGATCGAACACGGTGGATCGATCGGTCGCCGCCTCGACTTCCTCGCGCAAGAGCTCAACCGCGAAGCCAACACGCTTTGCGCCAAGGCCAACGATGTCGAACTCACCAATATCGGGCTGGAGCTTAAAGCCGCGGTCGAGCAATTCCGCGAGCAGGTACAGAACGTCGAATAGGCGAGCTTGGCGGGGGGAGAAAATGGCGCGCGCGCGGCAAAATCGAAGAAAAGTTGCCCGGCGCGGCTTGATGTTCGTCCTGTCGTCGCCGTCCGGCGCGGGCAAGACCACGCTCTCCCGACTGCTGCTTCGCGCGGATCGCCATGTGGAGCTATCGGTCTCGGTGACGACGCGTCCGCAACGGCCCGGCGAAATTGACGGGCGCGATTACCATTTCATCGATCGCCATCGCTTCGATGCCATGGTCAAGAAAGGCGAACTGTTGGAATGGGCCGAAGTGTTCGGCCATCGTTACGGCACGTTGCGCCGGCCGGTGATCGACGCGCTGCGAAATGGGCGCGATGTTTTGTTCGATATCGATTGGCAGGGCACGCAGCAGCTGCGCGAAAAAGCACGCGACGATTTGGTCAGCGTGTTCATTCTGCCGCCGACCGTTCTTGAATTGGAACGACGGCTCAAGCGCCGCGCGCAGGACAGCAAATCCGTCATCGGCTCGCGCATGGCGAAGGCTGCCGGCGAAATGAGCCATTGGCCGGAATACGACTATGTCATCGTCAACCGCGACAAAGCCGAGGCTTTTGCCGAAGTGCGGGCGATTCTCGCGGCCGAGCGGCTTAAGCGCGAGCGGCAGGTCGGGCTCTCCGACTTCGTGCGGGCGCTGCAGGCAAAACTCTAAGTTACTCCGTCGGCCGACAGCACCGTGCGCCCGACGACGCGTCCGGCGCGCAGATCGTCGAGTGCGGCTTGCGCCTGATGCAGCGGACGCTCATGCGTCGGGATCGTTGCGAGCTTTCCGGTCCGTGCCAGATCGATGAGTTCGCGGGCTTCGGCGAGCGTGCCGGTCAGCGTGCCCTCAATCGTTATCGCTTTGATCACGATCATGGCGGCTGCTATCGAAAAGTTGCCGCCAAGAAGGCCCGTCACCACAACCTTGCCGCCGCGGGCGAGCACTCCAGTCGAGAATGCCAGCGACTTTTCGGAGCCGACGAAATCACAGACTGCGGGCAACCCGCCCGTTGCCGTCATCACCGCGCGGCGCGCCTGCGGATCGGCCGGATCGAAGGCTTGCGCTGCACCGGCCGCCAGCGCAGCGTTGCGCTTTTCGGCGTCGATATCGGCTACGAGCGGTGGCTCGTGAAACAGTGCGCGGGCAATCGCGAGGCCCATCATGCCCACCCCGCCAAGTCCGACGAGCAGCACCGGACCGCGCTCGGCCCGACTGCCCAGGTGCTTCAGCGCCGAAAAGGCAGTGAGGCCGGAGCACATCAGCGGTCCGGCAAAATCCGGCGACAGCGGCCGATAGTCGAGGAGATAGCGCGGATGCGGAACCAGGACATGCGTGGCGTAGCCGCCGTCGACGTTGATGCCGATATGGCGATGCGATGAGCACAAATTCTCCTCGCCGGCGCGGCAGGCCGCGCAGGTGCCGCAGCCGATCCACGGATAAGCGGCGGCGCGATGTCCAAGCGAGATGCCCTCGGCCGCGTCGCCCACGGCCTCAACGATGCCGGCAATTTCGTGCCCGAGGGTAAAAGGCAGGGCGCGGTCCTTGGTGATGTCGAGACGCTTGTCGCCGCCGAGCGCAAAGTAACCGTCCTGCAAGTGCAGATCGGAGTGGCAGACGCCGCAACACTCCACGCGCAACAGCACTTCGGTGCCGCGAGGGGTGGGGAGATCGGCGACCGTTTCACAAAGCGGTTGGCCGTAAGCGACAAGCGATTGGCGATGAAATTTGGTCATTGCGGCCCTGTCTTCGTGCGTGGACGGAGCATCATGCCCGAAATTTGGGGGTTGCGGCGAGAGCCTGCGCCAGTGCGACAAAGCCGGCGACGGGAATGTCCTCCGCCCGCGCCGTCGGGTCGAGACCGGCTACCGCGATCAAAGCGGGCGTGTCGGCCCCGAGCGATCGCAGGCTCTGGCGCAGCATCTTGCGCCGTTGTCCGAAGGCGGCCTGGGTGACTTTTTCGAGAAGCTTGCGTTCGCACGGCAGCGGCGCCGCTCGCGGCAATATGCGCAGCAACGACGACGTGACCTTCGGCGGCGGCACGAACGCCGCGGCATTCACGTCGAACAGAATTCGCGCCTCGCAGCGCCACTGCACGAACACCGACAGCCGCCCGTAGCTCTTTGACCCCGGCACCGCCACGATGCGTTCGGCAACCTCGCGCTGGAACATCAGCACGGCGGAATCGTACCACGGCGGCCACGGCTCAATGGAGAGCCATTCGATCAGCAGAGCCGTCGCAATATTGTAGGGCAGATTGGCGATGATGCGCACCGGGCCGGAAGGAAGGCTGGGCTTCGGATCGAAGCTGAGCGCGTCCGCAGCGACAATGTCGAGGCGGCTCGGATAGAGTGCCACGATCTCCCGCAAAGCGGCGATCGCGCGATCGTCCCGCTCGACCGCGATCACACGCGAAGCGCCGAGTGCCAGCAGCGCCCGCGTGAGCCCGCCCGGTCCGGGGCCAACTTCGACCACGGTGATCCCTGTAAGCGGTCCCCCCGCGCGGGCTATGCGTGACGCCAGGTTGAGGTCGAAGAGGAAGTTTTGCCCGAGGGACTTTCTTGCGACGAGGCCGTGTTGGCGGATCACCTCACGCAATGGCGGCAGACTGTCGAGAGCGTGGCTCACGATGCAGCGAGCGGCACCGGGCGCTCGGCCATTGCGAGCCGCGCCGCCAGTCGAAGCGCGGCAACCAAGCTTGTCGGATCGGCGCTGCCGGTCCCGGCGATGTCGAAGGCGGTGCCGTGATCCGGCGAAGTCCGCACGAAGGGAAGGCCGAGCGTGACGTTGACGGCATGATCGAAGGCGAGCGTCTTGATCGGGATCAGCGCCTGATCGTGATACATGCACAGCGCCGCGTCATAGCTCGCGCGGGCCTTCGCGTGGAACATCGAATTGGCGGGCAGGGGACCTCGGGCATCGATCCCCTCGGCGACAAGGCGCGCCACCGCCGGTGCGACCATGGCGCGATCTTCCTCGCCAAGCGTGCCCGCCTCGCCCGCATGCGGGTTTAGCCCGGCAATCGCCAGCCGCGGATGCGGGATTTCAAAGCGCGCGGCAAGATCGCGCGCGACGATGCGTCCGGTTTCGACGATAAGGCCGCTCGAAAGCTGCTTGAAGATTTCTCGCAGCGGCAGGTGGATTGTCACCGGCACCACCGCGAGTTCCGGAGACCACAGCATCATCACCGGCCGCAATGCCTTTCCGGTCGCTTCCTGCACCAGCGTGGCCAAGAACTCTGTATGGCCCGGCTCGGCAAATCCCCAATTGTAGAGCACGTTCTTGGCGATCGGGTTGGTGACGATGGCGGCTGCCGCACCCGCGCATACGTCGGCGACCGCACGGCGAATTGAAGCCACGGCGGCGGGCGCGCTTGATTCATTCGGTCGGCCGGGTTCGGCAGTGACCGCGACATCCAGCGGCAGGACCGGAAGCGCCGAACGAAAAATTGCGGTAGCCGATAGCGGCGTCGCGATGGCGATCGGAACGTCGATTCCAAGCTTTGCAGCTCGCCGGCGAAGGAAGCCGGGGTCGGCGACGATATAGAATGGCGGCAGATCAAGCTCGGCGCGGCGCCGCCAAACGGCGAGTGCGAGGTCGGGGCCGATCCCGGCGGGTTCGCCTAGCGTCAATGCCAAAGGTTGCACGGTCCTGCATCCATAACGCGGTCCGGAAAAAGCCCGCTTCAGACATGATTGGGCTTGGAAAGCGGACCTCCGAAAAGATCACGCCTCACTCAGCAACCTATTTGTATTCGATCATCGCTTGGCGCCGCAAATCGGCAAGATACCGTTTGGCCTTGGCGCCGAATTTCTTCTCGAACATGTCATCGCGCAATTTCCGTGCTTCCGGCGTGTCGGTCTTCGATTCCTTCTTGGAGCACACGGCGAACATCTGTATTCCCTCGTCGGTCTGTTCGGGAGGCGTCAGGTGGCCGACCTCGGTGCTGTCGAGAATGTCGCGGAGTTGCTGCGGCAAGTCTGCCGACGATTTGTAGACTGCATCGCGCACCGCAACTTCCGGGATTCCTTGAGCAAACGCAATGCCGTCGGTGCAACTCGTAAAGCGTCCGCGCAACGCCTCGGCATCGCGTTTGCGGGCTTCGTAAGCGGCATCGGAAGAACCGTGCGGCACTACGAGAATGATCGGCCGCATGATGTACTCGTATCCAACATCACTCTTTTGACCAGCATCGTGCAGATGCAGTTCAGCTTCGATGTCGGAGTCCGGTATCTCCAAGCTTGCCTTGTAACGCCCGCGTACCAGACTGGTCCATGCGATCTGCGCTCGAAGCTGCAGCTTGAGTGTTTCCGCGCTGGCGCCACCATTTGCAAGCATCTGGGTCAGTTTCTGAGTGTCCACCCCCATATGGCTTGCCACATTGGCGAATGCGTTATTCACGTCCGCATCCGACGGCACGATGGTGTAGCGTGCTGCCTCGTGCAATTCGAGGATTTGATCGATCAGGCTGTCGATCGCCTCTTGTCGCGTCGGCGGCTTGTGGGTGCTCAACTCGATAAATTTTGCGCGCTGTTGGATGTCGAGCGAAGTAATCGGCTCGCCGTCGACAAGCAGAACGACTTCCTCCTGAGCGCGGGCAAACGAGGTGATGGCGACCATGGCTGCCGCCGCAAGCACCGCCATCGCCAGAGCTCTACGCCGGGCACGGACTGCGATCTGCGACCTCACTGTTTCCTCTCCCTTCGCGGCACGCTCGCTGCTCGCTTGATCGATCGGTCCCATTTGGCGATAGCAAATCATGGAGTTGCGGCAAAAGTTAGAACGAAGCGCCGACCGGCGCCAAGACGTCGGGACCGAGCGTCCGCAAGCTGAATTGCAGCATGACCGTGCTGTCCCTGACCGGAGTCGCATTCGCAACAGCAGTATAGGTGTACCCGGTGAGCCAGTTCACGGACAACATAAAGCAGTCGTCGACATAGCCAAGGCCGAGGCGTGATTGGTCGAATTGATCGTTGGCGATGTCGTAGCGGGCGGAGCCGAGAACGATCCAGTTCTCGGTCAGTTTGACCGATGCGCCGGCGAGGATGCCCTCGCGCCGCGTCAGCAGCCCCAGCAGGGGTTGAGCGGCATAGTCGCCGTACAGCACTTGCAGGGTCCAGCGGTCGAAATTGGCGCGGCTTTCGAACTCAAGGCGCTCAGGCGTGAATGTCGCCTCGTCGAAACGTCCCCGGGCGGTGAATGAGTACACTTGATTTGGCTGATAAGTTACCCGGCCGACATAATCGGAGATGGGCTTATCGAGACCGCTTTCGAGCCCGGTATTTGTGCTATCGGGAACTTGGAACGAATTCTGGCCGAATAGCTCATATGACTGTCCGAACAGGACATTGAACGAGCCGGCCCGGTTGACCTGGGCGGTGTACTGCAAACCGGCATTGACCCGGCTGCCGCCTTCGACGCGGTCCCAGCCGGAAAACTTGTCGATCGAAAATAAGTTCGAATCGTCGAAAACCAGGCTCTGAGAGTCTTCGTTTGGAAACTTTCCGATATCGGTTTCGTTCGGGCGCAAGATGAGTTGGGCGATTGGCTCGATCGTCTGCGTTCCCCATGGCTCCACGTCGACGAACGGATAGCGATATTCGACGCCCGCGGCCGGCATGGCGCGCGCAAGGTCGCTTTGGCCGGTTGCGATGTAGTTCGAAACGCCCGGCTGGTTGTCAACGTCGAGCGAAGCGACGTCGCCGCGCAGCTGAAAGAACGGCGTGATCATCTGGCCATTGTCGGTAATGACCGTGCGGCGCCAATCCAGTTCGCCGGAAGCGCGCGAGTAATCTCCAGGTACGGCGCGCAACAGGCAGTTCGCCGGAATTGCGGTGTCTGCGGTCGGACTGCTGCACGCGCCGGAGCCCTGAGCGGTCTCCGTAACCGACTGAAACTCGGCCTGCTGCCGGCTCAAGCTTGTCAGGTTAAATTTGTAACTGAATTCGCCGCCGAGCACCGGCTGTCCCAGTACGTTCGAATAATCGAGAACCGGATGGATAATCGGAATCTGCGCCTGGATGTCCTGCTCCGAGAAGCCGTAATAGTAGATCGAACGCACGTCGAAATAGCTGCGTTCGCCGGCGCCGCTCAGATAGAGCTGCGAAACGGCCTCGGGACGCAACTCCAGTTTGGAATGGATCGAAGGCGCCGCTGAATTGCCTGAGCTGATAGTCGTACATAAACTGAGCTATCGGTGACCACCAGGCCGGTCCACCCCCATACCCATTTGTCGTTTAGCGCGAATTGGCCGGCCGTCTGAATAACTCCGCGAAAGGTATTCGCGGTCGGACTGTCCGGCCCGTCGCGCCCGGCAAAATATCCGGGTCCTGCTGGAAAATACCGGCAGCTCTGATCGAGTAAGAGCCATCGAGCAGACGATGCCGCCATTGCGCTTCGAGCAGCGCGCCCTGTTTCGTCGTCAGGAGCGCCCCAAAGGTGAGGTCGTAATTGGGCGCGAGCGCCCAGAAATACTTGGGCTCAATGCCAAAACCGTATTGCGAAGTCTCCGAGAGGCTTGGAAACAAAAATCCGCTTTTTCGCTTTACCGTCGGGTCGGGCGTCGACATGAACGGCACGTAAGCGAGCGGAACGCCGAAAAATTCGACTCGCGCATCCTCGAAGTAGAGCATCTTTTCGCCCTCGTCATGGATGATCCGCGCCGCCTGGACCTGCCAAAGCGGCGGTTTCTTGGGATCGTCCTTGCAAGGTTCGCAAGCCGTATAAACGCCGTTCTGGAGGACGGTGTAGTTTCCTTTGGCGCGATCGGCGCGCGCTGCGGCAAAGCGCGTGTCGTCGGGAGTCTCAAGCCGCAGCGAATCGACAAAGCCGTCGCGGAAATTGTCGGCGAGATCGATGGTCTGGCCGTACGTGATCTTGCCGTCCGGCTCGGTCAGTCTGACATTGCCCTGCGCGCGCAGCCGCTTGGTTTTTTGGTCGTAGATAACCTGGTCGGCTTCGATGGTCGCGCCGCCATAGTAGATTTGAACGTTGCCGACTGCGGCGACCGTATTGTTGGTGTAGTCGTACCTGATCTCGGTCGCCTGCACGAGCATCGGCGCGTTCGATTGCGGCGCCGGCTTCTTCGGCGGCGGCGGCGGCCGCAGCGGGAAATGCATCAGATTGCCCGTTTGTTGCACCGACAATGGCTCAGTCGGATTGCCAGCTTGTTGCGCCGACAAGGACTCGGGCAGTAGGGTGCAACCAATAACAAATGCCAAAAGCGCAGCGACCGCCGTTGCACCAACGCGAACGCTACTACTCATGCCGGGACAGAGATGGCTACGCGAACTCGCCACTATCCGTCCTCCTGAAACAACAACGCGACGAATCCAGTCAGGCCTCCGATAACGACCGGAATCCACGCCGCCGCCACCGGGGGCATTAATTCCGCTCGGCTCATGTCGTCTGTGATTTTCTGCAGAACGAATAGAAGAAATCCAGCGGTGATGCCGCTCAGCACCATTTTCTGCACCCCGCCGAAGCGGAAGAAGCGCAGGCTTACGGAGGCTGCGAGCAATACCATTGCGGCGAGCAGAAACGGGCGCGCAAGGAGTTGTTGGTATTGCAGCCGATAGCCTGCGGCCCCGAGACCGGCGCGATCCGCCATCTCAATATAAGTGGGCAATTCCCAGAACGGCACGGTCTCGGGCGTAGCAAAGCTCTCCCGCACCTGTTCGAGCGTCAGATTGGTGGCGAGGCGATAGCTCGCTTCGACATCCGGCGCTTTGCCGCTGGCATAGATGCGCGCGTCTTGGAGTTGCCAATAGCCCTGTTCCAACGTGGCGCTTTGCGCTTCGAGCCGTTGTTGGAAATGGCCGGCGCTGTCGAAAGTGTAAATGGTGACGCCGCCGAGTTGCGCGCCTTGCTCGCAACTCGTACTGGCATTTATGATGGCCGCTCCACCGGCGTTTTTCTGGCGTACCCAGAAACCGCTGGTGTTCTCCTGCAATGCCGACATGTTTTCTCCCAACATGTCGGACTCCAGGCGTTTTGAACGCTCATGCAGCATCGCGGCGATTGGATTGTAGACGGTGGTGGCGACCGCGCCGAATAGGAAGGCCGCGATCATCGCCGGCGCCACGAACTGCCAGGCGGAAACCCCCGCCGACCGTGCCACCACCAATTCAAGCCGGCGCGACAGTGTCAGATAGCACGACATCGCGCCGACCAAGACCGAGAACGGCATGATGCGTTCGGTCAGCTGCGGCACGCGGTACATCGAAATCTTGGCCAGTACCCACGCCGTAGCGTTGGGCCAGTCCGCGCCGCGGCGCATCAGCTCGACATAATCGATCATCGCGGCCAGCGCGACCACGCCGATGAACGAGCCGACGACGGACGTGAGAAACCGCATTCCGAAATAGCGCGACAGCGTACCGGTGATCATGGTCCGCCCCATCAGCTCGTTGCACGTGCGAGGCGTTCACCGATCGCGCTCGCGAGCCTTGACACTGCGGTAGCGGGCTCTATCGCCTGGCCGCGCGAGATTTGCCACAAGCCCGCGGCGATCGAACCGAATATCGCGACATACTGCACCGCGAGGACGCTCGGGACGCGCACGCCGACAATCACGCTGACGAAGCCGACGAGCCGCAACAGCGAAACCGCGCCAATCATCCCCAATAGCGCCAGCGTGCGGCTCTGCCGCGTGGTCTGCGGCGGACCGAGAAACGCGAAGGCGAGGATGACGAAGGCGAACGGATAGAGCGGAGTGGTCAGCCGGTCGTGCAACTCGGATCGGTATTGGTCCGGCTGCGACGCGTAGAGCGCATCGTCGGCCCGCGGCCACAAAAGCTCCCAGAGATATTTCTCGCGCACCGTGTAGACGACGTTCTGCGTGGCGGCCGCGAATTGCGAAAGATCGAAGGGGTAGCGATCGAAAGTCACGATGCGCGGATCGGGCTGACCGGCTTCGAGCCGTTGAATGCTGCCGCCCTGCAGGACAAGAAACGAGGCCTTGTCGTTCTTTACGATCTCGCCCTGCTCGGCGAGATAGGTGGAGTGCACATTGGGATCGCGCCGGTCGTCGACGAAGATGCCGACCAGGAGGCCGTCCTGCCGCCGGTCGGCAATATGGAAAGTGAGATTGCCGCCCACCGTCGTGAAGCGGCCAGGCTGTACGATGTTGGTGAGGATGTCGGCGCGAACCTGCGCGCCCCAGTCGCGCAATTCGCGTAAGGACCGCGGCGAGACGTAGGCGGCTATGACGGCGACTAGAAGCGAAACGACGAGGGCTGCGGCAAGGAACGGCCGAAGCAGCCGCCACGGCGAGACGCCGGCCGCATTCATCACGATGATCTCGGAATCCGAGCTGAGCTTGTTGAGGACATGCGCCGCCGCCATCACCAGAGCGATCGGCGCCAGCATCATGATCAGGAGGGGAACGATCATTCCGGTAATGCCGACGAAGACGAGCAGCGTCTGGCGTTGACTCGTAATCAGATCGAAATCGCGCATCGCCTGCGTGAACCAGATCACGACAGTCAAGCTGACAAGGATGATCAGGAACGCGCCCATCGTGGCGCGAAACATGTAGCGGCCGATCGACCCCATCGGACTGAATATCCCCGCTGACGGCCACCCGATAGCCGCGTCGGCCCCCGACGCCGCATCCCGAGAGCCGCTCTCCCCAACGGGCTATTTCATGCTTTCACAAAGTGGCTTCGCCAAGGCAAAGCTATTGAACATGCACACTAAAGCGTTAATACGGGCGTTTGATAAAGGCGTCGCGGTATGGTCGCGATTTTGCAGCGAAAGCCTGCTTTGCACGGCAGCCGGGCGGGTTCATAAGTTGGAAAGCATAATCCCGACCCGGCCACCCGGCCGTAGAGAACCGAGCCAAAGGAAAGCTTCATGGCCGCCGCCCTCAAATTCGGCTTCACGCCCTTTGCCCGAACGCATGGCGTTCTCGTTGTGTTCTGCGAAGAAAATCTCAAATTGGGTCCGGCGACCCAGCGTGCGCTCTCATCGATGGGCGATCACCTGCGCCGCGCGGCCGCGGCAGATCGCTTTACCGGCAAGAACGGCTCGAGCCTCGACATCATCGCCCCTTCGGGGCTCAACCTACCGAGACTGGTGGTGGTCGGTATCGGCAAGGAGAGCGAGCAAAAGTCGCGCGATTTGGTCAAGCTCGGCGGCATCGCGATGGGCAAGTTGCCGGCTGCTGCCGCGAACGGCACGATCTTTGCGGAATTCGGCTCGGGCGCGCTCAAGGCCGGTCAGGTGGCCGATCTGGCGCTTGGTGCGCGGCTGCGCGGCTACACGTTCGACCTCTATAAGACGAAGCGAAAAGAGGAGGACGAGCGCCCGAGCAAAATCGAGGTGAACTTCGCCTGTTCCAATCCTGCCGCGGCGGCGAAGGCGTGGGCGCACAACGCCGCGATCGCCGATGGCGTCGTTCTCGCCCGCGATCTCGTCAACGAGCCGGCCAACGTTCTCTATCCGGGCGAATTCGCACGCCGAGCGTCGAGCATGACTAAGCTCGGGGTTGGCGTCGAGGTGCTGGACGTCGCGGCAATGCGCAAGCTCGGCATGGGCGCGCTTCTTGGCGTCGGGCAAGGCTCGGCGCATGAATTGAAACTCGTAATCATGCGCTGGAACGGCGGCAAGCGCGGGGCCGATCCGATCGCATTCATCGGCAAGGGCGTGTGTTTCGACTCCGGCGGCATTTCGATCAAGCCGGCCCAAGGCATGGAAGATATGAAGGGCGACATGGCGGGAGCGGCCTGCGTCGTCGGCTTGATGCACGCGCTCGCGGCGCGCAAAGCCAAGGTCAATGCCGTCGGCGCCATCGGGCTTGTCGAGAACATGCCGGACGGCAAAGCACAACGCCCGGGCGACATCGTCAAGACGATGTCTGGACAGACGATCGAAATCATCAATACCGATGCCGAGGGCCGTCTCGTCCTTGCCGACGTGTTGCATTACGTCAACAAGCGTTTCAAGCCGAAATTCATGGTCAACTTGGCGACGCTCACTGGGGCCATCATCGTAGCGTTGGGGCAGGAATATGCCGGTATGTTCTGCAATGACGACAAGCTTGCCGAGCGATTGACCAAATCCGGCGAGGCCACCCGAGAGCGGGTATGGCGGATGCCGCTCGGGCCGGAATACGACAAAATGATCGACTTGAAGTTCGCGGACATGAAAAACACCGGCGGCCGCTGGGGCGGCGCGATCACGGCAGCGCAATTGTTGCAGCGCTTCGTCAATAAGACGCCGTGGGCGCATCTCGACGTTGCCGGAACGGCGATGGGCTCGCCGCAAACCGATATCAACAAGAGTTGGGGGGCCGGTTGGGGCGTACGGCTCCTTGAGCGGCTCGTCGAAGATTATTACGAGCGGTGATGGCGCTCGAATGACTGAAATTCTTTTCTACCATCTCAAAGGTCAGACGCCGGAGCAGGTCTTGCCGGCGCTGCTTCAGAAATCGCTTGAACGCGGCTGGCGGGTCGTGGTGCAGGCCTCCTCCGATGAACGCGTCGAGGCGCTCGACGCCCATTTGTGGACCTGGCGCGACGATGCCTTCCTGCCGCACGGGACTTGGCGCGACGCCGAGGCCGCCGAGCAGCCCATTGTGCTCACCGTTACTGAGGAAAACCCGAATGGCGCGACGGTGCGCTTCCTGGTCGATGGCGCCGGCATGTCCGGCAATGCCGCCGGCTATGAGCGCATCGTGCTGCTCTTTGACGGGGAGGATCCGGACGCGGTCGATGCAGCGCGGGTGCGCTGGAGCGAGGCCAAAGCTTCGGGTGCCGAGGTCACTTATTGGCAGCCCGACGAGAAGGGCCGCTGGCGTCGTCAGGGTTGAGCAGGCTGAGCTTGGAAGCCGTCGTAAGTAATCTTCATATCATATTGATATCATATAGCTTTATAGCGCTTAATCATAAGCGTTTGCTACGGGTTTAAACGCATAATTCCGGCACTATATTTTTTGCTCGGGCGTCATTTTGGATGCTATAGTTAGTTCCATGAACAAACATTCAGTGAAAAAGAAACGGCCCGCCAAAGCGAGCACCAAACCGAGCCGGAGCGCGGCAGTTCGCAAGCCGCCTGCGCGCGCCGTCACGGCAGCGCGTAAGCCTGCTTCCACACGTCAGTCGGCGCGCAAGCCGGAGTCGCTCAGCGCGATGCGAATTACCGCTGTAGAGGTGGCTACGGTCACAGTCGCGCAAGTGACGGCGTTAGCTCCGTCGTTGAAGACGCACAAATATCGCGTTGGACAAACTGTCTTTTACACATCGAGCCCGATCAGCCGGCCCGGTGCGAGCGGCAGTTATCAGGTGGTCAGGCTGTTGCCGTCGGATGGCGATGACTACCAATACCGGATCAAAAATCCCGGCGAGGCCTTCGAGCGCGTCGCGAAGGAAAGCCAGCTCGAAGTCGAGCATTGACCGGTCCGTTGCGCGGCTGGCGGCTGCCGTACCGCTGCGCCATACTCGCGCCTTAGCAAGCGGCTTAGTTGTCCCTGATTGGGGTGGTTGATGTTCGGCGTTGATCCCGACATCGGAAGCTCGGCGCTGCGTCTGTGGGTCGCGGCCGGATCGGCGGCGCTACTCGTTTTCGTTTGCGCGCTGGCGTTCGATTGGACCCGCACGAGGACGGTGGCGCGCGTCGGTGTGGTCGTTCTCGGCGCTGTACTTGGGGCGACGCTGGCTTGGGCTTTTCTCGATGCCGCGTCAGTCCGCGATCGGAGTGACGAACGGCGTGCTCTTGAGGGGCGCGCGGCTGAGCTCAATGCGGAGAGCCTCGCGCCGGGTTCTCCACTGGCCTGCCTGAACGGCTTGGCGGGCGATGACGTCGAGGCCGCTTGCGAAAAGGCGCTTTTCGCGTCGCCTTCGAGCGTGGCGAGCGCCACATCCTATGTCGCAGCGCGCTTTGCGTTGCTCGCCGATATGGTCGCCTATACCAAGCGCGGCGGTGGCAACATCAGTAGCGTGCTGCTGCCGCTGCGGCACTCGCTCGAAACCGATCGGTTCGGATTCGTTGCGCATACGCTCGCCGTCGCCGATCACTGCACCAGCGATCAGTGCGGCGCACTTGCGCTGCTGGACAATCCGAACCAGGTCCGCGCAAACTTGAGCGGGCAAACGCTCGAGCGCTATCTCGATCATTATTTGACCGCCTGGGCCCAGGCACCCAATGTTCCGCTTGCCGACGCGACCTCGGCCGTAACGGCCCAGCCCGGCGCGCCTCCCCACAAGCTCGTCGATATCGACTTTCCCAGCGCCGCGTCAATTCCGGCGATCAGCATTATGAACCCCGAGCCCGCAGGCCCCCCGGGCGCCGCTGCTGTCGCCGCGGCGACTGCTGGCGAAGCGAAAACTCATGAAACGACGGCGTCGCCGGCGCGGCGAGCGCGGAAGCAGGCGAGCGTCCAGCCCCCGCAAGCTGCTGCCTCCGCGCCGCCTGCGCCGCCTGTGGATCCGATCTGGCTGCCGAAATCCGACCCGGCGACGTCGGCTGCCGCCGCGGCTGCACCAACGGCGTCGAGTGTTGCGCCCATGGGGGCGGGACCCGTCCAGCTCAATCCGTTTCAGGCGCAGCCGCAGGCGGGTACCGGAGCGGCACGCGCGCAATGAGTTGAAAGCGGCGGCATTAGCCGCTCTGATGCTCCGATGTTCCGGTCCGTCCTCATTGCCAACCGCGGCGAAATTGCCTGCCGCATCGCCCGCACCGCCAAGCGCCTCGGCATCCGCACGATCGCCGTCTATTCCACCGCGGATGCGGGTGCTCTTCACGTGCGCACATGTGACGAGGCCTATCTCATCGGCGGTCCCGAGCCGCGGGCGAGTTATCTCTCGATTGAAAGCCTGATCGCGGCCGCACGTAAGGCCGGCGCCGAATGCATTCATCCGGGCTATGGCTTCTTGTCCGAAAACGCCGAGTTCGCCGAAGCCTGCGGCGAGGCCGGTATCGTCTTCATCGGGCCGCCCGCGGCGGCTATTCGGGCGATGGGTCTAAAGGACCGCGCTAAGACGCTCCTGGAGAAGGCGGGCGTGCCTGTGGTGCCGGGTTTTCACGGCGAGCGCCAGGACGCCAAATTCCTCAAGGAAAAAGCCTACGAGATCGGGTATCCGGTGCTGATCAAGCCGGCGGCCGGCGGCGGCGGCCGCGGCATGCGCCGTGTCGACAAGCACGCCGATTTCGAGACCGCGCTCGAAGGCGCGATCCGCGAGAGCCAATCGGCGTTCGGCTCCGGCCGGGTCTTGATCGAAAAATACATCGCCTCGCCGCGCCACATCGAGATTCAAGTTTTTGCCGACCGGCTGGGCGGCGCGATCCATCTCGGCGAGCGCGATTGCTCGCTGCAGCGCCGGCACCAGAAAGTGATCGAGGAAGCCCCGGCGCCCGGCATGACGGCGGAGTTGCGGGCGCAGATCGGCGCCGCCGCGGTCGAGGCGGCAAAGGCGGTCGGCTATTGCGGCGCCGGCACTGTCGAGTTTGTTGCCGACGGCACGAACGGACTGCGCGCCGACGCATTCTGGTTCATCGAAATGAATACCCGGCTCCAGGTCGAGCATCCGGTCACGGAGGCGGTCACGGGGCTCGATCTTGTCGAGTGGCAATTGCGCATCGCCGCGGGCGAAAAGCTGCCGCTTACGCAAGGTCAAGTTCGCATCGACGGCCATGCGATCGAGGCGCGCGTCTATGCCGAGGACCCCGAGCACGATTTCCTGCCGTCGACCGGCGCCATCGTGGCGTTGGAATTGCCGAGCGATATTCGCGTCGATTCCGGCGTCGAAGCGGGCGGGGAAGTCACGCCCTTCTACGATGCGATGATCGCAAAACTCATCGCGCATGCGCCGACGCGACAGGCGGCGCTCGACCGGCTCGCTCACGCGCTCGATCGCACACTGATCGCAGGCGTGCGCAGCAACGTCGCCTTCCTGGCAAAGTTGTGCCGCAAGGCCGAATTCCAAGGCGGCAAAGTCGACACCGGCTTTATCGACCGCAATTTGGCAATGCTCGGCGCTGTGCCGCAGCAGCGCGACAATGCGGCTGCCGCGCTTGGCATCGCGCATCTAATCAACGCCTCGATCGCGAACGGAGGCCCCCTCGAGGACAACTCGCCGGAAGCCGCGTCGCCGTGGGGCGTCCGCGACGGCTTCCAGCTCGGCGGCCCGCGTTCGCTCACAATCCCGATCGTGATCAATGGCGAGAACGCGAGCGCGATCGTCACCTATGCGAAGGATGGCGCGCGGGTCGCCGTCGACGGTGCGGCGCCGGCGGCGGACGGCAGGGTGTTCGAGGCGGGGCAGGACGCCTTTGTGGTGCGGGCGGGCCGCCAAACTCGCGTGCGGATCAAGGATTTCGCGGCGGCGACCGCGGCGGCAAGCAGCGGTGAGGGCGTCGTCAAGGCGCCGATGCACGGCAAAGTGCTGGAACTTCTCGCCGACGTCGGCGATCGCGTCGCCATCGGTCAACGTCTCGCCGTTATCGAAGCGATGAAGATGGAACATACGCTGCGCGCGCCGTTCGCCGGTGTGGTCGTGCAGGTTCCTGTGCGTATAGGGTCCCAAGTTGTGGAACGCGCGCCGATCATGGTGCTAGAGCAAATCACCGAAACGATAGAATAGAGCGATGCCACTTCACCTCATCAAACTGTGCGTCGGCGCCGACACGGTTCGCGACCTCGAGGACTGGATCAAGGAAAAGCTGCAGCAGAAACGTAAGAACGGCGAGAAGGCCGAGCACATCCATAGGACGCGCATGGTGCCCAAGCGCGCGGCGGAACTTACTGACGGCGGCTCGATCTACTGGGTCATCCGCGGCGAAGTCATGTGCCGGCAGCGCATTCGCGACGTGCGGCCGTTCCGCGATAAGGACGGCGTCGGACGTTGCGGCCTCGTGCTCGATCCCAAAGTGGTCCTGGTCGAGCCGCGGCCTTATCGCGCCTTCCAGGGCTGGCGCTACCTCGCGGCAAAGGACGCCCCGCGCGACCTCGATAAAGCGGTGAAAGGCGCCGCCGCCATGCCGGAGACGCTGCGGCGGGAGCTGCGCGAACTCGGCCTGATGTAAGCGAGTGCCGCATGGCGCTCTCAGGAGCGATCACGTAAAATCCGCCGCGAGCGAGGCTACGCGCTTTGGAGCGAGAAGAATGATTATTGAAAGTGAGAAGGACGTCACCAAGGTCGTGCTCAAGGAATATGAGCGCATAAAAAATCCGCGGCTGCGCGAGATCATCGCGGCACTGATCCGCCACCTGCACGAATTCGCCCGCGAGGTGCGGCTGACGGAGGAAGAGTTTCAGGCCGCTATCGCCTACATCATTGCGCTCGGCAAGCGCACCAACGAGACGCACAACGAGGCGGTGCTGATGTCCGGCTCGCTCGGCTTCTCGACGCTGATCTGCCTTCTCAATAACGGCAATCGCGGCCAGACCGAGACGGACGCGAACTTGCTCGGACCGTTCTGGCGTATGGATTCGCCGCCGACCGAGAACGGCGACACCATCATTCGTTCGCCGACGCCAGGGCCGGTGCTTTTCGTCGACGCATGGTTCCGCGATACAAGCGGCAAGCCGATCGTGGGCGCCGAAGTCGACGTCTGGCATTCCTCGACGGAGGGATTTTACGAGAACCAGGATCCGGTCCAGGCCGACATGAATCTGCGCGGCAAGTTCACCACTGACAAGGACGGCCATATCAGTTTCCGCAGCGTCAAGCCGGCGGGCTACCCGATCCCGATCGACGGCCCGGTCGGCGAATTGCTGCGCGCCGCGGGGCGGCACAATATGCGCCCCGCGCATCTGCACTTCCTTACTTACAAGCCGGGCTTCAAGACGCTGATCTCGCAAATTTACGATCCTGAGGACAAGAACATCGAGACCGACGTGCAGTTCGGCGTCACCCGCCATCTGATCGGCGAATACGTCAAGCACGATGAACCCTGCTCGCGCGCCGCCGACGTGAAGGCGCCGTGGTATTCCATCGAACATACTTTCGTCATGGAAAGCGGCGCGGCACGGTTACCGAAGCCGCCGATCACCGGGAAGGCGGAAGGCGAGCGGCCGGAGATTCCACATCTGGAAGCGGTGTGAGTTTCTGCGCCCTCCTCCTTGTGGGGAGGGTGGGGTGGGGGTCGTGAGGTAGGGTAGAGCGTTGACGCCTGCGATTGACCTCGCGACCCCCACCCCTAACCCCTCCCCAAAACGGGGAGGGGACACATAAAAGGGGAGGAACAAAAATGCTTCGTCGAACACTGCTTAAATGCGTAGCCGCCACCGCAGCGAGCGGATTGCTCGCCCGTTCCGCCGCCGCTGCCGACAGCGTCCTTAAAATCGGCATCAGCATGCCGATCACCGGCGCCGGCTTCAACGCCGTCGGGCGTCAGCTGAAGGCCGCATTGAAACTTTACATGCAGCAGCACGGCGATACGGTGGCCGGCCGCAAGATAGAGCTCATCATCCGCGACGACGGCGGCGCCCCCGATACCGCGCATCGGCTCATCCAGGAAATGATCGTCAACGACAAAGTCGACGTACTCGGCATCGGCATCACGCCCACCGCGCTCGCCATCGCGCCGCTCGCAACCGAAGCGAAGAAGGTGACGCTGGTCATGAGCTCAGGCGCTTCGATCACGACGACAAAATGTCCGTATTTCGTGCGCGCCGGCTTTCTCCTCAGTCAGCAGTCGTGGATTCTCGCCGAATGGGCGGCCAAGAACGGCTCGAGCCGCGTCGTTACGCTGGTCAACGACTGGGCGCCCGGCACCGAGGCGGAAAGCGCGTTCAAGACCCGCTTCACCCAAGTCGGCGGCACGATCGTCGAATCGATCCGCATTCCGCTTGCCAATCCCGACTTTGCGCCGTTCCTGCAGCGCATCGCCGACCTCAAGCCCGATACCGCCTTCATCTATTTCCCCGGCACCCAGGCGCCGATTTTCGCCAAGCAATTCGCCGAGCGCGGCCTTGGCAAATCCGGCATAAAAATCATCGGGCCGGGCGATCTCACCGACGACGACGATCTCAACAATATGGGCGATCAGATGCTCGGCATGATCACCGCCGGGCCCTATTCCGCTTCGCACAATTCGCCGCTCAACAAGACCTATGTCGGAGGAATTGAGAAGACGAACGGCTTCCGGCCGGATTTCGTCTCGCTCGGCGGCTATGACGGCCTGCATCTGCTCTACGAGGCGCTGAAAAAGACCGGCGGCAACTCCGACGGCGACGCTCTGATCGCGGCGATGAAGGGCATGGCGTGGGAGAGCCCGCGCGGCCCGATCTCGATCGACGCGGCCACCCGCGACATCGTCAACAACATCTACATCCGCAAGGTCGCGAAAATTAACGGGCAGCTCTGGAATACCGAGTTTCAGACCTTCCCGAACGTGAAAGACCCGACGAAGAGCGCGTGAGGGAAGCGGGCGTAAGCCGCAATCTACACCGCCACATTATCGATCAACCGCGTCTTCCCGATCCGCGCCGCCGCAAGGAGCCGGATCGGTTTGCCCGCTGGCGCGACGAGCGGCGCGAGCGTCTCGGCATTACGCGCTTCGAGGTAGTCGAGGGCAAAGCCTGAGCGCGCGAGCGCTGAGCGGCCGTCGTCGAGCACCGCTCCGATCGGGCTGCCGGCCGCGATCCGTTCCGCACAGCCCTTGAGCACGCTGTAGAGGGCCGGCGCCACCGCGCGTTCGTCCGCCGTGAGGTAGCGATTGCGCGAGGACAGCGCGAGGCCGTCGGTCTCGCGCACGATCGGCGCGCCGACGATCCGGGCTGCAAGCCCCAGGTCGCGCGCGAGCCGGTTGACTACTTTGAGCTGCTGATAATCCTTTTCGCCGAACAGCGCGAAGTCCGGCTCGCACTGGATCAAAAGCTTTGCCACCACGGTCGCCACGCCGGCGAAAAAATGCGGCCGGAAGGCGTCTTCGAGGCCTGCCGTGGCAGCACCTTCGGGCACGATGCGCGTGGCAAAACCTTCCGGGTACATCGTTTCGACCGACGGGGCCCAGACCAGATCGGCCTCAAGCTCCGCCAGCGCGGCAAGATCGGCGGACCAGGTGTGCGGATAAGTGCCGAGGTCCTCGCTCGGCGCGAATTGTGTCGGGTTGACGAAGATCGAGACGATGACCCGGTCGGCGCGGCGTTGCGCGATGCGGACCAGAGAGAAATGCCCGGAGTGCAGTGCGCCCATGGTCGGAACGAGCGCAATGGTGCGATGCCGTGCGCGAAATTCCGTGATCGCGCGGTGCAAGTTTGGCAATCCGCGTATGACGCGCGGATGACGTTTGGGCTTTTCGGATTTCATCTTCATCAGTTGCAGCTCGGGCACACCCGTTGCGTTTCGGCGGCGCAGGCGCGGTTAATGATTAACTTCGGCAAGCCGATGCTGTATCTTGACCGTACGCGTTGCAACCCGGAGAAACGTGAGTAACCCAAGGGTCGCGTCTCCCATGTTGATGCAGGCGGATGTCGGCAGGCCTTTCTCGGCGCATGTAATCGTTCTTGGTAACGAAAAAGGCGGCTCCGGCAAGTCGACCACGGCTATGCATGTCGCCGTCGCGCTGCTGCAGGCCGGCCAGCGCGTCGCCACAATAGACCTCGATTCCCGGCAAAAGAGCTTCACCCACTACGTTGAAAACCGCCGCGATTGGGCGCGGCGCTCCGGCGGCAAGCTCGAAGTCCCCGCGCATTATTGCGTCGCCCGCGGCTTCGGTATGCGGCTCGACGAAATCGAAGCCCAGGAATTCGCCGCTTTTGCCGAGGCAATCAGCGCGGTCGAGCAAAGCCACGATTTTGTCGTCATCGACACGCCGGGCAGCGATTCCTACCTCATGCGGCTGGCGCATTCGATGGCGGATACGCTGATCACACCGCTCAATGACAGTTTCGTCGATTTCGACGTGCTCGGCACGATCGATCAAAGCACCTTTGAGGTCGCCGGCGTCAGCCATTATGCCGAGATGGTCCGCGAGGCGAGGCGCCAGCGGCGTCTCGTCGATGGCGGTCTTACCGACTGGATCGTCGTGCGTAACCGGCTTTCGACGCTCGGTTCGCGTAACCGGCGGCTGGTCGGGGAGGGGGTCGAGGGGCTCGCCAAGCAACTCGGCTTCCGCGCCGTCGATGGCTTTGCCGAACGCGTGGTCTACCGCGAATTCTTCCCGCGCGGCCTCACCGCGCTAGACGACCTCACCGAGGATACGCTCGGCTCGCGTCCCGGCACTTCGCATGTGACCGCCCGCGACGAAGTAAAAATCCTGATCGACGCGCTCCGGCTACCGATCGACGAACGCGGCAAGCGGCGCGCCGCGGCCCGGGCCGAGTGGGTCGCCGCCGCCGGTAAGCCGCTCGAAACTCACGATCTACTTGCCGATTGACGGCCATTGCGCGCGATGCCGGGGAGGGCCACCTTATCCGGCGATGAGCAAAGATCGCTCCGACCACACGCCGGCGCCGGCGCGTAATCCCACCCGGGAGCCGAGCGAGGCTCCGGCCGCGTCCGCCAGCGCGGACATCGAGCAGTTTCTGCATCGCGTCAAAGCGCTCGGCCCTGCGGGCGAGCCCGGTCAGCGCGGCCGGCTGATCTTCGCGCTCGACGCCACCATGAGCCGGCAGCCGACCTGGGACAGCGCCTGCCGGCTGCAAGCCGACATGTTTCGCGAGGCCGCCGCCACGGGCGGTCTCGACATCCAGCTCGTCTATTATCGCGGACTGGCGGAGTGCCGGTCTTCGCCATGGGTTGCCGACGCGGCGCGGCTCGGCGCGCTGATGTCGCGCATCGATTGCCGCGGCGGCCACACCCAGATTGGCAAAGTGCTCGCCCATGCGCGGCGCGAAAACGATAGCGGCAAGGTCGCGGTGCTCGTCGTTATCGGCGATGCCATGGAGGAATCGCTCGACGACTTATGCGCCGCCGCGGGCGAGCTTGGCTTGCGTAACGTCAAGGCCTTCATGTTCCAGGAAGGGTATGACCCGGTTTGCGAACAGGCGTTCCGTGAAATCGCCCGCCTCACCGGCGGCGCTTTTTGCCGATTTGCGCCCGGCGCCGCTCACGAATTGGCCGAATTGTTGCGCGCGGCAGCGGCCTATGCCGCCGGCGGCATGAAGGCGCTCGCCGATCTCAAGGCGCGGCACGGCGCCGGTGCGGTCCGCCTGCTCGAGCAGATGAAATAACCGACTGCAGCAGCCATGCCCGAAATTCTCCTCGGCGTCGTCGTTCTCGTTCTTGGTTTGTGGGCCGTCAATGCCTTTTCCAAGGCCGATCCCAAACAGGCGGCGCGGGTGTTGCGCGCGATCGGCGGCGGCGCGGCGCTGATCTTTGCCGGGTTCTTGGTGCTTCGCGGCGAAATCGGAGTCGCCGTGCCAGTCGGGCTATTCGGCCTCGGCCTGCTCGGATGGGTGTCGCTGTGGCCGGCGACATTCGGCGCGCGCACGAAGAAAAGCGCCGGCCAAGCTTCGAGCGTGCGCACCGCTTTCCTCGAAATGCAGCTCGATCACGACAGCGGCAGCATGTATGGCCGCGTGCTCAAGGGAAAGTTCGAAGGCGCCGCGCTCGACACGCTCGACCGGGCAGCGCTCCTCAGTCTGTTGGGCGAAATCGACGACGACAGCCGGAAATTACTTGCAGCTTATCTTGACCGCCGGGAGCCCGGCTGGCGTGAGCACGCGCAGGGCGATGCGGCAGCGGGGGGCGGGCCGCGGCCGTCGTCCAGCGGCAAAATGACTGAAGAGGAAGCTTATCAGATCCTTGGCATTCAGCCCGGGGCGAGCGCGGAGGACATCAGTCGCGCCCACCGCGCCCTCATGAAGAAACTGCATCCCGACCAAGGGGGGACGACGTATCTTGCGGCCCGCATCAATGAGGCCAAGGACGTTCTTATTCGCCGCCATCGCTGAGGTACTCCGTACCAACCTCGCGTGGCCTTCCAACTCCGAGTGACGGTCCCTGTCCCGCTAATCCGGGATCTTTAGTCTTTCAGCGCCATGCACTGGAAGTCGCTGCGCTTGAGCTCGCGACAGGCGGCTTCGGCGGTCGCTTTATCGAAACCGGCGAAACGGGCGCGATACATTGGCTTATCGCCCTTTTGGATTCGCTCGGTGAACGGGTCTTTGGCCGCGAGCGCGGCATGCACTTTGAATTGCGCGGCGCTCAAATGCTGCTTCGCATCGCTTTCGTCGTCGAAGGCGCCGATCTGGATCAGCCATCCACCACGGGTGTGAACCGGCGCGGACGGTATCGCGACTTCAATCCGCTCAGCCTCGGCCATCTCGGCGTTTTGAGCTTGGGCGCGATCCGCGTCGACTTGGTCCGATTCGACCTGACGCGCTTCGGCTTGAAGCGCTTCATTTGGGGCGGGCGCGGCCGGCGCGGCAACGGCGACGGCGGCGGGTTTGGAAGGTGCCGGCGGGGCTGGTTGCGGCTGCGGCGCAGGAGCTTTGATATCGACAACAGGTCCGGCGGAAGCGACGACGGTCGGCCGTTGCTCGATCACCGCGGCGGGCGGCTGCGGATGAACGTTCGGTTGGGGCGGCGCTGCCTGCGGCGCAGGCTGCGCGATTGGCACCAGCATTGGCATCGGCGCAAGCGACGCCGTCTGCACCGGCACGGTACGGTAGGAAATCGTTTTCACCAGTACCGGCTTGATCGGATCGTTCGAGGCTGCCGCCGCGACGTGTGGATTGACGCTTGCAGTCGAGGCGGAGTTGGCGTGCGGCGCCATGGATGTCGTTGCGGAAGCGATGGAAGATTTGCCGAATGCGAGCGGCTCGTCATGATGCGTGGACGCGTCGGCGATCATCGGCGCGGTGCGATGCAGCGCGGCTTCCTTGATGTGGTCGGCGATCAGTCCGCGCATGCGCGCGTCGCGCTCGGAGGCCGAAGGGCCACCCATGACCACGGCGACAAGGTAACGTCCGTCGCGATGGAGCGAGGTGAGCAGATTGAAACCCGAGGCGCGGGTAAATCCGGTCTTGATGCCGTCGACGCCGTCAACCTCGCTCAACAGGTGGTCGTGGCCGCGGATCGTTTCGCCGTGAAATTCGAACGCCTGCGTCGAGAAGTATTTGTAATAGTGCGGGAAGCGATCCTGGATCGCGCGTCCCAGCAGCGCCTGATCGCGCGCGGTGGTGACCTGGTCGTCGTCGGGCAAGCCCGACGCATTAACGTAGGTCGTGTGCGCCATGCCGAGCGCGTGGGCCTTTTGGGTCATCAGCTTGGCGAATGCAGCCTCGCTGCCGCCCAGGCTTTCGGCAATCACGACCGCGGCGTCGTTGGCGGATCTGGTGACGATGCCTTTGATCGCGTCCTCGACAGCGATGGTCTGGCCGGGTTTCAGCCCAAGTTTGGTCGGGTCCTGTTCGGATGCATGTTCGGATACAGGAAGCGGCGTATCGAGCTTGATCTTGCCGGCGTCGAGGCGCTCGAACAGCAGATAGAGCGTCATCACCTTGGTGAGCGAAGCCGGGTGACGCAGCGCATCGGGATTGACCGCTTCCAGCACCGCGCCGCTGTTGCCGTCGACCACAATCGAAGCAAACGGCGGGTCGTAAGCTTCGGCGCTGCCATGATGGTGATGCGGGTAAACGCGATGATGGCGTCGCGCTATAGCGGCATCGCTGTTGATGGTGAGAGCCGCGGCAATCGCGGCAAAGCCCAAGAGGCAACACCGAAGCCAACCGCGGGCTCCGAAACTCACCCATACCATTTGGTACCCCGTCCCTGAACGCGCCTAGCCCCCGAAAGGCCGCCCCTTTTTGCACCTTTGGGCGTGTGCTTCCCTCGCGGCGAAGCGGCCGGCTTGCGGCCACTTCGTCCTATGGGAGCGCCATTACCCCGACGCACTCGTCACCCAAACAACACGGTCAAGGACGTTAGGCGAACGCCGTTGCGAAAGCGTTAAGTCCCGATCGCGCCACTATTTTGTGCATTTTGCCGCCAGCAGTTGCGGTCTTTTGTGCACTGCACTATATTTCTATTGTTAGTGCCCCAAGCGGCCTTTTGATGGCAACGGGCCGTGGCGGGGTTAACGAGATCGATCGGCGGCCGGTCGGCCTGCCCAAGGGGTTCATGATCATGACAACCGAAGAAATGCAGAAGTTCGGCAAGGAGAGCATGGAGACGATGATGTCATCGTTCGGCGCGTGGTCGAAAAACGCGCAAGCCATCGCCATCGAAGTCGCCGATTACTCGAAGAAGTCGATCGAGGACTCGGCCGCCGCCTGGGAGCGCCTTATGGGCGCCAAGAGCCTCGAAAAGGCGATGGAAGTGCAAAGTCAATACTTGAAATCCTCGTACGAGGATTTCGTCGCCGAAGCGACAAAGATCGGCGAGCTTTATGCCGATTTCGCCAAGGAAGCCTACAAGCCGCTCGAGGGCGCGCTCGCCAAAGCTTCAGCAATGAAGTGAAGTACGCGCCGATCGCGTGGGATTGCTGCAAGCCTTATGCTTTAGACAAGGCCTGCTCAATCGCGGCGGCGATCCGAGCGAGGGTTTGCTCGATCCGGCTGACGCGAAAGGCAATGTGTTCGAGGGCGTAGGCCGCGCGCTTGTCCGCCGACGGCAAATTGTTGGCGTCGTAATCCGGAACGAATTCCTGCTCCATATCGCGGACGAGTCTTGATCGCCGTGTAATGTCGACCATGGTTACCCCCTGTCGCACAGGCCGGGACACCTCGCGCGATCAATAGCCGAGTTGGCGGCCCGCACCAATCCGCACCTCGTCGCCGGCACACTCCGAAGCTGCGGTTTTGCCGAGAATTGTCGGCTATTGCCGACGCGTCGGGCCGGCTCGTCTTGTACGGGGCGGCGGGCGCCATATCTGACGCCCTCGTTGCCACCGCGGGGAGACGCGTATGTGACAAACTTTGCGGCCGTGTGGCGGCATTTATGGCCGCTGGCAACGCGCTATCGATTTGGCACGGAAAGCGCATTAGCTCTATCATGGCGTATCGGGAGTCCCATAGCCCACGGGTGCTTGGCTGTGCCCCGACGATCGATTGCGCTGACTGAAGGTCCGGAAGTCGAACGAACCAATGCCGCCGATTGACGTTTCCATCATTGAAGTGCCGGCCCGAATGGCGGAGGACGATCGCAAGCGCAAAGGCGACGGCGGTCCCGGCACTTCGGTCATTACCAAGACGAAGTCGCAGACCAAGCGGCCGAACCTGTACCGCGTTCTGCTGCTCAATGACGACTACACGCCGATGGAATTCGTGGTCCACGTTCTCGAGCGGTTCTTCAACAAGGATCACGATTCGGCGCACCGGATCATGATGCATGTGCATCAGCACGGCATCGGCGAATGCGGTATCTTCACCTATGAGGTGGCGGAAACAAAGGTGACGCAGGTTATGGACTTTGCCCGTAAACATCAGCATCCTTTGCAATGCATAATGGAGAAGAAGTGATTCCGGGGGGATACGTCCAATACAAACGATGAGAAGTTGAAATGCCCACGTTCTCGCGCAGCCTAGAACAGTCGCTTCATCGGGCGCTGGCTCTCGCCAATGAGCGCCATCACGAATACGCGACGCTGGAGCATCTGCTGCTGGCACTGATCGAAGACCAGGACGCCGCGGCGGTGATGCGCGCATGCAACGTTGATTTGGAAAAACTGCGCCGCAGCCTCGTCGCCTATCTCGAATCCGAACTCGACAACCTGGTCACCGACGGCGGCGAGGATTCCAAGCCCACGGCCGGCTTTCAGCGCGTCATTCAGCGCGCCGTTATCCACGTGCAATCCTCCGGCCGTGAAGAGGTGACGGGCGCGAATGTACTCGTCGCCATTTTTGCCGAACGCGAGAGCCATGCCGCCTATTTCCTGCAAGAGCAGGACATGACGCGTTACGACGCCGTGAACTACATCAGCCACGGCATTGCCAAGCGCCCCGGCATGTCGGAGGCGCGCCCGGTGCGCGGTTCCGACGAGGACGCCGACGCGAAATCCGGCGACGAGCCGAAAAAGAAGGGCGACGCGCTCGACGCCTATTGCGTCAACCTCAACAAAAAGGCGCGCGAGGGCAAGATCGATCCGCTCATCGGCCGCGAATCGGAGATCAACCGCACCATCCAGGTGCTGTGCCGCCGCCAGAAGAACAATCCGCTGTTCGTCGGCGAAGCTGGCGTCGGCAAGACCGCGATTGCCGAAGGTTTGGCCCGCCGCATCGTCCATGGCGAGGTGCCTGACGTCCTGCACAATGCGACGGTGTTCGCGTTGGACATGGGAACGCTGCTCGCCGGCACCCGCTATCGCGGCGACTTCGAGGAGCGGCTCAAGCAAGTCATCAAGGAGCTCGAGGCCTATCCCGGCGCCATCCTGTTCATCGACGAGATCCACACCGTGATCGGCGCCGGCGCGACTTCCGGCGGCGCGATGGATGCGTCGAACCTGTTAAAGCCGGCACTGGCGTCGGGTACGGTGCGCTGCATCGGCTCCACCACCTACAAGGAATACCGGCAGTATTTCGAGAAGGACCGGGCGCTGGTGCGCCGCTTCCAGAAGATCGACGTCAACGAGCCGACGATTCCGGACGCGATCGAGATCCTCAAGGGGCTGAAGCCTTATTTCGAGGATTATCACAAGCTCAAATACACCAACGACGCGATCAAAGCGGCGGTCGAACTGTCGTCGCGCTATATCCACGACCGCAAGCTGCCGGACAAGGCGATCGACGTAATCGACGAATCCGGCGCGGCGCAGATGTTGCTGCCGGAGGGCAAGCGCAAGCGCACGATCGGGCTCAAGGAGATCGAAACGACGATCGCCACGATGGCCCGCATTCCGCCGAAGGCCGTGTCGAAGGACGACGCCGAGGTGCTGCGGAACTTGCAGGAGACGCTCAAGCGCGTGGTGTACGGTCAGGATAAGGCGATTGAGGCGCTCGCGGCCTCGATCAAGCTCGCCCGCGCTGGGTTGCGCGAGCCCGAGAAGCCGATCGGCTGCTACTTGTTCTCCGGTCCCACCGGCGTCGGCAAGACCGAGGTGGCAAAACAGCTCGCGGCGACGCTCGGCGTCGAGCTGATCCGCTTCGACATGTCGGAATACATGGAGCGCCACACGATTTCGCGGCTCATCGGCGCGCCGCCCGGCTATGTCGGCTTCGATCAGGGCGGGCTCCTCACCGACAGCGTCGACCAGCATCCGCATTGCGTGCTGCTGCTTGACGAGATCGAGAAGGCGCATCCGGATCTGTTCAACGTGCTCCTGCAGATCATGGATCACGGCAAACTGACCGACCATAACGGCAAGCAGGTCGACTTCCGCAACGTCATCCTGATCATGACCACCAATGCCGGCGCCGCCGACATGGCGAAGGCCGCATTCGGCTTTACGCGCAGCAAGCGCGAGGGCGACGACATGGAAGCCATCACCAGACTGTTCGCGCCGGAATTCCGCAACCGCCTCGACTCCATCATCACCTTCGCGCATCTGTCGCCCGAAGTTATCGCCATGGTGGTCGAGAAATTCGTTCTGCAGCTCGAGGCGCAGCTCGCCGACCGCGACGTCACCATCGAGCTCTCCGACGAGGCCACGCAATGGCTGATCGCCAACGGCTATGACGAGCTGATGGGCGCCCGGCCGATGGCGCGGGTGATCCAGGAGCACATCAAGAAGGCGCTCGCCGACGAGGTGCTGTTCGGCAAGTTGAAGTCCGGCGGCCACGTCCGCGTCGTCGTCGTCACCGACGAGGCCGGCAACTCAAAGCTCAACTTCGAATATCCGGACGGTCCGGTAAAACCGCGGCCGGAAAAACTGCCGGTGCCGCGCCGCGCCAAGGCCAAGCGAAGCTCCTCGCCGCGGAAGAAGCCGCCGGGCTCGGGCGGCGGACCTTCAGGCAACTCCGGCGGCGGCGAGCCGCCGCGCCGCGGCACGGTGCCGAAAGTGCCGCTCGTCAAAGTCTGACGCAGTTACGCCGGCGGGTCATGTCACCCGCCGGTTCTTTTCTAATTCCCGCGCAAACCAGATGGCCAGCACCGGCAGTGCCGCTGCGGCGCCGAGAAAGAGCGGCACCGCGCCGAGCCGGTCGATGACCAGCGCGCCGGTGGCGACACCCACGGTCTGGCCGACAAAGATCGCCGAGGAGAATAAAGCCACGGCGGTGCCGCGTGCCTGCGGCGTCATCTGCGTGGCGTTAGTCTGCAAGGTGTTGTGCAGCATGTAGAAGCCCAGTCCGATGGCGACTGTCGCGACCGGCGCCAGCCACCAGGCAGGCGCCAGCGAGAGCACGATATAACCCGCTGCGATGGTGGAGCCCCCAGTGATGGCGAGGCGTGCCTGGCCGAGGCGGTACACGAACGTCTTGACCATGCCCGCATAAATGAGGCCGCCGATGCCGAAACAGCCGACGCTCAGGCCGATGACCGTGTAGCTGACGCCGAAATGCGCATGCAGATAAGCGCCGATATAGGCGAAGGCGCCCCATAACAGCGCGTTCTCGATGAAGGCGGTGACGATGACGATGCGCGCAAACGGCGTCGTCAGCACCGCGGCATAATCGGCGGCGAAGCCGCGCGTGGTCTCGTGCGGATGACTCGGCGCGCGGGTCAGCGGATTGGTGGCGAGTTCGTAGATCAGCCCGGCGGCCGCTATCGCGAAAATGCCGGACAGCACGAAGAATACGTTGCGCCAACCGACCAGATCGCCGAGCACGCCGCCGGCGGCCTGGCCGAACAACTGGCCGAGAATCTGTCCGGTGAGGTAGCGCCCGAGAATCGGCTGGCGCTGCTCGTAGGGCGTGACGTCGCCGACATAGGCCATCGAAATCGGGATGATCCAGCCGGCCGCGGCGCCGGTCGCAAGCCGCGTCAAAGCAAGCTGCGGCAGCGAGCCAGCCATGCCGCACAACGCCACCAGGACCGTCCCGATCACGCACATCACGGCGACCGCGCGGTATTTGCCGAGACGGTCGCCGAACGGGCCGATGACCAGCTGGATCGAGCCATGGGCGAGGGCATAGGACGTCACCACCATGGCGGCGGCGCCCACGGTGGTATGAAAGTCGCCGGCGATTTGCGGCAACAGCGAATCGGTCACCCGCACCTGGGCTTGAGCGGCGAAGCCGGCAACCGCCAGCAGCATGATCGCGCGCCGCGGCGATTGGCGCTGCAGCGACGCGGGCGATGTGATCGAGGCTGGTGCGTCCAATTGAGGAGCCGTTAAGAGGATGTGACGTTGACAGTCCGGACAGGCCGGGCTTTCTACCCCGCCAAACGGCGAACGCGAAATGATCGAAAACAGATACCAGCCCAGCGCGGTCGAGCCCCGCATTTACGATGCTTGGGAGAAGGCCGGCGCCTTCCGCGCCGGGCGGCCGGAGCGCGCCGCGGCCCAGCCCTATTGCATCGTCATTCCGCCGCCCAATGTCACCGGCTCGCTGCATATGGGCCACGCACTCAACAACACGCTGCAGGACATTCTCGCCCGCTTCGAGCGCATGCGCGGCAAAGATGTGCTGTGGCAGCCGGGCACCGACCACGCCGGCATCGCCACCCAAGCCGTGGTCGAGCGCCAGCTTGCCGAGCGCAAGGAGCCGTCGAGCCGCGAGATGGGGCGCGAAGCCTTCATCAAGCGCGTCTGGGACTGGAAGGCGGAATCCGGCGGCACCATTATCACCCAGCTCAAGCGGCTCGGCGCCTCCTGCGACTGGTCGCGCGAGCGCTTCACCATGGACGAGGGCCTGTCGCGGGCGGTGATGAAGGTGTTCGTCACGCTCTACCGCGAAGGCCTCATCTACAAGGACAAGCGGCTCGTTAATTGGGACCCGAAGCTCAAGACCGCAATCTCCGATCTCGAAGTGCAGCAGGTCGAGACCAAGGGCCATCTCTGGTTTATCAAATATCCGATCGAGCATCATCCCGGTGAGTTCATTGTGGTGGCGACGACGCGGCCGGAAACCATGCTGGGCGATGTCGCAGTGGCTGTGCATCCGGATAATGAACGCCTCAAGCATCTCGTCGGCAGACACGCCATTCTGCCGCTGGTCGGCCGGCGCATTCCGATCATCGGCGACGACTACGCCGATCCCGAAAAGGGCTCCGGCGTGGTGAAGATCACGCCGGCGCACGACTTCAATGACTTTGAGGTTTGGCAAAGACACAAGGATGCCGAACTAAAGGATTTCGAGCCGATCAATTTGTTCAACGCCGAAGGGAAACTAAATCTCGCGGACAATGATGCATTCTTTGCTGGCGTGCCATCGTCCGCTGAGCTCGATTTAACATTGAACAGTTGCACGGCGTTGATCGCTTCGTAGCACGCAAACAAATCGTCGAACGGCTGGAGGCCGCAGCCCTCATCGAAAAAATCGAGCCGACAACCCATGTCAGTGCCGCACGGCGACCGCTCCGGCGCTGTGCTCGAACCTTTTCTGACCGATCAGTGGTACGTCGACGCCAAGACGCTGGCGCACGATGCGATTACGGCCGTACGCGAGCGCAAGACGGTGTTTGTGCCAGCGCAGTGGGAGGCAACCTTTTTCAATTGGATGGAAAACATCCAGCCGTGGTGCGTGTCGCGGCAAATCTGGTGGGGACATCAGATACCTGCGTGGTACGGCCCATATATGGATAACGGCAAGCTCACCTACGAAATCGGGTGACGGCGGCAAAAATCGCTTCTTTGTATGCGCAGTCGCGAAATCGAAGCCACTGACCAAGCGATGAAATTCTACGGAAAGCAGATTGCCATTCTATCATCATCGGGGGATCTCGGGGCCGAAAGTGTCCGGCGAGAAATGGCAGACGACAATAGGACGGTCTTCATCTGGCGCGACGAGGACGTGCTCGACACCTGGTTCTCGTCGGCGCTGTGGCCGTTCTCGACGTTGGGCTGGCCGGACGACACGCCAGAGCTCAAACGCTTCTATCCCACCTCAACGCTCGTCACCGGCTTCGACATCATCTTCTTCTGGGTCGCCCGCATGATGATGATGGGACTGCACTTCATGAAAGAGGTGCCGTTCCACCACGTCTACATTCATCGCCTCGTGCGCGACGCCTCCGGCGCCAAAATGTCGAAGTCAAAGGGCAATGTTGTCGATCCGCTCGGCGTTATCGACCAATACGGCGCCGACGCATTGCGTTTCGCGCTGGCGCGTGGCGCCGCGCAAGGTCATGACATCCGGCTTGGTTCGCAAGACGTCGAGAACAACCGCAACTTTGCGACCAAGCTGTGGAACGCCGCGCGCTTTGCCGAGATCAATGAGTGCGCGACGGTCGCGGGCTTCGATCCGGCGTCGGCAAAGCTAGTACTCAATCGCTGGATCGCACACGAAACTGCAAATGCGGTCGCCGGGCTTACCGGCGCGATCGAAACCTACCGCTTCAACGATGCCGCGGCGGTGGTCTATCGCTTCGTCTGGAACATCTATTGCGACTGGTACCTTGAGCTGGCGAAGCCCCTGCTAACTGGTGCCGACGACGGCGCCAAACGCGAGACGCGGGCGATGATCGCCTGGGTGCGTGACGTGATCCTCAAGTTGCTTCATCCGTTCATGCCCTTTGTGACGGAGGAGCTGTGGGATGTGACCGCAGCACCCAAACGTGATGCGCTGCTGGCGCTGAGCGAATGGCCCGCGCTGTCGTTCGCCGATGAAAAAGCCGAGGCCGAGATCGGCTGGGTGATCGACCTCATCACCGCTATCCGTTCGGTGCGCGCCGAGATGAATATAAGCGCGCAGATTCCCCTGGTATTGGCAGCCGTCTCCGCTGAGACGAAAAAACGTGTCGAGCGTTGGGCCGAATTCGTCAAGCGGCTCGCACGCGTCTCCGAGATTGCTGTGGCGGACGCCGCGCCGCCCGGTTCAGTACAGCTCGTCGTGCGCGGTGAGGTCGCCGCACTGCCGCTCAAAGGCGTCGTTGATCTCGCCGCCGAGCGCGCGCGGCTGGCCAAGGAAATGGCCAAGGCCGACGCCGATATCGCGCGCGTCGATGCCAAGCTCGGCAACGCTAATTTTGTCGCCCGCGCCCCGGAAGAAGTGGTCGAAGAGGAAAAAGAAAAGCGCGAAGAGGCGCAGGCGCGCAAAGCCAAGATCGCCGAAGCGCTGGAGCTTTTGAAGGGCGCTGCGTGATGCTGGGCGCGACGTGAGGCGATTGCCGTGAGAATCTTTCTCGCCGGCGCGACCGGTGTTATCGGACGCCGATTGACCCGCTGCTCGTCGCCGCCGGCCACAGCGTGACCGGCACGACCCGTTCGGCGGAAAAGTCCGCGGCACTGAGCGGGCGGGGCGCGCAGGCAGTCGTCGTCGACGTCTTCGACCGTAATGCTTTGCATGAGGCCGTCATGCAGGCCCGCCCCGAAGTCGTCGTCCATCAGCTGACCGATCTGCCGCAAGTATTCGATCCCGAGCGGCGCGGCGATGCGCTCGTACGAAATGCCCGACTACGTATCGAAGGCACGGCGAACCTTGTCGCGGCGGTGCGGGCCGCAGGCGCCCGCCGGCTGATCGCGCAGAGTATCGCGTTCATCTATGCGGACGGTCCTGAACCGCGTGCCGAGGGCGATCCGCTCGCCCCGGCCGACGGCGACGAGCTCAACGCGCTGACCTCGCGCGGGGTGCGCGCGCTCGAAGATGCGGTGCTCAAGACGCCCGGGATTGAGGGTATCGTGCTGCGCTACGGACGGCTTTATGGCCCCGGCACTTGGTTCGAGGCTGCACAGGGCCGCGGACCGCTCCACGTCGACGCGGCAGCACAGGCGGCGCTGCTTGCCGTTACGCGGGGTGCGCCGGGCATCTACAACATCGCCGAGGACGATGGCGCCGTTACGATCGACAAGGCTCGGAAAGAATTGGGCTTCGATCCGGCTTTCAGGCTTCCGCTCTAAAAGGCTTGCTCAAATACCGCGAACCCTTCTCGCCATAGCGCCACGGCCTGTCCACCGCCTTGGTGATGCCGATTCGCGGGCCGGTCACGACTTCCACTTCTCCCTGACGCGCGAAGAGCGCGAACGGCGGCACGTCGAGCGCAAGGCCATTGTGCCGGTCCGTGATGCCCAACGCCTCGCACAGTCGCCCGGGGCCGGAGCACAACAGCCGCGCGTCCGGGGTGCCACGCCGCCGCCGCATGAGGGCAAAGCCGGCTGTAGGCTCGATGGCCCGGATCAGGACGGCGCTGGCCGAACCTTTCGGCTCGCAGACGAAGTTCAGGCACCAGTGAATGCCGTAGGAGCGGTAGACATAGACATAGCCGGCCGGGCCAAACATGACGGCATTGCGGCGGGTCGGGCCGCGAAAGCTGTGCGCCGCCGGGTCGGTATGGTGGTAGGCCTCGACCTCGACGAGCCGGCCGCCGACACCATTAACGAGCAGCGTCGCGCCGATGAGATCGGGCGCAACCTCATGGACGCTGCGGTCAAAGAAGCTCTTGGTCAGGCGTTTTGCCACGTCCCATCGTCGCAGCAGCGGCACCGGTTGGTAAATCGCGAGTTAAACGCATGCCGTCAGACGCCTGAATCTGTGGCTCCGCGGCAACAGCGTAGGAACATTTGATCTTACCGCACTGCAACCACGCCAAACGCCGTTTTTTAGCCATAGGATTTCTCGACATCGACGACCGACGATGGGTCCGCGTGGATTTCAGGTCGTTGCGTACTTTCGGCCCCTCTTCGTTTGGGCCGGAGGAAAGGGGCGAAAGGGCTTTATCGGCCCGCTGCAGTATGGACGCCAAAACCGATCTGAAATTGCGCTTGCCGAGCCGGCACGCGACTGAAGGGCCCGACCGGGCGCCGCACCGCGCGTTCTATTACGCGATGGGACTGTCGCGGGAGGAGATTCATCAGCCGTTCGTCGGCGTTGCCACCTGCTGGAACGAGGCGGCACCCTGCAATATCGCGCTGATGCGCCAGGCCCAGGCGGTGAAGCGTGGGGTCGCCGCCGTCGGCGCGACGGCGCGGGAATTCTGCACCATCACCGTGACCGACGGCATCGCCATGGGCCATGCCGGAATGAAGTCGTCCTTGCCGTCGCGGGAAGTCATTGCCGATTCTGTGGAATTGACGGTGCGCGGGCATTCCTACGACGCCTTGATCGGCGTCGCCGGCTGCGACAAGTCGCAGCCGGGCATGATGATGGCGATGTGCAGGCTTAACGTGCCGTCGATCTATATCTATGGCGGCTCGATCCTGCCCGGCACGTTCAAAGGCAGCCCCGTCACCATCCAGGACGTCTACGAGGCCGTCGGCAAACATTCGATCGGCGCCATGAACGACGCCGATCTCGAGACGCTGGAACAAAACGCCTGTCCCTCGGCCGGCGCCTGCGGCGCCCAATTCACCGCCAACACCATGGCGACGGTGTCGGAGGCGATCGGTCTGGCGCTGCCGTACTCCGCCGGCGCTCCGGCGCCTTACGAGATTCGCGACAAGTTCTGCATGTTGGCGGGCGAGATGATCATGGATCTCATCGTCAACAACATCCGCCCGCGCGACATCGTCACGCGCAAGGCGCTGGAGAATGCCGCGGCTGTTGTCGCGGCGACCGGCGGCTCGACCAACGCCGCGCTGCATCTGCCGGCCATCGCCAACGAATGCGGCGTGAAATTCGATTTGTTCGACGTCGCCGAAATCCTGAAAAAGACACCGTATATCGCGGATTTAAAACCATCCGGCCGTTATGTCGCCAAAGACATGTTCGAGGCTGGGGGCGTTCCACTTCTGATGAAGACGCTGCTCGACCACGGTTTCCTCCATGGCGAGTGCCTCACCGTCACCGGCCGCACCATCGCCGAGAACCTGAAGTCGGTGAAGTGGAATGCCGATCAGGCCGTCATCTATCCGGCCAACAAGCCGATTTTTCCGACCGGCGGCGTCGTTGGTCTGAAAGGCAATCTCGCACCCGAGGGCGCCATCGTTAAGGTTGCCGGGATGGAGCGATTGCAGTTCACCGGTCCGGCGCGCTGTTTCGACGGCGAGGAAGCCTGCTTCGAGGCGGTCAAAAATAAAAAGTATAAGGAAGGCGACGTGCTGGTCATCCGCTACGAAGGTCCAAAAGGCGGTCCCGGCATGCGCGAAATGCTGTCGACCACGGCGGCGCTGTACGGCCAGGGCATGGGCGGCAAGGTCGCGCTGATCACCGATGGCCGCTTTTCCGGAGCGACGCGCGGCTTCTGCGTCGGCCATATCGGCCCGGAGGCCGCGGTCGGCGGCCCGATCGCGCTTCTGCGCGATGGCGACATCATCAAGCTCGATGGCGAGAAGGGAACGCTCGACGTCGAGCTGACCGAGAGCGAACTCGCGCGTCGGGCGAAAGAATGGAAGCCGCGGGAAGGCGAATACGGGTCCGGTTATTTGTGGAAATACACCCAGCAAGTGGGACCGGCGCGTGACGGCGCGATCACGCATCCGGGCGCTGCGGCTGAAAAGGCGTGCTATGCGGATATCTAGCGGCATAACACGCATCGCCACGGGCGGAATGGCGGCGGGCCTGTTCGGCGGATTTTGCCTCGTGCTGGGCGTCTCGGGCCATGGCCATATTCTGGGCTACGTCCTGGCGCCGGAGCCGGCGCTTGCGTTCGACGGCACCACGTCCCCGGCAACTGCATCGCTTTCGCCGACCGACGGGTTGCGCAGCGGCGGCGCCCGCGCGCCGGAAGCCGGAACGAAGTCGACCGCGTTGACTGCGCTGCAGTATGCGGCCGGGCAAGGCGAGCCCGTCGCGCAATGGAAGCTTGGCCGTATGTACGCTGACGGCGACGGCGTGCCGCGCGACGATTTGCGCGCGTTCGATTATTTCAGCGAGATCGCCAACACGCATCCGGACGAAGTACCGGGCACCGCGCAGGCGCGGTTCGTCGCCAACGCCTTCGTCGCTCTGGGGCATTATTATCTCTCCGGTATCCCGAATTCGCAGATCGCAGCGGATCCCGATCGCGCGCGCGAAATGTTCGACTATGCCGCTACCTATTTCGGCGACGCCGACGCGCAGTACGAACTCGGCCGACTTTATCTCAACGGCGCGCCGAGCGATCCGCACCAGGCGGCGCGCTGGTTCCTCTTAGCCGCGACCAAAGGTCATTGCCGCGCCGAAGTGGCGCTCGGCGATATGCTGTTCCAGGGCCATGCGGTGCCGCGGCAAGCCGCGCGCGGCCTAATGTGGCTCACGCTCGGCAAGGATTGCGCCGGTAGCGACGAGAGCTGGGTCAAGCCGCTCTACGACAACGACTTCCAGCACGCCAGCGACGACGACCGCGCCTTGGCGCTGGTCTATCTGGAAGATTGGTTGAAGGGCCGGCGGGATTAGCGTCAGCTATTTCGCTGGAATCGCCAAATCGATCCACACCGGCACGTGGTCGGACGGCTTTTCCCAGCTCCGCACGTGGCGGTCGATGCCGGCGTCGCTGAGCCGGTCGGCTGCCGCGGGCGACAGCAGCAGATGATCGATGCGGATGCCGTTGTTCTTTTGCCAGGCGCCGGCCTGATAGTCCCAGAACGTGAACAGGCCCGGATCGTCGCTGGTCGCGCGCACGGCATCGGTCAGCCCGAGATTGACCAGCGCGCGGAATTCGTCGCGGGTGCGCGGCAAAAACAGCGCGTCGCCGGTCCAGGCTTGCGGATTGCGCGCGTCGGCCGTGGTCGGGATGACGTTGTAGTCGCCGGCCATGACGAGCGGCTCTTCCAGTAACAGCCGTTCGCGCGCGTAAGCCGCAAGCCGCTTCATCCAGCCGATCTTGTACGTGTATTTTTCGGTATCCGGCGGATTGCCGTTGGGCAGATAGATGCTGGCGACGCGGAGCGCGCCATGCGCGGTCGACACTACGGCTTCGACGAAGCGGGCGTGATCGTCCCCGTCGTCGCCGGGCAGCCCGCTCTTGACCTCGTCGAACGGCAGTTTCGACAACAGCGCGACGCCGTTGAATGTCTTCTGCCCATGCACCGCCACGTTATAACCGAGCGCCTCGAACTCCATTCGCGGAAAGGCATCGTCGACGCACTTGATTTCCTGCAGGCAGACGATGTCGGGTTTGCGCTCGGCAAGCCACGTCAGCGCCGAATCGATGCGCTGTTTGATCGAATTGACGTTCCAGGTGGCGATGCGCACGGGAAAATTTGATTAGAGCGCGAAGCTGGTACCGCAGCCGCAGGAAGCGGTGGCTTTCGGATTATTGATCTTGAACGAAGAGCCGATCAAATCGTCGACGAAATCGATTTCCGAGCCGGCCATGTAATCGAGCGAAACGGGATCGATCAGTACGACCGCACCGCTCTTTTCGATCACGATGTCGTCGTCGGCCCGGCTCTTTTCGGTATCGAATTTGTACTGAAAGCCGGAGCAGCCGCCGCCTTCGACGGAAACGCGCAGCATCGTCCCGGCCGGCTCCCGCCCGAGAATCTCGCCGATCTTTTGCGCCGCCCGCTCGGTTACGATCACGTTGGCAGTCATTTTGGCTCCGGTCTTGCAATGCGCCGATTGCAACGATCCCAGCACGATAGTTAAGTGCGGCGACAGCCAAGGTCAATTGGCCGGGATGAGCCCATGGCAGCAGCATCGACCCGCGCGCCTTACGCATGCGACCCGGAATCAAGCCGCGGCCGGCTCCACGCCGAGCCCGCGAGCCAAAGCCGCAGCGCTTTTCGCCGCGACTGCGACCGCATTATCCACTCGACGGCGTTTCGCCGCCTCAAGCACAAAACCCAGGTGTTCGTTTTCGACGAAGGCGATCATTATCGCACGCGGCTCACGCATACGCTCGAAGTCACCCAAGTCTCGCGCGCTCTCGCCCGCCGCCTGCAGCTCGACGAGGATCTCGCCGAGGCGCTGGCGCTCGCCCACGATCTCGGCCATCCGCCGTTCGGTCATGCCGGCGAGCGCGCCCTTGACGCCTGCCTCGCGGCGTTCGGCGGTTTCGATCACAACGCACAGACGCTGCGCATCGTGACAGCGCTCGAGCGCCGCTATCCGAACTTCGACGGACTGAACCTGACCTGGGAGACGCTCGAAGGCTTGGTCAAGCACAACGGGCCGCTCACCGACCGCAACGGAGCGCCGCTCGCCCGTTATCGCGAGCACGGCGTACCCGCCACGATCTTGGACTACATGAAGCGGCAAGATCTGCAATTATGGAGCTTCGCCGGCGTCGAAGCGCAAATCGCTGCCTTCGCCGACGATATTGCCTACGACGCCCATGATATCGATGACGGCTTGCGCGCCGAGTTGTTTCAAATCGACGACATCGCCACGGTTCCGCTGCCGGGCAAAATCATCGGCGACATCCGCGCGGCCTATCCGGGGCTCGACAGCCATCGCCTGGTGCACGAACTGATCCGTCAATTGATCGGCTTCCTGATTGACGACGTCGTGGCCGAGACCGACCGGCGGCTCGCCGGGCTCGATCCGGGCTCGGCGGATGACGTGCGCGGCGCCGCAGCGCCCGTTGCAGGTTTCTCGGTGGATGTAGGAGAGGCGGATCGTGCCATCAAAGCCTTCCTCAAGCCGCATATGTATCGCCATCCGCGAGTCATGCGCGTGATGGATGAGGCGGCCAGCGTGGTGCGCGACCTGTTCGCCCACTATAACGCCTCTCCCGGCGACTTGCCGGCGGAGTGGCAGGACGGGCTCGCCGGCCTCGACGAGGCTTCGCGGGCGCGGTGCATTGCCGATTTCATCGCCGGCATGACCGACCGTTACGCGCTCGCCGAACACGACCGGCTCTTTGACTCGACCCCCGAATTGCGTTAGGCGCGCGGCGCGCTCATGGCTACGAAAAACATTTTCGCCGAGATTCTTACCCGCGTTCGTAGCGCGACCGACGCACTGATTGCTGCCGGTGAATTGCCGGCCGGCATCGATCAGTCGCGCGTCACGGTCGAACCGCCGCGCGATCCGACGCACGGCGATGTTGCCACCAATGCGGCTATGGTGCTTGCCAAGGACGCCGGCAAGAAGCCGCGCGAACTTGCCGAGGCGATGGCGGAAAAACTCCGCGCCGACGCTTTGGTCGATAAAGCGGATGTCGCCGGGCCTGGGTTCATCAATCTGACCCTAAAGACCGCCGCCTGGATCGACGCCTTGCGCAGCGCGATTCGGCTCGGGCCGGATTACGGCAAAAGCGAGCTGGGCGCCGATGTGCCGGTCAACGTCGAATATGTTTCGGCCAATCCAACGGGGCCGATGCATGTCGGCCATTGCCGAGGCGCCGTGTTCGGCGATGCGCTGGCGAGCCTGCTTGCCTTCACCGGCTTCAAGGTGACGCGCGAGTACTACGTCAACGATGCCGGCGCGCAGGTCGATGCGCTCGCACGTTCGGTTTATCTGCGCTACCGCGAAGCGCTCGGCGAGGACATCGGCGCGATTCCGGAAGGGCTTTATCCGGGCGAGTATCTCAAGCCCGTGGGAGCGTTCATCGCGAAGAGTTTCGGCGAGACGCTCAAAAGCAGCCCGGAGATCGAAAGACTTTCGGTTGTTCGCGCGATCGCGCTCGAACACATGATGATATCGATACGAGAGGATCTTGCCGCCTTGGGCGTGAGCCAAGATCGGTTCTTCTATGAGCGAACGCTGATTTTCCAGGAGGAGCTTGGCGCCAATTCGACGGATTTCGTCGCTCGAACCATCGATTGGTTGCGTGAGCGGGGCTACGTTTATGATGGCCGCTTGCCGCCGCCGAAGGGCGCGCCGGTGGAGGATTGGGAAGACCGCGAGCAGACGCTGTTCCGCTCGACCGAGTTTGGCGATGACGTCGATCGGCCGCTGAGGAAGTCCGACGGCTCCTATACATATTTTGCGTCGGACATCGCCTATCACGCCAACAAGATAGGACGCGGCTTTCGCACGTTGATCGATGTGTGGGGCGCCGACCATGCCGGCTATATCAAGCGCATGCAGGCCGCGGTCGCTGCCTTGAGCGACCGCAAAGCCGAGCTCGACGTCAAGGTCGTGCAGCTCGTCAAGCTTCTGCGCGCCGGCCGGCCGGTGACAATGTCGAAGCGGGCGGGGGAGTTCGTGACCTTACGCGAGGTCGTGGATGAAGTCGGCCGCGACGCCGTCCGCTTCATGATGCTGTTTCGCAAGAACGATGCGGTGCTCGAATTCGATCTTGCCAAAGTGCTGGAGCAGTCGCGCGACAATCCGGTATTTTATGTCCAATACGGCCACGCCCGCGCCCAGTCGATTTTTCGCAATGCGCGGGCGGCATTTCCCGATCTGGCGCAGGACATTGTGAGTTTGGCCGACACCGCGAATCTGTCTCAGCTTTCCGACCCTGCGGAACTCGCGCTGATGCGGCGTATTGCCCTGTATCCCCGAATCGTCGAGGCCGCTTCGGAAGCCCACGAGCCGCACCGAATTGCCTTTTATCTGTTCGATTTGGCCTCCGAGTTTCATGCACTTTATACGCTAGGCAATGCATCGCCACATTTACGCTTCATTATCCAGAATGATCGACAACTAACCGAGGCTCGGCTTGCGCTCGTACAAGGCGTCGCCACCGTGCTCGCGTCGGGACTCGCGTTGCTTGGGGTCGCGGCGCCAAACGAGATGCGGTAATTCCCTGCGCTTTCTGACGTGCGCTGTCTGAACAGTGTGAGCGCAGATCGGGGACAAAAGTTTCGGGACAACGTTTCAGTATCGCGTAACGCCTAAATCGGGGGCGAAATCCATGGCCGACGACAATTTCCGTTCCAACCGCAACCGCGATGCGATGGCGCCTCGAAGCGCCGGTGCGCCGGCGCGCGGGCAGGCCGACGATCCGCTTGCCGAATTGGCGCGGCTCATCGGCCAGAGCGAACTGGAGGGCGATTTCGGCCGCGACGCAACACGTGGCGCGGGTCGTTCGTTCGATGAATCTGCCGGTGGGCTCGATTGGGCGGCGCAAGAGCGTTACGCCGAGCAGGCCGAGCCACTCGATGAGAGTTACGACGACGGCTACGCGCCGACGCGGCATGCCGACGTTCTGCCGTCGTATCGTCCGGGCGCGCCGTCGCATGACAGTGACTACGAACCGCCGGCCGCCGGCCAATTCTCGGCGCCGGAGCCGCGGTACAATGGGACGCGTGACTTCGCCCGCGATTACGCGCCGCCGGGGCCGCCGCGTTATCGGGACGACCAAGAACCGCCGGACACTTATGGCCGCCAGCTGTCCGCCTTCCCGCCGCGGCTGCCTACGGACGAGTATGCCCACGACGACCAGGCGCGGGACGGGGCGGACGACCAAGTCTACGCCCTGGAGGACTACGAGGAGGAAGCTCCGAGCGGCCGGCGGCGGAGCGGACTAGTCGTCGTAGCGGCCGTGCTCGGTTTGGCGGTGCTGGGAACCGCGGGCGCCTTCGCGTATCGCGCGATGTTTGGCAGTTCGATGCTGCCGTCGCTGCCGCCGATCATCAGGGCGGACGACGAACCGAACAAGATCGTGCCCAAGCCGAAAGCGAACGCATCCGACCAAGCGGATGCGAGCGCCACGACTTCGGGCGAGAAGCTCGTCCCGCGCGAGGAGCAGCCGGTCGACGTGCCGGCGCCGGTGAACCCGGCGCCGCGGGTAGTCTCCACCATTCCGATTTTCCCCGATCCAAATTCCGGCCAGGCTGGCGTTCCGAATTCCGCGCAGGCGCAAGTGCAGGCCGGCGTTTTGGCTCCCGGTGGTACGAATTTTCCCGCACCCCCGGCGGCGCCCGTTTCGCCGGCACCCACTGTTTCGGCGCAACCGAATACGGCGGCCTCGATCTGGCCGCCGTCCCAGACCACGGCGCCTGTTCCTTCCAACGATGCCGCTCCCACAGCCCCCACGGGCTCGGCCGGACCGAAAAAGGTTCACACGGTCATCATCCGGACCGATCAAATGGACGCCGCTGCCAATGCGTCGTCCGCTCCGCAATCGCCGCCGCCGACACCTGCACCCGCACCCGCAAGACCCGCACCGCCGCGTGCTGCTGCCGCGCAGCCGGCGCCGAGGCCTGCGCCCGCGCCCCGAGCTGACGCAAACGCGCCCCTGTCGATCGTTCCACAACAGGGTAACGCTGCACCGCCTCCGGCGCCGGCTCGTGTGCGGACCGCTCTGGCGCGTCCCACCGAGAGCAACGAGACAGCGGCGAGCGAGCCTGCCGCTTCGGGCGGCGGCTATGCGGTCCAAGTCACCTCCCAGCGCAGCGAGGCTGACGCGCAGGCGGAGTTCCGCTCGCTGCGAGCCAAGTTTCCCACGCAACTGGGTAGCCGCGAACCCATCGTCCGCCGTGCCGATCTTGGCGCCAAAGGCGTCTATTACCGCGCGCTTGTCGGTCCCTATGCGTCGATGGACCAAGCCGCTGCGATGTGTGCGAGCCTGAAGGCCGCCGGCGGTACTTGTATCGTCCAACGGGATTAAGCCGGGGATTTTAAGGCCTTAACGCTTGACCCTCACGCGCGGCGCAAGCTAAGCGGCGGAAATGCGCGCCTTCATCACCGGTGTAGCGGGACCCGAATTGACGGGCGAGGAGCGGCAATTCCTTAAAGGCGCGGAGCCGTGGGGTCTGATTGTCTTCAAGCGCAATGTTAAGGACCCGGATTCGCTGCGCCGGCTGATTGACGATTTTCGTACCGTGGTCGGCTGGCAGGCGCCGGTCCTGATCGACCAGGAAGGCGGCCGGGTGCAACGGCTCGGGCCGCCGCATTGGCCGAGCTACCCCCCCGGTGCCGCCTATGGCGCGCTCTACGACCGGGATCGCAAAACTGGCCTCGCCGCGGCGCGATCGGGCGCGCGCCTGATCGCGGCCGATCTTGCCGCCTTGGGCATTGATGTGGACTGCGCGCCGATCGCCGACATGCCGGTTGCGGGGGCAGATCCGATTATCGGAGATCGTGCCTATGGCTCGGCGCCCGACAAGGTGGCCGCCATTGCCGGAGCAATCGCTGCCGGCCTTCTCGAAGGCGGCGTCCTGCCGGTCCTCAAACATATCCCCGGCCACGGCCGGGCGACCGCCGACAGCCACGAAAGGCTCCCCGTGGTCAGCGCCGCCCGCGCCGCCCTCGATACCACCGATTTCGCCGCATTCCGGCCGCTCAACGCGCTACCGCTCGGCATGACCGCACATGTTGTGTTTAGCGCCATCGACCCGGTCGCGCCGGCCACCACTTCGGTCACTATAGTGCGGGACGTGATTCGTGATTCGATTGGCTTTTCCGGACTCCTGATGAGCGACGATATCTCAATGGGGGCGCTGTCGGGCTCGCTTGGCGAGCGCACAAAGGCTGCCTTCGCAGCGGGTTGCGATATGGTGCTTCACTGCAATGGCAACATGGCCGAAATGCTTGCGGTTGCCGCAGCGACGCCCCAACTCGCGGGGGACGCCGCAAGCCGGGCCAAAGCCGCGCTGGCGCTGCGACAACCGGCAGCGCCGATCGACGTCGCCGCGTCGCGCGCCGAATTCTTCAACCTCATGGCGGGCTCCTGGCAGCCCGCGCCGGGTTCCGCATGACTCCCGACGATCAATTCGAAGCCGAACTTTCCGATCGCGCCACCGACGATCCGGCGCTCGTGGTCGACGTCGAAGGGTTTGAGGGCCCGCTCGACCTCTTGCTGACGCTGGCGCGGCAGCAAAAAGTCGACCTGGCAAAAATTTCCATTCTTGCGCTCGCCGACCAGTACCTCGCGTTCATCGAGGCGGCGCGCAAAATGCGGCTGGAACTCGCCGCCGATTACCTGGTGATGGCGGCGTGGCTCGCCTACCTGAAATCGCGCCTTTTGTTGCCCGAGCAGCATCCCGCCGAAGGCATGAGCGCCGAGGATATGGCGAATGCGCTGGCTCAGCGGCTGCGCCGGCTCGAGGCGATCCGGCAATTTGCCGAGCAACTGATCAATCGGCCGCAGCTCGGCCGCGAAGTGTTTCAACGCGGACAACCGGAGCCGATTGCCGAGATCAAGCGCCCGGAATGGTCGGCGACGCTTTACGACCTGCTTTCCGCCTATGCTGGGCGCCGGCAGACGCAGTCGCGGTCTTTCGTGCGCGTGCCCAAACGCACGGTCTGGTCGCTCGCCGAAGCCCGCGAGGCTCTTGAACGGCTGGTCGGTCACTCAATGGACTGGAGCCCGCTCGACCAATACCTCATCACCTATCTGGTCGATCCGTCGCTGCGGGCGACGGTGCTGGCTTCAAGCTTTGCCGCGGTGCTCGAATTGGTGCGCGAAGGCCACCTGGAAGTGCACCAGCAGGGGTCATTTACACCGCTATATCTGCGCAAGCGCCAGAATGCAGACGGCGGCAAGACTCCCGAAGGAATGACTGCCGACGGAATGGCTGCCGGAGGAATGGCAGCCGAATTGGGGAATGGGTAAGAGGGAGGCCGAACCAATGGGGAGAGTTGCGGAGATGCGTGTGATCGTCGGCGACAAAGAGGACGAGGAGCCCGCGCGCGCGGAGGAATTGCGCATCCTCGAAGCTCTGCTGTTTGCCGCCGAGGCGCCTCTCGACGAGAAGGTGTTGGCGAAACGGCTGCCTGCAGGCGTCGACGTGCGTGAGCTGCTGAGCCAATTGCAGCGGGACTATGCGCCGCGCGGCGTCAACCTCGTTCGCGTCGGCGGCAAGTGGACGCTGCGCACCGCCAACGATCTCGCTTGGCTTTTGACCCATGAATTGGTGGTCACCCGGAAACTCTCACGCGCCGCGATCGAGACGCTCGCCATTGTCGCCTATCATCAGCCGGTGACGCGTGCCGAGGTCGAGGAAATCCGCGGCGTAAGCACGTCCAAGGGCACGCTCGACGTGCTGCTCGAAACCGGCTGGGTCAGGTTGCGCGGCCGGCGCAAAGCGCCAGGCCGCCCGGTGACCTATGGAACCAGCGAGGCGTTCCTGTCACATTTCGGTCTCGATGTGCTCACCGATCTTCCCGGCCTCGACGAGCTCAAGGGCGCGGGGCTCGTCGACGCGACGCTGCCGGCCGACTTTTCCGTGCCGGTTCCCTCCGACGATCCGGCGTTGCGCGACGACGAGGAGCCGCTCGGGCCGGAAGATCTGGACCTCGGGCTTGCGCCGCGAACCGAGTCCAGCGAGGAATAAATCGCCTCGCCGGCGATCGAATAGGGCGGAAACCGGCCGCTGTAGCGCGGCGAAGGGTTAATTGCGGCAGGTATCCGCCTGCGGCGCGACGGCACTTCCGTTGTGCTTGTTTTTGCCGCTCCCGACGCCTAGTTTCTGGCTAAATTCGGCATCTCGCTGCAGGCGCGCGCGCCATCGTGAGCGTATGGCGGACGGAGGATTTTATGGGTTCTTTGAGCATCTGGCATTGGTTGGTCGTCGGCGCCGTGCTTCTGCTGGTCTTCGGCGGGCGCGGCAAGATCTCGGACATGATGGGCGACGTCGCAAAAGGCATCAAAGCCTTCAAGAAGGGCATGGCCGACGAATCCGACGACGTCGCGGCCAAACCCGATGCGCCGGTGAAAACCATCGACCACCAAGCGCCAGCCGACATCAAGCAGCGCGCCGAATCCGAGAGCAAGGTCTAGCGCGCGCGTGGTCTGGCGCTGATCGCGGCCGCCCGGCAGCAGCCGGAGAGTTTCCATGTTCGACATCAGTTGGACCGAATTCCTGCTCATCGGCGTCGTTGCGCTGATCGTGATCGGGCCGAAAGAGCTGCCCGGCGTCATGCGCATGCTGGGTCAGTACACGCGCAAAATCCGCGGCATGGCCGCCGATTTCCAAAACCAGTTCCAGGAGGCGATGCGCGAAGCCGAGATGGCCGACCTGAAAAAGGAGGTCGACGATCTAGCGCAAGGCGTCACTGAAGGCTTCACCAAGCTCGATCCGGTCAAGAGCGTGCGCGAGAGCGTCGAGTCCATCGGCAAGGATTTTGAAAAATCGCTCGGTTCGTCCTCGGAGCAGGGGCCGGTGCAGCTGAAACCGGAGGAGCAGAAGCCTGAGCCGGCCGCCGCCGCGTCCGCTTTGCCGGAGCCCGACGCGGCAGCGCCGGCCGTTGCGGCTCCGACGCCGGAACCGGATACGGCCGCCGCCGAGCCGGCCAGCACCGAGCGGACCGGATGAGCCCGACCAACCGCGAAGACGAAGAGAAGGAGATCGAGGCCACCAAGGCGCCCTTGATGGACCACCTGATCGAGCTGCGCTCGCGGCTCATCAAGGCGGCCGCGGCGTTCGTGCTGGCCATGGTGGTCTGCTTCTTCTTCGCCAGGCACATCTACAACATTCTCACCTGGCCCTACATCTGGGTGGCCGGCGCGGCGAACTCCAAGTTCATTTATACCGGGCTCCTCGAATACTTCGTCGTGCAGCTCAAGCTGGCGATGTTCGGCGGCGCCTTCATCGCGTTCCCGGTGATCGCGACGCAGATTTACATGTTCGTCGCGCCCGGCCTCTACCGCAACGAGCGGCAGGCGTTCCTGCCCTATCTCATCGCCACCCCGGTGTTCTTCGTGCTCGGCTCGCTCGTCGTCTATTTCGTCGTCTGGCCGATGCTGGCGCGGTTTTCGCTCTCCATGCAGCAGACCGGCGTTCCCGGCGAAGCGACGATCGAGCTGTTGCCCAAGGTCGAGGATTACCTCTCGCTGATGATGAAGCTGATGCTCGCTTTCGGCATCGCTTTTCAGCTGCCGGTGATTCTCACGCTGCTCGGGCGCGTCGGCATCATCACCTCCGACCAGCTGAAGGCGAAACGCCGCTATTTCATCGTCGTCGCCTTCGTCATCGCGGCCGTGCTGACGCCGCCCGACGTGCTCAGCCAAATGTCGCTTGCGCTGCCGCTGCTCGCCCTCTACGAGGGCTCGGTCTGGTCGGTGCGGATCGTCGAAAAGCGCGCGGCAGCCGAGCGCGCCGCCGCGGCGGCTGCGGCGGCCAAGCCCGCGGAGTGAATGACGACTATATTGCCGACGTAACGCTTTCGATTCGTCGTGGCCGGGCTTGTCCCGGCCATCCACGTCTTTCCAAGCGTAACGCAAGACGTGGATGCCGGGCACAAGGCCGGGCATGACGGCACGGGATCGACATGCACGACATCCGTTTCATTCGCGAAAATCCCGATGCTTTCGACGCCGCGCTGGCGCGGCGCGGGCTGTCGCCGGAGGCGAAGCGGCTCGTCGCGCTCGATGAAACCCGGCGGGAGAAGATTCTCGCACTCGAAACGGCTCAAGCGCGCCGCAATGCGGCGTCGAAGGACATCGGCGAGGCGAAGAAGAACAAGGACGAGGAAAAGGCCAAAGCCTTATTGAGCGAAGTTGCCGCGCTCAAGGACGACATTGCGGCGATGGATGCGCAAGAGAAGTCGGCCTCCAAGGCTCTCGATGACGCGCTGGCGCAAATTCCCAATCTGCCGCTCGCCGAAGTGCCGGACGGCAAAGACGAGAAGGATAACGTCGAGCACCGCCGCTTCGGCGCCAAGCGCGCTTACGCGTTCGCGCCGAAGCAGCATTTCGATCTCGGCGAAGCGCTCGGCCAGATGGATTTCGAGATCGCAGCAAAACTTTCCGGCGCGCGCTTTGTGGTTCTGAAAAAAGGCCTCGCGCGGCTCGAACGCGCGCTCGGGCAATTCATGCTCGACGTACACACGAACGAACCGCACAACTACACCGAGGTCGCTCCGCCCATTCTGGTGCGTGACGAAGTGATGTTTGGCACGGCGCAATTGCCAAAATTTCAATACGACCAGTTTGTCGCTTCTCGCATATCGGTGCGTGGCGATTTGCTATCTGAATCTCTGAAGGACATTGACGCTGAATATGAAAAGAGAAATAAACAAGGATCAATCAAGATACTGATCGAAGAATTGCTTGAGAAGGCTCCCACGAAGGAAGACTTTTGGCTTATCCCGACCGCCGAAGTTCCCTTAACCAATCTCGTCCGCGAATCCATTGTCGACGAAGCGCAATTGCCGATGCGGCTCACCGCCTGCACGCCGTGCTTCCGCGCCGAGGCCGGCGCCGCCGGCAAAGATACCCGCGGCATGATCCGGCAGCATCAGTTCACCAAGGTGGAGCTCGTGTCCATTACCACGCCCGAGCAATCGAAGGATGAGCACGAGCGCATGCTGTCCTGCGCCGAGGAAATTCTGCGCCGGCTCGATCTGCATTATCGGGTGATGACGCTGTGCACCGGCGACATGGGTTTTGCGTCACAAAAGACTTACGACATCGAAGTATGGCTGCCCGGCCAAAACATGTATCGCGAGATTTCGTCGTGCTCGGTGTGCGGCGAATTCCAGGCGCGGCGCATGAATGCGCGCTACCGGACCAAGGAAGGCCGCAACGTCCGCCACGTGCACACGCTTAACGGCTCCGGTGTCGCCGTCGGCCGCGCGCTGATCGCGGTGATGGAAACCTATCAAGAGGCCGACGGATCGATCGCCGTGCCGGATGCGTTGCAGTCCTATATGGGCGGAATGAAGAAGATCGAGAAGTAGCGCGTGCGTATTTTAGTCACCAACGACGACGGCATTCACTCGCACGGCCTCGATGTCTGCGCGGAGATCGCGCGCACGCTGTCGGACGACGTCTGGGTGGTCGCGCCGGAGCACGATCAGTCCGGCGTCGCGCATTCGCTTTCGCTCAACGATCCGCTGCGGCTGCGCGAAGTCGCCGAGCGCCGCTTTGCGGTGCGCGGCACGCCGACCGACTGTGTCATCATGGGGGCGCGGCACGTGCTCGACGGCAAGCAGATCGATCTCGTTTTGTCCGGGGTCAATCGCGGCCGCAATGTCGGCGAGGACGTCATTTACTCCGGCACGGTTGCCGGCGCGATGGAGGGCGCCGTGCTCGGTATTCCCGCGATCGCCCTGTCGCAAGGTTATAATTCACGCAGCGGCCAGCCGCCGTTTTGGGACACGAGTTTGCGCTTCGCGCCCGACATTGTGCGCCGCCTGCTCAATGAAGGCGTGCGGCGCGACGTGCTGATCAATGTCAATTTTCCCGATTGCCGGCCCGAGGAGGTCAAAGGCGTCGCGGTTGCGTCGCTGGGGCGGCGGCGGCAGGAACGGCTTCATATCGATGAGCGCAAGGATGGCCGCGGCAATCCCTATTATTGGATCGCCTACACCCGGCAGAATGCGTTTAAATTCGAGCATGGCACCGATATGGCCGCGCTCGAAGACAACTGCATCGCGGTCACGCCGTTGCGGATCGATATCACCGACGAGCCCATGATGACGGGCCTCGCCAAGCTGTTTCAAAAAGGGATTTAACTCACGGCCTTCGCCAGCGCGGCGTCGATGGCTTGCGCCAGCGCTTCGACCTGAAACGGCTTCTGCAGCGTGGGATTTTGCCGATAGGGTTCGGGCACGCCGCGCTGGCCATAGCCGCTCGCAAACACGAACGGCACGCCGCGTTTGAGCAGCGCCTCGGCCACTGGCGTAATCGGTTGATTGTTGAGATTGACGTCGAGCACCGCCACGTCGAACTCGGCCTCTCTGGCCAGGACGAGAGCCTCCTCGATGCTGCCGGCTTCCGCCGCGACGGTGTGGCCGAGATCGGTCAGCATGCCTTCGAGCAGCATGCGAATCATCAATTCGTCCTCGACCACAAGGACGCGTTTGCCGCTAGCAGTCTTTCCGTCAGTCATTCGAACCCCGTGCTTGCGCCTTAACGCCGATCGGCGGCGGCGGTTCCATGCCGGGCATGGTTTTCGTGCCGTGCAGACGCCGGGCCGCTATAATCCGCAGGCCGCGAATCCAGTATAGAGGGTTCATTGCACGATGGTAAAAAGCACAATGAGACGCTCGTAAAGCGAGGTCACCGTGACCGCAATCCCGGCAGCCGACGACGTCGAACGCATGGAATTTCAGCTCGCGCTTCGCCGGCGGGGGATCAGCAATCAGGCGGTGCTGCGCGCCATGGACGAGGTGCCGCGCGAATATTTTGTCGCTCCGGGCTTCGCCGAGAGCGCCTATGCCGACCAGGCTCTGCCGATCGCCTGTGGCCAGACCATCAGTCAGCCCTTTGTCGTCGCTTATATGACCGAACAACTCGAAGTCGAACCGCAACACCGCGTGCTCGAGATCGGCACTGGATCGGGCTATCAGGCGGCGATCTTGTCGCGGCTGGCGCGCGAAGTGGTGAGTATCGAGCGGTATCGGACGCTGGCCGATGCGGCGCGCGAACGGATCAGGACGCTGGGTTACACCAACCTGACCATCCGCGCTGGCGACGGCATGGCCGGCGCGCCGGATTTGGCGCCGTTCGACCGTATCGTCGTCACCGCCGCCGCCGAGGAGATCCCCGAACCGCTCACGGCACAGCTTGCCGCGGGCGGCAAGATGGTCTTGCCGGTCGGCCCCCGCCACGACACGCAGTACATCGTCAAGCTGACCAGAGGGCCGGACGGCGCATTAACCCGTGAAAATCTCATCGCCGTGCGCTTTGTGCCGCTTTTGCCTGGACAAGCGCGTGAGCTGTGACCGCGAAAGCACATAACAAGCTATAGAGAAAATCCGCGCGGCACTTAAAGCCCTGTTTACCGCAACGTTGTTTATTCACTCGTCCTTTTGTTGCGTTCGAGTGAATGACCATGTGCGCAGTGCGTCGGTCGGCCCCTTGGCCGCAGCTGGTTGCCATTTCGTTAATTGGCATTGGAGTCGCGAGCTGCAGCGCCAATTCCGGCCAATTCGGTGAAGGATTCGGCTCCTCCAGCTCGGCGCCGTCCTCGCGCAGCGACGTTACCGGCTCCATTCCACAGACCGCGCCGGCGAGCCATATCGACAGCCGCCCGCTGCCAAACCTTGCCAGCGCCGACAACGGGTCTTCGGGCGGCGGCCGCGGCATGGGCTCCTACCAGCCCGGCGGCGAAGTCACCGGCTCAATCCCGGCCCCGCCGCCGCAGCCGACCTGGACCTGGGACGGCGGCACCGCGGTCACGGTCGGGCCGGGCCAAACCGTCGAAAGCATTGCGCGCGAACACGGTGTCCCCGTCGCCGCGCTGATGGAAGCCAATCACATCACAAGCGCCGCCGCGGTCTACCCTGGCGAGCACCTCGTGATTCCACGTTATCGTCCCGCCACGGCGGCTGGGCTGCCGCCGCAAACGCGCATCGCATCGACCGTGCCGGCGGCAGCCGCGCCCTACGCGCCTCCGCGCGGCGGGTTGGTGGCTCCTCCGGGCACGCACGTGGTGGCGCCCGGCGAAACGCTCAACAGCATCGCGCGGCTCTATGGCAAGCCGGTCATGGTCATTGCCAAGGCCAATAATATTCCGCCCGACACGATGGTGCGGGTAGGGGAGCACATTGTTATTCCGCAGATGGGCGAGCGTTCCGCGCCGGTTGCGCCGCGCGCCGAGGCGCCGGTTCCGGCGCCCAGCACGGTGGCGACCATCGAGTCGCCCCATAGCGCGCGGGTTGCTACGCCCAGCGCGCCCGTTGCGGAGGACAACCCAATCAAGGCCGAACAAGCCGCGAGTGCCATGCCGAGCTTTCGCTGGCCGGTGCGCGGGCGGATCATCGCCGCCTTCGGGCCGAAGCCGAACGGCTTGCAGAATGACGGCATCAATCTCGCGGTCCCGGAAGGCACGCCGATCAAGGCGGCCGAAGACGGCGTCGTCGCCTATGCCGGAAATGAGCTCAAGGGCTACGGCAACCTAGTGCTGGTGCGCCACGCCAACGGCTTCGTCACCGCTTACGCCAATGCCAGCGAAATTCTCGTCAAGCGCGGCGAAACCGTCAAACGCGGCCAGGTGATCGCCAAATCCGGCGAGACCGGCAATGTCACCTCGCCGCAACTTCACTTTGAAATCCGCAAAGGCGCGACGCCGGTCGATCCGTCGCAGTATCTCGGCGGCGCATAGGAACGTTAGTTCCGCATCGTCACGCCGAGCCTGCCGGCCAAATCTTGAACGTATTGCCACGCCACGCGGCCGGAGCGCGCGCCGCGCGTCGTTGCCCATTCGAGCGCCTCGCGGCGCAGTTCAGCGCCGGCGACCGGCACGCGGTAATGGGCGATGTAGCTTTCGACCATGGCGAGGTATTCGTCCTGGCTGCAGCGATGGAAACCAAGCCACAGACCGAAGCGGTCCGACAGCGAGACTTTTTCCTCGACCGCCTCGCCCGGATTGATCGCGGTCGCACGCTCGTTCTCCATCATATCGCGCGCCATCAGGTGACGCCGATTTGACGTGGCGTAGAAGATGACGTTCTCCGGCCGTCCCTCAATGCCGCCTTCGAGCATCGTCTTGAGCGATTTGTAGGAGGTGTCTTCAGCGTCGAAGGACAGGTCGTCGCAGAACACGATGAAGCGCTGCGGCGCGTTGCGCAGAAGGGTCATCAGCTCCGGCAGCGACTCGATATCCTCGCGGTGAATCTCGATGAGTTTCAGTCCGGCGGCCGGATGCGCCGCGCCGATCGCGGCATGGGCAGCCTTGACCAGCGACGATTTTCCCATGCCGCGGGCGCCCCATAACAGGGCATTGTTGGCCGGCAGGCCGCGGGCGAAGCGCTCGGTATTCTCGACCAGAAGATCGCGCACCCGGTCGATGCCCTTGAGCAGCGACATGTCGACACGGTTGACGCGGCGAACCGCCGCGAGTTTTCGGCCTTCGGGATGCCAGACGAAGGCCTCGGCCGCGGAAAAATCAGCCGCCGCCGGAGCCGGCGGAGCCAACCGTTCCAGGGCGCCCGCTATCCGATTGAGGAGTTCGGCATCGCCGTTCCCGGCAACGCGCTTGCCTACCGCGGTGCCGGCGATCCTTTTTGTTGTCCTTTTGCTCGAACGCGGAGGAGATTTGGCCATGATTGCACAATGTTTGCATCGGGTTGTGGCCATCCCCTTAGCGGGGCCGCGGCACCCTCGCAAGCTTGCCAAAGCGCCCCCGCAACATTGCAATTGGGCCAACGGCAGCTATAGTCCGCGCGATTTTGCGCGCAAAAGCGGCCCTTTATCCCGGGCGGCGCGCTTCACTGCCGCCCCCCTCGGAGGAACAATGTTCATTACGCCAGCATTTGCGCAAAGCAATCCATTAAGCGGCCTGTTCGGCGGCGGTGACTCGGCCGGCATGCTTACGTCGTTCATGCCGCTTATTCTGATCATCGTAATTATGTACTTCCTGATTCTGCGCCCGCAGCAGCGCAAGGTGAAGCTGCACCAGGAGATGATCAAAGCGCTGCGCCGGGGCGATACCGTGATCACCAACGGCGGTCTCGTCGGCAAAGTCACCAAGGTGGTGGACGACGACCAGGTCGAAGTCGAAATCGCCGACGGCGTGCGGGTGCGGCAGATGCGCTCCATGGTCAGCGAGGTGCGCGCCAAGGGCGAGCCGGTGAAGGACGACAGCGCGACCTGACCGCACGCACGTGAACTGAGGAAATTCGAAGTCCATGTTGTTTTTCACGCGGTGGAAGGCGGCGGCTATCGTCATCACGGCGCTGGTCGTGTGCCTGTGTGCGGTGCCGAGTTTTTTCCCCGAGAGCGTGATCCAGCATTGGCCGAGCTGGGCGCAGCGCCACATCGTGCTCGGTCTCGATCTGCAAGGCGGCTCGAGTCTGCTGCTCGAAGTCGACACCAACGCCGTGCGCAAGGAGCGGCTGCAGGCGCTCGACGAAGACGTGCTGCGCGTATTGCGTGAAGCGCGCATACCGTTTACCGGCCGCTCGGTTCGCGGCGTCGGAGTGGACGTGCACATCACGCGCGCGACCGACGTCGACAACGCGCTCAGTAAACTGAGCGCATTGTCGCAGCCAATGTCCGGCTTCCTCGGCAGCACGGGGCAGCGCGACATCGACGTGACCAATAACGCCGGCCTGATCACGCTCACGCCGACCGAACCGGCCGTCACCGAGCGGATCCGTCAAGCAGTGGATCAATCGATCGAGATCATCCAGCGCCGCGTCAACGAGCTTGGCCTCGTTGAGCCGAGCATCCAGCGCGAAGGCGTCGACCGTATTCTGGTGCAGGTGCCGGGACTGCAGGACCCGACGCGGCTGAAGGAAATGTTGGGCAAGACCGCGAAGCTCGATTTCCGCATGGTCGATTTATCGATGACGCCCGAGCAGGCCTTGGCAACGCATCCGCCGGAAGATTCGGAAGTCCTCGACGGCCAGGAGCCGGGCCAGAAATATCTTATCGAAAAGCGCGTCCTCGTCTCCGGTGGCGATCTTGTCGACGCGCAGCCGGGCTTCGATCAGCGCACCAATGAACCGGTCGTCAACTTCCGCTTCAATTCGTCGGGGGCGCAGAAATTCGCGGAGGCGACGCAAGCCAATGTCGGCAAGCCCTTTGCCATCGTTCTCGACAATAAGGTGGTCTCGGCGCCGGTGATCCGCGAGCCGATCCTCGGCGGCCAGGGACAGATTTCCGGGAATTTCACCGTTCAGTCGGCAAACGACCTCGCCATCCTTTTGCGCGCCGGCGCGCTGCCGGCGCCGCTGACGATCGTCGAAGAGCGCACGGTCGGACCGGGTCTTGGCCAGGATTCGATCAATGCCGGCGAGCACGCCGCCTATGCCGGCGCGGCGCTGGTCATCGTCTTCATGTTCGCGACCTACGGCCTGTTCGGGCTGTTCGCCAACATCGCGGTTGCGGTCAACGTTGCCATGATCTTCGGCGTGCTGTCGTTTCTCGGCGCGACACTGACGCTTCCGGGAATTGCCGGCGTCGTGCTCACCGTCGGTATTGCCGTGGACTCCAACGTTTTGATCTACGAGCGCATCCGCGAAGAGGTGCGCGCCGGACGTAGCGCGATCAACGCCATCGACGCCGGGTTCACCCGCGCGCTCGCCACCATCCTCGATTCCAACATCACGACGTTCATCGCCGCGGCGGTTCTGTTCTATATCGGCACCGGACCGGTGCGCGGCTTCGCGGTAACGCTCGGCATCGGCATCCTCACGACGCTGTTCACCGCCTTCACGTTGACCCGGCTGATCGTAGCCTATTGGGTTCGCATGTGGCGGCCGCGCACGGTGCCGATATGAGCGCGGTTCCGAACAAGTCGACCATCCTCGTTTGAAAGAAATCCAGTGCGCCTGCTTCGCATCGTTCCCGATAATACCAAATTCGATTTCATGCGCTTTCGGCGCATTAGCTTTCCAATTTCGGCGATGCTGTCGATCGTGGCGATTTTGCTGTTCTTTTATCATGGCCTGAATTTCGGCATCGACTTCGTCGGCGGCACACTGGTCGAAGTGCAGACCAAGGCCGGGCCGGCCGACCTCGCCAAGATGCGCGCGACGATCGGCTCGCTCAAGCTCGGGGATTTTCAGCTTCAGGAGTTCGGCGCGCCGAACGACGTGCTGATCCGTATTTCCGAGCAGCCGGGAGGCGACGTGGCGCAGCAGGCGGCGGTCCAGAAGGTCCGCGACGCGCTGGGCGATAGCGTGGATTACCGCCGCGTCGAAGTGGTCGGGCCGAGCGTATCTACGGAGCTGCTGTCTTACGGCACGATCGGCCTTGTGCTCGCGATCGTGGCGATCCTGATCTATCTCTGGTTCCGCTTCGAATGGCAGTTCGCGCTCGGCGCCATGATCGCCAACGTGCACGATCTTGTGCTCACCGTAGGCTTCATGTCGCTGACCCATATCGATTTCGATCTCACCAGTATTGCGGCGTTGCTCACCATTCTCGGCTATTCGCTCAATGACACGGTGGTGATCTACGACCGTATCCGCGAGATGCTGCGGCGCTACAAGCGCATGCCGATGCCCGATCTGCTCAATGCCTCGGTCAATGCGACGCTGTCGCGCTCGATCGTGACCCACGTGACGGTGGCGATGTCGCTTCTGGCGTTGCTGCTGTTTGGCGGCCAGGCGATCCATAGTTTCACGGCAACCATGATGTTCGGCGTCGTGCTGGTCGGCACCTACACCTCGGTGTTTATCGCGTCGCCGATCCTGATTTATCTCGGCGTCGGCTCGGGACGCATGGGCGGGGCGGAAGAGCCCGAGCCGCCGGCCTTGGCGTCGACCACTCCGCCCGCGGTAGGCAAGCCGGCGACGCCACCGGCGCGTCGGGCGCGGGCGCGCCGTTAGCGTCCGATGGACCGGCCGCACCTGCCACGCCAAGCGCTGATCGACGCGCATGGCAGCGGCGGGTTCCGTTTCGCAGACATGTCACATCGAGGATCGCTGCTGTGCCTTCCTGATGGCGTCTGGGCTTGGCCCGTTGCCGCGCCGTCGGGGCTCACCGGCGAATTGCTTTCACCCGTATTTGCCCGAGCCGATGCGCTGGATTTTTTTATTCTTGGCGCCGGTCAATCGCCCTGGATCATGCCGGAGCCCTTGCGGCTGCGTTTTCGCGATGCCGGTATATCGGTCGACAGCATGACGACCGGTCCGGCTGTGCGGACATATAACGTAATGCTGATGGAAGGCCGGCGCGTCGGCGCCGGTCTGATTGCGATCGAATGATGCTAAGCTTCGGCGATGCGGGATGCTTTGGCCTATTGCGCGGATTTGGTGCGAAGTGCCGATCGCGATCGTTTTCTCGCCGCGCTGTTTGCGCCGGGCGAGCATCGCGACGCGCTGTTTGCACTCTATGCGTTCAATATAGAGGTGACGCGAGTGCGCGAGGCGGCGCGCGAGGCGCTGCCCGGCGAAATTCGCCTGCAATGGTGGAACGAAGTTCTCGGCGGCGAGCGGCGTGAGGAGGCGAGTGCCAATCCAGTCGCGGCGGCGCTACTGAAGACAATCGAGCGGCACCGACTGCCGACCGGCAAGCTTATCGATCTCATCGAAGCGCGCCGCTTCGATCTCTACGATGAGCCGATGGCCGGGATTGCCGATCTGGAAACCTATGCGAGGAAAACATCTTCGGCTGTAATCGATGTCGCGGCGCAAATTCTCGGCGTCGACGCGCAGCCGGCCGCGGATCCTGCCGGCATCGCCTACGGCATCGCCGGTCTCATGCGCGCCTTTCCGCTTCACGCCGCGCGGCATCAGCTCTACGTGCCGGTGGACCTTCTCGAGGGTCACGGCGTCGACCCGAGCCAGATATTTGCCGGCCAATCGTCGGCCGGCCTCAATGCGGCATTCGCCGAATTGCGGAAGCTTGGGCGGCATCACCTCGCTGCGGCACACGAACGGGTGAGGGCGTTGCCGCGCGCCGCCCACCCGGCATTTCTTCCCGTCACCCTGGCGCGCCCATGGCTCGATCGGATGGATCGCAGTGACGCGTTCGCGCCCGCCGATATTTCGCCGTGGCGGCGGCAATGGCTGATTTGGCGCGCGGCGCGCAAGCCTGAGCGGATTACCGGCTGAAGTTGCGTTCTTGGGTGAACTCGACTTAGTCCACCTTGATATTGGCCGCCGCGATGACCTTGCCCCATTTCTCGGTGTCGGCAACGACAAATTTGCCGAATTCCGCGGGCATCATCGCCTTGGGCACGCTGCCGACATTGGCAAATTTCATCATCACCGCCGGATCGGCAAGGCTGGCGCTGATCGCGCCGTTGAGCTTGTCGACGATCCCGGCCGGCGTACCCTTCGGCGCGACGACGCCGTTCCACACGATCGCCTCGTAACCCGGCACGAACTCGCCGACCGTCGGGACATCCGGCAGCGCCTGCGAGCGCGTGTCGCTGGTTACCGCAAGTGCGCGCAGCTTGCCGGCGCTGATCTGTTGGATCGTCGTAGGGATCGGACTGAACACGACCTGTATCCGTCCGGCCAGCAAATCGGGCACGTAGCTCTCGCGATAGTGGACCACCGTCATCGTGACGCCGGTCATCGTCATGAACAGCTCGCCGGCGAGATGGACCGAGCTGCCCTTGCCGGCGGTCGCCATATTGATCTTACCGGGATTGGCTTTGGCGTACGCGATGAATTCCGGCACCGTGGTGGCCGGAAAAGACGGCGTGATCGCCATGACCATCGGCGTTCGCGCGACGCTTGCGACCGGTACCGTATCGCGGATGAAATCAAAATTGAGGTGGGAGTACAGCGATGCATTGATCGCATTCGATGACGTCGCCATCAAAAGCGCATAGCCGTCGGCATTGGCCCGCACGACCGCCTCGGTAGCGACATTGGTGCCGGCGCCGGGCTGATCTTCGACAACGAATTGCTGTCCGAGCCGCTGTGAAAGCCATTCGCCCAGCACCCGCGCAAGGATGTCGGTCAACCCGCCGGCAAAAAAGCCAACGACAAGGCGTACCGGTCGGGCCGGATAGTCGGCCGCTCGTGCGATGCGCGACATGATTGGCATGACAGCGGCGCTCGCCGCCAGTTGCAGAAGGTGTCTGCGACGAAGTTTCATGGCGTTACCCCTACGAGCTTGAGGACCCACCGCAAACGCGGAAGGGGCCCGAACCGACGTCGACCAATTTTCGGAATGCTGGCCCGCCGCAGGCACAATCGCTGCCTTTGAATTTTACGGAACGCCGGCACGCCCCGCTGGCAGCTCTACGGCAAGCTTACACCAATTCGACGGTCGGGTTAGGGGGCTTGCGATCAAAACGCAAACCGGTCGCGCAGATTGCGCCGCTGCGAAACGATGCGGCCGACAATTGCTCGTTCGGCGTCGGTTTTGATCAGTGGATCGATTAGGTCGAGCTGATTCATCGCCACAAGTTCGAGAATTTCGCTGCGCACATCGCCTTGTGCGTTGCGCGGCAAGGCCTCGACGACCTGCAAATGCTCAGGCCGCGTGGCGCCGAGAAAGTCGTTGATCTCGCCCTCGCTCACGCGGCCTTCGACGAAGGCATAAAGCCCGGTGCCCGCCCGGCGATCGGGATACGGCACGATGGCGACGTCGCGCACCTGCGGATGCGCGCGCAGCCGCGCCGCAATGGCGGGCGCCTCGTGGACGAAACGCACGCCGCGGCCCTCGCGGTCGGTGAAATTCAAGCCGCGCGTGATGGCGTAGTAGATCTTTTTTCCCGTCGCCATCCAGATGCGGGTGATGAAACTTTTCCGCCCGAGGACGCGGTGTTCGGCCGCGGTCAGTGCGTCGGGCGCATAGCGGCGTTTGTGCTTGAGGAGATGGCGCAGGTCTTCGTAGCAGGCGAGACGGAACAGGGGATTGCGGCGGCGAAAGCAAGCGGCAAGCTGAAAATCGGTCAAATACGCACGCCCGTTGGCGTAGAGCCAATTCTGCTCCTTGGCGAGATCGTTGTGGGCGATGCCGGCGCGGTGCAGTTTGCGCAATGCCGCCTTCGCCGAGCGAAAATAAGCCGCATCGCCGTAAGGCTTGGCGATGTGCAGCGGCACGCCGTCGATCCATCCGCGCACCAGGACACGGCGCCCGGCGAACAGGAGCAGTGGCGCGACACCCAAAGGCTTGGCGAGCGCCAGCGCTTTGCGTTCGCGCCGGAATAGCTCGTAGGCCAGAGCGCGGCTCCACCACGGCACGCCGTCGAGCCGCCGCAGCACGGCATCGACCTCGCCGGTTTCGGTGCGAAAGCGGCCACGCTCAATGGTGGAAAACACGTCACGCTTGAGCACGGTGCCGGAATGCCAGCGGCCGCCGAGTTCGTCGGGAATATCGCTCATGCGCACTTCTAACACGGAGCCACTTACTCCGCCGCTGCAGGCAATGCGCCGGCGAGCCAAACCTCAATGTCGTTCAGCGCGCGGGTGCAGAGCGCATGCTTTTTAGCGACGCTCTTGGCCGGTCCGTGCAGGCGGCTGCCGTCGGCATGTGTCGTTGGCACTCGCGCTAGCGGCGGGAATAATCCGAAATTGACGTTCATCGGTTGAAACGAGCTTGGACCTTGATCGATCGTCTCGAGGTGACCGCCGGTAATGTGGCCGAGAAGAGCGCCATGCGCGGTTGTCGGCGGCGGCAGCAGAACGTGTTGGCCGAGCCGCTCCGCGGCTGCGAAGCGACCAGCCAGGAGACCGATCGCCGCCGACTCGACGTAGCCCTCGCAGCCAGTGATCTGTCCGGCGAAGCGCCAGCACGGCATCGCCTGCAGCCGCAGCGTTGCGTCGAGCAGCGTCGGCGAATTGAGGAAAGTGTTGCGGTGCAGGCCGCCAAGCCGTGCGAACTCGGCTTCGCCTAGGCCGGGTATTGTGCGGAAAATCCGCGCCTGCTCGGCGTGCTTCAGCTTGGTCTGGAAGCCGACCATGTTGAATAAGCTGCCCAGCTTGTTGTCCTGGCGCAGCTGCACTACGGCATAGGCTTTGGTCTGCGGCTCTTGCGGATTGGTCAGGCCGAACGGTTTCATCGGTCCATGGCGCAGCGTCTCGCGGCCGCGCTCGGCCATGACTTCGATCGGCAGGCAGCCGTCGAAATACGGCGTCGTTTTCTCAAAATCGTGAAACGCAATTTTGTCGCCGGCGATGAGTGCGTCGACGAAGGCGTCGTATTGCGCGCGCGTCAACGGACAATTGATGTAATCGGCGCCGGAACCTCCGGGGCCGGCCTTGTCGTAGCGCGACTGAAACCACGCGATGTCAAAGTCAATCGAGTCGCGGTGGACGATGGGCGCAATGGCATCGAAGAAGGCCAGCGCATCTTCGCCGGTGAGGCCTCGTATCGTGTCGGCCAGCGCTGGTGAGGTCAGCGGCCCGGTGGCGATAATGACGCTATCCCAGTCCGCCGGCGGTGCGGTTATTTCGCTGCGGTCGATGGCAATCAGCGGTTCGGCCTCCAGCGCGGCGGTGACCGCGGCGGCGAAAGCGTCGCGGTCGACGGCGAGCGCGCTGCCGGCCGGCAGCTTGTTGAGATCGGCGGCGCGCATCACCAGCGAGTTGAGCCGGCGCATTTCGGCGTGCAGGAGCCCGATCGCGCTGCTTTCGGGGTCATCGGAGCGGAACGAGTTGGAACAGACCAGTTCGGCAAAGCGCCCGGTCTTGTGCACGGCCGTCACGCGCGAAGGGCGCATTTCATGCAGCACAACAGGGACATCGCGGCGCGCGAGCTGCCAAGCGGCCTCGGAACCCGATAGCCCGCCGCCGACGATATGAACTGGCCGCAAAGAATGCATCACAGCGCCCAAATTAAGCTCCTCGTGCCAAAGGGTCTACACTTGGGATGAAGCGGGTTCGGGACGAAGTGACGGCGGCGCGGTGTTAGTACCACGGGCCAAGAGCGAGGACCTTTTACATGCTGGACGTCGTCAATTCTGCCGTATGCGAAAATGCGGCGGCGGCGGGGCTCGACGTTGAAATTCTCTCGCTTGCGACGGCCAATCCCCGTTTCCGATTGGTGGGCTACGCAGAACGAGGTGCGTCTGTTCCGGGCGGGCGGCGTAGAATATGGGCGCGGGCACCTTCCGCTGATCGTCCTGGTTCACGCGGCGTGGATGACGGGACTATGGGCGCTTGCCTATAACCATCCCATTCAACCCGTGTTTTTGGCGCTGTTCGTCGCGTTGCCGATCGCGCGGTTTTGGGTCTTGGCGGCGCTTGGGCGGCGCTGGACGATTTGGATCATCGTGGTGCCCGGCGAAAAGCCCGTGGCGCGGGGCCCCTATCGATTTCTGCGCCATCCGAACTACGCAGTCGTGACCGGCGAAATCGCCGTCGTTACATTAGCGCTGGGGCTCCCGATTTTCGCCATTGTTTTCTCCGTTCTGAATGCCGCGGTGCTTGCCGTCCGCATCCCGGCAGAGAACGCCGCGCTCGCGGAGGCGGCCGCTGATCGACGCAGATATTAGTCCACGGCGAGACCGAACGCTGTTGGCTCAAAAAGGCCGCTCTGCTATACGCGGGGCGTTGTAAACGCCGCTACCGAGGCCAACAAAGGCAGCCGCAGATGTCCGTTGACGCCGCCACCGTCCGCCGTGTCGCGCACCTTGCGCGTATTGCGGTTGCGGAGGATGAGGTGGAAAGCCTTCGGGGCGAGCTCAATGCCATCTTGGCCTTTGTCGAGCAGCTCGGCGAAGTGAATGTCGAGGGTGTCGAGCCGATGACGTCGGTCACCCCGATGGCGATGAAGATGCGCGAGGATAACGTCGTGGATGGCGGCATCGCCGATGACATCATCGCGAATGCGCCCGTGCATGAGCATCACTTCTTCGTTGTGCCGAAGGTGGTCGAATAATGTGCCTCGCCTGCGAACAGGACGCGATTTGGCTCGCATATCTCGAAAGCCGGGGTTTGCTTAAGGCCGACGATCCGGCCGCGATCGATGCGCTGTTTGCCGATTTTCCGGTTCAGCCGCTGCCGGTGCAGCCCGAGTGGGATGAGCCGACGCCGGAGGCGTCCGCAAAGGCTGCTGCGAACAAGACTACGCCAAAGCCGGCGGCTCAGAATCCATTTTCCTGCGACGACCCAACCGGCGAATGACCGATCTCACTGCGCTCACGCTGGCGCAGGCGCGCGATGCGCTGCGCAAAAAGCAATTTTCCGCACTCGAACTTGCCGACGCGCATCTCGCCGGCATCGCCAACGCGCGTGCGCTGAACGCATTTGTGATCGAGACGCCGGATCGCGCCCGCGACATGGCGCGCGCTTCGGATGCGCGGCTTAAGAAAGGCGAGGGCGGTCCGCTCGAAGGCCTGCCGCTTGGGATCAAGGATTTATTTTGCACCGACGGCGTACGCACCACGGCCTGCTCGCACATCCTGGATAATTTCATTCCCACCTATGAGTTGACCGTAACCGCAAATTTGTGGCGCGACGGCGCGATCTTGCTCGGCAAGACCAACAATGACGAATTCGCCATGGGCTCGTCGAACGAGACCTCCTGCTTCGGGGCCGTCGTGTCGCCGTGGCGGCGGCGCGGCTCGGACGTAAAGCTTGTGCCCGGTGGGTCTTCGGGCGGCTCGGCGGCGGCGGTGGCGGCCGGTCTCTGTGTCGGCGCGACCGGCACCGACACCGGCGGCTCGATCCGGCAGCCCGCTGCGTTTTGCGGCATCGTCGGATTGAAGCCGACCTACGGTCGCTGTTCGCGCTGGGGGATCGTGGCGTTCGCGTCGTCGCTCGATCAGGCCGGCCCATTTGCGCGCACGGTGCGCGACTGCGCAATTCTGCTGCGGTCGATGGCCGGCCATGATCCGAAGGATACGACTTGCGTCGATCTGCCGGTGCCCGACTACGAAAAAGCCGTCGGCGGCTCGGTCAAAGGCACGCGCATCGGTATTCCGAAGGAATATCGGATGTCCGGAATGGCCCCGGAGATCGAGGCGCTGTGGCAGCAGGGTGCGCAATGGCTCAAGGATGCCGGCGCTGAACTGGTCGACATATCCCTGCCAATGACCAAATACGCACTGCCGGCCTACTACATCGTGGCGCCGGCCGAGGCGTCGTCCAATCTCGCGCGCTACGATGGCGTGCGCTATGGCCTGCGCATTGCCGGCCGCGATGTCATCGACATGTATGAGCGAACGCGCGCGGCCGGCTTCGGCAAGGAAGTGCGTCGGCGCATCATGATTGGTACGTACGTGCTCTCCGCCGGTTATTACGACGCCTATTACCTGCAAGCGCAGAAAGTGCGCACACTGATCAAGCGCGATTTCGAAAACTGCTTTGCCGACGGTATTCATGCGATCCTGACGCCGACGACGCCTTCGGCCGCTTTTGCCATCGGCGAAAAAGGCCGCGCCGATCCGATCGAAATGTATCTCAATGACGTGTTCACAGTGACCGTGAACATGGCCGGACTCCCGGGGATTTCGGTGCCGAGCGGGCTCGACGCCCAGGGTTTGCCTCTCGGCTTGCAGCTTATCGGCCGGCCGTTCGAGGAGGAGACCTTGTTCGCTCTTGGTGCAGCGATCGAGCAGGCCGCCGGGAGCTTTCAGCCCAAGTCATGGTGGGGCTGATCCTTCGTCGCAATGCCGACCATGAACTCGTCAGCATTCAAGCGCAGTCTCGGCGGTAAGAGTCCGCCGGCCGGTCTTTCCTCCGCGGTCAAGGCGGTGTGGTGGGCCGGCAAGGACGACTGGGACAAGGCGCACGATATCGTCATGAACGACGACGACGCGGACTGCGCCTGGGCCGGCTTCGCCTGGACAGTACTGCCGCGAGGTGGCATCACGTCGTTGAGCAATCGGCGAATAGGCAGCCGGCGATGAAAACTTTTCTGCTGCGATTATTTACCTGGTGGAACGGCCAGACCTTTGGCACCCAGTGGTGGACATGGCTGTACGGCGAGTTCGTCGGCGAGGATGAATTTGGCGATCGCTATTTCCGGACCAAGGGCGGCAAAATCGACCCGACGCTCGGCTTCGAACGCCGCTGGGTTATCTATAGTGGCGTCGCCGAGGCCTCCATGGTGCCTCCGAGCTGGCATGGCTGGTTGCACCACACAGTGGATGTGCCGCCGACGCAGGCAAAGGTGAGAACTTATCCGTGGGAGAAGCCGCATCGGCCCAACCTGACCGGTACAGCCGCCGCGCAGCGACCGAGCGGATCGACGCTGGCGCAGGGCCGTCGCCCAAAGGCGACCGGTGACTACAAGGCGTGGAATCCGGGAAACCAGTAAACCTGTCTCGGGCGCGGAAAAATAAATCGGCCGGTGAGCTTGATCCCTAATCCCTGATGGCTGAACCTGTTTTCGCCTTATTCGGCATGTTAACGGGGCGCGGCGAAAACACGCCTCAAACCAGACCGCGCATTGATTTTATGGTCCGCATCGCCGCACTTATGGTCGTGATCGGCGCGACGCTTGCCGCTGGGCCGGTTCAGGCGCAGTTCGGCGGCGATTTCAACGACTCGCCGCCGCGACCGCCGGCCGACGTTCCGAACGGGCCGTTCCCGCCGCAGCCGCCACCTGTGGGATATCCGGGACAATACCCGCCCCAGCAGCAATATCCGTCTCAGCAGCAATATCCGGCGCCACAGCCGCAATCCCGGCCGTTGCAAAGCCCCGTGGCGCGTGCTCCCTCCGGCATCCAGGCGCAGCCGCTGCCGCCGCCCCCCGGCGCGCCGCTTGCTCCGGCGTCGGCCAGTCGGGGGGGCGCCGCTGCGCCCGTGCCGCCTCAGGGTGGCGTGACCTCGCCGGCGCCGGCTAATCCGGCCGTGCCGCAACAGGCCGATACGTCGCCACCCGCCACTTCGCCGGGCCAGGAGGACGATACGACCGTCGTCGAAACCCCTACGGAAAAGATCGAAAACGGCCGGGCGGTATTCGCCGGCTTGGATAAAATAACCGGCCGCACCATCAAGTTCGATTCCGCGATGGGGGAGACCGTGCAATTCGGCGCGCTGCAAGTCACCGCCCGGGCCTGCTACACCCGGCCGCCGACCGAGCCCACCAATACCGACGCTTTTGTCGAAGTCGACGAAGTGACGTTGCAGGGCGAGATCAAGCGCATCTTCACCGGCTGGATGTTCGCATCGAGCCCCGGTCTCAATGCCGTCGAGCATCCGATCTACGATGTCTGGCTGACGGGGTGCGAACAGCCCGTGACCGGCCCGGTTGCGGAATCCACCCCGTATCCTCCTCCGCCCGGCACTCCGGGACCTGTGGACAATGCCGCCCCGGCCCCTCAAGGGCCGGCGCACCAGGCTCTACCGCTGCGCCGGCCGGCGAAACCTTCGACGCCCGAACCGGTGCCGTCGACCGACGATTGAGCCGATCATCCCGCCGCTAGCCGCGCCAGCACGACGTCGCCGGAGATTGGTCGATCGAGCGGCAGCGCGCCAAAATCTCCTTCGCCGACAAGGGCAGCGTCGAGCAGCTTGTGATAGACCGGCCGCGAGACCTCGGCGGCGCCGAACGTTTGCAAATGTTCGGTGACGAATTGAGTGTCGAGCAACCGGTAATGACCGGCCATCAGCCGTGCCACCAGGTGCACGAGCGCGATCTTGGAGGCATCGCGCGCGCGGTGAAACATGCTTTCACCGAAAAAGGCGCGGCCGAGACTGACGCCATAAAGGCCGCCGACCAGTTGCTGGCCGTCATACACCTCGACGGTATGGCAATCGCCGCGCTCGTAGAGTTTGCGGTAGAGAGTGCGGATGCGGGGGTTGATCCAGGTTCGGGATCGTCCGGGCGTCGGTTCTGCGCAGCCGTCGATGACCGCATCGAAGTCGCGATCGACGACTACGGCGTAGCGGCTCGTCCGCACCGTGCGCGCCAATCGGTCCGGGACATGAAATCGATCGAGGGGAATGATTCCGCGCTTTTCCGGTTCTATCCAATATAGCGCCGGATCCTCGGCGCTTTCCGCCATGGGGAAGATGCCGCAGGAATAAGCCTTCAGCAGCACCTCGGGCGTGATGTCGATGAACGCGGATTCGCGGCTCGCCATGCGGATCGTTTAACCGGCTCACGCCTCCTGGTTCAAGAGGTAGCTCGGTCAACATCGAAATCACCGATGGTGACCTTGAACCCATCGCGGTCAAACAAGTCGATCGTGGCATCTCGAGCCGGGCTGCCGGCATCGAGCCGATCCGGAGCAGCGCGCTTTTTGCCGGCGAGTTGCGGTGGCGCGTCAGCCGCCTTCGCATCCCGATCGCGGGGGTCACGCGGATGCGGGTCGAAATTCTAATCGGCGATTTCGACGAGGTCATACGTGAAGACAATGTGGAATTGCCGCGCGCGCCGTAATGCGTGAAAACCCCGACTGCCGTTAACGGACCGCAAAGTATAAATCACTACGATTTTCTCCAGCTTGAACGCTTCCACGCAATCGGCGTTAGGCGTCTTGAGGACGCAATGGGATTGGGTGGATGCCATGGAACCGACCATTAGAGTGAGTGTGCCGATCCACGTTCTGCTCGTTGAGGACGAGGTCCTCATCAGCGAATGGGTCTCGCAATCGTTATCGGAACAGGGATTTGACGTGCAGTCGGTGACGAACGCCGCCGATGCCCTGCACCATCTCGCCTCGGTACCGGTGGATGTCCTGTTTACCGATATCAATTTGCCGGGCGGCATGGACGGCGCCGCCTTGGCGCGGCGCGCCCGCGAGATGCAACCCAATCTGCCAGTCGTGTACGCCTCCGCGCGCGCCACGCTGCTGAAGCAGGATGCGCGGGTGCCGGGCTCCATTGTCGTGCCGAAGCCCTATGAGCTGGCGCTGGTCGGACGGCTCTTGACCGCTGCCACCAAAGCGGCCACGGCGGAACTCCCCGCCTGACCGAACAGCGGCTACTCCTCGACGCCGCCGCGGGCGAGGAAGTCCTCGAGCCAATGGATGTGATAGTCCCCGTCGATGATGTCTTTGTCCCGCGCCAGTGCGCGGAACAAAGGCAGCGTCGTCTCGATTCCGTCGACGACAAATTCGTCGAGCGCGCGCTTTAGGCGCATCAGGCATTCGCTGCGCGTCTTGCCGTGGACGATGAGCTTGCCGACCAGCGAATCGTAATACGGCGGGATCGTATAGCCGTGATAGACGGCGGAATCGACGCGCACACCGAGCCCGCCGGGTGGGTGGTAATGCACGATCTTGCCGGGCGATGGTCGGAACGACACCGGATTTTCAGCATTGATCCGGCATTCGATCGCATGACCGTGAAATTTAACGTTGCTCTGCGTCAGTTCGAGATCGCTGCCTGCGGCGACACGGATTTGTTCGAGGATCAGGTCGATGTCGGTGATCATTTCAGTCACCGGGTGCTCGACCTGAATGCGCGTGTTCATTTCGATGAAATAGAACTTGCCGTCCTCGTATAGAAACTCGACCGTACCGACACCGAGATATTTGATTTGGCGCATCGCTTTTGCGACCGTCTCGCCGATTTCGTCGCGCGTTCCGGCGTTCAGCGCAGGCGAGGGGCCTTCTTCCCAGACCTTCTGGTGACGGCGTTGCAAGGAGCAGTCGCGCTCGCCGAGATGGATGGCGCGGCCCTTGCCGTCGCCCAGCACCTGTATTTCAATGTGGCGCGGCCGCTGCAGATATTTTTCGAGGTAGAGCGTATCGTCGCCGAATGCGGACTTTGCCTCGGCACGCGCCGAGATAAGCGCTCCGGCGAGCTCGCTTTCCTCGCGCACGACTCTCATGCCCCGCCCGCCGCCGCCGGCGGCTGCCTTCAGCATCAGCGGGTAGCCGACGTCGCGCGCAAGGCTTGCAGCATCCGTATCGGCGCCGACATCGCCGTCGGAGCCCGGCACGACCGGAATTCCGAGCTCTTTGGCGGTGCGTTTGGCCGCAATCTTGTCGCCCATCAGACGGATGTGCTCCGGGCGCGGTCCAATAAAGTGCACATTGTGCTCGGCTAGAATTTCGGCAAAGCGCGCGTTCTCGGATAGAAAGCCGTAGCCGGGATGCACCGCATCGGCGCCGGTGATCTCGCAAGCCGCAAGCAGCGCGGGAATGTTAAGATAGCTGTCCTTGGCGGCAGGCGGGCCGATGCAGACACTTTCGTCAGCCAGGCGCACATGCATTGCGGCTTCGTCCGCCGTCGAGTGCACCGCGACGGTTGAAATGCCGAGCTCCTTGCAAGCCCTTAGGACCCGCAGTGCGATCTCTCCGCGGTTGGCGATAAGGATCTTGTCGAACATCAAGGTAGCTCGAGCCCGCGAATGGCGAACGTCGAGCATGGATCGAAATGCGGCGCCAACATTTCCTTACTCGCTAATCGTCACTTGCTCTTCGCCTACTCAATAATCATCAGCGGCTCGCCGTACTCGACCGGCTGCCCGTCTTCGACGAGAATCTGCAGTACCGTGCCGGATCGCGGCGCTGGAATCTGATTCATCGTCTTCATCGCCTCGATGATGATGAGAGTCTCGCCGGCCTTCACCGAACTGCCGACTTCGACAAAGGGTCGCGCTCCCGGCGTTGGGCCGAGATAGGCCGTTCCGACCATCGGCGAGGCGACGAGACCGGGATGTTGCGCCGGATCGGCCGCCGCAGCGGCGGGCGCTGTTACGACCGGCGCGCCAAGCGGCGCCTCCAGGGGCCGCGCGCGTGCCGCCGGCGCGTTGCTTTGGCGGGCGACACGGATCGACACGCCGTCGCGCTTGAACTCGATCTCGGTGAGTCCGGTTTCGTCGAGCAGCTTCGCTAACTCGCGGATCACATCGTGATCGACGGTTGGCACGCTGGATGTAGACGGGCTCCCGGGCTTGCGCGCCACGATCACTCCTTAGCGTCGAGCATCGCGGCGAGGCCGGTGATCGCCAACGCGTAGCCGTTGATGCCGAAACCGCATATCACGGCGCGGGCGGCTTTCGAAACGTAAGAGTGCTGGCGGAATTCCTCGCGCGCATGGATGTTGCTGATGTGAACTTCGATGACCGGCGTTTCCATGGCGAGGAGCGCATCGAGGATTGCAATCGATGTCGTCGTAAAGCCCGCCGGATTGATGACGAGCCCCGCCGCCTTCTCGGCGTGGGCCTCGTTTATCCAATCGACGATATCACCCTCGTGATTCGATTGGCGAAATTCGACGGCAAAGCCGTGGCGCTGCGCGGTCGTCTGGCAAAGCTTTTCGACCTCCGCGAGAGTGGCCCGGCCGTAAACTTTCGGCTGGCGTGTTCCGAGCAGATTAAGATTGGGTCCGTTAAGGACGTAGATGGTTTTCGCCATTGGTGTGCGCCGAGCCGGTCTTCTTTGACGCGGAGGAGGTCCCGCGGCGGTCCGTTTATAGGGAAGGCCTCCGCAAAGGGGAAGCCGGGCCGTTACCAAGATGCCGCCATGGTTCCGGAATCCGCAAGGGATTCCAGAGGTTTTGGCGAGCAAGTGCGGAGCGGTGGGCCGCTTATTCCGATGCTTTGATCTTTTGTTTCAATTCGTCGAGCCCAACCGCTCCCACGACGACCTCGTCGCCGACCACATAGGTCGGCGTGCCGCTGACGCCGAGCGCGTCGGCGAGCTTCATGTCCTCGTCGATCGTCGTCTTCACCTCGTCGCTATTCATATCCTTCTCAAGGCGGGTCATGTCGAAACCGACCTCCTTGGCAACGGCGAGCGCACGCGTCTTGTCCGCCGGGCCGCGGCCGCCAAGCAGCTTTTGGTGAAACTCGATATATTTCTTTCCCGTCGGGTCCTGCATGCGGGCGGCAACCGCGACGTGAGCAGCTTCAACCGAGCCAGGGCCCAGAACCGGAAATTCTTTAAGCACGAATTTCAGATTGGGATCGGCCTTCAAAAGCGTGAGCATGTCGGGCAAAGCGCGCTTACAGAAAGCGCAATTGTAATCGAAGAACTCGACCACGGTCACGTTGCCTTGCGGATTGCCGAGCACCACCTGGTGCGACGAATTAAAGAGGGTGGCGTTGTTGCTTTTGATCGTTTCGCGCGCCTTAGCTGCGTCGGCCTGCTTCTGCTGCTTATCGAGCGCATCCATCGCGTCCTGCAGAACATCGGGATGCGCAACGAGATAACTTTTGATGATGCCCTCGATTTCGCGGCGCTGATCGGCCGAGAAAGTTTGTGTCGCGAGTGTCTGTGCCGCCGAGGGCGGCGCCGATGGGGCCGCCGCGGGAGCTTGGGCCGACGTTGTCTGCGCCGCGGCGAGCGGCGAAAGCAGCACCAGGGCCGCGAGCGGGATTGCGATGCGCAAAATCGATTTCATGCCGATCGTCCTTTTTAGTTCATTGTCCTATGCGAAGCGGGTTGGTTTTCATATTTTTGTTGAATGCGACGATGTCGTCCGCCCGCACCCAGCCGGGGGAACCGATCGGAAATCTCTGCTTGGCCCGTTCCGCCAATTCGCGCGCGGTCTTATTGTCGCCGCGGGCGAAGGCAGCCTGTGCCGATGCAAGATCGGCGTCGGCAAAGTCGTTCTGGCGTCCATAGGCCATTGCGAGTGTCGTATAGGCGTCGCCGTCCTCCGGCTCCTTGATGAGCGCGACTTGAAGGAGCGGAATTGCCTCGTCCGAAAGCTTGATGTCCCGACTTGCGACAAGCGCCTGTGCGAGCAAGATCTGGATGAGGGCTGGAGTAGGAGCGAGTGCCACGGCGCGGCGCAGCGGCGGAATCGCCTCCGCGGGGTGGCCGCCCTCCAGCAGCGCCTGACCTTTGAGCTCGTAGAAATACGGATCGTTTGGCATCGATTCAATCAAGCCGTCGATCTGCACGATGGCGCTGTGCGGGTCACCGAAGCGGTAGGTGGAGATAGCCCGCGCGTAACGAGCGGGCAGGCTGGTATCGGTTGCCGGATAGCGGCGCAGAACCTCCTCCGGGCGTTGGGTAAAACCATAGAGCTTTGCCCGCATCATGTCGTGGCGGAATTGCAGCTCGGGTGGATCCTTCTTATCCCAGTACGGCGACGATTTCGCCAATTCCTCGAGCGCCGCCATACGTTCTTCGGGCGCCGGATGGTTCTGCAGATAAGGATTTGAACCATGCGCCGCGAACAAGGATTCGTCGGCGAAGCGCTTGAACGTGTCGTACATGCCTCTCGCCGACTGATGGGTCAGGGTCAAGAACCGGACGCCCGCGCGATCCGCCGATTCTTCCTGGGCGCGCTGGTAGGCGAGCAGCGTGTTGATCCCGAGAGCCTGCGGAGCGTTAATGAGCGCCCCGCCGACGTTGCCCATGTCGATGTTGTTGGAATGAGCGCCCGCCACCAGGGCGCCGGCGCCGAGCAGCATGCCGATGATCATCGCCGTCTGCACGTTCGCCAGCTCCTGGCGCATCTTGGACAAATGTCCGCCGACGATGTGGCCGCACTCATGGGCGAACACGCCGATGAGCTGATTGGGCGTCGTCGATTGCATCAGCGCGCCGGTATTCACGAAGATGCGGTGCGCATCCATGACAAACGCGTTGAATTCGGGATCATTGATGATGACAACCTGAACGTTTTGCGTGGTCAGTCCGGCGGCCTTGAATATCGGCGCCGTGTAGTCGCGGAGCAGCTGTTCGATCTCGGCGTCGCGAATCATCGGGATGCCGGCGTCCGCTCCCGTCTGAGCCCGCGCCGGAAAGCTCGCCAGCGCGACTACGGCCGCAGCCGCGACTGCAACGGCGCACAAAGCTGGCTTCACCAGCCGTGCCTTGCTAGGAGATCGAGCACCAATCATGTCAGGCAAAGTTTCGGCCTCGCGGTCCCGAGGCGCAAACTATGTATCGGACAGGGTAGGGTCAACACGGAGCCGGCGCGTTGCAGACTACAATTAGGCGCCGACGAAACCCGCCGAATACGGCATCAGCGGGGCGGGCTATAGGCGACACCAGGGAGCGCGATTTAAGGGCGCTGTGATGCTCGAAAAGGCAAAAAAACTGTTGCAACCGTCTGCCCGAAGCGCCGTGCCGCCGTTTATGGTCATGGACGTCATGACGGCGGCGGCGCGTCTGGAGGCAACGGGCCGCCGGATCGTCCATATGGAGGTCGGTCAGCCCGCGGCTGGCGCGCCGGCGACCGCGATCGCTGCGGTTCGCGCCGCGCTCTCGATCGGGCCCCATGGCTATACCGAGACGTTAGGCATCCCGTCGCTGCGGCGGCGCATCGCGCACGCCTATTCCGAATGGCACGCTCTCGAGATGGATCCTGACCGAATCGTCGTCACTACCGGCTCCTCGGCCGGCTTCATGCTGGCGTTTCTCGCCGCTTTCGAGGCAGGCGATCGCGTCGCGGTGGCGGTGCCCGGCTATCCGCCCTACCGCCACATCCTCACCGCACTGGGGTGCGAGCCGGTCTTGATTGAGACGAGCGCCGCTACGCGCTGGTCCATTACCAGCGAAAGCCTGTTCGCGCAGCATCGTGCGCGACCGCTCAAGGGCGTGGTGGTCGGTTCGCCCGCCAATCCGACGGGCACGATGATGACTGCGGCGGCGCTCGCGGAATTGATCCGCTGCGCCGAGGATGCCGGCATCGCCGTCATCTCGGACGAGATCTATCACGGCCTTGATTATGCGTTTGCCGCAGAGCCCGCCGCGCGTCTGTCGTCCGACGCGATCGTCATCAACTCGTTTTCCAAATTTTTTTGCATGACCGGATGGCGTATCGGCTGGATGGTGGCGCCGCCATCGCTGTTACGGGCGATCGAGCGATTGCAGCAAAACCTCGCCATCTCGGTTCCGACGCTGTCTCAGATCGCGGCCGAAGCCGCGTTCGATGGCCGGGCCGAATTGGAGCAGATAAAGCACGGCTACGAGGAAAATCGCCGCATCCTCGTCGAAGGTTTGCCGCGCGCCGGGCTCACCTCATTCCTGCCGGCCGACGGCGCATTCTATCTTTACGCCGACATCTCCCGCTTCTCGAGCGACAGCTTCGACTTCGCCAAGCGAATGCTCGAAGAGGCAGGCGTAGCGGCGACCCCGGGCGTCGACTTCGATCCGCTGCATGGACGGAAATTCTTGCGCCTGTGCTATGCCGGCGCGCGCGAGGAGATGCGCGAAGCGGTCGAGCGGATCGGCCGCTGGCTTGATGGATAGAATGGGCGCGAGGGATCAGGTGCGGTGAGTTTATTCGATAGCGCGCTCGTCCTGTTCTCGGGCGGACAGGACTCGACGGTGTGCCTTGCTTGGGCGCTCGAGCGTTTTGCCCGCGTCGAGACGATCGGCTTCGCCTATGGGCAGCGCCACGCCGTCGAGCTTGAAGTGCGTCCGCATATCCGTGCTGCTCTCGCGGCCTACTCGGCGCGATGGCGTGCACGGCTTGGCGAGGATCACGTCGTTCGCATCGATGCGCTTGCCGAAGTTTCAGATACCGCGCTTACGCGAGAGATGGCGATCGAAATATCGGAATCGGGTCTGCCAACGACATTCGTCCCCGGCCGGAATCTGGTATTTTTCTCTTTTGCCGGCGCGGTTGCCTATCGGCGCGGCATCAAGCACATCGTCGCCGGCATGTGCGAGACCGACTTTTCCGGCTATCCGGATTGTCGGGATGACACGATCAAGGCGATGCAGCTTGCGCTCACGCTGGGCATGGACCGCCGCTTCGTCATCCACACGCCGCTGATGTGGATCGACAAAGCCGGCACGTTTGCGCTGGCGCAGGAAATCGGCGGCGATACGCTTATCGATCTGCTTCTCGCGGAGACCCACACCTGCTATCTCGGCGACCGCCAGCACCGTCACGCCTGGGGCTTTGGCTGCGGCGAGTGTCCAGCCTGCCGGTTGCGCGCGGACGGTTATGCGAAGTGGAAGGCTACACGATGACGACTGAGCGACAGCGCGAACGGGAAGGGGTGATATTTCTCGTTCTGTTTGCATTCACGATCCCGGCGGCAAACTGGCTGATCGGCCACGTCGGCACCACTTGCATGCCGCGCGGCCCGTGTGTCCTGCCCGTCGCGCCCGGTCTGATGGCGCCGTCCGGGGTCATGATGGTCGGATTTGCACTCGTATTGCGCGATCTCGTGCAGCGGCGACTGGGCACGATCATGTCGGCGCTGGCGATCTTGTTCGGCAGCGCGCTGTCGGCGGTGCTGGCTCCGGCAACGCTTGTCGTCGCCTCCGCAACGGCCTTTCTCCTGTCCGAATTTGCCGACCTTGCCGTCTATACGCCGCTGGCGCGGCGGCGGCTCGTCGTTGCCGTCGCCGCATCGAGCGCGGTCGGCCTGATCGTCGATTCGATCGTCTTCCTCTGGCTCGCGTTCGGCTCGCTCGACTTCTTGGCCGGACAGGTCGTCGGCAAAGCCTGGATGGTGCTCCTGTCAATTCCTTTCGTGGCTTGGCTGCGCCGCCGCGACGCACGGCTCGGCATCATGCCGGCATGATTTGTTGAATGAGGCGAACGATGAGCGATGCTCTATTCGATATTCTGCGCAAGGTGACAACGGCAACGGTCACCACGATTCTTCTGAAGAAAGGGATCCGGCGCTGCTGGATGAACGGTCCGAAACCGCTCGTTGCCGGTGGAGAGCGCATCGTCGGTCCGGCTTTCACGCTGCGTTTCATTCCGGTGCGGGAGGACTTGGCGACTCCTGAAAGCTGGGCCAGTCCGATCTCGACACGTGCCGCGATCGAGGCCATGCCGGAAGGTGTCATCGCCGTTGCCGACGCCATGGGCGTGCCGAGCGCCGGCATATTCGGCGATATCCTTTGTGCGCGCATGAAAAAGCGCAACGTCGCGGCGCTGGTCACCGACGGCGTGATGCGCGACCTCGCCGGGGTGCTGACCAGCAAGCTGCCGGTCTGGTGTGCCGGCGTCGCGGCGCCGGCCTCCGTCAACGGTTTGACCTTCGTTGGCTGGCAGGAGCCGATCGCCTGCGGCCGCTGCGCGATCTTTCCCGGTGACGTAATCGTGGTGGACGACGACGGCGCGGTGGTCATCCCGCAGGCTTTGGTGGAATTCGTCGCACACGAGGGCGCCGAGCACGAGCTTTACGAAAGCTGGGTGTTCACCGAGGTCGAGAAGGGCGTCAAGCTGCCCGGTCTTTATCCGCCAAACGACGATGCAAAGGCGCGTTACGCGGCGTGGCGGAAGTCGCGGTCGTAATCATCCGTTCCTGTTTCGCGGGGCGGGATGAACGAGGATCGTGCAATGTTTTTCATCCTCTCCAAAACGCTCGGCTTCTTCGCGCTGCCGTCGAATTTCGTGATGGCGATCGGTCTCGTCGGTCTCGTCTTGTTGTGCACGCGGCTGCAGCGGCTCGCCAGTTGGCTGATCGTCACCAGTCTCGTGCTCGTCGCCTTTGCCGGCTATTCGCCGCTCGGCAATATCCTGATCCTGCCGCTGGAGCAGCGCTTCCCGCCTTGGGATTCTTCGCAGGGTCCGCCGGACGGCATCGTCGTCCTGGGCGGCGCGATCGAGCCCGACATATCCGTTGCGCGCGGCGCTGTGGCTCTCAACGATTCGGCCGAACGCATCACCGCTACCGCAGAGTTGGCGCGCCGTTATCCCAATGCGCGCATAATTTTTTCGGGCGGCACCGGTTCGCTGCGGTTCGACGCGCCGACCGAGGCGCCGATCGCAGTGAAGGAATTGGAAGCGCTTGGCGTGGCCCATGACCGCATCACCGCCGAGGAGCAGTCGCGAAATACGATCGAGAATGCGGTGTACTCGCGGCTCATCGCCCAACCGAAGCCGGGCGAGCGGTGGCTCCTGGTGACGTCGGCCTTTCACATGCCGCGCGCCGTCGCGGCCTTCCGCGCTGCCGGCTTTGCCGTCGAAGCCTATCCCGTCGATTGGCGTACCCGTGGGCCGATCGATGGCACGCGGCCATTTGCTGCGCTGACGACCGGCTTGTCTACGACCGACGAGGCCGTCCACGAGTGGGTAGGTCTTCTTGTTTACAGGCTGACTGGCAGGACTTCGGAATTGTTTCCGGCCCCGTAGCTTCATCAGTCCCCCGTCCGCAAGCCATACTTAACCAATCCTTCATTGCTACGGCTCGATACTTTATCGGTGCCTCAGTCCTTTTGGGGAAGGACCGTCATGACGTCGACCGATTTGCCCGCCGCACTCATTGAACCTGCGGCGGAAGCCGTTGCCGAGTCTCCATCGGCCACCAGCGAATGGGCCGCGACTGCTTTGACGGTGCTGTTCACCGCCGCGGCAGTTCTGTTCGTCTCGTTTCTCGCGGTGGTAACCGGACTCGTCTGAGCGTTGCCGCGTGACGCGCCGCCTCATGCGACGCGGACGCGACGGCCGCTAGCGCCGACGATGACAAGTCGCGGCCGGGACCCGATAAGCAGCAACCGTTCTTAGATCGGGCGCGCGGCCCGGGATTTCGCATTTGCGCAATTCGGGCTACAGAAGGCCATGCCGCTTCGTCTGATCATCGGCAACAAGAATTACTCGTCGTGGTCGCTACGGCCGTGGCTCGCGCTCAAGGGCGCAGGGATCGCATTTGAGGAAACGGTGATCTCGCTCGACGCGCCCGACTTCAAGGTGCGCGTAACCGCCTTGAGCGGAGCTGGGCGGGTTCCCGTACTGATCGACGGCGATGTGCGTGTCTGGGAATCGCTGGCGATCCTGGAATATCTGGCGGAGAAATTCCCCAACGCCGGTCTGTGGCCGAAAGACGCCGGGGCGCGGGCGCATGCCCGTGCCATTGCGTGCGAGATGCACGCCGGCTTCCAGCCACTGCGGCGGCGTTTGCCGATGAACGTGGCGCGGCCGGTCAAACCGATGGCGCTTGACGACGGCGGGGCGTCCGATGTGGCGCGGATCGATGCGATCTGGAGTGGGTGCTGCGCAAAATTCGGCGGGCCATTTTTGTTCGGTCGGTTCGGCGCGGCGGACGCCATGTATGCTCCCGTCGTTTGGCGCTTTCATACCTACGCGGTCGAAGTCAGTGCCGCGTCGCGCGCTTATATGCGCGCGGTCATGGCGCTGCCGGCGTGGATCGAGTGGCGCGATGCGGCCCGGCGCGAGACGTGGGTGCTGCCGCACGACGAAGTCGATTGGCCGGAAGTTTTGCGTGAATAATTTCCGCACGAACGACGCCGGTCAGCCGAAGCGCTGCGCAAGCTCGCTGAGCAGCGGGCGTTGATAGGCGATAATCTTCAGCAGCGCAGTCTGCAGCGCGAAATAGTTGATGCGGTCGATTTCCGGGAAGCTCTTGCGGCGTCCGGATTTTGGCGGCCACTCGATCTCGAATTCATTGCTGGCGAATCGGGCGAGGTCGAAGTCGGCTTCGAAAGCGAACGCGTGGACGGATTTCCCGCTTTTTAGGTTAACTGGAGCGAGCGCAATCAGTTCGCCGGACGGCGTCAGATTCGTCTCCTCACTGAACTCGCGCCGCGCGGCGGTGATAAGGTCGTCTCCGGGCTCGACAAGGCCTTTGGGGATTGTCCAGGCGCCCGCGTCCTTCTTCGCCCAGAACGGACCGCCTGGATGCGCGAGCAGGACCTCGAGTCCGTTGTTGCGCCGGAATGCCAGAAGTCCGGCGCTGATTTCTTTGGTGCGGCGCATCGGCGCAGGTCCCCGTCCTAGCTGCGGCTCTCTACCGCAGGTCTGGCTAAATAGGCCCCTGTCTGCATGATTTTGTCACGATTACGCCGACAATGCCTGCTGCTCGCGCGTGCTTTTTTGGGCGCGTTGTGAGAAGGGGTACACCGAACCAATCGCCTCCACGGGAGCCAACGCCAATGCGATATCGATTTATCGCCGCCCATGCTGCTTTCCTCGCCGCTTTTGCGATCCTGCTTGCGCCGGCCGTGAAAGCCGACGATGCGCCTAAGGACGTCAAAGGCCTCTATCTCATGAGCGATTATCCCGCCGTGACCGTGCGCCCAGGCGAGACGTCGACAGTTACTCTACGGTTGCAGAATTATGACATGGCGCCGGAGCGCTTGGCGCTGTCGGTGTCCGGGGTGCCGAACGGTTGGACGGCAACGCTGTTGGGCGGCGGCCAGCCGGTCGCCGCGGCGATGCCGGCGACAAACTCCAGCGTTTCCCTCTCGCTGCGGCTCGACGTGCCGAAGAACGCGCCGATTGGAACGCAGACGCTTACCGTCGCCGCCAACGGAAACGCTACGACTTTGCAGCTGCCAATCGCGGTGACGCTCGCCAAGGATCTGCCGGCCAAGCTGTCGGTAACACCGCAACTTCCCGAGCTGCGCGGCACCTCGAAGTCGAGCTTCGAATATCAACTCAGTATCAAGAACGACAGCGGCAAGAAGCTGACGGTTAGCCTCTCCGCGCAAGCGCCGCAGAATTTCGATACGTCGTTCACCGAGCAGTATGGCACCCAGGAGCTCAACGCCGTGCCCATCGATGCCGGCCAGAGCAAGGACGTAAAGCTCAAGGTCACGCCGCCGAACACGGCCTCTTCCGGCGATTACAAGCTCACGGCGCGGGTGGCGGCGGAGGACGCTTCGGCAACCACCGACCTTGGGCTCGATATCACCGGCCAGCCGAGACTTCGACGTCAGCGGCCGTGAGGGCCTGGTATCGACGCGCGCGTCGGCCGGCCAGCAGACGTCGGTCCCGGTCGTCATCACCAATATCGGAACGGCGCCCGCCGACGATGTCGAGCTTTCCGGCTCGGCGCCGAGCGGATGGAAAATCACCTTCGATCCGAAGACAGTCGATCACATCGCGCCAAACGATAATAAGGAAGTTCAGGCGCTGATCACGCCGACCGAAAAGGCGATCGCCGGCGACTATGTGACCACGATTCGCGCCGCGGCGCGCGGCGAGTTGGCCTCGACGAACTTCCGCGTGACGGTGACCACCTCGACGATGTGGGGAATTGCCGGCGTCGGCATCATCGGCGTCGCGCTCTTGGTGATGGTCGGCGCGGTCGCAAGGTTTGGCCGCCGATGAGCCAAATCCCCATTAGCCAAGATGCCGTGATCGAGGCGAATGGCCTCACCAAGAATTACGGGTCGACGGTCGCCGTCGACCACATCTCGTTTACTGTCGGGCGCGGGGAGATTTTCGGTCTGCTCGGCCCTAACGGCGCCGGCAAGACGACGACTATCTTGATGTTGCTGGGCCTTACCGACATCTCCGAAGGCGAAGTGAGCGTGCTCGGGTTCAATCCGGCGCGCGAGCCGCTCTCGGTCAAGCGGCGCGTCGGCTATCTGCCCGACACCGTCGGCTTTTACGACAATCTCACTGCGGCCGATAATCTTCGCTACACCGCGCGCCTGATCGGTTTTCGCTTCGCCGAGCGCGAGAAGCGGATCGCCGAAGCGCTCGAGCGGGTCGGTCTTTCCGATTCCGCCGAGAAGCGTGTCGATACTTTTTCGCGCGGCATGCGGCAGCGGCTGGGCCTGGCCGAAATCCTGATGAAGGGCGCGCAGATCGCGATCCTCGATGAGCCGACATCGGGCCTCGATCCGCACGCCACCACCGAGCTTCTCGGCATTATCCGCGGCTTCAAGGCCGAGGGCGTGTCGGTCCTGTTGTCATCGCATCTGCTTGAACGGGTGCAGAGCGTGTGCGACCGCGTCGCGCTGTTCTCGGCCGGGCGCATCGCGTTGATGGGTTCGGTGCCCGATCTCGGCCGCCAGATCCTCGGCGGCGGTTATGTGGTCGATATCGAAGCCGACGGTGCCGGACTTGCCGAGCGGCTCGCGCTCATTCCAGGCGTCAGCGGCGTCGAGAAAACCGGCATCGGCAAGCTTCGCCTTTCCGCCGATCGGGACGTGCGCCCGGAAGCCGCGGCCGAAGTGGTCGCGATGCACGGCCGCTTGAAATTCCTTGGCGTCCAGGAGCCGAGCCTCGAGGCGATCTATACCCGCTACTTCGAGGCCAAGTCCGAGGAGACCGTGAATGAACGGGCGCGCGATGCAGCGTGAAGGCTCCGCATTCTCCGGGCTCGGCGTGGTTATGCTCAAGGAGCTGTCGGACCACCTGACCAGCGTGCGCATGCGCGTGCTGGAATGGCTTGTCGTGCTGGTCGCGCTCGCGGCGCTTTACGGCGCGATTCAGCAGATCAAGGACACCACCGCCGAAGACCCGTTCCTGTTCCTGCGCCTGTTCACGACGTCGCGCGATCCGTTGCCGTCGTTCGTTGCGTTTCTGTCGTTTCTGGTTCCTTTGATGGCGATCGGGCTCGGTTTCGATTCCGTCAACGGCGAGCACAACCGGCGTACCCTGTCGCGCATCCTGTCGCAGCCGATCTATCGCGATGCTTTGCTGTTCGGCAAATTCCTTGCCGGCCTGATGACGCTTTCCATCAGCCTGGTCACGCTGTGGCTTCTCGTCATCGGACTCGGACTGCTGCTGATCGGCATTCCGCCCGGCGGTGAAGAGATCGCCCGCAGCTTCGTCTTTCTCCTGGTGACGATCGTCTATGCTGGTGTGTGGCTGGCGCTGGCTTTATTGTTCTCGATCGTGTTTCGCTCCGCGGCGACCGCGGCGCTGGTCACGTTGGGCCTATGGCTCCTCGTCACCTTCATATGGCCGGTGCTGGCCGGTGCGTTTGCGCAAATGATCATTCCCCCGGACCCGCGCTATATGGCGCTCGGCTTGCAGACGCCGGGGACCGCCGAACTCGAACAGATCCTGGCGCGGCTCTCGCCGTCGACGCTTTATGCCGAGGTCGTGGTGGCGCTGCTTGACCCGACCACGCGCGCGCTCGGGCCGATCTATCTGAGCCAGCTCCAGGGTGCGGTGCTTGGCGCGCCGCTGCCGCTCGGCGCCAGCGTCTTGATCGCTTGGCCGCAGATCGTCGGCATGGTGGCGACCGCGATCGTGCTGTTTGTCATCGGCTACGTGATCTTTCAGCGCCAAGAAGTCCGCGCTTAGCGGTTGCGCTGGCGGGCGCGTCATAGTGAAATCCCTCTCGCCGAGGGGGATTTATGAGTGTCATCGCCACAAGGGTCGATACCGCGTCGAAGGAGTTCCGCGCCAATCAGGCGGCGATGCGCGCGCTGGTCGCGGAACTCGAAATACGCCGCGCCAAAGCCGCCGAGGGCGGACCGCCGCGGGCGCGCGAACGTCACCTTGCGCGGGGCAAGCTGTTGCCGCGCGAACGCGTGATGACACTGATCGATCCGGGAGCGCCGTTCCTCGAACTGTCGCCGCTTGCCGCCGACGGCATGTATGACGATGCGATCTATGGCGCCGGCATCATCACCGGAATCGGCCGTGTCGCGGGGCGTGAATGCGTTGTCGTCTGCAACGATTCGACGATCAAAGGCGGCACCTATTATCCGATGACGGTGAAGAAGCATCTGCGCGCGCAGGAAATTGCGCGGGAGAACCGGCTGCCCTGCGTCTACCTGGTCGATTCCGGCGGCGCCAACTTGCCGCACCAGACCGAAGTGTTTCCCGATCGCGAGCACTTCGGCCGCATCTTTTACAATCAGGCGACGATGTCGGCTGCCGGCATTGCTCAGATTGCGGCGGTGATGGGCTCATGCACCGCCGGCGGCGCCTATGTGCCGGCGATGTCGGACGAGACCGTCATCGTGCGCAATCAAGGCACGATCTTTCTCGGCGGTCCGCCGCTGGTGAAAGCCGCGACCGGCGAAGTCGTGTCTGCCGAAGACCTTGGCGGCGCCGACGTGCATGCCAAAAAATCCGGCGTCGCCGATTATTACGCCGAGAACGATCGCCATGCGCTGGAACTGTGCCGCCGCATTGTCGGCAACCTGAACACCAAAAAGGCGATCGATATTCCGCTGGCGAAGGCAAGCGAGCCGAAATACGACGCGGCCGAACTCGACGGCATCGTGCCGGTCGATCTTAGGAAGCAATATGACGTGCGCGAGGTAATCGCGCGGCTGGTCGACGGCTCGGAGTTCGATGAGTTCAAGGCGCTTTACGGCACCACGCTAGTGACCGGCTTCGCCCATATTCACGGCATTCCGGTCGGCATTCTCGGCAACAACGGAATTCTGTTCTCGGAGAGCGCGCTCAAGGCCGCGCATTTTGTCGAACTATGCTGTCAGCGCCGCATGCCGCTGCTTTTTTTGCAAAACATTTCCGGCTTCATGGTCGGGCGCGACTATGAAACCCGCGGCATCGCCAAGGACGGCGCCAAGATGGTGACTGCTGTCGCCTGCGCGCAGGTGCCGAAGATCAGCATCGTCATCGGCGGCTCCTATGGCGCCGGCAATTACGGTATGTGCGGTCGCGCCTACGGCCCGCGCTTTCTATTCACCTGGCCGGACGCGCGCATCTCGGTCATGGGCGGCGAGCAGGCGGCTTCGGTGCTCGCCACCGTGCGGCGCGACAATATCGAGGCCGACGGCAAGAAATGGTCCGAGGTCGAAGAGGAAGAATTCAAGCAGCCGATCCGCGAACAATACGAAGCCGAGGGCAATCCCTATTACGCCACCGCGCGGCTGTGGGACGACGGCATCATCACGCCCGGCGAAACGCGGCGTGTATTGGGGTTATGCTTTTCCGTGGCGCTCAATGCGCCGATTCCCGAGACACGGTTTGGGGTGTTTCGGATGTGAGGGTGATCTCCAACACGAAATGACGTGAAGGCTGTACAAAAATGCCCAAAACCATCGAGCACGTTCACTGGCCGGACGCGCCGGATCTGTGGATGCCCTATGCACCGGCGATCAAGGTCAAAGGCGGCACCACCGTCTATCTTGCCGGCGTCACCGCGGCGCCGGTTTATCATCATCATCCGCATCGGCCGGAAGAGTTCGATGCCATGCCGCGCGACATGGCAGGGCAGGCGAGGGCGGCGCTGGAAAACCTCAAGCGCGGGCTGCAGGCCGTCGGCGGCACATTTGCCGACATCGTCACCGCCGACCGCTTCGTCACCGATTTGACCGATCAGGATGCGCTCAACCGCGTCTGGGGCGAGTATTTTGGCGACGCCAAACCGACCACGACGACAGTTCAGGTGGTGCGGCTTGCCACGGACCCCCGTTGTCTGGTGGAGATAAACGCCATCGCGGTCATTGATTAACAGGAGCGGTCATGCCGGGTTATCGTTCAGCGTTGATTGTCGGCGTTGGGTCGGGGCTTTCGGCCTCGCTGGCGCGGTTATTTGCCAAAAACGAAATGAAAGTGGCGCTCGCCGCCCGCCGTGCTGACAATTTGAAAGCGTTGGCGCAGGAGACCGGCGCAAAGGCTTTTGCCTGCGATTCCACCGATAAGGGACAAGTCGCAAAGCTCTTTGCCGACGTCGAAGCGGCGCTCGGAAACCCCGACGTCGTCGTCTACAATGCCAGCTACCGGACGCGCGGCCCGTTCGTCGAGCTCAATCCCGACGAGGTGGCGAAGTCGATTGCGGTTACCGCCTTCGGCGGTTTTCTGGTGGCGCAGGAGGCGGCCAAGCGCATGTTGCCGCACAGCCACGGCGCCATCCTTCTGACCGGCGCTTCCGCGAGCGTAAAGGGCTATGCACAATCGGCGCCGTTCGCCATGGGCAAGTTCGCGCTGCGTGGGATGGCGCAAAGCATGGCGCGGGAGCTCCAGCCGCAGGGCATCCACGTCGCGCATATTGTTATTGATGGCGGCATCAAGAGCGAACGCCGGCCCAATCCGCCGGACAAACCCGACAGCATGCTCGATCCCGACGCCATCGCGCAGAGCTATCTGCATCTCCTGCAACAACCGCGGAGCGCCTGGGCCTGGGAGATCGAATTGCGCCCATGGCTTGAGAAGTTTTGACGGCGCCATGCCAAGAACCGCTACTCAACTTGTTCTGCTGATCTTCGCGGGCGTTCTCGTTGCTACGGCCGCTAGCGCGCAATACCGCCGCAGAATGGAGCGTGCGCCCAAGCAAGTCGAACATCCGGCTCCGGCCGTACCGGTCGACAAGCGCGATCGGGTCGTAACCGCGCCGGGCGCTTTCGCCGGCCGGCCCTATTGGCTGGCGCTGGCGCAATGCGGCGGCATCTATTTCAAGCTCAATACTCTTTACACCGACATTGCCGTGCATGCCCGCGTGGTCAAGCCTGATCCCAAGATCAACACCGAGTACACCAAGAAACTCAATGAAGCGATCAACGCCGCGACCGTTTTCTTCGACGGCGCCAATGAGTTTTTGATGACCGATCGCGGCATCGAGCGCGACGACGCGGTTCTCATCTATGATGGGCAGTCGCGCGCGGCGGGCGATCGAGCGAAGACCGTCGAGGATGCATTGGCCGCGGCAAGATCATGTCCCGCGCTATACGAGGCTTGCCAGCAAGCGCACGCCAAGGAATGCAGCGACACGCTGGAACCGCTCGGTTGAGGCCGTGCAATGAGTGGTCCCATGAAAGCTATCGTTGCGATGATGAGTGCGGTTGTGATACTGGGCGCGCTTGCCGCCCGTGCGCAGGACAACGCCGCAGCGCCGCCGCCGGCAGCTGAGCCGCAAGAAGGACAGTATCATCCTAGCCTCAGCGAAATCATGGCGCATCAACAGGAGCGCCACATCAAGCTATGGTTTGCCGGCCACGCCGGGAATTGGCCGCTCGCCGATTACGAGATTGGCGAGCTGAGCGACGGTTTCGACGATATCGGCGGGACGCTCGGCGGCGATCTTGTCAAACAACACGTTGACGCTCCGCTTGCGGCGCTGCAAAAGGCGGTCGATGGCAAGAACAGCACCGCATTTGCCACGGCGTTCGATAGCCTCAGTGCCGGCTGCAATGCCTGCCACCACGCGCTCGACCACGCCTTCATTGTGATCGGACGCCCGACTGTGTTGCCCTACAGCGATCAAGTTTTCGCGCCACGGAGATAATCGGGCGCTTAATCCAACGCTTTGTAGAAGCGCTCGTCGTACAGCGCGCCTGCGAGCGGCGTGAGCTTTTCACGGAAACTGCGCGTATGCGCTGCCATGGCGTGCGCGTCGCGCGCTTTCGTACTGGCCCATGCCTCCACCACAGTGAAGTGGTTGCCTCGGTTGGCCTGTTGCATCACTTGATAACTGATGTTGCCCGGTTCGTTGGCGGTATCGATGCTCATGGCTTTGAACGCCGCCATGCACACGTCCTTGCCGGGGGGAATGACGTCGACGTGGGTGACAACGTAGATTGCGGTAGGTCGCGTCGCATTCGTCGCCTTTGCGGCATAAATCACGTTGCCGATGCGCTCGTCATTGGGCGCATCCTCGAGCGGCTCAAGTTTGGCGCGAAATTGCAGCGTGCCGATTGCCTTGTCGTGGGCTCCGAGCGCCGCTATGTCCTTCCAGGCCTCGATAATGGCGAAGCGGCTGGGCCGCGCCATTTCGTGCAAGACATCGAAACGCAGGTTGCCGTCCTGCTTGCGGCTCGCATCGCGATAGTCCCTTAGCCGCGTCGCGCCGACAGCAACGGCGTTTGGCATGACTTCGACATAGGTGGCGACATACACGGCGCCATCGTGGACGGCGTCGTCTTGTGCATGAGCAGGTCGTACGATTGCCGTGAGAATCGACAGCCAAACTGCAAACCGAAAAAATGAGCGCATGAAATCCCGGCCTTACGACATCTTTGACGCGATGGTAGCGGCGCAGCTTCGGCCGCGTCAACGCGCCGCGGCGCGCGCCGGCGACACAGACCTGGCGCATTTTCGGGCCATATCCACGTCAGCAGGAGCGGGGAAACAGGAGATCCAACGATGACACATCGCGTCTATTCCGGTCCGCGCGGCTCGCAATTCATCTCGCCATTGGATAAGGATCGCCATCTGTTCAAGGAGTTCAACACACTCGACGAAGCATTGAGTTGGGCGCACCATCTCAACAACGGCGGCCGCGTCGCGTTGCTCATTGAAGGCGATGACGGCACGCGGCTGACCAAACACCAGATCGTCATCGCGCTGAAGAATCCCGAGTCGGCACCGTCGGCGGAAGACGCGGCTTAGCCGATCTTCACGACGACGTTGCCTAATACCTTGCCGTGCTCGACCGCTTCATGCGCGGCGACGATGTCGGCGAGTGGGAAAGTGGCGCCGACATTGGTGATGAGCGTGCCGGCTGCGATGGCGCGTTCAATGCCGGCGAGAGCTGCGGCACGCTCGATGGCGTCGAGTTCGTAAACGTAGATGAATTTCAGCGTGATCGCGTTGCGCAAACAGAACATCAACGGCATTTCGGATTCGGCGGCTCCCGTTCCGTAAACCACGACCTGCCCGCGCGGCCGCAGCACTTGCGTAATGATATCGGCGTTGGCGGCGACATCCAATTCGATGACGGCATCGACGCGCTTTTTGCCGGTGAGGGCCATGAGGCGCTCGCCGACATTTTCATGTTTGTAGTCGATCGTATAGTCGACCCCGGCTGCGCGTGCCGCGGCGGCCTTCTCCGGCGAACTGATGGTGGTGATGACCGTGGCGCCGGCCGCCTTGGCGAATTGCACCGCGTAGTGGCCGACGGCGCCCGCTCCGCCGGCGACCAGGAGTATCGTGCCGGGCGCGGTGTTGGCGGTCGCGATGGCGTGATAGGCCGTCATCGCCGGAATGCCGAGACAAGCGCCGACTTCGAAGCTGGTATTTGGCGGCAGGCGCACCGCTTGGTGCGATGGCAGCGCGACATATTCGGCGCAGGTGCCGAAGGCGCGCGCCCATTGGGCATTCCACACCCACACCCGCTCGCCGACGCGAGAGGGCGACACGCCGTCGCCGACCATGTCGATTTCGCCGGCGCCGTCGCTGTGCGGGATCACGCGCGGATAGGCGATCTTGCGCGTTGCCCCCGATCTCGCCTTGACGTCGGACGGATTGACGCCGGAAGTTGCCAATCGCACGCGGACCTCGCCCGGACCGGGTCGCGGCGTCTCGATTTCGCCGAGTTTGAGCACGTCGCGGGCAGGGCCGTTGTCCTCATAGAACGCGGCGCGCATTTTGCTTCTCTTCCTCAAGCCGGTTAGTGATTGGCCCGCAGCGTACCGGAAGCGTTGTCGGGGGTCACATCCGGTCGGACGAAGCCCCCATAACGCCATGATCGCGCGCCAATTTTTGGCTTCTCGACAGAGTGGGCTGAAACCGGCTTTGTCCTTGTATTATCGAGCAATACCGCCATACTGCGCGAAATGTGCTTTGGCGGCACGGGGTAGGGTTCCTTGGAACAGCAGCAGAACATCGTCGCAAGCGCGTTGGCGGCAAGCCCATGCAACGTGCTCATGATCTACCCGCGCTTCATGGCGGATTCATTCTGGAACTTTTCCGAGGCCTGCGAACTGGTCGGCGCTCGTTATCCGGCAATTCCGCTCGGGCTGATCACGGTTGCGGCGCTATTGCCGAAATCCTGGAACGTGCGGCTGGTCAATCGCAACACCGAGGAGCTTGCGGAGAGCGATCTCGACTGGGCCGACATGGTGATGACTGGCGGCATGCTGTTCCAGCAATCGGATACGCTGGAACTCATCGAAATGTGCCGCGCGCGCGGGCTTCCGGTCGTGGTCGGCGGCCCCGATGCGACATCGAGCCCGCACCGCTACGAGAGCGCGAATTTCTGCGTTCTGGGCGAAGTCGAGGACATCATCGGGCAATTCATCGCGGACTGGGAGCGGGGCAGTCGCGAGGGCGTCTACGTCGCGCCGAAGTTTCAGGTCGATGTCACCAAGACGCCGGTGCCGCGCTTCGATCTGTTGAAATTCGAGCAATACCTTTACATCGGGGTGCAGTTCTCGCGCGGTTGTCCGTTCACCTGCGAGTTCTGCGACATCATCGAGCTTTACGGCAGGTCGCCGCGCACCAAGACGCACGACCAGATGCTGAACGAACTTGAGGCGCTTTACAAACTCGGTTACCGCGGCCACGTCGATTTCGTCGACGATAACCTCATCGGCAACAAGAAAGCGATCAAGGCGTTCCTGCCGGTGCTCGAAAAATGGATCGAGCAGCACGATTATCCGTTCGAATTCACCACCGAGGCCTCGCTCAATCTCGCCGACGATGGCGAGCTGTTGGCGATGCTCAAGCGCTGCAACTTCTTTGCCGTTTTCGTCGGTATCGAAAGCCCGGATACCGAAACGCTGATTGCGATGCGCAAGAAGCAGAATACCCGCCGCAGCATCGGCGACAGCGTCCATAAGATCTATCACGCCGGCATGTTCGTGACGGCGGGCTTCATTGTCGGCTTCGATAGCGAGAAGGGCTCGGTTGCCGAACCGATGATCGAGCTGATCGAAGAGGCAGCGATCCCGATCGCCATGGTCGGTTTGCTCTACGCGCTGCCGAATACGCAGCTGACGCGCCGGCTTGCGCGCGAAGGCCGCTTGCATGTCGACCATGATTCGGCGCCCGCCGGTAAGGGCGACCAGTGCACGGCGGGTGTCAATTACGAAACCAAACGATCCCGCCTGGAGATACTGCGCGATTACCGCAAGATACTCGAGCGAATTTACGATCCCGACGCGTTTTGCGGCCGCCTGGAGCGGCTTGCCGCCATGCTCGATTGCTCGGGTCGCCGGAAGGAGCTGCCCGAGGGCGATATCAGGCGCCGGCTCTCCACTATCAACATGGTGCACGAGTTGCTTTCGCGCTTGCCGGAAGGCCGCGAGCGCTTCTGGAAAGCGTTCACGACCTGCATGTCAAAAAATCCGCAATCGGTTCGCGCCATCGTGACGCTGATGGCGTTCTACCTCCATGTCGGGCCTTATTCGCGCTATGTCATGAAGCAGATTGATCGCCAGATCGAAGAACTCGAAGCGGGCCGCTTCGTCGCGCCGAAATTATTGCCGGCGACCGCGCCCGAGCCGATTGCAGTGAACGCTTAAGCGCTCCGCTAGTCGGCAAGCGATGCCAGCACCGAAAGATCGGGCACCACGCGCAACGGCGGGTGCTCAGCATATTCGTCTGGCACGCGCGAGCGGTTGACCCAGAGCGGGCGAAAGCCGAAAGCCGCCGCCCCCATCACGTCCCAACGGTTCGACGACACGAACACGATCTCATTAGGGCGCACGGCGAAGCGGTCGGTAACGAGCGCATAAACCTCGGGTCGCGGCTTATACATGCGGACGGTGTCAACCGAGAGCACAGCGTCAAGGAGCGGCACCAGGCCGGACGCTTCGACGGCAGATTTCAGCATGCGCGGCGAGCCGTTCGAAAGGATCGCGGTAGAAAGGCCGCGCGTCTTGAGCTTGGCCAGGGCCTCGCGCGCGTCCGGATAGGCGTCAAGCTTCAGATAGGCTTCGAGGAGTTGCGACCGCAGCGCGCGGTCGATCGAGGGAACGCGCGCAAGCGCATAATCCAGCGCGCGCTCCGTGAGCATCCAAAAGTCTATGTAGCGGCCGGCGAGAGTCAGTGTCCAGCTATATTCAAGCTGCTTTTGCCGCCAGATTTCGGAAAATCGCTCTGCATCCGGGCCCGCGGCGGCGCGGTAGCGGGCGATCGCGGCATGCACGTCGAACAGCGTGCCGTAGGCATCGAAAACATACGCGCGTGGCGTGGCGTTCATCATTAAATCCGCTCTTTGAGATCGACTCGCTTCGGGATTTCGACCCTCATAGGAAACGAACAAAAAGCACGAGTCGTATCAACCGGTTAAACTTTGCGAGTTTAGATTCTAGTAGTGTGTTTTGTCGATGCCCGGCACCGTGAGCAGCGACGAAATCGCTCGGCCGCGGATGTCGTAAACGCGCGCATAGACAACGCCGTCGCGCACGATCGCGAACAGTTCAGGTGCATCGAGCTTGCCGCAGTAGAATACGCCGAGCTGCATGGCGAAGTCGGCGCCCTTGGGATCCCAGGTTGTCGAGAATTGCGGCCCGAGCGCCACCGTAACCGGCGGATGCGGGCCGCATACTGCGACCGTCCATTTTCCCCCTGCCGGCGTCTGACGGTGTTCGGCGATAAAGGAGAGCAATCGTCGCGAGGCCTGTGTGAGCGAGAGGCCCCAATAATCGAGCATGAAGTTCTTTTGCGCGCCGCTTACGCCGCCGGCGATATGGTTGTAGTCGGTGTATTCATACGGATGCAGCCTCACCATATCGACGATCGGGGATGCAATGCCCGCCATGAATGCCAAGCTGCCTGCGGCAACGGCGGTGACGCCGTATGGCTCCAGCCGCCGCGCGATCCATGCCGCGGCGAGACCGCCAAGCGCGGCAATCGGCGGCAGCACGAACACCAAATGGCGAATACCGTTATAGATGTATGGCCGTGCGACGATTGTAACCAGGACTGGAAGTGTCGCCGCGAGCACGACTGCAACAAGAGCGGTGCGGCGGCCCGCGGTGCCGTAGTTCTTTCGCCCCACTGCAACGATCCCGCCGAGAATTCCGCAGATGCCGAGAGCGAGCATCAGTTCCGGCAGCGTCAGCGCAAGCAGCGTCGGTACATAGCTCCGCGGCATTTGGGTTATCGGGATCAAACGGCCGTCGAACAGCTCACGCCACGGCTTTTCGAAGTCATGGGAGAAATACTCGGCCGCCCGAATGGGATTGAGCGGCGAAAGCACGCTCCACGGCCATACCAGCCCCATCACGAGATAAGCGAGAATCGCGCCGGGAATGAACGCGGCCAGAAAAGAGCCGCATTCGGCCAGCGCAGGCTTGAGCGTGCATTCGCGCGATCGCACGAAAAGAATGAAGATCAGCGATAGCAGCACGTCCGCGACGGCGAAGCCACCGAGGACGCGTGACCCGATCGCGAGGCCTATGCCGACACCGCAAAGCGCGATCGTCGCAGGGCTCGCTCGCGGATATTCGTCAATTGCGCGCGCGATTCCAAAGAGTGCAACCACCATGACCGTTGCGAACGGCCCATCCTTGGAGTTGATGAACATATGGCCGTAGTACGGCGGGCAGGTGGCAAGGAGGATGAGCGACGCCAATCCGGCAAAAGAACCGCCGAGGCGCCGGCCCAGTCGCCAGGTGGCGAACAGGCCGACGAGACCGATGGCGGCGCCCAGAAGGCGACGCGTTGCGAAGACGCCGAATGGCAGCACCTTTGCCGCAAGAGCGGCGAGGATGTCGAAGCCGCCACCGTACATGTAGACATTAACAAACGAGAGGGCGCGCTTGTCGGCGAAGCCGGACGCGTAGAGTGACAACAAGAGGTCGCCATATTGGGATTGCGTGTAGTCGTCCCAACCTAGGCCGTAGTCGCGAAACGTAAAGACGGCGATCGCGCCGATCAGCAGCAATGCAACGATCGCCAGCGCATCGAGCCGGCGCGCGCCGAACAGCGCATTCGAGCGAATGGCGAGGGAGTTCACCGCAACTTGCTGCACGATCGGCCCGGATTCAGATCGGCGCATTCCAGCGCGGCCAATTCATGCAGTGCAATTCCGATCCGGACAATGCGTCAAAATGTGTAGCCGAAAAGAATCGATACCCAGCCGTGATCCGACTGAGTCGGATCACGGCTTTATCCAGGATCATGCTCTAGCCCGTCGCGCGCGCGTTGGGCAATGCCAGGCGATTATTTCATCGCCGCTTCGTACATCTCGGCCACGTAGTCCCAATTGACCAGGTTGTCGAAAAACGCCTTGAGGTAATCCGGCCGCCGATTGCGATAATCGATGTAATAGGAATGCTCCCAGACGTCGCAGCCGAGAATTGGCTTGGCGCCGTGCACAAGCGGGTTTTCGCCGTTCGGGGTTTTCATGACGACGATCTTGCCGTCCTTGACCGCAAGCCAGCACCAGCCCGAGCCGAATTGCGTGATCCCGGCTTGCGTGAGGTCCTCCTTGACCTTGGCCAGCGGGCCGATGTCGGATGTGATTTGCTTCTCGAGCTTGCCCGGGAGCTTGTCGCCGCCACCGCCCTTCTTCATCCACTTCCAGAAATGAGTGTGATTGAAATGCTGGGCGGCATTGTTGAACAGGCCCGGGATTTTGCCGAAGGTCCCTTTGAGAACTTCTTCAACCGGCTTGTTCTCCCATTCCGTGCCTTTGGCCAGATTGTTACCGGCGGTCACGTAGGCCTGGTGGTGTTTGTCGTGATGAAATTCGAGCGTCTCCTTGGACATATGCGGGGCCAACGCGTCATAAGGATAGGGAAGCTCGGGCAGGGTGAATGCCATTGGTCTTACTCCTCAATGTGAAGCCGAAGTGGCAGGTAGGGTGAAGGTGCAACCGTCCGGGAAGGCGAATTGTTCCTCTAGATAGGACCTTCGCGGGGGGTTGGGCAACGTCTGTACGGTTCACTATTCCATCGAGTTCATCTCTACCGGCTGGCCGATGCGGAGAAAAATCCTTGCACGGTTGCGCAAGCGCCGTCACAATACTGCCTTAAGTGGCTTTCGCGCGTCTACCGCGAGCCGGGGATAGACGTATGTACCTGCTTTTATTGTTGTTTGGCGGACTGTTGACTGCCGTTGGAATAGTGCTGGTTGCCTCGGGCGTGTCGATCCACGACCACGTTTTCGACGCAACTATCGTAACGCCCGGCGTGGTCGCGGTGGTGGGTGGGCTGCTGCTGATTGGCCTTGGTCTCGCGCTGCGGGTATTGCAGCGGATCGAACAGGCTGTGGCGTTACGGGGGGTGCCGCGTGCTGCCCGATCCGGCGAACTCGCCGAGCCCACCGTAGCTGTGGAGCAGCCGATCGAGCCCGCGCGAAATTCGCGAGGGCAGAAGCCGGCACCCCGGATTCGCTCCGTGTCGCTTGCCCCGCCGCCGCCGCTGTCGGCCGCCGAACAGCAGGCCGAAGACTTACTCGAAAAAATTCCAGCCGTGGCTCACGCCGAAACCACTCGCCTCGTCGAAGAGACCGAGGTGTCGCTGGATCCGGCGCCGACATTTCCGACTAACGTGGACGTGGCTGCCGCCGAGGTCGACAAAGCGGGTGCGGCCAAGCGAAGAAATGGTGCGGCGCCGACAAGGATTGCGCCGCGCCTCGACATGAGTGCGCGTTCGCCGGTCGCGGCCGAGCGGGCGGCGGGTCCGGCATTCGACACACTTTGGCCGAAGGTGTCACGGCCGTCGCGGAGTGCGTCGTCGGTGCCCACGCAAGCGGTCGCAGCCCCCGCTGTGGAGCCGCAGCAACACAGCGAACCGGTCGTCACTGCGCTGCAAGGGGGCGCGTCGGAAGCCCCTCAGGTGTCGGTGCTCAAATCAGGTGTCGTCGACGGAATGGCCTACACATTGTATTCGGATGGCTCCATCGAAGCGCAGCTGCCGCAGGGTGTGCTCCGTTTCGGCTCGATCACCGAACTGCGCAATCACATCGAGCAGAGTGCGTAGGGCACTTACCGCCAGATTTTTTGCGGCCAGTCGGGCCTTTCAGCTGGGGCAATGGCGCTCAATTCTTTGAATAGCAAAGCAATATATATTTTCGACTATTGGCATTCAGCGTCGCTCAATCGCTGTTTTATTGATTTTACTCGCATCGCGTAGTATAATTTAAGCTAACATCGAGCATTGCCAGGCAATCCCCGCACGAGATTCCGACCATGGCCGAGAATTCGGGTGACAGCGTCCATCTTGAGCTCGCCGCGGATATCGTTTCCGCCTATGTGAGCCATAATTCGGTTCCGAGTGGCGAGATTCCGAATCTCATCAGCCAAATCTATGCGGCTTTGAAGCGCGTATCGAGCGGCCAAGCGGCGGCCGAGGCGGATCCGCCCAGGCCAGCCGTCCCGGTCAAGCGCTCGGTGACTCCCGAATACATCGTCTGTCTGGAGGACGGACTGAAATTCAAGTCGCTCAAGCGCCATCTGCGCACGCGCTACAACCTAACGCCCGACCAATACCGAGAAAAATATAGTTTGCCGCCTGACTATCCCATGGTCGCGCCAAACTATGCGGCGGCACGTTCCAAGCTTGCCAAGGACATGGGGCTCGGTCAGCAGCGCCGCCGGCGGCGGGAGCGCAGCTAACGTAACGCCGTCGCGTCTTCGCCCGCGTCAACGCTGCAGGACGCCGACTGCGCGGTTGGCGAAGCTTAGCCGTTCCGACATGACCGATACGGCATAGCCAAGCAGCGCCTGACTGAGCGCAGGCTCTTCTCGTTTGATGCGCTCGTAAGCCTCGACCGTGAGTTCGTAGAGTACGCTGTCGGTTTCCGCGGCAATCGTTGCGCTGCGCGGGCGACCAGTAATCAGTCCCATTTCGCCGATTGTGGTGTGCGCCCCCAGGCTGCGCACGCGCATCGTGCGTCCGTCGCCCGTATCGACGACGATACCGACGCGTCCCTCGAGGATGAAATGCATCGAGGCGGCCGGGTCGCCCTCGCGGGCGATGATTTGGCCGGCGGGAACTTCGAGACGCCGGCAATATTCGACCAACCGATCGGCATTTGCGCTGCTGCCAAGCGCCTCCGACCACCACGTCCGCAGCGATCGGGCGTCGTCGCCAGCTGTGCGATGTGCTTCGATGAGGTTCTGCTCGCAGAATTCCAGGGCGCGATCGAGATCCGACGCGACGATGACGTCGTCGGAGATGAACCGCGCGGTGCGAAAGGCGCGATGCAATTCCGGCGTCAGGGTCACCAGCACGATGCGCGTTCCGGATGCGGCGGCCGCCTGCTTGATTTGCGCAAAACTGTGCGTTGCCGATGAATCGATCCCGGTGACGAGACGGAAATCGAAGATCAGAAACCGGCAGTCCGGCTGCGCCGCCAACAGCGTCTTGACGTGCTGATAGAGCCGGTTGGCAGATCCGAAGAACAGATAGCTCTGCAATGTCATTCCTTGAATCTTTCGGCCATGGGCGGCCAAGAGCGACAGCTCGTAGGGCCCGCGATCGAGCGAGGAGCGGTATTCCGAGCCGTCGAAATTGAATTTGATCGCGTTCACGCGGCTTGCACTGAGCGCAAAGGTGGCGCAACCGATCACGATGCCGATCAAGACGCCAGCGACGAAACCCGAATAAATGATCAAGACGGCGATGGCGATCAGCGATAGATATTCGAGCAGCAACAGGCGCCGCGAGGATTGAATCAGCCATTGATAGACCAGGTCGGCGCCGAGATAGAACAAAAGGCCGCCGAGAATGTATTTCGGCACATAGCCGAGGAACGACGGATCGGCGACCAGCACGAGCGCCGAGATCGCCGCTACGGTCAAGCCGCCGATCCGGCTCGTGGCTCCGGCAGTGCGGACCAGAATGGAGCGGCTGAACGACGTGCAGCTCACATAGCCGCCAAGCGCTCCGATCGCGACATTGGCAAGCCCAAGGACTTTGAGGTCGCGTTCGATATTGGCTTCGCTACGGGTCGCAATCTCCAGTCCCGTCGTATTGAGCAAGAAGTTCGTGACGGTGACGAATATGACGGCGAGCACATCGCCGGCGAGCGACGGCAATGACGACCACGGAAAGCGCTCGAGCGGTGCGATTTTCCACGGCAGCGTCAATCCGGCCGCCGGCTGGAGCCGGAATAGCCAGCCGCTGTCCTGCGCGGCGGCAATCGTCGTGCTGGTCGACAACAGCACCAGATGCGTCACCACCAGCGCCGTCAGCAATACGCCCGGCAAAATGAACGGACTTTTGGAGCGGCGCAGCAGCACATAGAGCGTGATTGCGACTACGACGCCGGGCGCGATCTTAGCCACGATCGCAATGTCGGCGAACGCGCCGATATTGGCGATCGTCGGCCGCTCGCCCGAGACGACTTGGATCGCGCCGGTGATCAGCAGCCAGCCCGTCGCGCCGAGGAACCCGCCAATGACCGGATAGGGCACGAAGCGGATTGCGCGGCCCGCATGCGTAAAGCCGAGCACACAGAGCGATAATCCGGTCAGTGCGGTCGCCAGCGCCATAGCGATCAGCGCCGGTGCAAGAAGATCGGTGCTGCCGCTGGCCACAAGCCGCTGCACGAGCGTCGCGACCAGAGCGGCCAAGACGACCGAGATTGAGCTATCGGGTCCGGCAACGGCAAACGGCAGCGAGCTTCGCAACGCTACGATCGAGCCGCCGACGGCGGCCGACAGGAACGTCACGGCAATGCCGTAGGACAACAAATGCTCGAGCGGCCCCGTAAAGATCAGCGCCGCGTAAGACAGGCAATAAGCGATCGACAAAATGCTGCAAACCGTGCCGGCGAACACGTCCGTCAGTCCTGCGCGCAGTTTGTGGTTGCTCAACGGCAAGCCCCTACAGCCGACGAGATTAACAATACGATTGCGGGCGCTGCTTGAACACCCGCGCATCAAGCCATGCAGGTCGCATAAACGGGATTTATTACGAGGCGGTCGCCAGCGCCGCGCGGGCATCCGCGCGAATGCGCTCAACCATCGACCGGAAGCCGTTCGAGCGCTGCGGTGTCAGGTGCTCCCGCAGTCCCAGTCCTTCGAACAGCTTGACGGCATCGTGGGCGAGGATGTCTGTCGCGCTCTTGCCGGAATACGTCGCGAAGAGGATTGCGATCAGCCCGCGGACGATGTGGGCATCGCTGTCGCCGGCGAACATCAGAACCGGGCCGCCCGCGCCGTTCGGGCGCACGGTCGTATCCAGCCAGACCTGGCTGGCGCAGCCCTGAACCTTGTTGGCGTCACTATGCGCGGCTCCCGAAAGCGGCGGCAGCTCGCGGCCAAGCTCGATCAGATAGCGATAGCGGTCATCCCAGTCGTCAAGGACCGAGAAATTCTCGATAATTTCCTCCAGTTCGGCCATCGCACCGTTGTCCCGAATTCGACTGTCGGATTGCCTCCCTCTATATAAGGTGCTCGGCGCGACAGGTCGACGTGGTAACCACGGCGAGTGCGCGCGCCGCGCGTGACTTCGCGAGTCGTCGGACGGGACCGGACCGGACCGGACCGGGAAGGGCTAGACCGAGTGCTTGGCGTTCTTGCTCGCCAGCGGACCGCGCCATGCCGGCACGAGGTCGGCGGGGGTGAGCGTGTTTTGCGAGGCTTTGCCCGGGCCGCTGCCCAGCGAGCCGGTGACCTTGGGCGAATCCCTGGACGAATCCTTGGCGCCTCGCTTTGACGCCATCGTCTCGGTCAGGAAATCATAAAGCATCTTCGCGCCGGCCTGAGCCTTATAGCCGAGCTCTGTCGCCACGTGCGAACCGACGGTGCAGGCGTCTGGCTGGCGTGTGCAGAACTGCCGCAGATCGCCGACGGTGGCGGAAGCGGCCGAAATGGCTTCCGATGCGTTGACCTGGTTTGCCGGTGCGGCTTGCTCCGAGGAGCCGCTCGGCAAAAGGATCAGCACAAGGCCGAGCCAAAACGCCATGCGCAACAAAAAGAACATGAGACCCATATCCCCGCGACAGTCGATGCCGCACGTGTGGGGAAACTAGCAGGCAGCATTGAATGTGGCGTTCGCTCGACCGATACGTTTTTGCCCTTAATCGAACAGAATTAGCCGCAAATTTTCGTCGAATTGGAAAAAATCTAATCTAGCTAAAATTTGAACGAACGCGCGGGCGGCCGCTTTTCATGCAGTGCCTCGGTTGTTCGAAGTGCAGCAAAATCGGGCTCCAAGGCGCGCGTTACGCACACGGCAAACATTTGGCAACCCTACACGGCAACGGGAGATTCACCATGATGGGGATTTGCCGGCGCCGCAAAGCAGCATCGGGATCGCGCTATGGCGGACGCGCCCAATGCCTTAGCGTTCGCTTAAGCGGGCTCTGACACGATCCGCGACATAGAAAAAGGGGAGCGCGTCGGCAAAGCCGGGCGTGCGCTGGGAACGTGGGCCTGTTCGCGCCAATACGTCGTTACGTGGAGACGCTTGTGCATCCGTCAGCGCAGCAAGACGCGCTGACGGCGGCGCGGCATCGTGCCTTTATCGCGCCGCGTCTGCTAGGCAGCATTGTCGCGCTCGCGTCGTTCCCGATATATCTGCTCGTCCGCGGAACGCCCAGCGTCACTGAGCTTTTTATTTTTGCTTGGCTCGTCGCGCCGATTCTGACAGCTTATTTTCTGTCGCGCACCGGTCGCTACGAGAGCGCGCACATCCTGTCTTCACTCGCCTTGACCGGATTGGTGACTGCGCTCGCCGCGGCGACCGGCGGCATCGCGTCGTTCGCCGCGATCTGGCTGGTGGTCGTGCCGCTCGAGGCGGCGCTTTCGGCGTCGCGCCGCGTTGTCGCGACCGCCTCGACTTTCGCGCTCGCCGCCGTAGGTCTCCTGATGCTGCTTGGCGCGGAGCATCTACTGCCGACGCCAAACACGAGCGCGCCCGAGGCACTGGCGACGCTGGGCATCGTTTCGGCGGGGCTTTACGCGACCGGCCTTGCGCTCGGTGCCGAGACGTTGGCGCGGACAAGCTTCTGGCTGCTCTATGCCGAGGAAGACCGCTATCGGCTGTTGGCGCGCAATATCGCCGACGTCATCACGCGGCACGGCCGCGACGGTGCGGTACTGTTCGTTTCACCGGCCGCCGAAACCTTGTTCGGTTCGGGCATCCCGCAATTGCACGGTCATGGCCTTTTCGAGAGGGTTCATGTCGCCGACCGGCCGGCCTATCTGACCGCGCTGGGTGACGCCGCGGCTCTTGCGCAAGCGCGCTCGGTCGAGTTTCGCGTCCGGCGTGAAGGCGCCGACGCTGACGGCCGGCCCACGACGGAATTCATTTGGATTGAGATGCGCTGCCGCCCGTTGGAGCCGGTAAGTGACGCTTCAAACGGGGAAGGTCGCCGCGAGGTCGTGGCTGTCATGCGCGACGTCACGGAGCGCAAAAGACATCAGGAAGAGCTTCTCGACGCGCATGCCGAGGCGGAGCGCGCCAACGCCGCCAAGAGCCGCTTTCTTGCCACCATGAGTCACGAATTGCGCACGCCGCTCAACGCCATCATCGGCTTTTCTGACATGCTGATGAACGAGGAATCACTGGCGCTCGACGCCAGGCGCCGAGGCGAATATGCCGGTCTCATCAACGGATCCGGTCATCACCTCTTGTCGGTCGTCAACGGCATACTCGACATGTCGAAGATCGAGACTGGGAATTTCGAGATTACGCCGGAGCCTTTCGCGCCGGCGAAAGTCGTCGGCGCTTGTTGCGGCATACTTGCGCTGCGGGCGCGTGAGTCGGGCATTAGCTTGGAAAGGGTGGCGGCCGACGACCTGCCGGAAATGGTCGCCGACAAGCGCGCGCTCAACCAGATACTGCTCAACCTGTTGTCCAACGCGATTCGTTTTACCGATCGCGGCGGCACGGTCACGATCAGTGCCCGCGCCGAGGCGGCGCATATCACCTTTGCCGTCGAGGACGATGGCGTCGGCATTCGCGACGAGGATTTGTCACGTGTCGGCGAGCCGTATTTCCAGGCGGCCAGCTCCTACGACCGCCGCCATGGCGGCACTGGGCTCGGTCTCTACATCGTAAAGGGTCTGGTGCAACTCCACGGCGGCGAACTCTCCATCCGGAGTCGCTTCGGCGCCGGTACGCGCGTCACCGTGCAGCTGCCGCTCGATTGCGAACGGGCCCGAGCGGCAAAGAAGATTGCCGCGCCGCAGCCTCTCGGCGTGATGAGTTGTTTGCCGAACAGGACAACGCCGGCGCCGGCGAGCGCCCCGACAGCGCGCGAAAATTCGTCGTCTCATCAAGGCATTCGAGATTTTTCGGTGAGGAAAAGTGCGTAACCGCCGCAATGCCGAACAAGGTTTTCATGCGCGCGTAGCGGGTGCCGGCGGGGCATTGGCCTTTCGGCTGTGGACCAAGGCGACGCGGCGTCCGGTCGACTCATTCGCCATCCTTGCTGCGGTTGCGGCGAGCGTAATCATCGTCGTCAATGCGGTTTTCCTGCAATCTGGTTCGCATCCGGCGCCCTTCTTCGTCAATCCGAAGTCCTCGCAGACTGCAGCAAACGATACGCTCCGGCCCGTGGAGCGCACGATTTCCGAACGACCGGTCGCGGGACCCGTAACGCCGCAACCCATCGTGGCCCGGCGCGATGATCCAATCGCCGACTTGATCGCTCCGTCGCCGCGTGTAGCGGCGGTGCAACGCGTCCTGTCAGACTATGGCTACGGCCAGATCAAACCGTCCGGCATCCTCGATGACGCAACGAGCAGCGCCATCGGGAAATTCGAGCGGGAGCACAAATTGCCTGTGACCGGAGCGGTCTCCGATCGCCTCGTACGCGACCTCGCCGGCATGGTCGGTCATCCGCTGGAATAGCAGCAAGCATTCGTTTGCGGCGACGGGCAGATCGAGTCATATCTCCTCGGCTGAAGTGAGCCGAACGATGCGCCTCAAATCCGCACTATGGGTCGCCGCTTATTTGCGCCGCTGTCAGGTCGAGGGCGCATTTGCGGTCGTACGCCGGCGCGGCGCCGAAGACGCCGGCGCCGTTTTCGTGCGCATCAGCCGGCTCGATGGCATGTCCGACCTGTTCGGGCCGGCGCCGCAAAGTGCGCTCGATACCAGCCGCGGCGCTGACCGTTCGTTCACGGCGAGCCTCGCCCAGCAGCCGGCGCCGGATGCGGCGGTCGAAGCCTGTCTTGCGCGCGAGATGAAATTCGATCCCGACCTTTGGATTGTCGAAGTCGAGGACCCTTCCGGCCGAAATTTTCTCGATATCGTAAGCTAAGAGGCGTCGCGACGTTCGCTGGACCGTTGGGCGGCTGGTGCGCGGCGCACCGCGGCGGTCGCGGTGCGAGCGCGGATTCGGGCCTCATCGTTCGACAAAAACGGCCGGTGCGTCGCGACGGCGCGCTCGGCGCGATACAGTCCCTGCCAGATCGCGACCAAGTGCTCGGCTGCTTGCACCGTCATCTCATCGTAAAGCTGGGCGAGCGCGTGGACGCGTTCCACCGAATGGCCGACCGTCGTATTGACGAACAGCAGGATCCGATAGACGACGTCGCGCGGCAGAGTAAGCGCTTTGGCGGCGATCACGATCGGTTCGCCGAGAACATCGCCGGCGATGCGCCGCGCTTGCGCTGGTGGAATTTTCAGCGAATAGGCGAGATGCTGCGCGAAGTCTTCGCGGGCGCGCGCGAGCGCTGCGGTTTCCAGCCGGTGGCCAACCGCGGCGTCGCGCGCGAGCTGGATGCTACCGGCCGGCATCGGAGCCGCGATTTGGAGATTGAGTAGAATGAGCCGGCGCTCGTCCGCGCTCGCGGCGAAAAAAAGCTCATTGAGCTCGCTTGCGATATCGGCGGCGATCGCGTGAGATGGCGCCGCGGCCGGGACGGTCTCCTCGCCGCGCTCTTCGGATTCGGGACGTTCGGTTTCCTGGACTTCGACAATCGGCATGACTGGCGCCGTCGGCTCGCTCGACGCTTTGCTGTGCACTGCACAATGCCCGCGCACGGGCGCGGCGACTTCAGGCAGATCCGCCGCCAATTGCTGGATGACCCGCAGCGGCGGCGAGAGATGGCGGGCCAGCCGGCCGGCCACGGCCGCGCGCGTCGCCACGTCCACGGCGTCGAGCAGCCGCAGCGCGAGCTCGGTGTAATGCCGCTCCTCATCCGGTGTGTGCGTCAGCTTCTGCACGTAGAGGTCGGTGAGGACGCGCAACAGCGTGGGGCGCATATCGACACCGCCGCGCAGGCCAAGATGGGTGAGATTTTCGATGCTCGACAGACTGACGCTTTCCATAACGCGGGACTCGATCGCTACAGGCGCCTTGGCAGGCGAATTCGGTCGTCAGCCTAAGTTGTGCGCGTTAGCGGAGCGTTAACCTTGCATGCCGCTTAATTACAGAGATGCCGATTTCCGCGCATTGGGGCAGCACGCCTCCTTGCCGGCGGCAGAGGAAAGCGGCTGGTGGGCAACGTTATTAAATTTCCCGATGAGGGGCGCATTGTGCGCTTCGGCCGTGACGCGGCGGACGAGTCCGCAACGATCATCATTCTGCCTGTGATTCGGATCGAGCGTTACGCCGATCCGCGCGCCGAGGAGGCCGAACCCCAAACGCACCCGCCGGCCGACAACGGCGGCCGCCGACGGGTGAGGCGGCGCTGAACGGTTTCCGCCATGTCGCCGCGCGCCCATTGCCTATGCGATAGAAGGGCGCCTCGATTTGCCGTCCTTGCCCTGCTCGTCCTTTCCGGCTGCACCAGCATCGGCGACTTCGGCAGGCTGAGCGACCCGTTGGTCACCGACGGTATTCACGACTGGGTCGGCCAGGAAGCCGCCGCCAGCGTCGGCGCGCCGATCTCGGCCGACAATCTGACCGACGACGAACACACGCTCCGCGATCTCGCCTTCCCGCTGATCGAGCCGCCCTACGATCGCGTCCGCTGGGATGCGGTGGTCTACGAATACGGTACCAAGCAATCGTTCCAGCGCGAATTATGGGCGTTCGATCCGACGGCCTATTACCGGCATCTGCAAGGCGAAATGCTTCGCTCGAGCGCCGCGCGCTACAATCAATTGATCGACGACATCCGCAACGACATCGTGCGTCTCGGACCGTTCTTCGTGGTTGCCCGCCGCGTCGTCGATCTGGACCGGCGGCGCGAGGCGAGCATGACGCAGATCCCCGATCTGACGCCCGCCGAGCGCGTCAACGCCCAGGCGCGCATCGGCGAGAACAGCTTGACGATTGCCTGGGTGGACAAATCTCTGAATCAGCGCTGCGCCAGCTATCGCTTCGCGCTCGAACATCTCGCGGTCGCCGAGCCGCAGTCCGTTGCGGCTGACGCGGATCGCGTGCTTACCGAGTTGCAGGAGCAGATCGAGGCTAACCAGGTGGTGGTCGTGGGGCCGCGATTTGCCGCGGTACCGGCCGCGGTGGCGGTCGCGAGGTAACTCACTGCACCGGTTGGATGCTGCAGGTTGCGGCAGCCAGCGATTGCCGCGCCATCGGCATGAGGCCGGGCTCCGGCGCCAAGGCGCGCAATACGATCAGTCCCATCGTGCTCGGAGACTCGATGATCAGTCGGTCGGCCGCGGTCACGTCTTCCTCCTCGGGGAGCGCCGCATGCTGCTCGGGCGTCATCAGATCGAGTTCAATGGAGTGCCTTCCGGCGGCGCGGTCGTTGATGGCGTAGTAGGCGATGCTCTTGCGCGTATAGAAGGTCACCGACGTATAGGCTTGGCTCACCGGCGCAATGAGCTTGAGCGAGCCGTTGGTCAAGTCGTAGCGGCAGACCGCCGAAGCAAAAGCCGGATCCATAAACGGCATGACGGAGCTTTTGGCGGTCGGCCTCGCAAGCGGCACCACGGCGTTGACCGGCGTCAGAGGCGTTAGCCGAGAATAGGCGTCCTGCGTCGCCGTTCGCGGCATTGCCAGCACTGTCGACAGATGCACGATGCCGCCGAGCAGGATGGCGGCAAGAACCCACAATACGGCGCGGATCATGAGCAACCCTTTCGTACCAGCGCCGGCATCGGACCTTCCTTCGTGGTTCGCGTGGCGACGCCGATCGGCGTATCGTAGAGCCGCCACACCAGTACGAACTGTTCGATTCCGCCGGTCGGCAGCCAATTCCCGGGTCGCGCCAGTGGCGCCAACGTGATCGTGAATCTGCCGTCGATGTCGCGCACGATTTCCTCGCTGGTGAAGCCGTGACGATCGATCGTATTGGCGACAAGCCGGCCTTCAGGATCGTAGAGCGTGAGCGTCCAGTAGCGCGCCGGGGGCGTCATGCCGCTGATGTTGAAGGTGCAGCGGCCGTCCAAGTTATTTCCGGCATCGTCGGTATGCGCGTAGAACGCGATGCCATCGCCCATTCCGGTCGGCAATTCCCCGCTGCGCGCGATGCTGGCGCGCGCATAGGGATCGATATCGACCGAGCCGCTCTTCGGCCACGCCGTCCATGCACCGACGGTCAGCGCGCCGAAGGCGACGCCGCGCGTCAGCGTAAGCCACGTCGCGCCGAGGCCGAGAGCGGCTGCGATCAACAATGTAAAGCACGAACCGAACAGAAGGCGCATTGGTAAAACCGGATCGAAGACTATTTGGCGAAGTCGGTTAGGGCTTTGGTTTAATCGCCACGAGGCACGGCGGGAGCATCACGATCGGCCGCCGTCGCCAGTGTGTCGGTCCGGCCGGCGGCGCCTTCCTCGCCGCCATCGAGCGCGCCGAGCGATCCGGCGGGAACGCGCTGCGCGGTTAGCGCGTGGTCGGCGTCATCCAACATATGCTCGACCTCAATGAGCGCGTCCGTTCCCTTGCGGGTCAGCAGCACCGGGTGCGGCGCCTCGTTGCCTTTGAACGACGCGTCGACCATGGCAGGCGCATGCGTGGGCGGCGGCAAGCCCGGCAGCGCCCGCAATTCGATGCCTTGGTGCGCATAGGCCATGATGTTGTGCCACGTCATCGCCGGCAGCGTGCCGCCGGTCATGCGCTTGGTCGGCGAATAATCGTCGTTGCCCATCCAAACCGCGCCGACAAAGTTTCCCGTGTAGCCGACGAACCAGCCATCGCGCCAATCGTTGGTGGTGCCGGTCTTGCCGCAAGTCGGAACGCCGTCGAGCTGCGCCCGCCGCCCGGTGCCATTCTCGACCACCGAATTCTGCATCTTGATCATCTCAACCGCGACTTCCGGGGTGATGACTTGCCGTGGTTTCGGACCGTCACGGTCGAAGCGCCACACCAGTTGGCCGGAATCGGTGCGGACCTCAAGCGCCGCATGCGGCGTGACGGCACGGCCGAGATTGGGAAAAGTTGCATCAGCGACGGCGTGTTCGAGTACGTCAACGCCGTCGGCGCCGATCGGCAGCGACGGCGTATCCGGCAGCGGCGTATTTATGCCGAAGTTGCGTGCGGTCTGTACGATCATGGCGCGGCCGAGCTTGGGATTGCCCTTGCCGAGCATGATCGACAGCTTGACGGGAATGACGTTGATCGAATGCGTGATCGCTTCGAGAAGCGTCACCGGTCCGGAATAGCCGCCGGAATAGTTATGCGGGCACCAGTTGCCGATGCAGACCGGCGAATCGTCGACGACCGATGACGGTGTGAAGCCGTTCATCAGGGCGGTCGCGTAAACGTATGGCTTGAACGATGAGCCGGGCTGGCGCAGCGCGTCGGTCGCGCGGTTGAACTGGCTAGCACCATAATCGCGCCCGCCGATCATGGCGCGCACCCCGCCGTCGAGATCGGCGATCACCGCTGCAACCTGGCTGGCGCCGTAATCCCGCCCGTATTGGCGCAGCTCTGAATTCGACTTCGTGCTCGGCGTAATGTTGCAGATTGCTGTCCAGCGCGGTCCGCACGACGAACGATCGGGCGGTGACCGATTTCGGAAATGTTTCGACCAGCTTGCGCATCTCGTCGAACGCCCAATCGAGGTAATAATTTGGCACGTCCTCAGCGGCGCGATCGATCGGAGTCGCCGGATTGCGCCGGGCGCCGTAAACTTGGCCCTCTGTCATGAATCCGTTGTCGACGAGATTATCGAGCACGACATTGGCGCGCGCGCGGGCGGCGGGAAGATTGACGAGCGGCGAGAATTTCGACGGCGCCTTGAACATGCCGGCGATCATCGCGGCCTCGGCCAGCGTGACGTCGCGGACTGACTTGCCGAAATAATATCGCGCCGCTGCATCGGCGCCGAACGCCCCGCCGCCGAGATAGGCGCGGTCCAGATACAGTTTCAGGATCTCGTTCTTGCTTAGATGCGCCTCGAGCCAGATGGCGAGAAACGCCTCGTTGATCTTGCGCTGATAGGTGCGCTCGTTCGACAGGAACAAGTTCTTGGCCAGCTGCTGGGTGATCGTGGAGCCACCCTGTACGACGCCGCCGGCCTCTGTATTGGTGACAAAGGCGCGGAAAACACCCTGCACGTCGATGCCGTAATGGTCGTAGAAGCGGCGATCTTCGGTCGCCAGCACGGCCTTGATGAGATTATCGGGCATTTCGTCGAGCGGCACCGATTCGGTGTGTTTGATGCCGCGGCTGCCGATCACATTGCCGTATCGATCGAGGAAGGTGACCGCGAGCTCGGACTTTTTTAGCCAGTCGTCGTCGGACGTCTGGTGGAAGGCGGGCAGAGCGAGCGCCAGCATGAGAAACAGGCCGCCGGTCCCCAGCGTCGCCATCTCCGAGAGCGGTTCGACGAGCAGCCAGCGCCGCCAGCCGGCAACATGGGCACGGTCCATGAACGCAGTGAAGCGTTCGTAAATCTCGCGGGTCCATTTGCCGCTCTGGAACACCGCGAAATCGATCCGGGCGTCAATATCGAGCAGCAGCCGCTTGAGTTTTGGCCGCCAATCGCCGCCCGGCTCAGGGAACATGTCCGTCACAGCAATGCGCTCCGGGAAACGACGATCACCAGGCTGGGATGCACGAGTCTCGCCCTTTTAGCCGACGGTGATTTTCGCGGCCAACGTTTAGTTATACCTGCTTTAGGTGACCGCGAGGCGGCCGCCAATTTGTGCGCGCCGACAAGGTGAATGGAAATTGGGGGTAATTTTGGCATAGGGTCGGCCGCGTGGAGAACAACATGGCAACCAACGGCGGCGGTTCGGAAGCGGTTCCATTCTGGCAACGCAAGTCATTGGCAGAAATGACAAATTCGGAATGGGAAAGTCTTTGCGACGGCTGCGGCAAATGTTGCCTCAATAAGCTCGAAGAAGAGGAGGGGGCGGCAGAGACCTTCTACACCGACGTAGGCTGCCGACTGTTGGACGGCCAATCCTGCCGCTGTCGCGATTACCCGCACCGGCTCGAACTGGTCGACGATTGCGTGCGTTTGACCCCGGAGACCCTCAAAACCATCAACTGGCTCCCGCCGTCTTGCGCCTATGTGCTCCTGGCCGACGGCAAGGACCTCTACTGGTGGCATCCGTTGGTCTCTGGCGATCCGGAGACGGTTCACACCGCCGGCGTCTCGGTGCGGGGCCGCGTAGGCGCGTCGGAAGCCGAAGTCCCCGACGAGGACCTTGAGGACCACATTGTCAATTGGCCGCTGAAGCTGCCGAAACGGGCGAGGCGGCGGTGATTTTTCGCGGCTGCCTTGGTTTCCCGTCCCGCCGGTGCGCACCGACCCCAAGACCGCTTCGCAGGGTTGGACTGTGCACGCCTGATCTGCGGATAGGGCGGTTGCAAAGCCATCCGGCGCCAGCCAAGTGATACCGACCATCGACAGCAAGACGTGCCGGTTGCCGAACCATCCCAGCGATATGACGAGCGAAACCGTTTCCGAGCAGGCCGAGACAATCGCGCACGATATCGCCGGGGATGACGTACTTAGACCGGCGCCGCACCGGCCACCGGCGCCGCCGCTCGATCATGCCGCCGTCCGTGCCATCGTCGCCGGCATCATGCTGGCGATGTTCCTCTCGGCGCTCGAGCAGACCATCGTCGCGCCGGCGCTGCCGGCAATCGGCAAGAGTTTGGGCGGGATCGACGATCTGTCGTGGGTGGTGACCGCCTATCTTCTTGCGGTGACGGCAACGACGCCGCTGTTCGGCAAACTCTCCGACATTTACGGTCGGCGGCGCATTCTGCTGTGGGCAATCGGAATTTTCATCTCCGGATCCGTCGCCTGCGCGCTGGCGCAAAATATCTGGATGCTCATTCTTTCCCGCGGGCTGCAGGGCATCGGCGGCGGCGGCCTATTGCCGATTGCGCAGACGATCATCGCCGACATGCTTTCGCCGCGTGAGCGGCCGATCGTGCAGGGTCGCACCTCGATCATGTTCATGAGCGCCAGCATTCTCGGGCCGGTGCTCGGCGGATTGCTCACCGATCACCTGCACTGGTCGCTGATTTTCTGGATCAATCTGCCGCTCGGTGCCGTGGCCCTTCTGATGACCGAGCGCGCGCTGCGCCGGTTGCCGCGCCACGATCGGCCGCATGAGCTCGATGTCATCGGCGCGGTTCTGATGGTCGGTGCCGCGATTGCGTTGCTGCTGGCGCTGTCCTGGGGCGGTACGCATTATCCGTGGACCTCATCGAGGATCATCACTTTGCTCGCCGCTTCCGCGGCGCTGTGGACGCTGTTCGCGATCCGCCTGCTGACGGCCCGCGAGCCGTTTATCCCGCTGGCCATCCTGCACGGCCGTGTTACATCGGCGATCACCTGCGCCGCTTTCTTTTCGATCGGCACGATCATCGGCATCACGATCTATACGCCGCTGTACTGCCAGACCGTGCTCGGCATTTCGGCGAGCTCATCCGGCCTGGCGCTCATCGCCTTCATGGTCGGAACGGTCTGTGGCTCGCAGGTCACGGCGCGGCTGATGGTGCGACTGACACGCTATTTGCGGCTGCCAATGGTGGGTTTGGCAATCGCCGTCACCGCGCTCGCCGTGCTTGCCGCCGATCCGGCAGGCCACTCGATCGGCAAATTCGTGTTTCTGCTCTTTGCGCTCGGATGCGGGCTCGGCCCGATGTACCCCATGAGCACGATCCTGATGCAGAACGCGGTCAAGCCGCATCAGATGGGCACCGCGACCGGCACGCTGAACTTTTTTCGGACACTTGGCGGCGCCATCATCGTCGCGGTGTTCGGCGCTATCGTGCTCAGTGGTGTCGGCAGCGAGTTCGGGGGTGATGACGCTTGAAAAGCTCGCGGCGTCGCACGGCGATTTGGCGCCGGCCTTCCATTGGGTCTTCATCACCGCCGCCGGCTTTCTTTCGCTTTCCTTCTTTTGCCTTTTCGCGGTCGAAGAGCGCCCGTTGCATGGGCCGGTTCGCTTGACCGAGGAAACTGCGGAATAACGGCGGTAACGTAGCTTTCGCGTTACGGCGGCTCAAGCGGTGAGCCGAGCATCAGCGCCGTATCGACGATCCAGGCGCGGTAGCGCACGAGCGGTGTGATGCCAGTGAGGCCGCCGCAGCCGCCACTCAAATTCGGGCCGGTCGACCAGCTGACCACGCCGATGATGGCGAGATTGCCATTTGTATCGCGAAACGCCGGCGCGCCGGAATCGCCGGCGCACGCGCCAAGACCTGCGCTTTGGCCCTTGGTCGCCGGATCGAACAGCCGGATCTGCAGGGTGCCTGGTACTCCGGTGACGATAAGCGTTGCTGCACGAACAGTGCCGCCGGTTCTGCCGTCCCCGCGTACGGTAACGCCGTAGCCCGCAACCACCAGCGCATCGCCGACTGCGACTGTTTCGGTGTCGCCGCCGATCGGCACCGGCGGAATTCGCGCCGGCAGCGGCTTGGCGAGCTTAAGGAGCGCCACATCCGCGGTGGCAAGATGCGCGAAAAGCCGTTTGAGATCGAATTGCGGATCGCGCTCGATGCGCGTGATGTCCTTGAGAACCGGCTCCTGTCCAGGTTCGCTGTCGACGAGCTTGTAGTCGGCGCCAGGCTGCACGCAATGCGCCGCAGTGAGCAAAAGATCGCGCGCGATCGCGGTGGCGGTGCAGGCGGTACCATAGGAGCCGAGGACCATAACGACGGAGCGCCCGACGCCACTCGCCGCCGGCGGCGCTCCGCCGACCATTGCCAACGCCGGCCCGATACCTGAGACCGCGCGAGGCGCGACGGCTAGGCCAAGTGTTCCCGCCGCGAATGCGGCGATTCGAAGCGTCCGGGCCGTCCTCAATCGAATCATTACTTTCTTCACCACGCGCTCCCTTGCCGGCCAGAATACCCGGATTTCTCGCGATTTTGCGGCGGTTCGCCCTAAAGCGGCCGTTCAGGCGGGGTTCACTACGATACGTTTAGAACACCCATCATGGCTGCCGCGAAGCGATTTGCCATTGCCTTCTTTCTCGCGCTTGTCGTTGAGGGCGCGCCGGTCCATGCCGAAGACGCAGCACAACCTGCGCGCAACGATGCGGCGCGCCCGGCGCACGACGAGGCGGCCCACCCGGCGCGTGCGGAGGGCGAGCACCCCTGTCTGAACCAGAAGGAGCGCCGGGCCGAGACCGAGAGCGGCAGGCTCATTCGGCTTTCGACAGCCATGCACTCCGCCAAGCACCGGATGCCGGGTACGGTGGTGCGGGCGCGCCTTTGCCATGGCCGCGACGGGCTCGTCTATGTGCTGACAGTTCTTGCGCACGATGGCAAAGTGGCTCAGATCGCCGTCGATGCTGTGAAAGGCACGTTCTCCAGCGATCCCTAAGCGGAGCTTTAATTGCGACTTCTTGTTGTCGAAGACGATCCCGATCTTAATCGGCAGCTGGCAACCGCGTTGACGGATGCCGGCTATGTCGTCGACCGCGCCTTCGACGGCGAGGAGGGCCATTATCTCGGTGAGAGCGAGCCGTATGACGCCATTATCCTCGACATCGGCCTGCCGAAAATGGACGGCATTTCGGTGCTCGAGGCCTGGCGGCGCGCCGGCCGCGCCATGCCGGTGCTCATCCTCACCGCTCGCGACCGCTGGAGCGACAAGGTGCAAGGTTTCGATGCCGGCGCCGACGACTACGTCGCCAAGCCTTTCCACCTGGAAGAGGTACTGGCGCGGGTGCGGGCGTTGTTGCGCCGCTCGGCGGGCCACGCCAAAAGCGAATTTACCTGCGGCCCGGTCCGCCTCGACACCCGCACCGGCCGCGTTGCCGTTGAAGGCAATCCAGTCAAGCTCACCTCGCACGAATACCGGCTATTGTCGTATCTGATGCACCATACCGGCCGGGTGGTATCGCGCACAGAGCTCGTCGAGCATCTCTACGATCAGGATTTCGATCGCAACTCCAACACCATCGAGGTGTTCGTCGGCCGCATCCGCAAAAAGCTTGGCGTCGACGTGATCCAGACGGTGCGCGGTCTCGGTTATCTGCTCACGCCGCCCGATGCGCGCTAATTCGCTCGCAGTTCGCCTGTTCATCTGGGCGACCGCCTGGACGGTGGTCATCCTCATCGTCACCGGCGTTGCGCTGTCCACGCTCTATCGTCATGCCGTCGAGCGATCGTTCGATCGCCGTCTCGATGTCTATCTGCGGACGCTGGTTGCCGACGTTGCCTCGCCCGAGGAGGGCACCGACAAGTATCCGCAATCGATCGGCGAGCCGTTGTTCGAACTGCCGCTTTCGGGTTGGTACTGGCAAGTCACGCGGCTCGACACCAAGACGCCGGAAGTGCATTCGTCGCGCTCGCTGTGGGACAGCACCTTGCCGCGCCTGACCGATGAGAAATCGCCTGCCGATGCCGAATTTCGGCAGGGCTATGCCAAAGGCCCGGAAGACCAGGAACTGCGGCTCGTCGAGCGCGATATCGACCTCGGTTCCGACGGCCGTTATTTGATCGCAGTGGCCGGCGATGCCTCGGAGATCGACGATGAAACCGGGAGCTTCGAGCGTACCATCGTCATAACTTTTACGGCGCTGACGCTCGCGCTGTTGTTGACGACCGCGCTGCAGGTCCGGTTCGGGCTGGCGCCGCTTACCCGCATTTCCGAGAGTCTTGCCGCAATCCGCTCCGGCCGCGCCGAGCGGTTGCAGGGCGAGTTTCCGGTCGAGATCGCGCCGCTGGCCCGCGAGACCAACGCCTTGATCGACGCCAACCGTGAAATCGTCGAGCGTGCGCGAACCCATGTCGGTAATCTGGCGCATGCTCTGAAGACGCCGTTATCGGTCATTGTCAACGAGGCGGCGGCGCGCGGCCACGATCCGCTGGCGTACAAGGTGTTGGAACAGGCCGACATCATGCGCGATCAGGTGGCGCGTCAACTCGAGCGCGCTCGGCTCGCTGCGCGCTCTACCGTGGTTGGCACTTCGATCGAGGTTCCGCCGGTCGTCACCGCGCTCGCGCGCACCATGGAGAAGCTCTATCGCGCGCGCGATATCGCCATCGATATCGACGTGCCCGAGCATGCACGTTTTCACGGCGAGCAGCAGGATCTCGAGGAGATGATCGGCAATCTCGTCGATAACGGCTGCAAATGGGCACAGTCGCGCGTGGCGATCGAGGTGATGGCGGATCATCCGCCGACTGGCAGCGCCAAGCCACGTGTGCGCATTATTGTCGACGATGACGGGCCGGGACTATCGCCGGCCGAACGCGAACAGGTATCGCTGCGCGGCCAACGGCTGGATGAAACCAAGCCCGGTTCCGGACTTGGGCTCTCAATCGTCGTCGAACTCGCCGGGCTTTACGGCGGCGTGCTCACGCTCGGTACCGCGCCGATCGGCGGCTTGCGCGCGGAGTTGGCGCTGCCGGGTGGCTGAAGTCCTGATCTAGTTACGTCCCCACAATTCGTTCGACGCGATCCTTGCGCCGTCGCTGAGCGCCTTGAATTTCGCCCACACGATCGAGGGATGGACCTCCTTCGAACCGGCGAAAGTGGCGAAGCCGCAATCAGACCCGGCGATGACGTTTTCGCGGCCAACGACGCCGGCGTAGCGGACGATGCGTTCGGCGACGAGCTCGGGATGTTCGACCAGGATGGTCGAGTGCGAGATTACGCCCGGAATTAAAATCTTGCCGTCCGGCAGCTTGACGGTCTTCCACACCTTCCATTCGTGCTCGTGGCGCGGATTGGCCGCCTCGAACGAATACGCGCCGGCACGGATCTTCAAAATAATATCGACGATATCCTTCAGCTCCATGTCGTGGATGCGCGGCCCCATATTGATGCCGTAGCAGGTATGGAAGCGAATTTTTTCCGGCGCAATGTCGCGTAGCGCGTGATTGAGCGCCTCGACGCGTATTTCCGCCCATTTGCGGCAATTGGCGATGCTCGCTTCGGGATGGATGATGTAATAGGTCACGAGCCGCGGATCGTCGATCTGAACCAGAAAGCCGGCGTCGACGATCGCCTTGTATTCCTCGCGCATCGCCTCGGCGATGGCGAAAACATAGTCCTCCTGCGACTTGTAATAGACGTTCTTCTGCCAGTCCTCGATATTGGACGGCGAAATAGCCGGCATGAAAACTTCTTCGGTCTTCACGCCGTCGAGTGCGGCCTTGAGATTATCGATGTCGCGCTTGAGTTGGGCGTGACCCTTGTAAGTAATGGGACCCGTACAGACCATGTGAGTGTGCGTCGAGGCCGGGTGGGTCTGCGCATAAAATTCCGGAAACGACAGGCCTTCCCGCGACGTCATCCATTGATTGCGCGGGCCGGCCAAGGTGTCGACCTCATAGCCGCCGAGCCGCTCGTTGATGTAGCTGACGAAGCTCGGCTTGCCGTACTCGCCGTCGTCGATCACGTCGATGCCGAGTTCTGCCTGCTTGCGCACGACGTCACTCACTGCGCTGCGCAGCCGTGCGGCGTTGCCGGCTTGATCGAGCGCTTTGGCGCCGCCGCTCTGGATGAGATTAAGGAGTTCAGACGGCCGCGGCAGGCTGCCGGCATGCGTGGTGAGAATCCGATCGCTGCTATGTTTCATGGCTGCTCAATCAAGCGTGAAATGCAAACGCGACATGGGCGCACGTGATCGCAAATACCTTATGCGTGCGAAGCCGTCTCGGACCTTACCCAATGCATAAATCGGCCGCCAGCCTATCGGCCGATGGCGTCACTTGCCGGCAACACGCGGGGACTATCTAGATCGCGGCGCTTTCCTCGCGCATCGTCCTTGCGCCAATGGGCCGAGTTTGATCTTCTATTGCAGGGGTGCGGGAGCGGCTTTCCTTACGAGAACTTGGTTCGGCGAGAACCTGGCTTTACGAGAACTTGGGAGAATCTGAAAATGCGTGCAGCGCATTTGGCAGTTACGGCAGCTTTGCTGTTGGCCGTGTCCGGTTCATTGGCCGGTTGCGGCAAAGGCCCGCAAGGTGATGCAGGCCCGGCGGGTCCGCAGGGCCCCAAAGGCGACGCCGGTCCTGCCGGTCCCGCGGGGCCGCCCGGTCCGCCCGGCCCGGCCGGCCCACAGGGCCAGGCTGGTCCGCCCAGTCCGAGCATCCGGGTGGTCAAATCGGATTGCGTGTCGGGCTGCACGGTGCAGTGCCAAGACGACGAGGTTTTGGTGACGGCTTATTGCGGCCCGACCCGAAACCAGGCGCAGTACCTCGGCGAAAGAGGCGCCTCCTGCGGTCCGACGGGCTCGGCGTCCAACACGCCGTTGGTCGCGGTCTGCGTCGGGCCACCGAAATAACGAGCGTATCGAAGGTGGCGTGAACTGCGCCGCCTTTGCTTTATTCTTGATTGCAGCCCGCCGGCGGCCTTTGCGGCCGCCCTGCGCGTGCGTGCGCGGATCTTTATCACATTGAATTCGCGGTGTTTTACGTAACGGCTTCTTAAGCGCCGTCCTATTAAAACGTTAACGGTAAAGTTCAGTGCAACGGTCATTCGCCTATGACGAGCGATGGTCAATCCATCGAACGGCTGCGGGAATATCTCCGGACGCTCAAGCCGGCGGCGCGGTCGATGCTTGTCCAGGAGCTTGAGCGCAGCCTGTTGCGCGGCGACGAGAACGCCGGCAACGACATGGTGCTTCAGGAATTGCGTCGCGCGATCCGCGCCGACGCCCAGCCGGTGCCGCGGATCGGCGATGCGGCGCGGCTATTCTTCGCGCCGATCGAGCCGTTCCTGATAGACGCCCGCGCCGATCACAAGCGCACCGGCCGCATCGCGCGTATCTCTCTCGAACCAATCTGGGCCTGGATCGGCCGCGACCTCATTCCCGCCGAAGCCAAGGCACTGGGCGAGGACATTAATCGCGCTTTGCTGGCCGGCGACCGATCGAAAGCCGATCACCTGGTTCGCGCGCTGCACGAGCGGGCGATCCAGCGGATGCGGGATGCTGTCTCCGCAATCGGCTCCGATGAAAAGGCACGCCGCCGCCTCGCCGTCCAGGTGGGAACGCCGCGGGCGATTGAAGATATCGGCGCGATGATCGCTGTGCTGTCGCTGCGGGACATGCTCGCGGATTTTGGTCGGCGATTGCCCAATCACATCCGCATATTCGAGCGCGACCAGATCGATGCCGTGGCAACACAACTCAACGCAGCGGCGACGCAGGCATCGGGCGAGAACGTCGCGATACGCAAATCGGACGTTTTTCTTTACGGCCTCATCCTGGTGATGAACCGGCTTGCGGCGCCCTGGCAGCTCATCCGCATCGCAACACGTGCCGCCGAGAGCGACGACACCGCGCGCGTCGCCGAAACGCCCTATGCAGCCGCGGTCACGCTCGTACTCGGCGAGGCTGAAAATATGGTCGGCGAGTTGCGCTCCGAAGTTGGCGCGGGGCGGCCAATCGTGTCGATGCTCAAGGCCATTCACGACGCAGCACGCGGGCTGCGTTCGGAAATGGATCTATCCGTGGAATCGCCCTGGAGTCGTCAACTGGCCGCGATCCGCGCCGAAGTTTCGAGCATGCTGAAGGCCGAGATCGAAGCTACGCCGGGCTTCGTCCGGCGCCTGTTGCGGCCGCGCGCGGCCAAGGACATTTTGCCGGGCTCGCTCCTCGACTCTATCGACGTGAACGAAGCCGAAATGCGGGTCGAATTTGTCGGCGCCTGCCGGCACTATGCCAGCGAGCTTGCCATCAACGAAGTGACGACGCGCGCCCACTCCGAACTGTCGCTCTACCTGGAAGCCGGCACCAAGGCGTTGCTCAATTCGCTGCGTCACGCTGGCGATGCCGACCGGCCGTTTCGGCAATCCCAGGTCGAGGCTGCGATCCGTTTTTGCCGGACCGTGTTCGGCTCCGAATATGCGGGTCTCCTTGCCAAGGCGGCCGAGGTTGCGGTGCAGACCGGAACTGCCGAGCGTCGCCCGGCTCGGGCGTGAGTTTTGGTCGCGCCCGGCGACGACGGCGCTCGCGCAAATCGCGGCGGTGCAGTGCGAAATTGCCGCGCCGCGGTTCCCATTGCGGCCGCATTCGCGCCGTGTTGTAACCGCGCGGCGCAGCGGCGGTGACTCTCGGGCCGCGATATCGCTGCAAGGGCTCGGCTCGGCGGAGGAAACGGCGCCAACGACAGTTCGATATGACGCATTGAATCAATGATGCTTTGGATCATTTTCGCAGTGATGACCGCTGCGGCCGTCTCCGCCGTGCTGTGGCCGCTTGGGCGAAAGCCGCGTGCTTTAGGCGGCGGCAGCGACCGGCTCGTCTATCAGGATCAGTTGCTGGAGATCGACCGCGATCGCGCCGCCGGCTTGATCGGCGAGCCCGAAGCCGAATCGGCTCGCATCGAAATTTCGCGCCGGCTATTGGCCGCGGCAGACGCCGAGGCACCGGCTGCGCCCGCCGCGGCACAGCCGCTGTGGCGCCGCCGCGTCGCCGCGATCGCCGTGATCGTTGTCGTGCCGGCAGTCGCGCTCGGCTTTTATCTCAAACTCGGTTCGCCAGACGTTCCCGATCAGTCTGCCTTCGCTCGGGTGAATACGCTCCCGGATCATCAATCGATTGCGGGCCTTGTCAGTCAGGTTGAAGCGCATCTGGCGAGCAATCCGAATGACGGCGCGGGCTGGGAAGTGCTTGCTCCGGTCTATTTGCGGACGGGCCGGTTCGACGACGCGGTTATGGCCTGGCGCAAGGCTATTGCGCTTAACGGCGATAGCCCTGCGCGCGAGTCCAGTCTCGGCGAAGCGCTGGTTGCCGCCGCGAACGGCGTCGTGACCGATGAAGCCAAGCAAACGTTCCAGAAGGCCCTCATCGGCGATCCGCAGGATGCGAAGGCCGGTTATTTTCTCGGCTTAGCCGATGAGCAGGACGGCAACCGCGATGCCGCCGCCGCCAAATGGCGGGCGCTGTTGAATGCCGCGCCGCCCGATGCGCCGTGGGCGAATTTCGTGCGCGAGGCATTGGCGCGCGTCACCGGCACTGCGGTCGCCGCGAAAGGCCCCACAACAGGCGATGTCGCCGCCGCCGACACGATGAGCGAGGCGCAACGCACCGAAATGATCCGTGGCATGGTGCAACGGCTTGCCGACCGCCTGCATGCCGACGGCAGCGACGTGGAAGGGTGGCTGCGGCTCGTGCGTTCCTACGCCGTGCTCGGCGATCGCGACAAAGCCAAGGATGCCGCCGCGGACGCTCGGCGCGCACTGTCGGATCATCCCGAGGAGGTCAAGCGGATCGACGATCTTGTCAAAGACCTTGGTCTGGCAGGCTGACATGAGGCGGAGACGCAAAGAATGACTCGCAAGCAACGACGCCTCATTCTGATCGGCGGCGGACTTTCCGTGCTGGCCGTCGCGGTCGCGCTGATGCTCAATGCGTTCCGCGATTCGATCGTGTTCTTCAATTCACCGAGCGATGTGGCGGAAAAACATGTCGAACCCGGCACGCGCATCCGACTCGGCGGTTTGGTCAAAGATGGCAGCCTGGTGCGCGGCAATGATCTCAACGTCCGCTTCGAAGTGACCGACGGCAAAACGGAAATCCCGGTGAGCTATCGCGGTGTCTTGCCTGATCTGTTTCGCGAGGGGCAGGGCGTCGTCGCCGAAGGAGCGCTCGATGGCTCAGGCGTATTCAACGCCGATACGATCCTCGCCAAGCACGACGAGACCTATATGCCGAAAGAGGTCGCCGACGCCCTGAAGAAGTCGGGGCATTGGAAAGACGATTACGCACAACGGGCGGCGATGCCGATCGGCGGCGGAGGCAGCAAATGATCCCTGAACTCGGACATTACGCGTTGATGCTCGCGCTGGGGCTGGCGGTTATTCAGGGCGTGATGCCGATTGTCGGCACCCGCACCAATGATCCTGTTCTCATGAGCATCGCCGCGCCGGCCGCGCTTGCGCAATTTGGGTTTGTCGCGGCGGCGTTTGCCGCGCTTGCCGTCAGCTACGTCACTTCCGATTTCTCGGTGCTCAACGTTTACGAAAATTCGAACACGCAAATGCCGCTGATCTATCGGCTGACCAGCATCTGGGGCAATCACGAAGGTTCGATGATGCTGTGGGTTTCGATCCTGACGTTTTTCGGCGCTTCGGTCGCCGCGTTCGGCAGCAATCTGCCGGTGGTGCTCAAGGCCAACGCGCTCGCGGTACAGGCGTGGATCGCGGCGGCGTTTGAGTTCTTCATTCTCATGACGTCGAATCCGTTCGTGCGCATCGCGAATGCGCCGTTCGAGGGCCAGGACCTCAATCCGATCCTGCAGGACCCGGGCCTCGCCTTCCATCCGCCGATGCTCTACCTCGGCTATGTCGGTTTCTCGATCGCATTTTCCTTTGCCATCGCCGCTTTGCTGGAAGGCCGCATCGACGCTGCATGGGCGCGTTGGGTGCGGCCCTGGGTGCTCGGCGCGTGGATGTGCCTGACGCTCGGCATCGCCGGCGGCTCGTACTGGGCCTATTACGAATTGGGCTGGGGCGGCTTCTGGTTTTGGGATCCGGTCGAAAACGCCTCCCTGATGCCGTGGCTCGCCGGGACTGCGCTTTTGCATTCCGCCGTGGTCATGGAAAAACGCGGTGCGCTGAAAGTATGGACCATCCTGCTCGCGATCCTGACTTTCTCGCTGTCGCTGATCGGAACATTCCTGGTACGTTCGGGCGTGCTGACCTCGGTCCACGCTTTCGCGGTCGATCCCAGGCGCGGCATCTTCATCCTCGGTATTCTCGTGGTGTTTATCGGCGGCGCGCTGGCGCTCTATGCATGGCGGGCGCCGCTGCTCAAGCAAGGCGGCTTGTTCGCGCCGATCTCGCGCGAGGGCGCGCTCGTTTTCAACAATTTGTTCCTGACCACCGCCTGCGCGACCGTATTGATCGGGACGCTTTATCCGCTTGCGCTCGAAGCGCTGACCGGCGCCAAGATTTCCGTCGGTCCGCCGTTCTTCAATCTGACGTTCGGTCCACTTTTCATTCCGCTTTTGGCGGTGATGCCGTTCGGGCCGCTGATGGGCTGGAAACGCGGCGATCTTCTGGGCGCCGCGCAACGGCTCCTTGTGGCGGCGCTGTTGGCGGCGCTGGCGACCGCTGCGGCTTTTGCGATCGAACAGGGCGGCCCGGTGCTGGCGCCGTTCGGCGTCGGCGTCGCGGTCTTTGTGATGGCCGGAGCGGTGACCGACATCGTCGAGCGCACGCTGTTCCTGCGGGTGCCGTTCCGCGCGGCGCTGCGGCGCGCTTTGGGTTTGCCGCGCTCGGCTTGGGGCACGGCGTTTGCGCATTTCGGCATGGGCGTGACGCTGCTTGGCATCGTCGGCGTGACCGCATGGGGTAGCGAGCGGATCGTTGAAATAAAGCCGGGCGCCAGCCTCGACATTTCCCATTATCGCGTGACGCTCGACGGCACCTTCGATCGCACCGGACCGAACTATCGCGACGTTGTCGGCCGCTTCACGGTGCACCGGCTGAATGGCGAACTGATCGGCAATTTGGAGCCGACCCGGCGCGCCTTTCCGGACCGCAACATGGCAACCACCGAAGCCGCCCTGATGTCGCGCGGCGTCAGCCAGCTTTACATTTCGATCGGCGATCCGAACCAGGACGGCAGCGTGCCGGTGCGGCTCTATTTCAAGCCCTACGTGCTGATGATCTGGCTCGGCGCCGGGATCATGTTCTTTGGCGGCGGCTTATCGCTGTCGGATCGACGGCTGCGCGTCGGCGCGCCGCGGCCGGCCAAAGCCAGAGCGGCGCTGCAGCCGGCGGAGTGAGGTCGGTGAAATATTTCCACGCCCTCATGCTTGTTGCCGCGCTGGTCTGGTCTGTTCCGGTCCGCGCCGTCCAGCCCGACGAAATGTTGGCGGACCCAAAACTCGAAGCGCGCGCCCGCGCAATATCCGAGGAATTGCGCTGCCTCGTCTGTCAAAACGAATCGATCGACCAGTCGGAGGCGCCGCTCGCCCACGATCTACGCGTTCTGGTGCGGCAACGCATCGTAGCCGGCGACAGCGATGCGCAAGTGATGAACTTCATCGTCGCCCGTTATGGCGAATTCGTCCTGCTCAAGCCGCGGCTTGAGTGGCGCACCGCGGCGCTATGGGGCGCGCCGCCCGGCCTATTGCTCATCGGCATCGTCATGCTCATCATCGCAGCTATGCGCCGCAGAGGCGCGTCCCTGACTGCCGCGACGGCCAACCTGACGGCAGCCGAGGAAGCCCGTGTCGCTGCGCTACTGCGTGGCGAGGGCGCGCCGAAGGCGGAGGCCGTTCGCAGTGCCCGCGCAGGCAAGGCGAGATAAGCTATCTAACTGACTGTTTTCGTAGAATAATATTTCTTTCTGCAACATTACAAACTTTTAATGCGGCCGACAGAGCGCGGTAAGGCTCGCCGCCCCATGTTCCGGGCAAATCAGCCGCTGTCGTGAGACGGAACAATCCCTTTTTGGAGACGCGTAATGAACGGTAATTCCTTGCAATTACGCCGCATTCTCTCGGCGCGGCGCATTGCGCTTCTGGCGACGACAATCGCCGGAATCAGCGCGGCGGCAATCTTGCTGCCGCTGAACATGGCGAGTCCTTTCGCGCCGGCGGCCCAAGCGCAGAATTTGAGTGAAAAGGTTCAACAACTCCCGCAAAAGCCGGTGGGCTTCGCCGATATCGTCGAAAAAGTGAAGCCCGCCGTGATTTCGGTGCGCGTCAAGATCGACCAGCCGGCCGAATCGAACAACACCGAAGACAATCTGCCTTTCCCACCGGGCTCGCCGTTCGAAAAATTCTTCCGGCAGTTCGGTGCGCCCAGCATGCCCAACGGCCACGAGATCATTACCGGTCAGGGTTCCGGGTTCTTCATTTCCAGCGACGGCTATGCGGTGACCAACAATCACGTGGTCCAGAACGCCGAAAACGTTCAGGTCACCACCGACGACGGCAAGACCTATAAGGCCAAAGTCATCGGCACCGATCCACGCACCGACCTTGCCTTGATCAAGATCGACGGCACGGACTTCCCGTATGTGAAGCTTTCCGATACCACGCCGCGCGTCGGTGATTGGGTGCTCGCGGTCGGCAATCCATTCGGCCTCGGCGGCACCGTCACCGCCGGCATCGTCTCGGCCCGCGGCCGCGATATCGGCGCCGGTCCGTATGATGACTTCATCCAGATCGACGCCCCGGTGAACAAAGGCAATTCCGGCGGCCCGACTTTCGATGTCGACGGCAACGTCATCGGCGTCAACACCGCGATCTTCTCGCCGTCCGGCGGCTCGGTCGGCATCGCCTTTGCGATCCCCGCCGGCACCGTCAAAAGCGTGATCGCGCAACTTCGCGACAAGGGCAGCGTCACCCGCGGCTGGATCGGCGTGCAGATTCAGTCGGTGACGCCCGATATCGCCGACAGTATGGGACTGAAGCAGGCGACCGGCGCGCTCGTGTCGGAGCCGCAAAAAGATAGCCCGGCTGCAAAGGCCGGGATCGCCAGCGGCGACGTCATCACCTCGGTCGATGACGAACCCGTCAAAGATGCGCGCGATTTGGCCCGCAAAATCGGCACCATGTCGCCCGGCACAACGGTCAAGCTCGGCATGATCCATCAGAATGCGGATAAGACCGTTTCGCTGACACTCGGGACCTTGCCCGCTGAGAAGCAGGCAGCGAACGAGCCCGCTCACGAAGATTCCGGAAGCGAAATGCCGAAGCTCGGCCTGACGCTCGCGCCCAGCGACAAGGTTTCGGGCGCCGGCGGCAACGGCGTCGTGGTTACCGCGGTCGCAGAAGGTGGCGTTGCCGCTGACCACGGTTTCCAGGTCGGCGATGTCATTCTGGATGTCGGCGGCAAGCCGGTGGCGACGCCGGCGGACGTCAGCAAAGGTCTCGCCGACGCGCGTTCGTCGGGCAAGCACACTGTGTTGTTCCGGGTGAAATCGAACGACGGCACGAAGTTCGTGGCGCTGCCGCTCGGCAATGCCTAGCGCATGATTCCGAAAGCACGCCTTCGGATTTGATCCGGGGCTGGCGCCGGTTTTCGGAACGGATCATGCGCAAAGAATAGATGGAGCCCGGTTCTGATTCAATCAGCGGGCTCCGACGAAAAGGGGCGATCCGCCGGCATCCGTCGCCCCCGCTGGCGGGCGTTCCTTGGGGACGGGTCGTAAGACCCGTCCCCGCCCAATACCAACTCTGCTTTCCGGCATCCGTCGCCCCCGCCGGGGTAGAGTAGGTAAGAGGGGGTGGCGGGCAACCGCTCGCCACCCCCTCAGTTTATGTCGGCCCGAACGTGGCGACTCCATGGTCTGGATGGTATGGCTAAAGCTGCTTCGGCAGCGGCGCGCGATTATTATATATTCGATGGTGGCACACGCTTTTTGAGTGCGGCGATAAATCATGCGTCTTCTCATTATCGAGGACGACCGCGACGCGGCCGACTATCTGGTCAAAGCGTTCCGCGAGGTCGGTCATGTCGCCGATCAGGCCGGCGACGGCGAGGAAGGGCTGCAGCTCGGCCTCGACGGCGAATATGACGTGCTGATCGTCGATCGCATGCTGCCCAAGCGCGACGGGCTTTCGGTTATCGGCGCGCTGCGCGCCGAGGCGGTCGAGACGCCGGTCTTGATCCTTTCGGCGCTCGGCCAGGTCGACGACCGGGTCAAGGGGCTGCGTACCGGCGGTGACGATTATCTCGCCAAGCCCTACGCGTTCTCCGAGCTGTTGGCGCGGGTCGAGGCGTTGGCACGCCGTCGCGGCAGCCGCGGCGAGGAAACCGCGTATCGCGTCGGCGATCTCGAACTCAACCGGCTGTCGCACGAGGTCAGCCGCGCCGGGCAGGAGGTGCAGCTGCAGCCGCGTGAGTTTCGCCTGCTCGAATATCTGATGCGCCACGCCGGCCAGGTGGTCACCCGTACCATGCTGTTGGAGAACGTTTGGGATTATCATTTTGATCCGCAGACTAATGTGATCGACGTGCACATTTCGCGATTGCGATCTAAGATCGACAAGGGGTTCGCCCAGCCGCTGCTGCATACCGTGCGCGGTGCGGGCTACATGATCCGCGATGGCGCTCGCTAGCTCGGCGGCGCGTCGGCCCTTGTGAAGACCGGAGGGAAGATCATCATGACCGCGAGCGACGCAGCACCGTTCATTGCCGCTCGCGATTTCCTGCTGCGCCATCGCGAGGACTACGCTTTGGCCTATCGCGATTTCCAATGGCCCAAGCTCGAACGCTTCAATTGGGCGCTCGACTATTTCGATGTCATGGCGCGCGACAACGCCGACCCCGCGCTTTGGCTCGTCGACGAGGACGCCGGTGAGACGAAGGTTTCCTTCGCCGCCATGAGCGAGCGTTCGAACCAGGTCGCCAATACGCTGCGCGCACGCGGCGTCCGCCGCGGCGACCGCATCCTGGTCATGCTTGGCAATGTCGTGCCGCTTTGGGAATGCATGCTGGCGGCGATGAAGCTTGGCGCAGTCATCGTGCCAGCGACGACGCTGCTCACGCGCAACGACCTCGCCGACCGTTTCGCGCGGGGGCGGGTGCGGCATGTCATCACCGGCACCGATGCCGCGGCCAAATTTGCCGACCTGCGCGGCGATTACACGCGCATCGTCGTCGGCAAGGACGTGCCGGGCTGGGTTTCATACGAGAAGGCTTACGAGGCATCCCCGGAGTTCACGCCGGATGGCGAAACGCGGCCCGACGATCCGGTGCTGCTCTATTTCACCTCAGGCACGACGGCGACGCCGAAGCTCGTTCTGCACAGTCACCAGAGTTATCCGATCGGCCATCTTTCGACGATGTATTGGCTCGGGCTGCGGCCGGGCGACGTGCATCTCAACATTTCATCGCCGGGCTGGGCCAAGCACGCTTGGAGCTGTTTCTTTTCGCCGTGGAACGCGCAAGCGGCGGTCTTCATCGTCAATCAACGCCGCTTCAATGCGCGCGGCCTGCTCGACACCATTCTCCGTTGCGGCGTGACGACGTTTTGTGCGCCGCCGACCGTGTGGCGGATGCTGATCCAGGAGGACCTTTCAGCTTGGCCGGTCCGCATCAAGGAACTCATCAGCGCCGGCGAGCCGCTCAATCCGGAGGTGATCGAACGAGTCAAGGCAGCCTGGGGCATCACCATCCGCGACGGCTACGGCCAGACCGAAACCACGGCGCTCGTCGGCAATACCCCGGGCCAGGACGTGAAGGCCGGCTCGATGGGCCGCCCGCTGCCGGGCTACCGCGTCGCGCTCCTCGATGCGAACGGCGCCCCCGCCAGAGAGGGCGAGATCTGCCTCACACTCGAGCCGCGGCCGACCGGATTGATGCGCGGCTATCAGGGAGACGCCGGCTCCGTGCGCGCGCAACACGATCTCCTCTACCGCACCGGCGACGTCGCCGCGATCGACGACGCAGGTTATTTGACCTATGTCGGCCGCGCCGACGACGTCTTCAAATCCTCAGACTATCGCATCAGCCCGTTCGAGCTTGAGAGCATCTTGATCGAGCATCCGGCGGTGGCCGAGGCTGCCGTCGTGCCATCGCCCGATCCGTTGCGGCTTGCAGTACCCAAGGCTTTTCTGGCGCTAGCGCCCGGCCATAAACCGGATCGCGATACCGCATTGTCGATCTTTCGCCATTGCCGCACCGCACTCGCGCCGTTCAAGCGGGTGCGACGGCTCGAATTCGCCGAATTGCCGAAGACGATCTCCGGAAAAATCCGCCGCGTCGAGCTGCGGCGCGCCGAGGCGGCCAACCTTGCGGCCGGAAAACGCGCAGGGTTCGAATTCTGGGAAGACGACTTTTCCGACAGTGAATTTGGCTTGCACACCGAGAAAATGAAGTGACGGCGCTCGGTAAGCTACTTCGCACCACCGCGTTCAAGCTGACGCTGGTCTATCTGGCGATCTTCGTTTTGTTTGCGGCGTCGCTGCTCGGCTATTTCGCGCTCAATACGCGGCGCCTCATCGACGAGCAGATCACGTCGACCGTCGATGGCGAGATCAACGGACTGTCCGAACAATACGAGCAAGGCGGCATCAGGCGTCTGGTGATCGTCGTCGATCTGCGCTCACGCCGTCCGGGATCGAGCCTCTATTTGGTGACGACGCCGACCGGGGAGGGGCTTGCCGGCAATGTCGGTTCGCTGGAGCCCGGGGTTCTCGATCATCCGGGTTGGCTCGAAACGAATTACCGCCGCCTTGAATCGCCGGAAGGCACGGACCACCGCGCTTTGGTGCGGGTCGTACAGCTGCCGGGGGGCTTTCATCTCCTGGTGGGGCGCGATCTCGAGGAACGCGAACGCCTGTTCGGTATCATCGCCCACGCCGGGCAATGGTCGCTCGCTCTCGTCATCGTGCTCGGGCTCATCGGCGGCTTCTTTGTCAGCCGGCGCGTGCTCAAGCGCATCGATGCGATGACCGATACGGCGCAGACCATCATGCGCGGCGATCTCGCCGGCCGCCTGCCGGTCGCCGGCACCGGCGACGAGCTCGATCGGCTGGCCGATCACCTCAACGCCATGCTCGAGCGCATCGAAGCGCTGATGCGCGGGCTGAAAGAGGTCTCCGACAACATTGCCCATGACCTTAAAACGCCGTTGACCAGGCTGCGCAATCGCTGCGAGCAGACGCTGCGCCATCCGACCGGCGACGCGGCCTACCGCGCCGCTCTGGAATCGACCATTGCCGAATCCGACGACCTCATCCGGACTTTCGACGCGCTGCTCATGATCGCGCGCGCCGAATCCGGCCAGGCGCGCGACAACATGATCGAATTCGACGCCGCCGAAATTGCCCGCGACGTTGGCGAACTCTATGAGCCGCTGGCCGAAGAGAAGGGGATTGCGCTGAAAATCGAGACGAACGGCGCGGCGCCGGTGCGCGGCAATCGCGAATTGGTGAGCCAGGCGCTGGCCAATCTGGTCGATAACGCCATCAAATATGCTCGGCCGGACGGCAAGCTGAACGGCGCACCAAGCGAGGTTGTGGTCAAGGCCGGTAATAACGGCGAACGGATCACGCTGAGCGTGGCGGACCACGGGCCCGGCATTCCCGAGGCCGATCGCGGCCGGGTGGTGGAGCGTTTTGTGCGCCTCGAACAGAGCCGCTCGGAGCCCGGTTCCGGATTGGGCTTAAGCCTCGCGTCCGCCGTGGCGCGCCTGCATGGCGGCGAATTGAGGCTCGAGGACAATCATCCCGGCCTGCGCAGCATCATCGCGCTGCCGCGCTCGGGTCCGGCGGGCGCGGGATGAGACGGCCTGCGCGCGCGAAGCGGCCGAAACAGCAGGGCAACGAAGCGGCATTGATCCGACGGCTCGGCGGCGCGCTACCGCAGCCCGCGGCGCAATCATCCGCTCGCGTCTCGGCCTGGCTGGCGAGCATCAAAGCAGATGCCGCCGGCAAGGCGCTCAAATCGCTCGTCCGGACGCATTTGCCGTTGGCGAAACTACTCGGCGGCATCGCCGAAGCGGCGCCCTATCTCTGGGACCTCGTGCAAGCCGATCCCGCGCGCTTTGTCGGCCTGCTCGACGTCGATCCCGATGCGGCGATTGCGGCCTTGCTGACATCAATGAAAAGCGCCGCCGCTGCGGCGCCGTCGCAGGACGGCATGATGCGCACGCTCCGCCGCATGAAGGCGGAAGCCGCGCTTTTGATTGCGCTCACCGACATTGGCGGCGTTTGGCCGGTTGCGCGCATTACCGGCGCGCTGACCGATGTCGCGGAAGCCGCGCTCGATGCCGCCATCCACCATCTTCTCCGCGAGGCGGTCAAACGCAAAAGGCTAAATCCGCCGGATCGAAGCAATCCGGAAGCAGGCAGCGGTTATATCGTCCTCGCCATGGGCAAGATGGGCGGCGGCGAGCTGAATTTCTCAAGCGACATCGACCTTATGATTTTCTTCGACGCGGCTGTCGCGAAACTCGGGCGCGGCGTCGAGCCGGCTCTGTTCTACGTGAACCTGACGCGTGATCTCGTCAAAGTGTTGCAGGAGCGCACCGCGGACGGCTACGTCTTTCGGGTCGACCTGCGGCTGCGACCCGACCCGTCATCCACCCAGATCGCGATGTCGACCGACGCGGCGCGCGATTATTACGAAATGCGCGGCCAGAATTGGGAGCGCGCCGCGCTGATCAAAGCGCGCGCCTGCGCCGGCGATATTGCCGCCGGCGAAAGCCTACTCCGCGATCTGACGCCTTTTATCTGGCGGAAATATCTCGACTTCGCGACCATTGCCGACGTTCACGACATGAAGCGGCAGATCCATGCCTATCGGGGTCACGGCGAGATCGCCGTCGAAGGTCACAATATCAAACTTGGCCGTGGCGGTATCCGCGAGATCGAGTTCTTCGTTCAGACCCAACAGCTCATCGCCGGCGGGCGGCACCACGACCTGCGCGGCCGCGGGACCCTCGCCACGCTGTCGGCGCTGGCGGCCGACGGCTGGATCGACGCCGCGGCCCGCGACGAACTGACCGCGGCCTATGACTTTCTGCGCCGGGTCGAACATCGGCTGCAAATGATGGCCGACGAGCAGACCCATACGCTGCCGGCTGACGGCGCCGGCCTTGATATGTTCGCCCGCTTTCTCGGCTTTGCCGGCCGAGATGATTTTGCCGCCGCACTTCTCACCCATCTGCGCAATGTTGAGCGGCACTATGTGCGGCTGTTCGAGCGCACGCCGGAATTCTTGGCCGGCCAGCAGCATCTGTCGTTTGCTGGCGCGGAGACCGAGAATGAGACGCTCGACCGGCTGGTGCAGCTCGGGTTTCGCCGGCCACAGGAGGTGGCGGTCTCGGTGCACAATTGGCGTGCCGGGCGCTACCGGGCGCTACGCGGCGAACAGGCACGCGCCAATCTGGTCGAGCTCATACCGGTCATTATCGATCAATTCTCGCGGGCGGAAAATCCGGATGCGGCTTTTGCCAATTTCGACCGTTTTCTCGCCGGACTGCGCGCCGGCGGGCGTTTTCTGTCGCTATTGCGGCAGAATCCAGAGCTGATCCGCTTTGTCGCGCTCATCCTCGGCACCGCGCCGAGGCTCGCCGACATCCTGGCGCATAATCCGCATTTCATCGATCCTCTGGTCGAGCCGCGCTTCTTCGCTTCGCCACCCGACGAGATGAGACTCGAGACCGAGCTTGCCCGCGCACTCCAAGACACGCGCGGCTACGAGGCCGTGCTCGATGCCATCCGGTTGTTCGGCCAGGAGCATATGTTCCTGATCGGCGCGCGCGTTCTAGCAGGGTCGATTTCGGCGGAACAGGCGGGCGAGCTTTTTGCGCGATTAGCCGACGTGCTGCTGCGCGCCGTTCATAGCAGAGTGGAGGACAATTTCTTCACGGCGCACGGCCGCATCCGCGACGGCGAGAGCGCGATTGTCGCGCTCGGCCGGCTTGGCGCCCGCGAGATGACCGCGAGCTCCGATCTCGATCTCCTCGTCATTTACGATTTCGACGCGAAGCATCCGAACTCCGACGGCAAGCGCCCGCTCTATGGCGCTCAATATTTCGCACGCCTCACGCAGCGCCTGATCAGTGCACTCACGGTGCAGACCAATTACGGCCGCCTCTATCACGTCGACATGCGGTTGCGGCCCTCGGGCAGAGCGGGTCCAGTGGCGACGCAAATCGACGGGTTTGGCAGTTATCAGCAGCGCGAGGCATGGACCTGGGAGCACATGGCGCTCACCCGCGCCCGGGTGGTTTCGGGGTCGTCCGATTTTTCAGAAAAAATCCAAGCAACCATCCGCGACGTGCTGTGCCGCAAACGCAACGCGCGCACGATTGCTGACGATGTCGTCGAGATGCGCGCGGCTATTGCCAAGGAAAAGGGCGATTCGAATCCTTGGGACCTCAAATATGCCGCCGGGGCGTTGGTCGATATCGAATTCATCGCGCAGTATTTGCAACTTATTCATGCCGCCACGACGCCGGAGATTCTCGACACGTCGACGGCGCGAACGCTGGAAAAGGCGGCGCGGCTCGGCGCGCTCAAGCCGGAAGACGCCGAGGTGCTGCGTCCGGCGGTGCGGCTATTCCACGATTTGACGCAGATTTTGCGGCTTTGCCTGCCGTCGGCGTTCGATCCGAAAACGGCGAGCGCCGGCGTGCTTGGCCTTCTCGCCCGCGCCGCCGATCTGCCGGATTTTCCCGCGCTGCAAGCCCATGTCGAGGAAACGCAGCGGCGGGTGCGCGAATGCTTCGTGCGGATTTTAGGGAAGGCGGCTTGAGTTACGCGCCAAGCAGTTCAGGCTGAAGGGGAACCGCCGTCTCCGCCCGCGCCGGCTGCTTCGTCTGCAGCGGCAGGCGAACCACGACCATGGTGCCCTCGCCGAGTTTTGAGCGGATGCGCATGACGCCGCCGTGCATTTCTACGAGCGATTTGGCGATGGCGAGGCCGAGGCCCGAGCCCTGGTGGCGTTTGGTCAGCTGACTCTCGACCTGCTCGAACGGCCGGCCGAGCTTGCGCAGCGCCGCTTTGGGGATGCCGATGCCGTTGTCGGCGATGGCAATCGTAACCATGCCGCCGCGGCGGCGTCCGCGCACCGTCACCGCGCCGCCGTCGGGCGTGAACTTGACGGCATTGGAAAGCAAATTGAGCGCGATCTGCTTGACGGCGCGGCGGTCGGCATTGAGAAGAATGCCGGGGTCGACCGCCGCGGCGAGCTTCAATTTCTTTTCGCCGGCGCGCGTCGACACGACGCGCAAGCAGTCGGCGAGGACGGGCTCGAGCTCCACGGTCTCCGGAGCGAGCCGGATGCCGCCGGCCTCGATCTTCGACATATCGAGGACGTCATTGATGACGTCGAGCAGATATTCGCCGCTCTCGCGGATGTCGCGGGAATATTCGGTATATTTCTCGGCGCCGAGCGGGCCGAACATCCCCGATTCCATGATCTCGGAGAAACCGATGATGGCGTTGAGCGGCGTGCGCAGTTCGTGGCTCATATTGGCCAGGAACTTCGATTTGGCGGCGTTAGCCTCCTCGGCGCGGGTTTTTTCCTCGGCATATTTTTCCGCGAGATCGGCCAGTTCCCCGGTTTGCAGTTCGAGCGCCTGACGCGATTTGCGTAAGTCGACGATGGTGGCGATCTGGCGTTTCTCGCCCTCGATAAGCTTCTGCTCGTGCTGCTTGATCTTGGTGATGTCCGTGCCGACCGAAACGTGGCCGCCGTCCTTGGTGCGGCGTTCGCTGATGTGCATCCAGCGGCCGTCGTCGAGTTGCGCCTCAAACGTGCGCGCGCCGCGCGGCTGGCCCTCATCATTGGGCACGGTGGTGCGAACGATCGGCTTACGGCCAGCGGCCACGATCGCCTGGTAGGTCGTGCCGGCGGCGACCGCCTCGTCGGGCAAGTGATGCAGTTCCTGAAAATTCGAGTTGCACAGCACCAGGCGATTGTCGGCGTCCCACAGCACGAAGGCTTCCGGGATGGTCTCGATGGCGTCGCGCAGCCTTACGTCGGCCGCCATGGTGCGCTCGATCAGGCATTTCTGCTCGGTGGTGTCGACGGCAATGCCGATCACATGCGGGCCGGCTTCGCCGTCCTGGCGCGCCAGTTCGCAGCGCACCCGCAACCAGACCCATCTGCCGTCGGCGTGACGCATGCGAAAGGCATGATCGATCGACTGTACTTTGGCGTCGGCAAGTTGCGTTGCCAGTTCGTAAAGATTGATGTCGTCCTGGTGGACGAGTGCGCTGACCTCGCCGAAGGTGAGGAGATCGTCCTTCTGCGCCAGGCCGAGAATGTCGTACATCGAATGCGACCAGAACACGCGGCCGCGCGCCAGATCCCAATCCCACAGCCCGCAGCGGCCGCGGTTGAGCGCCGTGTCGACGCGGCTGCGCACGGTATCGTGGATGATGTCGGCCTCGCGTGCGCGCGTCGCCTGCCAATGGAAGGCAAAGCCCAAGATCAGCACCACGAAGCCGGTCGTCGCCGAAAGCGTCACCGTCAGCGCGGTGGTCGAGCGCCAATCGGCCAGTGCGTCCTTGCGGCCCTGGATGACGGCGAGAAGGCCGACGGGATTCTTCAACGCCCGCACCGTGGCGAAGGCGGTTTCGCCGTCGGCCAGCGCGATCTCCATGGTGCCGGCGGCGGCGCCGAACGTGGTGAGCGGTTGCGACGGGCCGAGCACGTCGAGGATTTGCCGTCCCAGAAGCTCGGGCTCGTCCGGTACCCCCGCGATGATCGTGCCGTCGCCGTCGGCGATCAGAACGCGTCGGCCGGCGCCTGCCGCCCAGACCGGCAGTGCTTGTTGCAGCGCCTCGGAGGTGCGCGGCAGATGCGCGCTGTCCCGCGGCGCACGATCGAGCACGGTGGCGAAATGATCGGCGAGCGCCTCGATCGTCACCGTCGCTTGGACCACGACCTGGCGACGATGCTCGAGTACCTGTACCGCGGCGCCGACGCAGATCGTCACCATGAAGGCGATGATGAGAACGGGAACGGCGCGGCGCAGCAGCGGCTCGGCAGTCAGCAGCCGGCGATACGCGGGGTTGGCGATGGATTGCGCCAGCCCCTTGATCGAATCGGAACGCAGAGACGCACTCGCCGCATCGGCGCGCGCCATCGCCAGCCTCCGTTGGGATTGTCCCGTCCACCCGCGACCGAAGAGGTGTGCCGCATCTCTCCAAATCGTCATCAATAGAATCGATGCGCGATGATTTGTCGAGAAGTCCGGAGTCAATATTTTTTTAAGAATTGTCCCAAGGTTTTTTGCGGTGCAAAAAACGCGGCACGCGTCGCCACAACGCGGCATGCCGCGCTCGATGCGGGCGTCGCTGAGCTAAAAGCGGAGTCAGATCAACGACGTGGCTCGCCGCCGTCATCGCGAGGGATGCGGCGACGAAGCAATCCAGAATCCTTCTGGATCGCGTGGCTGCGTTCGCAGCGACGTTTCGATTCAGCTTTCGGCGAGCGTGCGTGCGACGATGTCGTGGACGTCGCGCGACAGCGCCGGTGCCGCAGCGACCCGGCGGAGCGTCGCCTCGGCTTGGGCGCGGCGCTTGGTTTCGAGCGAACGCCAGGAGCGGAACGCGCCCATCAGGCGCGCCGCGACCTGCGGGTTCTTCGGGTCGAGCCCGAGCACGAAGTCGCCCACGAAAGCGTAGCCTCTGCCGTCGGCGCGGTTGAATTGGGTATGATTGACCTGCGCGAAGGCGCCGATCAGCGCCCTGATGCGGTTGGGATTGGCGACCGAAAAGGCCGGATGTTCGGTCAGCGCCCGTACGCGGTCGAGTGTCGCCGGCTCCGGGATCGCGGCCTGCAGCGCAAGCCACTTGTCGATGATCAAGGGATCGTCGGCGTAGCGCTTATAGAAATCGTCGAGCGCGGCGGCGCGTTCCGGCCGGTCGTGCAGCGCCAGCGTTTCCACCGCCGCCATGCGGTCGGTCATATTGTCGGCCTGCTGATATTGCGCATGGGCGCGCGCGATCGCCTCGCCGGTTTCCGTCATCGCCAGAAAATCAAGGCAAGCATTCTTGAGCGCGCGCCGCCCAGCGCTCTGCGCATCCGGCCGATAGGGTCCCGGCGTGATCATGCGCTGGTAGGTGTCGGCCAGCGCCGCGCCGTGCCGAGCGCCGATCGCGGCGCGCAGTTTGCGGCGCGCGGCAAAGATCGCATCGGGATCGACGTCGCCGCCGATTTCGCGCGCGATGTCGGCTTCGCTCGGCGGCGACAACGTCAGCGCGATGAAAGCCGGTTCGAGCTGCGCGTCGCTCAGGATTGCGCCGAGCGCGGCCATCAGCCCTTCATCCTCGCGCACAGGCGCGCCGGCGCGCAACGCCGCGACATTCGCTTTGAGCAAAATCATCGCCAGTGTTTGCACCGCCTGCCAGCGATTGAACGGATCGGCATCGTGCGCGGCCAGGAAGCGCAAATCGTCCGGTTCGATCGGCAGTTCGAGTTTGACCGGCGCGGAAAAGCCGCGGTTGAGCGAAGGCACCGGACGCTCCGCGACGCCGGTAAACACAAAACTCTGGCTCGGCCGCGTCAGTTCGATGACGCCGCGATCGAGCGGTTGGCCATCGAGCAGGAGCGGCAGATCGCCGCCGTTTTTGCCGACCAGCCCGAACGCGAGCGGGATCACCATCGGCGCCTTGGTCGGCTGGCCGGGCGTCGGCGGTATCGTCTGCGCAATATCGAGCCGGTAGGTTTTTTCGCGCGAGTCGTACTGCGGGGCAACCTTGATATGCGGCGTGCCGGCTTGCGAATACCAGCGCATGAATTGCGTCATGTCGCGCCCGCTCACGTCGGCGAAGCATTGCACGAATTGTTCGACCGTCGCCGCCTGGCCGTCGTGGCGCGTGAAGTAGAGATCCATTCCCTGGCGGAACGTGGCGGCGCCAAGGAGCGTCCTGATCATGCGTACGACCTCGGCGCCCTTTTCGTAAACCGTCGAAGTGTAGAAGTTGTTGATCTCGCGATAAAGCTCGGGGCGCACCGGGTGGGCGAGGGGCCCCGCATCCTCGACGAACTGATGCGAGCGCAGGCTTCGCACGTCGCTGATGCGCTCGACGGCGCGCGCGCGTTGGTCGGCGGTGAATTCCTGGTCGCGGAATACCGTCAGCCCCTCCTTGAGGCAAAGCTGAAACCAATCGCGGCAGGTAATGCGGTCGCCGGTCCAATTATGAAAATATTCGTGGGCGATGACCGCCTCGATGCCGGCATAGTCGGTATCGGTGGCGCTCAACGGCGAGGCGAGCACGTATTTATCGTTGAAAACGTTGAGCCCCTTGTTCTCCATCGCGCCCATATTGAACGCGGAGACGGCGACGATCATGAAAATATCGAGATCGTATTCGCGCCCGAACGCCGTTTCGTCCCAGCGCATCGAGCGCTTGAGGCTGTCCATGGCGTAGGGAACGCGTTCCTCCTTGCCGGGCTCGACATAGATGGCGAGCCGCACCTTGCGTCCGGACATTGTGGTGAATGTGTCCTCGACGCAGGCGAGATTACCGCCGACCAGCGCGAACAGGTACGACGGCTTCGGGAACGGATCGTGCCAGACGGCGAAATGCCGCGACGTGCCGGGCACATCGCCATTGGCGACAAGATTGCCGTTGGAAAGGAGCACCGCGGCTTCGGCCTTGTCGGCTTCGACGCGCGTCGTATAGACCGCCATCACGTCCGGCCGATCGAGAAAATAGGTGATGCGCCGAAAACCTTCCGCCTCGCATTGCGTGCAATAGGTCGCGCCGGCGCGGTACAGCCCCATGAGCTGGGTATTGCCGGTCGGATCGACGACGGTTTCGATTGTCAGCTCGAACGGCCGGTTCGGCACTTGCGCGAGGGTCAGCCGGTCCGGCGTAGCGACGAAATTCTCCGCTGCGAGCTCTTTGCCGTCGAGCGCAAGCGAGCGAAGCTTCAGTTCCTCGCCGTCGAGCACCAACGGCGCCGGCGTGCCCGCCGCGTTGGGCTTGATCCTGAGCTTGGCGCGCACCGTGGTCGCGGTCGGGTGCAGCGACACGTCGAGATCGACGGTTTCGATGAGCCAGTCCGGGGGACGATAATCCTGGAGACGTACGGCGCGGGGTTCTTCGGTACGCATGATGGCGATGATGTAGAGGCTTTGTGCGCCGATTGAAAGCCGCCGCGTTACCGCTCCGGCTCGGCGTGGCCGATGACCCGCCCGATGGTCGGGAAGCGCCGCCGCAGCCGGCGTTCCAGCGCGTCGACCATGTTGTGGACCGCGCTGACCGAAAGCGCCGGATCGACGCGGCAATGGAAATTGACGATCTCGCCGTCGTCGGTTTGGCGCACCCGCACGTCATGCACCTCACCGAGATCGGGAACCTCGGCGGCGAGCGCGGCGAGCGCTTGGCGCACCTCGCCGAGCCGCGCGGCGGTGGCGTCGCGGCCGGCCAGAACGTCTGCCGGAAGCGGCTCGATATGGGTTTCGACTTCGACGTTTGTACCAAGCTCCTCGCGCACCGCATCTTCGAGCCGGCTGGCGATGTCGTGCGCGGCGGTAAGCGATTGCGTACCCTCGACTTCGAGATCCGCCGACACCGACAACTGGCCCGATATCGCCTGGACGGCGACGTGATGGATGGCGAGGCCGCGGTTGCGCGCGATCATCATCACGCGATCGCGCACGGTTTCGTTATCGAGCGCGCGTGGCTTGGTCGTGATCGTGACTTCGGCGTTCGGCAGTTCGGCGCGGATGTCGCGCGACAGCCGCTCCGTGATGGCCGCGACACGGTCGAGCGGCAGCGTGCGGCTCACCCCGATGCTAAGCTCGACGAACAGCACCGCGCCGGCCGGCCGCGCCCGCACCCGCTCGACGGCGACGACGCCCGGTTCGAGCCGCGCGATTGCCGCGACCCGCTCGCTGACGCCTGCCGGTGCAGTGTCGGTCAATGTATTGATGGTACGCCGCCCGAGCCGCCAGCCGGCAATGCAAATAAACACCGCAACGACGAGCGCCGCAGCCGCATCGGCCCAAGAATAACCGAGCGCCACGCCGCACAGGCCAACCAGCACTGCGACCGACGACCACATGTCGGAGCCGAAATGCAGCGCGTCGGCTTCAAGCGCCTCACTCGAGGTCGCCTTGGCGACGCGCTTGAGCGTACGCGCGCGGAAAAAATCGACGACGATAGAGCATGCGATAACGGCAAAAGCCGCCGCCGTCGCTTCGACCGCGTGCGCTTGCGTGCCGATAAGCCGCTGCGCCGCCTCGACGATCACCACCGCCGTGAGCGCGAACAGCAACGCCGTCTCGGCGAGCGCGGTGACGGACTCGACCTTGCCATGGCCGTATTGGTGCTCGGCGTCGGCCGGCTTGCCGGAAACGCGAACCGCAAAGTAGGTGAGTAGCGTCGCCGAAAGATCAATCAAGGAATGGCCGGCTTCGGACAGGATGGCGAGCGAGCCGGTGAGGAGGCCAACGACGGCCTTCGCCACCGTCAGCCCAGCCGACGCGGCGATCGATCCGAGCGCGGCTTTTTCCTTGGCGTTCATCTGCGGCCCCTTGGCCGTGACGGGTTAATGGCGGCGGATAGGGGCGTCAATGCGCGTTTGCCGCCGTTCGTGAGGTAGTCGATTTTTCACCGCCGAAACGCTAGATAAGCGAACGCACCAATTGGAATACCACATTGCAGCTCAATCGCCGCTTCGCCGTCGCCCCGATGATGGAATGGACCGACCGGCATTGCCGGTTCTTCCATCGCCTGCTGACGCGTCGCGCCTTGCTTTACACCGAAATGCTGACCACCGGCGCGGTGCTGCATGGCGATCGGGCGCGGCTCTTGCGCTATGATCCCGCCGAGCATCCGCTGGCGCTGCAGCTTGGCGGCTCGGACCCGCGCGCGCTTGCCGCCTGCGCGCGCATCGGCGCGGAACTGGGGTTCGGTGAAATCAATCTGAATGCCGGTTGTCCGTCCGACCGTGTGCAGGACGGCCGCTTCGGCGCCTGCCTTATGGCGGAGCCGGCGCTGGTCGGCGATTGCGTCGCCGCAATGAAGGCCGCCGTGGCGATTCCGGTCACGGTCAAATGCCGCATCGGCATCGACGAACAGGATGGCGAGGAAGCGCTCGAGATTTTCGCGCAAAGCGTGGAGCGCGCGGGAACCGACGCGCTCATCGTTCATGCGCGGAAAGCCTGGCTTAAAGGTCTGTCGCCGAAGGAGAACCGCGAAATCCCGCCGCTCGATTACGATCGCGTCTATCGTTTGAAACGGGCGCATCCGCGGCTGCCCGTCATTATCAATGGCGGCATCGGCAGCGTCGAAGCGGCGCTGGCGCATCTGCAGCACGTCGACGGTGTGATGATGGGCCGCGCCGCCTATCAGGAGCCGTGGCGGCTTCTCGCCGTCGATCCGCTCGTGTTCGGCGAAGTCGTGGAGTATCCGTCAGCGAAGGCCGCTGCGGCGGCGCTGGTTCCCTATATCGAGCGCGAATTGGCGCACGGCACGCGGCTGCACGCCATCACGCGCCATCTGCACGGCCTGTTCCGCGCCGTCCCGGGCGCGCGGGCTTTCCGTCGCGCTCTCGCCAATGCCGCGACGTCGCCACAAGCCGGCGGCGAACTTCTCACCGCGGCGCTCGCGCTTGTTTCAGACTCGTCCATTACCGGCGGTGCGCTGGACAGCGGCCGCGAATTGGCTCACATCGCCGCGTAGCTCCGTCACGCAAAGCAGCATCACAGAATGATATTCGGCGTCTCGTTGAGCGAGATAGCGTGGCTCGCGGTGGCAATCGTCATCGCCGGCGTCATCACCGGAATTCTTGCCGGCATGTTCGGCATCGGCGGCGGCGCGGTCATTGTGCCCGTGCTCTACGAGGTTTTCCAACTGCTCGGAGTGGCGGAGGCGGTGCGCATGCAGCTTTGCGTCGGCACTTCGATCGCCATCATCCTGCCGACGACGGTGCGCTCCTTTCTGACGCACCGGGAAAAGGGCCTCGTCATCCCACGCGTGATCAGGCTGTGGGCGCTGCCCGCCGTGATCGGCGTCACCTGCGGCGCGGCGATCGCGGCGTTTGCGCCGCCGGCGGTGTTCAAGATCGCGTTCGTCGTGGTCGCTACGTTTATTGCGACGAAATTCCTGTTCGCCGGCGACCGCTGGAACCTCGGCACCGAACTGCCCGGGCCGGTGCCGATGACGGCTTACGGTTTCGGCATCGGACTGGCGGGCTCGCTGATGGGTGTGAGCGGTGGCTCACTGTCGAATATCGTGCTCACGCTCTACGGCAAGTCGATCCACCAGGCGGTTGCGACCTCGGCCGGGCTCGGCGTGCCGATTACGATCGTCGGGACGCTCGGCTATATGCTGGCCGGCCTGCCGCACCAGGCGCTCCTGCCGCCGCTGTCGTTCGGCTTCGTGTCGCTGATCGGCGTGGCGGTGATGGCGCCGGTATCGAGCCTCACTGCGCCCTATGGCGCACGGCTGGCGCATCGCCTCTCGCGGCGCACGCTCGAACTCGCGTTCTCGTGCTTTCTGTTGCTGGTGTCGGCGCGGTTTCTGGTCAGCTTGTTTTTCAACGTTTAGCGTTCAAGGATAGCCCTTGAGCACCAGACGGTCGCCGTTGACTTGCCAGCTTTGCAGCCGGTTGAGAAAGCTCATGCCGAGCAGGCTGGTCTTGAGCTGGCCGGGCTGCACCACCAGCGCGTCGACCGACTTCTCTTCCAGGCTGCCGACCGCAATGTGATCGAGCGTCACCGGCGCGGCGCGGGTGCGGCCGTTGGCGGTGTCGATGCCGACGCTATAGTTGAGCAGATCGAGCGGCAGCCCGGCCGCCTTGGCGTCGTCCTGGGTCAGCACCACCGAGCTTGCTCCGGTATCGAGCACCATCTGAACCCGCGCCCCGTTGATTTGCGCGGCAATGTCGAAATCGCCGGCGCCGGTGCGCGCGACCTCGACGGTTCGGCCATGCGAGATGACATGGCCGGGGATCAGCTCGGCCGTTACCCGGTCGGCGACCTCTTTTAATTCGAAGCGGTAGGAATAGCCGATCACCAGGAGGAGCCCGACCACGACCCACAGCAGCGCCGCGGTGATCGCTTGCATAAAGCGCTCGCGGAACATCGTCAGCACCGCCGCGGTGAGGAACACGAGGAGCGCGATCTTGTAGGCGAGCGAGCCGAACGCGTCGGTGGACAGCGGCCCGACCGACCCTTGCCCGTTCTGCGCAATGAGGACGAGGATCGCGATCACGATCCCGATCAGAAGAATCCAAAGCAAGCGCCGGCGCACGTCGATCATCCCATGAAAATGGCGAGGCACCATAGACGCGAAGCCGGCGAAGGCAAGGCGCGCACTCTCGCCCGCTAAATCGGCCTAGCCGCCGGTGCCGAATAAAGCCCGCTTGGCGCGGCTCGTCGAATCTTCGGGCGAAGACGAGGATGACGACATCTCGGCCTGCGGCTGAATTGGCGGCGCCTTCTCGGCAATCGGCGCCAGCGCCGACATGACGCGCTCCGGCGGAAAGGTGACGATGACTTCGGTGCCGATGCGCAGCTTCGATTTCAGCGTAAAGGTGCCGCCGTGCAGGTCGATGAGATTCTTGGCGATCGGTAGGCCGAGACCGGCGCCCTTCTCGGCCGATTTGATCGAGTTGGAGCCCTGGCCGAACGAGGCGAGCACGATCGGGATCTCCTCCTCCGGAATGCCCGGTCCGGTGTCCTTTACGCTCATGTACTGACCGCCCGAGGCGGTCCAGCCGACCTTGAGCCAGATCTCGCCGCCTTGCGGCGTGAATTTGATCGCGTTCGACAACAGGTTCAGGCAAATCTGCCGCACCGCGCGCTCGTCGCCCCATAGCCGCGGCAGGTCGGGCTCGAACATTTCATGAATGGTGATGCCGCGATTGCCGGCGCGCAATTTCAGCAGATGATGGCAATCTTCGACGACGCGATTGAGCGAAACCGCTTCCTCGTTGAGCTCGTAACGCCCGGCCTCGATGCGCGACAAATCGAGGATTTCGTTGATAAGATTGAGCAGATGCACGCCGGAATGATGAATGTCGGCGGAGTAGTCCTTGTACATCGCCACGCCGTGCGGGCCAAAAATTTCGCCTTTCATCACTTCGGAGAAGCCGAGAATGGCGTTGAGCGGCGTGCGCAGTTCGTGGCTCATCTGAGCGAGGAAGCGCGATTTCGCGATGTTGGCGGTTTCCGCGCGGCGCCGCGCTTCGTCGGAAACCGACTTCGATTGTTCGAGCTCGCCGATCAGGGCGTCCTTTTCGGCCCGCGCCTCGAGCGTCGCCAGCGTCGTTGAGTAGAGCCGGTAAGCGAGCAGGGAAAAGTAGCCTTCCGCCGTCAGCGCCATGATGGCGAGGATATAGTCGTGCAGCGTGCCTTTGACCGCGAAATCGAGCGCGAGCGCGATGGTGACCGGCAAGGTCAGCGCGAATACCGCGACCGGCAGGCTCGACGCCAGCATGCTCGATATCGCCACCACCAACAGCATGACGAACAGCATGAAGGTGGCGGCCTGATCGTCCATGCCGATCGGATTGATCAGGATAAACGTCCACGCCATCCCGAAAAACAGATCGAGTATGATAAAGCGCATGCGCCATTGGCGCAGCTGCGTGGTCGACGGCGGCTCTTCGAGGAACTGGCGGCAGGCGCGAATGACGACGAAATGGATGAGGAGCGCGCCGGCGGTCCATACGCCGCAGACCAATGCTCCTGTCCACAGGCCCGACAGCGCGCCGATAGTGATGACGAGCACTAGGATGACCGGCGACGCGGAAATGCGGTTCTGCGCGAATTGGCGCAGCAGCTCGTAATCGAACACCGGCCGCGTGCCGCTCGTCGATGTGAGCCGGTCGCGCGCTTCGCGCACGTGCTGGGACGCGAACCGCCGCGTCGTCGACGGAGCGGCCGCCGGCGATGCAAGCTCGTGCGTTTCACTGATTGTATTGGGCATCGCGGTCCGAGGCTGGCGAGACTTCGCCAAAAGTGGCCCAAATTCCTTAAGACGAGGCTTAAGGGCGCGTGACGGCGCGCCTTCGGCAAGCATTCCTTTACATTTCGGCCGCCCGCCGATGGGGCCGGCCCGCCGCAGCGTAGCCGTCGGCCGACCGGGCGCTGGCGAGGCCAAGCATAGCGCGTTAACGTGGCGCCATAAATCGATGTTCCGCAAAGGGATAAGGAGGCAAACGCAATGAAGCTCTACGATGGCGGCCGTGCCCCCAATCCGCGCCGGGTGCGCATTTTCCTGGCCGAAAAGGGTATCAAAATCCCGACCGAGCAGGTCGACCTCGGGGCCTTACAGCAGCGCTCGGATAGGTTTACCGCCATCAACCCGTTGCAGCGTGTGCCGGCGCTCGTGCTCGACGACGGTACCGTGATCGCGGAATTGATCGCGATATGCCGCTATTTCGAAGCGCTCAACCCCGAGCCGCCGCTGTTCGGCCGCGGCGCGCTCGACAGCGCGCTTGTCGAAATGTGGAATTGTCGCGCGGAGCTTCACCTCCTGTTTCCCATTGCAAGCGTGTTCCAGCATCTGCATCCGGCCATGAAGCAGATGGTCCAGCCGCAGGTGCCGGATTGGGGCGAGGCGAACAAGCCGCGCGTCTTCACGTTCTTGAAGCTCCTCGACGGCGAACTGAAAAACAGACCCTACATCGCCGGCGCAAACTTTACAGTTGCCGACATTACGGCACTGGTGGCGGTCGATTTCATGCGGGTGTCGAAGCTTGCCGTGCCGGACGAGCTTGGCCATGTGCGGCGCTGGCACGAAGCGGTTGCGGCCCGCCAGAGTGCAGCGGCGTAGAACGGCGAGCGCCTCGGCTGCGGATTATTTCTGCGCCGGAGGGTGAATCGTGCCGTAGCCCTCCATCGAATTTGCGACGTTGGGTTGGGCACTGAGCAAGAAAACGCCGATGACGCCAATCGCGGTGTAGATCGCGGCGCATGTCCAGAAACCAAAGCGAGCAAGGCTGTTCATCGCGTCGTCCTTCTCATCTTCTAAGCATCGCTCCCGGTGGGCCTCGATCATCGTAACGCCCGATTGTCATGGCGGTTCCGGAAAACGTTCTACGTAGGCGGTTCTGCGAAGCAAATTTCCATTTACCGAAAGGGCTTAGGGGCTATTCGGAACCAATGCCCGGCACATGGATTAGTCGTTTGGGGTAAAGGGGTGGTCACTTCCATTGGAGGAATTATGGACAAGAGAATAGCCGGATTATTGGGAGCAGCCGCTGCATTGACCACAGTGACGGCGGCTCAAGCGACGCCGGCGCAGACGCCACAGCTCGCTCCGGCGACAAGTTACCGGGATCTCCTTGATCCTGTCCCGAACGCGGTGCCGTTGTTGAAGGCGGAAGCCGCCCGGCAGGCCGAGCAATCGACCAACGAGGTCGCCCAGATTTCGGTTCAGCTCGGTCATCACCACCATCATCACCACCATCACGTCGTGATCCGGCGGCGGCACCATCACCATCATCATCACCATCATCATCACCACAACTAACAAACTGGCCAGCAAGCGGGCGTCCCTTTTGGACGCTCGCTTGCTATTTTCCCGGCGATTCTGACGGTCTATTTCTCGCGTTCTCTCCTCTTCGCTGCGCGAAGGAGGTGGCGATAGGTGCCGTCGAACACGGTGTCGGTATCCGAAGTCCACGTTGAGTCGGCGGCGAGGGTGGGGCGGCTGCCGTGAATGCGCCGTCCGCGCAGTTCGCGCTCGGCGGCTTCTTCCTCAGCCATGGCGACGAGCGTGAAATCGGAGGTCACCGGCAGAACGAGTATTTGCAGCATCGGCTCGTCGGGCCGGAAAATGTGCGTGCATCCTTCCACCGGCGCCTTGAAGATCACAAACGAGATCATCGGCCACCATTCGGTCCGCAACAGCGCTGGCACCGCAATGGGCACCGTGCCGGTCGGATCGGTGTAAAACCGCGGATGCGGCTCGGTGCGTACCGCCCAATCCTTTCCGACTTTCAGATCGAGCAAGAGCTGGTAACTGTAATAATCCTGGCTGAAGCTGCGAAACGGCGGCCACATCAGGTCGCTTTCGTCGGGCGGCGGGCCAAAATCGCCGTCGAAAACCAGCTTGCCGTCTGTTTTCGTGACGCGAAGTTCGTTGCGATGGGGATAGAAAATCTCGATGCCGTATTGGGCGCCCTCGGTAAACGGCGCGCAATGCCAGGCATATTCGTGCGAGCCATCGGTGCGCGGTTCGGGCCGGCCGGCCCAACCGGGCATTTCGAGCTTGGTCCGACGCGGATTGAGGCCGGGATTCACCAGCCTGAATTTGACTTCGTGCATTGTGCCGATCCGGGTGAAAATTCCGGGCCAATACGCAATGAAATCCCCTCGGCCCAGGCATAGAAAGTCCCACCAAGGGCAAAGAGTTCCATCCGTTCGGCGCAGGGTCGGGGCAACTGGCAGCCGCGCCGATTGGTGGCCCTGTTAAAAAAATGTCAGAAGCTGCTATCACTGCCAATAGCGGTGACGGAATACGTCCGTCCAATGGGCGATCCCGCATCGCCGACTGACATCTAGGGAGGTTCAAGTGCTATCACGCCGCGCTTTCGCCGGCGCCATTTTTGGCACGGCTTTCGTCTCAATAAGGGCGGCTGCCGCCGCGGGGTCCTATCCATCGCGGCCGATCCGGGTGATCAGCCCATTCCCCGCCGGAAGCGCGTCGGACAGCGTCAGCCGGGTTGTGCTCGATAAAGTCTCGCAACTCCTCGGTCAGCCGATGGTGATCGAAACCAAGCCCGGAGCCGGCGGCATCGTCGGCTTCGAGAACGTCGCCAAAGCGGACCCGGACGGCTACACGCTTGTCACCAGCTCAACCTCGATGGGTACCGGTTTGGTGCTGCACCGGCACCTGCCTTACGATCCGGATAAAGATTTCGAGTCGGTGGCGATGCTCGGGGTTCAGCCGAACCTGCTGGTCGCCTCGAAAGCGAGCGGCTTCAAGACGGTCGCCGATCTCGTCGCGGCGGCGAAAGCAAAACCCGGCGTGCTCACTTTTGCTTCCGCGGGAATCGGCTCCTCGTCGCATATGGCGGGCGAGAAGCTCCGGCTTGCCGCCAATATCGACGTTCGGCATGTGCCGTTCAAGGAAAACGGTCTGACCGAAGTGATGGCCGGGCGCATCGATTTCTATTTCATTCCGCTGGCGGCGGCGGCCTCGGCGCTCGGCAGCGACACCCTCACCCTGCTCGCGGTGAGTTCGCTCAAGCGCGCGCCGCTGTTGCCAAACGTGCCCTCCATCGCCGAGGCCGGCTATCCGGCCGCCGAGTTTAATTTCTGGGTTGGATTGTCCGCGCCGGCAAACACGCCGCGCGCCGTTGTCGACACCTTGCATGATGCGACGGAAAAGGCGCTGCTCGATCCGGATATCGCCGCAAAATTGGCGAAACTCGGCGTCGAGCCGGAGCAGATGAGCGTCGATCAATTCGGCAAGTTCGTCAAAGACGATATGGCGGCAACGGTGCAGCTCGCCAAGGACGCGCATATCGAGCCGGTGGATTGAAATGGCGTCCTCCCCCGTTTTCACGGGGGAGGACGAAGCACTTACCGTTGCAGCAGCGCGATCAGGCTCGACGTATCCCAGCGCTTGCCGCCCATTTTCTGTATTTCGGAATAGAACTGATCGATCAGCGCGGCGGTCGGCAGGTGCGCGCCGTTGCGCCGTGCCTCTGACAGGCAGATGCCGAGGTCCTTGCGCATCCAGTCGACGGCGAAGCCGAAATCGAATTTGCCGGCGACCATGGTCTTGTAGCGGTTCTCCATCTGCCAGGACTGCGCCGCGCCCTTGGAGATGGTGGCGATCAGTTTTTCGATATCGAGTCCCGCCTTCATGGCGAAATGCAATCCTTCGGCTAGCCCCTGAACCAGCCCGGCGATGCAGATCTGATTGACCATTTTGGCAAGCTGGCCCGAGCCCGGCGCGCCCAACAGATTGCAGGCGCGGGCATAGGCCGCGATGACTTTCTCGGCCTTGGCGAACGGGCCAATGTCGCCGCCGCACATCACCGTGAGCACGCCGTTCTCGGCGCCGGCCTGGCCGCCAGAGACCGGAGCGTCGATGAAATCGAAGCCGCGCTTTTTCGCCTCGGCATGAAGCTCGCGCGCGATCTCGGCCGATGCGGTGGTATGGTCGACCACGGTCGCACCCTTGGCGACGCCTGCGAAGACGCCGTCCTTGCCCAGCATCACTTCGCGCAAATCGTTGTCGTTGCCGACGCAGGCCATGACGAAGTCCTGGCCCTCGGCCGCCTGTCGCGGCGTCGGCGCGCTCTTGCCGCCGAACTGGCCGAGCCATTTTTCGGCCTTGGCGGCGGTGCGGTTATAGACCGTGACCTCGTGGCCGCCCTTGGCTCTGAGATGCCCCGCCATCGGGTAGCCCATCACGCCGAGGCCTACGAATGCGACCTTCGCCATTTTGTGTCCTCCATAAATTTGTACTGGTCATGGCCCGTCCGGCGGCGGCGCGTCAACGGGGGGCGGTTGACCGCTACCACAAGGGGCTCAAGCGGCCTATGTAGGGCGTCATGACAGACCTCAAGGATGACGTTCTCGCGGCCCTTGGCAAGGTGTCGGGCCCCGACGGCTCGGCCCTGCCGGCGACCGGCAAGCTCTCCGAAATCGTCGCCAGCGACGGCAAGGTGTTTTTGTCGATCACGGTCGACGCCGGCGCGGTCAACGCCTGGGAAGCGGTGCGCGAACGCGCCGAGAGCGCGATCCGCGCCGTACCCGGCGTCAAATCGGTCATGGTGGCGCTGACCGCCGAGCGCGCCGCCGGTGCGGGCCGCGGCGCCGCGCGGCCGCCGCAGCGTGCCCAGGCAGCGCCGGGCGCCGCCCCGCCGGGGCATGGCACAAGATCCGGTCACGGAGCTGCTCCCGGCGCGCCGTCGCCGGCGGGCATCCCCGGCGTTGCCGCGATCATCGCGGTTGCCTCCGGCAAAGGCGGCGTCGGCAAATCGACGACTGCGGTCAATCTCGCGCTTGGCCTGCGCGACCTCGGCCTGAAAGTCGGCATTCTCGATGCCGACATCTACGGGCCGTCGATGCCGAAACTCCTTGCCATCCGCGAGCGCCCGCAGACGATCGGCGGCACGCGGCTAAAACCCATCGAGCGCCACGGCATGCCGGTGATGTCGATCGGCTTTCTCATCGAAGAGGAAACGCCGATGATCTGGCGCGGGCCGATGGTGATGTCGGCATTGACGCAAATGTTGCGCGAGGTCGAGTGGGGCACGCTCGACGTCATGGTGGTCGATATGCCGCCGGGCACCGGCGACGCGCAGCTCACCATGGCGCAGCAGGTGCCGCTCAAAGGCGCGGTCATCGTTTCGACGCCGCAGGACCTCGCATTGATCGACGCGCGGCGCGGCATCGCCATGTTCCGCCGCGTCAATGTGCCGGTGCTCGGCATTGTCGAGAACATGTCGACGTTCATCTGCCCGCACTGCGGCACGCGCTCGGATATTTTCGGCCATGGCGGCGCGCGGCACGAAGCCGAACGGCTCGGCGTGCCGTTTCTCGGCGAGGTGCCGCTCGACATGGTGATCCGGGAAAAATCCGACGCCGGATTGCCGGTGGTCGCGACCGCGCCGGACAGTCCGCTTGCGCAATGCTATCGCGACATCGCCGCGCGCGTGCGCGACGGCTTGCAAGGCGCAAGCCGCCAGGCGCCGAAGATCGTCATCGAGGCGTAAGGAACGCTATTTCAGCGCGCCCGAGACGTTCGAGAAGGTCGTATTCAGCTGGGTCCCGAGACCTTGCACCACGGCGATGATTGCCACCGCAATTCCGGCCGCGATCAATCCATATTCAATGGCGGTCGCCCCGCGAACGTCATTGAGAAAGCCCCAAAGCACGCGCACCATACCCTTCACCCCGTTCTGGATCGCCCCGGGGCGCAAATTACACAACCGAAACTTGTGAAATTGTTAAATGGCCGGCCCGTTACGACGCGCGGAAATAGGCTTTGGCGTTGTGGTGAACATCCGGTGACGCCAACAGGTCGGGCTCGGTCCACCAGCGCAATTCGCTGTGCTGGTTGTCGGGCTTGATCGCCGCGGTGTCGTCGATTTTCAGTTCATAGCCCAGCACCACGTAATGGGTGCCGTAGTCCGCATCGCCGAAGCGATTGTTGGCGTAGAAATGCTCGTAGGCGCCGAGCAGCCGGGCGTCCTCGATAGCCGCCGTGAAATTCGTCTCGTTTTTCAGAATCCGGGCAAAGGCGTCGCGCAGCCGCTCGTTTTTCAGGATCATGCCGCCCGGCACGAAAAACGAATCTTTCGCCGGCTCGTTGTTGCGCAAGCCGAGCAGGATTTCGCCTTTGGCATTGCGAATGACGAGATCGATGGCGACGAGCGGCGCCAGGCGGACGACGCTGCGCAGATCGGCGTGGCTCAGAAATGTCGGCGGCGGAGCTTGATGACTCATGAGCGCTTGATAGCGGCCGACATGGCATCAAGCCACCGCGATTTGGTCGTTCGCGCCCGGCGCACGGCAAAAAGCAGTCAGGCCCCGACAAATCGATGATCCGCGGCGCCCTGCGCCCGGTCCTCGGCCTCGGTCAGCGACACGCCGCATTTTGTTTGCAGCTATAGACCCAAAGCTCCGGCAGCCCGCCGATTCTGGGAATGCTCCGCGCCAAGTGCACTGGTTTTGCGCAGTTTGAGCAGGCTGGTTTGATGCGATCGCTATCCACCCTCGCATCATGGCGGATTGCGGCGGCGGAGGCATTGACCTAGGTCAATCAATCCTGCGTCCGTTCAATAATGGGCGCGGTTTATGGCGGCCACGAGAGGCCAGAATGGGTCGGTCCCGTAAAAGGCGGCATAAATCAGGACGCTGCAGATCAGCACGGTGAAGCTGCCGACAAGAACCACTTGCACCCGATCGCTCATCCGATACCCCCAAATAGAGGTATTTCCGCATTTTCAACGTCGAAATGCGCCGCTCGTTCCCAATTCAAGCCGGCCGCTGGGGATGAGGGTGCCGCGCGCGGCGGCTTATTTACGTCTCATCGGCCCCCACGACTTTGCCGGTTTTCGGGTTGACCAAATGCACCCGCGTACATGCCGTGCAGGTCATCGCGTCATAGGTATCCGCTTCGCCGTCGGTCGGATCGTCGGCGATCCAGCCTTGGACGTTGAGGCCCGTATTGGGACATCGGTAGAGAAAGGAAGCCACTCCGCACCGTAGCAGGCTTGGCCGTCACAGCTTTGATAAATCTCAAAAAGGCGAAGGGGCGGCTGGAGCCAAAAGAAAGAGCCGCGGCATTGCAACGGCGAGACTAAGTGCCGGGTCTTGGGGTAGGGCCGAAGCGGCCATGAGCGTAGTAGGATCTCGCGATGGCGATCGACTGTGAGAAGTCCAGCGACAGCCAAACGGCCGGTGAAAGAGGCCAGCAACTGCGGCGGCTTTCATTCGGGGCCAAATCGTTGCAGCGTTGCCGCCAGCGCCGACTCGAAGCTATTTCTCCATTTCGAAAAAGGGCCACCCTCGAATTCAAAAGGGGCCAGTCTGTTGAAAGAGCTGTCGAAAGGGTCCAGTACCGAACGAAGAGGCCGCCAACAGAGGCAACATGAACCCGGAAACCCATCAGAGTCTCAAGCAATCCGCGATCATCCTCGGCTTAGTATTCGCCGGGCTTATCATCATGTGGGTTTTGGTGGCGGGACTTGGGCTGTGAATAAGCTCAAAATGAACGAGGCCGCCAACCGAGGCGGCCTACATCACTTCAACGGGTGCGCGATAGCATCCGCGAGTTTCAGCCATTCGGCCGCCATTTCGCGGTTGATGGCTCGATCATCCTGACTCTCTATCGCGGTCACCAAATTCAAACAATGCTCGGCGTAACGCACATAAGCCTTGTGCATACCGTTTTTCGGAATTGCCATGTCATTCCCCTAACGCCCGGTTGTGATCTCAATTCTGAGATACGATTCGAGGGTGGTCTGTGCAAAATTGACCAGCCTTTTTCCTAACCGGCGCGGACCTCTTTTTGGGGGAGCTCGATCCGGCCTAAGGCGATCCGCATGGCGGCAACGGCAAGCCGCTCACGGGCCAGATAAGCCGCCTGCTCCTCAAATTGAGGGTTTTCCTGCGCTATTTGCAAAAGCAGCAGGGCGCGATCCTGGCAATTGCTCACAATGCGCATTTGCGGCCTCAAACGTCTGCACCTAAATCAGCATCGTAAATTAGGACACCGTTCCCTGCAATTTGGGACAAAGGCGCGGAATTACCCACACCCCCGGAACTGGCCGGTTCCGCCCATTCGCCGATCCAAAACCGGCCACCTAGCATGAGGTGGCAATTATTACCCGCGCTGCGGGAAGCCTCTTTGGGGGTACAATCACCCCAAGGAGGGATTCTGCCATGGACTTCATTTATCGAGTTTTTGTCACGGCGTTCTACCCGTCATTGGATACGGCCCAAGCCATCATCTTTCTTCTCATCATCGGCTTTGGACTCGTTACTTATTTTGTGCCGGGGATGAAAATGCCCGTTAATCCCACTGCGTGGCAGACAGCATTAGTCGTTTTAGGCTCGATTGTGCTCATACGGCTGCTACTTGCGCCCTATTCGATGTGGAATGAAGAACATACGGCGCGATTAACAGCAGAAAAGTCCGCTGCTGAATTAACGCAGCAATTAAACAAAAAACGAGATCGCGCTGCGATTAAGGGACAACTCCGACAGTTCTATGCCGATAGTGCCCGGTTATTAGCTGATAGAAAAATCACTAACGAAGAAGATGTTCAAAAATATGGTGCGGAAATAACTGCTTGGAAAGAACAGACGTTCGCATGGATAGAGCAAAATATTGGGTCGGGTGCGGCAGCACGATTTGCAGATTTTACTCCATATTTGAACGCACCTTATTTCACCTATGGCGGCTCTTTCAACGGAACTCATAATTGGCTTATGAATTACGCCGGATTTTTGCGCCGTAATTTAATGGTGCTGATTGAAACCGATGCGTGGGATAAGCCACAATGAACGGCCTATCGCTTTCCGCGTTCCTCGCTATTCGCGACCGCCTTCTATTACCCAAGCCGCTTGCGCCGATCCGGCGCGCTTGGAGTCGGCGCGATCGAGTGTGTGGCCAGCTCGGTGTCTAGCAAATCGCCAATCGTCCAAACACGATCCGCGATGCCAAGTGCCATCGCCGGCGTGCTGCGGAGTGCTTCACGCACGCGGCAGAGATTCGTGACGCAAAAATGAAAGAGGCCGCCAACTGAGGCGGCCTCTTTGTGAACCGAACTTACCCTTCGTCAACTGCCTTGATGATGTAAGACACTGTCTTGTTCTTGGGTCTTGTTTCACCCGGCGGCGCGGGAGTTTGAGCGCCGGTTTGCGCGTTGTGATCAATGTAAGCCACCACATTGGGAGCGCCCGCACCTGATAGGCCAGCCGGGCCAATGTACGAATTATTGTACGTGTGAGTGTGCGGGCCTATGCCGTCCGATTGGATGTCCAGAAGTTTCCTGCCGGGATCAACCTTTCCCGCCTGATCTAATCCTCGAAGGAAATAGCCCTGCAAATCAGGTGTATTCGTTCCTACGAGGTGTCTCAGTTCATCGTATTGCGAGCCCGGCGGAATTGCCTTTCCATCGCACAGTAGCCACCCATTCGGCGGTGACGTTCCGGCATACGCTGTGATCGCGCCTATTGGCTGTATCGTCATCCATTTCCCCGTTGTTAGTCCGCAAAATCGCGGATGGGAAAATGGTATTTCAGTCGGAGAACAGTTGAAAGATGACTGGTTGTGCAACCAATTCATTGGCGTCGCAGTCAAAAGGGGCCAGCCCACAATCCAAAAGGGACCGGCGGCATGGAAAGGGGCCAGTACCCCCACCCGCATATATCCCCTCTAGACATGTAGAACAAAGCCTGATACAGTACCTATATGCTCCAGACGTCGGGGCTATAGGAGGGTCCCATGGCCCGCAAAGGACCGAATATCCGAGAGTTCAATAAGCGGTTCCCGGACGAGGACGCCTGCCTAAACCATCTCATGCGGATCGCGGTTTGGCGAGCGCCTGACCTGCTTCAAGTGCCAGAAGCAGGCGACCTATTACCGGGTCAAAAGCCGCCGCTCATTCGAGTGCGAGCATTGCGGCTATCAGGTCTACCCCACGGCCGGGACGCCATTCGAGAGCACCAGGACGCCGTTGCGGGACTGGTTTTTCGTGATGTTCCTTTTCTGCGCGTCCCGGAACGGCGTGGCCGCGAAAGAAGTGCAGCGCCAGCTTAAGCGTGACCTATAAAACGGCATGGCGCATGTGCAACCTGATCCGCAAATACATGGGCTACGTTGACGGCGACTACCCGATTGGCGGCCCCGGCAAGACCGTCGAAATCGACGAAACTTTCATCGGCGGCAAGGACAAGGCCGGTCACGATGACAAGGCCGTGGTGTTCGGCATAGTGGAGCGCGGCGGCGACGTGCTGACGCGGCATGTTGTGACGCGCACCAAGGCGAACATCATTCCGCACGTTGTGTCGTTCGTGAAGCCCGGATCAAAAATTTATACGGATGAGGGATCGGCGTTCAAATTGCTAACGGAAAAATACGGCTACGAACACGAAATGGTTGACCACTCATCGCAAGGAATACGTGCGCGGCGATGTACACACGAATACGATTGAAGGCTTCTGGGCGAACGTGAAGCGCGGGATCAACGGGACTTACGTGCACGTTTCGAAGAAGTAGCTTCAGACTTACCTTCGCGAGTTCGAGTATCGCCATAACCTGCGCCACTCGCCTTATCTGATGTTCGATTGTCTTTTGCAGGCTTTTCCGAAGGTTCGGGTTGGGTAGCCATCGCATGCAGGAGACGATCAAACCGTCGTTTAGTTGTTGCTGTCATTGTCCTGAGGAAACCTCCCTCTTTTCAATCTCCGCGCGCTTTTGTTGGAGTGCCGCAGTCGTATCCGTCAGATATTGCTCAAAATCTCTGATCTGAGAAACCGCCCCCAGCATTGTTGTGTCACGCAACAAAAACCAGTGCATATCATTTGGGGCTTTGCTTCGCAGAGCCGCGAGTTCCGGAATGAGATTTCCAGCCTCGTGGGTCGCGACGACAACGCTGAACTTATTCGTCGTTGCTGTCTGCACAATATCCGCAAAATAACTATACTTTTTTTGGAGCGTTTTCAAATTATCAAATCCCGCTCGCACCTTGTCGAGATAGTCAGAAAGGCGCTGTTCTGCTCGAACGTCCACGGCCTCTTTTTGATAAATCTCATAAATAAGCGCGCGGCCTTCATCGTATGTCGGTTGCAGTTGAGTAGCGATTACAGTATAAATTTCATCTACGGCGCGAAGACGTTGTTCTTTTTCGTAAGGCGTATACCGCGCAGCGGACGGGGGAGACGGTGAAACGGCGGCAGGAATTTGAGTTGCAGTTAGGCCGCCTAGTCTTGTTGTGGGGGATTTAGGAGTTTGGGCGTCGGCTAGTCTTTGTTGGGTGTCCGTCAACTCTTGTTTGGTAGAGGCCAACTCTGTTTCAAGTTGCTCTAAACGCTGCACTACTTCCAAGCCAGAGACGGTCCTTCCAGTCAGCATTGACGCTCGCGGCGACGATCCTGACGATGGCGGAATTGCAAGACTAGCGAGCTGCTTCTTGAGGGCGGCCAAGTCCCCCGATTGCTTGAGCGCGACATAGCCGACTAAGAGTGCTCCGCCAACTATTGCGACCAGACCTATTATTACGAGGTACGGTTCCAATTTTAGCCATAGCCCCTTGGTCGCGGCGCTGATGAACCGCCGTACAATTGTGATCCGAAAAAACTCCACCAGCAACCAAACCACGGCAATGATCGCAACCGCTAACCAGGAATAGACCAGCGCATTCTGAAATTCGCAGGACTTATACGGCGGTAAAGGCAGGCTCGCCCACAAATCACAAAGGTTACGGTTGGCCTGTTGCAGACCGCTTTGACCGACCGTCCATGCAAATCCGGCACTCACGGCCAAAGCCGCCGCGACCGACAGTCGAACGAGAATCCACATGTGTACGTCTCCCTTAGCCCAATCCTAGGGCTAGTAGGGGTACATGCGGAACATACCAGTTTCATTTACATGTTCCTAGGGGATATATGTGCCCCCACCCCGGTACTGTCCGAATTAGGACAGGCGCAGAGGGAAATTAGGACATGCGCTTAAATGACCGCGCCAGGTGGCTGCGGCAGATTGGGCCATTGTTCGGCAATCGTCAGGCACGCCGCCTTGGCGTTGGCATACATCGACACCGCCTTTCCGGGGGCCGGATAAAGGACTGCGCCCACTACATCGAGAGTCAGGCAAAGCGGCTTTTCTGGTTCGGCCGCTTCCTCTTCTTTCACCTCGTTCAACAGCCCAAACATCAATGCGGATTGAAACTCGCCCGTCGGGGGCCCAAGGGCCTTTCCCTTAGCGTACCGGAGCATCAAACCGCCGATCCTTACCTTGTTCGTTTTGGGAGTGATGCGGCGGAACAAAAGGTTGGGCGAAAAGCGAACTTTGACCCCATTGACAGAAACAGCCGGGAAAACTTTGCCGGGCAAAACCTCTGCGGTCGGCAATTCTATGTCCACCATGATCTTGCTAAACCGCTCGATAAAGTCCGCATTAGCTTCATTCATGAGTGCGTCAAAATCGTCGGTCGCCAGCTTGGCGCGGACAGCATCCGCTTTTTCCTTGAGCTTTTGCGGGTCTGTCTCGCCGCTCCGCAGCGCGCCAGCCACAACAATTCGCGCCTCTTTGTGCTGCAACAGCTTCGCAAGCGGACGATATTTGCAGCCAATGAGAATGGCGCGCTTTTTGCGATCCGATCCTGCCATGTAGTCGGCGAGATGCCGGGTATCGATTTCCGGCGTTTTGACCATGACGTGGGTTTTGTCTGCCACGAATCACCTCGGGAGGCTGAACATGCCTGAATACTACTTCAGCGCGCAAACTGATACCGAAACTACGCTCTGCATCGCCCCCCTCACAGACAAGCGCATTGAACTCTCAGGCGAGGAAATCGAGGATACGAGCGGATATTTCCTCTATGAAACGAGGGGTGGAGCGGAGCCGGAAGAGGTTCGCATTATTGCTCGGCTGACTTCTGAGGAAGCGGCCCTTCGCCTCAAGGATATGCTTTCACTTAAATAGGCGGTCATTTGCGACCGCCTTCGATTACCTGAAATTTGCGCCGCCGCTCCGGAGCGGTTTCGGTCGGGTCGGGCGTGGCGACTGCCAGGGCCGCGTCCAGTAGCTCGCCAATCGACCAAGCATGATCCGTCAGGCCAAGGGCTTCCGCTGGCGTGCTGCGGATCGTCTCATGCCATCGGCAGAGGTTGTAATGGGCGACGTACAGCGACACCGCCGCCGCGTGGTTGTCTAGTTTCTTTGAAAAGCCATTAGTGAGCCGCGTAAACCGCCGCGATCCCATGCGGACCGTGAGATTTTGCCGTTCAACGTAGCTGGTCGAAATCTCGGCCGGCATACCGCTTACTACGTCGCGGCTTACGGCTACTACGGCGGCGGGGCTATAACGGCGCGATGCTTCCGGTGTTGCCAAGTTGACTACGCTGTAGGTCTTGTTGATGACGCCGTGCGCGGCGCGACCGCCGAAGGCGTCGCGGATCGCGTTGCGGTAGGGATGCCATCCGTCCGTTGAAATTTCCGGCGTGCCAAGCACGCGCTGGCGCAGGTCTTGGATAAAAATGTCCGTGGTGTCCGTGTGTGCGCTTGCCAGTTTGATACGCGATAATCGCCTTGGCCGATGATGCCAACGCAATGAACGTGTATTGGTCGCCACTTCACGGCAACGTCTTTACGGATGACGTTTTTCTGTTTGCACCCGACGAATGCCCACAATTCGTCCAGCTCCAGGCGGCCAGTGCGGATGCCGACAAACATGCGGTCATGCAGCTCGGCGCAACCACGGCCGACACGCGCGCCAAGGCGCATGATCGTATCGCGGTGAACGCCAGTCAGCCGTTCAACGGCGCGGATCGACATGCCCTCAGTGAGGGCGGCGATGATTTCAATCTGCTTGTCGCGGGGAAGGTTGTTCATGGCGGGCCAAATCCGTCATTTGGGGAGAAGGCCCGTGGTTCTGGAAAATAAGCCCTGCAAGGCGTATACTATCCAGAACGGTCGTTCGCTTCGGGGCCAAATCCCGGGGTTGATGATCGGGGGCCGCTGCGGCTGCAACCACGGCGGCCCCACTGGTTAAATGGTGGAAGCGGTCAGATTCGAACTGACGGGACCCTGCGAGGGGTTTGGACGCCCAAAGGTCCGCCGAGGGGTAAGCTCGGTGCGATAAGCCGCTCTGCCACGCTTCCGAACGCAAAAGCGCCCTATCCGCCTGCAAGCGGGTGGGGCGTTCTGCGTAGCGGTCATTCTGTGCCATATGCTGATAATACACCGTCAAATCCGTTAGGCAAGAAGTTTTTCTTCTAAACGTAAAAAATAACGTTGACGACGTTATCGTTCCTGCAGTAGATATTGGCTCAGATAGGAGAGCCGTATCATGGCCCGTGTCCGAAGCCCCAATTATCCTGCCCTAAGCCTTCCAGAAGCTATTAGTCGGGTGAAGGCTATTCATGATGCCGAGCAGCATTTGGCAGCGCCCAAGGACGTTATTGCCAAGCACTTGGGCTACAACGGTCTGAACGGAGCGGCGCTCAGTACGGTCTCTGCCCTTAGCAAATATGGCCTTATCGAAGAGGCTCCCGCCGACAAGATGCGGGTGTCACCGTTGGCTGTGACGATCCTCTACCCCCCGTCGCCAGCCGAGAAAGCAGCGGCGATCAAAGAGGCGGCTTCAAAGCCGGCCTTGTTTGTGGAAATCGACAAAGAATGGGAAGGGCACCGTCCGAGCGACGAAAATTTGCGATCTTACCTCATCCGACGTAATTTCGCCGTTGATGCAATAGACCGCGTTATCAAGTCCTATCGAGAGACTATGGACCTTGTAACGCCGGGATCGGGGGTGTATCCTGCCCAAAAGCAGGAGGATACCGTGATTCAGCAGCGGCAGCCTGACCCTCGGATTGCGCCACCCGTGATCCCACCCGGAGAGGTTGAGCCATTCCGGATCGTCTATACGCGAAACGGAATTGAGGTTTCGGGGCGTCTCACCGATACGGAGAGTGCGGAGGAATTTATTGCGACAGTGGAAATGCTGAAGCAGCGGTTGCCGTCAAAACCGCATGCCGACGAGGAATGAAAGAGGCCGCCAACTAATGGTGGAAAACTAGGAGTGGCCCGGAACTAGAGTATTGCCTGACGTTTTGGCTGGTGGCTGCGGCTGCGCTGGGATGTAAGGGTAGCCGCCGGGAGCCGGCGGAGGTCTATAGCCCGGCGCGCACCGTTCCGTTGCCAATGTTGTTAGATATTGCTGCCGGGCCTGCAAAGCAGCAGCGTCTTTCTGGGCCGCTCCTTTCCAGTCCATTCCAAACCAAACCGGCCAAATGACTAGACCGACCACACCTGTCGCGACGTTCTGAGCGACCTTCCAGCCTTCCTCGTCCGCCAGTTCTTTCGTTTTCTGATTGTTAGCTTCGATTTCGGCGCGGATCATTGTGCAGTCGGAGTATTGGTCCTGCGGTTGTACAGTTGCGATGGGCTCTGGATCGCGACCGGCGCAAGCTGATAATGCGAGGCCAGCGGCCATCGCCACACAAACGCGACTACGCACGACAAATCCCCCCAGACGCCCCACCGGATAATCGGACAACTAAGACGCGCGTGCAAGCGTTGGCTAATACGAGGTTAACGCGAACTAGGACAGCGGTCTCGGCAATTTAGGACAAAACCCTCGGAATTAGGACAGCACCCCCACCCCTAAAAGAACATATTGCGCGTATTTATCCCTTTACAGCATTTATAAGGGCTGGTAGGGTATCCCCACAATCAAGGGTAGGGGGATAGTCATGAAGCCAGGAACCCACACTTTCAAAGCCTTCCAGGCGATTTACCGGGACGATGCGGCCTGCCTCCGCAAACTGATGGAAGTAAACTACGGCGGGACGGAAATCACCTGCCCCGGCTGCGGCGCTGATTTGCGGTTTCACCCCCTCGCCAAGCGGCGGGCATTCGTCTGCCAGCATTGCGGCCACCACATTTACCCGGCCGCTGGCACGATCTTCCACAAGAGCCGCACGAACCTCACCAAGTGGTTTTTCGCGATGTACCTCATGACCAGCACCCGCCACGGCGTGGCCGCCGCGGAGGTCCAGAGGCAACTAGGCGTCACCTACAAGTGCGCTTGGCGTATGTGCCACGAACTCCGCAAGCTGATGGCCTCGGCCGACTTCGGTGGCCCGCTCGGTGGCGACGGCAAGCACGTCGAAATCGACGAAACGGTTATGGGCGGCTATCAGAGCAACCGCGTTCGCCGCGCCAAGGGATCGAACAAGAGCCTTGTGTTCGGCATGGTGGAACGCGACGGCAAGATGCGTGCTGGCCCGATCCCGAACCTCTCGCAAGATACGTTGGAGTCCATCGTGCGCGGGCACGTGAAGGAAGGGACTCGCCTGACGGCAGACGAATGGGATTCGTATAACGATCTAAAGCACGGCTACCAGTTCGGCCGTGTCAATCACAGCCAAAAGCAATGGGTTGCTGGTGTCCATCACACGAATACGATTGAGGGACAGTGGGGACATTTCAAGCGCGCAGTGCGCGGTACTCACGTCCACATTTCGGCGAAACACATGTGGAAGTACGTCGCCGAGTTCACTTATCGACGAAACTATCGGCAATCGCACCAGGCTATGTTTGACCGCCTTGTGGCCGCTTTTGGGCTGCCACGTCTACAAGACGTGTGAAATCCGCTAGGTGATTGGGATTGGCGTCGGATCCCTCTGCGGCGGACTCGGAAACGGGGGGCGGTCCCATGCGGTTCTCGCGGATATGCTCAGCAACCTGATTAATGGCCTCATTTCTGGCCTCGCGAAATTTGGGCATATCGAGAAACTCCCTGATTGTCCAAGCGGGAATCGCCATCGTCATCCCGCTCATGCCCTCAATATAACGCTGATCTGCGTGGGCCATAACTTCACCAATTATGGTTCTCTTTTTGAACTTAATCTCCCATTGCTCAGGAAACTGTCCCCAATGAAGCCCGAGCAATTTTAGAAAATGGGACTCTGGCTTCACTTGAAGAGAGCCGAAAAGATTCAAATTTTCGAGGGAAATTAGATCAGTGGTCAGATCGGAGCCAAATGTTCGATAGACGAATACCGGAGAACCCGGTATCCGGTCCTCGAATGCGCGTCGAGAATAAAACTGGGAATATTTTTTGCCCCCGTGCCCAGCTCAATTGCCTGCGGCATTGCGCTTATATTCCCGAACCGAGCTGCTGGCACATTGCTTGCTGCCCGTCGTGATCGACAAATCGGCCAAGCATAAAAAATATCGTCGCCTGGACCTATACCCAATTTTGCAATGTCGATAGCGTTGACAAACATGCTCAGATGCAAGGCTACGACCTGATGAACCTCTTCCTTTAAGCCGAGCATGTAGTGGGGGATAACGGCGAGATCAGCCACGCCGGGGGGAAACTCCCATTCTGCCAATCAAATTCCAGAATATCGACGCCGCCTCCGATCTTATTTACTCGAATGACCGAAAACCCGTCCCGGATGGCAACGTGCCAATTCGTCACTGCATAGAGAAGGACGGAAATTTCTTCAAACCCCGTTGGATAGCCGACAAAAAAGCCGGTTCCGCCGAACGGCTCCCTTCCTCCGCATCCTTGCGGGTGCGGTAGAGGTAAAAGGGCGCGTGCTGAATATCAGCGGGAATGCGGTGCATACCCAAGGCTATTGCTCTTTTGTATGGCGTTCCAGCCGTCGAAACGGAGAAATCAGCGCCTTTCGGAAATCAAAGGCTGAACTTCGAACAATGCGCATTTAACGATCTCCTTGGGAGACCGCATTTACCACCTACCACAACCATTAAATGCTGTGAAGGGATAAATACGCATATTGCGAACGGAGAACAGATCGTGTACATTGCCCGTTATCGCCATTCGCCAGCGGGCCAATGGGGCAAAGGGGGCGGCGCTTCCGTGTCCTCCGAATCCCGGCCATAAGGAGCACGACCAATGAGTGCAGCGCTTCGTCTCGTTGAAGGACCATCCATGGATAAATCGAAAGCCCTTGATGCGGCGCTCTCGCAGATCGAGCGCAATTTCGGCAAGGGCTCGATCATGCGGCTCGGCAAGAATAACCGGTCGATGGACGTGGATACCGTTTCCACGGGTTCGCTCGGCCTCGACATAGCGCTCGGCATCGGCGGCCTGCCGCGCGGCCGGGTGGTCGAAATCTACGGCCCGGAATCCTCGGGCAAAACCACGCTCGCGCTGCATTGCCTGGCCGAAGCGCAGAAGAACAGCGGCATCTGCGCCTTCATCGATGCCGAGCACGCGCTCGATCCGATCTATGCGCGAAAGCTCGGCGTCAACGTCGACGATCTGTTGATTTCGCAGCCCGACGCCGGCGAGCAGGCGCTCGAAATCGCCGATACGCTGGTGCGCTCCGGCGCGGTCGACGTTCTGGTCATCGATTCGGTCGCGGCCTTGGTGCCGCGCGCCGAGCTCGAAGGCGAAATGGGCGACAGCCAGCCCGGGCTGCAGGCGCGGCTGATGAGCCAGGCGCTGCGCAAGCTCACCGCCTCGATCAACCGCTCGAACACGATGGTGATCTTCATCAACCAGATCCGCATGAAGATCGGCGTCATGTACGGCTCGCCGGAAACCACGACCGGGGGGCACGCGCTCAAATTCTACGCCTCCGTCCGCCTCGATATCCGCCGTATCGGCGCCATCAAGGAACGCGAAGAGGTGGTCGGCAATCAGACGCGGGTGAAAGTGGTCAAGAACAAGCTGGCGCCGCCGTTCAAGCAAGTCGAGTTCGACATCATGTATGGCGAAGGCATCTCCAAGACCGGCGAATTGATCGATCTCGGCGTCAAGGCCGGCGTCGTGGAAAAATCCGGCGCCTGGTTTTCCTATGACAGCCAGCGCATCGGGCAGGGCCGCGAGAACGCCAAAGTGTTTCTGAAATCCAATCCCGATATCGCGGCGAAAATCGAAGCGGCGGTGCGGCAGAATGCCGGACTGATCGCGGAAAAGATTCTCGCCGGCGAAGAGGGCGGGGCCGCCGCTGACGACGACGATGCGGCGGAGGCATGACCGGCTAGTCGGTGGCGTACCCGCGTATTCCCTCCCCCATCCCAACGCGGTTTGCCGGTGTTGGGAAGTTCCAGTGATCGAAGCCGGAAACATCCGGCTTCGACACGGGGGAGGGTAGGGATAAGCTCGCGCGGCGACGCGTAATTTTGCCGGGACGCGATCTTGTTGGGACTACGAGCCGCGGCGCTCCGCCGTCCAGGAACCCGAGCACTGGCCGCCGGTCCACAAACCGCCGCCGCCATTGCCGGCGAGCCGGCCCGAGCCGGTGGCGCTCTTGCCGCCGGCGCTCAGCGTCACGGTGATCGCGCCGGTTTGTCCAACCTTGCCGCTGATGTCGAACCCGGCGGCGCCGGCATTGACCAGCGCGCCGTTCGAAATGCGGATCGGATAGCGATAGCCGGGATCGCAATCGCCCTTCTGCGTGACGACCGAAACACTCCACAGCCCGTCATAACGCGGCATGGCGAAGCTGGTCGTCGAGGTCAAAGTCGCGGCTGCGGCGATAAACGCGAACAGTGCTTTCCTGCTGGTGCGGTCGGTCATGGCTATGGTCCCTGGTATCGGGCGGGGTAAATTCCCGCACATTTGGTTAATTCCGACGAAGCGCGGACACCGTGCCCGCTCTCATCAGTTAGTCGTCTCGAACTTGAATAGCGTTCTAAGCAACAAAAGTTCAAATGAAGTTGATATCGGTCGCTAAATTGCCGCAGAACAGCCACGATCGGCGTCAAGACGCGGAAAATACGTATATGGATAAGAGATTTAGCGCGAGCGCCTCATTTTAGTTCGAGGCTCGATCGGAGCCGGATTTCGCCCCGATTTCGATCGATTGCAGCGCTGTTGCGGTACCGCTTCGCACCAGCGCCACTCAGTGAGCGCGGGGCGGTGAGCTGCGGTCCGATCGATCCAACACCGGCCGCGACAGGACCAAAGGTCGCGCCGCGTCACAAGCTCTCGCCGCAATTGTGTGGTTGAACGACGGCGATCCGCGGCGGGAAGGCTTCCACCATCTTCAGCTTCCCACTGCGGGTTAAGCCCCCGGCGACTTTCCCCGCCGGGGGCATTTCTGTTTTTGAAGTCCGCCGTTTCGTTGCGGCAACAAACGAGGCAGAGCGCTATTTTCCGCGCACCACGTCGCCGTATTTGGGCGGCTCTTTGAGGAAGCCGCGGTCGAGCATCCAGTCGACCTTTTCCTGAAATTCGCTGGCCTGGTAGGTTTTGACGCCGACCAGTTCGGGCATCAGGCCGTCCGCGCGCTGCTCGGGAGCGAGGTCGCGCAGCACCTCGTCGCGCGAGCGGCCCTCGTTCTCGCGCAGCCATTCGATGGCGCGATTGAGCGCGCGGCGCAGTTTGGCGGCGGTGTCTTCGTCGACGTCGTCGCCGACGACGATGCCGCCGCGCCAGCGCAAGTCGGCGATTTTGCGCGCGCCGGCGGCGAGCGCGCGGCTGACCAGCGGCTCCATCAAAGCCGCCGCTTCGGTCTTGCCGCTGAGCAGCGCTTCGAGCCGGTCATTGGCATGAACGAGCGTGATCTCGGCGAACGGTACGCCGGCCGCTTCCAGCACTTCGATCGCGGCGTAAAACGTGCCGGCGTGCCAAGTCACGGCAATCGGCACATTGGCCAATTCGCTCAACGAGCGGATTTTGGAATCCTTGCGCACCATCAGCGCGCCGGTGCGTACCGTGGTGTCGAGCCCGATGATCTTGCCGCCGCCGAGCGCCTGCACCCGCTCGATCGCCCCCCATTCGCAGACCGGATAGACTTCGAGCGCGCCCTGCTGCAGCTGCTGCTCCTTCCAGCGCTGGGAAAAGTCGGCGACGCGTCCCCCCGCGCCTTTGGGATTGTCCTCGTGATATTCGACATTAAGGCCCTCGGCGGCGAAGAAGCCTTGCTCCACGGCGACCCGCCACGGGCGATCGTGCGCGTTGCTGTCGCTTTGTAGACGGATGGTCCGTGTCATTCTCGTTCTCCGATGGTGGCGGGCGGTTGAGGGCCGCTGAAGCTAGACAAATCTCCGAGCGCGTTCAACCGCGCAACGGGCGGGCACACGCGCGGCTTAGTCGCGCACGTCGTCGGACTCGGGCTGCCGCTCGGATGCGCGGTCGTCGTAGCCGTGACGGCTCGAATAGAACAGCAGCGCCATCAGCGCGAACCCGACCAGAAGCGAAAACACGACCCCGAGCGTCATGGCGACATAGCCCGTCGTCGGCATGGGCGGTCCGACGACCGAGGTCCAGGCCCGCGACGCATACCACGCCGCCAACGCCAAAATTCCGAGTAGCGCCACGACCAGAACGGGCGTCCCGAAGCTCGTCCATGCGTTGCTCGGTCCGGCGGTCGGCTTGACGGTCGACTTGGCCATCGATTGGGCGGTTGGCTTGCGCGTCGTCTCGTGCATCGACCCTAGATAGGAGCGCTGCGTCCGATTGTCAGCAGCGCTCCATCCGGGACATCACGCCGCCATCGCGGCCTTCAGATTGGCGTCGACCTTGTCGAGGTAGCCCGTGGTGGTCAGCCACTTCTGATCGGGACCGACCAGCAAAGCGAGGTCTTTGGTCATGAAGCCCGACTCCACCGTATCGACGGTGACCTTTTCCAGCGTGGCGGCGAATTTCGCCAGTTCCGCGTTGTTGTCGAGCTTGGCGCGATGTGCGAGGCCCCGCGTCCAGGCAAAGATCGAGGCGATGGAATTGGTCGAGGTCTCGCGGCCCTTCTGGTGCTCGCGGTAATGCCGCGTGACGGTGCCGTGGGCGGCCTCGGCCTCCACCACCTTGCCGTCCGGCGTGGTGAGCACCGACGTCATCAGCCCGAGCGAGCCGTAGCCCTGCGCCACGGTGTCCGACTGCACGTCGCCGTCGTAGTTCTTGCAGGCCCAGACATAGCCGCCCGACCATTTCAGCGCGGCTGCGACCATGTCGTCGATCAGCCGATGCTCGTAAGTGATTTTCTTTTCCGCAAACTTGCTCTTGAACTCGCTGTCGAAAATGTCCTGGAAAATATCCTTGAAGCGTCCGTCATAGATTTTGACGATCGTATTCTTGGTCGACAGGTAAAGCGGATAGCCGCGGTTGAGCGCGAAATTCATCGAGGCGCGGGCGAAATCGCGGATCGAATCGTCGAGGTTGTACATCGCCATGGCGACGCCGGACCCGGGAAACTGAAACACCTCGCGCTTGATCTCTGTGCCGTCGTCGCCGACGAAAGTAAGGTAGAGCTTGCCCTTGCCCGGTACCCTGTAATCGGTGGCGCGGTACTGGTCGCCATAGGCATGGCGGCCGATGATGATCGGCTTGGTCCAGCCGGGAACGAGCCGCGGCACGTTCTTGCAGATGATCGGCTCGCGAAAGATGACGCCGCCGAGGATGTTGCGGATGGTGCCGTTCGGCGAGCGATACATGTCGTGCAGGTTGAATTCCTTCACGCGCGCTTCGTCGGGCGTGATGGTCGCGCATTTGACCGCGACGCCGACCTTCTTGGTCGCTTCGGCCGCGTCGATGGTGATCTGGTCGCGCGTCTCGTCGCGCTTTTTCATGCCGAGATCGAAATACATCAGGTCGATGTCGAGGTAGGGAAAGATCAGTTTGTCTTTGATGTATTGCCAGATGATCCTCGTCATCTCGTCGCCGTCCATCTCGACGATGGGATTGGTAACCTTGATTTTTGGCATGGAGCTTCGATCCGGGTTGGAGCGCGGTCGGTGGCAGGTTCGAATCGGCAGTGATCAGGCGCGCGCTCGGATGACGTCACCCCGGCAGGGCTGCGGCGAACTCTATAGCATTGGCTTTCTTGCCGTAAAAGCCGCGCTCGCCTAGCGAACGCCCGCCGCGTCAGAGCGCGGCGAGCGCGGCGTTCAGCGTGGCGCTCGGCCGCATCGCGGCCGATGCCTTGGCGGAATCAGGCAGGTAGTACCCGCCGGTGTCGACCGGCTTGCCTTGCGCGCCGATCAGCTCGGCATTGATCTTGGCCTCGTTCTTGGCAAGCGTTTCGGCCAGCGGTTTGAAGCGAGCTTGCAGCGCCGCGTCCTTGGTCTGCGCGGCCAGCGCCTGAGCCCAGTACAGAGCGAGATAGAAATGGCTGCCGCGGTTATCGATTTCGCCGACCTTGCGCGCGGGATTGCGGTTGAACTCGAGGAACTTGCCGATTGCCGTGTCGAGCGTCTCGGCAAGAACCTGCGCCTTGGTGTTCTTGTAGGTCTGCGCCAGATGTTCGAGCGACGCGCCGAGCGCGAGGAACTCGCCGAGCGAATCCCAGCGGAGATAGCCCTCTTGCTGGAATTGCTCGACGTGCTTGGGCGCCGAGCCGCCGGCACCGGTCTCGAAAAGACCGCCGCCCGCCAACAGCGGAACGATCGACAGCATCTTGGACGAGGTGCCGAGCTCCATGATCGGAAACAGGTCGGTCAGATAATCACGCAGCACGTTGCCGGTGACGGAGATCGTGTCTTGTCCTTTGCGGATGCGATCGAGCGAAAATTTGATCGCTTCGACTGGCGCCAGAATGCGGATGTCGAGCCCCGCGGTGTCTAGATTCTTCAGGTACTTCTCGACTTTGGCGATGACCTGCGCGTCATGCGCGCGCTTGGCGTCGAGCCAGAACACCGCCGGGGCGCCGGTGAGGCGCGCGCGGCGCACGCCGAGCTTGACCCAGTCCTGGACCGGCGCGTCCTTGAGCTCGCACATGCGGAAGATGTCGCCGGTCTCGACCGGACGCTCCAGCAGCACCTTGCCGTCATCGGCGACGACGCGGACCGTTCCGTTCGCGGGCACTTCGAAGGTCTTGTCGTGCGAGCCGTATTCCTCGGCCTGCTGCGCCATCAACCCGACGTTCGGCACCGAACCCATGGTCTTGGGATCGAACGCGCCGTGGGCCTTGCAGTCCTCGATGACCGCCTGAAATAGCGTCGCGTAGGCGCGATCCGGGATCGCGGCCAAGACATCGTGCAGTTTGCCGTCGGCGCCCCACATGCGGCCGGACTCGCGGATCATTGCCGGCATCGAAGCGTCGATGATGACGTCGCTGGGTACGTGCAGGCCTGTGATCCCCTTGTCGGAATTGACCATGGCGAGGCCCGGCCGTTTTGCGTACTCGGCCGCGATATCGTCTTTGATCGCTTTTTTCTCGGCTTCCGGCAGCGTCTCGATCTTCGTCAAGAGGTCGCCGAAGCCGTTGTTGAGATTGACGCCGAGACGCTTCAGCGTGGCGGCGTGCTTCTCGATCACATCGGCGAAGAATACGGATACGGCATGGCCGAACACGATGGGATCGGCGATTTTCATCATGGTCGCTTTCACGTGCAGTGAGAACAGCACGCCTTCCTTCTTTGCGGCTTCAATCTGCTTGGCAAAGAAGGCGCGCAGCGCCTTGCGGCTCATCACCGCCGCGTCGATGATCTCGCCGGCCTGAAGCGGGGTTTTCGCTTTGAGCACCGTGACGGCGCCGTCGGCGCCGACGAGCTCGATGCGGGCGTTGGTCGCCGTCGCGACGGTGGTGGCGATTTCCGAGCCGTAGTAGTCGCCGCCCGACATGTACGCGACATGCGATTTGGAGTCGGCACTCCAGGCGCCCATCTTGTGCGGATTGTTGCGGGCGTATTGCTTGACGGCGCCGGCGGCGCGGCGGTCGGAATTGCCCTCGCGCAAGACCGGGTTGACGACGCTGCCGAACACCTTGGCGTAACGAGACTTGATGTCCTTCTCGGCTTCGGTCGCGGGGTTGTCCGGATAGTCCGGAACGCCGTAGCCCTTGCCTTGCAGTTCCTTGATCGCGGCCTTGAGCTGCGGGATCGAGGCGGAGATGTTGGGCAGCTTCATGATGTTGGCTTCGGGCCTCATCGCGAGCGCGCCGAGTTCGGCGAGTTCGTCGCTCATCCGTTGCGCGGGTGGCAGCATGTCGGAGACACTGGCGAGGATGCGACCGGCCAGCGAGATGTCCTTCAACTTCACGGACACACCCGCTGCGCCCACGAAAGCTTCGACGATCGGCAGCAGGGAATAGGTCGCGAGCGCCGGGGCTTCATCGACTTTGGTCCACATGATTTCGAGATCTGGCATGCTTGCACCTCTGGGCGCCGGGCTTGTTCGGGCCGACCGGAAACTGAACATTGGCGGGCGCGGTGGAATGGCTTCTCCCGCGGGCCCTCAAATGAATTGTTCTCGGCGCGGACATCGCCAACCGGGAATTCGACTGACGGGAGGTCGGCGCGCGCCCTATAGCATCCGCACTGCGTTGGTCAAAGCCTTGTCAGCGGGTGCGAGATAACCGCCGGGTGCTTCGGCCGGATACGGTGCCGGCGCTTGACGCCACCGGCCGGCTTAGGCAGGGGCTGCGACTTCAGGGCATTTGCCCGCCGAGGAGCACTGCATGCCCGGCGCCGGGACCGATAAGAGCAGAGCCTTCAGCGCGCCGCCCGGGCCGGTCATCGTCCTGGTCGAGCCGCAGCTTGGCGAAAATATCGGCGCCGCCGCCCGCGCCATGGCGAATTTCGGCCTGTCGCGGCTGCGGATCGTCAAGCCGCGACAGTCCTGGCCCAATGACAAAGCGCGCATGATGGCCGCCGGCGCTGATCGCATCCTCGACCAAGCCGCGCTTTTTGACACCCTGGAGGCCGCCATCGCCGATTGCAGCTTCGTCCTTGCGGCTACCGCGCGCGCCCACGACCAGGCCAAGCCGGTGGTCGGCCCGGCAGAGGCCGCTGCCGAGGCGGCGACGCGCATCGGTGCGGGCGAGACCGTCGCCGTCGTGTTCGGCCGCGAGCGCAACGGGCTTGAAAACGACGAGGTGGCGCTCGCCGACCGTATCGTCACCTTGCCGGTCAATCCGGCCTTCGCCTCGCTCAACCTGGCGCAGGCCGTGGTAATCGTGGCCTATGAATGGTTCAAGCTTGCCGGCGCCGGGCTGCCGTTCGCGATGCCGGTAAAATCCGCAAGCGCGCCGAAACAGCAGCTGCTCGCGTTCTTCACCTCGCTCGAGCGGGAGCTGGAAAAAGTCGAATTCTTCAGGCCGCCCGACAAGCGTGAAACCATGCAGATCAACCTGCGCAATATTTTCACCCGCATGCAGCCGACGCAGCAGGATATTCAGACCCTGCACGGCGTGATCATGGCGATTGCGGAAGGCCGCAAAGGTCCGGCGCGCGGCGGCGTGCTCGACGGCGACGAAGCCGAGATGCTGCGCGCGCTAATCGCCGAGCACGGTCCCGGCCGCCTGCCGAAAGAACGCGGACCGGTGCGCGGCCTGGCGCGGCTGTTGCGGCGCAATCCGACCGATGCCGAGCGCGCGCTGTGGCAGGCGCTGACCAACGACCGGCGCTTTGCCGGCCGCGGTTTCAAGCGCCAGACGCCGGTCGGCCAGAATATCTGCGACTTCGTCTCGTTTTCGCTTCGCCTCGTCATCGATCTCGTGCCGGCGGACGAGAGCGCGGTAGCCGCCAAAGCGCGCGTCCTAAAGCGCGCATGGCTCGAAGCCCATGATTATATAGTCGTGGGAATATTTGCCGCCGATGCCGAGTTCTGATATGGCGGCGACGCTCGATCGGATCGACGGCGCCATCGGCCGATCTCAGATCGGCCAATGTTGAAGGATAGATTTTCATCGTCGCGCCCAAAGGATCCCACCGAGGGATCGCACCAACGGGTCGCACCACAGGACCGCAATCGAAAATGCAATGGGCAAACTCACAGGCGCGCTACGGTGCCGTTCCGCAAAGCCTGCACTGGATCACGGCGATCTTCGTGATTTGCGGCTTTCTGCTCGGTCAATTCGGCGATGCATTGCCGAAGGGCTCGCCACGCGATGTCGGTCTTCTCGTACATATGACGCTTGGACAATGCGTGGTGGCGCTGCTCGTCATTCGCCTGTTGTGGCGCAGGGTCAATCCGCCGCCGCCGCCGGAAACGACGCCGTTCGGCCGGCTTCTCGATATCGCCGCCAAAGCCAGCCACTTCACGCTTTACGGCTTGCTCTTCGTGGTGCCACTGCTCGGCATGATCGTTCAGCTCAAGCGCGGCAACGAGCTGCCGATTTTCGCAGTCTGGCAGGTTCCATCACCGTGGCCGGTGGATCGCAATTTGGCGCGCAGCATTCTTTCGCTGCACGGAACGCTCGCCGACGTGCTGCTGATCCTCGCCGGTATTCATGCCGGCGCGGCGCTGGTGCATCACTGGATCTGGCGCGACCGCACGCTGTCGCGCATGCTGCCGGGCGCGCGCTTGGCGCCGCAGCGAGCCGGTCGTTCGGCGAGGCGAACTAACCCTTGAGCGTCTTCAGCGCCGCCGCCGCGCCCGCGCGCAGCATGGAAAGATCGCTGGAAACGGCGAGAAATTTAACCCCGCGCTTAGCCAGCGCCGCCGCGCGTTCGGCCGAGTGACAATAGGCGCCAGGAATCTTTTTCGCCTTTTGCGCGCCCGCGGTCATGCGGTCGAGCTCCGCATCGACCTCTTTCGAAAGCGGGTCGACGTTTTTGCCGTTCGACAGCGCGATCGATAGGTCCGACGGGCCGAGAAAGAAGCCGTCGATGCCGGGTGTGGCGATGATGGCTTCGAAGTTTTGCAGCGCCGTGCGTGTCTCGATCATGGCGAGCGTGATGACGTGATCGTTGGCCTCGCGCAAATAGTGCGCCTGTTCGGCGACGCCGCCGAGCGTCATTGCGCGATGCGGGCCCCAGCTACGCTCGCCGACCGGCGGAAACTTGGCCGCTGCGGCAAACGCGCGGGCGTCCGCCGGCGTGTTGATCATCGGCGCGATCACGCCCTCGGCGCCGAAGTCGAGCGCCCGGCTCACCAGCGCGAAATCGCCGAGCGGGACGCGCACGATCGGAGCGGCGCCGCCTTGGCGAACTGCGGCAATGCCCGCGAGAATGCCGCCGACGTCCCACAGCCCGTGCTGACTTTCGATCGTCACGGCCGAAAATCCATCGCGGGCCAGCGTCTCGGCGACGATCGGATAGGGCAGGCCGCACCAGCCGGAAAAAACGGTCTCTCCGGCGCGCAGCCGCGTTGCGAGGGTGAAGGCGGGAATGGCCATGATGAGCGCTGCTTTCCAATCGCTAACTTGTGATCGTAATCGGCGGCTTGCTTAACGGCCGGCTTTGATGTCGGCCACTGCCTTGGCGAGGAGGTCGTTCATGGTGCGGGCGATCTGGTGATCGGACTGTTCGACGCCCTTGGCGTCGAAATCCTTGCGGATCTTGTGCGCGACATCGTGCTCGCCCTTGTCCTCGAACTCGGCCATGACGACGGAGAGCGCGTAACTGTCGGCATCCGCGCCGGAGAGTCCGAGTTTTTCCGCCGCCCACAGCCCGAGCAGCTTGTTGCGCCGCGCGGTCGCCTTGAACTTCAGTTCTTCATTGTGCGCGAATTGCTTTTCGAAGGCTTCTTCGCGCTTGTCGAATGTGGTCATGTGCTTGCCTTGGGCTTCGCCTTTGCGCGTGGAACATCGCAAATCACATAGCAAACCACGCGCCGCCTTGCATATCGGGGGTACCCCGTCAAGGCAACCGCAATCGGCGCCGCAAATCGACGTTGCGGCGAGCGCCGCGCGGGTCTATGTCCAATTGTACTCCGTTTCTCCTTCGGTTAGTTTTCTTGTTGCGGAGGAGCCGCTGAGTTGAGTTGCGTGCAATGCGTTGCTAACCCTTGCCGCCGCCGCGGATCTCGACATCCGAAAATGGAGCCACGGCACTTTCATGGATTTCACCAAACCACGGTACACGCCGATGAGCCGCCGTCGCCGCATTTACGAAGGCAAGGCGAAGATCCTCTATGAAGGACCCGAGCCTGGAACGCTGATCCAGCATTTCAAGGACGACGCGACCGCGTTCAACGCCAAAAAGCACGAGGTGATCGAAGGCAAGGGGGTCCTCAACAACCGGATCTCCGAATACGTCTTCCAGCACTTGAACGATATCGGCGTGCCGACCCACTTCATCCGCCGGCTCAATATGCGCGAGCAGTTGATCCGCGAAGTCGAGATCATTCCGCTCGAAGTTTGCGTGCGCAATATCGCCGCGGGCTCGCTGTCAACGCGGCTCGGCATCGAGGAGGGCACGCAACTGCCCCGCTCGATCATCGAGTTCTATTACAAGAACGACCAGCTCAACGATCCGATGGTGTCGGAAGAGCACATCACCGCGTTCGGCTGGGCGACGCCGCAGGAAATCGACGACATCATGTCGCTCGCTATCCGCGTCAACGATTTCCTCACCGGCTTGTTCCTCGGCGTCGGTATCCGGCTCGTTGATTTCAAGATGGAAACCGGCCGGCTGTGGGAAAACGATCTGATGCGGATCGTCGTCGCCGACGAGATTTCTCCGGATTCCTGCCGGCTGTGGGACATCAAGTCCAACGAAAAGCTGGATAAGGATCGCTTCCGCCGCGATCTGGGCGGATTGCTGGAGGCCTATACCGAAGTCGCCAAGCGCCTTGGCATCATGAGCGAGGGCGAGCGGCCGCAAGGCACCGGGCCAATTCTGGTCAAGGGCTAAACCGACGCCGCGCGACCTCACCATCGGCCTCGTCGTTCCTTTTGCGACCGACACGGTGCCGTTCGAAGGCCCAATCATGTATCCGGGCGTGCGCTTCATCCCGCGCGGCGTCGGCGTCCGTGCGCTCACGCCCGACGGCTACGCTCCCGCCTGGGATGCTATCGTGCCGGCGGCCGAGGATCTCGCGAAGCAGGGCGTCGATGCGATCATGGTGATCGGCACGTCGCTGACATTTTATCGGGGGCCGGAAGCGCACGCGCGGCTGCTCGACGAGCTACGGAACCGGACCGGCCTGCCGGTGAGCACAATGAGCCAAGCCATCATCGACGGATTGCGCGAGGTCGGCGCCAAGCGCGTTGCCGTCGCGACGGCCTATACCGACGTCGTCAACCGCCGCTTGAAGGAGCTGCTGGCGGCGGCGGGTATCGACGCGCTCGCGCTCGAAGCCTTCGACCTTCTCGAATTCGGCGGGCCGAGCAAGAAAAGCGAAGCCGACATCATCGCGTTGAGTGGTGCCGCGGTCGCCAAGGCGAATGCCGCCAAGCCCGACGGCGCCGAGGCTATTCTGATTTCGTGCGGCGGACTGCGCACGCTCGGCGTGGCGCAGCCGCTTGAGGCCAACCACGGCATTCCCGTCGTTTCATCGGCGACGGCGGCATTCTGGGCGGCGATGCGGCTGGTCGGCGAAAGCGGCCATCTCGCCGGCTATGGGCAATTATTCGAGCGCTCGCGCGAGCCGGTGAATTAAAGCGCAAGCTTGGTTGCGGGCCTCGCGATTCCTACATATTGAAATGACCATGAAAGCCCGCGTCACCGTTACGCTGAAATCCGGCATTCTCGATCCGCAGGGCAAGGCGATCGAGGGCGCTCTGAAATCGCTCGGCGTCGGCGGGGTCGCAAGCGTGCGCCAGGGCAAGGTGTTCGACATCGAGCTGGAGGGCGCCGACCGTGCCGGCGCCGAGGCGGCGCTTAAGAACGCCGCCGAGAAGCTGCTCGCCAATACCGTTATTGAAAACTATCGGATCGAGGTGACCGGATAGCGCGGGCCGGAGCGATCGCCGTGACGTCAGCCTAACGAAGTCAGTCCATTGAAGTCTGCCCAATGAAGTCTGCCATTATCGTTTTCCCCGGCATCAATCGCGAGCGCGACATGGCGCGCGCGCTGACGCTCATTTCCGGGCGCGAGCCGGCGATGGTCTGGCACGCCGACAGCGCGTTGCCGGCCGGCACCGATCTCGTCGTCATCCCCGGCGGCTTTTCTTACGGCGATTATCTGCGCTGCGGCGCCATCGCTGCGCGCGCGCCGATCATGGACGCGGTGCGCGCCTTTGCCGCCAAAGGCGGGCTGGTGCTGGCGATTTGCAACGGCTTTCAGATCGCCTGCGAGGCGGGGCTGTTGCCGGGCGTGCTGATGCGCAACGCGCAGCTTCGTTTCATCTGCCGCGACGTCTATCTGCGGGTCGAGCGCTCGGATACCGCTTTCACGCGCGGCTACAATGCCGGTCAGGTGATCCGCGTGCCGGTGGCCCACGGCGAGGGCAATTACATCGCCGACGGCGAGACCATCGCGCGGCTGGAGGGCGAGGGCAGGGTGGTCTTCCGCTATTCCTCGCCGGACGGCATGGTCGACCCGAACTGGAACCACAACGGCGCCATGAACGCCATTGCCGGCATCATCAACGAGCGCGGCAACGTACTCGGCATGATGCCGCACCCGGAGAACCACGTCGAAGCCGCGATGGGCCGGACCGACGGCCGCGGCCTGTTCGCGGGGCTTGTGGATCACTTCAAGCTGGCGGCATGACGGGTGAAATTTGCCGCGGCAAACGTTAGATATTAGCTGTGATCTCCAACGAACCTGCCATCACGCCTGAGCTGATCGCCCAGCACGGCCTCAAGCCGGAGGAATACGAGCGCATCGTAAAGCTCATCGGCCGCACGCCGAGTTTCACCGAGCTCGGCATTTTCTCGGCGATGTGGAACGAGCACTGTTCCTACAAATCCTCGAGAATCCACCTGCGAACGCTGCCGACCAAGGCGCCGTGGGTGATCCAGGGGCCCGGCGAGAACGCCGGCGTGATCGACATCGGCGACGGGCTCGCTGTCGTGTTCAAGATGGAGAGCCACAACCACCCGAGCTATATCGAGCCCTATCAGGGCGCGGCGACCGGCGTCGGCGGCATATTGCGCGACGTATTCACCATGGGCGCGCGGCCGATCGCTTGCCTCAACGCGCTGTCGTTCGGCGATCCGAAAAATCCGAAGACGCGCGCTCTCGTCGCCGGCGTCGTATCCGGCATCGGCGGCTACGGTAATTCATTCGGCGTGCCGACGGTCGGCGGCGAGGTGCGGTTCGATCGCCGCTACGACGGCAATATTCTGGTCAACGCCATGGCGGTGGGCCTGGCCGATAAGGACAAGATTTTCTATTCGGCGGCGTCGGGCGTCGGCATGCCGATCGTCTATCTCGGCTCGAAGACCGGCCGGGACGGCATACACGGCGCAACCATGGCTTCCGCCGAATTCGGCGCCAACGCCGAAGAGAAACGTCCGACCGTGCAGGTCGGCGACCCGTTCTCGGAAAAGCTGCTGCTTGAAGCCTGCCTCGAAATCATGGCCAAGGGCTGCGTCATCGCGATTTAAGACATGGGCGCGGCGGGGCTGACGTGTTCGGCGGTCGAGATGGGCGCCAAGGGCGATCTCGGCGTCACGCTCGACCTCGACAAGGTGCCGTGCCGCGAGACCGGCATGAGCGCCTACGAAATGATGCTCTCGGAGAGCCAGGAGCGCATGCTCATGGTGCTTAAGCCCGAGAAGGAGAAGGAAGCCGAGGCAATTTTTCGCAAGTGGGGTCTCGATTTTGCGGTCGTCGGCGAGACGACGCCGACCAAGCGCTTTATCGTCCGCCACGGCGGCGCGCTGATGGCCGACCTGCCGATCAAGGAACTCGGCGACGAAGCGCCGCTCTACGATCGTCATTTCATCGAGAACAAACGGCAGCCCGTCATCGACGCTGCGTCGGTCAAGCCGCCGATGCCTAATTCCGACGCGCTCGAAAAGTTGATCGGTTCGCCGGACCTCTGCTCGAAGCGCTGGGTCTGGGAGCAGTACGACCACGTCATTCTCGGCAACACGGTGCAACGGCCGGGCGGCGATGCCGCCGTGATCCGCGTCAACGACGGCCCAAAGGCGCTGGCGCTGACCTCCGACGTCACCCCGCGCTACTGCGAAGCGGATTCGTTCGTGGGCGGCAAGCAGGCCGTCGCCGAAGCGTGGCGTAATCTCACCGCGGTCGGCGCGCAGCCGCTGGCGCTCACCGACAATCTCAACTTCGGCAATCCGGAACGGCCGGACATTATGGGCCAATTCGTCGGCTGCGTGCGCGGCATCGGCGAAGCTTGCCGCGCGCTCGACTTCCCGGTCGTCTCCGGCAATGTCTCGCTCTACAACGAGACCAACGGCCGCGCGATCCTGCCGACGCCGACGATCGGCGGCGTCGGCCTCCTCGACGCGTTCACCAAATCGATGACGATCGCGTTCAAGGCCGAGGGCGAGGCGATCCTGCTGATCGGCGAGACGCGCGGCTGGCTCGGCCAATCGCTCTATCTGCGCGATATCTGCGGCCGCGAGGAGGGCGCACCGCCGGCGGTGGACCTTGCCGCCGAGCGCCGCCACGGCGACGTCGTGCGCGGCTTGATCCGTGACGGCCTGGTGACCGCCGTTCACGATGTTTCCGACGGCGGGCTTCTCGTTGCGCTTGCCGAAATGGCGATGGCGTCCGGAATCGGGGCCGTGCTGGAGGAGCAGTCGCGCGTCCCCGCCCACGCTTTCTGGTTCGGGGAGGATCAGGCCCGCTATGTCGTCACGGCGAAGGACGCCCAAAGCGTGAGCGAGCGCGCCAAGGCGGCCGCGGTACCGTTCGCACGGCTTGGCGCCACCGGCGGCGCCGTTTTCGCGGTCGACGGCGAGCGGCCGGTGCCGGTCGATGAACTGAAGCGGCGCTTCGAAGCGTGGCTGCCGGCCTATATGGCGGGCTCTTCCGCCTAACCCCCGTGAGCTGCTTTGGTCCTAGCGGGCCTGTGCCATCGTCAGCGCATTCTTGCAGGGCGGCGAGAGAGCGGGCGCATTGCGCATCAGACAGGCGATAATGCGGCCTCCACCGGCGGGGACACCCGCGCAGAGTGCCTGCCGGTCGACGGCACAGATACGGAGGATCCGCAGCGCCTCGCGTGGCGGCAGCACCATCACGTTGGGCGCTTCCGGCGCAGGCGCTGCTGCGGGCGGCGCCATCGGGGCGGCGGCTGACGTCGGCGGCGGTGCCGACGCCGCCGGCGGATTAAGCTTCGCTACCGGACGGGCCGGCGGTTTTGCAGCGGCGGGCGGCACGGCCGCTGCCGGGGGCGCCGTCGTGACCGAAGGCGCGGCCGCGGGAGGGATCGCTGCGGCCGGAGCCGCGCCCGCCGGCGCGCTTGCGGGCGTAAGCGCGCTCACGGCCGTCTTGCAGGATCCCGACAGCTTGGCGAGGTTTTGCCTCAGGCAATCCAAGGCGTCTTTGCCGCCAGGCTGTACGCCGGAGCAATTCGCCATGAAATCGGAGCGGCAAGAGGTACGGACGGCCGCGATCTGCGTTTGCGAAGGCTGTTGCGCATGCGCGGCCACGCCGAGCAGCAGCAAAATAAGCGCCGTGACGGCTATAACGACTTTGCCGACCATGACCGTGCAATCCATCACATTCCCCGTTAACCCACATGCTTTTGCCAGAATGCAGTGACAATGCGGCTATGGATAGTGCAATGTTGCGGGACTGATTTGCCGGGGGCGCGCACGAGTTTGACGTCACATGGCTATGGCTGCGAACGATATCGAGAGATTGATCCGAGCGCGCATCCCGGATGCCGAGGTTACGATCCGCGATCTCGCCGGCGATGGTGACCACTACGCGGCGACCGTGATATCCGAATCGTTCCGCGGCAAATCCCGCGTTCAGCAGCACCAGATCGTCTATGAGGCGCTGAAAGCCGAAATGGGCGGCAAACTGCATGCGCTGGCGCTGCAGACCGGAACACCGGAGCCCTGATCGCGGGGGGGGTAGCCGTTCCGGCGTTCGCCCGACGGCTGGAACTTCTTCCTCCCGCCGGAGGCTGCTTCGTCAGCCTAAATTCTTCGACGATATTTCGGCCGCTCGGCCATGACAGCGCAGCATGACAGTCAGATTGGGCTTTGAGGACGATTTGCGGTACATATATTGCAAGGTAAGGGGCTAGATTCGGCGCGGGCGGAACGAGCCGCCGCGTCAGAACGGCAAGGCCTGAATTCCAAGGCTGAATTCGAAGGGTGATTCCATGTCAATCGAGCAATTCATCGACAACGAGGTCAAGGCCAACGATGTCGTGCTGTTCATGAAAGGCACGCCGCAATTCCCGATGTGCGGCTTCTCCGGCCAGGTTATCCAGATCCTCGATTACCTGGGCGTCGCCTATAAAGGATTGAACGTCCTTGAAAACGACGACCTGCGCGGCGGCATAAAGTCGTATTCGAACTGGCCGACCATTCCGCAGCTCTACGTCAAGGGCGAATTTGTCGGCGGCTGCGATATCGTGCGCGAAATGTTCCAGGCCGGCGAGCTGCAGTCCTTATTGAAGGACAAAGGCATCGCGGTGAAGGAAAGCGCGAAAGCATCCTAAGCCACTCCGGGGCCGAAGCCCCGGAATGACTCGAAAATCAGCGCGAGTAGTATTCCACCACGAGGTGCGGTTCCATCTGCACCGGATACGGCACGTCGCTCGGCGCCGGCACGCGGGCAAGCTTTGCCGTCTGCTTCGAATGGTCGACCTCGATGTAGTCGGGCACGTCGCGTTCGCCGAGCGCGTTGGCTTCGAGCACTAAAGCCAACTGCTTCGACTTCTCTTTGACCTCGATCTCGTCGCCGACTTTCACCTTGAAGCTCGCGACGTTGACGCGTTTGCCGTTCACCTTGATATGGCCGTGGCTGATGAACTGGCGCGCGGCGAAAACGGTGGGAACGAATTTGGCGCGATAGATCACCGTGTCGAGCCGGCGTTCCAAAAGGCCGATCATGTTGGCGCCGGTATCGCCTTTGAGCCGCCGCGCCTCGTCATAAATGCCGTGGAAATGCCGCTCCGACATATTGGCGTAATAGCCTTTGAGCTTTTGCTTGGCGCGCAACTGCACGCCGTAATCGGACAGCTTGCCCTTACGGCGCTGGCCATGCTGGCCGGGCCCATATTCGCGTTTGTTGATCGGTGACTTCGGCCGGCCCCAGATGTTCTGGCCCATCCGCCGGTCGATCTTGTACTTCGCCTGATGGCGCTTGGTCATTCGCGTCCTCGCTTTTTCGATAATGGCTGAGGATCGCGCCCTCCTTTGTCCCGGCCATTGGCCCGGAACCGACAGGTTTGGCAGCCGAAGCGCCGGCGCAAAACCACGGGTCGCGAAACACCGCGCGGGCCGCTTGCGGCCCGCGAAGTCCGCGGTTTCTAGGGCGAAACCCGGGCAGTGTCAAACTAACGGACTAGGCCGGCACATTCCCATGGATGCCGAAGCGGGCGAGTACCGCTTCAGCTGCATGCCCCGATGTGAAAATTGCGCGCCTGCTTCCCGTCTCCGCCAATGCCGGAGCTCGCCCAAGAAGTTCGACCACCCGCCGCGCGATCGCCGGCGCCGGATCGATGAAGGTCACCGGCCAAGGCGCCAGCCGCCGCAGGCGCTCGATCAGCAGGGGATAATGCGTACAAGCGAGCACGATCATGTCGGTGCGCCTGCCGTCGTCGATGAAGGCGGCCGTAATCTCCTCACGCAGCGCCGCATCGCTTATCGGCTTTCCGGTAAGATCGTCCTCGGCATAGGCGGCGAGCTTCTTCGAAGCCACCAGCGTAACTTGGCAGTCGCCGGCGTAATCGCGGATCAGCGCGCGGGTATATTCGCGCTGCACTGTCGGTTCGGTGCCGAGGACGGACACCCGCCTTGTCACTGAGGCGGCGCATGCCGGCTTGATAGCCGGCACGGTGCCGACAAACGGCACTGAGAATTTTTTGCGCAATTCCGCCAGGACGATGGTGGAAGCGGTGTTGCAAGCGATGACAACGAGATCGGGCCGGTGCGCCGCGATCAGTTCGCCCATCAGATCGATGACGCGTGCGATGAGCGCCGGCTCCGCCAGTCCGCCATAGGGGAACGCCGCGTCGTCGGCGACATAGAGGAAATCGGCGTCCGGCCGCGCCGCCGCAACCTCGCGATAGACGGTGAGGCCGCCGAGGCCGGAATCGAACAGCAATACAGTTGGGCGTGCCGCCATGGCGCGATCGATGACACGAGGACCGAGGGTCCGCAATCTTTCGGCCGGCGCGCTCGCGCCGCTATGCCGTCAGGCTTTCGACCAGCCGCGGCCCGTCTTTCGGATTGGCGCTTTTCTGCTCTTGCAGCTTCGGCTGTTCCAGAATCGGTGCAACAAGCCCGCTTACGGCGGTGACGGTCAGGATAAGGATCGCCGCCAGATTGCCGTCATGGAATTTGGCGAAGGCGACGGCGCCCATCAGATAAGCCCAGAACGGGAAAGCGATCGTGGACACGACGGCATTGACGATCCATGCGTCGCCATCCTCGCGCACGTACCAGCAGAACAGCGGCGTCAAGATCAAGCCGACCAGCAAGGCGCCAACCGCAATCGTCGTCACGGAAAGCCCGGCCATGGTGGCTGCACCGTTGCCGGCAGCCATCGCCTGCGCGAGGATGGCATTGACCAGCATCGAGCCGCCGATGATCTCGGCCGGAATGTATTTGACCATCCGCATGAGGTAATCGTCGCCGGGTTCGGCGCTCGCCGCCGGCCGCGCGCGCGACTGAAACATCCCGCCGAAGTCGGTGCTTTGCGCCTCTTCGGCCTCCGGCAGTTTCGGTTTGCGTACCAAACGGCCCATGGCCCTCTCCTCCGTCGGTTGCGCGAACCTACGTCAGGCGACCGAGTTGGGCAAGAAGAGGAAGCCCCTGTGAATGCGGTGGAATACCGAAATATGGTTAACGGCGGTCAGGCCCGGCCGAAGACGCGGGCGAAGATCGTATCGACCTGCGCCATATGGAAATCGAGATCGAAATTGGCCTTCAGTTCCGCTTCGCTTAGGTGCTTGCGCACCTCCGGATCGGCCGTGAGCAGCGCGAGAAAATCGCCGCCGCCGGCCCACACTTTCATGGCGTTGCGCTGAACCAGGCGATAGGCGTCCTCGCGCGCGACGCCTTTTTGCGCAAGCGCGAGGAGAATGCGCTGCGAGTGCACGAGGCCGCCGAGGCGGTCGAGGTTCTTTCGCATATTGTCCGGGTAGACGATGAGCTTGTCGATAATCCCGGCGAGACGGCTTAGCGCGAAATCCAGCGTCACCGTCGCGTCCGGTCCGATCATGCGTTCGACCGAGGAATGCGAAATGTCCCGTTCGTGCCAGAGCGCGACATTTTCGAGCGCCGGCACGACATAGGCGCGCACCATGCGCGCGAGGCCGACGACATTTTCCGACAGCACCGGATTGCGCTTGTGCGGCATGGCCGAGGAGCCTTTTTGGCCTTCGGAGAAAAACTCCTCGGCTTCCAAGACCTCCGTGCGCTGCAGGTGGCGGATTTCGGTCGCCAGGCGCTCGATCGAGGCGGCGACGACGCCGAGCGTGGCAAAATACATGGCGTGGCGGTCGCGCGGAATGATCTGTGTCGAGATCGGCTCGACCTTGAGCCCCATCTTTTCCGCGACATAAGCTTCCACCCGCGGATCGACCTGCGCGAAGGTGCCGACCGCGCCCGAGATCGCACAGGTCGCGATCTCCTTGCGCGCCAGTTCCAGGCGCGCGCGTGCGCGGGAAAACTCGGCGAAGGCGACGGCGAGCTTGAGCCCGAAAGTGGTCGGCTCGGCATGGATGCCGTGTGAGCGGCCGATGGTCGGCGTGAATTTGAACTCGCGGGCGCGCCGCTCGAGCGCGGACTTGAGTGTATCGACGTCGGCAATCAAGAGATCGGCGGCCCGCACGAGCTGGACGTTCAAACAGGTGTCGAGCACGTCCGACGACGTCATGCCGAGATGCACAAAGCGCGCATCGGGGCCTACGATTTCGGCGAGGTGGGTGAGGAAGGCGACGACGTCGTGCTTGACCTCACGCTCGATCTCATCGATGCGTGCGGTGTCGAATCTCGCCGTGTTGCCTTTTTCCCAGATCGTCTTCGCCGCCGAATTCGGGATCATGCCAAGTTCGGCCATGGCGCTGGCGGCGTGCGCCTCGATCTCGAACCAGATGCGAAAGCGCGTTTCCGGCGTCCAGATTGCCGTCATTTGCGGGCGGCTATAGCGCGGAATAGTCACGCCGCTTCTCCGCGCGTCAGCGCCACCGCATTGCGGATGGCGGCGATGTTGGTGCGATACGATTCCGGTGTGCGGTCCTTGAACACGGCCGAGCCGGCGACGAAGGCGTTGGCGCCGGCGCGCGCCGCAAGCGGGGCGACTTCCGGCGTGATGCCGCCGTCGATCTCGATATCGATCGCACGCGCGCCGACCATTGCGTGCAAATTGTGCACCTTGTCGACCGCATCGGCGATGAATTTCTGGCCGCCGAAGCCGGGATTGACCGACATGACCAGAATGAGATCGACGAGATCGATCACACGTTCGACGGCAACCTCCGGCGTGCCGGGATTTAAGGTCACGCCGACTTTCTTGCCGAGCGCGCGGATCGCCTGCAGCGAGCGGTGGATATGGGGCCCGGCTTCGACATGGACGGTGATGATGTCGGCGCCTGCTTTGGCAAAGGCTTCGAGATAGGGATCGCACGGCGCGATCATCAGGTGCACGTCGAGCGGTTTTTTGGTGTACGGCCGGATCGCTTTGACGATATCCGGCCCGATCGAAATGTTGGGCACGAAGTGGCCGTCCATCACGTCGACATGGATCCAGTCGGCGCCGGCGGCATCCACCGCGCGCACCTCTTCGCCCAATTTCGCGAAATCGGCGGCCAAGATCGACGGGGCGATGATGAGCGGGCGCGGCACGGGGCTCTCCGGGCTTTCAGCATGATCCCGAAAAGTCGATGCCGATTTTCGGAGAAGATCATGCTCAACAAAAAGCTAGAGCCGAAGGCTCTAGCCATCGCCTAACACGTCGTTTCCCGCGGAGCAACGCGCCGCAACCGGTCGAATTGCAGCGCCGGGTTTGCACTTGTCCGGTCACGTCAGGGTCGCCACATTCGCACTTCCTGCCGTAACGGAGGTCACGTGGCGCGCACCGATGTCATCGTGCTGGGAGCGGGGATCGTCGGCACCTCGGTCGCGGTCCATCTCGTCAAGCGGGGCCTGTCGGTGGCGCTGGTCGACCGCGGCGGGGCGGGCGAGGGCACCTCCTACGGCAATGCCGGCATTATCGAGGGCAATACCATCTTTCCCGCGGCGTTTCCGTCGGATTGGGCGACACTCCTTCGCATTGCGCTCAAGCGTTCGCCGATCGCCAATTATCACCTCACGTTTTTGCCGAAGGTCGCGCCGTGGCTTGTTGCCTTCCGCGCCGCGTCGCAGCCGGCGCGATTGGTCGAGACGGCGCATTTGATGCGGCCGCTGTTCGCGCGCGCGGTGAGCGAGCATGACGCACTGAGTGCCGAGGCCGCAGCCGAGCGCTATCTGCGCCGCACCGGCTGGCTCAAGCTTTATCGCACCGAAGCGGCCTTCGCCGGACTTAGCCGCGAACTGGAACTTGCAGCGTCACTTGGCATCGCCAATGTTCCGCTCGACCGCGACGCGGCGCGCGCGCTCGAACCGTCGCTCGCGCCGGTGTTCCGCCACGCGGTGCACTGGACCGGCGCGGTGAGCGTGAGCAATCCGCTGGCCTTGACGCGCGCTTATGCCGGGCGCTTTGCCGCGCTCGGCGGGTTGTCGTTTGCCGGCGATGCGCGCACGCTGCATCGCGTGCATCCGCATTGGCGTGTCGAGACCGCTTGCGGCCCGCTCGATGGCGGTGACGTCGTCATCGCCCTTGGTCCTTGGCTGCCGGACGTGATCGAGCCGCTCGGCATAAAATTGCCGCTCGCGGTCAAGCGCGGCTATCACCGCCATTTTCGCGCTCAAGGCAACGCCGCGCTCGCCCGCCCGGTGCTCGACGCCGAGAACGGCTACTGCTTGGCGCCGATGGAGCAGGGCATCCGTTTGACCACCGGCGCCGAGTTCGCCGCACGCGATGCGCCGCCGACGCCGGTGCAGTTCGATCGCCTGCTGCCGGCGGCACGCCAGCTGTTTTCGCTCGGAGAGGCGGTCGAGGCGCAGCCATTCGGCGGAAAAACTTGGCTCGGGGCGCGTCCCTGTTTTCCCGATTCTCGCCCGGTGATCGGGCGCGCGCCAAGCCAGGCCGGATTATGGCTCGCCTGCGGACATGCGCATTGGGGACTGACGCTCGGCCCGGCGACAGGCCGGCTTCTTGCCGAGATGATGACCGGCGCAACGCCGCACTGCGATCCGGCGCCTTACGCGGCGGAACGCTTCACCCAATGACGGGCGGGTATTACTCGCTGATCGTCTTGATGACGCTCGACTGAGGGCGCGTATTGTTGCTGGACGAAAACTTGTCGTCCGCCCTGACCATGTCGTCGTATTTCGGTATCGTCGTGACGGCAAACTTCGGCACCAATCCTACGACTTTGTAGCCCGCCAGGTGGAGCTGATGTAGAATCTCCGGCATCGCTTCCGCCGTCGCATGTTGGAAATCATGCATCAGCAGGATGCCCTTGCCGTTCTTGGCAAGCTTGGTCATCACCGATTTGACTACTTCGTCCGGCTTGTGAATCTTGAAATCGAAGGTGTCGATGTCGGTTGAGAATGTCGCGATATTGCGCGTGCCGAGATAGGCGATCAAATCGGGCGGCATTTGCAGATCGGGAAAGCGGAAGAACGGCGCGATCGGGCCGCCGGCCGCCGCCATATGCACGGCGCTCACGCCCATTTCGATCTCTTGCTTGGCCTGCTCGATATCTTTCGCGTACGGGTTCCTCGCCAAATCCTTGTGCGACCAGGTATGGCTGCCGACCGTCATGCCGGCTTCAACCAATTCCTTGGTCAGTTGAGGCGCCCAAGTGGCGTGCTCGCCGATCTCGAAAAAGGTCGCGCGGACGCAATTGTCCTGCAGCGCCTTGAGCACCATCGGAGTGTTTTCCGGCCACGGACCGTCGTCGAACGTCAGCACGACTTCCTTCTCGTGCAGGAAGTCATACTGCTTGAAATGCTCGGTGCCGAAAGCGGGGCCACCGGTCGTATCGATCTGGACGATGCGCGACATGCCGAGCGCATCGGGATTGTTGCACTGGGGAAGCGTGGTGGGCCAAGGCGAGCTGGCAGTCGAGCTGCCGGCGGTGGCCGGGGTTGACGCCGCCGCTGGAGCGGCCGCCGAGGTCGCGGTGGAGCTTTGGGCGACCGAGATCTGACCAGCCGGAGCGGGCGGCGTCGCAGCGGTCGTTTCCGAAACTCTTATGACCGGCGCCTGAACGGAAGAGGTCTGAGATGCGGCCGGCGCACTGGTCGCCTGCGCGGGCGCCATGATGTGCTCGGCGAATGCCACGAGTGACCCGGGTCCTGGCGACTTCTGTGCTGCGACAACGCCGAACGCCGCGAGACCCAGTGTGAGCAACGCCGCAAAGACAACGACGACGACGCGCATCGTACCCTCCGCCACAAATCCACAGATACCGATCGGGCGCAAAGTGAAGGCGCAATCGTGCGACGAGTCAATAAAAACAACGCTATAGCCGGTGGAGAATGTGGTTCGTGGTTTCCGCGCAGCGTTAAGGCTTTCAATTTAATCAATCTGTTGGGCTAAAGGCCGCTCGCCAACTCGGCATGGAGCCGGCCAATGGCAGCGCGGCGGCGGCAAAGACACCCCGCGCGATGGCGCGCGCTACCACATTGGCCGCAAGCGTGCCGAGCGCGGTCAGCCCGACGGCGGTATCGGCGAGCGCGCGGCGGCCGGTCGAGGCCGCAAACAACACGTCGCCGTCGAGCGGGCTATGAACCGGATATATCGCCCGTGACAGGCCGGATTGCGCCATGACCGCGAGGCGCTTCGCCTGCGCCTTGGTTAAAATGGCGTCGGTGGCAACGACGACCAGGGTCGTGCTTTCGCGCGCGCTGCCCTTGGTGCGCGGTTCGAGCGCTTGCGGCGGGAAGGCGGCGGGCAAGCCGCGGCCGCCGTATTCGCCGTTTAATTCGAACGGTGAGGCCCAGAACCATGGCCCGCGACCGACAGTGACGCTGCCGGCAGCGTTCACAGCCGCAAGCGCGCCGACCACAAAACCATCCGGGCTTTGGGCCGATGCGGAACCGATCCCGCCTTTGTAATTGACGGTGGTCGCGCCAGTACCGGCGCCGACGCTGCCGAGCGCAAATTCGACGGCGGCGCCGGCCGCCGCTGCATAGCCGAGCTCACGATAAGGCGGAAAACGTCCCCAATTCTTGTCGCCGCCGCTGAGAAGATCGAACAGGATCGCCGCCGGGACGATCGGAACGCGCGCGCTGCGCACCACGAAGCCGCGTCCCTGTTCACGCAGCCACGCTTGCACGCCGGAGGCGGCGTCGAGCCCGAAGGCCGAACCGCCGGACAAGGTAATGGCATCGATGCCTTCGACGGTCTGCGCCGGATCGAGCAGCGTGGTCTCGCGGGTGCCCGGTCCGCCGCCGCGCACGTCGATTGAGGCGACCGCAGGTTCGTCGAAAATGACTGCGGTGGAACCGGAGCCGAGACGGACGTCGTCGGCGTGGCCGACTCTCAGCCCGGGGACATCGGTAATGAGGTTACTGAGCGGCATGATGCATAATAACCCGACCGTTCACGTCATTGCGAGGAGCGAAGCGATGAAGCAATCGAGGCCGTGGCGCCGTCCTGGATTGCTTCAATTCGCCCGCAATGACGCCAAGCCGCCTTGCAATCGCCGCTCGGGTCGGTGCATTGATCCGCCATGAATGTCACGATCATCGCCGCGCTCATTGCAGGTATGCTGAGTTTTCTGTCGCCCTGCGTGCTACCGCTGGTGCCGCCTTATCTGGTTTATCTAACCGGTGCCTCGCTCGAACGGCTCGCCGATGCGGAGGCCGAACCGCAGGTGCGGCGCGAAACCATCGTCGCCGCCATTTTGTTCGTGCTCGGTTTCTCCACCGTGTTCGTCGCGCTCGGCGCCAGCGCCAGCGCGATCGGCGGGCTGTTGCGCATCTATTCCGGGCCGCTCACGGTGCTGGCCGGCATCGCCATCATCGTCATGGGGTTACACTTTCTCGGGCTGACCCCAATCGCGTGGCTGATGCGGGAGAAGCGCGTCGAAATGGCGAAGCCGGTCGGCTTGTGGGGCGCCTATCTGATGGGTTTTGCCTTCGCGCTCGGCTGGACGCCCTGCATCGGACCGATCCTCGCCGCCATCCTCGCCGTGGCCGCCTCCGAGGCAACGCTGCTCAAGGGCGCGGGTCTCCTCGCCGTCTATTCGCTTGGGCTCGGCGTGCCGTTTCTGATCGCGGCGCTGGCAGTGGAACCTTTCGCCGCGTTCCTCGCCCGCTTCCGCGCGCATCTCGGCCTGGTTGAGAAGGCGATGGGTGGTCTTTTGGTGCTCACCGGTATCGCCTTCCTGACCGGCACCGTCAGCGAGGCCAGTTACTGGCTGTTGCAAACCTTCCCGGCGCTCGGACAGATCGGTTGAACAGGGCGGTAAAGATGAAGGACGAGCCGGCGCAGTTGAATGTTCTGATATCCGGTGGATTTTCCGGCGCGTACGAGCAGCTGCTGCCGCAATTCGAGCGGACGAGCGGGATCAAGGTCACGACCGGCTCGGGTGCGTCGCAGGGAACGGGGCCGCAAACCATTGCCGCGCAGCTTGGCCGCGGCGTGCCGGCCGATGTGGTGATCCTCTCCAGGGAGGGTCTCAGTGAGCTGATCGCCGCGAAGCGGATTGTCGCCGGAACCGACGTGGATCTTGCGCGCGTACCCCTCGGCGTGGCGGTGCGGGCGGGGGCTCCGAAGCCCGACGTGAGCACCGTCGATGCCTTCAAGCAAATCTTGCTCGACGTCAAAACTGTCGCCGTTCCCGCAAGCACCAGCGGCATCTGGCTCGCCGCTGATCTCTTTCCGCGGCTTGGCATCGCGGAACGGATCAACGTCAGGGCGACGCCGCGCGGCAAGGACGCAACGGGCTTGCTCGCGGCGGGAGGTGTGGATCTTGCGGTCCTGCCGGTGAGTGAAATCGTGCATGCGGCAGGCGTCGACTTCGCAGGCAGTATCGCAGCGGAGATTCAGTTCGTGCAGGTCTTTTCAGCCGCCGTCGTTGCCAGTTCGGGACGGATCGACGGTTCCAAGCGACTGATCGAATTTCTTGCCTCCACGCGCGCTGCCGAGGCAATCAGGAACAGCGGTATGGAGCCGCTCGCGACCGCGCGTTAGCGGCAAGCTGCGTTTCTCCGAATGCCGGGGTCTTGCCCCAAAGCAGACGTGCCAGTCGGTAACAGTCGGCAGCTTTCGGGGGTTAAGCGGACACCGCAATTCGATGGCGCGATCTCCGCTTAGGATCCATCGGAGCCTCCTCCTGAACCTTTGAGTGGCCAGACCCTTAACCGCTCCGCAATTATGGGACTGTGCTTTTCCTATTGAACCGAGGCGCTCTCGGCGACTGATCTTGTGGTGATAATGATGCGTCCGGCGGCACGATAAAGATCACGTAATCGTGGGGCTGTCCGGGGATAGTGAAAAAACTGCGTACGAGTTGCGTTTCAATCCTTCGGCTCGCAGGATTCTGGCTCGCAGTACTGCTTGACGCGGTGATGCATTCGAGGTCATCCGCATAGCAAACAAATGCAGCGCCGAGCTCGGCAACGTGCTTGGCATGCCATTCTGCGATATTGGGAAGCAGTTCCGGCCGGCTGTTTATATAAGTCAACACACCATCTGCTAGATCGCCTCCGACATAGTGCAACGGCTTGGGCGTCGCTTCATGCCACGCACTGTCGACCTGAGCAGCCAGCAATCGGGCATGCGCGTTCTCGGGGGGCACACCACGCACATGGATAACGAGTGCAATCGCTGGCGCAACAATCAGCATTGCCACCGGAAATGCAATGGCGGAACCGACGATCCAACGGAACATCGGCCGAGGTATCTGTATCGACTGCGGCGACAGGAGCAGGACAGGCAACAAGGTCCAGCTCGACATCGACCATATTCCATAAATCTCAATACCCCAGAATAGGGCGGGTAACGTCGGCAACAGCAGCGTGGCCCAAAAGGCAACTGCTACCAATCGGCGTTCGTCGTCGGTCGGCCATGCCATATCGACAACGACCTTCCAGGTTGGTCGCGCTGCCAGCAGCACGATAACAACAGGCGCAAACACGTAGGCCATTGAATCGAGAATATATCGGAGATCGGCCCAGACGGCGTCGCTTGCCGAGTGGCCGCCATGCACTAACATCGCATATTTCACCGGCGAGAAATTGTGTTTCTGTAGCCAACCAATATGCGGGCTGAACACGGCAACGGCTACCGCAACAGTAATCCAGGGGGCCGCCGATCGAAAATACGAAGCACGTCGGGAACCGGTCAAAGCGGCAACAACAAGACCAGCGAGCAAAAAAATAGACCAATATTTGCTCGCCATACACAGTGCTGCTGCCATGCCAGCAAGCGCGGCGTAAGTTGCGCTATTCGTTTTATAGGACCGTAGGAACCAGAAGGTGGTGACTGCCCACAACGGCATCAGCACTGTATTGACGTTGTATTTTAATGCATGGAAATTGAAAACCGGAATAAACGTGAGCAAAGCAAGACCGATCAAACTCTTATTTGGACTCAGATAATCGGCAAATTGTTGCGACGCTATCCATAATGCGAGCGTCGAAGTCGATATCGCGAGGAGATAGAAAGCCCAATCGGTGATCGGAAAAAGCGCAAACCACCCGCGCACCACGGTCGCGGCAAATGGCGGGTGCTTCGGATAACCAAGAGCAAGATCGCGGGACCACGCGATCAGCTCGGTCATATCGGGATGCAGGTCCTGGCTGCTTTTGGCGACGACGCCATAGAGCGTCCATATGAGGAGATAGCCGCTCAGTGTGGCGACTACCGTGCGGTCACGCCGTACCGGGTCGGTGAATGCATCAATAAAGCGGTCAAGCGCGCCTTCAGCGGCGCTGGTTTGTATCGAAAGTTCCACAATGGCCCCCGCGAACGTTTCGCACGTTCAAGATCAGGAAGTCCACCCTTTCGATAGGAGTCTTACATTTCAAATCAAGCGCAATATCGCATATTGACCGTGCAAGCGGCCACGGACAGAGCGCCGAGGGATGTCCGCGTCCGAGGGTAAAGCGGACGATTGACCGACCGCCAACCAACCTTGAGCTATGACTACACGTCCTAGTTCGTCGCCCCGCTCGGCAGTTCGACATAGCTGATTTTGCCGTCCGGCATCTTCTCCCATTTGTACACCACATAATCGAGACGCGTGATGTCGCCCTTCTTGTCGTAGGAGATGTTGCCGATTACGGTTTTGAATTTCGCGCCGGAATGCATCACGTCGGCGACCTTCTTCGGATCGAGCGAGTTGGCCGCGGTCGCCGCCTGCGCGATGATCTGCACGGCGGCGTAGCTGTAGAGCGTGTAGGCTTCCGGCTCGAAATTCTTGGCGCGGAATTCCGCCACCGCTGCCTTGGCCTCCGGCCTGTTGCGCGGATCAGGCCCGTAGGTCATCAGCGAGCCGACGACGCCGGGCCCGCCGACCGATGCGAATTCGTCCGATGTAATGCCGTCGCCGCCCATCAGCGGCGCGGTGACGCCCTGGTCGCGCATCTGCCGTACGATCAGTCCGGCCTCGGTGTAGAGGCCACCGAAATAAACCAGATCGGCGCGCGATTCCTTGATCTTGGACACCAGCGCCGAATAATCCTTCTCGCCGGTGTTGATGCCCTCGTAGAGCACGGAATCCATGCCGCCGGCCTTGATCGTCTTCAATGTCTCGTCGGCGAGGCCTTTGCCGTAAGTGGTCTTGTCGTTGACAAAGGCGATGCGCTTGCCCTTGAAGTGCTTGAGGATGTAATCGCCGGCGACGCGGCCCTGCTGATCGTCGCGGCCGCAGACGCGGAAGATGTTCCACATGCCGCGCTCGGTGACCGTCGGATTGGTCGAAGCCGGCGTGATCTCGAGGATGCCGTTCTCCTGATAAACCTCCGACGAAGGGATGGTGACGCCGGAATTGTAGTTGCCAATGACGAATTTTACACCGTCGCCGGCAAAATCGTTGGCGACGGAGACGCCTTGCTTGGGATCCGATACGTCGTCGCCGTATTCCACCGCGATCTTCTGGCCGAGAATGCCGCCTGCCTTGTTGAGATCGGCGGCGGCCTGGTCGACGCCGTTCTTCATTTGCGCGCCGGTGGCGGCGTTCGGGCCGGTAATCGGGCCGGCGACCCCGATCTTGACCTGGGCGGCGGCGGTGCCCGCCGTCATTCCCGCAACGGCAATCGCAAAACTCAGAGTCAGGCCTAGCGTGGCGATCTTTTTCATTGCTCGTTCTCCTTCGGACAGAGCCGGCAGCCGTACCGTCGACGCAATATTACGTCAGCGCGGCTTGCGGCGCCAGCGCAGCGGACCGGCCGGCTCGTTGAGCCAATGATATTGCTCGACCATTTGACCGGCGCGGGCGATGCGGAAGCCGAGAAATCCGAACGCCATGCAGAATGCGCTGTCCACCAGATAATAATGCAACGACAACAGCGTGCCGCTGAACAGGCTGAAATGAATAAACCGCACGGCCAGTCCCAATATCAGCGAATAGGCCACCACTTGCCACCACGGCCGCCAGGTCGAGGCGACGGCCCGGCCCGCCAGCGTCGCCGCGCCGCCGCCCAAGATGACGGTGACCAAGACGAATACGCCGAACGAACCTTCTTCGTAGAACAGGCCGGTCAGCGAAGAAGCCGCGTTGTCCATGGCCGATGTCCGAGCGCTATCGCCCGCCTTCGAGATAAGCGGATTTGATTTCCGGCCGTTCCAAAAGGTCGCGGCCGGAACCGGAAAGCGTGATCAGGCCGTTGACCATGACATAGCCGCGGTGCGCGAGCCGCAGCGCGTGGAAGGCATTCTGCTCGACCAGGAACACGGTCAAGCCCTCGTCGCGGTTGAGCGCTTTGATGGCGTCGAAAATCTGCCGCACGATCAGCGGCGCGAGCCCGAGCGACGGCTCGTCGAGCAGCAACAGCCGCGGCCGGCTCATCAGCGCACGCGCGATCGCCAGCATCTGCTGTTCGCCGCCGGACAGCGTGCCGCCGCGCTGGGCGAGGCGCTGCTTCAATCGGGGAAACAGCGTGACCACGCGCTCGAGGTTGTCGTCGAATGCGGCGGGCTCGGCGGTGATCGCTCCCATCTGCAGATTTTCGAGCACCGTCATGCGCGGAAAAATACGCCGGCCCTCGGGCGCCTGGGCGATGCGCAGCTTGGCGATTTCGTGGGTCGGCAACGCCGTGATGTCACGGTCGCCGAAGCGGACCGTGCCTTCGCGCGCGCGCGGATTGCCGCAGATCGTCATCATCAAAGTGGATTTGCCGGCGCCGTTGGCGCCGATCAAGGTGACGATCTCGCCGTCATTGACGTCGAGATCGACGCCCTTGAGCGCCATGACGCGCCCGTAGAATGTTTTTACGCCGCGGACGGACAGCAGCGCGGTCATAACCCGGCCTCGGCTTCGGCCTCGCCGACTTCGTCTTCGGCGACGCCGAGATAAGCGGCGATGACTTTCGCATCGTTGCGCACGGCGTTTGGCGCACCGTCGGCGATCTTCACGCCGTAGTCGAGCACGACGATCTTGTCGGAAATCTCCATCACCACGGTCATGTCGTGCTCGATCAGGAGCACCGAGATGCGGAATTCGTCGCGGATGGCGCGCAGCAATGCGTTGAGCTCGGCGCTCTCGCGCGGATTAAGCCCGGCGGCCGGCTCGTCGAGACACAGCAGCACCGGATCGGTGCACATGGCGCGCGCGATTTCGAGCCGCCGCTGGCCGCCATAGGGCAGATCGCCCGCCGGATCGTCGGCGCGCGCGGTGAGGCCGATACGGTCGAGCCAGCCGCGCGCCTTCTCGATCGCCGCGCGCTCGGCGTGCGCATAGGAGGGGAAGCCGAGCACGCCGAGAAGCGTATAGCCGGAGGCGAGCATCAGGCGGTTGTGCTGGGCGACCAAGAGATTTTCCAAAACCGTCATGCCCTGGAACAGCCGGATGTTCTGGAAAGTGCGGGCGACGCGCGCTTGTTGCGCGACCAGGTAATCCGGCATGCGTTCGAGCAGATAAAGCGCGCCGTTCCTGTCCGTGATGCTTCTGCCGCCGCTGCCGGTGAGTGCGTCGAGCTCGTTCCACACCGCGCCGTCGCCATGGCGCAGCGTCAGCCGCCCAATGCTCGGCTTGTAGAAACCGGTGATGCAGTTGAACACCGTGGTCTTGCCGGCGCCGTTCGGCCCGATCAGAGCGGTAATTGCGCCCCGGGGAACGTCGAAGCTGAGATCGTCGATCGCGACCAAGCCGCCAAACCGCATGGTCAGATGCTCGATGCGGAGTAAAGTGTCGGCCGGGATATTTTGTTGGCTCATGATCTATTCCGAAAACCGGTTTCCACTTTTCGGGATCATTCGCTAACCATGGCCTTCCTTGACCAGGTCCGCGGAAACGCTCTTGCGCTCCTTGAGGAACACCGAGGGTTCACGGCTTGAGATCAGCCCGCGCGGCCGCCACACCATGATCAACACCATGGCGAAGCCGAAGATCAACATGCGGTATTGCGTTGGGTCGAAAGTCGGACCGAAAATCCTTTTGAGGAAATCGAGATCGCGCATGATCTCGGTGCCGCCGATCATCACGATCGCCGCAATGGCGACGCCGATCTGGCTACCCATGCCGCCGAGCACCACGATCGACAGGATCGTCGCGGATTCCAGGAAGGTGAAGGATTCCGGCGAGATAAATCCCTGCCGGGTGGCGAAAAACGAGCCGGCGAAGCCGGCGAACATCGCGCCCATCGCGAACGCGGTCAGCTTGGTATTGGTGGTGTTGATGCCGAGCGAGCGGCAAGCGATTTCGTCCTCGCGCAAGGCCTCCCAGGCGCGGCCGACCGGCAGCCGGCGCAGCCGCACGGTGACGAAGGCCGTGAGAAGCGCTAGCGCCAGGATGACGTAATAGAGAAAGATGACCCGGTAGAGCGGACTGAATGGCAGCCCGAACACGGCGGCAAAGCCGTTGTCGTCGGCGTTAAACGGAATGCCGAAAAACGACGGCCGCGGAATGCTGCCGATGCCGGCATAACCGTTGGTCAGGGCGGTGAAATTGATGATCACCAGACGAATGATCTCGCCGAACGCCAGCGTCACGATAGCGAGATAGTCGCCGCGCAGGCGGAGCACCGGGAAACCGAGCAAGATGCCCCAGAACGAGGCGAGGATGCCGGAGACCGGCAGCAGGATCCAGAATGCCAGGCCGAATGTCTTGGCAAGCAGCGCATAGGAATAGGCGCCGACCGCGTAGAACGCGACGTAACCGAGGTCGAGCAGTCCGGCCAGCCCGACGACGATATTGAGTCCCCAGCCGAGCATCACGTAGATCAGAATCTGAATGCCGAAATTGTCGATCCATTTTAAGGCGCCGCGGAAGCCGGCCGTGGCGAGCACGATGGCGGGATAGACGACGACAAAGGCGATGGCAAAGGCAACGAACCATCTGCCGGCGAATGCGCGCCAGGCGGACGGTGCGGTCGCGACCGGCCGTAGCGCGCGCTGCCGGATCCGCGGCTCGATCAGGAGCGAATAACCGAGGCGGCCGACGCCGACGGCGGCGACGATGGCGAGTAAGAGCGGCCAACGCGTCGTCAGGATCAACGCGTTCTCGCCGTTAACCTGGGTCTGAAAACCGATCAGCGGGAGGAAAAGTCCGAATGCGATCGCCGCGGTGATCCCGGCGTCGCGCATCGCCGCCGGCGCATCGGCGCGGCCGGGCGCGGGCGCCTGGCGCTCCCCGCGCGGATCGTTCCCGGCGGAATTGGCGAGCGCCGTCACTTCACACCTTCTCGACGTCCGGGCGGCCGAACAGTCCCTGCGGCAGGAAGATCAGCGTGATCGCCAATACGGAAAAGGCGGCGACGTCCTTATAGTCGATGGAAAAGTAAGCCGACCACATCGTCTCGATCAGCCCGATCAACAATCCGCCGATCACCGCGCCCGGCAGCGAGCCGATGCCGCCGAGCACCGCGGCGGTGAAGGCCTTCACTCCCGGGACGAAGCCGTCGGAAAACGTGACCACGCCGTAATACATCAAGTACATCGTGCCGGCGACGGCCGCGAGCGCGGCGGCGATCACAAAGGTTGTGGCGATGGTGCGATCGACATTGACGCCGACCAGCGCCGCCATCTTACGGTCCTGCTCGCAGGCGCGTTGTGCGCGGCCGAGCTTGGTTCTGGAGACGAGGTACCAGAACGCCGCCAGCAGCACCGCAGTCACGCCCCAGATGATGAGCTGCTTGTAAGAGAGCGTGACCGGATAGTTGTTATGCGTGAACAGCACGAATTCGCCGTTCACCATGGGCGGGATCGATTTGTTGCGCGGCCCCTGCGTGACTTGGACGAAATTGGACAGGAAGATCGACATGCCGATCGCGGAGATCAACGGCGCGAGGCGAAACGAGCCGCGCAACGGCCGATAGGCGACGCGTTCGATCACCCAATTGACCAGCGAGGTGAAGAGCATCGAGACGACGAGCACGATCAGCAAGGCGAGCACGATCGAGGAAATGCCGAGCCATGTCGTCAGGATCAAAAAAGCGATGAGCGCGATGAAGGCGGAAACCATGAACACGTCGCCATGGGCGAAGTTCACCATCCCGATGATGCCGAACACCATCGTGTAGCCGATCGCGATCAGCCCGTAGATCGAGCCGAGCGTAATGCCGTTGATGAGCTGTTGGAGAAAGACGTCCATGCGTCCAGTGCACCTCCGCATGGCTGCCCGGCCGACAACCGGATAAAGGCTTAACAGGGGTGCGGCGGCCCGGCAACGCTGCGGCCGCTGTGCCGCAGCGCCCCGCGGGTGTGCCAAGGCCCGGTATTGCCGTTACTTCGGCCGCGGGCTACGCCATTGACAGCCAGATTTGGCAACCAGAACAGGGGAGACCCCGATGGAGCGGGTCAAATCCGAAGACGCTATCGCCGAGAAAGGCCGGCCGTTCACCGGCGCGGAATATCTCGAAAGCCTGCGCGACGGCCGCGAGGTCTATGTCTATGGCGAGCGCGTCAAGGACGTCACGACGCATCCGGCATTCCGCAACGCCGCGCGCTCGATCGCGCGGCTTTACGACGCGCTGCACGACCAGAAGACCAAGGGCTTGCTGACCTGCCCGACCGACACCGGCTCGTCGGGCTTCACCCACAAATTCTTCCGCGCCGCGCGCTCGCGCGAGGAGCTGGTCGCGCAACGCGACGCCATCGCGCTGTGGGCGCGCATGTCCTACGGCTGGATGGGCCGCTCGCCGGATTACAAGGCGTCGCTGATGAATACGCTCGGCGCCAACTACGATTTTTACGGCAAGTTCGCCGACAACGCGAAGGCCTGGTACCGCCGCGCGCAGGAGAACGTGCTGTTTATGAATCATGCCATCGTCAATCCGCCGGTCGACCGCGCCAAGCCGGTCGATCAGGTCAAGGACGTGTTCATTACCATTCAGAAGGATACCGACGCCGGAATTTATATCTCAGGCGCCAAAGTCGTGGCGACCGCGTCGGCGCTGACGCATTACAATTTTCTCGGCCAGAACGCCGCCGTGCCGCTGCACGACACCGATCTCGCGGTGATGTTCATCGCGCCGATGAACGCGCCGGGCGTGAAGTTGTTCTGCCGGACCTCCTACGAGATGACGGCGAGCGTGATGGGGTCGCCGTTCGATTACCCATTGTCGTCGCGTTTCGACGAGAACGACGCGATCTTCGTTTTCGACAATGTCTTTATTCCCTGGGAAGACGTGCTGCTGCACCGCGATCTGGAGAAATTGAAAATCTTTTTCCCACAATCGGGCTTTCTGGCCGGTTATCAGTTCCAGGGCTGCACCCGGCTCGCCGTCAAGCTCGACTTTCTTGTCGGCATTCTCGCCAAGGCGCTGCACGCGGCCGGTTCCGACGAGTTCCGCGGCAATCAGGCGATGCTTGGCGAAGTCATCGCCTGGCGCAACTTGTTTTGGGCGCTGACCGATGCCATGGCGCTAAATCCGACGCCGTGGGTGAATGGCGCGGTGCTGCCGAATCTGCAATCGGGCTCGAGTTATCGCGTTTTCGCCGGCGATGCTTACGGGCGCGTCAAGGAGATCGTCGACAAGATCGTTGCCTCGTCGCTGATTTATCTGCCGTCCTCCACGAAGGATTTTAAGAATCCGGCGATCGATCGCTATCTGGCGCGCTACGTGCGCGGCTCCTACGGCATCGATTACAAGGAGCGCATCAAGATCATGAAGCTTCTTTGGGATGCGATCGGCACCGAATTCGGCGGGCGGCACGAGCTCTATGAGCGCAATTACGCCGGCAATCACGAAGACATCCGCATCCAGGCCTTGTGGAATGCGCGCGCCTCCGGAACCTACGAACAGATGACCGCGCTCGCCGAGCAATGCATGTCCGAATACGACGAGAACGGCTGGACCGATCCGGCATGGCTTAACCCCGACGACGTCGCCTATCCGGGATTGCCGGAACAGCTCCGCGCGGCGGAGTGAGAATTTGTCTTGTCCCGCGCGAGCGGAGCATCGCGTATGCGCCGCGCTTATTGCTAATGTCCGTAGGCAAGGTGGATACTGGATCGTTCGCTTTTGCGGACGACGGTAATGATGGCGCATGAGCTGGATCGACCAACGGCCCGATGATGCGATGGACGGCGCCTTCACGGCGGTCGCGCCGGGCCCGGTCGCGAGCGTCGATCCGCATGCATTTCGCGAAGCGATGGCGAGGCTCGGCGCCGCCGTGCATGTCGTCACCACCGCGGGTGCGGCCGGCCTGAGCGGTTTCACCGCAACGGCGGTTTGCTCGGTGTCCGATACTCCGGCGATGCTGCTGGTCTGCCTCAACCGCCGCAGCAACAGTGCGCCGGTGCTCGCGCAAAACGGCGTGTTCTGCGTCAACACGCTTCCCGCCAGCGAAGAAAAGCTCGCCGATCTCTTCGCCGGCCGAAGCGGCGTACATTTGCACGAGCGTTTTTCGCAAGGCGAATGGCTCACGCTGAAGACCGGCGCGCCGGTGCTTGCATCCGCGGTGGTCGCGTTCGATTGCCGCACCATCGAGACGAAGGTGATGGCCTCGCACAACGTCGTGTTCGGGGTTGTCGAAGCGGTGCGGATTGGACCGGCCGGCCCGGCGCTGGTCTATCACGAGCGGGCCTACAAGCCGGTGTAAACGCAGCCGTTTACGGCCGGAGGCGGCTTTTCGCCGGGAAAACGGACAATTTTCGCCGTGATCTCAATGCGTTGCTCAGAGATGCCGCCGTAGACAACAGGAACCTTCGCTCGTTTCGGCGGTTATTGCATCGGGCGGGGGTTTCTACGTCAGTTCAAAACCCCTCAAAATAACGGAGAGCGTCCCGATGACGAACGAGCAAAATAATCCGCAGCGCGACCAGCAAAATCAAGGCAACCCGCAGCAAGGCGGGCAGAGCAAGCCCGGCCAGCAGCAGCAGGGCGGACAGAATAAGCCTGGCCAGCAGCAGAGTGGCCAGACCAAGCCAGGCCAGGGCGGTCAGCAGGGCGGCGGCCAACAGGGCGGCGCCAACCGCTAACAGTCTCGTTTCGGAAGGCGGCGGTCCGTAGCAATGCGGACTGCCGTCTTTTTTGTGCACAGTTCGGCCCGCGTTGCCGTGCCGACTTCTTCTCCGGTGCGATTGGCCTATGCTCGCGCCATGTCCAACGCGCTGCCGCTGTTTCATCTTTACGGCGATCCGCCGGACGACCAGGCATTCGATTTCATTCACGTCGAAGCGATTTCTTCGCGCTCGTCGGTCCATGACTGGACCATCCGCGCGCACCGCCATCGCAATCTGTTTCAGATCCTGCTGATCGAGCGTGGCGGCGGCGAAATGACGTTCGACGCGTCGACGCACGCGTTTGCCGCACCGGCCGCGATTCTCATTCCGGCGGCGATCGCGCATGGCTTTCGCTTCGAGCGCAACGTCTCCGACGGCTGGGTGGTCAGCTTCACCGAAGACGCCGCGGGCGCGCTGACCGACCGCGCCGGCGAGGCGCTCGGACGACTGCGCACGCTTGCGGCGCATCCGGTCGTTCCGATCGCCGACGATACGGAGCTGACGCGGCTGTCGGCGCTATGCAGGGAGCTGTCCGAGGAGCACGGTTTGGCGCGCGAAGGCTATCGGCTGGCGATGCGCGGCCTCCTCATGCTCTTCGCCGTCGGCGTAGCGCGGCTGGCGGCAAGCCATGCGCGCACCGGCAGCGTCACCTTGCATCCGGCCGATGCCACGGTCACACAACTGCGCGCGCTGGTCGACGAGTTCTTTCGCCGGGAGCGGTTGCTCGGGTTCTATGCCGAGAAGCTCGGCATGACGGTCGATCAACTCAACGATTACGTCAAGCGCGCAACCGGCGTCACCGCCGGGCACCTCATCCGTCAGCGCGTGCTCACCGAAGCCAAGCGCCAGCTCGTTTTCACCGCGCAGCCGATCCACGACATTTCCGAACAGCTCGCTTTCGGCGATCCGTCGCACTTCGCGCGGTTTTTCCGCAAGCAGACCGGAACCACGCCGCACGAATTCCGCGACCGGCGGGGAGGCTGATGCGCAAAGGTCTTATTGTTGTCGTGCTGATGACCGCCGCGGCGGCCATCCTGGTGTTTAGCGAGCCAGGACATCGCGTCCTGTCCGCATTTGGCATGCGGACGCCGGAATGCACCGAAGCCCATTTGTTCTGGGTGCTGGGCTTTCACGTGCCTCAATGCACCTGCGGCAACTGCTCGGCGGCGGTCGCAGTGCGGCCTACTGATTGAGCAAAAACCCCAGCACGGTGTCGGCGTAAGCCTTTGGTTGCTCCAGGTTGGCGATATGCGCGGCATCGAGCACCGCGATTTGCGCGTTGGGGATGTGCTGCTTGATGAATTCGTTGCCTTCGAGCGGCGTCGCCGGATCGTGACGGCCGGCGATCACCAGCGTCGGCGCGCTGATCTTGGCGAGCAGCGGACGGTGATCCATGTCACGGATCGCTTCGCCGCAACCGCAATAGCCGTCGACTTTGGTGGCGAGAAACATCTCGCGCATTTTCGCCATCGCCTGCGGGGCGCGCTCGCGAAAACCCTTGGTGAACCAGCGTTCCATATTGACGTCGACGATTGCTTCGAGGCCTTTCTCGCGCACCAGCTTGAGCCGGCCCTCCCAGATCGATTTGTCGGGGAAGTAGCATGAGGTGTTGGAGAGGATGAGCTTGTCGATCCGTTTTGCTGCGTTGGCGCCGAGCCATTGCCCGACCATGCCGCCCATCGACAGCCCGCACCAATTGATTTTGGCGATACCGAGCGCATCGAGCACGGCGACGACGTCGCGGCCGAGCCGCGCCATCGTGTACGGCCCTTTCGGCACGCTCGACTTGCCGTGGCCGCGCCGGTCGTAGCGCACGAGCCGGAAGTGGCGAATGAACGGCGCGACCTGGTCGTCCCACATGTGCAGGTTGGTGCCGAGCGAATTCGACAGCATCAGCACCGGCGCGCCTTCCGGGCCTTCCAGCTCGACATGAATGATGCAGCCGTCGTCGACTTTGATGTCCGGCATTCGTATCCTCCGTTACGTCTGTGCATTTAGTAACACCCTTTTCAGCAGCCGCGCGAGGCGGTAAGCGATAGCCGGGTGCTGCTAGGGGAGCGGATTTGACATTCGCTACCCACCTAGCCGCAAGCTCGTGAAGCGAATGTCAAATCCAAAGCTCCACTAGGACTAACAATTGCTAGCGGTCTTTTGATTCTAACATTCGCACATTAGCCTGCCGAACCGGGATGCGAATGTTAGAATCGGACCACTAGGGAGTGACGCCAATGGCGATGACGATGAACGGCGAGGTCCAGCTCGCCGCTGCGCCGGAAACCGTGTGGGAAAAACTCAACGATCCCGCGACGCTGAAGGCCTGCATTCCCGGCTGCGAACAGCTCGACAAGCTCTCCGACACCGAAATGCAGGCCGTCGCCACGGTCAAGATCGGGCCGGTGAAGGCCAAGTTCAAAGGCAAGGTCACGCTGTCCGATCTCGATCCGCCGCACGGCTACAAGATTTCGGGGCAAGGCGACGGCGGCGTGGCCGGCTTCGCCAAAGGCGGCGCCACGGTCAAGCTCACGGCAAAAGATGGCGGAACCCTACTGTCCTACGACGTCGACGCGCAGATCGGCGGCAAGTTGGCGCAGCTCGGCCAGCGGCTGGTCAACGGCGCGGCCAAGAAAGTCGCCGACGATTTTTTCGCGAGCTTCGCGGCGGCCGTCAATCCAAAGAGCGCATAGAGCGACGGCCTGCCGGAACGGTCCGGCAGGCTTTCGCTTCGATCGGATCAGCCGAGTTAGGGGCAGCGGTGACGCTGGCCGTTGAGGCCCATATAGGTTCCCGTTGCCGGGTCGTAGGAATGAAACCGCGCGGCGCAGTCGTTGCCGCTGCCGCCAGCTTCATTTCCCGGCGCCGGCACGACCTGGCCGCTGCCGGAGTACTGCGGCGCACCGACCGGCTCGGCAGGCATGCCGCCGTCGTTGACGTTACGGCCCTGGGCGAAGACCGGCGCGGAGGCCAGTGAACTTGCGAAAACAAGCGCGGTCACAGCAACAATCATTCTCGAGCGCATATATCCACTCCGTGTCTATGGTTCTTGGTTTATGGGTTCTTGCTGCCGCGCGGTGGCTCGGATGGCACCGTCTCCGCGGCTTCTCAGCCCGGGCAATGGATGACGGGCCGGGTCGTTCCCTGCCGCCAGCGCAACTCAGGTCCGCGCCAAAATCGCGCGCGGTTCGCTGCGGAACTCCCTTGACCGCTGGCCAGGCCACGGTTCAGAGTAACCGTCGCATCGGGTACGAAAATCGGCAAAATCGCCCCGAATTCGCGCCCGAACCTGGCCGGCGGGCCAGCATGGCCGGCAAATCGTAACGTTTGACCGGAAATTCAAAGGGGAGGTAGTCCCATGGCCGCGACCGACACGGCAACCGTTTCGATGACGGTTAATGGCAAACCCATCACTGCCAATGTCGATCCTCGCACTCTGTTGGTGCAATTGCTGCGCGAGAATCTTCGGCTCACCGGCACGCATGTCGGCTGCGACACCTCGCAGTGCGGCGCCTGCGTCGTGCACGTCAACGGCAAGGCGATCAAGTCCTGCACCGTGCTCGCGCTGCAGATCGAAGGCGCCGACGTGCTCACCATCGAAGGCTTGGCGCCGGCGGACGGGCCGCTGCATCCGATGCAGGAAGCATTCCGCGAGAACCACGGTCTGCAGTGCGGCTACTGCACGCCGGGCATGATCATGACCGCGGTCGATCTGGTGCGGCGCAAAGGCAACGACCTCGATGACCACACCATTCGCGAGGAGCTTGAAGGAAATATCTGCCGCTGCACCGGCTACCACAATATCGTGAAAGCGATCGCCGCCGGCGCGCGCGCCATGCGCGGCGGCGGCGCGACGTCGAAAGCCGCCGAATAGGGAAGAGCCGAGGAGGGAATTGCCGACGGGCGATTTCCTTTCCAAGCGTATTGCCGGAGGGCAATGCCAAAGGAAACGACCATGAGCGGAACCGGAATCGGCGCCGCGGTGCGCCGCAAGGAAGATCAGCGCTTCATCACCGGCAAGGGCCATTACACCGACGACATCACCCGGCCCGGTCAGGCTTGTGCTTATTTCGTTCGCTCGCCGCACGCGCACGCCGCGATAAAGTCGATCGACGCCAAAGCGGCGTCCGGCATGCCGGGCGTCATCGCGGTGCTGACCGGCGCCGAACTCGCCGGCGACAAGATCGGCAATCTGGTCTGCGGCTGGATGATCCATTCCAAGGATGGCTCGCCGATGAAAATGGCGGCGCATCCGGCGCTCGCCAGCGGCAAAGCTTGCCATGTCGGGGACGCGATTGCGGTGGTGATCGCCGAGACGCTGGCGCAGGCGCGCGATGCCGCCGAGAAAGTCAAAATCGATTACGCCGTGCTGCCGGCCGTGGCCGATCCCGCGGCGGCGCAGAAACCGGGCGCGCCGCAAATTCACGACGTCGCGCCCAACAACACGATCTATCAGTGGCACCTCGGCGACGCCAAAGCGGTCGATGCCGCGTTTAAATCGGCCAAGCACGTCACCAAGCTCGACATCGTCAACAATCGCCTGGTGCCGAACGCGATCGAGCCGCGCGCCGCGATCGGCGATTACGATTCCGGAACCGGCACGTTCACGCTGTGGAACACAACGCAGAATCCGCACGTGGCGCGGCTGGTCATCGCCGCGTTCGTCGGCATGGCGCCGGAACATAAGCTGCGCGTTATCGCGCCCGATGTTGGCGGCGGCTTCGGCTCCAAGATTTTCATCTATCCGGAAGAGGTCGTGGCGCTGTGGGCCTCGAAGCGCGTCGGCCGGCCGGTGAAATGGGTCTGCGACCGCTCGGAAGCTTTCCTCGCCGACGCGCACGGCCGCGATCACGTCACCCATGCCGAGATGGCGTTCGACGCCGACGGCAAGATTTTAGGCTTGCGCGCCAAGACCATCGCCAATCTCGGCGCCTATATGTCGACCTTCTCGTCGTCGGTGCCGACCTATCTGTACGCCACGCTGCTCTCGGGCCAGTACGAGATCCCGCAAATCTATTGCGAGGTCGACGCGGTCTACACCAATACCGGCCCGGTCGACGCCTATCGCGGCGCCGGCCGCCCGGAGGCGACCTTTGTCGTCGAGCGGCTGGTCGAAGTCGGCGCGCGCGAAATGGGCCAGGACCCGGCGGAACTGCGGCGCAAGAACTTCGTCAAGAATTTTCCGCACCAGACGCCGGTGATCATGAGCTACGACGCCGGCGACTATAACGCCTCGCTGAAAAAGGCGATGGAGCTCTCCGACTACAAAGGTTTTGCCAAGCGCAAGCGCGAGTCCGCGCGCCACGGCAAACTGCGCGGCATCGGTCTTTCGACCTATATCGAGGCTTGCGGCATTGCGCCGTCGCAAGCCGTCGGATCGCTCGGCTGCGGCGTGGGTTTATGGGAATCCGCCGAAGTGCGGGTCAACCCGACCGGCTCGGTCGAAGTGCTCACCGGCTGCCACGCCCATGGCCAAGGCCACGAGACCACCTTCGCCCAGGTCGTGTCGGAGCGGCTCGGCATTCCGATCGACAATGTCTCGATCGTGCACGGCGACACCGACAAAGTGCAGTTCGGCATGGGCACCTACGGCTCGCGCTCCGGCGCCGTCGGCATGTCGGCTTTGGTCAAGGCGCTCGACAAGGTCGAGGCCAAGGCGAAAAAAGTCGCCGCCCATCTGCTCGAAGCCGCCGAGGGCGACATCGAGTTCAAGGACGGAAAATTCAGCGTCGCCGGCACCGACAAATCGGCGGCCTGGGGCGACGTTTCGCTCAACGCCTATATCGCGCACAAATTTTCCGGCGCCGAGCTGGAGCCCGGCCTGAAGGAAGGCGCGTTCTACGATCCGACTAATTTCACCTTTCCGGCCGGCTGCCATATCTGCGAGGTCGAGGTCGATACCGACACCGGCGATACCGAGGTCGTCGCCTGGACCGCGGTCGACGATTTCGGCGTGGTGATCAATCCGATGATCGTCGAGGGTCAGGTCCACGGCGGCATCGCGCAGGGCATCGGTCAGGCGCTGTGCGAGGGCGCGGTGTACGACAAGGCCGGCCAGCTCATGACCGGTTCGTTCATGGACTATTGCATGCCGCGCGCCGATCACCTGCCGGCGCTGCAGGTCGGCACCACCGTGACCAGGTGCCCGTCGAATCCGCTCGGCATCAAGGGCTGCGGCGAAGCCGGCGCCATCGCCGCGCCGGCCGCCGTCATCAACGCCATCACCAATGCGATCGGCACGGAGAATCTCGCCATGCCCGCCACACCGGCGACGGTATGGGCGGCTATTCAGAAATCAGGCATGCCGCGCGCGGCATAATGAGGAGACTGCGATGTACGCCTTTACCTTCCATCGTCCGCAAACGGTGCGGCAGGCCGCCGGCCTTCTGACCAAGAATGAGGACGCCAAATTGCTCGCCGGCGGACAGACGCTGCTGCCGACGATGAAACTGCGTCTCGCCGCACCGCCGCAGATCGTCGACATGACGCTTGTTGAGGGGCTCTCCGGAATCGAGCTCAGCGGCCGCTCGCTCGCCATAGGCGCGATGACGACCCACAATGACGTCAACACCTCGCCGGTGGTGGCGCAGGCTGCGCCGGTGCTGGCCAGGCTCGCCGGCCTGATCGGCGATCCCGCGGTCCGTCATCGCGGCACGATCGGCGGCTCGGTCGCCAACAACGATCCCAACGCCGATTATCCGGCCGCCTGTCTCGGGCTCGGCGCCACCATCGTCACCAACAAGCGCCGCATCAAAGCCGACGATTTCTTCACCGGCATGTTCTCGACCGCGCTCGAGCCGAGCGAGATCATCACCAAGGTGATTTTTCCGCTGCCGAAGAAGGCGGCCTATCAGAAATTCCGCAATCAGGCGTCACGCTTCGCGCTGGTCGGCGTGTTCGTGAGCAAACGCGGCAGCGAGATCCGCGTCGCCGTTACCGGCGCCGGCTCGAACGGCGTGTTCCGGGTGAAATCGTTCGAGGAGGCGCTCAAGAAGCGGTTCTCGCCGAAATCGCTGGAAGGCCTGACCATCCCGGCCGACGGCATGAACTCCGACATCCACGGCAGCGCCGAATACCGCGCGCATCTGGTCGCCGTGCTGGCGCGGCGCGCGGTGGCGGAAGCGATCGGCAAGCCGACGGCGTAAAGGCGCACACCGGGTCTCGACGCCCGCTAGCTCTTTTTACGTCCCGCGGCAGGAGACGGTTTTGTTGAAGCGCCCGCCGCGCTTTGCAAGATTGCGATCATGCGATCGATTACGACGTCGATCGACGTTCCAGATGGAAATTTTATGAAGTGGTCGCGATCCGGCTCCCAATAGCCCTTCGGATGCACGCGATAGGGTTCGATCTGGAATATTCCGTCTTCTTCGTAGATCGACCAGGATGACGCGCCGCGCATGAAGGCCGACCAGCTTTTGTCGCCCGTGTATTTCAATATAACTGGCGGCTTGCGGGCGTCCTCGACGGTTGGAGGGCGGAAGGCATTCTCTTTGGGGATTGTCTCCCGCATCGCTCGACGCAGCCGTTCTGTGTCCATGACTGGCACCACCGTGACGGGATCGGTATTTATATAACGAGCGATACCCTGGTTCACCGTAGTCGGCAGATAAACCGTTCCCCTTCTCAAATAACATTTGTACAACATCGCGGATTCCTAGAATTCTGTGACGACGATATCGACAGGCCGGTTACTCCGCTTTGCTATCTCGCGGACTTGGTCGATGATAGTTCGTTGTGCTGCGGTCATGCTGCCTTTGGGAACAATCAATTGGATCGCCCGACCAGTTATCTGACCCGCTTGAATATCCAAATCACCCCAGTCGGCACCGTCGAAATTCCTTACGCCTTCAACGTATTGGAGCAATCTATTCGCTAGACTTATATCGTTCCGATACGTCGCCGCATTGAGATCGATCGATTTAACGCTGGTGGCGATGCCGTTAGAAATTTGATCGATGATTGGATAATTATCGGGGAAAGTGGGGTCGCCGAATTTCTCATTGGTCATTTGACCGCGTTTAGCCCAGCCTAACTTCCATATGGGCGACGGCTCATCGGCTGCGGTACCGGCCGCCAGCAGCCCGGCCCCCGCCAGCACCACAGCATTAAGGAAATCGCGCGTTCCGACATATTCGGCTGGGTCGACACGCGTGTAGACATCGATGCTGTTGAGGATGCTCTGCCGTGTGGCCTGAGTTACGCCGGGTCGCAGAACGACGCTCAGCTTACTGTTGAGATCGTCCGCGGCAGCCTGCCAGCCGACATCGGCATAGTATCGTTTGATCTCGGCCCTGATCGCGGCTTCATCTTGGGGCGTCGCATTAGCAATCCATTCGGCAAAATCCGCCAACTCGTCGATGCGCTTCGGCCCTGACGGTAACCTGACCCAACCGCTGCCGACGGTCGGCGCATCCGAAGCTTGATTCGGAGATTGGTTCTCCGCCGTTCTGACCGGCGACAGCTCTTGGTCGGAGCCGTCGGTCGGCGCAAACCACCCCGGATTTGGAGGCGTGCCGGCGCGGGGATGGAGCGCCGGATTCCAATCGGCCGACTTGATGAGAGTATCGGCCGCCTCAAGCTCTTGCCGCGCGGCATGATCTGGCAGCGCGGGAATTCGTAAATGGACCGCCGCAATATTCGCGAGACAGAGATCGTTGCTGTTCAATGCCTTAGCCACGTTGGCAAGGCCGGCCATGAGCCGTTGCAGCGGCAACCCGCCGCGATAGGCGCGGCTGAGCAGGCACTCGATCTCACTTTGGTCTCGCACGACAAAGCGTCCATGCCGCCGTTCGATCAGCGGCGTGCGGCCAAGTACTAAGCCTTGCTCGGTGCAGGCGAGGCCGAGATTGTCTTCGCCATATTCACTGAGACGCTGGGCTTGATGGATCATGCGGGGTCTCCAGTACGGAGCACATTAACCGTTTCGGTGACCAATATCAACGAAAAAGTGACAAATGTCTCTGCTTTGGGTACGTTCAGGCACAGATGGGTTTGATCGCGGCGCGGAAGGCCTATATCCAGTCGGCATGAAACCGGTTTCCTCGCCCCGTCCGCTCCCGACTTCGATCGACGCCACGGTCAACCTCTTGGCCGAGGCGGATTATCTCGCCGACCGCTCGCTCGGCACCGTGCTTTATCTGGCGCTCAAAATGGGCCGGCCGATCTTCCTCGAAGGTGAGGCCGGCGTCGGCAAGACCGAGATCGCCAAGGTGCTGTCGTCCACCCTCGGCCGCCGCCTGATCAGGCTGCAATGCTACGAGGGCCTCGACGTCGCCGCCGCGGTCTATGAGTGGAATTACGCCGCGCAGATGATCGCCATCCGCGTCGCCGAGGCTGAAGGCGAGCACGACCGCACCCGACTCGAACACGACGTGTTCTCCGAGCGGTTTTTGATCAAGCGGCCGCTGTTGCAGGCGCTGGAGCCCGACACCGCAGGCTCCCCGGTGCTGTTGATCGACGAAATCGACCGCACCGACGAGGCGTTCGAGGCGTTTTTGCTCGAAGTGCTGGGCGATTTTCAGATCACCATCCCGGAAATGGGCACGGTGAAGGCCGCGCAGCCGCCCATCGTGGTCATCACTTCGAACCGCACCCGCGAAGTGCACGATGCGTTGAAGCGCCGCTGCCTTTATCACTGGGTCGGTTATCCGAACGCCGAGCGCGAGCTCGCGATCGTGCGCACCAAACTGCCGGGTGTGAACAAAAAACTATCCGAGCAGGTGGTGGCTTTCGTGCAGACGCTGCGCAAGCAGGATCTGTTCAAATCGCCCGGCGTCGCCGAAACGCTGGATTGGGCGGGCGCGTTGTCCGAACTCGACGTCGTCGCGCTCGATCCCGCGACAGTGTCCGACACGCTCGGCGTGCTGCTCAAATACCAGGACGATATCGCGCGGCTTGACGGCTCGAAGGTAAAGGAACTGCTCGACGAGGTGAAGTCGGAGCTGCGCGCGGCGGAGTAAACGAAGCCATGACAGAGCCGTCGGGCCGCCTCGCCGAGAATATTCTCTACTTCGCGCGTGCGCTGCGGGCGGCCGGCATTCCGGTCGGGCCCGGCGCGGTGCTCGACGCGCTCGAGGCCCTGCAAACCGCTGGCGTCGGCACCCGCGAGGATTTTTACTGGACCCTGCATGCGGTGTTCGTGAAGCGCCACGAGCACACCATCCTGTTCGATCAGGCGTTTCGCATTTTCTTTCGCCGCCGCGGTTATATCGATCAGCTGTTGGCGATGATGCTGCCGCAGACGCCGGCGCCGCCGCAAGCCCCGCAGGCCGGCGCGACGCGAGTTCATGAAGCGCTTTATTCCGGGCTCGACGACAGGCTGAAAAGAGAGCGCGAGATCGAGCTCGACGCCCGCATGACGGTGTCCGACCGCGAGGTGCTGCAAAAAAAGGATTTCGCGCAAATGACCAGCGCCGAGATTACGGCGGCAAAAGAGGCGATGAAGCGTTTGGTCATGCCGCTTGCCGAGGTGCGCACGCGGCGTTTGGCACCGCACATGCACGGTCATCTCATCGATATCCGCCGCACGCTGCGCGCCAGCATGAAGGGTGGTGGCGATTTCATCGATCTGCGTTTCATCGGGCCAAAGACCAAGCCGCCGCCGATCGTGGCGCTGCTCGACATCTCAGGCTCGATGAGCCAGTACAGCCGCGTCTTTCTGCATTTTCTCCATGCACTCACCGATGCGCGCAAGCGCGTCTCGACGTTCTTGTTCGGCACCCGGCTGACCAATGTCACGCGCGCATTGCGTGAACGCGATCCGGATGATGCGCTGGCGTCTTGCTCGGCGGCGGTGCCGGACTGGTCGGGCGGCACGCGGATTGCATCGTCGCTGCGCGCCTTCAACAAGCTGTGGGCGCGCCGCGTGCTCACCCAAGGCGCGATCGTGCTCCTCATTACCGATGGGCTCGAGCGCGACGCCGACGATACGCTGGCCTTCGAGATCGATCGGCTGCATCGTTCGTGCCGGCGGCTGGTCTGGCTTAATCCGCTGTTGCGTTTCGAGGGTTTCGAGGCGCGCGCCCGCGGCATCAAGACCATGCTGCCGCATGTCGACGAGTTCCGGCCGATCCATAATCTGGAGTCGATGGCCGAGCTGATCGCCGCGCTGACCAAAGGCGGCGGCTCCGCCGATCCGAAAGCGTGGATGCAAAAGGTGGCGTAAAGACCTATATAATGTTCAATGATTGCGCTATATTCAACTGAATATAGCGAGTGGAATGGAGAGGCTCATGCTCTCAACCGACAACGACATTCTCAAAGCCGCCGAAGACTGGCGCAAGAAAGGCCGCGACGTCGCTCTCGCCACCGTGGTCGAGACCTGGGGCTCGGCGCCGCGCCCGGTGGGCTCGAACCTCGTGATCGACCAGGACGGCAACTTCCTCGGCTCGGTGTCCGGCGGCTGTGTCGAAGGCGCCGTCGTCACCGAAGCGCTCGACGTGATCGAGAGCGGCAAGCCGAAAATGCTGGAATTCGGCGTCGCCGACGAGGCCGCCTGGAAGGTGGGGCTGTCCTGTGGCGGCACCATCCGGGTGTTTGTCGAGAAAGTGGAGTAGGATCGTCGCGCCATGAAACTCGACATCCTCGCAGCCCTTAACGCCGAACGCGCCGCGCGCCGCGCCGCGGTTGTCGTCACCAATGTCGAAAGCGGCAAGCAGCGTTTGATCAAGGCCGCCGACATCGCCAAGGATCCGCTGCGGCCGCTGCTCACCGAGCATCTGCGCACCAGCAAGAGCGGCATGGAAGAGACGGCGGAAGGCAAGGTCTTTCTCACCGTCTATGTGCCGGCGCCGCAGCTCGTCATCACCGGCGCCGTGCATATCAGCCAGGCGCTGGCGCCGATCGGCAGGCTCGTCGGTTACGACGTGACCATCGTCGATCCGCGCACCGCCTTTGCTTCGCCCGAGCGTTTCCCGGACGTCAAAGTGATCGCGGAGTGGCCGGACAAGGCGCTGCCGCCGCTCAACGTCGACCGCTACACCGCCTTCGTCGCGCTCACCCACGATCCGAAGATCGACGATCCGGCGCTGCTGCACGCGCTCGCCCGCGATTGTTTCTACATCGGCGCGCTCGGCTCGCGGAAAACCCACGCCCGCCGCGTCGAGCGGCTCAAGGCGCAGGGGGTGAGCGACGCCGCCATCGCGCGCATCGCCGCGCCGGTCGGGCTCGATATCGGCGCGGTGTCGCCGGCCGAGATCGCCATCTCGATCATGGCCCAGATCACCGAGCGGCTCCGCGAAGAGGTCGACGCCGAGCCTGCGCCGATCAAAGCCGTATCATGAAATTCGGTGCGGTGGCGCCGAAGGACGCGCTCGGCGCGACCGCCGTGCACACCATCCGGCAGAATGGGTTCGTTCTCAAGAAGGGCACGCCGATCGGCGCCGCCGAGGTCGCAGCGCTGGAAGCGGCCGGCATCAAGGACATCGTCGTGGCGCGGCTCGAACCTGGCGACGTTGCCGAAGATGTCGCGGCAGCCGAGATCGCCAAGGCGGTCGGCGGCGAGGGCGTGCATGTCGATCGCGCCTTCACCGGGCGCGCCAACCTGTTCGCGCGAACCTCAGGGGTCCTTGTCGTCGACAAAGACGCGATCGACCGGCTCAACCGGATCGACGAGGCGATCACCTTTGCGACCTTGCCGGCCTACAAGCCGGTGGTCGCCGGCGAGATGATTGCGACGGTAAAAATCATTCCGTTCGCGGTTGCCGGTTCAGCGCGCGACGCGGCGCTTGCGGGTGTTGCCAAGCCGCTGCTTCGGGTCGCGCCCTATCGCATCCGCAAGGTGGGCGTGGTGTCGACCGTGCTGCCAGGGCTCGCGAGCAAGGTCATCGAAAAGACGCTAAAGATCACCGCTGAGCGGCTCGCCCCCGCCGGCGCCGCGATTGTCGCTGAGCGGCGCGTGCCGCATGAGCGGGCCGCGCTCGCTCGCGCATTGGATGAAGTCCTTAAAGCAGGGTCCGAGCTCGTCATCGTGTTCGGCGCATCGGCCATTGCCGATCGCCGCGACGTCATCCCGGCGGCATTGCAAGAGATCGGCGGTCGCGTCGAGCATTTCGGCATGCCGGTCGATCCCGGCAACCTGTTGATGATCGGCACGGCTAGCAGCCGTCCGGTCATCGGCGCGCCGGGCTGCGCCCGCAGCCCGAAGGAAAACGGTTTCGATTGGGTGCTCATGCGGTTGCTCGCCGGTCTTGCGGTACCGCGCGAGGACATCACCGCGCTTGGCGTCGGCGGCCTGCTGATGGAAATCGTCACGCGGCCGCAGCCGCGCGAGGAGCCGATACCCGAAAAGGGCCGCGCCATCGCCGCCGTCGTGCTCGGCGCCGGCCGTTCGAGCCGCATGGGCGGCCCGAACAAGCTGCTCGCCGAAATCGGCGGCCGGCCGCTGGTTCGCATCGTCGTCGAACAGGCGCTCGCTTCGCGGGCGCGGCCGGTGATCGTGGTCACCGGGCATCAGCGCGAACGGGTCGAGGCGGCGCTTGCCGGCCTGCCGGTCAGTTTCGCGCACAATCCGCATTTCGCCGAAGGATTGGGCACCTCGCTCAAGACCGGCATCGCCGCGCTGCCGGCGGGCGTCGATGGCGCCATCGTCTGTCTGGGCGACATGCCGCAGGTCGATGCGGGCCTCATCGACAGCCTGATCGGCGCGCTCGATCCCGACAAGGGCGCGCTCGTCGCCGTGCCGACCATCGACGGCAAGCGCGGCAATCCGGTGGTGTGGTCGCGCCGGTTCTTCGCCGACCTCATGACGGTCGAGGGCGACGTCGGCGCACGCTATCTGATCGGCCGCTATCCCGAAGCGGTGGTCGAGGTGCCGCTCACCGGCACCGCAGCCCTCACCGACGTCGATACGCCGGAAGCGCTCGAAGCGGTCAAGGCCGAACTCGAAAAGACCTGAAGGCGTGGACTTGCAAACGCACGGCAATGTCCGCTTCCGGAGTGAATCGGACATGGTGCGGCCACAACGCGACGTGCGCTAAGCACCCTTCTGCAGCATCGGATTACTCCCTGATATTGTGGTAGGCTAGGCTTCCGTTCCGGACTTGATCTCATGACGCAACGCGAAGCCATGAGAAGTATGGCTGCAAGCAAGCCGATGGATGGGAGGAAACAGATGGGATTGTCCCGCCGCATATTTTTCCAGCTCGCAACCGCTACCGCCGGTCTGCCGCTGATGGCTCGGCTGGCGAGCGCGGAGGTTTATCCGTCGCGGCCGGTGCACATGATTGTCGACATTCCAGCCGGCTTGGCGCCGGATGTGTTGGCGCGGCTCGTCGGGGCGTCGCTTTCACAGCGGTTCGGCCAGAACATCGTCGTCGAGGACAAGCCGGGCGCCGGGGGGAACACGGGCGCCGAGTACGTCATACAAGCGGCGCCGGACGGCTACACACTCCTGGTGATGATTTCAGGGAATGCGGCCGGCGGCGCGCTATACCCAAATCTCGATTTCAATTTCGTCCGCGATATCGCGCCTATCGCGTTCCTCGGCTACACGCCATTCGTCGTCGTGGTGAACCCATCGGTCAAGGTGAAGACGCTCTCCGAGCTCATTGCCTACGCCAAGGCCAATCCGGACAAGCTCAACTTTGCGTCGCAGGGCGTTGGGACGGCGCCGCATCTCGCCTTTGAACTGTTCAAGATGATGACCGGCGTGAACATCCTTCACGTGCCATATCGCGGTTCTTATTTGGCCGATCTGCTCGCCGGCCAAGTGCAGCTCGCCTTTGCCTCGGCCCCGCCGGTGCTCGGCTACATCCCCACCGGCAAGCTGACGGCGCTCGGCGTGACCAGTTTGAAACGCCTGGAGGCGTTGCCCGACGTGCCGGCAATCGCCGAAACGCTGCCCGGCTACGAGGGAAGCGGCTGGGCAGGCGTTGGAGCGCCGAGGGGCACGCCGGCCGAAATCATCGATACGCTGAACAAGAACATCAATGCCATTATCGCCGATCCTGCGATGAAGGAACGCTTCGTGGCGCAGGGCGCTGTGCCGGATACGATGACCCCGCCTCAATTCGGCGCGCTGATTGCCAACGCCGCCGAGAAGTGGGCAAAGGTTATCGCCTTCGCAAACATCAAGGTGAACTGATGCCGTCACGCGACGGCATTCCGTTGAGCCAAGGACCGCACGCTCGGCGAAGCCGCGCGGGTCAAACCAGACCTCACGATGGGTAATCCGGCAGGCTGCGACCGCTAAAAGCCTCGTCCTGTTTGATGAAAACCCAAACGATTTCCTTAAACGCACGAAAACATCCTCTACGCAGAATCACCTAGTCAGCACGGAGGAGCTACTGTCATGACCAAACTCGCCTTGCGTTTTCTGAAGGACGATGCCGGCGCAACCGCCATCGAATACGGCCTTATCGCTGCCGGCATCTCGGTTGCGATCATTGCCGTCGTCCAGGGTCTCGGCACCAAACTGAACACCACGTTCAGCACGGTTTCGAGCGCCCTCAAATAACTTCGGTCCGCACGACGTACTTACAGCCCCGGGCTTCGGCCGGGGCTTTCTTTTTTTGCGCCGTCGGTCGTCGCCGTTGCCGTTTAATCCGACGGCTCGATGTGCGCGCTCTTGCCGAGCTCAATCGTCGAGGTCACGTCATCGGCGAAGAATTGCCCGTATTGATCCGGGTCCATCCGCGCCGACTTGAAGCCCATGCGCTGTAATCTGAATTGAACCGCGGGCAGGGCGAGGGCGCTGCCGATGGCTTCGTTCAGCTTGTCGACGATGTTGCGCGGTGTCTTCGCCGGAGCCGAGAGCCCGCACCAGATTAGAAACGTGGAAATGGGATAGCCCGCTTCCGCGAGCGTCGGCAGGTCGGGTAACGTCGGCCAGCGCGCGATGGTGCTCACCGCGAGCGGCACCGCCTTGCCTTGCGCGGCCAAAGGCAGCGCCGGTGTGATCGGCACGAAATAGAAATCGATGCGCCCGGCCATCAGATCGTCGAGTGCCTCGACCGGCCCACGGTAGGGGACGTGCTGGACATTCAATTCCGCTACCTCGCTGAAGCGCTCGCCGGCGAGATGGGAGGCGGAGCCGATGCCGACGGAGGCGAATTTGAGCTTGCCGGGATTTGCCTTGGCTGCGGCCACGAGGTCGTCCACCGACGTATAGCCCTTTCCCGGCGCCGCCAGCAGAATGCTCGGTTCGCCGCCGAACATTGCCACCGGCTCAAGATCGCGTACTGCGTCATAGGGCAGCGATTTGTGAAGGATGACCGCGGCGCTCATCGACGACGTGCTCAGCAGCAAGGTGTAACCGTCGGGCTCGGCTCTCACCACCGAGGCGACGCCGATGGAGCCGTCGCCGCCGGGCCGGTTGTCCACGACAAAGGGCTCCCCGATCTGTCGCGTGACCTGATCGAGCACAAGATGCGCAACGAAGTCGAAAGTCGTGCCGGCTGCAAACGGACTCACCACCGTGATAGATCGCATCGGCCATTGCTGCGCGACAGCAGCTCCGCTGATCGCAATTGCAGCCGCGCCGGCGACTGCCAAGCCTATCGCGCGTATCGACCTCACGTGATCCTCCCGAGGGCCACGGCGTGTTTTCGATCACGCGCCAAATGTCTTCATTTTGCTTTGCACGGCCAGGCCTTTGCCATCGCTTCGTTGGCGAGCAGCCTAAAATCGTCTTTCATTCGGTCTGGTTGAGCTTCGATATAAGTAACAACGACGCGCACCCGCTCCAGGTTGTTGGTGGCATCCGGGGCGCAGAACGCCTTGGTGTCCTGACTTAGAGCGTCGAGGACTTCGACCGCGCCCACACAGCGCCCGCTGAGGAAATTGGACTGTCCCGAAATAAAATCTTTGCAGCCCGACAGGTAAAACTCGGCCGTGTATGCGCGCTTGACCGCCGGCGAGGCAGCCTGTGCGGTGGAAGCGAATAGTGCAAACAGAATAGCCAAAGCAATTCGCTGCCGGGTCATCCATGTCCCCTTATTCCTGGTTCGCCAATCGCTCCTACACTAGCAGAAAACATACGCGTGGGCGCGCCGGGGAAGTGGTCGAATGGCGTCCTATCCTCGATCCGTCATTCGCCGCCCGGAACGGCGACGCCAACTTTAGGCAAACGCGACGAAAATCCGAGTGCGCGCGTTAGGCTGCGTGCAATTGTGATTCGGTAGGTGTTGTCGCGGATGGAGCTGTCGCCGATTGCCGAACGAGGCCGCACACTGAGCCAGGGTCATGCTTGCGCCGTTGCCTGAGGAGAGGCGCCGGGAGCCGCGCCGCCCGCTCTACCGTGTGGCGAGGATCCAACTCGGCAACGGTGCGCTGCCGCGCGAGTGTGTCGTCATGGACATTTCCGATGGCGGCGTGCGGCTCCGTGTCGACGGATTCGACGTCCCCGATGAGTTCGTGCTGCTCCTCTCGGGTCACCTCATTACCCAGGAGAGCAAATACAAAGTGGTCTGGCGGCTCGACCAGGAAATCGGCGCCAAGTTCATGTGCATCGTCTGGCAGGGCGTGGATTGATTTAAGCGCCCATATTGATTTAAGCGCCCATATTGGTTTAAGCGCCCATATTGGTTTAAGCGCCCATGGCGCGAGCGGCCCGAGGCCGCGGCGGGCCGCGTGACCTCGCGCGGGCCCGTTGGTTCGGCCCCCGAATGACCGCAATGATTCACCGTCTGGAAACCCTTACCCGCTAGCCTTGGCGCATCCTCGGGGGAGGGGTTTTCATGTTCGCAATTGCGCGGAGAATTGCGCTTGGCATTGCGCTGTCGGCCGCCGCGGTCGGCGCCGCGAACGCGGCGGGCGCGCTCGCCGTCGGCGTCTGCGGCGCCTACGGCTACGGTTTCGATTACGGCAACGTGGCCGATGCCCGCGCCGCGGCGATGAGGAAATGCTCGGGCGGCCGTTGCAAGGTCGTCGGCGTCGTCCGCAAGGGCTGCGCGGCGATGGCGGTCGACGCCAAGAATCCCTGCGGCTCTTATGGCTGGGCGCTCAATTCGCACCTCGGCAAGGCCGAGAACGCCTCGATGCGGCGCTGCGTCGAGTTCGGCGGCCGCGAATGCGTGGTGCGCGCCTGGGCCTGCGACGAGAAGGGCTGAGCAGGCTCCGCCTGTATTAGTGCGCTCCGCCAAAAGGTGATCAATTTTACACAAACTCACATTTGTTCGCGGTATTTAGTCGATGAGGGCGAGGCTCACTGCACATTGAATAACCTTAGCCTCAAGCACCGGATCGAATTCGACTGGTTGGACTACGTCTTCAAATAGGAGCGAAGTGGGATCGTTAATGCTTGCAGAACCGCAGACGTCGTACTATAACATGACTGACCAGTCAGTCATGTTAAGTTGATCAGTCAGCATGGCAGCAAACCGTCCCGCTCCCGCGATTAAGGCGCAGCCCCGCCGCCGCGGTCCCAGGTTACCGTCCCGGGCGGGCCGCCGGGAAACTGGCCATTCCGCGCGCAAGGCGCGCAGCGCCGCCCGGCGCGAAGCGATCCTTGCGGCCGCTCTTGATGAATTCTCCGTGCGCGGCTTCGATGCCACCCGGATCGACGACGTGGCCAAGCGCGCCGATGTCGCCAAGGGCACAATCTATCTTTATTTCCGCGACAAGGAGAGCCTGTTCCAGGAGTTGATCCGCGCGATGCTCATCCCGCTGATCGGCGCCATCGAGGCGCTAGGCGAGGTCGATATGCCGGTGAACGTATTCGCCGAGCGGTTCGTCGATCTGTTCGTGCGAGAGGTCTATGAGACCCGGCGCAGAGATGTGATCCGCTTGATAATCTCCGAGGGGCGCCGCTTCCCCAAGCTCGCGGAGTTCTACTATCGCGAGGTGCTCTCGCGCATGCTCAAGACGGTGCGGACGCTGCTGCACCGCGCGCTCGAGCGCGGCGAACTTGCCGACGATGCGCTGATCCGCTTCCCGCAATTGCTCGTCGCTCCCGGCATCATCGCTATTTTCTGGAGCGGATTGTTCGATCGCTTTGAGCCGCTCGACGTGCGCGCGATGATGCGTGCCAATCTCGAGCGTCTGTTCGCCGCGCGGAGGCCGACATGATCGCCCGCCTCTGTGCCGCTGCTGCTTGCGTACTCGCGCTCCTGCTCGTGTCCTGCAACAAGAACGACAACACCTATCAGGGCTGGATTGAGGCCGATCTCATTTTCGTGGCGCCCGAAGAAGTTGGACGGGTGCAGACGCTCTCGGTGCGCGAGGGCGATAGGGTCAAGATCGGCGACCCCCTGTTTACGGTGGACGACGAGTTGCAGCAAGCAGATCTTGCTCAGGTCAAAGCCTCGCTGATCAATGCGCAGCAAACCTATGACCGCGCCGCCATGCTGCTCAAGAGCGGCTCCGGCACGCAAAAGGACTTCGACGCTGCGCAAGCGGTGCTGCGCGACGCGCAGGCGCGGTTTAATTCCGCGCAGACCCGGCTCGCCCGCCGCAGCGTGTTCAGCCCAGTCGACGGCACGGTGCAAGAACTCTATTACCGTCCGGGCGAGATGGTGCCGGCCGACCGCCCGGTGCTGGCGCTGCTGCCTCCCGGCAATATTAAAGTGCGCTTCTTCGTGTCCGAGGTGGCGCTGCCGCACATCGCTTATGGCGACACGGTCAAGATCGCCTGCGACGGCTGCGCGAGCGATCTCAGCGCGCGCGTGAGCTTCATCGCCAGGCAGTCCGAGTTCACACCGCCGGTGATCTACAGCCTCGATGAGCGCGCCAAGCTGGTCTTCCTCGTCGAGGCGTTACCGGAAAAACCGGGTGCATTGCGCGTCGGTCAGCCGGTCGACGTGACGGTGCAGCCGCAGCCGGCGCAAACGCCGCATCCGGAAGCGTCGCGATGAGCGCCGCGGTCGAAGCTACGCCCGACATCGTGATCGACGTGCACGGCCTGACCAAGAAATTCGACGGCCGCGTGGTGGTGAGCGACCTGTCCATGCAGGTCAAGCGCGGCACTATTTACGGCTTCCTCGGGCCCAATGGCTCCGGCAAGACCACGACCATCCGCATGCTGTGCGGCCTGCTTACGCCCGACCAAGGGACCGGCACCTGCCTTGGCTATGACATCCGCACCGAGACCGACAAGATCAAGCTGCAGATCGGCTACATGACGCAGCGCTTCAGCCTCTATGAAGACCTTTCCGTTCGCGAGAACTTGGAATTCATTGCGCGCATCTACGGCATCGCAAAGCCGGTTGTCACGGCGCGCACGGCGATCGAGCGGTTGGGCTTGTCCGGCCGGGAGGAGCAACTCGCCGGCGATCTGTCTGGCGGCTGGAAGCAGCGACTGGCGCTCGGCGCTTGCACGCTGCCGGGCCCGCAACTGTTGTTGCTCGACGAGCCGACGGCGGGTGTCGATCCCAAGGCGCGGCGCGAATTTTGGAACGAGATTCACGCTCTGGCCGCTCGCGGCCTCACCGTGCTGGTCACCACCCACTACATGGATGAGGCGGAGCGCTGTAACGAGATCGCCTATATCGCCTATGGCAAAATGCTGGTGCACGGCACCGTCGAGCAGGTCATCGCGGCCGCGCACCTGACCACCTATGTTGTCGGCGCCGAGCACGGCGAGGGATTGAGCGAGCTTTCCGACGAGCTCACCGGACGACCGGGCGTGGACCTGGTGGCGCAATTCGGCACCAGCCTGCATGTCTCCGGCCGCGAGGCGAGCGCGCTCGATGCTGCGATCGCGGACTACCGCCAGCGCAAAGATCTGACCTGGAAGAGCGGCGAGCCGTCGCTCGAGGACGTGTTCATCGACTTGATGAGCAAGTCGAAGGATAATTTCTAATGACGCATATGCTTCCCCCTGAGGCGCCGCGCCGCCTCGGCGGCAACGGATTCTTGCGCAGGACTTGGGGGGTGCTGGTGAAGGAATTCATCCAGCTGCGGCGCGACCGCGTCTCGTTCGCCATGATCATTATGATTCCACTCGTGCAGCTCGTTTTGTTCGGCTATGCCATCAACACCAATCCGCGGAATTTGCCGACCGCCGTGTTGCTGCAAGAGCAGAGCGATCTCGCCCGGTCGATCCTGGCGGCGTTGCAGAACACCAAATATTTCAAGATCACCGAACTGCCGCATACCGAGGCCGAGCTCGACCAATTACTAATCTCGGGAAAGGTGCTGTTCGCGGTGGAAATTCCGGCGAATTTCGAGCGCGCGGTGCGCCGCGGCGACCAACCGGCGATGCTGGTCGCGGCGGACGGCACCGATCCGGTGGCGTCGGGCTCGGCGCTCGGCGCGCTCAGCGAGGTGGTGCAGTCCGCGCTCGACCACGATCGCGGCCTTCCGGAAAGTGGCGCACCGCCGTTCGAGATCCGCACCCACGTCCGCTACAACCCCGCCGGCTTGAGCCAACTCAACATCGTGCCCGGACTGGTTGGGACCATTCTCACCATGACCATGCTGATCTTCACCGCCTTGTCGGTAACGCGCGAGATCGAGCGCGGCACCATGGAGAGCCTGCTTGCCATGCCGATCACGCCGTTGGAGATCATGCTCGGCAAGATCGCACCCTATGTACTGGTCGGCTTCGTGCAGGTATCGCTGATCATTGGTATCGGCATTGGCTTGTTCGGTGTGCCGCTCCAGGGCAGCCTGCTGCTGTTGGCACTGCTGTCGACGCTGTTCATCACCGCCAATCTGGCGATCGGCTACACATTCTCGACGGTCGCGCAGAATCAATTGCAGGCGATGCAGATGTCGCTGATGTTCTTCTTGCCGAATATCCTGCTGTCCGGCTTCATGTTCCCGTTCGCAGGCATGCCGGTCTGGGCACAATGGATCGGCGAGGCGCTGCCGCTCACGCATTATCTTCGGATCGTCCGCTCGATCATGCTGAAGGGCTCAGGTCTATCAGCCATGCATAATGATGCCGCGGCGCTGTTCCTGCTGACGCTGGTGGCCATGGGCATCGCGGTCACGCGCTTCCGCCGCACGCTCGATTAATAATTTCGCCATTTTTAAAATTTCGCGCTGACGCCGAGGCGCAGATAGGGGCCGCTGCGGCGGTCGGAATCCATCGACCAGCCGCTTGCCGCCGACCATTCGATCCCGCTGAACTGCAAGCCGGTCACGTGAGCGCCGACTTCGACTTGCTGGAATTCGGCGCACCACAGCATCGCCGTTTCCGGGCCCACAAACATCGCATCGAAGATGCGATAGCCGAGCGCGCCGCGCAAATATCCAGTGGGGCCGATCGAGGTCAGCGAGCCGCTCAGCGAAGCCATGGTTTTGGCGGTGGGCTGATACCAGACGTCGGTTGCGAATTGGCCTCCGGCATAAAGGCCGTGAAGCCGGCTGCCCGGATCGTAGGGCGCAAGCCGATAGTCCTGCACGACCGGGCCGGCGAAGACGGTGACGGTGAAGCCGTTGCGCACGAGCCGCCAGCCCGGCAACGCCGCGGCGGATAGCATGGTGCCGTCGACGTCCGCGTTCAGGTCGCCCGAATTGTAAGTGTAGCGTCCACCGTTCACGAGCAATTTGAGCGTGAAGCCGTCGGCGTTAAGGCCGCCCGGCGACCATAAAGTCCCGCCATAGAGGAAGGCGCCGTAGCGCCACAGATCGGTGCCGCCAAAGAGGAAAAAGGACGGACTATCGGCCGGAGCGGCTGCCGCCCGGCCGGGCACGGCACAAAAAAGCATACTGGCGACGGCCATCGCCATCGCGCCGACAACGCGCAGCACTGACACGGAGGGCCCCCGAGCGCCTCGTACAATCGCAATACTACTTTTGCGCGTATGAAACGGCTACAACGACGCTGACGGGCTGTGGAAAACTCGCAACCGTGCCACCGCCGGGCGACCGCCGATCTGCCCTGCAAGACCGGGATATGTCGACGGCCAGCCCGTAGTCGGGAAAGAATTAAAGAAGTCCAAGCCGTTTGCTGAGATCAGGCGTCCGAAGCAGAAATAGCGGCGACCCTACGAAGCATTGGAGATCGATTCAGGGCGTACCTGAAATTCGTGTTGGTTGGCGAACCCCAGTTACGACGTCTTGCTGGGCAGCGGAATGAGTTCGAGTGGCTGCGAAGACACTCACGGTGAAGCCGTTGCGGCTCCCGCTGGGCACAAAGCGGCGTACAAAACTTTACCGCGACTGCCTTCGCCACAGCGCTATTCCTGTGTTGCTACCTATGCCTGTCGTAGGCTAAATTACTACCTATCATCCGCGTTTAACAATAATAAGCACAATGCTTCAAAGCGACGAATACTCAAAACGCACGTTGGATTTCGTCGAAAGGCTGCAAAAGCTCAGCAGCTACGATGATATTTCCAATCTCATCATGAAAGAGCTCGAGTGGTATGGATTTCGATGCGTAACCGTTTTCACGATTCCTACGGCAGGAAAAACACTCAAAGATTGTCTGTGGATGAATAACCGTCCGCAAGACTATATCGATCACTATTCTGAAAATAATTACATTCTGCGGGACCCTATTGTCACCGAATTCCGAAGAACCATTCGCCCATATTCGTGGGGCGACGTTCGGAAGTTCCGAGAGTTGGATAAATCAGAGAGAAAAATAATTGACGATGCGACTGAATGGGGAGCACGAGACGGATTTATGGTGCCGATCGTTACGCATTCGGGGTCAATATCGGGATTCTGCCCTTGCGGTTCTGAACCCAATCTGTCGCCGCGCGCGAGAGCTGCATTGGAGCTGATCGCAATTTATTCACATCACGCACTCAAGCGCGCTTTGATCGAAACCAGGCGAAATGAACCGGCACACATTCCTCTAAGTCCGCGCGAGCGCGAAGTGATGCAATGGGTAGCAGCCGGCAAGACAGATGACGAGATTGGGGAAATTCTGCATATTAGCGAGACTACCGTAAAAACTCATTTTGGACGCGCCGCGCTAAAAATGAATGCGGTGCGGCGAGCGTATGCAGTCGTTCAGGCGATCCGTTTGGGCGAGATTTCTATTTAGGGTGTAATTTGAAATATTGCGCGCTCAGGTAGCCGGCCGCGCCGGTCTAATTTCTACCCACATCCCGAAATGAGTGTCTATCCCAGTTTTATAGGACATGACGCTCTTCTTTATTTCAGCACCATTGCCTCTTAGGCAGTGGGAGATGGGTCGTGATCTTGGTACTGGAAGGCACGCAGCGGGCGCAGCTGAGTTACTACTTTGAAATGCTGTTCAGCCTGCGCCACCAAATATTTATTAAGGAGATGGGTTGGAATTTACCGACCTCCCAAGGCACATATGAAATTGACGATTACGACGTCGACCAGGCCACATACATTATCGACCTGATCGACGATGACGTCATTCAAGGGGCGGTCCGGCTCACTCCGTCGGAATCCTGCTCGCTTGTCGCAGACTACTTCCCTCATTTGATCGAAAATGGGCTCAGTGCCCGCTCCCCCTTGGTGTGTGAAGCAACTCGTTATTTGTTCCTGCCGCTCGCAAAACGAGCGGACGAAAATCGAGCTGCCAAAGCCCGCCTGCTAAGCGCAATGGTCGAATGGTGTAACTCAATGCACATGTCGTTCGTCCAATGCATAGTCGATATGAAGACCTTTCCCTCATGGCTCGAGTTGGTACCGCAAACAATTCCCCTCGGGTTGCCCCATCCATACGGCGGCGGACCGGAGAGACCCGGCGGCGGGAATTGCATCGCTTTTCGATGGCCCGCCACCGAGGAGGTCGTTCAAGCAATACGAAATTACGGAGGAATTTCGCACTCCCCGCGTTTCTTTCAATCCGGGGGTGTTCCCGGATCATACCAACTCACGCACTGAATAAGTCCACAAGTCAGGAGAGATCGCCGTGACGCAGCTGAACAGGTCTGTGACGAAGGACGAAATTGCTGCTTACAAGAACGTCGGGGTTGTTCTCCTGCGCGAGATATTGTCTCTCGCGGCAGTTAACGGCTTGCGGCGTAGCATAGACGAGGCGGTCAAAAGATTGCCGCACAGTCCGAGTGGCTACGATCTAAGTTATCTGACTCGCGCGGCTGAAGCTCAGAATCAGGACGCTCTCCATGGGATGAGCAGCGGTCAGTATGACATCGCTGGTATCATGGAGTATGTGAAATCGAGTGGGAAGCCCTTCCTGCTCGACGAGATCGGCAGGAGCGACGGCTCCTTCCTACTCGACACGGGCATCTCCGCGCGACTTCGACAATTTCGCGCCTTTTGTCTGAGCGGTGCGGTCCCAGAGATTGCTGCGGCCATCCTGGAGTCGAACAAAGTCAATTTCTTTGGTGATCAGATCTTCGTTAAGGAGCCCGGAACACGCGAGCGCACCGCATTCCATCAGGACGCCACATATTTCGAGATCGCTGGTGACCAATGCTGCGTCATGTGGATTCCTGTCGATCCTGCAACGCTTGAGACAGGGACGATGCAATACCTTCGCCGATCGCATCGCGATCGGAAGCTATATCAACCGAATGTCTTCATTGCGCAGACGCCGCTACCCGGCGCGCAGGGGGAGCCGCTACCGGACATCGAAGGGCACATGTCAGACTACGATATCGTTCACTTTGACGTCGAACCGGGAGACGTGATCGTTCATCACTATCGGACTATTCACGGCACGGGCGGCAATAATAGCCGCTATCAAGTTCGACGAGCCGCTTCGCTTCGGTATTGCGGTGACGATATTCGCTTCCAGACGCGTCCTGGGGCTCCGAAACAACTTCATCACACCAATCGGCTCAACGACGGCGATCCCTTATCCGGTCCGGATTTTCCTGTTGTTTGGACACGGCAAACCGACGAGGAGGCCGCGTAAAAATCAGCCGCATTCCACCACGGGCGCCAAAGATAGCGTCTTTCTCAAAGCAACGAGGGCGTGACTGTCCTGAGGATGGTCAATGTTTGGGACGCGGATGAGGGACACAGAGCAGCCGAGATCAAGCGCCGAAATCGCGCTCCAGCGTCACTTAGTCATTGCGTACCTTAGTTACGCTTTAGATGATGTTGGCGCACTTAGCCCTTCGGCGCATTACCTCTTGCAAATGACCGTTGCGTCATTGGCGGAGGATACGCACACGCCTAAATCGCGACGAACGGGGAAACTCTCTCTGCGCAATTGAGGCGCCAAGTTTTCAGAATTATAGCAAGTGTTATTCTTCCGGGGCTTTTACTATAAACTCGACAATGTGCAGAACGTGACGTCGTATTTGTTTGCTGCGAATCGCCGAGAATGCCGCGAGCAGGCGTAGCGACAATCGGTCATTGTCCCGTGACCCTGCTGGAGTTCCGGAGGAAACTATTTCTTCAGCGCCGTCAAAAAAGGCCGTTACTGGAACTTTTAAGAGCGTCGCGATCAGATAAAGGCGTCCGCTTCCGACCCGGTTGATGCCTTTTTCGTATTTCTGGATTTGCTGATATGTCACGCGCAGTCTTTTTGCCAAGGCATCCTGCGTCAGGCCGCTGGCAGTACGATGAGTGCGAATGTTCCGTCCTATGACGGCGTCTAAATAGCTCGCGGACTTATTTGTCCTCGGCATCGCTATTCCTCGATTGTACTTGATATTATTGCCTCTTTTGCTTGTCCCGTCTAATTGGATTTATCGCCCCACGGAATAACATTTTCGCTAAATGAGACCATTTGGGCCGATCTGCCCTGCAAGAACGGGGTATGTCGACGGCGGGCTCCAGGCTATACCTCTGCCATTGTCCGGGAATCGAAGAATGACGGTTTCAACGACCACACAATCGGCCGCTATGGCGGCCGATGGCACCGCCGAGCTGTCGCGGCGGCGGCTGGCGATCGGCTTTATGAATTGGGCGCATGCGCTCGATCACTTTGTCATCCTGATCTATCCGACCGTCGTCCTCGAACTGGTGGTGGTCTATGGCCGCTCCTACGCCGATCTAATCTGGTATGCGACCGCGTCCTTCGTCGCCTTCGGGCTGTTCTCGCTGCCGGCGGGCTGGCTCGGCGATCGCTGGAGCCGCCGCAACCTGATGTTCGCGTTCTATATCGGCTGTGGGGCGTCGCTGCTCGCCGCGGCCTTTGCGCCGTCGCTCAATGTGCTCGCATGTGCGCTGTTTTCGCTCGGCGTGTTCGCCGCCATCTATCATCCGGTCGGGACCGCGATGATTATCGAGAAAGCCACCCAGCGCGGCCGCACGCTCGCCTTCAACGGCGTCTGCGGCAATCTCGGCGTTTCGCTCGCCGCCGGGATTACGGCTTCGCTGACGGCGGCGTTCTCCTGGCGCGGCGCTTTTTTCGTTCCGGGCGTGATCTGCGTCGCGACCGGCGCGATCTATCTGTGGCTTGTTCCGGAGGAGAAGGAAGGCCACGCGGCCGCGCGCTCCAAGGCGCCCGACGTGGCGCTGTCGCCGGTCCTCGCCGCAACGATCTTCGGGCTTTTCGTCGTGGTCGCGCTCAGCGCCGGGCTCGTGTTCAACACCATCTCGGTGTCGCTGCCGAAGATCGTCGACGAGCGTGTCGGCAACGACATTTCGCTCGTCGCGGTCGGCGGCCTGACGACCGCGGTCTTCCTGTGCGGCGCGCTCGCCCAGATCACGGTCGGCCGGCTGGTCGAGCGCTTTCCGCTGCACATCTTGTTTGCCGTACTCGCCGTCATGCAGTTCGGCGGCGTGGTGTGGGCGGCTTATGCCAGCGGCATAACGCTGTTGTTCGCGCTGGCGTTCACGATGGCCGCGATCTACGGCCAGATCACCGTGAACGATCTCGTCATTGCCCGCTACACCGCCGATGCCTGGCGCGGCCGCGTCTATGCAGTGCGCTATTTTCTGACCTTCATGGTCTCCGGCGTTGCGGTGTCGATGATCGCCGTGCTTTACGGCCGTGGCGGCTTCGGCCTCGTGCTCGGCGCCACCGCGGTCATTGCGCTCGGTTTCCTCATTGCCGTGCTGTCGATCGCGCTGATCGCCAACGGCGTGGAACGCGCGCGCCTGCCGCAGCCGGCGGAATAACAAATCCGTAGGGTCGCCCCTCGTGGGCGCCCGCGGCACGGGCGACCACGACTGTCGCTCCTACGATCACACCGTCGGATGCCGCGCGGCGAGCGCCATGCCGATCATCGCCGTGCCGCCGAACAGCATATTGATGCCGACGAGGAGGCCGAGCGCCCAGGTCGCGGTCCCCGGCAGACCGGCGAAAATGATGCCGGCGAGAATGAGATCGACGATGCCGCTCGCCAGCATCCAAGCCCAACGGCCCGAAAGCTGCGCCCGGTGCTCGAAGGCATACATCAGCGTTGCGATGCCCTCGACCGCGAAGAAGGCGATCAGAACGAGGGTGAGCGACAGCGTGCCGCTGATCGGCCAGAGGATCAGGACGACGCCCGCCGCGATGGCGATGACCGCGGACAGCAGCGCCCACCAGAAGCCCGGCGCGTTGCGCATCCAGAACGTCGTGACCAGGCCGACGCCGCCCGAGATCAGAAACAGCCAGCCGATGACGAGCGTAAAAGCGAGTGTTGCGATAACCGGCAGAATGATCGCCGCGGCGCCGAGCAGGATGAGCATAACGCCCTCGGACAGAAACAGGCCCCAATGGGCGTGGATTGCGTTAGCGACCGCGCGTCCAAAATCTTCAGGTCTGGTGGGTTGATTCATTGTCATAGCTGGCTCCCTAAAATCGGCCGCGGATTGAAAACGGCCCGCGGCGCCTTCCGCATTAACGCCCCCAAACGCGCTTGGACCGCGAGTGTTGCACAAAAGCAGGCCTTGTATAACCGCCTGGAAGCGCCTATCTATGCTTTGCGGCGTTGAGCTTTACCGTTCCGTCGCTGGACGGCCACAGTTACGATTTGGGCGACGCCGGATGTACGCGCACCCTGTCGAAACATGTGGCCGTTAACTTTTTGGCCATTCGCATATTGCCGCCGGAATCTTCGTCGCCGCCGACGATGACATATGGCGCGATTGCGCAATGGAATTGCAATGGAATTGCAATGGAATTGCAATCGAGCGCGGTCACTGGACTGAAATAATCGGTTTGACGGTCCGGGGGGCTTGCGCGCTTTTTGGAGTCATTTGGCTGTCATCGACGGCTGTTAGTATCGGTTTTGCGAGTGGCGTCGGAGATGTGTTGGTTTACTCCATCGCCACCAACGGCCACGGTGAGACCAGGCGACGCCGGATGAACGCGCGCCCTCGCTCGTGGTCGTTTCCGTTTCGGCCTCCCACGCGACATTGCGGTTCAGTCCGGCTATAAAACGCAGGCATCGGCGCCGCGAGCCCGCACGGCTCAAAAATCTCCGCCGAGCATTGGGGGAGGTCATGGCGCGCAAGGTCATCATTTCGTGCGCGGTCACCGGCTCGGCCGACACGCCCGGCCGCAACCCGGCGGTGCCGGTGACGCCGGAACAGATCGCCAATTCGGCGCTCGATGCCGCCAAGGCCGGCGCCGCGATCGTGCACATCCATGTGCGCGATCCGAAAACCACCAAGCCCAGCATGGAGGCCGCGCATTATCGCGAAGTGGTGGAGCGGATCAGGGCAAGCGGCAGCGACGTGCTGATCAACCTGACCACCGGTCCCGGCGCGCGGTTCACGCACGATGAAAGCGATCCGTCCAAGCCCGGCCCCGGCAGCTCGCTGAAATCTCCCGAACAGCGCGTGCGCCATATCGTCGAGCTCAAGCCCGACATTTGCAGCCTCGACATGGGCAGCCTCAATATGGGCGACCGCGTCTTCGTCAATACGCCGAGCCATCTGCAGACGATGGCCGAGGCGATCAAGTCGGCCGGCGTGATGCCGGAGCTCGAAGTCTTCGAGACCGGCCATCTGTTGCTTGCCAAGCGCTTTCTCGAGCAGGGCTACGTCAAGCCGCCGGGCATGTTCCAGATCTGCCTCGGCATTTCCTGGGGCCAGCCGGCGACGCCGGAAGCGATGACCTATATGCGCAACCTGTTGCCGCCGGACGCGCCGTGGTTCGCCTTCGGTATTTCGCTGCACCAATTTCCCATGGTGGCGCAGACCGTGCTGCTCGGCGGCCATCCGCGCGTCGGGCTCGAGGACAATATTTATCTGGAAAAGGGCAAGCTCGCGCCGAGCAACGCCGCGCTGGTCGAGAAGGCCGGTAAGATCATCGAGATTCTCGGCGATCACGTCGCCAGGCCGGGCGAGGCGCGGCAGATTTTAGGCTTGGCTCCGACCAACGCGTGACGGCAAACGGCGCGCACGCACATTTAAGCAGAGAAACCCCATGCCCATTCGCGTCGCCGCTATCGGAGTCAGCCACTGGCACGCGCTTAACGACGCCGCCTATCTGCGCCACCTCCTCGCCATGAAGGATGTCGAACTGGTGGGCTTGCAGGATTCCGACTCAGGCCTTGTCGCCAGGCGCGCCGCCGAGGTCGGCAACCCGCCGGTTTTCACCGACTACCACGGCATGCTGAAGACGCTGCGTCCGGATTTTGTCGTGGCGCTGGGACGGCACAGCCAGATGGCCGCGATCGCGCATGATTTGATCGACGCCGGCTATCCATTCCTGATGGAAAAGCCGATGGGGGTGAACGCCAAGGAAGTCGACGCGGTCGCCGAGAAAGCGGCGCGAAAGAATGCGTTCGTTGCCGTGCCGATGGCACAGCGCTACAGCCCCTTCGCCGCGCACGCTCGCGAATTCCTTGCCGCCAAAACGTTCGGCCCGCTGTCGCACATTTACGTGCGGATCAACCGGCCGGCGCCGCCGCGCTATCCGGCCTGGGACTGCGCCTGGATGCTCGATCCCGCCGAAGCCGGCGGCGGCGCCTTGCGCAATCTCGGCCCGCACGGCCTGGACATGTTCCTGCATCTGACCGGCGAAGAGGCGCAGGTGACGGGCGCGCAATTCAGCCACCGCGCGCACGATTGCGCGGTCGAGGACTACGCCTCGGTCATGCTCCGCTCGGCGACCGGCATTCTCGGCACCGTCGAAGTCGGCAATACCTTTCCGCGCGACGGCACCGACGGCGAATGGAAGATCGCCGGCCGCGACGCCATCCTCACCATGAAGGACGGCGTGGTGAAGCTCGCCACCAAGGACGGCGACAAGGTTTTGCCGGGCGTCGATCTTACCGCGCCGTATTTCACCGCGGTGCGCGACGCGCTCGATCATTGGAAGGACGGCAAGGCGCCGCAGATTTCCGTCCGGGACTGCGCGCGCTTCGTGCGCCTGATCGATCAGGCTTATGCACGCGCCAAAATGTAGCTGCGGTCGCCGTCATTCCGGGGCGCGGGCATTAGCCCGCGAGCCCGGAATCCATAGCTCCGGCGCTGCGGATTATGGATTCCGGGCCCGCCGCTTTGCGGCGTCCCGGAATGACAAAGGCCCGGGATCGCTCCCGGGCCTTCGCGTTTCACGTCGCCTGACGCGAACTTAGAAGTCCATTCCGCCGCCGCCACCCGGCATCGGAGGCATGTCGTTCTTCTTTTTCGGCAGCTCGGCCACCATCGCCTCGGTGGTGATGAGCAAACCGGCAACCGAAGAGGCGCCTTGCAGAGCCTGACGCACGACCTTGGTCGGGTCGATGATGCCCTTCTTGACCATGTCGACATACTCGCCGCCTTGGGCGTCGAAGCCGTAGGCGTAAGCGCTGTTCTCCAGGATCTTGCCGACGATCACCGAGCCGTCTTCGCCGGCATTGGTGGCGATTTGGCGAGCCGGAGCCTGCAGCGCCTTGCGTACGATATCGACACCGTGCCGCTGATCCTCGTTGGCAACGCGGACCTTCTTGAGCGCCTCGCTGGCGCGCAACAGTGCAACACCGCCGCCCGGAAGAACGCCTTCCTCGACCGCGGCGCGGGTCGCATGCATCGCGTCGTCGACGCGATCCTTGCGTTCCTTCACCTCGACCTCGGTGGCGCCGCCGACGCGGATCACAGCGACCCCGCCCGCGAGCTTGGCAAGCCGCTCTTGCAGCTTCTCGCGGTCGTAGTCGGAGGTGGTCTCCTCGATCTGCGCCTTGATCTGGCTGATGCGGTCTTCGATGTCCTTTTTCTTGCCGCCGCCGTTGACGATCGTGGTGTTTTCCTTGTCGATCATCACTTTCTTGGCCTTGCCGAGCATCGCCAGCGTGACGTTCTCAAGCTTGATGCCGAGATCCTCGCTGATGGCCTGGCCGCCGGTCAGCACTGCGATGTCCTGCAGCATCGCCTTGCGGCGATCGCCGAAGCCCGGAGCCTTCACCGCCGCGACTTTGAGGCCGCCGCGCAGCTTGTTGACGACGAGCGTGGCAAGCGCCTCGCCCTCGACGTCTTCCGCAACGATCAGAAGCGGCTTGCCGGTCTGCACCACAGCTTCGAGCAGCGGCAGGAGCTCATTGAGCGCCGAAAGTTTCTTCTCGTTGATGAGGATGTAGGGGTCTTCCATCTCAACGCGCATCTTGTCGGCGTTGGTGATGAAGTAGGGCGAGATATAGCCGCGGTCGAACTGCATGCCCTCGACCACGTCGAGCTCGGTCTCGAGGCTCTTCGCCTCTTCCACCGTGATCACGCCTTCATTGCCGACCTTTTCCATCGCCTTGGCGAGGTAGTCGCCGATTTCCTTGTCGCCGTTGGCGGAAATGGTGCCGACCTGGGCGATTTCGGCGTTGGACGTGACCTTCTTCGAGTTCTTCTTCAGTTCCTCGACCACGGTCTCGACCGCGAGGTCGATGCCGCGCTTGAGGTCCATCGGGTTCATGCCGGCGGCAACCGCCTTCGACCCTTCCTTGACGATCGCGGCGGCGAGTACGGTCGCCGTCGTGGTGCCGTCACCGGCGATGTCGGAGGTCTTCGACGCGACCTCGCGCACCATCTGCGCGCCCATGTTCTCGAACTTGTCTTCGAGCTCGATTTCCTTGGCGACGGTGACGCCGTCCTTGGTGATGCGGGGTGCGCCGAACGACTTGTCCAGCACGACGTTGCGGCCCTTCGGGCCCAATGTCACTTTCACCGCGTTGGCGAGAATGTCGACGCCGCGCAACATCTTGTCGCGCGCATCGACGGAGAATTTAACTTCCTTGGCAGCCATTTGAATTTAACTCCGTTTGATTGGCTTGAAGCGTTACGCGGCCTTCTTGCGGGCGACCTGCTCGTCGAGCACGCCCATGACGTCGGACTCCTTCATGATCAGGAGCTCCTGGCCGTCGATCTTGACCTCGGTGCCCGACCACTTGCCGAACAGCACGCGGTCGCCCACCCGAATGTCGATGGGGATGAGCTTGCCCGCCTCGTCGCGGCCGCCCGGGCCGACGGCGATAACCTCGCCCTGCGAGGGCTTTTCCTTGGCGGTGTCGGGAATGATGATGCCGCCGGTTGTTTTTTCCTCGGCATCGATGCGCTTGACGACGACGCGATCGTGAAGCGGACGGAACTTCATGGTGTCCTCCTAAGTTATTGAAAAAGCAGAAGTGTTTGAGTTGAGCGAGCGCCCGATTGGCGGCTGAATTCCGCCCCCGGCCGACCGCTTGATGACCACATGGGGCGCGCGTTTTGCGCCCGCAAGATGCCCATGAAAATTTTTTAGCACTCCTCGGAACGGATTGCCAACAGGCGATTTTCGAGCTTTTGCGATTGGTTAACCGCGGCGGGTTCCCGCCGACCGCGGAAAATATTCTCGTTCCGCCGCGGGAAACTCGGTCCCGGAGCCTCGGTTGACATCGCGGAGGTTCGAGCCGCTCCGGCGCTGCTGCCAAGGACGATTTGTTAGCAGGGTTGAATGGATGCTGCTAGTGCCATGAAAGTAAACAACTTATTCAAACTTGAGGCTTGTAATGAAGGAGCGAGTCTCGAAACATTCCCCTGCCGGGATTGGAGGGCACCATGGTGTCACAAGAGTTTCGCAGTCAGCTCGAAGGCTATGGCTTGACCACCGCCAACATCCTGTATCGGCGGCCCGATCATCCTTGGCTTTTACAAACATACGTGTGGCAGGACTACGACCTCTGCCCGAATTTTCCGGTGCTGAACAAATTCCTCAACTTCTGGCTGGAGAAGCTCGAGGGCCCGCTGCACTCGGTGACGGTGGCGCATGCGCGGCTGATCAAGCCCGCCGAGATCCGCGCCATCGACGGCGAGTTTAGATTGCATTAATGGCCGCGCGTTTCCCGGGCGCGGTGCAGCACGCAGCGAAGCGAAGTGATGCACCGCAGACCCGGGATCGTCGCAGGCTCAGAGTACCGGGCGCGGAGTTCCCGGGGAGCGACTTGGAGGTTAGCTCAAAACCCCGACGATCGCTCCGAGCAAACACGTCGTCAGCGTGCCCGAGACGATCGACTTCAAGCCGAGCGAGACCACCTCGTAGCGCTTCTCCGGACACATCGTCGAAAGCCCCGCGATCATGATGCCGAGCGAGCCGAAATTGGCGAAGCCGCACATCGCGTAGAGCATGATCAGGCGCGAGCGCGGATCCAGCGCATCCGCCGGCAGCGCCGCGAGCTGCAGATAGGCGACGAGCTCGTTGAGGATGGTCTTGATCCCCATCAGCCCGCCCGCGGTCACGGCCTCGCTCCACGGAATGCCCATCAGCCAGCACACCGGCGCCATCACCCAGCCGAGCGCGCGCTGCAGCGTCAGCGGCGCGCCGAGAATATCCGGCAGGAGCCCGAGGATGGCGTTGGCGAGGTGCACCAGGGCCACGAACACGATCAGCATGGCGACGATGTTGAGGAGGAGTTCGAGGCCCGCGCCGGTGCCTTTGACGATGGCGTCCATGGTGCTGCCGGCCACTTGCTCGACGTCGTCGAAATTGCCGCCGGTGTGGCGCTCATCGGGGTCGGGCACCATGATCAGGCTGATGAGGATCGCCGCCGGCGCGCCGAGCACCGAGCAGACCACGATATGGCCCGCGGCGTCCGGGATGGCGTTGGCGAGGATCGTCGCATAGAGCACGAACACGGTGCCGGCGATGCCGGCCATGCCGCCGGTCATGACGATGAACATTTCGCTGCGCGACAAATGCGCGAGGTAGGGCCGGATGAACAGCGGCGCCTCGACCTGGCCGACGAAGATATTGGCCGCCGTCGACAGGCCCGCGGCGCCGCCGACGTCCAGCGTTTTTTCCAGCGCCCAGGAAAAGCCGCGCACGATGGGCGGCATGATGCGCCAGTAGAACAACAGCGAGGACAGCACGCTCATCACCAGCACGACCGGCAGCGCCTGGAAGCCGAGAATGAATTCGGCGCCCGGCGTTTTGAGATCGAAGGGCAGGGGGCCGCCGCCGACATAGCCGAACACGAACGACGTGCCGGCCCGGGTCGCCGCAGCGATCGCATCGACCGCCCGGTTGATGAAGCTAAACGCGATCGCGGTCTGCGGCACCTTCAGCATCAACAGCGCCAGCGCGAAGGTCACGCCAAGCCCCGTGACCACCGGCCGCCATGGCACCGCGCGGCGGTTCTCGCTGACGGCGAAGGCGATGGCGAGGATCGCGAAGACGCCGAGCGCGGATTGCAGGTTAGGCATTTATGGCTGAAGCCCCGATTCCCCGTGCACTTTATAACCTCATCCGCTAGTCCTCGCGAAAGCGGGGACCCAGCGCCAAAGAAAATCTGGATTGCTGCCGCTGCGGGAATGAGCGGAAATAAGCAGAAATAAGCAGGGAAGGGTGGCTGATCACCCTCGCTCCTTTGCTCGCCGAAGCGCATTGCGCGCGCACGCGGAAGCGAAATCCGGAAGAAAAATCACGCGGCGTTCGCCGCTCACCGGCTTGCCGTCCATAATCTGCGTTTGATCTCGATTCGGTCGTGAGCTATGGGCGTTTTCCGCTGACCCTTGGAAGATATCCAATAGCGCGTCGTGCTGTCCTGTCCTTAATACTGCGCGGCAGCCCGGCCGTGGGAAGCGATCTGTGCTTTCGACGCTTTCTCCCGCAGATGATTGCGCCTGATCGTAAAAGCCGCGCCGAGGAGGTTGGTCACGATCCAGACGGCGGCCGCCCCGAACAGGAAGTAGTTGTGGCTGATCATCGCTGACGGACTCCAATGACTGCGGCGATAATCCAAGCGATACCGCCAAGGGTTCCGACTCCGCCGCCTATAGCGGCCATTTCATTAACAAAAGTAGGCGCTGAAAAGTACAAAACCAAGAGTGCATAAGCCGTTATCGTTGCCGCCATTGTACAGAGCATGGCCGCTATGAGGTTCCACGCCTCCGCACTCACCGTGTCCGCTCCCCTTTATCTCCCCGTATCTCCCCGTCCAAATATAGGAGGAGGGCACTCCGAGATGCAACCCACGGTAATAGGACATATTTGTTGCACGATAGTTGTGTTGTGTCCCTATTGGTGTGACAGGGATTGACATTGGTAACTGTTTCAGTTACATTCAACGAATCAAATCCCGCTCGTTCAAGGACGCCTTTCGCGAAGGTATTCGGGAATGCGGAGCGGGTGCGGTGGCCGCGGACGGGAGGATACGGCCCGTTCCCCGGCCGGCTCGGGCATCATGCCTGCCGATACTACGGTCGGCGCGTGAGGTGCTCACTGGACTGGGACAGGCGAAGGCGGGCAACACCCGCAAGCGGTTTTTGCTTGCGCATGATCGTTTCGGAAAACCGGTTTCCACTTTTCCGGATCATGCGTCAGACCGCGTCCCAGGAAGCATGGCCTGAGTTGCGCCTGGGGTGACGTAAGTCCCCTTGGCGAGAGCCGCGGTGGGACGCCGACAGGCGATCGTGCCCCGTCTGGGCACGAGCCGCATCGCAAGATGCGGAGGTTGAGAAACAGCGTCTGTCGGCGTTCCGCTTCCTTTTGCTAAAGCGGCGAAGGGAAGAAGAGAAAGCGCCCCGCATTCGTTGGGGGCGGAATTTGAAAGGGTGGAGTTGACGGCTCGGGCGCAAATCGCGCCGCGAGAACGGGATTGCATGTCGTAGGGGCGGCCCTTGTGGCCGCCCACGGCGCCAGCGCGGGCACCCACGAGGGGTGCCCCTGCGGCCACCGCCAGGGGAGAACATCATGCGCAAAACCAGGCCCAGCCTGACAATTGCGGACTATGCGGACCGCTTCGAGGCGGAGACGGTGCGCCAGCAGCGGCGCTATTGCGACGCATTCGAAACCTGGCGGGGCTGCAAGGACAAAGCCTGCCGGCGCGAGCGCGCTTGCCGCGGCGATCAACGCGCCTGCCTGCGGCGCGCCCTCGAAACCGTGCCGCGCGAGGTGCAATGGCGCCTGCGCGAGGATATTTTGGCGGCGACGCCGCGGAGCATCGGCGGGCCTGAACGCCAGGCGCGGCTGTGCATGCCGCGCGACTTTTACGACGGGACCGCCGACCGCTACGTCATCGGGGAACTCAAACGGCTGCGCAAGTGCGGCAAGATCGTGCAAGGAGGCGACAATGTTCATACGCTTCGACTTCGGCTCGTTGACGCTGGACGCTGAAACGCTCGACACGCCGACGGCGAAGGCGATCGCCAAGGCGCTGCCGCTCACCGCCTTGGCGCTGACCTGGGGCGAGGAGGTCTATTTCGAGATCCCGGTCAAGGTTGCGCGCGAGAAGGACGCGCGCGCCGTGGTCACGCCGGGCGAGATTGCCTATTGGCCGGACGGTCACGCCATCGCCATCGGTTTCGGCCGCACGCCGATTTCGCAAGGCGACGAGACGCGGCTGGCGAGCCCCTGCAACATCTGGGCGAAGGCGCTGGGCGACGTGAAGATGCTCAAGACGGTCAAGGCGGGAACGAAGATCAAAGTCAGCGCGGCCTGACCCGCCGCGCCAGCGAAAGCATCAGGTCCCAGGCGTTGCGGATATTGACGACGAGAAGCGCCAGCGCCGCCGCGGCGAGAACATCAAGCCCCGCGCGCTCTTCCTTGAGGATGAGCCAAGAGGATACGAGGCCCGCCGTGTAGCACAGCATCGGCACGGCGCCGTAGCCCAGACGATCGGACAGATCTGAAATGGAATTGCGGTGCACGCGCAGCATGACAAAGAGCGAATAGCCGAAGCTGCCGATCGAGGCCGCTGCGATGACGATGCCGAAGGATTCCCAGGTCTGCGTCGGAATGAGCACGATCAGGCTGAGAAACAGGATATTGGCGTAATGGAATACGACCGGGGTCATATAGGTTGCGGTGTTGCGCCGGCTCTCCGGATCGGTGGTCAGCACGTCGGTCGCGATCGAGACTGCGACGAACAACAGCGCCACCAGCGCCGCCGCCGCGCTGCCGAGCAGTCCGTAGAATTCGTGCCATTCCGTCAGCATCGCAACGACAGATCAGCCGCGGCCAACGAACGGCATCAGATTCGCCATCACGGTCATGAACAGCACGTTGGTGTCGAGCGGCAGGCTCGCCATGTAAACCACGGCGCGGCCGACGTCGTCGGCGGCCATGCGCGCCTCGATTTTCTTGCTGCCGTCGGGCTGCAGCACGCCTTCGCCCTGCACCATGCGGTCGGTCAGCGGGGTTGCCGCATTGCCGATGTCGATCTGGCCGCAGCAGATATCGTAACCGCGGCAGTCGAGCGCGGTCTGTTTGGTCAGCCCGGTGACCGCGTGCTTGGTCGCGGTGTAGGCCGCGGCGCCCGGCCGCGGCGTATGCGCCGAGATCGAGCCGTTATTGATGATGCGGCCGCCGCGCGGGTTTTGCGCTTTCATGATCTTGATCGCTTCCTGGGTGCACAGGAAGACGCCGGTGAAATTGGTCGCGACCACCGCCTGCCACTTGTCGAGCGGAATTTCCTCGATCGGCATCGCCGGCGCGCCGATGCCGGCATTGTTGAAGAGAAGATCGAGCCGGCCGTAGGTCGCCTTGGTCTTCGCGAACAGCGACTTGATCGAGGCCGGATCGGCGACGTCGGCGGTGACCGGCAGCGCTTCACCCGGCGTCTGCGCGCCTTCCTTGGCGACCGCCTCGATCATGTCCTTGCGCCGGCCGGCCAGCACCACGGCATAGCCCTCTTTCATGAGCGCGAGCGTCACCGCTCGGCCGACGCCGGTGCCGGCCCCCGTCACCAATGCAATTTTACGTCCGGCCATCGTTACCTCCCGATTTCGTCATTCCGGAAGCCGCACCGGCGGCTGTCCGGAATCCATAACCACGGATCGAGAGGTTGGGAAAGGGCTGAGCCGATTGCGCAAAGGCAGCGTGTATGGATTCCGGGCTCGCGCTGCGCGGCCCCCGGAACTACGGCGAAAACGCCGTCAGCTCGCCAGCGCGACTTCCTGGTCGGGGCTGCCGACGCGGTAATTGTCCGGGTAGGCAAGCCGATCGTCCATCTCGTTGACCGTGCCCGGCCTGCCGAAGCGGAACCCCTGCATCGAATGCACGCCGGCGGCGCGCAGGAACAGATGCTGTTCGGCGGTTTCCACGCCTTCCGCGGTGACTTTCATGCCGAGGCCGCGGCCCAGACTGACGACGGCATGGACGATGGCGGCGGCGTCGGGCGCTTTCTCGATCGCGCGCACGAAGCTCGAGTCGATCTTGAGCTTGTCGAACGGGAAGCGCCGCAGATAGAGCAGGCTCGAATAGCCGGTGCCGAAATCGTCCAGCGCGAAGCGCACGCCGATGGCTTTGAGCCGCAGCATCGACAGTTCCGCGGTCTCGAGGTTGCCAAGCAGCGTGCTTTCGGTCAGCTCAAGTTCGAGCCGGCTGGCGTCGAAATCGGTCTCGGTGAGAATGCGCTCGACCAGCTCGACGAAGTCCGAGCGGCGGAATTGCAGCGGCGAAACGTTGACGGCCATCGTCAAGCCGGGCCAATTCCTGCCGTCGAGACAGGCGCGGCGCAGCATCCACTCGCCAAGCTCGATGATCAGGCCGGAATGTTCGGCGATCGGAATGAAGCGCGACGGCGGAATCTCGCCGTGGATCGGGTGCGTCCAGCGCGCCAGCGCTTCGACGCCGATCACGGTATCGCCCGAGGCGTTGACGATCGGCTGATAGGCGGCGCGCAATCCCTCGTTCTTGATCGCCTGAAGGAGATCGCCCTCCAGCAATTTGCGGTTCGACAGGTCGGCGTCCATCGCCGCGTCGTAGATGCAGGCGCGATTGCGGCCCTCGTTCTTGGCGCGGTAGAGCGCCATGTCGGCGTAGCGCAAAATGTCGGCGGCGTCGCCGACGCGGCGATCGATGACCGCGATGCCGATCGAAGCGCCGATGATGATGTTATGGCCGCTGATGAGGTAGGGCGCGCAGACGGCGGAGATGATGCGCCCGGCGATGGCCTGCAGCGAATAGGAATCCGACGCACAGGTGGTGATGATGGCGAATTCGTCGCCGCCGAGCCGCGCGACCAGATCGTCGCCGCGCATGACGCGGCTGAGACGCTGCGTGACGTTGAGAATGAGCTCGTCGCCGATATGGTGGCCGAGCGTATCGTTGACGTCCTTGAAATGGTCGAGGTCGATGTAGAAGACCGCCGCGGAAAGACCGCCGCCGCGCACGTTGACAATGGTCTGTTCGAGCCGCTCGCCGAAAAAAATGCGGTTGGGCAGGCCGCAAACCGGATCGTGGAGCGCCAGATGACGCAATTGCTGCTCGCCGGCGGCAAGCTCCGCGGCGCTGCGCCGCATATAGCGGATGCCGAGCGCGACGAGCAGCGTGAATCCGGCCAACGCCACCGCGATGAACGGCACCACGCTCGCCACGATCGCGCCGCCGGGCCGGGTCGGCTTCCACGCCAAGCGCACGACGATATTGTTTTGCGCGTCGGCCAGATCGATGCCGCGATCGCCGCCGGGTTGAGCCGAACCGTCGATCCGACGCAAATCGGTCAACTGCAGCTCGCCGCCGATCTTGTTGAGCAGGCGCGTGCCGATATATTTCACCGCGAACACGATCGGAGCACGGTCGTTGCCGTGCGCCAGATCGGCGTCGGATCCGATCGCCACCGCCGCGACGAATGCCGGCTTGCCGAGAAAATTTTGGATGAAAACGGTGCTGCGGCCCGGTTCTACGGGTTTCTCGCGACCGGGCAAGGCAACGAGATTGGCCGGCATCGCACCAAGCCCCCCGCGCAACAGCTTCATGCCCGGCGCAAGCTCGGCCGCAAAGTCGCTCGCGGCTATATTGGCCGCGTCGGCATGGGCGTATTCGATGTTGTCGTCGGCATCGGTTATCGCCACGACGTTGAAATGGAATTTTGCCAGCCATTGTCCGATGCGAAGATCGGCCCATTGCGGGTCGAAGCCGTCGCGAATCTTGTCGGCGGCGCGCGGGGTGGCGGCTACGCTTTCGACCAGGCGCAACGCATGGTCGCCATGATAGTCGATCGACTGCCTGATAAGCTGCTGTTCGGACTTGAAGGTGACTTCATCGGCGCGTTGCGCGGAGGTCAACACCGCCACGACCACGCATACGATCGCGACAACGACGATCACGCCGATCGGCATGACCAGGCGCGCCTGATCCCACCGCGACCGTTTTCTTTCCCCGGCGATCTTCAACCGCGCCGAAGGCAGCACGCTTCCATCCTTCTGGATAAATCAGTCCGTCTGGACCTTAGAGAGCAAAGCTTTCCAATGACTTGCAATATGATCGCGTAAGCACGCATTGCGGGCAGCGGGCCCGGTTCCGCGCGCCGTCCTTAACGCGGCGTAAACGACGTTCGGAGCCGTTCGGCCGGCGCTTAGCGCTTATTGGAATAAGGCGGCCGCGGAATGCCGATATGGGCGGCGCGTAACGCGGCCGACCAGCGTTCGCGCAGGTCGGTGAAGTAGGGCTCTCCCGGCTCGATGCGGTAGATCAATTCGGGGTCGCAGGTGTCGCGCCGCAACACCAAAAGGTCGATCGGCAAGCCGACCGACAGGTTCGAGCGGAGCGTCGAGTCGATGGATACGAGCCCAACCTTCAGCGCGTCATAGATGTCCATCTCGTAATTGATGGCGCGGTCGAGGACCGGTTTGCCGTATTTGTGTTCGCCGATCTGGAGATAAGGCGTGTCGGTCGTGCATTCGATGAAGTTGCCTGCCGAATACACCATGAACAGCCGCATCCGCTCGCCCATGATCTGGCCGCCGAACAAGAACGAGACGTCGAAGTTTACGTCGGACGATTCCAGCTCCTTGCCTTCGGTGGCGTGAATGGTGCGGATGACATGGCCGACCCGCTGGGCGGCCTGGAACATGGTCGGCGAGTTCATCAGCGTTTCGCGCTCGCCGGTTTCAGGGCTGTCATAGCCTTCGGTCAATATGCTGACCACCGATTGGCTGATCGACAAATTTCCCGCCGACGCGATCGCCATAACCCGCTTCTTCGGGTCCTTGAACACGTGAAGCTTGCGGAACGTCGAGATGTTGTCGACGCCCGCATTGGTTCGCGTGTCCGCGAACATCACGAGCCCCTCGCGCACGAGAATTCCACCGCAATAGGTCATCAACTCAGCTTCCCCCGTGCGATCTATATAACATCCTCCCCTACAAAGCGGGGAGGCGGCGAGCCTACTGGCCGACTTTAATGGCCACGGCGATTGTCTCGACGCCCGGCCCGTAGCGCATGCCGCGCACCGGTGCGGCGCCGAGCGAATCCAGGCCCACGGCAACCCGGACATGTGAATCGGTCGGGCAGGAACCGGTCGCGGGATCGAAGGCAACCCAGCCGAGATCGGGCACCGACGCTTCGACCCAGGCGTGACCGGCCGCCTGCGTCGCAGAACCGTCGTCGCTTCGATAGTAGCCGCCGACATATCGGGCCGGAATGCCGAGGCAATGCGCGGCGGAGATGAAAATATGGCTCAAATCCCGCGATGTCCTGCGTTTGCCCGCAAAGGCTTCGGCTGCGTTGGCGGCTCCCTCCGCTTCATCTGTGTCATGGACCGTATCTTCGAACAGACGGTCGAGCAGCGCGTGCAGGTTCGCGAGAATGTCGCCGTTCGCGCTGCGGGCACTTTGCGCAAATTCCCGGATCGCCGAATCGGCCTGCGTCAGGACCGTATCGCGCAGAAACAAGCTCGGCCCGAACCGCTCTACAGTGCCGCGCACAATCCCGTTCGTGTTCTGGGTCTCCACCTCGCCGTCGACCTCGATGGACAGCTCATCGAAAGGTCCGTCGGCGGAGAAGACGTGGGTGATATTGCCGAACGCATCCTCGTGGCTGGCAAGCCGCGCGTCGGCCGAGACGTCGATGCGCCAGCGCACGACGTATTGCCCCTCGTGATTTCGCGGCGTGAGGCGGAGTACCTGGATCACGCCGGCTGCAGGCGGATCGTAATGGTAGACATTGCGATGGGCGATGCGGATGCGCATAACGGACAACAGGGGACAGGCGGCGGTCGACGGATGCAACATAGACGAGGTAAGGCCGACCTGTCCTCCGTTCTCTGTCGTCCGCCGCCGACTACAGCAGATACTGCTGCGCCACCGCGGTTCCGAGGCGGTTATTGTCCTCGACGAATTCGTCAATGAATTCGTGCAATCCACTCTGGAAAATGTCCTCAATTTTGGCGTTTTCCAGCCGCGCGCGCACGGTGCGGGCGTGGCGCTGCGCCGGTCCCTGGCGGCCGTAGGCATTGGCGATGCGGTCGAGGTTTTGCACCAGATTCTCGTAGCAGTTCGCCAGCGAACGCGGCATCTCATCCTTGAGGATGAGCAGGTCGGCGACGAGCCACGGCTTGACGTTCTCGCGGTACACCCAGTGATAGGCCGTGAGCGCGGAAACCGTGCGCAGTATCGACGACCATTGGAAGTAATCGAGCGGGCCGCCGACCTTCTCGTCGGCGGGCAGCAAGAGGTGATATTTGACGTCGAGAATGCGGGCGGTGTTGTCGGCGCGCTCGATATAGACGCCGAGCCGGGAGAACCAGTAAGCGTCGTTGCGCAGCATGGTGCGGTAGGCCGAGCCGTCGAAGCGCAACGACGTTCCCAGCACCCAGCGCAAAAAACGTGCGAACTCTTCGCGCGAACTCGGACCGTTTCCCCATCTGCGCAGTTCGAGCCAGGCGCTGTTGATGGCGTCCCACATTTCGATGGTCAGCGCCGTGCGCACGGAGCGCGCGTTCAGCCGAGCGCTCTCGAAGCAGTTGCGGATCGACGACGGATTTGATGTCGAGAACGCGAGAAATTCCGTGACGGTCTCCTCATTAGCCTCCTTGTAGTTCTCGAAGAAGGCGCTGGCGCAACCTGCCGTGGCGACCGCGGATTCCCATTCGTTGGTGGTGCCGACATAGGCGAGCGGTAGTGCGGTCAGCCGCAGCGTGGTGTCCAGAATACGCGCAATATATTCGGCACGCTCGACGTAGCGGGCGAGCCAATAAAGATTATCGGCGGTGCGCGAGAGCATGTCTTATCGCTTCATCCCGCAACGACCCGATTGCCGTAAGCGCCCGAGATCCAATTCTTTAGCCATCCAAGACCCATGTATCCTTGGTACCGCCGCCCTGGCTCGAATTGACGACCAGCGAACCCTTCTTGAGCGCGACCCGCGTCAGGCCGCCGGGAACGATGCGAATGCGGGTGCGGCCGCAAAGTACGAACGGACGCAAATCAACGTGGCGCGGCGCAATGCCCTCTTCCACGCAAGTCGGACAAGTTGAAAGCGCGAGCGTCGGCTGCGCGATAAAATTCTTCGGATCGGCTTTGAGCTTGGCGCGGAACGCGGTAATCGTCGCCTTGTCCGCCTTGGGCCCGATCAGCATGCCGTAACCGCCCGAGCCGTGGACTTCCTTGACCACCAGTTCGTCGATGTGATCGAGCACGTAAGCGAGGTGCTGGTCCTCGCGGCAGCGCCAAGTCGGCACGTTCTTGAGAAGCGGCTCTTCGCCGAGATAGAATTTCACGATCTCCGGCATGTAGCTGTAGACGGCCTTGTCGTCGGCAATCCCGGTGCCGACCGCATTGGCGAGGGTGACGCTGCCGGCCTGATAGGCCGACATCAGGCCGGGCACGCCAAGCGCACTGTCGGGCCGGAACACGAGCGGGTCGAGAAAATCATCGTCGATACGGCGATAGATGACGTCGACGCGCTTTAATCCTTCCGTCGTGCGCATGTAGACGATGTCGCTTTTGACGACGAGATCGCGGCCTTCGACCAATTCGATGCCGAGCTTGTCGGCCAGGAACGAATGCTCGTAATAGGCGGAGTTATAGACGCCCGGCGTCAACAGCACGACGTTCGGCTCGGAAGATGCGGTCGATGGCGCAACCGATCTCAGCGTCTGCAGCAGTTCGTCGGGGTAGTTTTCGACCGGCGCGACGCGGTAACGCGAGAACAGTTCGGGGAACAGGCGCAGCATGATCTCCCGGTTCTCCAGCATGTAGGAGACCCCGGACGGCGTGCGCGCATTATCCTCGAGCACGTAAAACGTGTCGGCGTCGAGCCGCACGATGTCGATGCCGGCGATGTGGACGTAGATGTCGTGCGGCACTTTTTGGCCGTTCATCTCCGGGCGAAATACCGGGTTTTGAAACACCAGATCCTCAGGGACGATGCCCGCCTTCAAAATCTCGCGGCGGCCATACACGTCCTTGATGTAGGCGTTGATGGCTTTGACGCGCTGTTCGAGACCGCGGCTCAACGTGTCCCATTCCTTGGCCGCGATAATGCGCGGGATGACGTCGAACGGGATGAGACGCTCCTGCGCCTCGGGGTCGCCATAGACCGCAAAAGTGATGCCGATGCGCCGAAAGAGCAGCTCCGCCTCGCGGCGGCGGAAATCGAGCACGTCCGGTTTGACCTCGTTCAGCCAATGCGACAGCTCGGCATAGGCCGGCCGCACGGCGTCCCCGGTGCCTCTCATTTCGTCAAACATGTCGACCCCGGCCCGCTCCCGCCGTAAACGCCTGCGGCACCGATACTTGTAGCAAGCTTCACGCCAATTCGAACGCACAAGGGCATGCGTTGGTTGCCGGGCATTCTCCCATTATCGTCCATTATTGCCCATGTTTTGGGCGGTTTGACCATCGCGGTGGCTTGCGTGGAACCGGGAAGGCCGTTCCTGAGTTAGAAGCGCGGGGAAGCCGATTTATGCTTGAACCGCTTTTGATCGTCGGAATTGTGATGGCCAGTACCGCTTGGTACGTGCAGCACAAGTGGCGGCGTCGCGTCCGCGCTATGGCGGCGATCCGAGATTCGGTGCGGGATTCGAGCGGGCTCGAACTCCTCGCGAGGCGTTACGCGCGCGGCGATATCGATCGCAACGAATATTTGGAAAAGCGAAACGACATCCTTGCCGTGCCGGTCAGCGGGCGAAACCATCCGTGAACGGCCCAGTCGAACCCCGCCTTTCATTGCTACCTGCTTGAGCCGCCATCGCCGTCGGGCTAGAGGAGGCTGGAGCCTGATCGGTATTGATGGGATCGGTACCGGGCTCTGTTTGAGCGTGACCTTATCCGAATGCCGGTATCCGCCCCCGATCGAGTCCGGGGCAGGCTGTTTCGGGATCATGCTCCAGGCACGGGGATCGAGCCGATGTCCGACAGCTTGGCCAATGGCGCGGACAAGACCGATGGCGGGGTCGTCACCGCCGCCGTCCTTGTCATCGGCGACGAGATCCTGTCGGGCCGCACCAAGGACAAGAATATCGGCTACATCGCCGAATACCTCACCGGCATCGGTATCGATCTCAAGGAAGTCCGCGTTGTCCCCGACGAAGAGCCGGAAATCGTCGCCGCGGTGAATGCGCTCCGCGCGCGCTATACTTATCTATTCACCACTGGCGGCATCGGCCCGACCCACGACGACATTACCGCCGAATGCATCGCCAAGGCCTTCGGCGTCGCCATCGATTATCACCCGCGCGCCGTCGAGATCATGCAGGCGCGCGTCGCCCAGTTCGGCGGAGTGATGAACGAAGCGCGCATGCGCATGACCCGCGTGCCGGTCGGAGGCGAGCTGGTGCTCAACAAGATCTCCGGGGCGCCGGGCTTTTGGATCGGCAATGTGATCGTGATGGCGGGCATACCGAGCGTAATGCAGGCGATGCTCGAATACGTTACGCCGCAGCTCAAGACCGGCGTACGGATGCTTTCGGAAACGGTGCGCGCCGATTGCCGCGAGGGCGATATCGGGACCGCGCTTGGCGAGATCGCGAAGTGCAATCCCGACGTCGTGATCGGCTCCTATCCGTTCATGGATGAAAACAACGCCGCCAACACCAACGTCGTGGTGCGCTCGCGCAACCCGCAAAGACTCGCCGCCGCGAAATCCGCAGTTGTGGCGATGCTCGATCGCGTCAAGGCCGAGCTTGCAAAAGCCTGATTGGCGCGGCGCAATCGCGGCCGTGATTCGTTCTTCATTCCTCTGTCGTTACGCGGGACATTGGCCAGCATGAACCGGCGTCGGATCGTCGCCCTTGTCTTCGTGCGCGCGCCGATGGCGCTGTTCTTGACGCTTGCCGCGGCCGTCTTGCTGCCGAGCTTTTCCGTCGCGGCGCCGGGCGGCCAATTGCAGGGGCTCGGCATTGTCTATCTGCACGGCAAGGCCGGCTGGCCCGGAGCCTTCAACGGCGGGATATTAAGCTCGCTGCAGGATGAAGGCGCGCTCATTGCGCAGCCAGAAATGCCGTGGTCGTTCCACCGCCGCTACGACGCTACCTACGAGCAGGCGATGGCTGAAATCGACGCGGCGGTCGGCGGGCTCAAAGCCAAGGGCGCGTGGCGGATTATCGTGATCGGCCATTCGCTCGGCGCCAATGCCGCTATCGGCTATGCCGCGCGCCACCCCGATCTTGCCGGCGTGGTCGCGCTTTCGCCGGGGCATCTTCCCGAGGCTGGTCGGATGCGCAGTTTCGTCGCTGACGCGGTGGCGCGCGCCAAATCATTGATTGCCGGGGGCAAAGGCAATGTATCGCAAACTTTTCCCGATATGGCGCAGGGCATCCCGCTGATCGCGCATGCAACGCCGATTGTCTATCTGAGCATGTTCGATCCCGACGGCCCGGCGGTGATCCCGCATAACGCCGCGGCTATCGGAGCCGCGCCACATCCGGTGCCGCTCCTTTGGGTCGTCGGCAAGCTCGATCCGATCGATCGCCGCGGCCCGCAATATGCCTTCGACGCTGCGGCCAAGAATCCAAAGAGCAAATATATCGAAGTCTTCGCCGGCCATCTGACCGCGCCGCTCGTTGCCCGCAAACAAGTGGTCGAATGGATCAATTCGCTGTGACGGCGGCCGAGGTTTTGTCGAGGCCGACGCGCCTTGCCCACCTGGGAGCCCGTGCTTACGTTTGCCTGAGCATGGTTTGGTGTGAGCGGGATTATTCGCGGTGAGCGACACCGAAGCTCTTTATAATGTGTTGCGGCAATCGGCCGACGCCGGTTGCGTCGCAGCTATCGAGCAAGCGGTCCGCGACGCGCCCGATCGCGACTTGTGCCGGATCAACGCGCTCGATTTTGCCAAGAAACATGGCCTCGATGAGGAACGAACCATCGCTGCGTTCCTGCATGCGGCGCGGCTCGGCATCTTTGAACTGTCGTGGAATGTGCTCTGTCCCGCCTGCGGCGGTGTGCTCGATGCGGGCGCGACACTGAAAACCGTCAATCACGACGAATACGCCTGCACGCTATGCGCCGCGGACTATAAGCCGACGCTTGATGAGATGGTCGAAGTCACCTTCACGGTGAGCCCGCGCGTGCGCCGGATCGCCGGTCACGATCCCGATACGCTGCCCGAGGTCGAATATTACCGCCAGATTTTCTGGAGCTCCGGCGCCGATCTGCCCGACGATCTGGACGCGGCGCTTTCCGAATTCACCGTCGATTCGATTGAATTGCCGTCCGGCAGCAAGGCGGTGCTGTCGGTGCAACTGCCCGCAGGTTTCTTTATTGTGTTCGATCCGGTGACGCACGGCCGGCAAATCATCGAAGTGACGGGAGAGCTGACGCGCGAGCGGCAGGCGCTATCGATGGTGTTCAATAAGGTCACGACGCCCGGCGGCGAGCCCGCCCAGGTGCGCCCCGGGCCGCTGCGCCTGTCGTTCGAGAATCAAACCGGCCGCCGCGTGCTGCCGGCGCTGTGGATTGCCGGCGATGCGCTGCATCATTTGCTCGGCCGGCGTAAACCGTTCCTCACCGCGAAACGGCTTCTCACCAATCAGACGTTTCGCGACATCTATCAGACCGACACGCTTGCTCCCGATCAGCGGCTGAAGATCACAAGCCTCACTTTCCTGTTCACCGATCTGAAGGGCTCGACCGCGCTCTACGAGCGGGTCGGTGATCTGGTGGCCTATGATCTGGTGCGCCAGCATTTTGGCGTGCTGTACGAGATCGTCGCCGGCGAAACAGGCGCGGTGGTGAAAACCATCGGCGATGCGGTGATGGCGACGTTTTCAACGCCGGACCGGGCGCTTGCGGCGGCGCTGCGCATGCGCGAGGCGATGACCCGCATCAATGCCGAGCGCCACAACGAGGATTTATTGCTCAAGATCGGTATTCACGAGGGGCCGTGCCTCGCGGTGACCCTCAACAACAGCCAGGACTATTTCGGCCAGACCGTCAACATGGCGGCGCGGGTGCAGGGCCTAGCGTCGTCGCGTGCCATCTTTGCGACCAAGTCGGTTGTCGAAGACCCGAAGTCGGCCCAAATCCTCGAAAATTTGAGCCTCCGGCCGTCGGAGCAACGCGCCGCGCTGCGCGGCATCGCTGACGAGACGACAGTGTACGAGATTCCTTGATATACTCACCAACATGCCGCCGCCCGAACCGGATAGACCGCTCAGCCCGGAGAAAATCTTTCCGGTGTCGTGGGACCAGTTCCATCGCGATTCGCGCGCGCTCGCCTGGCGCTTGAGCGACGCGGGTCCGTTCGAGGCGATTGTTACCGTCACACGCGGCGGGCTCGTGCCGGCGGCGATCGTGGCGCGCGAACTCGGCATCAGGCTGATCGAGACGGTATGCGTGACAAGCTACAACCACACCCGGCAGGGCGATTTGAAGGTGGTCAAGGGCGTCGCGGCCGCGGTCGTTGCGTGCGGCGGCGGGGAAGGCGCGGGTGTGCTGATCGTCGACGACCTCGTAGATACCGGTCAGACCGCGAGGGTTGTGCGGACGCTGATGCCGCGCGCCCATTTCGCCACGGTTTATGCCAAACCGATGGGGCGGCCCTTGGTCGACACTTACATCACCGAAGTCTCTCAGGACACCTGGATTTACTTTCCTTGGGATACGGGCTTAGCCTTCCAGCCGCCGATCCGCGACGCCGGGTTATAGTGCACAGGCGGCCCCAATCAGATATAACTCAGCCGACCCGATAATCGAGGAGGACGCCATGGATGCCGTCACACCCAAATCCAAGCACGACACCGTCGATACGCATTCGCACGTGGTGCGTCCGGCCCAGATGGAATGGAAGAAGACCCGATTTGCCGGCTGCGAAGTCAAAGGCTTGTTGCTCGACAAGGAAACCGGGCTCGTCACCGCGCTGATGAAATTCGCGCCCGGCGCGACCTTACCCGACCACGAGCACGTCAAGATCGAGCAGACCTATGTTCTCGAAGGCAAGCTCGTCGACAAAGACGGCCCGGCCAAAGGGTTTACCGTCGGCCCCGGCGAATTCGTCTGGCGCGAGGCCGGCAGCCGGCACGTCGCCTGGACGCCCGAAGGCGGGCTCATGCTTGCCATGTTCCAGGTGCCCAATAAGTTCTTCGAGAAGGACGGCCGCGTCACCGACATTAGCGGCGCCGAATGGGATGAACTGTGGGGGCATGTTTTCAAGGAGTAGAGCAATGGTTGTCGACACACTGACGGGTGACAAGACGGTGAGTGTGATGGCTATCGCCCACAAGACGTGGCTGGGACTGATCTGCGCCGTGGCGATAACGGCCGCGCTGACGGGGTCCGCTGCCGCACAATTTAATCCGAGCATAAACCTCGAACAGGAAAAACATCGCACGCCCGAGCAAATCGCTCACGATAAAGCGGTCGATCAAGCCTACCAGTCGGCAGCCAAGAAAATTCCCGATCAGAACGCCGCCAATGATCCGTGGGCCGATGTTCGACCGGCGCCACAGGCTGTGCCGGAAAAGAAGAAGCAACAGGTCTCGCAGAACAAGAAGCGCAGCGATTAAACGGCCAATTTATTCGGGAAGCCGGTTTCCACTTTTGCGGATGATGCTCTAAAAATGCTCTCGCGCAGGTTTCCTCGAGGGGGCGTGCGCTGCGGACTTCGTCTAGGGGGCCGCGCCGCGGACGTGGCGAAATGGTAGACGCAAGGGACTTAAAATCCTTTTTAAAAATCCATATAACGTAAATTCATAAATATTATCAAATAGATAAATACTTCTTGACCTGAGAAAAGTTCTAGCACATCATTAGCACAATCGGCTCCCAGACGGGACTTTGTGTGCTAATCGAAATCTGCATGTTCCGTCGGTGCCGCAGGCGTTTTCTAAACTGGCGGGATTTTTCGTCCCATGACGGCACGACACGAAATTCTTGGCGGAAAAGTCACGCTTTACAAGCGTGATGGGCGCTTTTGGCAATGCGCCGCTTCGGTCGGTGGCAAGCAGTACCGCGCGACGACGAAGAAAGAAGAGCTTCCCCAGGCCGAGGATGCCGCCGAGGACTGGTATTTGGAGCTGCGCGGAAAATTCAAGCGCGGCGATCTCGGCAAGCTAGAAGAGGCGAACGCCGAGAAAACCTTCGCGGACGCGGCGGAACGTTTCATTCGTGAATTCCCCATCATTACCGAGGGGGAGCGCAGCGAGCAGTACGTTCAGGGCCATATTCGAAAAATACGAAAATACCTGATCCCTTTCTTCGGCGACAAAGGCTTGTCGAAGATAACATCAGGGCTGATTCAGGAATACCGCATCAAACGCATCGAGGAGGCAAAAGCCGCCAACGGCAAGCCTCCCGCGCGTAATACCATGCATCAAGAGGCGGTCGCGCTGCGACAAGTGCTGAAATCAGCGCTCAGGCACGGTGACTTGTCGGCTCTTCCCGACATGTCGCAGCCTTACAGGACCAACAGCAAAATCTCTCACCGGGCGTGGTTTGCCCCGGAGGAATACAAGCAACTTTACAATGCAACGCGGGACCGCGTCGCAAATCCTCGAAACAACAAATACAAGGACGATTACGCGGACTTGCACGACTTCGTCCTCTTCATGGTGAACACCGGCCTACGGCCTGACGAGGTGAAGCGCATCGAAATCCGCGATGTGCAAATCGTCGACGACGAGGACAGCGGCGAGACGATTCTTGAGATAGATGTACGCGGCAAGCGCGGCGTTGGCTTTTGTAAAAGCATGCCGGGTGCTGTTATTCCTTTCCAGCGTATCTTGAAGAGGCGGAATCCAAAGCCTACCGATTTAGTATTTCCCAGAGACCACCATGAACTGTTCAACACCATTCTTGGCGAGTTGAAGATCAAATTCGATAGGGAAGGGCAACGCCGCACCTTCTACAGCTTACGGCACACCTACATTTGTATGCGTCTGATGGAAGGGGCAGACGTGTATCAGATTGCGAAGAATTGCCGGACCAGCGTGAAAATGATCGAAGATTTCTATGCCTCGCACATCAAGAACATGGTCGATGCATCGGTCGTCAACGTGCGCCGGGCGAAGCGCAGACCAGCGCCGAAGAAGGGCAGCGGTGCGAAGAAATCGCGGTCATACCGGCACGAATTCACATGTTTAGGTTTTTCGTTGGCTGACAGCCACTTGATGGCTAGTATCACGCACACGCGGGCGTGGCGAAATTGGTAGACGCAAGGGACTTGAACGATTGAGTGCCCTCCGGGAAACCGAAGGTGCAGAACTGCTCAAATTCGGGGAAACCGGTAACAGGCAATCCCGAGCCAAGCGCTCCGGTCGAACAACCGGCGCGAAGGTGTAGAGACTAGACGGGCAGCACCTAACGCGCGAAGGCGCTACGGTGAAGGTATAGTCCAGACCACAAACGAGCCGAATGCGCGAACGCGCTCAGGCGAGGCGGCGAAAGCCGTAGTCGGTAAGAAAATCCCTCGGCCCGAAAGGGCTGTACCGGTTCAAGTCCGGTCGCCCGCACCAGTTATGAAACTTTGCCGAACGAGCGATCTGTGACAACGCCCAACCAAAATCCCGAACAGATTGCCCGCGATCAGATCGACAAACGTCTCGTGGAGGCGGGTTGGTTTGTTCAGGACAAAAAGGCCATAAACTTCAACGTTGGGCTCGGTGTCGCTGTTCGTGAATACCAGACTGACATTGGTCCCGCTGACTATGCGCTCTTCGTTGACAAAAAGGCCGTCGGAGTCATTGAAGCTAAGCCCGAGCAGTGGGGCCACAAGCTAACGACAGTTGAAGATCAATCCGGCGGTTACGCTGCTGCGAAGCTTAAATGGGTGAATAACAAGGAGCCACTTCCTTTCGTTTATGAAAGCACTGGCATCGTTACCCGCTTCACAGACGGCCGCGATCCTAAGCCTCGTTCCCGCGAAGTCTTTACATTCCATCGGCCTGAAACAATGGCCGAATGGCTCTCAAAACCAAAATCGCTTCGTGCTCGCTTACACGACATACCTGCTTTGAATCCAGCCGGTCTGCGCGACTGTCAGATCACCGCAATCCAAAACCTTGAGCAGTCGTTCCGTGGAGATCGGCCTCGCGCTCTCGTCCAAATGGCGACAGGTTCTGGCAAAACCTTCACGGCTATCACATCGGTCTATCGACTACTAAAATTTGCAGACGCTAAGCGCATCCTCTTTCTCGTGGACACGAAAAACCTCGGCGAGCAGGCTGAGCAAGAGTTCATGTCCTACCTACCTAACGACGACAACAGAAAGTTCACCGAGCTTTACAATGTCCAGCGCCTCAAATCTCCGTTCATCGCTGGGAGCAGCCAGGTGTGCATCAGCACAATCCAGCGAATGTATTCGCTGCTTAAGGATGAGCCGCTGGATGAGTCTGCCGAGGAGAGTAACCCGGCTGAATTGATGGTAAAGCCGAAACAGCAGTTGCCTGTAGTCTACAACAAGAAAATTCCTCCTGAATTCTTCGACTTCATCATAATCGATGAGTGCCACCGCTCGATCTACAATCTATGGCGGCAGGTGATCGAATATTTCGACGCCTATCTCATAGGTCTCACAGCTACGCCGGATAATCGTACCTATGGCTTTTTCCATAAGAACGTGGTCAGCGAGTACGGCCACGAGCGCGCGGTTGCTGATAAAGTCAACGTCGGCAACGAAGTCTACGTCATCGACACTGAGGTCACAAAAAAGGGTGGCAAGATCAAGGTCGATCAGCAAGTCGAAAAGCGTGAGCGTCTTACTCGCAAGAAGCGTTGGGAACGGCAAGATGAAGAAGAGCAATACGCTGCCACGCAGCTCGACCGAGCCGTAGTGAACCCCGATCAGATTCGCACCATTATCCGGACCTTCAGGGACAAGCTCCCCGACATATTTCCCGGACGCAAGGAAGTTCCCAAGACGCTAGTCTTTGCCAAGACCGATAGTCACGCCGACGACATCATTCAGATTATTCGCGAGGAATTTTCGGAGGGGAACGACTTCTGCAAGAAGATCACATACCAGACGACCGAAGATCCTAAATCCGTGCTTGCTCAGTTTCGCAACGGCTATAACCCACGTATAGCTGTGACCGTGGACATGATTGCCACTGGCACGGATGTAAGACCTCTCGAATGCCTCCTGTTCATGCGTGACGTGAAAAGCCGTAATTACTTCGAGCAGATGAAAGGGCGTGGCACGCGGACGCTGGATATCGACGGCCTAAAAAAGGTTACGCCGTCCGCAATAACGGCTAAGACCCACTACGTGATTGTTGACGCCGTTGGCGTGACGAAATCGCTAAAGACCGCGAGCCAACCGCTTATCACCAAGCCTGGCGTCCCTCTTAGGGACCTCGCTACTGGCGTTATGATGGGCGTTCGGGATGAGGATACCGTCAGCTCACTAGCTGGGCGGCTTGCGCGCCTAAACAACGAACTCGATGAGAAGGATCAGGCTCGTATCAAGGATGCAGCCGGGGGCGCAACTCTAGCGGACATCGTACGGCGCTTATTCGATGCGATCGATGCCGACCGGATCGAAGAAGCTGCGACCATAACTAGCGGCGGTGCCGAACCGACCGACGCGCAGCGTGATCAGGCCCGTGACAAGCTTGTGGGGCAAGCAGCCAACGTCTTCACTGGCCCACTTATCAACCTCCTCGACGGTATCCGCCGCGAGAAGGAGCAGATAATCGACCACGATAATCTCGACAAGCTCATCGAGGCCGGGTGGAGCGGAGATGCCAAAGAGAACGCCGTGGAGATGGCGAAGGACTTTGCGTCATATCTGGAGGAGCACCAAGATCAGATCGAGGCGCTCAGCATCTTCTACAGCCAGCCGGTACGCAGATCAGAAATTACATATCCAATGATCAAGGCGTTGTTAGACGCCCTCAAGACCGACCGCCCGAAGCTTGCTCCGTTGCGCGTTTGGCGCGCGTACGCGCTGCTGGACGAGTATAAGGGAGCGGACCCCGTCAATGAGCTGACGGCGCTGGTAGCTCTTGTTCGGCGCGTTTGCGGAATCGATGAAAAGATTGCGCCCTTTGCCGACACTGTGAGGCGCAATTTTCAAACGTGGATTTTAAAGCGCCATAGCGGACCGGGCGAAAAATTCACAGAAGACCAGATGGATTGGCTTCGAATGATCCGTGATCACATCATGACGTCCATCCATATTGAGCGCGACGACCTCGACATGGCGCCCTTCGGCGGCAAAGGAGGTCTCGGAAAAATGCACCAACTTTTCGGGGACAAAATGGACGCCGTCATTAACGAGCTGAATGAGGCGTTGGCAGCATGACGGAGAACCTACCACGCAATTGGACGTATACTACGCTTGGGCAGGTGGCGAAATGGAGCTCTGGTGGAACGCCTTCGCGTCAGAATTCGACATTTTTTTCCGGTAATATACCATGGATAAAGACCGGTGAGCTCGGTGACAAATATATTCGTTCGGCAGAAGAACACATAACGGCCGAGGCTATCGAAAACTCCAGCGCCAAGATTTTTCCAATCGGTTCTGTCGGTATCGCCATGTACGGCGCCACTATTGGAAAAGCGTCGATATGGGCGTTGGACGCATCCACGAATCAGGCATGCGCCGTAGCGCAATGTCCCGCAGAGTTACTCTTCAATGAATTTCTCTATTATTTTTTGATCTCGCAACAGAGAGGTTTCATCAATGCAGGCAAGGGAGGGGCGCAGCCGAACATTTCCCAGGGGGTCCTCAAAGATTGGCCAATTGCCTTGCCACCAGTGAACGAACAACACCGCATAGTAGCCAAGATAGAAGAGCTGTTCTCGGAACTCGACAAGGGCGTAGACAGCCTGACCGCTGCGCGCGAACAACTTAAGGCTTATAGGCACGCTGTTCTGAAGCACGCATTTGCTGGAAAACTAACGTCTAAATGGCGGGCCCGTAATGAAGCTAAGCTGGAGCCAGCCACTAAAATCGCTCAGAGTCTGTCCGGGAACATCATATGGGATTGCAAAGTTTTCGGAGCATGAGGCGGATTGATGCGAGGCGCAAGAACGCGAGCGCCTTGCGATTGAGGCACTCCCAATCCTTGGCAAGCCTTCGGCAGCGATTGAGCCAAGCGATGGTGCGCTCGACGATCCAGCGCTTCGAAGACGACAAATCCTTTGGCCTGATCGGAGCGCTTGACGATTTCGATTCGAGCTGGGCAGGATTTTCGCGAGCGCCCTGGGGAATTCGCGGCCCCTGATAGCCGGCGTCGGCGAACAGCTTCTACAAGAACGGAAACATCCCGAACGGGTTGCAAGCAGCAAGAGCGCCGCCGTCGCGATCCTGGATATCGGCGGGATGAACGATCGCGTGCAACAGCAGGCCCAGCGTATCTACGAGAATGTGGCGCTTCTTGCCCTTGATCTTCTTTCCCGCATCGTAGCCATGCGGATCGATGCACGCCCCCCTTTTTCAGCGCTTTTCACGCTTTGGCTGTCGATGATCGCAGCGGTGGGGCTTGCCTCCCGTTCGCCTTGCTCGCGGCACGCCACGTAAAGCGCGTGATGGATGCGCTCCAGCGTGCCGTCCCAACTCCACAGATCGAGGTAGTCGTACAACGTGCTGCGTGGCGGCAGGTCTTTTGGGATCGCTCGCCACTGACAACCCGTGCTCAGAATGTACATCATGCCGTTCACCACTTCGCGCACATCAACGTGCGCTTGTTGCCGCCACGCTTGGCGGGCGGAATCAACGGTTCAACATGCGCCCATTCTTCGTCGGTCAGATCGCTCGGATATCGCAATGCTGCGGTCGTAACGGGCGCGATTCTTCGCCGTCCACATCGGTGACCCTCCTCGAATCAGGCCACCACTCTTGAATCACAAACGATTCAATGGATTCAATATGTTCCCGGACAGACACTCAGTACATTCGAGAGGAGCGCGATCGAGTTTTTCAGCGTCAGCTGGCCGCTTGGAAAGCCGCGATTTGGGCATTTGAAAATTCAGAGAATAAGGAGAGGCCAAGTAAGCCGCGTCCTGCTTCTTTGCCGGATAAACCCAGCCCAGAGCAGATGTCGAAACTATGGGCTCTCCCAAAGACGTGGCAATGGCTTTGGCCTGCACCCGGTTCCGAAGACACCGAGTTAGGTGTTTTTATGGGACCGGAGGTAAGTCATGGAGAGACGAAGGTTTACGCGGGAGTTCAAGCTTGAGGCTGTTCGGCTGATCAGAGATCGGGGGGTCTCGTATGCGCAGGCATCGCATGACCTGAAGGTCCATCCGACACAGCTGCGCAATTGGGTGAAGGCCTTTGCTGACGATCCGCAGCAGGCGTTCCCCGGCCAGGGCCAGATGAAGCCCGAGCAGCTAGAGATCGCGCGGCTCAAGCGCGAGGTGATCAAGCTAAAGGCCGAGCGCGACATCCTAAAAAAAGCCGCGGCCTACTTCGCGAAGGAATCGACGTGAAGTTCGGATTCATTGCGAAGCACCGGGGGATCTGGCCGGCAGATTGGTTGTGCGGGGCGCTCGGTGTCTCGCGGGGTGGGTTCTATGCCTGGCTGAAGCGGCCGCGTAGCCGACGCAGCCGCAGAGATGAAGAGGTCGGCGCCAAGGTACGCGCCAGCTTCCTTGCCAGTGATCGCACCTACGGCGCCAGGCGGGTGTGGCATGACATGCTGGCGGAAGGAATCGCATGCGGTCTGCATCGGATCGAACGATTGATGCGATTACAGGCTCTCAAAGCCCGCCCGCGCCGGCGGCGACTACCGCCCGATCTGGGTGAGCGGCAGATCGCCGCCGTCGCTGCGAATGTGCTCGACCGCACCTTCGAGGCGCCTGCACCGAACCGCAAATGGATCGCCGACTTCACCTACGTCTGGACGGCGGAAGGTTGGCTCTACGTCGCTGCGGTGATCGATCTGTTCTCACGCCGCGTTGTCGGCTGGTCGATGAGTGCGGAGATGACGGCGCAGCTCGTCACCGATGCTCTGGTGATGGCGATCTGGCGCCGCGGCAAACCCGATGCGCTGCTGCATCACTCCGATCGTGGCAGCCAATACACCAGCGAGCAGTTCCAGAAGCTCATGGCCGACCACGGCATCGTCTGCTCGATGAGCCGCGCAGGCAATGTCTGGGACAACGCTGCGATGGAGAGCTTCTTCTCGTCGCTGAAGACCGAGCGCACGGCACGCAAAACCTATCGGACACGCGACGAGGCAAAAGCTGATGTGTTCGATTACATCGAACGCTTCTACAATGCTAAACGTCGTCACTCGACAATCGGCTACAAGAGCCCCATGGAGTTCGAGATGCAGGCGGGATTAGCTTAGGCGGGTGTCAACTGAACCGGGTGCAGGCCACCTCGCGCGATGGAGTGCATGCCGTGGACGACGAGCAACGCGAAAAGGTTCAGCAAGAGGAGCTAGCGCGCGCCCGCGCCAAGCTAACGCAGGAACAACGCGAGCGCCTCGAATGGATTTGTGAAAACCGCCTGCGAGAAGGGAACGCTTACGCGCCCAAGCATGAAATCGCTATTGCGGGCGCTCTCTACGAAAGCCGCCATCCCCGCCACCAAGCCGCCGATATCGATGTTGTAATTACGCATGCTTATAATGAAGCGCGTCTTCGCGAGGCGAAGGAGGCCAACGAAGCAAATTTGCGGGCGTACAAAGAGGCGGAGCTGGAGCGTACACGTCAGCTTGAGCAGACTGCGCGACGTGAGGCCGAACAATTAAGGCAGCAAGAAATAGAAAAGCAAACACGGGAGCAGCGGGAGCGCGAGGCTCAAAAAGCTGCCGTGCGTGAGATCGCCCGCAATGAGCCTATACCAGGTTCGGTGCGCCGGTTCGAAACCGCGATTACAGAAAAGAAGGCTGAAAGGAATGCCGCGGATTTTGAGCGGCTAGAAAAAGGGATTGGGGATCGACCGAACTTCGCGCGACACGACGAACTGAAGCATGTTCATGAGTTTGTCGCACCAGCCGACAAAGGGTCGGAGCATTCAACGCCGCGTGGCGAAATCTCCGATGCGAAAGCCGAACGTTTAGCTAAGCTAGATAATATGCACCAAAGCGCGAACGAACGCGCCAAGTCGATTTAGACAGGAAGAGACATCAGCGGTCGTGGCGGGGGCGGGCGAGGGAGCCGGTAGCCAATATGAAGGCTGTCTCGTTCACGACGATGCCGGATCAAGTGCTGTAATTTGCTCCATTCCTCTTATCTCGGTCGGATATGGCGCGTAGCCCCTGATCGTGCCCTTTGTCTTGTGGCTGAACAGCACGAAATATCCCATTCCATGTTGCGCAAATCCTGCGGCAGCATCAGCGGCAACGGCGTTTGCGTCATGCCGATGTTGCCGCTCGCCGTCTGTTCGCCAGGCTTGCTCTCCTGGCTCCAAGTCAGGATTTCCTTCGTCGTCTGCCCGGTGCGGCGGGATAAATATTCCGCCGTCACCACATCCTGCGGCGCGTAGGCGATGCAGCACGCCGGCATTGCTCATGAAGGTTTCCCAGCGCTTGCCGTAGATCGCCTGGGCCTGCGACAGGTCTTGAAAGACCGACCAGAGTTTGACGCCGTAACCGCGCATCATCGCCAAGTTTGCTCGATGACCGGTAGATGGCCGAGCTGCGCGAACTCATCGAGCATCAAGAGCGTGGGGCATTTGGGTTCGTCCGTGTCTTTCATCAGCGATTGCAGCACCGAGGTGATCACGAGCCGCAGCCAGCTCGAATGTGTTCCGAGGCGTCGCGCCGGCAGATCAGATAAATGACGGTCGGCTTCTCTTTCATTTGGCTGAAATCATGCGCCGGCCCCTTCAGATCCTCCTTGATCGGGCGGCTGTCGAGCCAACGGGTTTGCGTCAGGGCCGTCGAAATGACGCTGTTGAGCTCCTTGTTGTCGGTCGACGTCGAGATACCGCGCCGCCTTGATCGTAAAGTTCTTCGCAATTCATTTATGCCGGTCTTCTTGGCATCGTTGATCATCGCCCGGAAATTCGTCTGAGGTTTGCCGAGGCAATGACGCACATGACCGAGGGTGCCGCGTGGGATTTCGTCGGGAACGTCCTTAGTCAGTCGGCTGTACATGATGAGCGCGCAAACCAAATCTTGGGCGGATTGCGACCAATGCGGCTCATTGCCTTCGACCTTGATGATAGCCTCGGCGAGGCCGAGCGCATCGTCGGGAAAATCGTCCGACTTCGGGTCTAGAGCCGCAACCGGGTTGAAGCCGTTCGAGCCCATTTCGACGACGTCGAACGGGTTAAGAAGAATGACATTGTTGCCTTGGTCGAGCCGATACCTTGCGGTCATGCGCGCTAACTCGCCCTTGGGATCGACGACGAGCATCGACCAGCCAGTCAAGCGATGAAGGTTTGGCAGCAAGGTCCGGCGGCTTTTGCCTGACCCGTTCGGGCCTATCGTGACGACATGTCGGTCGCCCACATAGCAGAGAGGCGCATTCTGTGGAGGCGGGTCGCCCTCGGTCGCCTCCGACCCGAAGCCGAAATAGATTCCTGCATCTGTAGCCCAAACATTTTTCATGAACCGCGTCCTTCATGGCGCGTAAGACTGGCTAGGACGATGTTAAGCCCATAGAGCCTTTCACGCGCAACCGCCGCGTGTTAATTCTGGCGAAAAGAGGCTGAGATGGGGGTTATGGGGCAAACTATCGGAAGCACCGACGGCCTTGCGTGGCTGTTTCCCCTGTCGCGAACCTCACGTGCGATCGCGGACAGTCGCGTCCCTGATTTGTATTCGATGCCGGGCGTGGTGGAATTGCCGGTTGGTATTCCGACATGCGAGCCAATTATGGGATTGGCGTTAGGAAGGGCATTTATAGCATTTGCGCCCTTTTCATGCTGCAAGTCGTGGCGCAGGCCGTGTCGTATTGTCATTTTCATACACAATTTTCGACATTGTTGCTTTCCTCGCGAAGATCATAATTCCTGCGTGGCTGTTATGGAGTTCTTTTTGATATTTTCAGAGTTGCCGAAGCCTACGCCACGGCGTGGAAGGCTCTGGAAGAGCTAGGCATGCAATGGCGTGTTGAGAACGGCACAAAATTTCGACTTGTCTATCTGCGCCGCGACGGAAGTTACAAGATTGATGAAGCGCTGCGCCAGGACAGGGTGAATGACGAAATTAGTGCAGTCACGAATATAGACGCGTCAATTACCCGTGCTATGAAAGGAATAGTTTTCACTGTCGTGAAGGCGATAATTTTATATGTCGGATGCAAAATCGGTATTGAATATATCAACACCCGTTTGAACTCTCCATTTCTTGCCTCCGTGAATATTCCCTGCTTTCTGGCGGTTTGGAGGGTCTTGTACAATTTGCCGAAGCCGTTGGTTCAATTGATAGGGACGTTCAATGGAAGCATTTTTACAGTAAAGGCTATCAGTACATACCGAGCGCGAGAGTTTTGGATCAGTTTGAGCAGCCGCTAACGCGTGAAACTGTTCGGCAGCAAAACGCGATGGGCGATGCGGGGTTTCTAAAACCTCACGAAGCGAGTAGAGGATTGCGCTCATGAGCACCTTTAATCAGGTGGACAAGAGCGCTTAGATGGATGCGGTAACCTCCATACGCGCGACGTTATTTTTCTTCGTCGCGGTATTTGTGGCCTGCATAACCCTTTTACTTGCGACCAACTCGACATTCTTGCGTCTTCCACAGATTTGTCGGAAGCCGTACCGCCGCTAGGGGACTACTCTTGGTTCGCTAGTCCGAGACCGTCAGCATACGTCGTATTAAAGCAGACGACCATTTATCGCGACGAACAACTTTACCGAAAACCCCATTCAGCGGGCGTCGACCTGAAGAACTTTGTGGTGTGCGTAATATGGATCAAGGAAATGACCGCGCAGAACCGGACCACGAAGCAGATGGTCGCCTACATAAAATCTGGCAAAGATAACGCATGGGTCCGCGCAGACGACCTCGCTCCTACGCGTGATAGCAGAGATGTCTGCGATGGCTCAAATTAATTTGGAAGCGGGAAGATAAGGCTCTGCTTCAAAATTCAATGCGGACAGTTTCGCCTTGAGCAAGCGGCGCAGGTCGAGCGATTGCGCGAGGACCATCCGCAGATCAAGTCCTTCCATGAGAATGATGCTCTTGTCGGGATTTTGCTTAATTAGCGGCACGACATGCTCCGACCAGCCATTGATCGAAAGATACAGGCCCATTGTTTGTTTTCCGGAGCGTGCAATTTCCCCATACAGCCCGTCAAGTTCGCGTATCCCCGCTAGTTTTTCTCGCCAGCGGCATTCTACAATGTAATGGCAACCCTCAAGCTTAAACGCTCCGTCGATTTGTTCGCCGCCGGCGTTGCGCTGGAATGATTTTGCTACTGCAATTCCGTGAGCCACGAATAGGCAACTCAATACGTCTTGCAGGAGATAACCGCGTTGGAGGCTCGCCGTGAGTGGAGAGGTGGTAAATTGGGCCAACAGAAGCCCGCTTTCTTTTTGTAGCGCGCCTTCTCGTTCTTTCTGTTGTCGTTCCGAGCGCTCGCGTATAGCGCGCTCATGCTCTGATTTCTCGCGGGCGTCCGCTTCCGCGAGTACGCCTTTCAGATCCCGCGCCTTTTGCGTAACCGCACGTGCCTTGTATTCATCCTGCGCAAGGTCGAAGGCATTCCATCCGGCGGCAATGTCGATAAGTTTCCGGATGGCGACGCTTTCCTTGCCGTCGCGGCCTAGCTCTTCGAGTATCAATGCTCCCGCCTGCCGCTTGGTGAGCAATTCACCCGTTGTCGCATCCTTTCCTTTTAGAAATAGCTTTATGAGATCATCAGGGATTCCAGCAGGCCTAAGAAGCCGATCCGCAGCAATTTTCTTCACGTTGACGAGCGTTGCCATCGCCTCCAGCGCGAGCTTGCGGGCTTCTATGTTCGCGGGAAAGTCGGCGCTACTTTCGGACATCGGAGGTCTGATCGGGAAATAATCCGGGCATCCAACGAGATGCAAGTGTAGCCGGAAAGGCGAGGGTGAGCGGATCGCGTGAGCCTTTTGATGTAAGCACGCCGCGATCAAGAAGCGCAGATACTATCCGGCGTGCGTGTCGGGGGGTAAGGCTCAGGACATTCGCCACATCCCCGCGCGGCAGCTCGCCGCGATACAGAACTGCCTCGATAACGGCCCCGGCTTTAGTCGGCAGCTTGTCAAGACGGATTTCCTCTTCGGCCCATAGAAGGATGCGCGCGCGCAGTCTTTCGGGCTCCATAAGGCCTTCCATGAAATTCACCTGATCGAGGGCGGTTTCAAGGAAGAAGCGCGTGAATGAGGCTAAAGCTTCTTCACTTAGGTTTCCGCGACCATCGAGGTCATTGCGGCGTTCCAAATCACATTCTGCCAGATGACCTTTGTAGGCGTCGGCATTACGGGCCAGCCCGCGCGCCACCGACCAGATGCCGCCTGTGTCGAGGGCGTCAAGTAACATGCCATGCGACATGAGCCGCGTGACACGGCCGTTACCGTCAAGGAACGGGTAAATCCATAAAAGCCGGTGATGAGCTGCGGCCGATGCGAGGATTGCATCGGTCTTGCCGACCTTGCTGTAAACGCTTTCAAAATGCGCAAGGAAACGGGTGATGGCACCTGGGCTAATTGCAATGTGGCGGCCGACCTTAACATCGCTGCGACGCAATTCGCCGGGGACCACGCGCATCCGTTTATGCGTATCGGGTTCTTCGACCCACAGCATTTCGTCCGGTAAGAGTTCGCAGAAGCGACGGTGGATTTCTCTTATGCCATCGACGGTCACGTCTTGACCGCGAAGATTGCCATCGTCAATCCATTGCTGGACAGCGATATGGGCCTTCGCTTCGAGTTGGAGATCCCGCTTGCTTGGATCAGCGCTGTAATCGTTTTTTAAAGCGCGTTCGATGTCGATGGGATGCGTGTCGTGCCCTTCGATGAGGTTGCTGTAGTAGCAATTCATCGAGCGCACGAGATTGGCCAGCGCCCCGACGATGCCGGGGGGCAGGCTTCGACGGAACCCGGCGGCTTTGCCCGCAAGATCAACGGCAAGGTCGGTAAGTTCGGTCCGATGCCGCGAGCTTTCCGTGATGAGCAGGGGCTCGAACATCGAGACCGTCTCACCACGGTCTGAGACCTCTACAAAGTCCGCTTTTTTGTCCTCTAAATTATTCGTCATAACGGTATTTATATCAGATAGTTGATTGAATTACACGGTAATAAAAATGCCCTTCAATGTCCGCAACTAAGTCCTTAAACTCCAAGCTTATTTTCCTAGAAGAAACTACCGCTCGTTGCGTCTGTTCCCTTAATGTTCTATACGATTTCCAGGCAGTAAGAGCCTACTTCCGTTTTTTCTCGGCTCGCATCGCTTTCATTTGAGGAGAGGCCGTCAACAGAAAAGGGTGCGGAAGCGATGGATGCAATGCCAGGCGAAAAACCGCCGCCTAAATCAACCGATCTGGAGGGCTGGCGACAGGCCATCGCCGACGGCCGCCTCCGCACCTTCCGGCTGGAGACAATCGTCGCCGCTCTTCAGGACCTTGGCCCGACCACCGATAGTCCGGTTCGCAACGCCTTAGCCAAGCACCTTTCGGACAGCGTCATCAAAATGCTCCGAGCGCGCGTCGGCTTCAATCATCCCAATCAGGGCGAAGATATAATCTACCGGGTGCATGCTGAGATTTTTGAGGCACTGCTCAAGCCAAACTCCAAAGACGGTAAGGCGCTTCGCGAGGCTTTCGGGCCACGTGTGATGTTCCGATTAAAGACCGCCATCGCCGTAGAATATAAGCACTCGCGCATACCGGTAGAAGGCAAAATCAAAATATCCGGCAAGGAAAGCAAGGACAAAACGCCCGACGTCGTTCGAACCGTGGGGCCTGCCGATCCCCCTGATCTGCCGAATGATACCGACACACATGACGGTGAAGAATCTGAAAAGCGAAACTCTAATCGCGATCTTTCTCTGCTCGACGGCGTGCGCGACGCCGATGAACAAATCGATGTCGACCGTCTTCTGAGCCTCGTCACGGATGAACGAAAGCGATTGGCTTTCTATCTCTACATGGACCGCGTGCCTTTTGGATCAAAGAAAGGTCGGTCCATCGCAAAGGCAATAGGAAAAAGCAGCAAAACGGCAGAGCAATGGGTTGAGGAGGTCCAACAACTTCTGAAATTGGACAAGGAGGCTCAGGAACTTCGAAAATCAAGAATGGGAGATAAGACATGACCACACACAAAGGAGCCGAGGACCGAGACGAGGTGCTGTTCGCCTTTCATCAGGCATGCGAGTGCCCTACAGCCGATCAGATTATTGATTGGGCTGATCGATATCCGCAATTCGCAGAAGACATCCGTGCGCACGCCGCTGTGAGCAGGGATTGGGCTGCGCAGGAAGGGCTTCCCGTCGTGGAGGCTGACGCGAGTATGCTTGCACGCGGGTATAGCAATGCCTTGAATGCACTTTATAACGCCGAGATCGAGGCTTCGGCGTCAGCGTCCGCGTCGCAGGGTTTTCACGACATTCTTTCTGCGCGCGGCAAGGAAGTATTTCAGCTCGCTAATGAACTGGATATCGCCCGCGGAGTTCTTGCTGACCTATTCAATGGCTGGATGCTTGCGCCTGTTCGCGCACGTTTGAGGGATGCAGTTATCCGCTCGCTAGCCATGACGCGTGACGCGTTTGATGATTCATTGAAGTTCGCGCTTCAAAACCCGCGCCTGGGTTACGCCAAGGCGGATAATACCCCCACCGTGAAGGCCCGCAGCTGCGATGAAATCATTCGCGAGAGCAACATGTCTCCCGAACGTCAACGCTATTGGCTTGAAGAGGACTGATCGTGGACGCCTGGGTCGACATTCGGCGAAAAGCGTGTGAACAGGCGTGGAATAAGGACCCCGTTTTCGGGGTGATCGGCATCCAATCGGGACCCCGGGGCTGAGGGTCCACACTGGCTTCCATGATTATGGAAGCCGAGGTTGGGATGCTGATTGTGGAGACGATTGCAAAGATCCGTCGCTTATTTTTCGTACAGGGCAAGGCGATCAAAGCGATCTGCCGTGAGCTTGGGTGTATCTCGGAAGGTCGTGCGGAAGGTGATTCGGTCGGAGGTGACCGAGTTCCGCTACGAGCGAGAGGCTCAACCACTTCCGAAGATTGGGCCATGGCGGGACAAGCTCGATCAATTGCTGGTGTCGAACGAAGGGAAGGCGGCGCGTGAACGTCTAACGTTGATCCGACTGTTCGAGGAACTGCGCGGGCTCGGCTACGAGGGTGGATATGATGCCGTTCGGCGTTATGCGCGGCAGTGGAGCAAGGAGCGTGGTGCATCGACAGCCGCGGCCTACGTCCCGCTGAGCTTTGCGCCGGGAGAGGCCTACCAGTTCGACTGGAGCCACGAAGTCGTCCTGCTGAGCGGCGTGACGGTGATCGTGAAGGTCGCCCATGTTCGGCTCTGTCACAGCCGGATGCTGGTCGTGCGGGCCTATCCGCGTGAGACGCAGGAGATGGTGTTTGACGCCCACGACCGGGCGTTCGCTCTGTTCAAGGGGGACTGCCAGCGCGGCATCTACGACAATATGAAGACCGCGGTGGAGACGGTCCTTGTCGGTAAAGATCGTCTCTACAATCGCCGCTTCCTGCAGATGTGCAGCCACTATCTGGTCGATCCGGTCGCCTGCACGCCGGCATCTGGCTGGGAGAAGGGTCAGGTCGAGAACCAGGTTGGGCTCGTGCGTCAGCGCTTCTTCACGCCGCGGCTTCGGTTCAAAAGCTACGACGAGTTGAATGCCTGGCTCACCGACCAGTGCATCGTCTACGCCAAGGCGCACCGTCATCCAGAACTGACCGAACAGACGATCTGGGAAGTGTTCGAGGCGGAACGGCCGAAGCTCGTTCCCTATGCTGGCCGGTTCGATGGCTTCCATGCAGTGCCGGCGTCGGTCTCGAAGACCTGCCTGGTGCGCTTCGATAACAACAAATACTCGGTAGCCGCCAGTGCGGTCGGCGCGATCCCGTCCAAGTCCATGCCTATGCGGACCGCATCGTGATCCGCCAGGACGGACGGATCGTCGCCGAACATCCCCGATCGTTCGGCCGCGGCGACACGATCTACGACCCCTGGCATTACGTGCCAGTGCTCGCCCGCAAGCCCGGCGCCTTACGCAACGGTGCGCCCTTCAAAGACTGGGTGCTGCCGGCCGCGATGGAGCGCGTGCGGCGCAAGCTTGCCGGCGCCGATGACGGCAATCGTCAGATGGTGGAGCATCCTCACCGCGGTGCTCACCGACGGACTGCCGGCGGTCGAGACGGCTTGTGCCGAAGCGATCGCCCACGGCGTTCATTCCGCCGATGTCGTTCTCAACATCCTCGCCCGCCAGCGCGATCCCGGCCCGCCGGTCACCATCCTCACGCCGACCGCGCTGACACTGCGCCATGCGCCAGTCGCCGATTGTGCCCGTTACGACAACCTCAGGAGAACCATCTGATGGAACGCACTCAGCTCTTCGACCTCATGGGTGAGCTCAAGCTCTACGGCATGAAGGCCGCCTTCGACGAGATCATGGCCACGGCCGTCAAGCGCCAGCATGAACCCCAGCGCATCGTCGGCGATCTGCTCAACGCCGAGATCAGCGAGAAGCAGGCGCGCTCGATCAAGTACCAGCTCACCATCGCCAAGCTGCCGCTCGCCAAGGACCTCGACGACTTCCAGTTCGAGGGCACACCGATCAATGAGACGCTCGTGAACGACCTCGCCGGCGGGGGCTTCATCGCCCAGCAGCGCAACGCCGTGCTGGTCGGCAGAGCCGGTCCGGCAAGACCCATTTGGCCATTGCCATCGCCAGAAGCTGCATCCGCTCCGGCTCCCGTGGCCGGTTCTACAACGTGGTCGATCTCGTCAACCGGCTCGAGACCGAGACCCGTAACGGAAGGCAAGGTCGGATCGCCGATCAACTCACTCGAATGGACTTCATCATTCTCGACGAGCTCGGCTATCTGCCGTTCGCTCAATCGGGCGGTCAGCTCCTGTTCCACCTCGTCAGCCGGCTCTACGAGCGCACCTCGATCATCGTCACCACCAATCTCGCCTTCGGCGAGTGGCCAAGCGTCTTCAGTGATCTCCAAGATGACGAGCCGCGCTGCTCGATCGGCTTCCCCACCACTGCGATATCATCGAGACCGGCAACGACAGCTGGCGCTTCAAGAGCCGAGCCGACGATCACACGTCAACCCGCGCTCGCCCCGTCTCCGCAACCCCCGTCCAGCTCCGACGGGGCGAACGCTAATCGCTCAAAACGTAAAACGAGGGGGTCCCTTTTGGATGCCGATACGGGGTCCCGATCCAACGCCGATTGACACCGTACCGTCGATGCGGCGAGCGCACTGGCGCGCCTGGCCGCGGTATGGGCAACGGACGGCCCGATTGACCACGCTTTCGAGAACTACTACCGCAATGCCGCCGAGGCATGGTCAAGGGGATGGCCGAAGCCATCGCCGCCGAAACTGGCCAATACGATCGCCAGGAATGGGCCATACCGGTCGGACGCGAAAAATCGTGATTACGCCGGACCGGGTGCTGATTGGTCCCGACGGCACCGTTCGTGTACAGCGCATCCGCACGGGCCGCAAGACGAAATCCGAGCCGGACAAGCCCATCTATGCGCTGCTTGCGGCGCGGCGCGGCGCTGAAATATCCGGGCAGGCCGGTTAACGTCGAGATTTTCTATCTCGGAACCGGCGAAAGAGTCCCCGTGCCTGCCAAGAATGACGACAAGCTACTTGCCGAATATACCGACGCCATTGCAGGCATCGAGAGCGGCGACTTTCATGCCGATCCCGAAGCCCGGCGTTGTCCCGAACTGCCACTGCTACTTTATGTGCGGCGGCTGACGCCGACCGCCACTTCCGTTTTTTTCGTCGTCGCATCGCTTTCCTTATAGAGGGCCAGCTCTGGCCCCAGGAAGGAGAAGCAATGTCAAAACCGATCATCTTTATTCAAGTCCACGGCCGTCCGGGAATTCTCGAAGCCGAGCTTTCCGAGGCCGCGACCTGGGCGAACTTCACGACGTGCTCGCAAGCGGCGGGCATCCAGATAGACGCCGAAACCTTCATCTTCATCGATGAAGGCGGAGCACCACCAGCATGGCGAGCGTCATCAGCCGGTCGCAGGCCTGAAGCACGGCTCGCGCGTTCATGTGAGCCGCTGCAAGCGCATCAAGACCACCGTCCATTTCCTCGACAAGACCGCCGAGCACGAATTCCCGCCCGGCACCCGCGTCCGCGCGGTCAAGGAATGGGCTGTGCACACCTTCAAGATGAACCCGAAGGACGCCGCCGAGCATGTCTTGCAAATCTGCAACTCGACCAAGCGCCCCGCCAGCGATACGCCGTTGCACGAGCTCGTCGAAGGACACGGATGTGCCGTTTGCTTCGATCTCGTCCCGGAAAAGCGGGTCGAGGGATAACATGAACATCCCTCTGCCTCCTGACCGAGTGCTCCTTGGAGCAAGATCTCGCCGCGCCGGAATTCCGGTGCGGCGAGATCGAGGGCCGCTGGCGGCGTGTCGCCATCCAGCTGGCCGCACGTGATCTTGGCCGTCTCCGCGCCCGAGCGGCCGGTTCGCCCTTCGAGTTTGGATTTCGGTTTGAGTGCTCAGGCTATCGGCAGAGGCCCGCACCGCGCAGCCTTGGGATATTGCCGCCAACGCGCCTCTGCCGCCGGACCGATGGCCGACGGGTCCGGTGATTGTGGCTCCGTGTTCCGGCCCGAATGGAAGCAGGGGCAGTGCCTCTATCTGCCCTGCGACCGGATGTCGATCGAGGGCCACGACAACTGGCGCAACGATCACCCGAGCCGCCTCTGGCAGCCCGAACGCGGCATCATTTGTTATGTGGAGCAAATCTATGAGCTTTTCCATCAAAGCGACTATTCGGGCATTCGTAGCGCCTAGAGCATCGGCTCAGTTGCCGAAACGAATGTGGCAGCCATATCGTCGCCGAGCTGGAACGGCGGGGACGACATCGTCATGAAGTCCGGTGTATTTCTGCTTGGCGTCGAAGCACGGCGAACGGCGCGAGGTCCGGGAGGTGGTCTTCTATGACGATCTCGATCCTCAGGCATACGACAGCGGCGTCTGCGTGCTGCACGGCGACGCGTTCGCAAAACTCTGGGCGATATGCCGGGAGAAAACGCTGACCGTCGTCGCGGACGTGCACACGCATCCGGGTGAGGCCTTTCAAAGCTCATCCGACAAGGCAAACCCGATGGTCGCGCGGACTGGCCACATCGCGATCATCGTCCCGGACTTTGCGCGATGGCCGATACGCGCCGGCCAGCTCGGCATCTATGAATATTGCGGCAGCATGACTGGATCGACCGGAATGCCGCGAAATCACCGGGTTACTTCTACACCGGGCTATGGAGCTAACGATGGGAGCAAATCATTAATCCCGACAGTCTGCACCGTACCGCGAAGTACTTCATGGATAACGGCCGCGCGGATACGCACGAAGACTCGATGGCACTTCTGAAAGCCTTCGGCCTGACCGTGGTTGTCGGGCAGGAGATCGCCAGTTCGGTTGATCAGCAGATCGCGTTGCTGACGTTGGTCAACACCGCACGGCGCACACTGCTTGGGCGGTATCGATGTCGTGGGCTTGCCTGATTCACCGAGCCTCTCACCGCTCGCGCACGGGCGACCGCTGGCAGAGGCCGTGCGTGACTACGGTGCTTGTATTGCCGCCGAGGCCAAGCCGGAATGGCCATCGGCTCTGATTGGCGATGTGAAAACGCCGTCCTTCAAAACACCGTGCTGGCGTTTGACGTGGGATGGATGGCGAGGAGGCGTCATCCCACTGCGCGACGGTCGCCGCCTTCCCGAAGGTGAGACCATTACGCTCGCGCCAATTCTTGCGGCAGCTGCATGCGCGGCGGAGGCCTTCGCGTATCATGCCGGGGATCACCCAATGGCGGGTTACCGCGCCTGCGGTCTTTCACTTTGGCGTCCCGGCGCTGATTGGCTTAACCCGGACCAGACGGAACCGGCGCTAGCATACCTTCCGTCGCGCCTTTGGATTGTCGGTCTCGGAAATCTCGGCCAAGCCTTCGCCTGGGCATTAGCGGCATTGCCCTATGCGGATCGAGGCGAGGTCCAGATGATATTGCAGGACTTCGATCGCATAGGGGCCTCGAACGAGAGCACGTCGCTGCTGTCCTTCGCCGCAGATATCGGCCGCAGGAAAGCAAGAGTGGTCGGCGAATGGTTAGAGGCTTTCGGATTCGACATTTACCTGAACGAACGACGCTTCGGTCCATGGACAAAGCGCGGCGAAGATGAACCCGCCGTGGCGCTCTGCGGCGTGGATAACGCCCTCGCACGCGCAGCGCTTGAAAAGCCGGGCTTTGGCCTCATCGTGGAAGCCGGGCTTGGCGCGGGACCGGAGTTCTTTCCGGAGCCTGTCGGTCCATACGTTTCCAGCGTCGCGCACGTCGGAGGAAATCTGGTCGCGGCAAATCGGACAAGCCAATGAGTTCGTCGAGCACATGCCCGCTTATCAGGACTTGAAGCGCAAAGGCATGGATAGCTGCGGTCTCGCTCAACTTGCGTCGCGCACAGTGGGCGTGCCCTTCGTCGGCCTTATCGCTGCTTGTCTCGCTGTGTCAGAACTTCTTCGCAGGCTCAATGGAGGCAGCGCCCTCGAACTTGCTTCCGGTTCGGTTGCAGCGCTCGATGACGTCGAGACCGTAGCAATGCAGTCTGTGCCTTACGCTTTCGGTCATCTACCCGCTGACAAGTAATGAATACGGATGGTTGCCGCCATGGTGCCGATCGCCAACGAAATGTTGATCTGATTACGACGCTCTGCAAAACTCTCTCGCAATAGGGGCGTCGAAGCGGGCTTCGGTTATACATAATCACGAGTTCACTTGGCGTAGGGGAGGGTGCGGTGCTGAATTTGAAAAAAGCCCGCCGTGGGCGTTCAGTTACTTCGATGGAACAAGAAGCTTCCGTCCGCGAGCACACAAGACCCGCTCGGCTTGAATTTGCGCCTATCGGGTCGCCTCGCGACCCAGCTCTTGTATTGCATCACGTCCATTACCCCGCGCGCCCGCTATTACGCGTTCTTTCCCTGGGCCTTTCAAGACTACGCGGAGAATGAGAGCGGTAAGCGGGGAGATCGTGGCAGCGTTCGCGGTGTTCTTGCGCGCGAAAGGGCGTTGGTGCTTGGGGCTGTGCTTCATCACGATGGCGAGGCTTGCGCTGGCGGCGCTCTTGGCGGCTCAGAAAAGGCAATGGAACTCGTAAATGGCCGTGCGCGGCAGTCTTATAACCTGGACGCGTGGAAACATTTGCAGTCCGGCGAAGGACAATTCGGCGCGGCTTACAAAGCGTCCTTGATCAATCTCGGATTGTTCTCGAACGAAAGTGATGAAGTCCATGAAGAGGCGTCCGAAGAATCTCAAGAACTCCATGAGGACGTTCAATCGATTGAAATTGCGGAACTGTCGAGGCGAGGGAAGCGCTTGGCGGACGCTTATCGGCGTGCCGTCCACGCGACCAAATACATAAAGGACGGATGGACAACTCATTCCTCGGTACCGGCGGACATACTGAAGGAGTTCGGTTCGCGCGGGGGATTATGTGAAATCTCGCAAGAAGGCGCGGATGACCGTGATGTCATCAAGGAGATACTGTTTTCGTGCGACCGCGAAGAAACGAAGTCCACACACTATAGAAGGCGGATGTCGCTTCTGCTCCTCCTGTACGGGATTAGCAAAGCCGCCAAGATCGAAGTCGCTTTCGATCGACAATCATTTAGCGATCTAACCTATTTCGGGCGGGCCGTGACGGACGAAGAGCATCAAAAAAGCACAGCAATCGGTGTCCCGGATTCTCTACGCGACGTCGCCGAACGATGGCGTATATTTCATTTTCACAGCTATCTTACAGTAGCACTGCAATCCCTTCTGGTTTCCGTTGTCGGCGTCCTGCGGCACCACCCGGCTGGTATAGACCGCAGTCGGCTACTCGACGAGTTTCAAGTCCCCGCGCTCGGTGCACGCTTCAGCAAGCTCTTCGAGACTGAGCTCCCCGGCTTATTCTTCGATCTGACGCCGGCCGAGCTTCTCGGCGTCGCTGGCGTAAGCGTTGCCGATGTTCTTGCCGGACGACCATCCGCTTTGGCAAGCCTATCCATTGGCTCCAAATTCGGAGAGCGCAATCTCGTTGAGCAACTAATCGAAGGCGAAGCTGAGCAAATCAGTGGTATCGTAGTCGCCTCCTTTCTTCTTTACGTGGTGCTGCTCCGATATCAAACCAGCGTCGAAACGACCTACGACGCGTGGTACCAGAACCTCGTTCAGGATCGGTTCGCTGATTTGTCCGTACCGGGCGTGCTCGGCACGCTGCGGTCGGAATATGGAGACGGTTGGTGGCAGCGGCCCAACCGCGAAATCCTAAACTTGCTCCTTTGGCGCTTTGTTCTCTTGCAACACCAAACCATGAGCTACGAGCGAGGGTTCGGCGGCTCTGCCCCGCTTCTTCATATTGATGGGACCACCATTATCGGGACCGACGCGGATTTTTCAGACCCCGGAGCGCTTAACGCGCGGTTCTTTAGCGCCGTGCAAATTCTCCGCGACCTCCAACTTGTCGCTGGGGATTATGACGACGGTCTGCATCTCACAGCGGCGGGCGATGCGTGGCTTGAACGGCTGCTTGCCGAGGAGACGCCGGTATGAAGCCGCTCGATCTTCTCGACACCTTTGAGGGAACGCCAGCAAAGATTGCGCTCGTCGCCACCTATGAGTTTGATCCTCTTTTTTTTGAGCGGCGAGTGCTCCGAAAGCGGGGCTTTGCCGGGGCCGAACGCATCTTAGTTCTAATGGATGCTGGCCGTTATCAAGAATTGCTCAAGGAGGGTTTGCCTGTTTCCGGGTTCAATCGCCGCTATCTGGTCGCGCCCATTAGTCGCCATCCGTACGCTTTTCACCCGAAGCTATATCTTCTTATCGGCGACCGTCGGGTCACAGGAATTCGTCGGCAGCAACAATTGTACGAACGCTGGCATCGCTTTCAACGTGGAGCTTTGTTCAACATTTTCGGTCGAATTGACCGGCCAAACCGACGCTCCGGCGCTGTTTGTATTGCGTCAGATCTTTCAGGCAATTCGGAACTTCGCCAAAGATGCGCCTGACTTTACAACGACGTTGCAACAAGAATTCTTTGTTCGGGCTGAAGAAAGGCATCCCTGGCTGGCAGACAGTGTAGTTCTGAAAAGCCAGCTCGGGGTCGAGCTGCTTCACTCGCGAGACGAACCGCTCTTGCCACATCTGGAGCGACGATTAAAGAGCAAGACGGTCAAGAAGATCGCTGTTTTCGCGCCGTTTTATGACCGTGATTTGACGTTCCTGAAAACTATCAAGACGAAATGGCCCGACGCGAAACTGTTGGTCTACGCCCAACCAAAATACGCGACGCTTGATGGAAAGAAGCTCGCTAAGGTGCTTCGCCAGAAGGACCGGCTGTTGGCCGTGACGCCTCCGGCTGGCCGCAGGCTTCACGCAAAGGCTTTCGCTTTCGAGACTTCACAGGAAACATTCTGGCTTACTGGAAGCGCCAACGCCACGGTCGCCGCCATGAGCGGCCGAAATACTGAGGCCGTGCTCTGGTTTTCGACGAAGGAGTTTATTGACGCTCTCGTCCGCGACGAATCCCTGACTATCGAGCCGCTTGACCCGGCAAAGTTCGAGGCAGGGCCAGGGACGGAGCCAGACAATCAGAATAATCAAGCCACCCCGACCCTCGCGTTGGGTTCCGTTACGTTACAAGAAAACTGCTCTCTCGATGTGATGTTTAACGCCCCCACGACTATTCGAGATTTGAGGCTGAGCATCACAAACTTCAATGAGTTGCAGCCGTTCTTGTCGCTTCGTCTAGGTCATACCGTGACCGGGAGATCGCGAGTTGACTTGAAAGAGGAGCAGGTCACCCAGATTGGCGGCGCTGCGATCTGCGAACTGAAGGGGACGCAAAACGGCTTGGATGTTCTAAGCAATCGGGTGGCCCTCGTGCAACTCCGGGAGCTGCTGCGAGAGCATACCCCCGGTGGAGGGTCGAGTAGCCGGCTTCATAAAATAGCGGAGACGGGCGAACAGTTGGTGGCTCACTTGGACACCTTGGGAACGGTCCGTGAGGCCATCGAGTTTCTCGACCATTGCAGCATCCGGTTCGATGACGGTGAACACTCAAAGCGAGGTTTTGGGAAAACATTCTGGAAACCGCGCGATCCCTTCGTTGCGGACATTCCGACGCACTGGTTGTCAGAACCGATCAGCAATAAGGTAGAAAATCTGCGAGATGCCGTTTGGGGGTTCGTGACGCGACACCAGCACGATAAGCTCGAAAAGCATGTTCGCCGTGGCAATCTGAATGGGCTTCCGAACTTTCTCGATATCTTCCGCACGTTGAACAGCCTGTTGGTCGCGTACAACAAGAAAAAAATGAACGGCGTCCCGGTCATTCCGCACCCCTTTGTCACCGCCGGAATGATGAAGAATTCGACCTGCTGATAGGCGCCTTCGATACAGAAGGCGAATACGTCCCCGGCTTCATTGATTCCATCAACGCAAACTTTGAAGGGGATCGAGAGCTTGTCCGCGAAAGACTCGGCGAAGAGGGCGTTCCGCAAATCCTTCTTGCGGCTGTGGAAGCCATGATCGAGGCGAGGCGGAGAGGGATGAACCTTAAGACCGCCGACCTTTGGTCGGCAAGGACGCTCAAAAGAGCGTCCAAATGGATCGACGGCAAAGGCCTGCCAGAGCCCAGTGCGGCTGAAGTTCAGGTGGCGGGGAAAGAGTATGTATCCGCCTCCATTGCGGCGTGAGCGCTAGGAACCATGAAGGGGCACTGTTGCAGTGACGGCGCACCTGAGCGGCATGTTTGAGCTAATAGGCGATTTTTCTTTTAGGAATTGCCGGAATGCGCTAGGAATTAAATGCTATCGGGTAACGGTTTTTGTGTCGTCGGTCTGTTAACAGTTTTGCTTTAGTGCTTGCCTGACGCGGGTTGCCGCGTGTTTAGCTCCCCCAATTGAGCGAAACGAGCCCGCTAAGAAGCGGGTTTTTTGGCATTTTTAGCACAAGTTTTAGCACATCAGGTTTTGGACCAAAAATAATGCTGGTATATCAATATCTTAAGTAACCAGCATTAGACTTAAAATCCCTCGGGAGTAACTTCCCATGCCGGTTCAAGTCCGGCCGTCCGCACCAGCCTTCGCTGCTTTGCAGCTTCGGCTTGGCAAGCCTTTGCTCTTATCCGACGAGGTTAGTGGCGCGGCGCACAGTTCTTCTCCATATTGCGCCGATGGCCGATCGACCCTGCAAACCCGACGCGGACCTCAAGCGGCTGTGGCGGATGCTGCTTCCGGGCACGCCGTTTCCGGCGTGCGGCGTGCCGAAGGAGTTGGATGATACGGCCGGCGAAAGCGTCGGATCGGGCAAAATTGCAAAAGACGAGAATGCCGAGCTGAAGGGCAAACGCGGCGCAGGTGCCCGCTAGCCTTAGGTCCGCAATCCCGCATTCGTGGAGGTGTCATTGAGCGAATACGAGCGCTGGGAAGCCCGCTATGGGGTGCCCGAATATGCTTTCGGCAAGGAACCCAACTATTTTCTGGCGTCTTGTAAGACGCTGCTTCCGCCGTCAGGCCGAGCTTTGGCGGTCGCCGACGGCGAAGGTCGCAATGGCGTTTGGCTCGCCGAACAAGGTCTCGACGTCGTGTCGATCGATTTCTCGCCGTCGGCGCAGAAGAAGGCGCGCGCCTTGGCGCGCGAGCGCGGGGTCGACGTCGATTTCCGGCAGGTCGACGTGCACGCTTGGGATTATCCGGACGCCGGCTTCGACGTGGTCGTCGAGATCTTCACGCAGTTCAGTTCGCCGACCGAGCGCGCCCTGAAGTGGGCCGGCATGCGGCGCGCTCTTAAATCCGGTGGGCTCCTCATCGTTCACGGCTACACGCCCAAGCAGTTGGAGTACGGCACCGGCGGACCGAAGCAGCTTGAAAACCTCTATACCCGCGCCATGCTGGACAAGGCGTTCGGCGATTTTCGCGACGTGAAATTCATCGAGGAGCAGCGCGAAATCCATGAAGGCGCTTCGCACGGCGGCATGTCCGCCATGATCGGCCTCACTGCGCGCAAGCCGTAGCGCCAGTCCGATTTACTTCGACCCGCTCTCAAAGCTCTCAATGAAGACGAGGCCGATGCCGCGGGTGAGTGCGCCGGCGGTAACTGCCGAGGCGCCGAGGCCCAAGAGTAGGCCGCCGGGAACGATCCACATCAGCGTTGAGGAAGTTGCGGCTCCGACTCCCGTGGGCACGGCGCCGCCGACCAAGCCGACGATCAGCGATCGCGTCCGGTCGCGCTGGAACGGCACCCCGTAAAGGTCGCTCAGCTGTTTCACCATGCGCAAGTTGATCGCGGTTACGCTGGCGATATTGGCAACCGGCAGCGGCACGAGCCCGCCCAAGGCCGCGTAGTTTTTGTGCCGGTCGACGATTTTTCGCGCCAGCGCGCGGCGCCGCGCCGCGAGCTTGCGGTCGAGCTCCGGCGCTGGAGCGGCGAGGTCATTGGCGATCGGTGCGGAGGAAACCGCAAGCGCGGGTTCGGCCTCGACCTTATCGAACGGCGCCGATATCTCTCGCGCCGGCAGCTCTTCTTCGGCGGCGATGCCCGGGCCGAAGCCGCGCAAGTTATTGAGCGGCCGGGTGATGGCCTTGGGGAGCGGTTTGCGGGTCATGCGGCGGCCTGCTGCGCGCCGAGTACCATGTCGACCTCGTCGGCGATCGCGGCGATTTCGCGAGAGGCCGGCCCCTTCCAGCTGATCAGGCTCGGCGTCGCGCCCCACAAAGCGGCTTCCGGATAGGCAACCCGGTTCGCCATCTCGTTATTGAGGACCGGCAGGCCAGCGCCGGTGAGCTCCGAACGGATGTGCTTGGCGACGACGGAATTGCGCGTGGTCTGCGTCAGTACACAGCGGAACGGCGGTTGTCGCCCATCGCTGCGGTTGGTCAGGATGCTGACCGTATCCAGCATGCGGTCGACGTCGAACGGCGACGGCTTTACGGGAATCAGCAAAAAGTCCGCAATCGCTAGGCAGTCCAGCGTCGTCCTCGAGCGGAAGCCGGGCGTGTCGATGATCACCAAGCCGTTGCCGCCTTCGAGACGACGGGCCGTCGCTGATGCATCCTCGGTCGCGTCCTCGACGACGCTGACGCCGCCGAGTGCGCGTTCGCGCGCGGCGAGCCGCATGATCGAGCGTTGCGGATCGGCGTCGATCAGGCTCGGATGTCGGCCGCGCAAATGCCAATAAACTGCAAGGCAGCTCGCCAGCGTACTCTTGCCGCTGCCACCCTTCATGGTGGCTACTGTGATGATCATGCCCGTCACCTCCACGGCCGTGCGAACAAGCGCGGGGCGCGAATCAATACAAAAATGGTAACGGATTCGAGGCGAACTGCCTATCTTTATGGGCCGCCGGGCCGATGCCGCCCGCTGGCGCGCCAAAACCGCTTGCCGCCGTTCATTGAGTTGATTGCAATTTGAACGATTGCCGCAACGGCCCGTGGATATCTAACGGTTAAAATTTGAGTGAATTCGCTTTGGGCCGCTGCGCGCCTCGCGAATCTCGGTGACCGTCGTGACTCATAATCTGCAGCCGTCGTATGCGAAGCCGCGCGCCGATCAAGCGCGGCTAACGACGTCGCTCGACCATTTGGCCAGTCTGCGCCGTGATGCGATCCTTGAAGCGATCGCGATCAGCGCCAGGGAACTGCTGCGCTCCTCGGATCTTAGCGTTTCGCTGCCGAAAGTCATTGAGCGGGTGGGTCCGGCCGCCGGCGCCGACCGGCTGCACATCCTCCTGCAGAGCGACAACCCCCGATCGGACAGGCGCGGTCTCGTCGGCGAACACTATGTCTGGAGCGCGCCCGGTATTTCATCGCCGCCCGAATTTCTGGCGATCGGCAAATCGATGGCCGAGGTGGGACTTGGCTCTTGGTTGCCGCGACTTGCCCGCGGCGAAGCGATCACCGGACACACGCGCGATTTCGATTCCGCCGCGCGCCGGTTCTTGGAAGCGGGTGCCGTCAAATCGGTATTGGGTATGCCGATATTCGCGGAGGGTGAGTGGAGGGGGATCATCGGTTTTGACGATTGCCGGAGCGAGCGGGACTGGTCGCCGGCCGAGATCGATATCATCAAGATTTTGGCCGAGTTGGTCGGCGCGGCAATCGCCTTGTTGCGTCGTCTCCAGATTTTGACGGACGCCAACCGTATCGTCGAAAACAGTCCGACGGTCGTCTACCGGCTGGGACCGCACGAGCCTTTTCCGCTGGAGTTCCTGTCACACAACATTCGCCGCTACGGCTACGATGCCGAAGAATTGCTTGCGGCGCCCGATCGTTGGCCCGAGCTTATCGAGAGTGAAGATCTTGCCTTCATCATGTCCGACTTCAAGGCGATGGTGGCCGGAACGAGCGACAGCGCCGGTTTGGAGTTCCGATTTAAAAAGCCGGACGGGTCGTTGGTCTGGTTCGATGGTGATACCAAGCCGCTGCGCGACGATACCGGCCGTTTGATCGCAATCGAAGGCGTCCTGACCGATATCACGGCGCGCAAATATGCCGAACAGGAGCTGGCCGCTTCGCACAGGCTGCTCGGCACCGCGATTGAGAGTTCGCCGGACGGGATTCTTGTGGTCGGCAAGAGCGGCCGGATAACGACCTTCAATCGGCACTTCGTCGACATGTGGAAAATTCCACAAAACCTCATGAGCGCGCGAAATGACGAGCCGGTGTTGAAGTTGGTGACTGCGGCCATGAAGGACGAGGCCGAATTCATGCGCCGGGTTTCGGCGCTTTATGCCAAACCCGACGAGGGCGGCCATGACGAGCTGGAAACCAAGGACGGTCGTATCATCGACCGTCACTCGGCGCCGCTTTATGACGACAAGAAGCAGCATCTTGGCCGCATCTGGTTCTTTCGCGACATCAGCGCGCGCAAGTCGGCCGAACGAAGAATTGTCGAGCTCGCGCGCACGGATTCGCTGACCGGCCTGCCCAATCGTGTCGCTTTTCTCGACCGCCTCGAGCTCGCCTTCGCGCGTGCCAAGCGGGGCCGGCACTCCTTCGCGGTGCTTTACCTCGACCTTGACCACTTCAAGGACGTCAACGATACGCTCGGGCATCCCGCCGGTGACGCTCTTCTCAAACTGATCGCCGTCCGGCTCAGGGCGTGCGTGCGCGAGACCGACATGGTCGCTCGTTTTGGCGGTGACGAATTCGCGGTTCTGCAGGATGACATGCAGGATATCGCCGCGGCCGAGGCGCTGGCGGCCAAAATTTGCCGGACCGTCGGGACCTCGTTGTCGATCGGCGACAATCAGATACACACCAGCGCCAGCGTCGGTGTCGTTCCGTATCGGCGGGATATCACGGATCCCGAGGCGATGATGACGAAGGCCGACCTGGCGCTCTATCGCGCCAAGACCGAGGGCCGCGATCGATTCCGGTTTCACATCCGCGAGCTCGATCATGAAGTGCGCGAACGGGTGACGATCAGCGAGGGCTTGCATGCGGCAGTGGAGAAGGACGAACTGGAGCTGTACTATCAGCCGCAAGTAGAGCTTGTGTCCGGACGCGTGGTCGGGCTGGAGGCGCTGCTGCGCTGGAACCATCCCGCGCTCGGCCTGCTTGGACCGGACAAGTTCATTCCGATCGCGGAATCGAGCGGCAGCATCCTTCAGATCGGGCGTTGGGTCATCGAAGCGGTCTGTCGCCAGATTGGGCTGTGGCAAGAGCAATCCATCTTGCCGCGCATCGTCGCCGCCAACATTTCCGGCGGGCAATTCAAGCTTGACAGCGATCTTGATCGGGTCGTGACCGAGGCGCTCGGCAAATACGGCGTCGCTGCGGACCGGTTGGAACTGGAACTGACCGAATCCGTTCTCATGGAGGCGACGCAGCGGCACAGCGAAGAGTTCGCGCGCCTGCGCGGGGTCGGCGTGCGCCTTGCCATCGACGATTTCGGCACCGGCTATTCCTCACTCGATTATCTTCGTTCGTTTCGCGTGGCGCATTTGAAAATCGATCGTCGGTTTGTCGAAGGGGTGACCACCAGCGCCGACGACGCCACGATCGTGCGGGCCGTGATCGGGCTGGCGCACGAACTTGACATCGAGGTCATTGCCGAAGGCGTAGAAACCGCCGCGCAGCGGGACTTTCTGATCTCGGCTGGCTGCAAGTTCGCCCAGGGCTTTCTGTTCGCGAGGCCGATGCCGGCTACCGCGGCGACGGCACTGTTGCGCCGGCATTATCAGCCCGAGCCGAGCCCATCGTAATTGTTTTATGGACGCCCGGTGTACGTATTTAGAGCGGCCCTGGGGAGACGCGTACCGCAACTGCAACCGGCTGCCGCGCCGCCTTCAGGAGCGGCCGGCGGACGCGGTAGCGCGGCAAAAGGTGTCTGACGAGACGGAAGCCGCCCAGCAATAGGCTCGTCCATACCGCCACGCTGAAATAGAGCGACATCCACGGGATTTCATTGTGCCACCGGACCATGCTGTGGGTGACGGTCCAGCGACTGGCAACATCGTGCAGGCCGGACAGAAGCCCGAGAAATTGCTTGCCGTCAGCGACTTGCACCTGCCAGCGTGCAAGATACATCGGCACGTCGACGCCGCACATGAAAAAGACATAACCGGCCGTGCCGACTGCCATCGCGACAAGAGCGATTTGAGCAAGGCCGCGAAAGCTTAGTGCGAGCCGCACGAGCGCAATTGCGACGAGCGCGAAGGTCGCGGTCCACAACGAATTCTCCAAAACGTTCCCCAAAAAATTCGTTGAGATCACCGCGTACCAGGAACAGCACTCCGCGAGCACGATCAGCGGCACGATCATTTTGGAAATATTCTTCGCGGTATCGGAGTGCGCGACGTGCGCGAGTTCGCGCAGGACGATCGCCCACTGAACAGCGAAGCAAAGCTCGGCGACGGTGGCGACCGAGCGCCCCACCAAGATGCTCGAAAGCCAGGTGTCGAACAGGCAGATTCTCTGCACGTCGGCGCGCGGCAAGATCGAGCGGAAGGCGCAGCCGAGCACATAGACGGCGCACAGCAACGCGAGTGGCTCAACGGCTAAGCCGCGGCTGCGGCCGCCGAATAGGTCGTTGCGGTAGGAGCCGTGCAGAACCAAGAGAAGGGCGATGTTCAGCGCGCTGACGGCGAGCAAGAAGCTCCACCAGACCGCAACCGGGTTCGACCAGGACACCCAACCAAGGCTCATCGGTTCACTCAGCGCCAGCGTCATCTCATCTGCGCGAGAATGTAACACTGCTGACACATATGGCTAGAGTGAGACATCGCCGCGGCCCACCCAAACCCTCATAGCGTGAGGGAAAAAACGCGCCTGCACGTTAGATTTACTCGCCTTTAAGGTGATTTTCCTAGGGTCTTCAGTTATGCCGCTGTGCCGCTTGAGCGGGAGCGGGGAGACTTTTCGATGGTCGTTGTCGGCAATTTTCGCAATCGTGCCGAACTGCGCAAGAAGGCGCGGCGGCAATTCCATTACAACGCGAAGATTCTGAAGGACCAAAATTCTCCGCCACTGGCCTGCTTGATCGCCGACATCTCCGACAGCGGCGCGCGGCTCAATCTGGAGAATGGCACGGAGTTGCCGGACAAATTCATTCTGCTCCTGACGGAAAACGGCGGCGCGCGCCGGCAATGTCGCGTGGTCTGGCGTGATGGAACCGCCGTCGGCGTCAAATTCCCCGACAACCGATAGTCGCCGCCCGCTGGACGCGACGCGGCGGTGCCGCGTTGCCTTATTTGCGGCGCAGGAGGCTGCAAATTGAGTACGGGGAATTCGCGCGATCTGAGCGCGGGCGGGCATGTTTAATGAGACTTGGCGACGATATCGGAAAAACGCGGCTGCAGCCGGGCGTTCCCTGCAGCATTTCAGTTTCACGCCGCGCTCGCCGGTCATTGGCCGGTCGGCATTGCGCACTGCTCTGTCTTGCCGTCGCCGCGCTTGCCGGATGCAGCAACGGGGCGGGCACGATCCTGATCGATCCGGGCCGCTACAGCGCCTATCACTGCAATGACCTCGCCACGCGCTGGAAAGTTCTCGTCGCGCGCGAAAAGGAATTGCGCGGCCTCATGGATCGGGCGGATCAGGGCGGCGGCGGCGGCGCCGTCATCGGGTCGCTCGCCTACCAGACCGATTACGAATCCGTGCTCAGCGAAGAGCGATTGTTGCAGCGCACGGCGGCGGAGAAGAATTGCAACTCCACGACTCAATTTCAGAGCGATCAGATCATCCGCTGACCGCTGTCCCGGCGCGGATTACAGAAGGCCCATCGCCATAGCGATCCCAATGGCGACGCCCGCGACGGCAAGAAACACGAGCGCGACAGCGCTGCCTGCGGTTGCCTTGCCGCCGCCGAAGGAAGCGGCATAGACGGCTTTGAGAATATTGTTGGATGAAGCGGCGATCAGGATGGCGGCCGCAAGCTCGACTGTCTGCACGCCCGATACGCCGCCCTGCGCAAGGTTGAGGACAAACGGGTCTATGTCAGTCACGCCGACGATGGCGGCGAGCCCGTAGATGCCGGAAATTCCAAACTGCGACTTGGCCACCGCCGAGACAATGGATACCGCAACGAACAATGCGGCAAAGACGGCCGCGGCGCCGAGCTCGAGCGGATTGCCGCTAGCCGCAAGTTGCATGGCGCCCTGCGCCGGTGCTTGTTGCAATGGTCTGCCATGCCAATATTGCAGCACGCAGATCACGAATCCGGCGAGCGACAGCGCGCAGAGCGGCAGCGCCAGCGCGCGCGCCAGCGCAAGATTGAAGATCGCAACGACGGCCAAAATGCGCAAATACATGATCGCGGTCGCGAGCGTGATTCCGGCTTGCGCCTGGCGTAGGAGCGCGGGATCGGCTTTCGCCTGCCGCGCCAGAACGACCGTCGTCGCAGTCGATGAATACATCCCGCCGAGCGCCGCCATCCAAAGCCCCCCGGCCGCCGCCGCCCAGTAGCGCTGCGCCAGATAGCTGGCATACGAGAATGAGCAGACCACAATAAGCGCCAGCCAGACTTGGCGCGGCGTAATGGCGGTCAGCGCCGTCACCGGATGGTTCGGCAGAAGCGGCAGCACGATCCCGGTCAGGATCAAAAACTCGCCGGCGGTGACGATTTCTTTGATCTCCAGCCGCCGCGCCAGAGCGTGCAGTCGTTCGCGGCCGGTGAGGAGGAGCACCGATGCGACGGTGACCGTCACCGCGACCCACGGCGGCAGCGCCAGAGCGACGGCGCCGAGCAAATAAGCAAGCACGTTGAGTAACGGAACGACGAGGCCGACATTGGGTTCGTCTTTTTCCTCGTGCTCGCTCACATGCGCGCGGTAATAGACGACGAGCCAGGCGCCGAGAACGAGCAGGCCGGCGGTGAACGGGATGAAATGGGAGGAATTGAGCAGATAAAGCGCGCCGCCGGCGAGTGCGAGCAGCGGAAAAGTACGGATACCGCCGGGCCGCCGCTCGTCGGTGTGTGCGAAGAATTCTTCAAAGGCGAGGCCGAGAAAAAAGCTCAAACCAAGAAGCAGCGCAACGCTCGCCGGTGACGGTGCTGGGATCATGGCGGGAATCTGAAAGTCGGCCCGGGCTTGTGGCGGGGAATGCTCGCCGCAGACAGACTATAACTGAGGACCGGGCGAATGCGAAGAGACGGCGTCCCGTCCGGTCGGTCGAGCGACGCCGATGGATGTGCTCTCCGCCACTTGATCCGACGGGGCTTACGTCGCCGAGGTTGCGAACAAAACGGGACCGTGATTCAGTCGCTTCCCGTACCCGATTGATTCGTGACCAATGCTCGCGGCGCATCTGGACAAGCTCAATCCGCAACAGCGCCGCGCTGTCGAGCACGGCAGCCTGCCGCTGGCCGATTGCGGCCCGCTTCTGATCATCGCCGGTGCGGGCTCCGGCAAGACCAGCACGCTGGCGCATCGCGTCGTCCATTTGATTGAAAATGGCGCCGATCCGCGCCGAATCATGTTGTTGACCTTCTCGCGCCGCGCCGCAGCCGAAATGACGCGCCGAGTTGATCGCATCCTTGCAGATGTCGCGCGGACGGGGACGCCCGGCATGGCGCAAGCGATCGCTTGGGCCGGCACATTCCATGCCATCGGTGCGAGGCTTCTTCGCGAGTTTGCCGACGACATCGGCCTGGCGCGGGCATTTACGATCCACGATCGCCAGGACTCGGCCGACCTGATGAATCTCATTCGGCACGAACTCGGCTTTTCCAAAACCAAAGAGCGCTTTCCGGCCAAGGGCACTTGCCTTGCAATCTATTCGCGTGCGGTGAACAGCGAAACAGCGGTGGACGAAGTACTTGGCGCGTGCTTCCCATGGTGCGCGACGTGGCAGGATGAATTGCGCCTGCTATTCGCGCGATATGTCGAGGCCAAGCAGACGCAGGGCGTCCTCGATTACGACGATCTGTTGCTCTATTGGGCGCATATGATGCAGGAGCCGTCGATCGCGCGCGACGTTGCGCAGCGTTTCGATCACGTCCTGGTCGATGAATATCAGGACACCAACCGGCTGCAGGCCGCGGTGCTGCTGGCGCTCAAGCCGACCGGGAAAGGCCTGACGGTCGTCGGCGATGATGCGCAGGCGATCTATTCGTTTCGGGCTGCGACGGTGCGCAACATCCTCGACTTTCCCGCGCATTTCACGCCGCCGGCCGAAGTGGTGACGCTGGAGCAGAACTATCGGTCGACGCAGCCGATCCTGGCGGCGGCGAATGCCGTGATCGATCTTGCCGACGAGCGGTTCACCAAGAATTTGTGGTCGGAACGAAAATCCGCCGAGCTCCCGCTGCTTGTCGGAGTGCGCGACGAAGCCGATCAGGCGCTCTACGTCGTCGAGAAGGTGTTGGAGAGCCGCGAGGCCGGTGTCGCGCTCAAGGCGCAGGCCGTGCTGTTTCGTGCCTCCCACCACAGCGGCCCGCTCGAAGTAGAGTTGACCCGCCGCAACATTCCGTTCGTGAAGTTTGGCGGGCTGAAATTTCTCGAGGCTGCGCATATCAAGGATCTGCTTGCCATGCTGCGCTTTGCGGAAAATCCGCGCGACCGCGTCGCCGGATTCCGCGTCATTCAACTGCTGCCCGGCATCGGCCCCGCGACGGCCGCCAAGGCGCTCGATGAAGTCGCCGCCGTTGCCGATCCCGTGGACGGGCTCGACGCGATGAAACCGCCCGCCGCCGCCGCGGAGCACTGGCCGTCATTCGTCGAAGCCGTCCGCTTGGTGCGCTCCGGCGCGGCGGGCTGGCCCGCCGAGTTTGATCTCGTTCGCCGCTGGTACGAACCGCATCTTGATCGCATCCACGAGGATGCAAGCGTGCGCCAGGCCGATTTACATCAACTCGTCCAGATCGCCGCTACCTATCCAAGCCGTGAGCGGTTTCTCACCGAACTCACTCTCGATCCGCCGGAGGCCACCAGCGATCGCGCGGGTGTGCCGTTGCTCGACGAGGATTATCTCATTCTCTCGACCATCCATTCCGCCAAGGGGCAAGAGTGGAAGTCGGTATTCATTCTCAATGTCGTCGACGGCTGTCTGCCGTCCGATCTTGCGACCGGAACGAGCGCCGAGATCGAGGAGGAGCGGCGGCTGTTATACGTCGCGATGACGCGGGCGCGGGACCACCTCCACGTCATCGTGCCGCAGCGCTTCTTCGTGCACGCACAGCGCGGTAACGGCGACCGCCACCTCTATGCGTCGCGAACACGCTTCATTCCGCCCGGATTGCTCGAACATTTCGAGTGCTGCGGCTGGTCGCCAGCGCCCGCGGCAGGCGCCGCGCCGCGGACGGCGCGCGCGCCGGTCGATATCCTAAAGCGCGTGCGCAACAGCTGGGGATGACCGCCGCTTATAGCGGCGCGCGGCGCAGCCGTAGCGCGTTGGTGATGACGCTCACCGACGACATGGCCATCGCTGCCGCTCCAATAACGGGCGACAGCAATATGCCGAAAGTGGGATAGAGGACGCCTGCGGCAATCGGAATCGCGGCGCCATTATAGAGAAAGGCGAACAACAGGTTTTGCCGGATGTTGCGCATCGTCGCGCGCGACAGCCGCCGCGCGCGCACGATGCCGATGAGGTCGCCCTTGAGCAGCGTGATGCCGGCGCTTTCGATCGCGGCGTCAGCGCCGGTGCCCATGGCGATGCCGACGTCGGCTGCGGCCAGCGCCGGGGCGTCGTTGACGCCATCGCCGGCCATGGCAACGACCCGGCCCTCGCGGCGCAGCTTTTCGACGACCGCGCCTTTGCGGTCCGGCAGCACTTCGGCTTCGACCTCGGTGATGCCGAGGCGGCGCGCGACCGCCGCTGCGGTGATGCGATTGTCGCCGGTCAGCATGACGACGCGGATGCCGTCGCCGATCAGGCTTTTCAGAGCTTGCGACGTGGTCGCTTTGACAGGATCGGCAATGGCAATGAGCCCGGCGGCCGTTACGTCTGCGGCGAGGAACACCACCGTGGCGCCGTCGCGGCGCAGACGGTCGGCATCGCTTTGCAGCGAAGTCGCATCGATGCCGAGCTCGGCCATGAAATTCGCGCTGCCGAGCGCGACTTTTCGGCCCTCAACCGTGCCGATCACGCCTTTTCCGGTCGGCGCGTCAAAGTCGCCGACGTTGGCCGTTGCGATATTGCGGTCCGAGGCGGCCGCGACGATGGCGGCAGCCAGTGGATGTTCGCTGACGCGCTCGACCGACGCGGCAAGGCGCAGCACGTCGGCTTCGCCAAATTCAGCCGCCGCGATGACGGCTATGACCTTCGGCTTGCCCTCGGTCAGGGTTCCCGTCTTGTCGATCACCAGAGTGTCGACTTTCTCCATGCGCTCCAACGCCTCGGCGTTCTTGACCAAGACGCCGGCGCGTGCGCCGCGCCCGACGCCGACCATGATCGACATCGGGGTCGCTAAGCCCAGCGCGCAGGGGCAGGCGATGATGAGCACGCTTACCGCGGCAACGAGCGCAAATGTGAAACGCGGCTCTGGTCCATAGACCGCCCAAACCGCAAAGGCGCCAAGCGCAATGAGCAGGACCAGGGGCACGAACCACGACGATACTCGATCGGCGAGCCGCTGGATCGGCGCCCGCGAGCGCTGGGCTGCGGCCACCATCTGCACGATCTGCGATAACAGCGTGTCGCGCCCGACCTTGTCGGCACGCATTGTGAAGCTGCCGCTTCGATTGATCGTGCCGGCAATGACTTTTGCGTCGGCCGCCTTGGTCACCGGCATCAACTCGCCCGTCACCATCGATTCATCGACTGACGAGCGGCCGTCGGTGACGGTGCCGTCGACCGGGATCTTCTCTCCCGGCCGGACCCGCAAGCGGTCGCCGACAAGGACGGCGTCGACTGCGACTTCGTTCTCGGCACCGTCGGTCTCGATCCGGCGCGCCGTCTTCGGCGTGAGGTCGAGCAGCGCGCGGATCGCGCCGGAGGTGCGCTCGCGGGCGCGCAGCTCCAACACTTGGCCGAGCAGTACCAGCACAGTGATTCCCGCCGCCGCCTCGAAGTAAACGCCGATCGCTCCTTCGTGGCCGCGGAAGGTCGGCGGGAAGAGTTGCGGCGCAAGCGTTGCCACGACGCTGTAAGCCCAGGCGACGCCGGTGCCGACTGCGATGAGCGAGAACATATTGAGTTTGCGGGCGACGAACGAGCGGCAGCCGCGCACGAAAAACGGCCAGCCGGCCCACAGTACGACGGGAGTTGAGAACGCCAATTGGATGAGGTTGCCGACGGTCGGGGTAAGCCAGGCGCCGACGTCGATAAAATGGCCGCCCATTTCCAGCACGACTACGGGCAAGGCGAAAACGAGGCCGATCCAAAACCGTCGCGTCATGTCGAGCAATTCGGGATTGGCCGCCACCTCGGCCGTCACGGTGACAGGTTCGAGGGCCATACCGCAGATCGGGCAGGCGCCAGGCCCGACCTGCCGGACTTCGGGGTGCATCGGGCAGGTATAGATCGCGCCCTTGTGCATCGGTTCCGCCACGGCGCCGGGTTGGAGATATTTCTCCGGATCGGCGGCGAATTTGCCGCCGCAGCCGGCCGAGCAGAAATAATAATTGTGATCTCGATGGCGGTGCCGGTGCGGAGTTTTCGCCGGATCGACGGTCATGCCGCAGACCGGATCGATGGCGGTAGCGTCGGCCGTCGGCGAATGCATGGCGCGATCCACGATCTTTACCCCTTGATACAGGTACCCGGTAGGGGTATATAGACGGCATGCAGGCTGTTGCCAAGACGTCGGTGCTCAAGCGCCTTAATCGAATCGAGGGGCAGGTGCGCGGCCTCGCCCGCATGGTCGAGGACGACCGCTATTGCATCGATATCGTGACGCAGTTGTCGGCGGTGCGCGCCGCGTTACGCCGCGCCGAGGAAGAAATCCTCGCCGATCATGCGGCGCACTGTGTCGAGCACGCGATAGCGTCCGGCAACAAGGCCGAGCAACGGCGCAAGGTCAGCGAACTGATCGAGGTTTTATCGCGTAGCGACCGCTAGGAATTGCGGCGGCGGGTCAGTTCAGCAAAATGATCGAGCCTTCCGGCAGATTGAGCGATTCGGCTTCGCTCGAAGTGGCGCGCCGGATTTCCGAAATCGAATAGCTGTAAATCTCTTGATTGATCAATCGCCGCTCGAGTTCGCTGCGCGCCTCGTGCTCAGTGGGCGCGGCAACGCCGTATTGCAGATGCACGGTCATGCCATCACGGTCGGCGAACGAAACTGTGGTCACGAACGGCACGTGCATCGCGCTTCCCTTTTTGAAGTTAGCCATATCCAAGCGATTAAACTTTAACAAAATGCTACCAACCGCTTCGGCAGCGTTCGGATCGGACTGTGTTTGGATTTTTCGGCGCTTGCCGAGGATCAGTCGAATGTCTCACGTGCCAGCGCCGCGCCCCGGGCGAGTGCTTCCAGTTTCATTGCGGCGATTTCGCGGCGCATCGGCGCCATGCCGCAATTGGTGCAGGCGATGATTTTTTGCGCAGGAACATATTCCGCCGCTTTCCCGATCACCGCGGCGACTTCCTCGGGTGTTTCGACGGTATCGGTGGCGACATCGATGACGCCGATCAGCACATCCTTGCCTTCCAGTAGTTTGAGTACGCTGATCGGCACGCGGGAGTTGATGCATTCGAGCGAGACCTGATCGATTTGGCTTCGGGCCAGTGCCGGAAAAAATTTTTCGTATTGCCGCCATTCCGAACCGAGCGTCGCTTTCCACTCGATATTGGCGGGTATGCCGTAACCGTAGCAGATATGGACGGCGCTCTTGCAGCCGACGCCGTCGATGGCGCGATGGAGCGCCTCGATGCCCCAGCCGGCGGCGGCATCCATGTAGACGTTGAACGCGGGCTCGTCGAATTGGATCACGTCGACGCCGTCGGCGGCGAGCCCGCACGCTTCTTCGTTGAGCAGCGCGGCAAAGGCGAACGCCATTTTTACCCGGTCGCCGTAATGGGCGTCGGCGATGGTATCGACAATGGTCATCGGCCCGGGCAAGGTGAATTTGAGTTGTCGCTTCGTGTGCGCGCGCGCCAAGCGGGCTTCGCGGGCGTGTACGCGCGAACGCAGCCGCAATGGGCCGACGACGGTCGGGCACATCGCCTTATAGCGATCGTTGCGGATGCCCATCTCGACGCGTTTGCCGAAATCGATGCCGTCGACCGCTTCGAGAAAGCCGTGCACGAAATGCTGGCGCGACTGTTCGCCGTCACCGACGATGTCGATGCCGGCGTCCTCCTGCAGCTTGATCGCAAGCAGCGTGGCGTCGTCCTTGGCGGTTGCGAGGTCTTCGCCGTCGAGCCGCCACGGCGCCCATAACTTATTTGGAATGGCGAGCCACGCCGGCTTGGGCAGGCTGCCGGCGATGGTGGTCGGAAACAACGGTTCGCTGCCTGGCATCGTGGTCGCGCAGCTCAGTTGATCGATAATGCTGCGGGCGGCCGCCAGTCGTAAAGCCAATCGTAATGCCGCAACAGCCGCTCGCCGCCCATGGCGCGCATCGCCGCATTGCGCATCATAGCCGGCACCGCGCCGAGGTGATAGCGCGCGCCGTTCTTCGCCGCCAGCCGCTGCACTTTGCGGGTGCGGCCACGGCGCACCGCCGAGTAGGTCTTCAGCGCGCCAGTGGGATCATCCGGCATGCGCGCGAGGCATCGCGCCGCCACCGCCGCGTCCTCGATCGCCATGGCTGCGCCCTGCGCCAAAAACGGCAGCATCGGGTGGGCGGCGTCCCCCAGGAGCGCCGCAGCGCCGTGTGAGAAGCTCGTGAGGGGGCGCCGATCGTAGAGCGCCCATTTCAGCCACGCTTCGGGTTGACGAACGAGGGCGCGCGCCTGTGCGGCCCAGCGCGCGGCCGGAAGGCGCGGCAACAGATCGATCCGGCTCGCCGGCTCGCTCCAGCCCGGCGCCTCCCAGCTATCCGTCGTGATCACGACGACGTTGATCATCTTTCCCGCTTTGACCGGATAATGCACGAGGTGGGCATCGCGCCCGAGCCAGAGATGGACCAGGGGTTCGCGGAATTCCGGCGGCACCTCGTCCGCGGACACCAAAGCGCGCCAAGCGGTGCGGCCGGCGAATCGCGGCGGTTCTTTGAATCCGAGGCGCGCGCGCGAATCCGACCAGAGACCGTCGGCCGCGATCAGGGCGTGGCCGCGCTCGGTCCATAAGCCGCCGGGTCCGGCCGCCGACACCGTGACGCCGTGCGAATGGGTGGCGAAATCCTCCATGCGCATGCCGAGCTTGAGTGAGACGTCGAGCTCTTGTGCGACGGCGCCGGCGAGCGCGGCCTGCAGATCGCCGCGATGGATGATCCAGTATGGCGCGCCATAGCGTTGCGCCGCATCGCCGAGCGGTACGCGCACGATTTCGCGCCCGCTCCGCCCGACCAGCACGCGCAAAGCCGCGGGCGCGATCGCATGCGGCCGCAGCCGCTCGCCGACGCCCAGATCGATCAGAATGCGCGTGGCATTTGGCGACAGCTGAATGCCGGCGCCGGTCTCCGACAGTCGCTCGGACTGTTCCAACACGATGACGCGAAAGCCACTACGCGCAAGCGCAAGCGCGGCCGTAAGCCCGCCAATGCCGGCCCCCGCGATGATGACGCTGCGCGAGGCCGTCACGGCAAAGAATTAGACGACGGGGTCGGTCAACGCACATTCCGCCGGCCGCGCTTGATTGGGCGCAAGCGTCGAATTGTGCCGGTACAAAGTGGAGCAATACGGGCAGATATATTCGGCATCGTCGCCCATGTCGCAATAGACATGGGGATGGTCGAATGGCGGCTTGGCGCCTTCGCACATGAATTCCCGGGCGCCGATCTCGATGACCGCGACGCCCGGATCGTTATGGAAATGCGGAACAATCGTATCCGTCATGCGCGTAATATCCAGGTTACGAGGTCAGCCTGCACCATAGCGGTCTCATGGCGTGATTTCCAGCAAAGCATTGCCAGCGGCATCCGTTGTGAAAAAGCCGCAAATATTCGCCATCTCTCCCAGAACTTATCGGACACACAGGACGGGGACGGAACTATGAGCGAGCCGCGATTGAGTCGGATGGTCCGGCATCCGGCTGTTGCGCTCGTGTGCGCCGCCGTCTTCGCGCTCGTCGCGGTTGCGCTCATCCACGCCGGCGTTGCGGCGCGAAACCGCCTCGCCGCGGCCGATGACCCGGTCAAGATCAGCGATCGGGCGCTCGATCGCACGTTCAATCGTGACGTCGCGGAACGGGAGATCCGCTCCGCGCTGGCATCGGGCGATAGCGATCTCGCGCAAAGCTTTGTCGCGCTTGCCGCCGATCGCGGCGTCGCCATCGATCCGACCTTGGCCGCCGAGGTCAAGGACGCGAACGTGAATCATGCCACAGCGGCCAATACGGCCGGACGATTTGCGTACGGCTTGTGGACCGGCGAACCCACCGATGTGGCGAGTCTTAGCCGGGACCGCATTTGGCGACCTCTTCGTCTTTGGCGATATCCGCGATGCCGCGCGCGAGGGCACGCGCTACCTGACCGGCCAACATTACGATCCGTGGATTCTCGGGCTTGCCGGTGTCGGCATCGCTATCACGGCTGCGACCTACGTCACGGCCGGCATGACCGCGCCGGAACGGATCGGCCTCTCCATCGTCAAGGCGGCGCGTCGCACCGGACGGCTCAACCCGGTCTTGGCGGTGCGGGCAGCGCGCGAGGCGGTGAAAGTCGAGGAGGCCGGAGGCCTCGTCGAGCTCGCGGAAAATAGCGGGCGCGTCGAGGCCGAAGCGGGGACGCAGGCCGTCATGGACAGCCTTGCGGTCGCCGAGGAGCCGCCGGACATGTCGCGACTGGCGCGGCTTTCCGCCGCCAAGGGCGGCAAGACCCGCGCGATCATAAAGCTGTTCGGCCGCGCCGCCATTGTGCTAACGGCAAGCACGTTCAATCTGGCGATGTGGTTGGTCTGGGCCGCGTTCGCGCTGCTCGGCTTCTGCTCTTCGTGCAAAGCCGCGGTCGAGCGGATGACGCAGCGCGCTTTGTTCCGGCGCAAGATGTCGCGTCTGCGCGACGCGCAATCGCGGGCGCTGGCCATTCCAGCGGCGGTGTGACTATGGTCCGGCTATGCCGCGTTTTTCCCATGATGGTGTGGAGATCGCCTTTCTCGACGAGGGCGAGGGCGAGCCGATCGTGCTCGTGCACGGGTTTGCGTCCAATAAGGAAGTCAATTGGGTCGGACCTGGCTGGGTAACCACGCTCACGCGCGCCGGCCGTCGCGTCATCGCGCTTGATAATCGCGGCCACGGTGCTTCCGCGAAACTCTACGATCCCGCCGCCTATCACAGCGCGATCATGGCTGAGGATGTGCGGGCGCTGATCGAACATCTCGATCTGCCCCGTGCCGATGTCATGGGTTATTCGATGGGCGCGCGGATCACCGCGTTCCTGGCGCTGTCGCACCCGGGCCGTGTGCGTTCAGCCGTGCTCGGCGGCCTCGGCGTTCGGCTGATCGAGGGCGTCGGGTTGCCCGACACGATCGCCGACGCACTCGAAGCGCCGTCGCTCGGCGATGTGACCGATCCGACGGCCTATATGTTCCGCGCTTTCGCCGAGCTGACGAAATCGGATCTGCCGGCGCTCGCCGCCTGCCTGCGCGGGTCGCGCCAGACGCTCGGCCGCGCCGAAGTGGGGCGTATCGCCGTACCGCTCATGGTGGCGGTCGGTAGCGAAGACCCGATCGCCGGCTCCCCGCAAGAGCTTGCCGCGCTCGTGCCCGGCGCGCAGGCTGTTACAATTCCCGGGCGCGATCACATGTTGGCGGTCGGCGACAGGGTCTTTAAGTCAGCGGTCCTTGAATTCCTGGCGGATCGGCCAGTGAACTAGCTCATTGGCCTAATTTTATCGGCCTTTAGCCTATAAACCGTGCCCTTGGTTTTGGGCGACCCGCCGCCCAATATGATAGAAGGTTCGTTTTTGGGAGACACAGCGATGGCCCAGCTTCAGCCAAAACCGGCGCTCGATAAGGTCGATCCCGTCTGGGCGCGCGTGCGCCGCGAGGCCGACGAAATTGTACGGCGCGAGCCGGAGCTCGCGACCTTCATTTATTCGACTGTTCTGCACAATGACACGCTGGAAGCCGCGATCGCGCACCGGCTGGCCGGGCGGCTCGACCATTCCGCGCTATCGGCGGAATTGATCCGTCAGGCTTATGCGGACGCGATAGAGGACGCCGCCGCGATCGGCGAAGCCTTCCGCGCCGATCTGATGGCGACCGTCGACCGCGATCCGGCGACGCATCGGCTGATCGAGCCCGTGCTTTACTACAAGGGTTTTCATGCGATCCAGACCTATCGGCTGGCGCATTGGCTGTGGCAGAAGGGCCGCCGCGATTTCTCGCTCTACCTGCAGAGCCGCGCCTCGGCGGTGTTCCAATGCGATATCCATCCGGCCGCGCGGATCGGACGCGGCATTTTCCTCGATCATGCCACCGGTCTCGTCGTCGGCGAAACCGCCGTGATCGAAGACGACGTCTCCATACTGCATGACGTGACGCTCGGCGGCACCGGCAAGGAACATGAAGATCGTCATCCGAAAATCCGTTACGGCGTGATGATCGGCGCCGGCGCCAAAATCCTTGGTAATATCGAAGTCGGGCATTGCGCGCGAATCGCCGCCGGTTCCGTGGTGGTCAAGCCGGTGCCGAACAACGTGACGGTGGCCGGCGTGCCGGCAAAAGTGATCGGCGTTGCCGGTTGCCCGGAGCCCGCGCGGTCTATGGATCAGATGTTCCAGGACGAAATTTGAGTTATCTCTATTCCGAATGCTGCTTTAGGAGACACGTGGTGGATGTTCAGGAAGTCAGGAAGCTCGACGCCTATCTGAAGAAGTTGTTCGGCAACGCCCGCATTCGCGTGGTGCCGCAAACAAAGGAAGGTTCTGCCGATGTCTATATCGGCGAAGAGCGGTTGGGCGATCTTCACCTGGACGACGAAGACGACGATCTCTCCTATAATTTTCGCATGGAAATCGATTTGGGCGAAGTCGCCGACATCGATCGGATCAAGCGCTTGGACGCCTATCTCAAGCGAAAATTTGATAATGCGGCCATCCGCGTCGTGCCCCGCGCGAAGAAGCGAGACTCGCTCGAAACCTACCTGGGCGAGGAGTTCATCGGCGTCTTATTCGTCGACGATGAAAAGCGGCCCGGGGCCTATATTCTTGAAATGCCAATTCTGGATATGGATTTGGCGTGAACGGTCTTTGATCTAAGGACTGTCGCCCCGCGGCCGCTACCGAGCCGTCAATTTCACTGCGGGTGCAATTGGGCGAGAAGCCGGTCGAAACCGGCGGCGATCGTTCGCCAATCGCCGAACCATTCGCGTGGAAAGCGGAACGCGATCTCGGCGTCTGCGAGGACTCGTTCGTGAATGCAGGTGCCGGGCACGGTGCGGCCTTGGCGCGTGCAAAGGGCGAAGAATTCTTCCGGATTAGTTCCGACATAGACCAGATCTTGGCCGTCATAGGGCGTGCCGGAACGGAACGGCAAAATAGCTAATCCGTCCGGACCGGCGCTGGCTTGGGTTTCGACGTAGCGCGGATAGATGGTTCGTAGCCGCTCGAGCGGCGGCAGTTCGCTGCCGAGCCCGGCAATGGTCACGAACAATCGCTCGTTTTCGGGTTCGGCGGCCGCCGCGGCGGCGTTCGCGACATTCAACACCGTCTTGTCCGGAGGCTTGTCGTCCGGGCGCGGCGCAGCGAGCGAGGGCCATTCGAAGGCAAGATCGATACGCTCTTGCTGCCCGGGATGACGCTGCACCGCTTCGCGGATCGCGGCCGGCGGTATGTCGAGCAGTACGCCGGCAACAGTGATCGGAATTGCCGGCGCGTCGACCGCCGTTGGTCGGCTCGGCCAGGTCGGCCACAGCACAAAGGAGACGAAAGCCGCGGCCGCGGCCACCAATACGACGCTAAGGGCAAAAGGCAGCGTAAACAGAGCGCGCTTTCTGCGTGGCTTATGTCGGGAAACCGCGTGTGCCGTCATTGTCTTGCGCCGCTTGCCGCGAATCAGCGGTCAGTATCGCATGGGCAATCGATACATGGAGGGCAGCGGCGCGTCGTGCTACTGCTTGGTCGCTGGCGGCTGCGTTGCGTTCGGCTGCGCCGCCGCGGGCTTGGGCAATGCTTCAATCTGCGCGGCAAGGACGGCGGCGATTTTCGCGTGTGCCGCGGAGTTAAAGTGGATGTGGTCCCACTGGTAAAAATCCGCGGGCACCGGATCCGGATCGTAGATAATGACGCGAATGCCGCGGGCGCGCACGCGTTGCGCCATCGCCGCGATATTGGCGGACCGCGCTGCCTTGGTGCCGAAGAACCGCAGATCGTTGCCGCCCGGCTGCAAAATCACAATGTCGGTGCCCTTGGGCACGGCGCCGTCGATCCTTCGCAGCATCCCGGCGGTGACGTCGCCGTTGACACCGGCATTGGTGACAATGGCGTCGATGCCTTTCTTGCGCAACAGCGCCTGCAGGACGGCGGGATAGGCGTCCTGCGCGCCGACGCCGAAACCGGTTGTGTTGCTGGCGCCGATCGCCACGATTTTGAGAGTCGCCGCTTGAAGCGGCGCGGTGAGCGTGAGCGCCACCGTGAGCGCCAACATGCGCAACATCATATTCATCGCTAAGCCCCCGCCGGCAAAACACAATTTAATGCCGTTAACCTTTCTTTAATCATTTCGTAGCGGCCCGCGACGGCCTCTGCAATGGCTTGGGCGGGAGACGCACGCATGTCCATGCCGCCGGCTATTTCGCCAGAGACGATTGAATCATTTTTCGCGCTCGCCATCGGCTTTGCGGTCGCCGGTCTGTGCGCTAGCGGATATCGCCTGTTCAGCAAGCACATCCCGAGCTTCCGGCTGCTTGAAGTTGGGCCGGTGCTGGCGCGCTTTGCCGCCATTCCGCTGCTGATGTTCTCGGCGCCCTACATCATCATGCGCAACACGATCCGCGGCCGCCGCGTCGAGGGCCGCCGCACGGAGATCGTCATGGTGGCGACGATCATCGCCGGGTTATGGAGCCTGATGTCGGGAACCGTGGTGGTGCTCGCGCTTCAAGCGCTGTTCAACGTCTGATATTCATTCCTCATGATCTATGAACTCGACGGCCACCGGCCGGATTTGCCGGAGGAGGGCCGCTACTGGATTGCGCCGACCGCGACGCTGATCGGCAAAGTGCGGCTTAAGGCCGATGCCAGCGTCTGGTTCGGCGCGGTGCTGCGCGGCGACAATGAATGGATCGAGCTCGGTGAGCGCTCGCAGATCCAAGACAACGCCACGCTGCACACCGATCCCGGTTTCCCGATGACAATCGGGCCGAATTGCGTGATCGGCCACAACGTCATCCTCCACGGCTGCACGGTCGGCGCCAACAGCCTAATCGGCATGGGCGCGATCGTGCTCAATGGCGCCAAAATCGGCGACAATTGCCTGGTCGGCGCCGGCGCACTCATCACCGAGGGCAAGACCTTCCCGGATAAATCGCTCATCGTCGGCGCGCCGGCGCGCGTCATCCGCACGCTCGACGAGGCGGCCATCAAAATGATCGCAGGCGGCGCCGATATTTACGTCAGGCGCTTCAAGCAGTACGCGAAGGGACTCAAGCCGGTCGGCTGAAAAAGGTGCGGCCGGCTCCTGGGGGAGAGCCGGCCGCCACGAACCCGGTCTGGGGACGGGGAGGGGTGGGGACGTGACCGGGGTCGTGTAGCTCCTTATCTCTTTGGCCTAGCGCGAGGACGCGGTGGCGGGGGCTGTGGCGGTATCGCCGAGCGCGATCCAAACATTCGGATCGGATTGCGATTGACGCTTCACGAAGCGGTAGCCGGTGTCCGACCACAGCAGGATGTCGTTGGTCTGGTTGTCGAGGATGAACTCGCCCTTATCGGTCTTGGCGGTGAGGACGGCGTGACCGTCGCCGTTGCGGTCGCGCACCACCGTGATGAGCAGCGCCTCGCGCGGCCAACCTTGCTGCATTAGCATTTTGCGTTTCTGCAGCACGTAGTCCTCGCAATCGCCGTAGCCGTCATCCGGATAATTCCAGCGTTCGACGACACCCCAATGATCCATGTCGGTCATCGGCTTGACATGCGTGTTGACCCAAAGATTGACGCGCTGAAGATCCTTCCAGGCCTCGGTGGAAAGCACTACGTCGCGCGGCATCGACGGCTTCGTTTTGCATTCCGGATCGTATTCGACGCAGAACTCGACCCAGCCGATGGGCGCATGGGTGACGCCGCCGAGCGCAATGAACAGCGGAAGTTCCTGCGCCGAACTGCCCGTCGGCGATGCGAGCAGCGTGAGCGCGATGACGCTCGCGGCCGCACCGCGTTTGAGGATTGCTTTTGCAACCGAATTCATTGTGACCCCTTCCCGTCTCGTCGGGGTCACGTTTCGCACAAAGATTTTGCGGCGCCGCTAAGTTGTATCGTTCAATTTGAAGTAAAAATGCTTCAAGACGCAGCTAAAGTCGCGCGATATTCTCGACAAATATTGTATAAAATTCTAACTATACTATTTTAAATCAAATTGTACGGATCGCGATCGGAGCCGCGCTCCATGCGGCTTTCTGCGTGGCCAGGCGCCGCCGGCCGCGTCACGTGCGGCAGCGTTCGATAGGGATTTTTACGGAGGAAATTGGCTCAAGCGCCCAGGCGGTCGGCGGGCGCCAAGCCGCAAATTACCGAAGCGGCGTTTACCCGCCGGTGACGTTCTCTTCGAGAAAGTCAGAATGCTGCAGGCGCGTGAACTCGACGGCGAAGCCGTCTTCGAGGTGACGCACCACGCGCCCGGTCACCTTGCCCAGCGTGACGAGCGTCCCGATCGGCGGCCGCTCCTGGGACGCAATACCGGCGCCGGATTGCGATACGTCGATGACGCGGCAGGTGAGATTGACGCCGTTCGGCAGGATCAGGCGGCCGACCGGATTGCGCGGTACGATACGGCCGTGGCGGCGATCTTCCGGCAGACCCAAGATATGGCGGTTGGCGAGCCAGGTGAGCTGCGCCGCGAGCTTGTCGCGTTTGCGCGCAGTCGCCGAAATCGTCATCGCAAAGCCGTTCTGGAAGACACGTGCGATCTTGCCTTCGAGCCGGCCGAGGTGATCGACATAGGCGATGACGCGTTCGCCTGGCGCGCCGCCGACCGGCGCGATCAGCGCCATGCCGCCTGGCGACATATTGATGACTTGGCAGGGAAACTCGCGCCGATCCGCGAGCATGTAGCGGCCGAGCAAATTGACCTTGACCCGCTGGTGGCGGCGGCGGTCCTGGTTCAGCGCCCGCAAATCCGGTCTTCGTTCAGCTAACGCCATACCGCTCATGTCGATCGCCCGGTAAGGCAGGAAGCCTAGGCGGCCGATGTTAACGGCTCGTTAGCCGCCGTTCGCGCACGGCCAAGCTAGATGCGCCCGCCTTCATGAACGACGAGGTGACGCCGGCGCGGCGCCATGAAGCGCGGCAATATGCGGGTTTCAACCGATGCCCCGATGTGACGGCGGCCGCCCAGCGTCAATGCGCCGATTGGGCTCGAGCCGAGCCATTGCGGGATTGTCAGCGGCGCCAGGATACCGATGGTGCGGGCGAGGCTCGGCCGGCTGGCGCCGAGCGGCAGCAGTAGAAGCTCGAGATCAATCGGGTCGCCGTTGGCGCTTTGCGCCGTCACGCCGGCAACGGTGCCGACCCGCTCCTCGTCGAGAATGGCGAGCAGATCGGAAATGGTCGGCTGGCTCGCCGCGGCCCAAAGTCCGATAAAAGCTTCGCCCTTGAGCTCGCGGCCGTACAGCGCGCAGACCCGCGTGCCGGCAAGCCGAAACGGATGTCCGGCGCCGCCGTCGAGCGCCAGGATGAAGGCGTCGCTGAGCGCGTGGCGAATGGCGCCGGGCTCGATGTCGGCGCGCTCCGGCGCCGGACGCTTACCGCGCCGCTCCTCCCAATACGCATAGAGTTCCCGGCTCGCTGCGTGTTTCATAAACGCTCCCTGCCATCGTGCCGGCCTCGCACACCTGTCCCTGATCGGGACAGGAATTGCGGCGAACGGCTGCTTGACGGGATGCGGAGCAGATCGCGTGCCCAGCGCGCGATCCGGGGTTGGCACGCGCAAGCGCCAGCGGAATTAAACTTAACGGAACGTCGGCGTTGGCTCTGCGCGCGCCGCCGCCTAGGGTGATGTCAGCAAATGTTCTTCGGCGCGCCGCGCAAATTCTAAGGCGGCGACTTTCAGATCAGGGAGGCGAGGGGATGTGACCGACGCTGGATGATGTGAGGGCGCAAGCCCCAAGATCGCCGGCGTCGACCGCGGAAACCCCGCGCAAGGTGCAAAAGGGAGGACTTCAACGTCCTCCCTTTTGTTTTTGGCTTTTAGTCTTGCGCGTTCGCCCGCGACCTAGCGCGCACGGCGCTTGTCCTTGCCACCACATGGGCCTATTTCGGCTGGGCCAGCATTCTGTTTGAGCATGGTCTTCTCCGACTTTGCTTCGCCCGCCGAAGTGAGCTTCGCGATGGCGGGAAATCAATACCCGCCCGGATCACGTCCGGGGCATGCTTTTCGACATCACGTTCTGAGGAACGACCGGTGACACAGCAGTCCGAGCCCGATATTCGCGAGCCGATATTCAACGTGCCACTGGCCGTGATAGTGACAGTTGGCGTGCTCGTGCTCGTGCATGTTTTTCGCATGTTGATGCTGACCGACGAGCAGGACGTGGAATTTCTCCTGACTTTCGCATTTATCCCGGCGCGATACGGAATGGACGCGGGGGTCAGCGGTATATTTCCCGGCGGCTTCGCCGCCGATCTGTGGACCTTCTTTACTTACGCCTTCATTCACGCCGATCTCATGCATCTTGGGCTCAATCTGGCGTGGCTCATACCGTTCGGCACAGCGCTCGCCCGCCGCTTCGGAGCGTGGCGCTATACCTTATTCATGCTGGTGATGGCCGCGATCGGCGCATTGGCGCATCTCATCAGTCATGTCGGCGATATGGAGCCGATGATCGGCGCGTCGGCGGCGATCTCCGGCGCCATGGCGGCGGCGATGCGCTTTGTCTTCCAGCAAGACGGTCCCTTGGCGCACTGGCGCGAGCGCTCCGACGAGGCTTATCGCGTGCCGGCCGCGGCGCTCGCCGCGACGCTTCGCGATCCGCGTTTTTTGCTGTTCCTTGCCGTCTGGCTCGGGCTGAACGCGCTGTTCGGCCTGGGCGCTATTTCGTTCGGTATGCAGGCTGGACAGGAAATCGCCTGGCAGGCGCATGTCGGCGGCTTTTTCGCAGGCCTTCTGCTGTTCGATGCGTTTGATCCGGCGGTACCGCGCGCCGAGCCCGATACGGAACCGAACGCTTGAGCCGATTTGTAATGCGTTGTGCCACGCGGTTGCCGCATTGACCTGGAAGCATATGACAAGGTCAGCCCTGGTCCGATTGCTGATTCAATTGCCGGGCGATTCGACGCAGAACGCGATGCTGCGTTGCACCGTACCGCGCAGATCCGCCGATGGAACCCGGCGCCGACCAGAACATTGAAGTCATTGCCTTCATCGCCGGCGATCCGCCGCTAGGCGGATCTTCAGGGCGTGAAGGTTAGGGAGGCTACGATGACCGTCAGCATCATTCTCGCGTCCAAGAGCCGCGAGCTCGCCAGCGTCGATCCGAACACCACGCTTGCTTCCGCCATAGCACTGCTCGCCGAAAAGCGCATCGGGGCGGTGCTCGTCCTTGGCGCGGAGCGCCGCATCGTCGGCATACTCTCTGAACGCGACATTGTGCGGGCGCTGGCCGAGCGCGGCGCCGGCGTGCTCGATGAACCGGTGAGTCGAATCATGACGCGCAATGTGTCAACCTGCACCGACGGCGAGACCGTCTCCAGCATCATGGAACGCATGACCGAGGGCAAATTCCGCCATGTGCCGGTCGTCGATCAAGGACGGGTCGTCGGCATCGTCTCGATCGGCGACGTGGTGAAGTACCGGCTGCAGGAGATGGAGCGCGATTCCGCCGCGATGCGCGATTACATCCTGACCGCGTAGCGGCCCGCACCGCAGCACGATCCCAGCCGCGAAATCGGCCCGTGGGGAATACGCGAACCGCATTCCCCCAGCTGAGTTCCGGCGCTATGATAAACCTTCGCGACAGCTCCCCGGGGAGGCAATCATGCGGCGGTCGGTTATGCTGCTGGGCGTCTTGTGGCTCGGAGCGACCATAACTGGATCGATCGGCGTGGCGAATGCCGCCGGTAATATTCGGCTGGCGCAGACGTCCAACGTGACCAATTGCATGATGGCGTGCAATTCCCAGGCCGCCGCCTGCCAAGTGACATGTCTGGTGCCCGGCACGGCGCCGACGGGCGCGGCGACGATAACCAGCAATGCCAATATGAACACGACCTGCCAGCTTAATTGCTCGACGCAGCAGATCTCATGTCACACGACCTGCGCGCAAAACTCGCCGTCGCCGTAATGTCGTGTTCATCCTTTCGTTGCTACTGCAAGCAAGCCGGGAATACCAAACGGCAGATAAATCCGGGATATTGCAACCGCGCTCATTTCGAATCCGCCGTGCAACAAAAGTATCGAGAGTTCGTGCAATCCAAAGAGCCGATGAGTTGAAGAATGAGCGAATTTCCATTTTGCCATTACAGACTTGTCGATTGCAACGATTGCAATCCTTCCTCCTGGACGCAGAACGCGCCTAGCTTCACGAAGCTCTGAAGCGTTTTCGTTCATGAAATAGACGACGTGGGCCGCAAGAATCTTATCGATCGATTCTGTTCGATAAGGCAGAGCATCAAAACAAGCGCGCTGCAGATAAAACCGACGTTGTCCGATGGGTCGTTTGTTGTGCCGGGCAGCTTGCGCCAGCATGCTTGCAGAATGGTCGACGCCGAGAACGCATCCCTGCGGTGCCATTGCTGTCAGGGTTTCGACGGTGCGGCCCGGTCCAATGCCGAGATCAAGGATTGCGTCGTGGGGACTTATTTCCAACGCGCGGATCGCGATCGCATTGGATTCGCGATTTACCATTCCCATTAGCCATCCAAGGAGATGTCCCCCGACGCCAGATGGCTTCCGCAATTGGCGGCCGATTGCGGCCCAGTTTAGTGCTGGCATATCCGATGCCCATCCAGCGCGCGCGATCTCGGGATCAGTTGTTTTTCAACTTGGCTAGGTCTTCCTGCATCACGAGCCGTCGCGATTTATCCCAGATCGGACGCTCGGGATGGGCTGGCAGGGCCAGAGCATGCTGAAACACCTTTTCCGCTTGCGGGTATTCGTGCTGTTCGTAGAGGAAGTCGCCATAGAAGTAATTCGCGTCGAGCCCGTTGGGGGCGTTGGCGATCGCTTCTTCAAGCAATTGCCGCGCTTTGGCTTTGTCGCCAAAGCCGATCGGAAAACCGGGAACTCGATAATAGAGAACGCCAAGGCTCGTCGGAGCCCCGGCATCCAATGCAAACGGATCAGCCTTTACCACCGGTTCCAAAATATCCCGTGCATGTTTTGCCAAGCTGAGAGCTTTAAATGGACTGCTGTTCTCGCTTGCCATTGATGCCTGCTCACTCACTATGATTCCCAGCCAAATCACGGCTTCAGGCCGATTTTGATATTTTTGGACGAGTCCGGCGGCGCGGTCTGCAAGCGCGGCCATTTGCTTTTCTTGAAGATCCTTATCCTGGACTTCGAATTTTGTGTGCTCCCAATCGAGCGCAAGTCGCAGAATCTCGGCGTTAAGCTCCTTTATATCTTCGGCATGGCTCATGGTTGGCGGTACCAAGAAGAAGAGTGTGCACATCACAACAAAAGCCGTTAAAATCTTTCGGGACATGGGACCCCTCCATTTGGGCTCAGGCGGTGAAGAGTGTCGATGCATTACGGTCCGCGCCCGCTACCGCAGCATCGACAAGGCGCGGAAATATCGCATTCAAGCGAACGAAGATTTTCTCCGGAAATCCGACGTACACGTCTTTTTTTCGTTGTTTGATTGCGGTTACGATCTTCTCCGAAATGATTTCTGGAAAGTCGATGCTCATGCCGGTGAGTTCGGCATACCTTTTCAACTGCGCCGTGAGCATTCCGGTTCGGACCGCGCGCGGCGCGATATAGGTGACGGCGATTTTGGTGTTGGCGATCTCCCGGCGAAGCGCCTCGCTAAACGCGCGAACGCCGGACTTTGCACTCGAATATGCGGCAAAATTAGCCGACGGGATCGATCCAAAAATCGAGCCAATATTTACGATTTGCCCGGAATTGCGCCGCTTCATCGCCGGCAAACACGCACTGCAAAGCGCTGCCGGCGCCACGAGGTTGACTAAATAGCCAGCCTGTAGATCGTCGAGCGGTTGCCTTTCGGCAGGGCCGAAATACTGAACCCCGGCCATGTTGATGAGGATATCCGGTTCTGCAGCGGCGATAATGGCGGACGCCTGCGCAATTCCAGCAGTCGTCGATAAGTCAGCGCGCACATGTTTCGGCTGGTTTACCTCTTCATCGGTTCTAGTCCGCGACAGCACCGTAAGATCGGCGCCTTCCCGTAGAAGCGCGGCGGCTACAAATTGACCAATTCCACCAGACCCGCCCGTAAGCAGGATTCGTTTTTTTACGAGCGTCATTGACGTTTCCCGCGAGAGGAATCCATACGTGCATCAAAGGTCGCCATTATATTTTACGCCTCACGGAACACGGGGAGAGGCAGAATGGGGGTCGAGGTCTCGAAACAAGTCGCCGTACAGCTTGTAAAAGTCGTTCGTGGTTTCGACGACTAATGGCAAATGCTTTTGATCGATTTTGTCGACAAGATTCTCGAAAAACTCGGTATGACGGACGTCCAAGTCACTGTGTGTTGTGAGATATTTGAATCCGCCGTCCATATCCGGTGCGATAGATGCACGAATGGCGGTGACTGCGTGTCCGGCGAGCGCAACGGCCATGCCCTCCAAGACGTAAATCATGCCGAGTAGACCGTATGGCGAGATGCGGTCAACGATGTAATAGGCGTGACCGACCATGACCTTGCACGGCAGTCGAGGTGCGCCGCGCCGAACCTCCTCCGGATCGCCGCCGAGGGCTGCGATGTCTTCAAGTATCCAAAGCTCGTGCCCTCGCTCTTCGTCGATGTATTCGAACAACGCTGATTGGAAAAGAAAATCTTCGGAGTCGCAGCGCGCCGCCGCCAACGCCAACAACGAAGCGGTACATCTGACGTGATGGTAGGCTTGGCCGAGAAAGTTCAGATACAACTCCTTCGAGGCGCCTTTGTGCAGAACCTCCTGAATGAGCGGAATGTTCATAAAATTCTGGCGAGCGGATGCGGTTTGCTGGAGCAGATGTTGCATTGGCGACATGTGGGTGTCCCGCTACGCCGGCAGAACTTGCAGCGTGTGACCGTGTTCAAATACAACTCGTCTTGCTTCGGAACGGCGGGGCCGAAAATTGGGTGTCAACAATTCAAGACCCCAAAACTCTTGATCGGACATAGGCAAATATCTGCGTGGCTTGGCGTAATCAGGCAATCCGCGAGCCGCAAACGTAATCAGATCCCGTATGGCCGAAACGTCTTTGTAAATTGAGGAGTCATGCGGAACGATCAGCGCGACCAGCTCCCGTTTATGCTCGACGACTACACAGTGCCGGATACCGCTGTCAGTCGTCATAACCTCTTCAATCCATTCGGGATTGATATTTCGTCCGGCTGCAGTGACGATCACGCTGTCTTTCCTGCCTGTCACCACCAGGAATCCGTCAGGATCGAAATAGCCCAGGTCACCGGTGCGCCAGCACCCCGGTATTGGCGGTTCGTTGACATAACCCCTCATCACGGTGGGGCCGGCGACTACGATCTCACCGCCATCTACTGTGACCTGCACGTCAGTCAACGGTCGACCGACGGTGCCCGGCCGCCGCGCGTCCGGACGATTGACGGAGACAACCGAACTGCATTCGGAGAGGCCATATCCTTCATAAACGGGCAGGCCTTTTTCCCACGCCGCGGCGGCAAGCCGTTGCGAAATCGGGGCGCCACCGACCGCAATGAATCTGAAGGAGCTTAGAAAGTGCTCGCGCGCCGGAAACTCATTCACCCACGACCGCAGCAGTTCAGGTACCAAAACCGTCGCGGTCGGCTTTATCTGTGGGGCAGAAAACGCGGAAGGACCTGCGGCCGCGACGGTGGAGGCGCTAGGAGGAAAAAGAATTGCGGCGCCAACCGATAGCGGCAGATAGGTGCCGGCTATTTGCTCAAGCAGAAGTGAGTTTGGCAACACCGACAAATAACGGTCTGCCGCACTCGCCTGAGATGCCTCAACAAGTGCATGCACGCTGGCAAGCATTTGACGCCCGTCAAGACATACGCCTTTGGGCTTGCCGCTTGTGCCGGAGGTAAAAATGATCCGTTGTGAATCGACCGCCGGCGTGACGCTGGCAATGCTTGCGGCGTTCAATTGATGGACCTTCAGGCCGAGCCGCTTGGCGCGCTCGATCGAAGGAGGATCGGCGACCGCGTCGGTGAGATGTGTCGTCTGAATGATGTGTGAGAGCTGGTTGTCGGAAAAGAATTCAGGCAGGGGGATGAGTACCTTTCCGGCGAAGCTCAGCGCCAGATCGCAGAAGACCTGGTCAGGGTTTTTCGTAAAAAGCAGACCGACGCGATCGGGTAGCTGCGTGGCCCATTGCGCATGTGTGCGCACTCGCTCGAGAAGCTCACGATACGAAACCGTGCCCGCTGCGGATGCGAGCGCCAGCCGGGTGCCGCCTACAGCTGCTGTTCGCGACAGGCACTCAAAAAACTCGTGCATCGCCCAAGCACCGTGCCGCCATGAATGCCGGCAAATAGTCCTTCATTGTGGACCCGGAACGATGATCGACGGCCATAATCCGTGGATCATGCTCAAAGTAGTCTCCCCAACAATCGGGATTGGCTATCCGGCCTCTCTCGGCGAGGCCCAATTCGAGCATCGAGAGTCCGCTTCTCTGCAAAAGGCCTCGCAGCGGCCTCGTGGCGGTAAAGATGGCGCAGTCAGTCTCCATGGCTTGCAAGAGCGCGATAAGCTGGCGCAGGAAAGGCAGCGAATGCCCCCCACCTGTTCCGGCTAGGTGGCAAACTTCCACGATATGATTGCGGCTGACCGCGCCGCCGAGCCGGTCATTCAGAATCTGCTCAATGGGCGCGCTGAGATAACATTCGGAGAAAAACGCCTCATGTCCGAAGCGGATGCCGGCAGCGCACTCGATGTTGCCGCTAGCGCTCAGCTGCGCAACGATGGTTGGCGCCAACGAGAGGAGGCGCGCGGAGTAGCGTTTCCAGTAAGCCTGTCGAATTTTTTTCTCGACGGCAACGCGCAGGCGATCAGATCGCGGCACCACAACAAACATGGCTATTTCCCATCCCGTGCCAGACTGGCGGTGCGAGTAGTGGACTTATTCGCTGACGACTGCCTGACGGGTGCGCGGCAAGATCAAGGCAAATCGCTGTAAACCGGTCGGAATCCCGGGCAGTGAACTGCAATGATCTGAATCGCGCGACCATGCAGTCGTCTGCCCCTGCCGGCGGCATCCGACTGGCTTGCGGATTAACGATTTCGCAAGCGTTGTAGTCAGACTGCGGTCGAAAAATGCAGCGTAAATTGCGCCCCGCCTTCGGGCGCATCCGTAACCGAAACACCGCCCTTCAATGCGCTCATGATCCGGCGAACGATGGAAAGACCCAGCCCCGCTCCCTCATTACTGGATTGCCCGCGCCAAAATCTCTCGAATATTTTATCCCGAAGTTCGGTCGGAACCCCCGGACCACAATCGCAAACTTCGACTGATGGACCCGCCGTCACGCGAATCCGAACGGATTCGCCCGTGGGACTGTGACGAAGCGCGTTTTGGACCAAATTGCTAATCGCAATCGTGACGACGAGCGCATTGCCGCGGATAAAAACGGGAGCGATGGGCTCGTCCACCTCGAGAGTCTTCCCCATCGAAATCGCTATTGGACCCAGGCTTTCCGCGGCCCGACGTGCCGCCTGACAAAGATCTACAGAGTCATCGAGGGGAACATTTAACGTTTCAAGGCGCGCGACAAGCAGCAACTGATGTACAATTCTACTCATTAGTTCGACGTCGTAACGCAGCTTTCCTGCGACGGCGGGATCGGCCATTGTGTCGATGTTCGCGGACAAAACCGCTAGCGGCGTGCGCAGTTGATGGGCGGCATTGGCGTTAAATTCGCGTTGTCGCGTCAGGCCCGTGTCGAGTTGATCGAGCGCATTGTTGAACGAAGTCACGAGCGGCATGATTTCGGCAGGGATTCCTGCCGATGGCAGACGTAACATTGAGCTTCCTGCATCGATTTTCGTTGCCACACTTGCAATTTCTTCGAGAGACGAGAGCGCCCTCTTAACGGTCATGGCGCTCGTCGCGAGCAGGGCGAGTAGGAAGGGAATGCCCAGCCAACCTCCGTCCATGAAGAATTCATTGAACACCGCGGCATTTAGGGACTGCGTCATCGGCAGTGTCTGTTCAACTTGGGTAAAAAACACCCTTCGTCCGACGTCGGTTCGAATGGCTGCACCGAGCATGCGGGTATCTGTCGTGTCGGCGCGGTATTCGTAGAGATTTTGATTTTTCGACTGGAGAAATCTTGGCAGCGGTCCGACATGACGGCTTGACGTCGCTACAACTCTTCCAGCGTCATCGCGCACCGCATACTGGTAGCTGCTTCCAGGATTGTTGTAGGCTTCGGCGAGCTTCGATGGCAGGTCAAGATCGACGGAGCCATCAGGACTTACAGAAATATATCTTGAAACCTCCTGCGCCTGTCGGACGAGCGTTCTCTGGCGAAGATAGGTTTCAACCCGACTTTGCTTCAAGTAAAGCCAGCCATAGGCGACTCCGGCCGCTATGGCTGTCGTGACAGTTAGACGAACAATGATACGTGAAGAAAGCGACATGATATTCTCAACTCATTCTTTGAGCAGATAGCCGATGCCGCGAAGTGTATGAATGGATACTCGCGCTTCGATTGTTTCCAGTCTTCGCCTTAGACGCGACACCAATGCTTCGATCGTGTTCGGCGTCACATCATCGCTGAAACCGTACACAGAATCCTCGAATAAACGCTTCGGTACCACCTGATCGGCGCGCCGCATCAATAACTCGAGCGCATCGAGTTCCCGTGGCGGGATTGCGACCGTTCGGCCGCCGACTTTGAGTTGCCTGGCCGAAGTATCGAGAGTGATGTTGCCGATATCGATGGTGATACCCAATGGACCGCCGGGTCTGCGAAGCAGGGCTCGCAGCCGAGCGGCGAGTTCTTTCATGGCAAAGGGCTTGAGAAGATAATCGTCCGCACCCCGGTCGAGTCCTTCCACGCGATCATCTATGCCGTCGCGCGCCGTCAGAATGAGTATTGGCATCCAGCTTACTGCTGTATGAAGTTCCGGAATTAGGTCGAGCCCGTCCCGATCGGGCAATCCGAGATCGAGAACAATTGCGTCGTAAGAGATGCTCTTGCTCGCAGCTAAGCCTTCTTCGGCGGTCGCGAATAAATCGACCCCAAAGCCAAATCCCGCCAGCCCCTCGACGATTGAGTTCGCAAGCCGCTGGTGATCCTCGATCAGTAAAATCCGCATGCGGCAGCCTAAACTGGAGGTAAACAGCTGTCGGACGCAGCCTCAGCTAACTTGCTGACGACAACCTGACGGCCTTCCGAAAGTGCGAGTCTGAATGAAAGCAGCGAAAGGCTCGCGCGCTCAGTACTTGATCGCACCCGGTTCGGTTAGATCACGCAAATCGTGATGAAATTGCGGCATCCAACGCGAATGATCCCGGGGCGAAAGGAGTTGCTATCAGCTCAGTTCGGCGACCGATTCCGTGATCGAATCAATCGCTTTTTCCGTGGCGGATTGGCCGATCGCGATGGATTCGGCGGCGCGATGGAAATCGAGAAAGCCGATATTGCCGATCCGCGGCGTGATGTGGACATCCGGCGGATCGCCGGCGAGCCGCATGCGGGTGAGGCGGTCCTGCATGATGTTGAACAATTCGATCATCACAGTGGAGAAACCAGGCCGCGCGTCGCCGGTCAGCATATGACGCTTGAGCGCCCGTTCGGCCCCGAACATGCTGCGCAAGCGGGCGAAGCCGTTGCCGGTATGATGGACCGGCGCAAGCGCTTGGTCGTCGCCGGCATCCGCGCCGTGGCTTGCGATCGTGGCGCCGCGGCCGAATTTGTCGGCATCCATATTGACCGCAATGACGACGCGGGCGCCGAGCGCGCGCGCCGCCGATACCGGCACCGGATTGACGAGGGCGCCATCGACCAGCCAGCGGCCGCCGAGACGGACGGGAGAAAAAATTCCCGGCAAGGCGTAAGAGGCGCGCAGCGCCAGCGCCAGCGAACCGCGGGTCAGCCAGACTTCGTGGCCGGTCCCGATCTCGGTGGCAATCGCGGTGAAACGGATCGGCAGGTCCTCGATCGCAATATCGCCGATCGATTGCTCCAGCCGGTTCGCCAGCCGTGTGCCGCCGATAATCCCAGAGCCGCCGATCCTGACGTCTAGATAGCTGATGATGCGCCGCTTTGTCAGCGAGCGCGCCCAGTCCTCAAGCGTGTCGAGCTGATTGGTGGCGTAGCAGCCGCCGACCAGCGCACCCATCGATGTGCCGACAATGATGTCGGGGGTAATGCCGTGCGCTTGCAAGGCCCGCATGACGCCGATATGGGCAAAACCCCGCGCCGCGCCGCTGCCGAGCACGAGGCCGATCGACGGTCGGCTACGCTTGACGTCGGCATGACGGGCGTCGACCGTCTTGTCCCTAACCTCGACTGAACTCACCGGATCCTCACGTATTTCGTCCTAAACTGGGCCTTGCGCGACAATAACGCCCGGCCGGCGCGATCCAATCATCGGATCGAATGAAACAGGCAACAAGCCGGGCGCCACGATAAGGTGAAAGTGACGGCGAGTCAGCTAGATACCGCACGTGTCGGGGCGTCGTTTGGGCGGCGTGAAACGCCGCCGACGGCTTGAAATTGCCGCGTTTAAGTTCGAGAAAAAACGCGATGTCAGGGTGGGGCTTCAAAACTATTCGGCGCTGCGGCGTTGCGGTCTTGGCCGTTGCGGCGGTCGTTCTGCTCGTGCCAGTGCATGCTTTCGCGCAAACGTCGGCGCCAATTCGTAATCTGGCGCCGCCGCAATCGATGGCGCCCGCGCCGCCGGTGCCCGGCACCGGATCGCCCGGCGCGACGATCGTCACGCCGAATCCGCTGGCCCAAGCGCCGCTCGCGCAAGCCGAGCCGCTTGTTCCCGCCGGCCGCGTGGCGCTCGCCGTCGTGGCGCGCTACGGCCGTGACGCACCGCTCATCAACGGCGGCGTTATCTGGCGCGTCTATGCGGCAAAGCCCGATGCCACCGGAATTTTCCCTTTGATCAAGGAGGACCACGCGGCGGCGCCGACCTTCGTCCTGCCGCCGGGCAACTACGTCGTCGATGCAAGCCTCGGGCTCGCCAGCGCCGCCAAGGCGGTCCAGCTGCGCGCCGAGACCGTGCGCGAAGTGTTCGACATCCCCGCGGGAGGCATGCGGCTTGAGGGCCGCGTCGGCGACGCGCGTATCCCTACCGGGCAGATATCATTCGAGATCTACACCGGCAGCCAGTTCGCAACCGCCGAACGTCGCCGCATTGCGCAGAACGTGATGTCGGGCGACGTCGTTCTCGTGCCGGCGGGAACCTATAACATCGTGTCGAATTACGGCGACGGTAATTCGGTGGTGCGCTCCGACGTGAACGTGGAGGCGGGCAAGCTTACCGATATCGTGGTCACGCATCGCGCCGCGGTCATCACGCTCAAGCTCGTCAACAATCCCGGCGGCGAGGCGCTCGCCAATACGCAGTGGACCGTGCTGACGCCGGGCGGCGACGTCATCAAGGAATTGATCGGCGCATTCCCGCGTATTGTGCTGGCCGAAGGCGATTACCACGTCATCGCGCGCAACGAGGGCAAGACCTTTCAGCGCGACTTCACGGTCATCACCGGCGTCGACGGCGAGGTCGAAGTCCTGGCGCGGTGAGGGTTTTGCCTCCTCGCAAGCTCACGCCGCCTTCTTCATCCGCACCATATCCGGCGGTACCGCCTCTTGAGCGAGCGCGGTAAGCGCCGCATCGAGCGGCAGCGTCTGCTGCTTGTCGCTGCCGAGGCGGCGGATAGAGACGGTGCGCTCGGCGGCTTCCTTCTTGCCGACGACGAGGAGCACCGGAACCTTGGCCAGCGAATGTTCGCGGACCTTGTAGTTGATTTTTTCGTTACGCAGGTCGCCTTCGATGCGCAGGCCCAGGTGCCGCGCCGCCGCGATTGCCTCGCGCGCGTAATCGTCGGCGTCAGACGTGATGGTCGCGATCACCGCCTGCAGCGGCGACAGCCACAACGGCAGGTGGCCGGCATAATGCTCGATCATGATTCCCGTGAAGCGCTCGAGCGAGCCGAACATCGCCCGATGCAGCATCACCGGCGTCACTTTGTTGGAGTGCTCGTCGATATAGAAGGCGCCGAGCCGGCCGGGCATGTTGAGATCGACCTGCACGGTGCCGCATTGCCAATCGCGGCCAATGGCGTCGCGCAATACGTATTCGAGCTTGGGGCCGTAGAAGGCGCCTTCGCCCTTGTTCAGCGTCCACGGCCGGCCGGACGCTTCGAGCGCCTGCATTAGTGCCGCCTCGGACTTGTGCCACGCGGCATCGTCGCCGATGCGTTTTTCCGGCCGGTCGGAGAATTTGATGCGCACGTCGTCGAAGCCGAAATCCCGATAGATCGACAGGATCAAATCGTTGACCTTGAGGACTTCCTCGGCGATCTGCTCCTCGGTGATGAAGATGTGTGCGTCGTCCTGGGTGAAGGCGCGCACCCGCATTAGCCCGTGCAGCGCGCCGGACGGCTCGAAGCGGTGCACCTTGCCGAATTCGCAAATCTTGTAGGGCAGCTCACGGTAGGAACGCAATCCGTTCTTGAAAATCTGGATATGGCCGGGGCAATTCATCGGCTTGATCACGTAAGTGCGCTCGTCCTCCTCGCGGGGCTGCACCAAAAACATTCCATCGCGAAATGTCGCCATGTGGCCGGAAGCGACCCACAGCGAGGAATCGATGAGCTGCGGCGCATTGACCTCGGCATAGCCGGCGTCGATCTGCCGGCGGCGGATATAGCTTTCCAGCGTCTGGAACAGCGTCCAGCCTTTGGGATGCCAGAAGACGGAGCCGGGCGCCTCTTCCTGGAAATGAAAGAGATCCATCTCGCGGCCGAGTTTTCTGTGGTCGCGCTTTTCCGCCTCTTCGATCTGCTTTAAATAGGCGTCGAGGTCTTCCTGCTTGGCGAAGGCTGTGCCGTAGATGCGCGACAGCATTTCGCGATTGGAATCGCCGCGCCAATAGGCGCCGGCGACTTTCATCAGCTTGAACGCGTTGCCGACTTTTCCGGTCGAGGTCATGTGCGGACCGCGGCACAGATCGAACCAGTCGCCCTGCTTGTAGATTTTGATCTGTTGGTCTTCGGGGATGGCGTCCACCAGCTCGACTTTGAACTGTTCGCCCATGTCGGCGAAGACGCGCTTGGTCTCCGCACGCGACCACACTTCCTTGGTGAATGGTTTGTCGCGCGCAATGATTTCGCGCATCTTTTTCTCGATGGCGGCGAAATCCTCGGGCGTGAACGGCTGATTGCGGAAGAAATCGTAATAGAAACCGTTGTCGATCACCGGCCCGATGGTGACCTGGGTGCCGGGCCACAGCGTCTGCACGGCTTCGGCGAGCACGTGGGCGGCGTCGTGGCGGATGAGTTCGAGGGCGCGCGGGTCGTCGCGGGTCAGGAATTCGATTTTGGCGTCGCGCTCGATCGGGTCGGAAAGATCGGCGACCTTGCCGTCGAGCGCCATCGCCACCGTGCGTTTGGCAAGCGACGGCGAAATCCCTTTGGCGATGTCGAGGCCGGTGGTGTTTTGCGGATAGTCCCGACGCGCGCCGTCGGGAAAGGTCAGCGCGACCATTCTTCGCTCCTGTTGCTCACTCACTGCCTACGAATGCAGGTAAGCGTGGCCGGACGAATTCAGTCTTTCGCGCATCAACCTGCCGCGTCCCGTCCGGCAAGCGACGCGGGCGGGACGTCATTCGTCCCGCGCCATCGTGCGTAGCGCCACGGCATATACCAGCGCGATTTTTGCGGCAACGCCTGCGGCACCAAATCGAGGCCTGAGGTGCCCCACGGCTGGCAGCGCAACAGCCGCGCCAGCGTCATCCAGCCGCCGGCCCACAGCCCGAAGCGATCGAGCGCCTGATCGGCATAGTCGGAGCAGGTCGGCAGATGCCGGCAGCGAAAGCCGACCAGCGGCGAGAGTGTGTAGCGATAGACTTTGACCAGGCCGCGGCCGAGCAGGCGAGGGGCGCGAAGCGAGGCGTCGAATAGTCCGTCGAAGGGCATGAGCGTTATCCAATGCCGTCATTCCGGGGCGCGGGCTCTCGCCCGCGAGCCGGGAATCCATAGCCACAATCGGTGCGGACCCCGCTCGGATGGTAGTTATGGATTCCGGACAACCGCTTCGCAGTTTCCGGAATGACGAAATCACTCCGCTGCGGCTTTCGCACCGCGCTTCTTCTCGATCTGGCCGATGGCATCGACCACGGCGTCGAAGGTCAAGAGCGTCGAAGCGTGGCGCGCCTTGTAGTCGCGGACCGGTTCGAGCACCGCGATATCGGCCCACTTGCCCTCGGCCGGCGGCGCGCCGTTTTCTTTCAGCATTTTGCGCACCGTTTCACGCAATTCGCGCAGCTCCTCCGCCCTGGAGCCGATAATGTTGCGCGCCATGATTGACGATGAGGCCTGGCCGAGCGCGCACGCTTTCACCTCGTGAGCAAAATCGGTCACGGTATCGCCGTCCATCTTCAGGTCGATGGTGACGGTCGAGCCGCACAACCGTGACAGCGCGGTCGCCGTTGCGTCCGGCTCGGCAAGCCGCCCGATCCGCGGAATGGTGCCGGCAAGCTCGATAATCCGGCGATTGTAGACTTCGTTTAGCATCGCAAAATCGGCAATTTACCCGGGTTTGTTGAGTCTATCTGGCAATCCACTATATAGGCGTTGCCGCAATGGAATTGAAGTTCCGGAATTCGATCCGGCGATTGGAGTGACGATGGACGCCGTTATCAAGCAATGGCCGCGCGGGCCAATTGCGGACCATGTTCGTACGACGCCGGCGCCCGTCGAAAATCGGCCGTCGCGGGAGGAAGCGGAGGCAGCGGTGCGCGCGCTCATCGCCTATCTCGGCGACGACCCCGCCCGCGAGGGACTTAAGGCGACGCCCAAGCGCGTCATCTCCGCCTTGGACGAGCTTTACCGCGGTTACCGCGAAATTCCCGCGGATGCGCTCGCCCGCACCTTTGGCGAGACCGAGACCTATGACGATTTCGTCCTCATCCGCGACATCGGATTCACCTCGCATTGCGAACACCATATGATGCCGTTCTACGGCAAGGCGCATGTGGCGTACCGGCCGGTCGAGCGCGTGGTTGGGTTGTCGAAACTCGCCCGCCTCGTGGATGTCTATGCGCGCCGCCTGCAAACGCAGGAGCATCTGACCTCGCAAATCGCGGTGGCCATCGATGAGGTGCTCAAGCCCCACGGCGTTGCGGTCCTGATCGAGGCCGAACATACCTGCATGTCGGTCCGCGGTGTCACCAAGCCGGGCGTCTCGACGGTGACGACGCGTTTTCTCGGAACCTTCCGCGACAGCAGCGAAGACCAGGTGCGCTTCGTGACGCTGGTGCGCGGCGTCGGCGAGCCGCGTTGAGTTAGGCAGGCGAGAGCGTGCGCACTAGCATATAGCTCGCCACCATTGCGATGAGGATCGCAAAGACGATGTGAAGACCGCCGGTGCGCGACGCGAGCGTGCGCGCGGCCGAGGCGCCAATTAAGCCGCCGGCCGCGCCGCCGGTCACGAATACCAAGGCCAACACCCAATCGACGAGGCCCGAGGCGGCGTAATTCGCCGCTGTGGTCAGACCGAAGGCTGCGACCCCGACAAGCGATGAGCCGACCGCGTTGAGGATCGGCATTCCGGTCGCCAGCATGAGGCCGGGCACGATCAAAAATCCGCCGCCGATGCCGAAGAAGCCCGATAAAGCGCCGGCGCCGAGACCGATACCGAGAAGCCACGGCAGATTTTCCTTGTTGAGTTCGACGTCGTGTTTTCCCGCGGCTGATCGCTTTCGCAGCATTAATGCGGCGACGACGAGCATCAGGACGGCAAACGCCATCAATAACTTTTGCCCGTCGACCCATTTGCCGAACGTCGAGCCCAGGAAGGCACCGAAGACGCCCGCTGCCGCAAACACCAGGGCGCATTTCCATTTCACGTGGCCGGCGCGGCCGTGGTGTACGAGATTGGCGAGCGCGCTTGCGGCGACAGCGATGGCGCTGGTGCCGATCGCCACATGGGGGTCGGTAACCCCGACAACGTAGATGAGAAGCGGCACGGCGAGGATCGATCCGCCGCCGCCGACCAGCCCCAGCGAGAATCCGACGAGCGAGCCGGAGGCGACGCCGAGCGCGGCCTGGGTCAGCGACGGGATCATGAGGCGATCTGCCTTTGGTGGAGGAGATGCCTAACTGCGTTGGACTTGCGGTTGATAGGTCGCGCGGTTCCACGGCATGTGAGCCAGCACGCGGGCCATCCCGCAAAATCCGGTGAGCCCGGCGGTCGTCAGGCCGGCGCCGACAAAGAGCGGCACGGCAAAGAACCACGGCGAGACTAACAGGCCGAGGAGCGTACCGAAGAACGCCAAGCTGCCCGCCCCGATCTGCACCTGCCGCTGCAACTCGATCGGCTGCCGGCGATCCGTCACGACGGGCAATCCGGCGTTGCGCCAGGCGTCGAGCCCGCCATCAACGATATAGGCTTCGCATTCGCCGCCGAGCTTGGCGGCGAGACGGGGTGCGTTGCCGAGCGTGCGCGCGCCGCTGCGGCAATGAAAGACAACCGGCTTGCCGCGATGCACGCTCAGATCTGCGTCGTCGAGCCGGGACAGCGGCAGGTGCGTGGCGGCGGCGATATGCTCGCGCGCGTGTTCGTCGGGCTCGCGGATATCGACCAGAATGGCGCCGTCATCCAGCATTCGCTTGGCCCGCTGCGGCGAAATTTTCGGTAACGACATGGCGTTGTTCCCTTCTCTGAAGCGGTTATCGGATTACTTTCTCGGTCGGACAAAACAGGAGATGGAGCATGGCGAACAATTCCTCGATTCTGGGATCGGCGATGCGGTACCAGAGCGTCTGACTTTCGCGGCGATAGCTGACGAGGCCTTCGTCGCGCATTTTTGCCAGATGCTGCGACAGCGCCGACTGCGATAGTCCGATCGCCGCGGCGAGCGAATTCACGCTGGCTTCACCCCACTCGACGAGTTTGCAGAGAATCATCAGACGGCGCTCGTTGGCGAGCGCGCGCATGATGGCGGCGACTTCCGCCGCCTTGGCTTCCAGTTGCGCCGCATCTGCCTGCCGAACGCTCATAGATGTTGCCGTTGTAGATCCAATAATTTAGAGATTGCTTATTTAGTAAGTACTCATATATAGGTCAAGAGCTCAAGAGCTGAAAGAAGGAAGAATAGTGTCATGGCAGGAAAACCGATTATTCGCGCGTTCTTCGACGAGCCGACCAATACCGTCAGCTACATTGTCGCCGATCCGGCCACCAGGGAGGCGGTCGTCATCGATCCGGTCCTCGACTACGATCCAAACAGTGGCGCGGTCGACACCCGCTCGGTCGAAGCAATTCTGCGAGCAGCGAAAGACCATGGCTACAGCGTCGTGTGGACGCTCGAGACGCACGCCCACGCCGACCATCTCTCCGGCTCGCCCTACATCAAGGCCAAAACCGGCGCCAAGATCGGCATCGGCGAGCACATCAAGGACGTGCAGCAAATCTTTCGGCCGGTCTTCAACGCAACAGAGCTGAAGACCGACGGTAGCGACTTCGATCATTTGTTCGCCGACGGCGAACGCTTCAGGATCGGCGAACTTGCCGCCGAGGTCCTCTACACGCCGGGCCATACGCCGGCGGACATCACCTACAGGATCGGGGACGCAGCCTTTGTCGGCGATACTCTATTCATGCCCGACTTCGGCACCGCGCGCGCCGACTTTCCCGGCGGCGACGCGCATCGGCTCTATCGCTCGATCAGGCGGCTTCTGACGCTGCCGGCCGAGACCCGGCTTTTCATGTGCCACGATTACAAAGCGCCCGGCCGCGACAACTATGCCTGGGAAACCACCGTTCGCGAGGAGCGTGAGAAGAACGTGCACGTCAGGGAGGGCGTGGCCGAGAACGACTTCGTTGCGGCGCGTACCGCGCGCGATGCCACGCTCGCCGCGCCGCGCCTCCTCCTGCCATCAATCCAGGTCAATATCCGCGCCGGACACTTTCCGCCCGCCGCCGCCAACGGCGTGCACTATCTGATGATACCGGTGAAGTTCAAGAATGCCGAAGCGGTGAGCTGAACGCCGCTGCATTGCGCCGGCGTCCGACCTAAATAGTGCCAAGGGTGTCGCCTCGACACCGTTGGTGCGATATGCGAGACGATTGCGTTGCCGCCTGCGTTTTTGGATGTGGCGGTTCCGCCATTTGAGGTTTGCTTGTCGACAGGCTCACCATTTGCAGCGCCCGGTCCGGATTCCGAGCTCGAAGAAGGCCGTGCCCTGACGCCGAAATTCGATGCCGACGGCCTCGTCACGGCCGTCGTCACCGATGCCGTATCCGGCGACGTGCTGATGGTCGGGCATATGAATGCCGATGCGCTGGGCAAAACCATCGCCACTGGTGAAGCCTGGTATTACAGCCGCTCACGCCGCGCGTTGTGGAAAAAGGGCGAGACCTCCGGCCACACCCAGCGTGTCGTCGAACTGCGCATCGACTGCGACCAGGATGCGGTGTGGATCAAGGTCGAGCAAGTCGCCGGCGCCTGCCACACCGGCCGGCGCTCGTGCTTTTATCGCGCCGTACCGCTTGGCAAGGCGGGCGAGGTGACGCTCGAATTTGTCGGCGAGCGCGTGTTCGATCCGAAGGCGGTGTATCGGACCAAAGACTGATCAGCTTTTTGGGGAACGCGCCAGCAATTGTTCCGCGCGCACGAGATGCGGCCGGTCGTACATCACTCCGCCGATGCCGACGACGCCGGCGCCTGGATTGGCCGCGAAAGCGTCGACAATGGCCTGCGCGCGTGCAATCGCGTCGGTCGACGGCGTGAATACCTCGTTGATGATCGGCACCTGTGCAGGATGGATCGCCATTTTGCCTGTGAAGCCGTCTCGGCAGGCTTCCTCGCATTCGCGGCGGAAGCCTTCGCTATTGTGGAAATCGACAAAGACGGTGTCGATCGCCGGCACCGTGGCGGCGGCGGCGCCGGCAAGGCACAGCACGCGGGCGAGCCGATAGGGATCGAGGAAACGACCCTGCGCGTCGCGGTTGGCCCGCGCGCCGATGTCGGCGGATAGATCCTCGGCGCCCCAGGTGAGCCCGATCAGGCGCGTGCTAGCGCCGGCAAATGTGCCGGCAACGAATAACGCGGCAGCGGTCTCGGTGGCAATGGGGAGAATCTTGATGGCGCCGTCCGGCAAGCCGCGTTGCGCCTCGCGCACGGCAAGTTTTGCATCGGCATGAATGACCGAGTTGCCGCCTTCGGCCTTGGGCAGCATGATGGCGTCCGGTTTTGCCGCCGCGACCGCATCGAGATCGGCGTCGGTCAGCCCGGTCTGCAGACCGTTGACGCGCACCATCATGTATGGCCGCGCCGCGCTCGTCATTGCAGTTTTTAGAAATGCCGCGGCGCTGTCGCGCGCGCGCGCTTTGCCGTCGGGCGCGATCGAATCCTCGAGGTCAACGATGATCGCATCGGCGCCACTCGTCATCGCCTTGTCGAGCTTCTTGGCGCTATCGGCGGGAACGAACAGGAGCGAGCGCATTGGTCATCTGCCTTCCGTCATTCCGGGGCCGAGCGAAGCGAGGATCCCGGAATCCATAATCACAATCGGTTCAAGAGGTGCACTGCTGTGCGAGTTCTGCAGGTTCAGCGAATATGGATTCCGGACTCGCCGCTGCGCGCCGATCCGGAATGACGGATCACTTCGGCCGCATGCGGATAAAAGCCTGGCGTCGGCATTCGGCGACGAGCTTGTTGTCCTGATTGTAGGCGCGGTGATGAAATTCAACGATGCCGGCGCCCGGCCGCGATTTCGATTCGCGTTTGCCGACGACTTCAGTCGCGCAATGCACGGTGTCACCCTCGAACAGCGGGTGGGGGAATTTGACGTCGGTCATGCCGAGATTGGCGATCGTGGTGCCGACTGTCATGTCGGAAACTTGAATGCCGATCATCAGGCCCAGCGTGAACAGCGAGTTCATCAGCGGCTGGCCCCATTCGGTCTCCTGCTCGCAGAAATGCCGGTCGATATGGAGCGGCTGCGGATTGAGCGTCATGTTGGAGAACAGCATGTTGTCCATCTGGGTGACCGTCCGCGTATAACGGTGTTCGACGAGCTCGCCGGGGACGAAATCCTCAAAATAAAGCCCACCGCGCTTGTGCCGCACCGCCGTTTGCTGCGCCATTTTCGCCTCCTACGCTCCCGTTAAGCCGACGTTTACCATAATTGTTAATGATCGCTAACGCTCGTGAAGCCGGTGGGAGCCGGCAGGGGAGCAAAAGCCATGCTGGTCGATTCCAGCAATCCGACGGCCGGCGCGACGGTGACCGGCGCTATTCGCCAGGCGGCGCAAGCTACCGGGACGAGTTTCCAATACCTGTTGGCGACGGCCCAGGTCGAATCGGGTCTCAACCCGCACGCCGGCGCCGCGACGTCCTCGGCGCGCGGGCTCTTTCAATTTATCGACCAGACCTGGCTTGCCACCATGAAGCAGTCGGGGGCGGCGCTGGGCTATGGCCAATATGCCGCGGCCATCACCAAGACGGCATCCGGCCACTACGAAGTAAGCGATCCCATGATGCGCAGCGAAATTCTCAAGCTGCGCAACGACCCGACCGCGAACGCGATCATGGCGGGCGCGTTCACCCAAGCCAATGCGGCGGTGTTGTCGGGACGCCTCGGGCGCTCGCCCAGCGAAGGCGAACTCTACATCGCCCATTTCCTCGGCGCCGGCGGGGCGGCCCGCCTGATCTCGTCCGCCGCCGCGCACCCCGACGCCAGCGCCGCGAGCTATTTCCCGGTTGCTGCGCACGCCAATGCGTCGATCTTCTACGATCGCTCGACCGGCGCGCCGCGCACACTTGCACAAGTGCGCAACATTCTCACCGCGCGCTACGATGTGGCGGCGCGGTCGCGGCCGAGCATGCCCGCGAATGCCGTTGCGCAAGCCGCAATCGCGCCGAGCGCCGGGCCTGCCACGACAGCCGTCGTCGCTGCCAATTCTGCGGCCTCCAATAGTCTCACGCCGCATGTCGTGCGCACTATTCCGATCCATCGGGCACCTGCCGCGGCTGCCGCGAATGCTCCGGGTCCGGCGGCGGTCGCCGCTGCGGTTCCCGACACCGCCGGCATGACCAGCGCCTTCGCCGATGCCGCTCCGATCCGTGTGCAGCAGGAAAACGAGATCTTCCATGGGCTGTTTCAAGATCCCGGCCGCACCGGTCCGGTCGCGGCGGTCGTGAGCCAGCTATGGGGCGTGTCCAATACGCCGTCAGGGGCGAGTGCTACCCCCGCTCCATCATCCGGGACGATGTTCGATTTGTTCAAAGACAATGAGCGGGGCACCTGATCGCCCAACGGCGCGAGCCCGTTATGCCCCGGAAATTGCGGCGATTTATGGTGAACGCTTTATTAAGGGCCGCGCCATAGGATCGGGATTGCCGCAAATCCGCGTGGTGTGAACGAGCCATGATCGTCCGCGATTTTCTGCAATGGGTGCGCACCGCGCCCGCCAGCGAACGGGCCGAAGCGACCAGCGCACTCGCGCGCGCCTATCTTTACTCCGATCTGTCGTCTGACGATCTTGCCGCCGCCGAAGGCGCGATGTTGATGCTGCTCGACGATCCGTCGCCGCTGGTGCGCCGCTCGCTCGCCGACGCGCTTGCCGCCAGTCCGAGCGCGCCGCCGGCGATCGTGATTGCGCTCGCTGCCGATCAGCCGCAGATCGCGGCGCCTGTTTATGCGCTGTCGCCGCTCTTCGTCGATGCCGATCTGGTCGATGGGGTCGCGACCGGGGGCGCCGCGGTGCAAGCGGCGATCGCCAGCCGCGCTGCGCTGCCGTGCTCCGTTGCCGCGGCGATCGCCGAGGTGGGGACGGCGGAATCCTGCCTGCTGCTCGTGGAAAATATCGCAGCCGACCTGGCCCCGCTCTCGTTCGACCGCATCGTGGAGCGGTTCGGCCATCTCGCCGCGATCCGCGAGGCGCTCTTGATGCGCGACGATATTCCCGCCGCCACGCGGCAGACGCTCGTCATCAAGCTGTCCGAGACGCTTGCCGGTTTTGTCGCCGGCTGCGCCTGGCTCGATGTCGATCATGCCCAGCGCATTGCGCGCGAAGCCTGTGAAAAGGCGACGGTCACAATTGCCGCGACGACTTCGGAGAGCGAACTTCGCCCGCTTATCCGCCATTTGCGCGCCAGCGGACAACTCACCGCCGGCCTCATTCTGCGCGCGCTATTGTCCGGCAATATCGCTTTGTTCGAGGAGGCGCTGGCCGAACTGACCGAGATGCCGGTCGCGCGCGTGTCGGGGCTCATTCACGACCGCGGCAGCGTGGGTCTGCGGGCGCTGTTCGACAAAGCGCGGCTGCCGGCATCGACCTATCCCGCCTTCAAGGAAGCGATCGAAGCCATGCGCGAGGGCTTCCTGCATGAGGCGGGCGGCGCCGCGCGGCTCAAACGGCGCATGATCGAGCGCGTTTTGACCCGTTGCGAGGATGCCGATCTCGGGGAGCTTGCGCCGCTGCTAACGCTGTTGCGCCGTTTCGCGACCGAGGCCGCGCGCGAAGAGGCGCGGATGTTCTGCAATGAGCTCGTCGCCGAAGACGATGCGGCTCAAGCCCACTCGGCGGCGGCGTGACTTCCGCTCTGCGGCGATAAGCGACGGCTTACGTCGCGACAGAGCCGGGAACGAGTGGCGGTGAAAAGATCGTTTCGAGATAATCGGGGCGAAAACTGTTTTCCCGCTTGAGGAACTCGTCGGTGACTTCGCGTAGCCGCGACGTGAGCGTGCCGGCCACATCGGTAAGATCGGGCCGAGCGTATTCGCGAGTGATCGCGCGCACAGCATCGACGTGCTGGTCGACGAGCTTCATCGGGATGCGCTCGATCTCGGGCGTGTGTTCGAGGAGCCGGCACAGACTTTCGGCGACGCCGGCGGCTGCGGGATAGCCGAACGTCGCAGCCTCGCCTTTGATATCGTGGGCGGCGCGGAACAGCGCCTCGTGGGTCTTCTCGGTAAAGCCGAGCCGCGTGACGTCCTGGCGCGCCGTTTCGAGACGCTCGCATTCGGATTGCATCCATGCGGCGAACTCGGAAGAAAGCTCGGCCAGCGCCGCTTCGGCGCGCGCGACCGGATCGTCGCCCGCATCCGGGGCCAGCGCCACGGCTTTGCGCAGTTCGTGCGGCGGCGTGATCACTTCATGATCGGCGTAAGTCGCGACCGACGGAGTATCATCCTTGCGTTGGGCCATTGCGAATGATGCTCCCGGTCAGACCAAGACCTTGGCTTTATCGAGCAGCGGCTGCTGGCGCGTGACTTCCGCCTTGCCGCCTTTACGTCGCTCCGGCCCGACATAGTTGGGATTGACATTGCGCCGCCGGTCCGGCCCGAAATAGGTTTTGCTCTTGATGAACGGCCGCGGATTGGCGACCACGTTGAGAATACGTTCGTAGAGCGACTTGGCCGAAATCGGCTTGGCCAGGAATTCGGTGACGCCGGCATCGCGCGCATTCATGATGCGCTTTTTTTCGGAATGTCCGGTCAGCATGATGATAGGCACATAGGGGTTGGCGTTGGCGCCGGGCTGGCGGATCATCTGCGCCAATTCCAAACCGTCGAAGATCGGCATCACCCAGTCGGCGAGGATGATATCCGGCATGTAATGGGTGAAGGCTTCGAGGCCGGCGGCGCCGTCCTCGGCTTCGTAGACCTCGCGCGTGCCGAAGCCATGCAACAGCGTGCGCAAAATGCGTCGCATATGCGCATTGTCGTCGATGACCAGAAAACGCAGGCGATTGAAATCGATGCGAACCATACGACCCCCGCGCCACCGCCGCGACGACGGCAGCCCCGCACGCTCAATCGTAAAGAATCGTCGTTAACGCTCGGTTAAGCATTGGAGCATGATCCCGAAAAGTGGATAACGGCTTTCGGAAAAGATCGTGGTCAATCAAAAAGCTACAGCCCGCTTTTGATTCCATCAAAACCGATTAGGCTGTATTGGGCGTCAGACGCCGAATTGCTCGCTGAGAATGCGCTCGTCGAGACTGTGGCCGGGATCGAACAGCATGTGCATGGCGGTCGCGTGATCCATGCTGATTTCGACGGAACGGACGGAGCGGACCTCGTCGTGATCGGCGACCGCGGCGACCGGGCGCTTACCGGCTTCGAGAACCTCGATCTTGACCCGCGCCCGGTCGGGCAACAGCGCGCCGCGCCAGCGCCGCGGCCGGAACGGACTGATCGGGGTCAGCGCCATCAGCGGCGCGCCGATCGGAATGATCGGCCCCTGCGCCGAAAGATTGTAGGCGGTCGATCCGGCCGGTGTCGCCAACAGGATGCCGTCGGCGACGAGTTCCGTCAGACGCTCCTTGCCGTCGACCAGAATGCGCAGCCGCGCCGCCTGATAGGTCTGGCGGAATAGCGACACTTCGTTGATGGCGCGATGGCGGTGGACGCGGCCGGCGGCGTCGCGTGCGCGCATCAGCAACGGATGGATGACGCTGACATGCGCCGCCGCGAGCCGCTCGGCCAGCGCGTTTTCGGAGTATTCGTTCATCAGGAAACCGACCGTGCCGCGATGCATGCCGTAGATCGGCTTGCCGGAATTCATGAACCGTTGCAGGGTCGCCAGCATGAGGCCGTCGCCGCCGAGCGCAACGACGACATCCGCGGTCTCCGGGCGGGCGTCGCCATACCGGCGGGCCAGCCGTTGGCGCGCCCGTTGCGCCTCGGGCACGTCGCTGGCGACGAAGGCGATGCGCTTGAAACCGGATGCGGAGCGGCGTTTCGGCATGGCGGAAAGGCTTCATAATAGGGCGGCGCGGCGCCACGAACGATCGATAGGGGACAAACGAGATGGATACAAATCAGCGCGCGGTGTTCGTCTATACGACCTATCCATCCGTTGTCGAGGCGGAGCAGGCCGGCCGGGCGCTGGTCGAACGCCGGCTGTGCGCTTGTGTCAATATCCTGCCGGGGATGGTGTCGCTGTACTGGTGGCAGGGCGCGATCGAGCGCGGCGAGGAAGTGGTGATGATTATCAAGACGCGTGCAAGCCTCTCCGAGCCGGTACGCGCCGCGGTCAAACAGATGCACTCCTATACCACGCCTGCAATACTGGTGCTGCCGATCGATATTGTCGATCCGGACTACCATGCCTGGCTCATGGCGGAGACGGCGGCGGCGAAATAAGTTCTTTCCGTCCCAATGACAAGAAAATGGAGCGGGGCCAAGCGCGTCTAACAAGCGCGTCTAGTATGTCACCGTGCCGTCGATCGCCTCTTTCAACGCCACATAAGCGCGGCAATCGGTGCCGCAGATGGATTTGACCTTTTGCAGGTCGTCCTGCGCTTTAAGGATGTTGCCCTGTTCGGCTTGCCACATGCCGTAATAGGACCAGGTCAGCGCGTGGTTGGGATCGGCGGCGAGCGCGCGATCGTACCAAACCTTCGCGTCGTCGTAGCGGCCGAGCTTGCGGCTGGCATAGCCGATCAGCGTCGCCACGTCGGCGTTGTCGTCGTAACCCATCGAACGCAGCACCGCGATGCCGCCGACATAGTCGCCCTTGTCGTAGATGAGCGCATAGGCCTTGTGCCAGCCGTTGTAGAACTCCTCCGTCGCGCTCGACTTCTTCGACTTCTTGGCGTGCGCCTTCTTCGTGCCTGTGGTGCTCGGCGGCTGCTGGGTCGTCGTTTGCGGCGCTGCCGGACTGCCGCTTTCGATGGCCTTGGCGACATTCGGCGCACCGGCGGCGGCGCTGACGAGCATGGCGGCGGCGAGGAGTGAGATTTTGCGCATGACTTCCCTCCGGTTCAGGGCGCTGGGATGCTGTTCAGAAGGAGTAAACACCGCATCGTAGCACTTCATCCCGGGCAAGAATGCCGAAAATCATCGCCGGCTCCGGCCCTGCGCGCCGCGGGCATTACGAGAACTTCACGTAGGTGAACGGATTCTGCTGCGGGACTTCAGGGTGCGTTCAGCGTGCACGGCGTAATTTGCCTGACACAACGAATTTGCCTGCGACCCGGAATATGCATCCCACAAAGGTGCGAACCGAGGCCCGGGTCGTACGCACCGGCTTGCGGGTGTCCGGCGGCTAAACTCCGTCCCATCCGCAAGCCGGACTTAAAGCATGAGCTTGTTCCGGCAAGATCACGCGCAGCCAAGTCGTCCCGCGTCCAACAGCAACGAAGAAATCGCACCCGGGATCAGGGAGGCCGGCTCACGAGCCGGCCTCCGATTGCGTCCTGCACCGGCTTTCGGAGAAGGATCACGCTCCACTAAAGATTCGTCTGCCACTCGATCGGGACGTGCTCGTAGCCCGTCGCGGTCTTGATCAGATGGCCGCAAGCCGGGAACGGAAAGTGGTAGCCGGTGATCAGCATCCGGTCGGCGGCCGCGCGGTCGAAGATTTTTTTGCGCGTTGCAACCGCTTCGGGACCGTCGACGTCGAAGGCGGCCTCCCAATTGGGATGGCGCGCGAACACGGCCGGATGCTGCGCGGTGTCGCTCAACACCAGGAGCGATTGTTCGCCGGAATGAATGGCAAAAACGGTATGGCCGGGCGTATGGCCCGGAGCGGGCAGGGTGACGATGCCGGGCGCGACTTCCTTGCCGGGCTGGTAGTGGGTCACCTGCTTGGCGATATCGGTAAAGATGCGCCGCTGATTGAGGAAGGTCGGTTTGAGATCCGCGGGCGCTGCGTTCAGGTTGGCGTCGTCCATCCAGAACGCCCACTCCGGCGCCGGCACCATGATCTCGGCATTGGGGAAAATCAGATTGTTGTCCTTGTCCTTGATGCCGTTGATGTGGTCGGGATGAAAATGCGAAATGACGATCTGGTCAACCGCATGCGGGTCGATCCCGGCGGCGACGAGGTTGTCGCGCAGCTCGCCGGCCGCGGGCGATATCTGGCCGCCGGTGCCGGTGTCGATCAGAACAAGCTTGCTGCCGATATTGACGACCAGCGCCGTGAACGGCGTCGCCAGCTCGTCATGCGGCATGAACGCTACATCGAGCGCGTGCTCCACGTCGGCGAACGGCGCATTGCGAATGAATTTGTCGGTGATCGGGCGATACCAGATGCCATCGTAGAGCGCGGTCAGCTGGTACGCCCCAATCTTGTAGCGATAGATGGCGGGCGCCTGTTTGTCGGCGAGTGGAGCGGCAGCCGCAGCGGGATCGGCGCTGGCGGCGACTCCTGCAACCGCCGTGGCAGCGAGGAGCGTGCGTCGCGTCAATGCCGGCATGACGTTCTCCTTTCGATCGGTCGATATCAGTTGCCAATCCCGGTTGCGTCCGTCGCCACGCCGCCGCCGATCTTGACGCAGGCATCCGTGCCGGGAATCTGAGCGAAGCCGGTGCCAAGCGCACTGCAGGCCTGGGCGCGTGCGCGCGCCTGTGCATTCGCCGGAGCGGGCAATGGCGGAACCGGTTTGGGATCGGGCTTTGTCAGCGTCTGGGCGCACGCGCCGGCAACGTTAAACGCGGTCGCTCCGACGACGATCGCGAACAAGGCACCGGCGCGCAGCATCACAGCGTCTCGGCGAAGAAATCGCGCATCAGCATGTAGGATTTGCGGCAGAGCTTTTCGTCGTACTGCGTCGCCGGCCCCTTGGCGGTCGGATCGCAGAACGAGTGCACGGCCGGCGGCCCGAACATCATCACCTGCCAATCGATCTTGGCTTTGCTGAACTCTTCCTCGAGCGCGTCCATCATCGGCTTTGGCGTCACCGGATCGGCGCGGCCGTGGATCGCCAGGACGCGGCCCTTGATGTTGCAGGGCGTGCCGGCAACGACCGGATTGGGATTGGTGACATGGAACACGACGACCGCCTTGTAATCCGCGCCGGCGCGCGCCTGCTCCAGGACATAGCCGCCGCCGGCGCAATAGCCGATCGCCACGACCTTTGCGGGACCGACGACGCCGAGTTTTTGCGCCTCGGCAAACAGCGACTCATACGCTTTGCCGCCGCAGGCGATCGTGAACGGCAGATTTTTGTGCACGGCGAGCATGCCGGCGCGCAATTCGTCCACGGTCTTCAGCTTTGCGCCGTAACCCGAGCCGAACATGTCGGCCATCAGCACGACGTAGTCTTTGCCGGCGACGGCGCGCGCCTGACCGATCGTATCGGGGCACACGCCTTTCCAATCGGGCTGCATGAAGACGACCGGGCGCTTTGCCTTCACACTGTCGTCATAGACGATCACGCCCTCGAATTGCCGGCCGTCGACTTGATAAGGCACCTTCTGCTCGGCCATCGCACGCTCCCTGATATTGTCGGTGTAAGGGATACTAACCGAAATCGGCGGCCGATATTCCACCGTTGCGAGCGGCAATGTGGCGCCGACGAGGCGGAGCCCGTCCATCGAGGGCGTTGCCGAACTCCGCGATCAGATGTAGGAGCGGGGAGCCAGCAAGGAAGAAAGCCCGAAATGTCAAAGCAGCAGATGCGCGACGAGGCGGAGCGTCTCGTGAAAGAGGCCTTGGAGCGGAAAACCGTCACCATCAAGCAGGGCAATACCCGGATCGAAACCAAATGCGGCAAATGCGGCGCGCCGAACCGCGTAACGGCAGCCCCAGGCCAAACCCGGGTCGCCTACACCTGCAAAGAATGCGGCGCCGAACAGAGGACCCTGTAAGCGCTCGCATTGCTGCGGCTTGGACTCTGCAGCCGCACGGTGGAATCAGTCGGGGGGTTCAGTTCGTCACGCTGCGGCGCGCGCGGAACTTTACTTTCACTTTTTGGCCAGCGCGTCGAGCGCCGCATCGAAGCCGTTGAACGAGACCGGCACCGTCACGGGATGCGTGCCGGCATCGGCAAACGACAGCTTGCCGGCATTGGAAGCCGCGCGCACTTTTTTCAGGAGGTCCTCGTTGAGAGAAAATTCCGCGAAGCAGCCGTTAGGAGTGCAGTTCGTAAAAGGCGCCACGAATCCCGGATCGTCGTCGCTCGTCTAAATGTGAGCCTGGGTGCTGAAGGAGGCGTTGACCGGGACTTGAACGATCAGTTTGACCGGCTGCCCTTTCTCCGGATGGGCAATTGAAATCCGCGAGAACGGCAGATTTTTGCCCTGTAACTGGGTCACCTGCGACATATCGCAGACTTCCTGCGAGGGCGGATTGGTGTTGATCGCGCATTGCAGAACCCAACCGCCATAAGTCGCGATCGTTCGTTGCGGGAGGTTATCTTGCGACGGCGTTTGCGAGCCCGGCACGGGCCGGGCGCCTGGCGCCGTGGCGGGCCGCGGCGCCGCCGGTGGTGGCGGAGCTTGCTGCGCAATCGCGCCGCCGACCATCATCGTCAACACGGCGGCGGTCACACGATCCGGAAGCGGTCGTAATTCGGCAGGAGCGCCGGTGCCGGGTGCCCGTTTTGCTCCGCCCGCCCGCTCCGGGCATGGATTGCAGACGACCCAGCACAAACACGTACGGTCCTTCCGAGAGCCTGGAAAATCACTAGCTCCAACATCGGGTCCATCCGGGGAGTCCGGGGCTCAACTTGGAAAGGTGACCCGCATGTGCCGTGGTTGTTTCAGCACACTTTTACTCAAAGACGATCTCTACGCGGGCGGCAGCGGCGGAATCTTCGGGCGCGGCAGGTTGCATTCGACGCGGCGTAACTTCATGGCGTTCTCGGTCGCCGCCGCCGGCGCCGCCGCCACGGCCGGCGGCGCGAGTCCGGCGATTGCGGCGGATGCCGGGGCCGACGTTATCTTCAAGGGCGGGAAAATCATTCCGGTTCCGGGTGCCGCTCCAGTCGAGGCGCTCGCCGTGGGCGGGGGGAAAATCCTGGCGCTCGGCGCGGAGGCCACCGCGGCGGGACTAAAGTCGAAGGACACTAAGATCATCGACCTCGATGGGCGCGTCATGATGCCGGGCTTCATCGACCCACATAATCATACGGTCCTCTCGGCCCTCATCCTCGGGCTGCTGACGGACGTCGGATACACGAAGTTCCCGACGCGCAGCAAGCTGATCGCCGAATTGCGGTCGATGGCGGCCGAGACGCCGTCCGGCCAATGGATCAGCTGCGCGAATTTCGACAACCTACTGCAGGGCGGCGACCTGTCGCGCGAGGAGTTGGACGGGATCTCGACCAGCCACCCGATCTACGTCTGGTATACGAACGGCCACGACGCCTGCGTTAACAGCATGGCGCTCAAGGTGGCCGGTATTCCCGAAAACATCGGCACTCTCCCGGGCGGCGGGCATTTCGGCCGCGACAACAAGGGACAGCTCAACGGCCTCGTCTACGAGGAGAGCGCCCTGTTGAAGTTCGTGCTGCTCGCCCTGCCGAAGATCACGCCGCCGCTCGCCATCAAGGCGGTGGGGGACTTTCTGCGATCCGTCGCGGCGACCGGCAACACCACGGTGCACGAGCCAGGAACGCTCCGGTCGGAGTGGATTGCCCAGTTCGCCCGGCTCTCGCCGCAGGCCGCCTGCCGTACCAGCGCCAGCTTGATGTACGAGGATATGAAGGGCTACGAGCCCTACCGCAGCCTCGGCCTGGGGGCGAAGGCTACGCAGCTACCGAACTCGCTGTTCTCCTTATACGGCGTGAAGATTGTCGGCGACGGATCGAACCAGACGGAGACCGCGGCGCAGACGGTGCCCTATCTGGACACGGACAAGAAGGGCACGCCGAACTTCGATGCCCAGCAGATGAAGCAGATGGTGGCGGAAGTGAAGGCGGCCGGGCTGCCGATACAGATCCATTGCAATGGTGACTACACCATCGACATCTCACTCGACGCGATCGAGGCCGCCTACGGTTCCTCGACCGCCCAAGGCATCAACCGCATCGAGCATTCGACGATCGCGCGGCCGGAACAGATCCTGCGGATGAAGAAGCTCAATGTGCAGCCAAGCTTTCTGATGAACCACGTGCGATTCTACGGCGCGGCCTATCGCGACCAGATCTTCGGGCCCGAGCGTACCGCTTTCACCGACCCGGCTGGGGCCTGCGTCAAGGCCGGCGTGCCCTTTACCTTGCATACGGACTCGCCGTGTTCGCCGCTCGGGTCGCTCGCGCTCGTCAGCACGGCGGTGACGCGCAAGTGCGTCATCGACGGCTCGACCATCGGTGCAGACCAGGCGGTCACCCTCGACGAGGCCCTGCGCGCGGTCACGATCAACGCCGCGCGCCAGATCGGGCTCGGCGACCGGATCGGCTCACTCGAGAAAGGTAAAGAGGCCGATCTCGTCATCCTCGAATCCGACCCGTACAGTACGAATCCCGAGAACCTCGGTGACATCAAAGTCAGCGAGACCTGGGTCGCGGGCGAGATGAAATTCAGTCGCTAGGCCGGGGTTGCCTGAATTTTTAGGCTGTCTCGAAATCCGATCGACTTGCCCGCGCCGTTGTCCGCCGGCGCATCGACTGCGCGGACCTTTGTACGTCGGGGTAATGCTGGTGCCGGGTGAGAGAATTGAACTCCCGACCAACGGTTTACAAAACCGCTGCTCTACCGCTGAGCTAACCCGGCCGCATCGCGCGTTCTAAGGCTTTATGGTGAAAATTGCCACTGCTTGCTGGGCGGGTGTCGCAGACTTACAATTGCGGCTATGATGAACCGATCTGGCCCAGTTGCGGCCGCGTGCAGTCTTTTTATCGGTCTGTTGGTGCAGGTTTTCGCCGGGGCCTTTAGCCCGGCGCACGCGCAGTCGGCGGCGTTGGCGCTGTGCGACCGCGTCGCGGCCGATCCGACCGATCCGGACAAGCCGGCCGATATCAAAGGCACTAACGCGATAGCGCCGGGGGATATCGTAACCGCAATCAAGTTTTGCAAATCCGCAGCGGGGACGTCGCGCCGCGCGATGTATGAGCTCGGCAGAGCCTATGCCGCGAATCGGCAACTGCCGGAAGCGACCGGGGCTTATCGCAAGGCGGCCGACAAAGGCAGCACCTCGGCGATGGTCGAACTCGGCATACTGCTCGCCAACGGCACCGGTGCCGCCAGTGACGAGGCCCAGGCGCGCACGCTGTTCCAGCGCGCCGCCGAAGCCGGCAACCCGCGCGGCGCCACCAATCTCGCGGCACTGTCGGGCAATGGCGGCACGCCGGCGGACCCGGTGGAGGCGAGGGCATTGCTGGAGAAAGCGGCGGCGAGCAATTCGGCGGAAGCACAGTTCGAGCTCGGCGTGATGTTGGCGAACGGCACCGGCGGCCCGAAAGACGACGTCGGCGCGCGCGCCTTGTTCGCCAAGGCCGCCGCGCAAAATAACGCCGCGGCCTTGGAATGGCTCGGCGCCTTCGAGGAGGCCGGACGAGGCGGGCCGCGGGATAAGGATGCCGCCAAGGCCGATTACCAGCGCGCCGTGGCGCTCGGCGACGACAATGCCAAGGCCGGCCTCGAGCGCCTGAAATGTCCGCTCGTGCTCAGCACCAAGAGCGGCGAAGTGTGGACTCACCTTTGCTTTTAGCTAAATGATCGACAGTCTATTCCGCGCGGAAAACCGCGCTTACTTTTATCCAGGTTATCGGGAATGAGGTCGATGCGATGAGTCCGTCCCGTCAACTCCACCTCGGCGCCTTCATGCGGCCGGCGTCGATCCATACCGGCGCGTGGCGCTATCCCGGCGCGTGGCCGGACATGAATTTCAATTACCCCCATATCAAGGAATCCATCCGGAAGCTGGAGGCTGCGAAGTTCGACGCATTTTTCATGGCCGACCATATGGCTGTCCTCAACATGCCGATGGACGCGCTCAAGCGCAGCCACACGTCGACCTCGTTCGAACCGTTCACGCTGTTGTCGGCGCTGTCGCAAGTGACCGAGCGCATCGGGCTCGTCGCCACCGGCTCGACCACATTCGATGCACCGTATCATATCGCGCGGCGTTTCGCTTCGCTCGACCATTTGAGCGGCGGCCGCGCCGGCTGGAACATCGTCACCACCTCCAATCCGGACGCGGCGCTCAATTTCGGGCTGGACGAGCATATGGAGCACGGCGAGCGCTACCGCCGCGCGCGCGAATTCTACGACGTGGTGACCGGGCTGTGGGATAGCTGGGCGGATGACGCCTTTGTCCGCGACGTCGAGGACGGCATCTTTTTCGATCCGACGAAAATGCACGTGCTCGATCACAAGGGCAAATATTTTTCGGTGCGCGGCCCGCTCAATATTGCGCGGCCGATCCAGGGCTGGCCGGTGATCGTGCAGGCCGGCGCGTCGGAGTCCGGCCGGCAGCTTGCGGCGGAGACCGCGGAAGCCGTGTTTACCGCGCAGAGCAATCTTGCCGTGGGCCGGCAATTCTATGCCGACGTGAAGGGCCGTATGGAAAAGCTCGGCCGTTCGCGCGAGCACATGAAAATCCTGCCGGCGTGCTTTGTTGTTGTCGGCGACACGGTGGAGGAGGCGAAGGCGAAGCGCGCGAAGCTCGACAGCTTGGTGGACTATGCCAATGCCATCGCTTCGCTATCGATCGCGCTCGGTCATGATGCCTCGAAATTCGATCCCGATGGGCCGCTGCCGGACAATATTCCGGAGAGCAACGCTTCGAAGAGCGGACGCGAGCGAGCGATCGCTCTGGCCAAGCGCGAGAACCTGACCGTGCGCCAGCTCGCGCAGCGGCTCGGCGGCTATTCCGGCCTCGCTATGGTCGGCACGCCCGTGACAATCGCCGACGAAATGGAGGAATGGCTCGCAACCGAGGGCTCCGACGGTTTTACCGTGATGTTTCCCTATTTGCCCGGCGGCCTCGATGATTTTGTCGAGCAGGTCGTTCCGGAATTGCAGCAGCGCGGCCTGTTCCGCCGTGACTACGAAGGCACGACGCTGCGCGAGCACCTCGGCCTGCCGCGCCCGAAAAACAGGTTCTTCCAGAATTAAAGCGTCGCGGCCCGCCGAATTGCGGGCGATTCCAACACGCCATAGAGTAGGGGGGCGACCATGATTGTGGCCGGGGGAAACGCAATGGCGGACCTGGATTTGCGCCCGCGCCCGCGCGATCGGGCCGAGCCGATCGAGACGGCGAGCGTCGACGAATTGCGCGCGCTGCAGCTCGAGCGTCTCAACGCCGCCATTCCGCGCGCACTGCAGGTGCCGCATTACCGAAAGAAATTCGCGGCGGTCGGCATAAATCCGGGCGACGTGAAAAGTCTCGACGATCTTGCCAAGCTTCCCTTCACCACCAAGGAAGACTTACGCCAAAACTATCCGTTCGGCATGTTCGCGGTGCCGATGGACCAGATCGTGCGCATTCACGCTTCCAGCGGCACCACCGGCAAGCCGACAGTGGTCGGCTATACGCGCGGCGACATCGATATGTGGGCCATGCTGATGGCGCGCTCGATCCGCGCCGCCGGCGGCAAGCCCGGCGACAAGATGCACATCGCCTATGGCTACGGCCTGTTCACCGGTGGCTTGGGCTTTCATTACGGCGCCGAATTTCTCGGCTGCGCCGTCATTCCCGTAAGTGGTGGCTTTACCGAACGCCAGGTTCAGCTCATCGTCGACTTTGAGCCGGATATCATTGCGGTCACGCCGTCCTATCTCCTCGCCATCGCCGACGAGTTCGATCGCCAGGGCATCGACGCGCGGAAATCGTCGCTGCGCATCGCGCTTCTCGGCGCGGAGCCGTGGACCGAAGGGATGCGTGCCGAGATCGAGCGGCGCATGGGTCTCGACGCCGTCAACGTCTATGGGCTCTCCGAAGTGATCGGACCCGGCGTCGGCCAGGAATATGCCGACAGCAAGGATGGCCTGACGGTCTGGGAGGACCATTTTTTCCCCGAGATCATCGATCCGGACAGCGGCAAAGTGCTCGGCGAAGGCGAAGAGGGCGAGCTGGTCTTTACCTCGCTGACCAAGGAAGCGATGCCGGTCATCCGTTACCGCACGCGCGACTTGACGCGGCTTCTCCCCGGCCAGGGGCGCGCCATGCGCCGCATCGAACGCATCAAGGGCCGCAGCGACGACATGCTGATCATCCGCGGCGTCAATGTCTTCCCGAGCCAGATCGAGGCGGCGCTCGCCACCGAACAGCTGTTTGCGCCGCATTATATTCTCGAAGTGACGCGGCCCAACCGCCTGGACGAGCTTGAAGTCATCGTCGAAACGCGCCACGCGCTGCCGGTGGATGCCATGACGACGCTGGCGGATCGCGGCGCGCATCTCATCAAGGCGCGTGTCGGCGTGACCACGACGGTCCGCGCGGTCGCGCCGGGCACGATCGAGCGCTCGCAAGGCAAAGCCAAGCGCGTCATCGACAAGCGGCCGCGGAATTGAGCCATGGCGATCGCAGCGGATACATTCTCGACGGACGTCTTCGATCGCGCCGGCTTGCCGCGCGATACCGTCGCGGCATGGCTTAAGTGCGATGGCGCGGTCGTTCGCGATTACCGCCGCGACACGGAGAATCTCTCACGGCAATGGCGGATCGGCGCCGAGCTAGTCGCGCACCTGCCGGAAAAGCCTTCCCGTTCCGACGCGCAAGCTGCCGCCGCCGCCGCGATCGTGTCACGCGACCGCGTCGCGCGCGAAAAATTTCTCGGCGCTCATGTGGAGCAGATTTATCGCCGCCTGACCGGCGATTTTGCGAAATTCGTGCGGGTCGAGCATTTGGTCCGCGATGCTGCGGCGGTGGCGCCCGGTCTCGTTCCGGACGACGGCGAGCTTTCGCGAGAGAACAGCTTACAACAGCGCCACAAGGACGGCGCCGAGATCGATCAAGGATTGTTTCTCTCGCATGTGTTGGCGCATCCGGCGGCGGGAATGCATTTGTGTCACGCCATGCTGTTGCCGCTGCCGGAGACGCTCGAACACGGCCGGCACTTCGCTGAACGCGGCAAGCTCGCGCTCGACGGTGCGACGCTCGAGCGTCGCGGCAACGCGGCGGTCGTCGCGATGTGTAATCCGCGCTTTCTCAACGCCGAGGACGAGACCACGCTCGATGGCCTCGAAATCGCGGTCGACGTCGCCACGCTCGATCCCGAAACCGATATCGCGGTGCTGCGCGGCGACACGGTCGAGCACGCAAAATATCGCGGCCGCCGTCTGTTCTCGGCGGGCATCAACCTGACGCACCTCTACCACGGTAAAATTCCCTTCGTCTGGTACATCAAGCGCGACATGGGCCTCGTCAATAAATTGTTCCGCGGCTTGGCGCGGCCGGACTTGAGCCCCGACGAAATGGCCGGCGGCACGCGCGAGAAACCGTGGATCGGCGTCGTCGAAGGCTTTGCCATTGGCGGCGGCTGCCAGCTCCTGCTTGCGCTGGATTATGTGCTGGCGGCGAGCGATGCCTATATGACGCTGCCGGCGCGCAAGGAAGGCATCATCCCGGGCGCGGCAAATTTGCGGCTGTGGCGCTTCACCGGCGACCGTATCGCGCGCCAGGCGATCCTTTATGGCCGGCGCTTGGATTGCGACACGCCGGAAGGGCGGCTGATTTGCGATGAGATCGCGGCGCCCGCGTCGATCGATACGGCGTTGGATCACGTCATCGACGGCTTCACCAGTTCGGGCGTCGTCAGCGCCGCCGGCAATCGCCGCGCCATTCGCGTCGGTCAGGAACCGCTCGATACGTTTCGCTGCTATATGGCGGTCTATGCCCGCGAGCAGGCGTTATGCCATTTCAGCCCGGCGCTGATCGCAAATCTCGAGCGGAACTGGAACGCACAGCGAAGGTCGCCGTAACGACCGGCCACAGCGCGGGCTCGACGCGGTCTCCGATGATCCCAGCGGACGTTGCTCGATCCGGGTTTGAGTAAGCCAAAATCGTCGCCGGAATTACCCAAACGCGCCTTCGCGGAAATTGATCTTAATCAATGAATAATTGGGCGCGCGGGGCTTTTGTTTGTACCATGCGAAGATTGAATAGTCGTTTCTCAGCCGGTTCGAAGGACACTTGCAATGGTCATTCGCTATCTCGCTGGCACTCTGCTTGTGTTCACCCTCGCGGCAGGCTGCCTACCTCTACCCCCCGCCTATGTGCAATCTTCGGTCGGGGAGCTGCTGTCTCCGACCGCGCAAGCGAAATCGAGAGTTCGTAGTCTGCTCGACCGTTTGCTCGGTAAATCGATGCCGGAGGGCATCGTAAAGACCAATGGCCGCATCGAGGCTACACAGGTCGACGTCTCGGCGAAATATCCCGGTCGGCTGGTCGACGTCACCATAGAGGAAGGCAGCGAAGTCAAGGCAGGAGAAGTCGTCGGCCGCGTATCATCGCCTGAATATGAAGCCCAGCTCAGGGCGGCGCAATCCAACGTGGAGCGTTCCAAACAGGCAATGGCTGAGGCGGAATCGCTTATATCCGAGCGCAACGCGCTGCTGGCTAACGCCAAATCCGACTTCGAACGCGGCCAGCAGCTCATCGTCAATCAGACTATCACCCAGCAAACATTCGATCAGCGTCGCCGCAATTACGAAGCAGCCCAAGCAAGCGTCCAGGGAGCCACCGCACAGCGCGATCAAGCCGACGCCGCCGTCAAGAGCGCGGAGGCGGAGGTCGAACGCATTGAGTCCATCTTACACGATTTGATTCTTGTGTCGCCGAGAACCGGACGAGTGCAATATCAGCTCGCGCGGACCGGCGAGGTGGTCGCCGCTGGCGGAAAGGTCCTAACGGTCCTCGATCTCCAAGATGTGTACATGACAATCTTTCTGCCGGCGGCAAGCGCAGCCAAACTGGAAATCGGTGGCGAGGCCCGCATCATTTTAGATCCGGCTCCTCAATATGTCATTCCGGCGTCGGTCAGTTTTGTGGCGGCGGACGCGCAATTCACGCCGAAGACCGTGGAAACCGCCGAAGAACGCGAAAAGCTGATGTTTCGTGTAAAACTCAAACTGGACGCGCTGGTTCTGAAACAATTCGACCGAAGGGTGAAGACGGGCGTGCGTGGGCTGGGGGTCGTACGCACGAATGCTGCGACAGCGTGGCCGGACGACCTTCAAGTCAAGCTGCCTCAATGAGCGACGCTGTAGTCGCTCGGCTCACGAGTGTCTCGCACCGTTACGGGACGACTATCGCGCTCGACGATGTCACGATTGAAATCCCTGCGCGGAAGATGGTTGGGGTGATCGGGCCCGACGGGGTCGGCAAATCCACATTGTTGGCGCTCGTTTCCGGCGTTCGCACAATCCAGACCGGGCAGGTTGTCGTCTTCGACGGCGATCTAACGGATGGGGCCCACCTCAAAAGCCTCCGCGCCCGCATTGCCTACATGCCCCAAGGACTGGGCCGTAATCTCTATCCGACGCTCAGCGTCTTCGAGAATATCGACTTCTTCGGGCGGCTGTTCGGACAATCAGCGTCCGAGCGACGTGCCCGCATCACCGAGCTCCTGACCGCCACGGCGCTCGATCCGTTCGAGGACCGCCCGGCCGGCAAACTTTCCGGCGGAATGAAGCAGAAGCTCAGTCTTTGTTGTGCGCTTATCAACGATCCGGATCTGCTCATTCTTGACGAACCGACCACCGGCGTCGACCCGCTCTCGCGGGGCCAGTTCTGGGACCTCATCAACACGATCCGGGCGCGACGCCCGCAAATGAGCGTGATGGTGGCGACAGCCTACATGGACGAAGCGCAGCGCTTCGATTGGCTCATGGCCATGGACGACGGCAAGATCATCGCGCATGGCACGCTGCGAGAGCTACTGGAGAAAACGGGAGAACCGACGCTCGACGAAGCGTTTATCGCGCTACTACCGGAAGAAAAACGCGCCCTTCATCAAAAGGTGATCGTGCGGCCACGCAAAGCTTCGGCGGACGAAGTACCGGCGATCGAGGCCGAGGGACTGACTCGGCGGTTCGGCGATTTCGTCGCCGTGGATCACGTTAACTTCAAGATCGCGCCGGGCGAAATTTTTGGCTTCCTCGGCTCAAACGGTTGCGGCAAATCGACGACGATGAAGATGTTGACCGGCTTCCTGCCCGCTACTGAGGGCTGGGCGAAGCTGTTCGGAAGCCCGATGGGATCGAACGACATGGAGATGCGCCGCAACGTCGGTTACATGACGCAGGCCTTTTCTCTGTACGGTGAGCTTACTGTCCGGCAGAATCTCGAGCTACACGCGCAACTCTACCACCTGGCGCCGGACAAGATCGAAGGCCGCATCCAGGAGCTTTTGAAGCGCTACGATTTGGCCACCGTTGCCAACGCCAAACCCGAGAGCTTGCCGCTCGGCATCAAGCAGCGACTTCAACTAGCGGTGGCGGTGCTGCACGAGCCCGCCATTCTGATCCTCGACGAACCGACTTCAGGGGTCGATCCGATTGCACGCGACGCATTTTGGCGCACCCTGATCGACCTCTCCCGCGACGACGGCGTTACAATTTTTCTTTCGACCCATTTCATGAACGAAGCGGAGCGATGCGACCGCATTTCGCTCATGCATGCCGGTAAGGTGCTGGCAGTCGGCGCGCCGTTTGACCTGGTCAAGGAGCGCGGCAGCGATTCGCTGGAGGACACATTCGTCGGCTATCTCGCCGACGCGGCCGGAATTGATCGTACGAAGAAAGTCGAAGCGCCCGCGCCTGATGCGATGCCGGTTCAGGCGGAACCGGCGCGGACGCCAAGGCGATTCGATTTGGCTCGGCTGTGGGCTTATGCAAGGCGCGAGACCGTCGAGCTGCTGCGCGATCCGATCCAACTCGCCTTCGCCGTCTTCGGTCCCATCATTCTGATGCTGGCTTTCGGTTACGGCATTTCCTTCGATATCGAAAACCTGCAGATGGCTGCGTTCGACCAGGACAACACGCCGGAAAGCCGGCAACTTCTCGAAGGCTTTTCCGGCTCGCGGTATTTCTCGGTCCAGCCGCCTATCGCCTCAGCCGCTGAAGGGGAGCGGCGCCTGAGAAGCGGCAACACACAAGTTGTCGTCGAAGTTCCCAGCGGGTTCGGCCGCGATTTACTGAACGGCTCGCGGCCGGAAGTCGACGCGTCGATCGACGGCGCCATGACGTTTCGGGGGGAAACAGCAAAAAATTATGTCACCGGTGTCGTCAGGAGGCAGGGAGAGGAGATTCAGCAGCGGCTGCGACGGGCAGGAACCCCGAACGCTTGGAGTGACGGCGATATCGCGACGCGCTTTCGCTACAACCAGGCCTTTCTCAGCGTCAACGCCATGGTGCCGAGCGTGTTCATGCTCATGCTCTGTCTGATACCTGCCATCATGTCGGCGATTGCGGTCGTGCGGGAGAAAGAAACCGGCTCCATTGCCAATTTCCGCTCCACCCCCATTACCAAGCTCGAGTTTCTTCTCGGCAAGCAACTTCCTTATGCCGCGGTCGCCATGGTGAGTTTCGTTTTCTTGTTCTTGATGGCGATTTTCGTGTTTGGCGTGCCGATTAAAGGCTCGTTTATTACGCTGCTGATCGGAACGGTCGTTTATGTCGTGGCGACAACAGGCTTCGGCCAGTTGATTTCATCCTTCACCCGCACTCAGGTGGCGGCGGTGTTTGCGACGGCGATCCTTTCCATCGTGCCCGCCGTGAACTTCTCCGGACTGTTTGCGCCGGTGTCGTCCCTTTCGGGCGGAGCGAAAATTCTCGGTCTGACATTCCCGTCGGCCTGGTATCAGCCGATCACGGTGGGGGTTTTCGCTAAGGCGCTCGGAATGACCGACCTTTGGCGAAATGTCGCGGCGATCACGGTCATCGCGTTAGCCTACCTCATCCTGTCGCTAGTATTCTTACGCAAGCAGGAGGCGTGACATGTCTTTGCGCAGCGCGGTGCCGGTCCCTAAATTGGCCGAGGCAAGAACGCTGACGTTGCGCGACCATATTTTCAATATCTTTCGTCTTGTGATCAAGGAACTGAGAAGCATCCGGGCGGACCCGACCATGCTCATCCTTGTCGCCTATGCTTTCAGCATTTCCGTCAACACGGTTGCAACCGGAGCCGTCACTGAAGCGACCAATCTTTCCGTTGGGATCGTGGACGAGGACGGTTCGGATCTCTCGAGAGAGATCGCCGAAGGGCTCGTTCGACCGACATTCCAGCCTGCTGTGCAAATTAGGGCGTCTGAGATTGACGAAAAAATGGACAAGGGCGAGCTGCTGTTCGTCGTCGAGATACCTCCAAACTTCCAGGCCAATATTCTCGCCCAGCGCAAGACCGAGATCCAAATCAACGTTGACGCCACAGCGGTGGCGCAGGCTGGCAACGGCGCCAGCTATCTCAATACCGCCATATTCAATGAAGTTCAAAATTTCATCTTCAAACGCGGAGCCGCTTTAAGCGACCCAATCAATCTCGTCGTCCGCGCGAAATTCAATCCGAATTTGAAGACCGCTTGGTTCTCGGCAATGACGCAGGTCATCAATCAAATCACGATGCTGACCGTTATCCTGACCGGCGCGGCTCTAATCCGCGAGCGCGAGCAGGGCACCGTCGAGCACCTGTTGGTCATGCCCGTGGTGCCCGCCGAGATCATGCTGGCGAAGATGTTCGCAAATGGGCTCGTCATCCTCGTGGCAGCGATGCTGTCGCTGCAATTCGTGGTCCATCTGTGGATCGGCGCTCCGATCGCGGGGTCGATTGTGCTGTTCCTCGTCGGCGCGGCGCTATACGCCCTCGTGGTGGCAGCTCTCGGCATTCTGCTTGGAACACTGTCGACAACGATGGGCCAGTTCGGTCTGCTCGCCATGCCGGTTCTGATGATCACGCAATTGCTGTCGGGTAGCAGTACCCCGATGGAGAGCATGCCGGTCTGGCTGCAATATGTGATGCAGACGATCAGCCCGACGCCACACTTCGTCGCTTTTGCGCAAGCGGTGTTGTTCCGCGGCGCTGATCTCACGATCGTATGGCGACCGCTTCTGGCCATGCTCATTATCGGCTCGATCTATTTTGTTGTTGCCATGAGCCGCTTCCGGCGCGTTATCTTTGGGAGTTAAGCAACATGTCGAAGTCTGCAAAAGCCGGCAAAGACGGCGATGGCAAGATGAAGCGAAAGCTCTACGAAAAGGAGCTCCGCAAGCTCCAAGTCGAGCTTTGCCACGTACAAAATTGGGTGAAAGAGAAGGAGCAGCGGGCCATCATTCTATTCGAAGGCCGTGACGCCGCCGGCAAGGGCGGAACCATCAAAGCCCTGACGGAAAGAGTGAGCCCGCGCGTCTTTCAAGTCGTGGCGCTGCCCGCACCTTCCGATCGTGAAAAGACGCAAATGTTTTTGCAGCGCTACGTCGAGCAGTTTCCTGCCGCGGGCGAAATCGTCATTTTTGATCGAAGCTGGTACAATCGAGCGGGCGTCGAGCGTGTCATGAAATTTGCCGGTGCAAACGAGGTGGATCGCTTTCTCAGCCTCTGCCCGGAAATTGAAAAATACATTACTGACGCGGGTATTATTCTGATCAAATTCTGGCTGGAAGTCGGGCAGGAAGAACAGGAAAAGCGGTTTCACGCGCGCATCAACGATCCGCTTCGCCAATGGAAGCTGAGTCCGATGGATTTGGAATCGTATCAGCGGTGGTACGATTATTCGAGAGCTCGCGACGCTATGTTGAAAGCCACCGACGTCAAGTACGCGCCCTGGCATATCGTGAGGTCGGACGACAAGCGACGCGGTCGCCTCAATTGCATCTCGAAAATTCTCGAACTCGTTCCTTATAAAAAAGTATCGCGAGCGAAGGTCAAACTGCCAAAGCGATCCACTAAGAATAAATATGACGATCAGGCATCGTTGCGGGAACGGAGCTTCGTTCCCGAGAAATTCTGATTCAGCAGTATTGCGAGTGATCGATTTCGGGGCTTAGCGGACATCGCGAATTACCGCGCTGCGAAATTCATCTGGTCGAAGCGGCCTCTCTGGGCGTCGTCCAACTTGGCCTCGAAATTGGCCAAAGCGACTTGAATGGACAGGACGGAGCGCCAAGTCGCGTCGAGCCGCGCCTCGATGGCGTCCAGGCGTCCGACCGCGGTCGGCAACACGGTCGTCGGGCAATGCGCTTCGAGATCGTCGACTGCTTTGCCGAAGGATTGTTTGACCGCGTCCAACGCCGGACGTTGCGTCTCGGTCGGTTGCACCGATCTGTCGATCTGATCGATCGTCAAATCGATCGCCGCCGGTGACCCGCCGCACGACGGCGCGATTGCGGCGGATTGGTTCTGTTGATCGGCAGCGGGCGGCGCAGCCGCGGCTGGCGCGAGCTTCGCCTTCTGGTCGGCGGTGAGCGATTGCTCGAATTCCTGCAGCGGCTGGCGAACGATATCGATCGCCATGGTCAGCTCTTCGATCTGCGACTCCATGAGTTGCAAACGAGCGATGGGTTGCGCCGGAATCTCGGTTGGGCACGACTTTGCCAGGAAGCCGCCGGACGCAGCGAGCGTGCCGCCGAGCTTTTGCAAAAGCGGCAGCTGATCGGCGGTCGGCGCGACCTCGCTGCGGATGCGTGCGACAATCGCGTCGGCATCGAGGGACGGCCGGCACAGCCGTTGATCCTCGCTCGCCGGTACATTCGCAAACGCAGTCGAGAAAATGCGCTCATAGCCGAACGGCCACGCCAACGCATAATCCGGAAAGAAGACGTTTTGGAAAATCGCCGGCAACGCGAGGTTCGGGTAAAGCAGCGCCGATGTCACGCCGGGCGCCGATTCTGAATGCGCCAGATCATGGCGGTTAGCCCGCATGTAGAGCCGATGATGGAATCGGAAGTGCGGAAAATGAAACGGCAAGCCGATGTGAAACGGCCCGATGCGCAAACCGAACGCTGCGGCGGGCGGTGAATGGGAAAGCGCCGCCGCAAATGCCGCGATTGCCAAACAAGCGCCGACCCTTCGCATGATCAGGCACTCCAATAAAATTATGGCATGATCCCGACAAGCACTGTGTCAATTTTCGGATTAAATCACGCCTGACTGAAAGCTTCAACGCGCGGCAGGCCCGACCGGTTCCATCCGATCGCGAATCTGGGCCGCTTGGCCCTGGCGCTTGTCGCCGAGCTGCAGCAGCGGCACCAGCGCGAAGGCGAAAGCCGTGAATGCCGCGGAAATCATGATCAGCGGCGGGAACGACTTGTGGAAAACGTGGGTGTAAAGAAACGAGCCGAAATTATCGGCAAGCGTGGTCGCCAGGTTAATGATCGACATCAGTATGGCAAACGAAAATCCCTCGGCGTGGCGCGGGCAATAGTCGGCGGCAAGCGTAATGGTTGCCACGGTGGCGAGCATCGCGGCAAATCCGGCGCAGAAGCTAATGACGGCCGCAGCAGGTTCATTCCAAAAGAACAAGAATGCCATCGTTCCCGCAGTGCCGATGGCGATGCTGAGATTGAGGAGATTCTTCAAGGTCAGGCTGCCGAAGAACTTCCGGTACACCAGCGCGCCGACGACCCAGCCGGCCGAACCGATCGATCCCAAGATTCCGATATAGCCTTGAGAGAATTTCAAATCGTCGGTCATGTGATAGTAGAGCGGCGTGCTCATTCCGGGGCTGAAATAATAGAGAAACATGAAGCCGGCGACGATCCACAAATGCCGCCGCTCGAAAGCCCGCATCAGGCCGCGAAACGAGTCTTTCATGCCTTGGACGTTGACCCGGGCCTTTTTCTCGGGGATCAAAAACACTGCGCCCGCGATGACCGCGAACGGAGCGCAGGCGACGATGGCGGCGGCGACGTGGAGCGCTGTTGCCGGCGCGAGGTGCTGCACCAGCTGGCCGCCGACGATGGCGGCGGTCATGGCGGCGATGTTGTACCAAAGCCATTGCTGATTGACGAAGGCCCCGCTCTGGCTCAGCCGCTGGCCGTTCTCCACCAGGACGGCGCCGCACAAAGTGCTCGATATCGCCATTGCGTAGGCGGTGAGCATAAGGACGAAGGCGAGGTCGGTCGGCGTGACCAGCTTGGTGACCCAGAAATATCCGCCGATAGCGGTCAGACTGGCGAGGATCAAATAGCTTTTGCGCCGGTAGCCGAACACCGGTACGAAGTCCGAAACGATGCCGTAGACCGGCTTGATGATCCACGGCAAGTTGAAAGCCGTGAAAAAGGCGGTGACCTGAACCGGCGTCCAGCCGTGCGCCTCCTTCAGATAATAGGTCAGCGGCTGCGAGATCAGGCCGACGACCTGTCCCAATCCCTCGACGACATAGACGATAGCAAAAAAGATGAGCAGCTGGCTTATATCGGCCTTGCGTTCCGGGATCTCGGCGCCGGGTAACGTGAGCGGCTGCTCATTCATCTGATCGGCGCCTGCGAGATTCGTTTCTGCTCGAACCTTTTATCGCGTGGGACGATCCGCGTCGATGGCGGCCGCGTTATCGATACCGAGTTTCTGCACGATGGTCTCGACGATTTCGCGGGGATGCGGCGCGATGGAGACGACGATCGGGCGTTCGTCGGCCCGGGGCGGCTCCAGTGCCTTGAACTGGCTGTCGAGCAATTCCGGCGGCATGAAGTGATCGGCACGGGCGGCGACCCGCTGCGCTATCAGGTCGCGGTCGCCTTGCAGGAAGACGAGCCGGACGTCGCGCCGCTCGCCCACCAGGATCTCACGATAGGCGCGCTTGAGCGCCGAACAGGCAACGACGCCGTGATGGCCCGACTTCCGGGTAGCGTCGATCCAGTCGGCAATGGCGTAGAGCCACGGCCAGCGGTCCGCATCGTCGAGCGGCTCGCCGTGGTGCATTTTTTCGATGTTCGATTTGGGATGGAGCCAATCGCCATCCTCATAGATCCAGTGCAGGCGATGCGCCAGCATGGACGCGATCGTGCTTTTGCCGGAGCCGGAGACGCCCATTACGACCAGGACGGCGGCGTTGTCGGATGACATCTTTGCGTCCATCCTATCGCTCCGGGGCTGCCGCGCGGACGACGAGCCAGACAAGGTCGCCATCGGCATAGGCGCGACTCGCCGGCAGGTCTTCGCCGGAAAGCACGCGGCCCAGCACCGGGCGCTTGTCCGAGGTGTCAATGAGGAACAGCATTTCGCGCGTCGAAGCGAGCGTCGGAAACGTCAAGGTAACGCGCGGCACAAACGGCTCCATTCCGGCTTTGGCGATGCCGAGGACCCAGCGTTTGGTTTCGTTCAGCGCGGGTGAGTTCGCAAACAGCGAAGCGGTGTGACCGTCGCCGCCAAGTCCCATCAGCACAAGATCGAACATCGGCCGCGCTGGATCGAGCCGATCGGCGCCGTAAAATGCCTTGAGATCGTCCTCGTAGAGACGCGCCGCGCCCTCGGGATAGTCCGTATCCGTCGCCATCGGGTGGATGTTCTGCCGCGGCGCGCCGACGCGATCGAGAAACAGGCGCCGTGCGGCGCCCATATTGCTGAGGGGATCGCTTTGCGGAACGAAACGGTCGTCGCCGATGAACCAGTGCACCCGATCCCAAGGAAGTTGGCTGCGCCAGGTCTCTTCGGCGAGCAGGCGATAGAGCCCTTGCGGGCTCGATCCGCCGGTCAAGCACACCGCCGCGCGGTCATTGCGCGTGACACGGGCGATGAGCCGTCGCGCCGCGGCCTCGGCCAGAGCCGGAGCGTCTTCGACGACAACGATGTCCGCATCTGCTTTGGCAGCCATGACGCAACTCACGCGATCGGCCGCCAGCGGCGGCCGTCCCGAGCCAGAAGCTCGTCGGCTTCCTTCGGCCCCTCGCTGCCGGCGCGATAGGTGGGCAGAGCTTTTACCGGCGTCTCCCGCCAGGCATCGAGAAACGGCTGCACCGCGCGCCAGCCCGCCTCGATGCCGTCGGCGCGCGGATAGAGGATGGCATCGCCGATCATGCAGTCGTAGATCAGCGTTTCGTAGCCGGTCGACGGCGCAACGTCGAAAAAGTCCTCGTATTTGAACGTCATGCCGACGCCGCCAATGGCGATCGAGGGGCCCGGGATCTTGGCGTTGAATTCGAGACCGATGCATTCATTCGGCTGAATTCCGATGACGAGAAAATTTTCCGCCAGACGATCGATCGGCGTGTCGCGGAACATGGCGACCGGCGCCTGCTTGAATTTTATCGCCACCTCGCTCTGTTTGGCGCGCAACGCCTTTCCGGTCCGTAAATAGAACGGCACTTGCGCCCACCGCCAATTGTCGATCATGAGCTTGAGCGCGACATAAGTTTCCGTGGTGCTGTCGGGATTGACGTCGGCGGTCTTGCGGTAAGCATCGACCGCGTGATTATCGACGTAGCCGTCGCCATATTGTGCGCGCACGGAATTGCGCAGCGCCTCGTCATGGCTTTGCAATTGGACGGCGTCCAGCAACTGCGCTTTCTCGGCGCGCACCGCGTCCGCGGCAAAGCGCGACGGCGGCTCCATGGCGATGAGTGACAACAACTGGAACAAATGGTTCGGGACCATGTCGCGCAGCGCGCCGGTCGCGTCGTAATAGTTGCCGCGGCGGCCAACGGTCAGCGATTCTGCGACCGTGATCTGCACGTGTTCGATGTGGTGGCGGTTCCAGATCGGCTCGAACAGCCCATTGGCGAAGCGCAGCACCATAATGTTCTGTACCGTCTCTTTGCCGAGATAATGGTCGATGCGGAAAATTTGGTCCTCGTTGAGAACGCCGAGGAGCTTTTGATTGAGCGCACGTGCCGACGCGAGATCGGTGCCGAACGGTTTTTCGATGACGACGCGCCGCCATGCGCCGTTTTCCTCGCGCGCCAAGCCGGATTCGCCGAGGTGAGTGCCGATCGGCGCGAAGCCCGCTGGCGGTGTCGCCAGATAGAACAGCCGATTGCCCTTGGTGCCGTGCTCGCGCTCGATGCGGGTCAGCTCCTGGCCGATTTTCCTGTAAGTCTCGTTGTCATCGGGGTCGCCCTGCACATAAGCGACGCAGGAGAGCACGCGCTTGACCGCGCTTTGATCGATGTCACGCGTGGCGAATTTCGGCAGGCTTTTGGCGAGATCGCCGGCAAAAGCCTCGCTCGACGACGCGCTCCTGGCGACGCCGATCAAGCCGAATGCCTCGGGCAAAAGGCCCTCGACGGCCAGATTGTAAAGCGCGGGCAAAAGCAGCCGGTGTGTCAGATCGCCCGACGCGCCGAATATGACAAGGCAACACGGATCGGCGCGCCGTGCCGTGGTGGCGGCGGTCTTTGCGCCGTTCTGGACCGTCATGACGCTTTGGCCCTGAGGTCTTTCGGTTCCGGCTTCGGCTCAACGTGAGCGCCAAAACCCTTGCGCATCGCGGATAGGATCTTTTCCGCAAAGGTGTGTTCGCGCCGCGAACGGAAGCGGGTGTAGAGCGCCGCGGAGAGCACGTCCGCCGGCACCGCCTCTTCGATCGCGGCCATTACGGTCCAGCGGCCTTCGCCGGAATCCTCGACCACGCCTTCGAAGCCGGCAAGTTTTGGGTCGGCCGCCAGCGCGCTCGCCGTCAGATCGAGGAGCCACGAACTGATGACGCTGCCGCGGCGCCAGACTTCGGCAATGTCGGTGAGATCGAGATCGAAACGCGTTTCTTCCGGCAAGCCATCGCTATTGGCATTTTTCAAAATATCGAAGCCTTCGGCAAAGGCCTGCATCAATCCGTATTCGATGCCGTTATGGACCATCTTGACGAAATGGCCGGCGCCGTTCGGGCCGGCGTGGATATAGCCTTGCTCGGCGCGCGGATCGCGGCCGTCGCGGCCGGGCGTGCGCGGCGCATTGCCGAGACCGGGGGCCAGCGCCTTGAAGATCGGATCGAGCCGGTCGACGATTTCCTTTGCGCCGCCGATCATCATGCAATAGCCGCGTTCAAGTCCCCAGATGCCGCCACTGGTGCCGACGTCGACATGATGGATGTTGCGCACTTTCAACATTTTGGCGCGGCGGATGTCGTCCTTCCAGAATGTATTGCCGCCGTCGAGGACGATGTCACCCGCTTGCAGCAGCTTCGCGAGCTCGGCGATAACCTCTTCGGTGATTTTGCCGGCCGGCAACATGACCCAGACCGGGCGTGGCGCGCGCAATTGCTGCACGAGCTTTTCAAGTCCCGACGCGCCGATGGCGCCGTCGCGACTGAGCGCGGCGACCGCCTTGGCATCGTGATCGTAGACGACCACTTCATGGCCGTTCTGAAGCAGGCGGCGGGTGATATTGCCGCCCATGCGTCCAGAGTCCAATCATGCCGATTCGCATGTCATTTCTCCGTTTTGCGCTTACTGTGCGCTCCGTTCACGCTATGGCGCGTTCGACGGCAGCTCCGAGTGCATCAAGGCCGGTTGCCACATCGCCGCGAAGATGGACCCGCAATGCGCGGCGGCCGCGTTCGACGAGCACGTCGAAATCGCCGCGCGCTTGCGCGGCTTTCACCACGCCGAAGCTCGCGCGGTGCCCAGGAATGGGCAAATCCTGCGCGTCGTCCGAGGTGATCTGGAGGAACACGCCGCTGTCGGGTCCGCCTTTGTAGGCTTGTCCCGTCGAATGCAAAAAACGCGGCCCGAATTCGAGACAGGTCGCGACGTGGCGTCGGTCGCGCACTTCAAGCCGCCAGCGCTGCAAACTCGCGGTGTTGGCTTCGTTTCGGCCGAGATAGGCCAAGACGGCCAGGTAATCACCGGCGCCGAGCCGCGCAAAATGCGCCTTCAACCAGCTTTCAATGCCGCCGTCGGCTCCGGCCTTGCGCAACTCATCGGCATTTTTCTGGTCGGTATAGAGCGCGAATGATTTATCGGAGCAGACCGGATCCTCGGGCGGCAGCGCGCCCGATTTTTCGAAGCCGCCAGTCAGCTCGCGCGTCTTGACTTTGCTCGCTTCGACGTCCGGCTGATCGAATGGATTGATGCCGATCACCGCGCCGGCGGCGGCGGTGGCGATTTCGAAGCGGAAAAATTCCTGACCGATATGATCGGTGGAGTGTTGCGCGATGCGGATAACCGGATGTCCGGCTTTCTCCAGCGCTGCGATTTTCGCCTCGTGCGCGTCGTCGGCTTCACCGTTAAGCGCAAGATCGATAAAGCAGCGATCGTCGCCATAGACTTCGGGCCTGCCGAGGGGCTCGCCATCGATCGGGATGAGACCCTTGCCGTGCTTTCCGGTCAACTCCGCGAACAGTTGCTCGGCCCAGGCGCCGAAACTAGATAGTGTGGGCGAAGCGAAGATCGTGATCTTGTCGCGGCCCCGCATCGCGGCGGCGCCGAGCGCGATACCGAGCGCGACGCCCGGATTTTCCGCCGGCGGCACATCGGCGCCGCACGATCGCATCATGACGCGCGTCGACCGGACGATAGCCGCGATATCGATGCCCGCAATCGCCGCCGGCACGAGGCCGAACGGCGAAAGCACCGAATAGCGCCCGCCGATACTCGGCACGCCAAAAAATATGTGCCGGAATTTTTGCTCTTGCGCCCGCTGCTGCAGCGCCGATCCCGGATCGGTGATAGCAATGAAATGCCGTCCCGTTTTATCGGCGCCGACGTTGTCGGCGACGCGCTTGTAGAAATAATCCGTGAGAACATTCGGTTCGGTGGTGCCGCCCGACTTGCTCGACACGATGAATAAGGTCTTGCCGAGATCGAGATCGGCCTGCAACGCCTCGATCTGCGCCGGAATGGTGGAATCGAGAATGCGCAGGCGCGGCGAGCCGCTCTTATGCCCGAACGTTGCCGCCAACACTTCGGGACCGAGGCTGGAGCCGCCCATCCCGAGGAGGATCGCGTCGCTAAATCCTTCGCGCGCAATCTCGCGCGCAAAGGCGATGTAGCTCGCGATCTCGGCGTCGCCGACGCTGTCCAGCCAGCCGAGCCAGCGATCCTCGTCGGCATTCGTCCACAGCGATTTATCGCGCTGCCAAAGCTTTCGGATATTGCCCTGTTTGCGCCACGCCTCGGCGATCTCGTCGGCTTTTTTCTCGAGCTGCGGGCCGAGAACGAGTTTCTGCTCGTCGACGTGTTGATTCAGGATTTCGGTTCGCTTCTTGGCGACGGCGGCGAGTAGTCTGTCGGCGGCGTCGGCGAACAGCCGCACGCCGTCCTCGGCGAGCTTGCCGGTGACCTCGTCAAGTGAAATGCCAGCACGGGCGAGTTCGTCCAACATGCGCAGCGCCCCGGCGGCGTCTGCCGTCAGACTGTCGCGCGGCTTGCCGTGCTCGCGGAACGCGTCCATCGTCGCCACCGGCATGGTATTGACGGTGTCGGGGCCGATCAGCTCTTCGACATAAAGCACGTCGCTATAGGCTTTGTTCTTGGTGCCGGTCGACGCCCAAAGCAGCCGCTGCGGCTTGGCGCCATTTTTCTTCAGCGCCTGCCAACGCTCGCCGGCGAACAGCTGCAGGTAGCGCTGATACGCGAGCTTGGCATTGGCGATGGCGGTTTTGCCCTTTAGCGCATTGAGCCGGTCCTTTTCATCCGGATCGTTGGCGCGGGCGATTTTGTCGTCGAGCAATTTATCGACGGCGGTGTCGATGCGGCTGACAAAGAAGCTCGCCACGCTCGCGATCCGCGAAATGTCGCCGCCCCTGGCGGCAAGCGCTTCAAGACCCGTCAGATAGGCCTCGACGACCTGCTCATAGACGCTCTGCGCGAATAGCAGCGTGATGTTGACGTTGATGCCCTCGGCGATGAGGTCGCGGATGGCCGGCAGTCCCTCGGCCGTCGCCGGTACCTTGATCATCAAGTTCTTGCGGTTGACTTCGTGCCACAGACGCTTGGCCTCGGCGATGGTCGCTTTGGTGTCCGTCGCGAGATAGGGCGATACTTCGATGCTGACAAAACCATCGGCGCCGTGCGTCGCGTCGAACACCGGACGCAGCACATCGGTTGCCGTCTGAATGTCCTCGACCGCAAGCCGCTCGAACAGCTCGCCGGGCGACCGGTCGTGCTCCTGCAGCATCCCCGCGATCGCGTCGTCATATTCCTGGGTGTTTGCGATGGCTTGCTCAAAGATCGAGGGGTTTGACGTCACCCCGCGCAGGCCGTCCTCATCGACCAGCTTCTTCAGGCCGCCTTTGGCGATGAAGCCGCGCGACACAAAATCGAGCCATACCGCCTGGCCGTGGTCTTGCAGCGCTTTGAGAGCATTCATTGCCGGCTCGTCCTTGCGATCCTTAGGTCGTCGAATTCTGTTTCTTGGCGATCTGATTCTTGGCCGCCTGAGCGATCTTATCTGGAACGAAGCCGAATTTCGCCAGTACATCGGCGAGCGGGCCGGATGCGCCGAAACTGTGCATTCCGACAATCGCGCCGGTCGGACCGGCATAGCGGTCCCAGCCAATCACGGATCCCATTTCGACCGCCACGCGCGCTTTGATCCGAGGCGGCAGCACTTCGTCACGGTAATCTTGGTCCTGCCGCTCGAATAGCTCCCAGCTCGGCATGCTGACGACGCGGGCCTGAACTCCGTCGCGCTTAAGCGCTTCGTACGCCGCGATGCACAACTGCACCTCGCTGCCGCTGGCGATGAGGATCACCGCGGCTTTGCCGTTTTCGGCGTCGGCCATGACATACGCGCCGCGCGCCAGGCCCGCCGCCGCCGCATAACGGGTGCGGTCGAAGATCGGAAGCTTCTGGCGGCTGAGCACGAGACACGCCGGTTCGCTCTTCAGTGTCAAAATGACCTTGTAGGCTTCGCGTACTTCGTTGCCGTCGGCTGGCCGCAGCACGATCATATTCGGGATGACGCGCAACGTGACGAGCTGTTCGATCGGCTGATGCGTCGGACCGTCTTCGCCGAGGCCGATCGAAATCGTGGGTGAAGATGTGAACGACCGGCAGCTCCATCAATGCCGCCAGCCGCAGCGACGGCCGCATATAATCGCTGAAGGTCAGAAAGGTCGCGCCGAATGCCCGCAGTTTCGACAGCACTAGGCCATTCACCACGGCGCCCATGGCGTGCTCGCGGATCCCGAAATGCATGTTGCGCCCGCCCGGGTGACCCGGTTCGAGCGCGCCCGCGCCGACAAAGGAGAGATTCGTCTTGGTCGAAGGCGACAGATCGGCTGCGCCGCCGATGAGCCAAGGCACCCGCTCCGCGATGGTGTTGAGGACTGCGCCGGAAGCCTCCCGCGTCGCGAGGCCGTTCGCGTCGGCGGGGAATGTCGGCAAGTCGGCGTCCCAGTCCGCCGGTAGTTCGCCGGCGAGCAGCGTCTCGATCTCGCGCGCGGCGTCCGGAAATTCGGCCGTGTAGCCGGCGAATGTTTTAATCCAATCGTCGCGCAGCGCACGCCCGCGCTGACCGATGCCGTCACGGAAGCAATCGCAGACGCCATCGGGAACCAGAAACTGCGCATTTTCCGGCCAGCCGTAGAATTTCTTGGTGAGCCGCGCTTCCTCTTCGCCGAGCGGCTCGCTGTGGGCGGCGGCGGTATTCTGTTTGTGCGGCGCTCCGTAACCGATGATGCTGTCGGCGATGACGATGGTCGGCCGATCGTCGGTACGGCGGAAGAGCTCCAGCGCGCGCTTCACAGCCGCCGTGTCGTTGGCGTCGCGCACGCGCACAACGTTCCAATTATATCCCTTAAAGCGCCGCTCGACGTCTTCGCTGAATGCGAGAGGGGTGTGGCCCTCGATAGTCACCGTGTTGCTGTCGTAGATCCAGCACAGATTGGCGAGGCCGAGATGGCCGGCGAGCGAGGCCGCCTCGCTCGCCACGCCTTCCATAAGATCGCCGTCGCTGCAGATCGTGTAAACGTTGAAGTCGAAGATCGTGAAATTTTCCCGATTGTAACGGGCGCCGAGCCAGCGCGACGCGATCGCCATGCCGACGCTGTTGCCGCAGCCTTGCCCGAGCGGGCCGGTCGTGGTCTCGACACCCGTGGTGCGGCCATATTCCGGGTGGCCGGGCGTCACGCTGTCGATCTGGCGGAATTTTTTGATGTCGTCGAGGCTCACCGCGAGTTTGTCGGTGATGCGATCGAGCTCCAGGCGCCGTACGCCGGCGAGGTGGAGCAGCGCATAAAGCAGCATCGAGGCATGACCGCATGAGAGTACGAAGCGGTCGCGGTTTGCCCATGACGGGTCGGTCGGGTCGTAGCGAAGAAATTCCTGCCACAGCGTGTAGGCGACAGGCGCTATTCCCATCGGCGCGCCGGCATGCCCGGACTGGGCTTTCTGCACCGCATCGATCGCCAGCGTTCGGATGGTTTCGATACAGAGCCGATCGAGGTGGCTTGCGCGCTCGGCCACGGAGGAGGCGCGCGGATGCGTGAAAACGGCTTGTTTTGTCATGATCCGAATGCTCGGGCGCGCGTAATTGCGAATTGCCTCGCCGTAGGGACTCCGCTTGGGAAACGGCTGAAGCCTCAGGCTGTTCCATCGTCGGCGGTGCGACACTCGGCCGGGTCATTGAGAACCGCGCGGAAACATGGCAATCCCCGGGGCAATCGATCAGGTGAGCCGCCTTAGGCGGCACGGGTTTCGCTTATGCGGGCGTGGAATACGGGCCGCGCGACATGCTACGGCGCAGCGATCGGCGCGGTCGCCGCGGCGTTCAGAGTATTCGCACCGTGGAGCGAGCCGCATTCGCCGGCGTCGATCGCGCGCGAGTTCGTCGGCGCGGCGCTCGCATTCGCGCTGTTGTGCGGAATAGCCGCGACGTTGCGCAATCTGATCGCGCGGCGGCTGGCTAGACCGGGAATCCGGTAAATTAAAATGTAACGGCGGGACGGCCGAGTAAGTCGCCCCGCCGCGAGTTCTCGAACGCTTACCCGAGATGCGTGATATCGCGGTCTTTGGTCTCGGGCAGGAAGATGAGCGCGACGACGAAGCTCATCGCCGCAATCACGATCGGATACCACAGGCCCGAATAGATGTTGCCTGTGGCTGCCACGATGGCGAACACGGTCGCCGGTAGAAAGCCGCCGAACCAGCCGTTGCCGATGTGATAGGGCAGCGACACGCCGCTGTAACGGATGCGGGTCGGGAACAACTCCACCAGCCACGCGGCGATCGGTCCGTAGACCATGGTCACGTAGACCACCAGGATCACGAGCAACAGCACCGTCATCGGGTAATTGATGTCGTTTGGATCCGCACTTGCCGGATAGCCGTGGCTCTTCACCGCGGCCGCAATCGCGGCGGCGAGACCAGGCGCATCGGCGGCGATGGTCTGATCGCCGATTTGCACGCTCGCCTTGGTGCCGGCGGGCGCGGTGACGTTGTTGTAGTTCACCGAGAGATTCACCAGCGCGGATTTGATGTTATCGCAGCCGGTGGTGTATTTCTCGACGCCCGTCGCCTTGAACTGGAACGAGCATTCGGCCGGATCGGCGGTGACCGTCACCGGCGATGCCGCGAGCGCCGCCTCCAGTTTTGGATTGGCGAAGTGCGTGATGCCCTGGAAGATGTAGAAGTAGGTCACCGCCGCAAGCGCAAAACCGGCAAGCATGATCGGCTTGCGCCCGATCTTGTCCGACAATGCGCCGAACAGGATGAAGCACGGCGTGCCGATGAGCAGCGCGATCACAAGCATGATCTGCGCGGTAGTGCCCGGCACTTTCAGGGTCTGGGTCAGGAAGAACAGCGCGTAGAACTGTCCGCCATACCACACCACGGCTTCGCCGGCCGTGGCGCCGAACAAGGCAAGAATCGCGATCTTCAGGTTGCCCCACTGGCCGAACGCTTCGGTGAGCGGGCGCTTGGATTGTTTGCCCTCGTCGACCATGCGCTGAAACAGCGGCGATTCACTGAGCTTGAGCCGGATCCACAGCGAGACTCCGAGCAGGATGGCGGAAAGCAGGAACGGAATGCGCCAACCCCAATCGGCGAATGATCCTTCCCCCATCGAGGTGCGGATGCCGAGGATCAAGAGCAAAGCCATGAACAGGCCGAGTGTCGCGGTGGTCTGAATCCACGACGTGTAATAGCCGCGCTTGTTGGCCGGTGCGTGTTCGGCGACATAGATCGCCGCTCCGCCATACTCGCCACCCAGCGCAAGACCTTGTACGAGGCGCAGCGCAATCAGCACGACCGGCGCGAGGATGCCCCATGTCGCATAGCCGGGCAGCACGCCGATGAAGAACGTGCCGATACCCATGAGGGTCATGGTGATGAGAAAGGTGTATTTGCGGCCGATCATGTCGCCAAGCCGCCCGAAAATCAGGGCGCCGAACGGGCGCACCGCGAAACCCGCGGCAAAGGCAAGCAGCGTGAAGATAAAGGCGACGTTCGCCGGAACGTTCGAGAAGAAGTACTTCGCCAGGAACACCGCGAGCGTTCCGTAGATGTAGAAGTCATACCACTCAAAAACGGTGCCCAGCGACGAGGCGAAAATGACAAGGCGTTCTTCGCTCGTCATGCCTCCCGATCGCGCCGGATTCAGTGCCATCGTGCTCATAAGCGTGTCCCCCTGTATTTGGCATTATGGACCGCCCCGGGCCGCGCATGGCAACGCGGCGGGATCGTCCCACCGGTAACGCTAAACCCGAGCCGGGGGCCTGTCTGTCCGCCAGAGGTCGTAAGCCGAAAGTCGTGGGTGGGGAGAGGGACCGCTGCCGCCGCGCCGTGCGGCAAGCGTTCGGGCGGGTAGTAGCCAGTTAATGTTACTAAATAATTCAGTAGTTCAAGCAGCGCCTTTTAAACGAATTTCTCCCGCACGTTCCATAAGGTGCCGCGCTTAAGCGTTTGTCACGGATCGCTCATGCGTTTTGGCCAGGCGGTTTTGCTGCTGGGGGTCACGGCCTCGCCGGCGCTCGCGCAGCGAGCGCCGGAAATCGTCATTCCCGGTAAACCGGGGGTGCCGGTTTACATCAACGGCATTGACGCCTCATGGGGCGTGGTCGAGGGCGACTTTGGCCTCGATCGGCCGGGGATGGTGACGCCGACGGTGATCTACCGGCCGCTTGTTGTTGCGTTGCCGACGCGCGTTCCGAGTTATCTGCCGCGAACCGGCAAACAGCCCGGTTATGGCCGCCTGGAAATCGTGCCGCCGCCGAACCGCGTGCTGCCGCCGCCGGCGCCGACCTATTACCGCAGTTGGTCGAGCGGGTCCGCACCGGGTCCGGTCACCGAATATCCGCCCTACGCCCCGCCGACCGTGGTGCTTTCGCCGAACTACGGCAATCACCATTCGCATAAATCGAGCGGCTCCGGTTCGTCGTCGAGCGGCTCAAGTTCAGGTTCAAGTTCGGGTCCCAAGTAAGCAAGTGAGTCAGTAGTCAGTGAGGAGTGTCATGTCTATGCATCGCGTTGTCGCCGTGGCGATCGCCACGTTGTTCAGTATCGGCATGACGTCGATCGCGTCTGCCTGCTGCGGCTGGGGCTATTCCACTCCAGTCGCGTATGCCGCGGTGGCGCCGGTCGGCTTCGGCGGCTGCGGCGTCTGCGGTACGCCAACGGCCGCTGCGGTCTACGCAGCGCCGGTCGCGCCGGCTCCGGTTGTGGTCGCCGCGGTGATGCCCACCGCGTTCGGCGGTCCCTGCTGCAGCTGGAACGGCTGCGGAAACTGCGGCTGGTCCGATTGGAGCGGCGGCCAAGGTTGGGGCGGCGGCTGCGGCAATTGCGGCGGCTGCGGCAATTGCGGCGGTTGCGGTAACTGCGGCGGCTGCGGCGGCTGCGGGCAACAGGTAGGCTACGCGGCGCCTTCGCTCTATGTGGTCAACCAGGGTCCGGTCTATTCCGGCCCGGCCATCATGGAGCCTTACCAAACCTATTCGCCGGAGACGGCCTACGGGGCCGCCACGGACTATCCCTACGTTCCAGGCTCCGGCTACTACGGCTATGGCGCGAGGCTCGCCTATCCGCCGTATTATGCGCATTCCTACGGACCGCGCTACGCCTATCGCGGGCCGGCGGTGATGCATCCCTATATGCATCCGCGCTACTACGGCCCGGCGCCGCGCTACTATGGTCGTGGTCCGGGCTGGCGGCACTATCCGTGATGCGACGGAGCATCCGATAAAAATGCGAAGGCCCGCAGTCCGCGGGCCTTTGTTTTTTATGCCGTCGCGCGCGCCGCGATGTAGAGCGCGAGCGCCGCTGCGTTCGACACGTTGAGGCTTTTGATCGCGCCGGGAAGATCGAGCCGCGCCAGCCGATCGCAGGTCGCACCCGTCAATTGCCGCAGGCCTTTGCCCTCCGCGCCAAGCACCAGCGCCAGCGGCGCGCGAAGCTCGATCGCCGCGAGATCGTCCGGCGCGCTTCCATCCAATCCGACGACCAGGAAGCCGCGCTCCTTCAATGCCGCCAGCGCCCGCGCCAGATTTTGCACGATCGCGATCGGCACCAGTTCGAGCGCGCCCGATGCGGACTTGGCGAGCACGCCCGTCGCCTCTGGGCTGTGGCGCGCGGTGGTGACGACGGCCGCGACCGCAAATGCCGCCGCCGTACGCAGGATCGCGCCGACATTGTGCGGATCGGTGATCTGGTCGAGCACCAGCACGATTCCCGTCGCCGGCAAGTCCTCGATATCGGGCGAGGGCAGGTGATCGGCCTCGGCGAGCAAGCCCTGGTGTACGGCGTCCGGCGTGAGCTGTGCCGCAAGCGCGTCCGGCCGCACGACTTCCGGCGGCAAGGGCGGCGTGATGCCTTCGTCAGCCAAGCGCCGCACGGCGTTCTCGGTCGCCAAGAACCGGCGGAAATGCCGCGCCGGATTGGCAAGCGCCGCGGTCACCGTATGCCAGCCGTAGAGGATGACGGTGTCGCTCGGCTCGCGACGGGGCCACTCACGCGGCCCGCGGCCGCGAATCTGCCCCGCGTGCGTTTTTGTTCGCCGCGATTTTGACTGCCATGGCCGCTCGCGCATGATCGGGTTTTGTCACGCGGGTCGGCGGTTGGCAATTGAACGCGACCGTGTGCGGAGGGAATTCTGCTTCGCGGTCAATGCGGGCGCGGCGGCCTTGCTCGCGCCGCGAGCGGAGGCTGGTGGGGGAGGTAGGACTCGAACCTACGAAGGCGTAAGCCAGCGGATTTACAGTCCGCCCCCTTTGCCACTCGGGACACTCCCCCGCAATCACGGCGCGGAGACCGCAACTGACGGCGCTATATGATTGGCTGGTAACGGCTAGTCAATCATGCCGTCACTGCACGAAGGCTTCAGCCCGGTCTTGAAAGCGCGGTTGTGTTCAATCCGCAGCGATTTGGCGCGGCTTTGCACGGTGAATGAATTGTCTCAATATCGGCTGCAATTTTAGCGGCAATACAGGGCCACAGAGCGGCGAATAAACCGTATTTTTAGCGTGTTATTTAAACTGATCTTAGACCCTGACCGGTAGGTTGGCTCGATACGGCGGGAGACAGGGCCCGTCGACGAAAACAAAATTTGACTGGCCAAACAGAGTTGGGAAAGGCGTCACAATGAAAGCCGTCGCAAAGACGGTCGAGCCCGCCGATCGTGAGGCGCGTTTCGACCATATCCGGCCGCACTACCTCGAGGCGCTGACCTTGGTCGAGCGCCTGCATCGGCGTCTGCTCGACGTGATTAAAGACGAGTTCGATCGCCGTGGCCGCGCCGACATTAATTCCGTGCAAGCGTTGCTGCTCTACAATATCGGCGACAAGGAGCTGACCGCGGGCGAGTTGCGCACGCGCGGCTACTACCTCGGCTCAAACGTCTCGTACAATCTGAAGAAGCTCGTCGAGATGGGCTTCCTCGACCACCAGCGTTCGCGGGTCGACCGTCGCTCGGTGCGCATCAAGCTCACCGACAAGGGCCGCGAGGTCCGCGACACCGTCGATACGCTCTACCAGAAGCACGTGCGCACGGTGGAGCAGGTCGGCGGCATCAATGCCGACGAGTTCAGCGTGCTCAACAAGGCGCTGCACCGGCTCGAGCGTTTCTGGACCGACCAGATTCTCTATCGGCTGTAAGAGTCGTATCCATCGGGAGCACGATCCTTTTCGGGATCATGCTCTGACGTCTTTCGCCAGAGTTTTCCGCAGTACTGGCGTGCCTGACCCCGGCCTAACCGCCGGGGTCTTTTTTTCGGTCCTTCGGTTATGTTAAGGCGGTCTGCTGGGCGGCTTTGCGCACACCTTGGCCGAATTCAGCCTTAATGCTCTTGCAGACACGCGCTCCATGACCCGATCGCACGACAGAGACGACGCGGACGACGGGCGGTACGACCGCCGCGCCTTCCTGCGGCGTTTCGCCGGCGCGGCGAGCCTTGCCGCCGGGGGCGTCGCGGCGGGGCGCGCCTTGGCCGCCGACGATAAGCCGCTCGACGCGCTGCTCGGCGACACCGACCATGGCGAGTTCGGCCAGGATTTCGATCAGGCCTCCCGCACCATCCACATGCCGAAGGCGACCGCGCCCACGCTGTCGCCGGCGACGGCACAATTCACCGAGACCGCGGTCAAGGCCTATGACGACATCGTCACGCACGGCGGCTGGCCGGAAGTGCCCAAAGTGGACGAATTGCGCCTCGGCGACCGTCACCCGAGCGTCGTCGATCTGCGCGCGCGCCTGTTGGTGTCCGGCGACCTCGATCCGAATGCGGTCGGCAACGACGTCTACGATTCCTACGTCGAGGAAGCGGTGCGGCGGTTTCAGGCGCGCCACGGTCTGACCGTCGACGGCATTCTGCGCGAGGCCAGCCTCGATGCGATGAATGTGCCGGCGGCGACGCGGCGCGATCAGCTCAAGATCAATATCGAACGGCTCAAGACGCTGACCACCAATCTCGGCCCGCGCTACGTCGTCGTGAACATTCCGGCGGCGCGCGTCGAAGCCATCGAAAATGGTGTCGCCGTCCAGCGGCATACGGCCGTGGTCGGCAGGCCGGACCGGCCTTCGCCCGACATCAACAGCAAGATCGTCCAGATCAATTTTAATCCCTACTGGACGGTGCCGGTGTCGATCGTGCGCAAGGACCTGATCCCGCTGATGCAGGACAAGCCGGATTATCTGACGCAGAACCACATTCGCGTTTACGATCCGAACCACAAGGAAGTGCCGCCGTCGCAGGTCGACTGGTATTCCGACGATGCCGTGCATTACACGTTCCGGGAGGATCCCGGCGACTCGAATTCGCTCGGCCGCATCCGCATCAATTTCCCGAGCCAGTTCGGCGTCTATATGCACGACACGCCGCTGAAGAATTTGTTCGGCGGAGATTTTCGCTACGATTTGTCAGGCTGCTGCCGGGTCCAGAACGTGCAGGATCTGGTCGTGTGGCTGCTCGACGGCACGAAAGGGTGGGGCCCCGACCACATCGAAGAAGCGATCAAATCTGGCGATCAGGTCAATGCCAATCTGACGAAGCCGGTGCCGCTGCATTGGGTCTATGTCACCGCCTGGTCCGCGTCCGACGGCATCGTGCAATTCCGCGAAGACATTTACAGCCGCGACGGCCTCGGCGGCCCGGCTATTCCAGCGACGGTCAAGCTTTAGGAATCGGCCCGCAAGCCACGCGGAGCGTATTTTGGCACGGCGGCTTCCCGTTATTCGCACTCGGCTATGTATTTTTTCCGAAACAGGTTTGGGTCGATAGCCTCCTGCACAGGCACGCAGGCTCGGTGATTGCCTGCAGTGTCGTTTGCATCGTGGGGCTCGTCGTTGGCTTGACGCTGCTGGCCACGATCGGACACGACATTTTGCCGACCATAATCAAGGCCGGCGATTACTCGCTTCTGATATCGACCGGCGTAAGTCCGGCGATATTTGCGTTGAATGCCATAGCACTTTTCGCGTTGTGGCGACGACGTGAACCGGCGGTGCTCGACGTGTGGCTTATGGTTGTGTTGAGCGTATATCTACTCGACGTGCTGCTCAGTGCGATTGTCAATTCTGCCCGTTATGATCTCGGCTGGTACTCGCACGCTGCCGCTCGGGCGTGGGCTCGCCGCTCAGAAGGCCTATATCCGCCGGACTCTGGATCTGATCGCCAGCCAGACCGGTGTGCGGCCCACCGGCTGGTCGTCACCGAGCGTCTATTCAAACGGCGACACGATGCAGGCGGTGGCCGCCGAGGGCATCAGCTACACGCTCGACCAGATGGATTCCGATATCATCGGACGTTTGAAGACGCCGGACGGGCCGCTGGTCTTGCTGCCTTATCCGGTCGTCACGGTCGACATGGGCCAGCAACTGGCGCGGATGAAGTCGCCGACGCAGATCGAAACCCTCTGGTTGGACTACGTGTCGGAGCTGGCCAATGAGGCTCGCGCCGATCCCGCGCGGGAGGCGACGACTGTGGTCATTGGAATCCACCCGTTTGTGGTCGGGACCCCCGATGGCGCGGCCGCCTTGCGACGTGTTCTTTCGCGCCTCAAGAAAGATGACGCCGTTTGGTTGACCGACACCGACGCAATCCTCAAGGCGGCGGTGCCTTGATCTGGGATGCGCCGGCTGCGGCCTGCTGCGGTGGTTTTCGGAGCGTTCATCGGGCCGAAAGCCTCGCGGCGGGGCCGCCCAATCCCTAAATGTAGCGGCGTTGCCTACTGAATTATCCCAAGCCCTTGCGGGCGTCGGCTGGTATGATAGGCGAGGGCGGTGTATCAGCGTGGCGGAGCGGGGAAGCGCAAAGCGAGCAAGAAATGTCGGTCACCAACGCAAAAATGACGGACGAGGGTTTCTTCACCGCTTCGCTCGCCGAGGCCGACCCGGAAATCGCCGAGGCGGTCGCGCTCGAGCTCGGCCGCCAGCGCGACGAAATCGAGCTGATCGCCTCGGAAAATATCGTCAGCCGGGCCGTGCTCGAAGCACAGGGCTCCGTGCTCACCAACAAATATGCGGAAGGTTTGCCGGGCAAGCGCTACTATGGCGGCTGCCAGTTCGTCGACATCGCCGAGCGGCTCGCGATCGAGCGCGTGACGCGGCTGTTCGGCTGCTCGTTCGCCAATGTCCAGCCGCATTCCGGCGCGTCCGCCAATGCCGAAGTGTTCATGGCGCTGATGCAGCCGGGCGATACATTTATGGGACTTAATCTCGCCGCCGGCGGCCATCTCACCCATGGCTCGCCGGTCAACATGTCGGGCCGCTGGTTCAAGGTCGTGCCCTATGGCGTGCGCCGCGACGATTGCCAGATCGACATGGCCGAGGTCGAGAAACTCGCCAAAGAGCATCGCCCGAAAGTGATCATCGCCGGCGGCTCGGCCTATCCGCGCATCATCGATTTCCGCCGCTTCCGCGAGATAGCCGACGAAGTCGGCGCCTACCTCATGGTCGACATGGCGCATTTCGCCGGCCTCGTCGCTGGCGGCGCGCATCCGAGCCCGTTGGCGCATGCCCATGTGGTGACGACGACGACGCACAAGACGTTACGCGGGCCGCGCGGCGGCGCCATCCTGACCAACGACGAGGAGCTGGCGAAAAAGTTCAATTCCGCGGTTTTCCCCGGCATGCAGGGCGGTCCGCTGATGCATGTCATCGCGGCAAAGGCGGTCGCGTTCGGCGAGGCGCTGCGCCCGTCGTTCAAGCTTTACGCGAAGAACGTCGTCGAGAATGCGAAGGCGCTTGCCGAAACCCTCAAAGCGCGTGGGCTCGATATCGTCTCCGGCGGCACCGATACGCACCTGATGCTGGTCGATCTGCGCAGGAAGCGCCTGACCGGCAAGGTGGCGGAAGCAGCCCTTGGCCGCGCTTCCATCACCTGCAACAAGAACGGCATTCCGTTCGATCCGGAAAAGCCCACAGTGACGTCGGGCGTGCGGCTTGGCACGCCGGCCGGCACGACGCGCGGCTTCGGCATCGCCGAATTCCGCCAGGTCGGCGATATGATCGCCGAAGTGCTGGACGCGCTGGCGGGCAAGAACATCGAGGAAGACGCGCAAGCTGAAGCTGCCGTGCGCGACAAGGTGAGGCGTTTGGTTAGCCGGTTCCCGATCTACGAGGGGTAAGGGATGCGGTGCCCGAGTTGTGGAAGCCTCGATACCCAGGTGAAGGATTCGCGGCCGACGGAAGACTCCTCCGTCATCCGCCGCCGCCGCGTTTGCCTGACCTGTAATTTCCGCTTCACCACCTTCGAGCGGGTGCAGTTGCGCGAATTGGCCGTCATCAAGCGCAACGGGCGGCGCGTGCCGTTCGACCGCGACAAGCTCCTTCGCTCGGTCGAGATCGCCTGCCGCAAGCGCCCGGTCGAGCCGGAGCGCATCGACCAGATGGTCTCGAAGATCGTGCGCGAGCTGGAAAGCCTCGGCGAAAGCGAGGTCTCCTCCGAGGCCATCGGTGAAACCGTGATGGCGCATTTGCGCGACCTCGACGACGTGGCCTATGTGCGGTTTGCCTCGGTCTATCGCAATTTCCGCGAAGCCAAGGATTTCGAGACGGCGCTCGCGGAATTGTCGGGGGATGAGGCCGCCGAGTGAGCGCGCAACCAAGCGCGGCTATGGATGCTGTGACCGAAGCTCAGGCTTTAGATCGGCGCTTCATGACGCTCGCACTGAGCCTGGGACGTCGCGGGCTGGGCCGCACCTGGCCCAATCCGGCGGTCGGCGCCGTGATCGTGAAGGATGGCGTGATCGTCGGCCGCGGCTGGACCCAACCGGGCGGCCGGCCGCATGCCGAGATCGAGGCGTTGCGCCGCGCCGGCGCGGCGGCGCGCGGAGCAACGATGTACGTCACGCTCGAGCCGTGCTCGCATCACGGTAAATCGCCGCCCTGCGCCGATGCGGTCGTCGCCGCGGGCCTATCGCGCGTGGTGTCGGCGCTCGAAGATCCCAATCCCGAAGTGACGGCCGCCGGTCATGCCCGGCTGCGTGCGGCGGGCATCGCGGTCGACGTCGGCATCGCGGCGAAACAGGCGCGGCACGACCACGCCGGCCACATCCTCCGTTTCACCGCCGGTCGTCCGCACGTCACGCTCAAGCTCGCGATCTCGGCCGACGGCAAAGTCGGAGCGGCCGGGCGCAAGCCGATCGCGATCACCGGCGATGCCGTTCGCGACCGCGTCCATCTGTTGCGGGCGGAGAGCGACGCGATCATGATCGGCGTCGGTACCGCGCTGGCGGACGATCCGATGCTGACCTGCCGCTTGCCCGGCATGGCCAAATACTCGCCGGTACGGATCGTGCTCGACACCGCGTTGCGCCTGCCGGTCCATTCGCGCCTCGTCGAAAGCGCTGGCGAAGCTCCGGTCTGGGCGGTCGCCGGACCACAATCTTCCCACGAAGTCGAGAACACATTGCTGGCGCACGGTGTCGAGGTCTTGCGCGCGCCGCAGGGTACCGACCCGCATGACCTCAAAGCCGTGCTTGCGCTTGTCGCCGCGCGCGGCATCACCCGGCTGTTGGTCGAGGGCGGCCCGACGCTGGCGGCCGCCTTTATCGCCGCCGACCTCGTCGACGCGGCCGTTCTGTTCCATTCCGCCAAAGTCGTGGGCGACGATGGGCTTGATGCGCTAGACCCGACAGCGCAGGCGATGCTGATGGAGCGGCTCAAGCACCTCGCCAGTGAGCCGGTCGGGGCCGACCGGCAAGACGTTTATGAGCGCAGGTAAGTCTATGTTTACTGGTATCGTCAACGACTTAGGCGAAGTTCTTAATGTACATGAACAGGCCCAGGGCCTGCGCCGGGTAATCATCGCCTGCGGCTACGACCCGGAGTCCATCGATATCGGCGCCTCGATCGCCTGCTCCGGCATATGTCTAACAGCGGTCGAACGGGGCCGCGCCGGTAATCGGACGTCCTTTACCGTGGACGCCGCAGCCGAGACGCTGCGGGTGACCAACGCGGGGACTTGGCGGCGCGGCACGAAACTCAACCTCGAACGGTCGCTGCGGCTTGGCGACGAGCTTGGCGGTCACATGGTCAGTGGCCATGTCGACGGCATTGCCGAACTTGTCGGCCGCGACGATTTCGTCGACAGCGCCGCGCTTTCGTTTCGCGTTCCGGCAAAGCTGGCCCGCTTCATTGCCCAGAAGGGCTCGGTCGCGCTCGACGGCGTTTCGCTCACCGTCAACGACGTCAAAGCCGACACATTCTCGGTTCTTATCATTCCGCACACCTTGAAGGTCACCACGCTCGGCGCGCTGCAGCCGGGAGCGCGCGTGAACATCGAAGTCGATCAGATGGCGCGCTATGCCGCGCGTCTGTTAGACCATCCGCACAGCGATGGAGCGTCGTGATGGCCGGGCCGCGGCAAGCCAAGCGGGACGAGAGCCAAGGCAAACGCCAAGGCAAAGGGCGAGCCGAAGGCGCGCGTATCCTCGTCGTCGAGGCGCGCTACTACGACGACATCGCCGATGCGCTCCTTGCCGGCGCCAGCAAAGCGCTGCACGAGGCGCGCGCGACGTTCGATTGCATCAGTGTGCCGGGCGCGCTGGAAATCCCGACGGCCATCGCGATCGCGCTCGATGCCGCGCCGCGGCGGCGCGCCTATGACGGCGTCGTTGCGCTCGGCTGCGTGATCCGCGGCGATACGATTCATTTCGAGATCGTCTCGCAGCAGTCCGCGCGCGGGCTGATGGAATTGTCCGTGGCGCGCAAAACTCCGATCGGCAACGGCATCGTCACCGTCGACACCGAGGCGCAGGCTTGGGCGCGCGCCCGCGCCGAAGAACAGGACAAAGGCGGCGACGCCGCGCGCGCCGCGCTGGCGCTCGTCGGGCTCAAGCGGCGGCTCGGGAAACGCTGAGATGGCCGGCGAGATAAACGAAACGCGCAAGGCCAATAAGCGTGGCGCCGCCCGGCTCGCCGCGGTGCAGGCGCTTTACCAGATGGATCTTGCCGGCACCGGCCTCAACGAGATCATGACCGAATTCGAAAACCATTGGCTCGGCGGCGAAGTCGAGGGCGTGCAATATCGGCCGGCGGAAGCGGCCTATTTCCGCGATATCGTCGGCGGCGTGGTGCGCGAGCAGAAAACTCTCGACCCGCAGATCGACGCGGCGCTCGCACGCGGCTGGCCGCTCAAGCGCATCGAAGCGATATTGCGCGCGGTGTTGCGCGCCGGCGCCTATGAGCTCGCCTGCCGTTCCGACGTGCCGGCGCGCGTCGTGACGTCCGAATATGTCGATGTCGCCTCTGCTTTCGTCGACAAAGAAGAGACCGGCATGGTCAACGCCGTGCTCGATCAGCTTGCGCACGAGCTGCGCGCGGCGGAATTTGCCAACGGTTAGTGTCGTAATTCCGAGGATCGCCACACTTGAAGGCGCCTCCGATGCGCGAAGCAGCCATGTCCAGGGTAAGGGGAACTAACGTTTTGGCTGTCGCCGACGGATGCTGGCCTTTGCGCGGCATGCCACGCAACGGCAGCCTGCATTTTTGATGAAGAGTTCGAAGTATTCCTTGCCGTAGTCGAGCGTGATCTCCTCACTCGGCACAATGCGGCGAAGCGCTACAAAAACAATCCGACCCTTCCGCAATAATGCTTCGGCATTCGGCCGGCAGGAATGGTTGATATAACGAGCCAAATTCCATCGCGCGGAGCCGTCGATGGTCCAGCGCCGGTTGATTTCGAACATGTATTTTGCGCCGAAACGACGCTCGCGCGCCCGCGCTTCAATCGTCGGGATGCGCCGGCCGCGGTAGGCCACGATAAAAGCGCTTCGGGCGATCGCCTTGGTCGCGAATAGGCCAAGGCCGGTCGCCGAGCGGCCGACTCGGAAGCACCGTGAGGGCATCGGTTATGATTCTACTGAGGCAAGTTGTACGCCGACATATACGCGGTTCATTCGGCGAGAACTGTCATGCCAGTCAAGACCGCAATTTACGAGCCGCGTGAGGAGGGCTTGCCCCATTTAGTCGTTTCGTTCGAGTCTGACGGCTTGAAGGTGTCAACTGCAACTTCTCGCCTTGAGGCCCGAACAAATGGCTTTCGAGCGAGCGATCCGGCGGAGGCGAGAGTGGAGGAGTGAGGGATCGATGGCGTCCCCGCCTCAGCCAGCATAGGCCAGCGAGTTTCCCTCGTCGCGCGATCGTCGCGGCAGTCGGCTACGTCTCATCTGGACGCCAGCGGCTCTTGCGTCCTTCCAATTTGGAACTCCTAGGCCCCGGGCGTTCGTCGCCGCCGGGGGCTATTTTCGTGCACCGCGGTTGCGGCGTCTTTAGCCAATTTAAGCCGAAGCGCGGTGTCCGATCGTGGCCATCGCGTCATTTCGCGGCGACGCAGTACTTCGGCCGCTTTCGGAGCAAAGCCGACCTTGAGCCAAGCTGTCATAGGGCTCCTAGTGTGGTTTTTGAATTCGAAGTTCCTATGCGAGAATGCTGCTTGATCTTAGGAAGTTCAAATCCACCGCACTAAGGTCGAGGCGACGCTATGCCCACCGACGACGACAGCTCCGCCGAAGATCGCCTCATCGCGCGGTATTTTCGTCCGCTCGCCATGGCGCCGGGCGCGTTCGGTCTCGAAGACGACGCCGCCATCCTCACGCCGCCGCCCGGCTGCGATCTGGTCCTGACGACCGACGGCGTCATCGCTGGCGTGCATTTTCTTCCCAACGATCCGCCCGAAAACATCGGCCGCAAAGCGTTGCGGATGAATCTGTCGGACCTCGCCGCCAAGGGCGCAACACCGGTCGGCTTTCTCATGTCGATCGCGCTGCCGGCCGCGACCGATGAAGCGTGGATCGCCGCTTTTGCGGCGGGACTGGGCGAGGATGCCAAGCACTACGCCTGTCCGCTGCTCGGCGGCGACACCGATCACACGCCGGGGCCGCTGTCGGTCTCGATCGCGGCGTTCGGCACGGTTCCGCACGGCGCCATGGTGCGGCGCGCGACGGCGCATGCCGGCGAAACGGTGGTGGTCAGCGGCACGATCGGCGATGCCGCGCTCGGCATCCTGCTGCGGCGCGATCCGAGCTTGGCGAAGCGTTGGCGGCTGCCGGAGCATTCGGCGGCTCACCTGAACGACCGTTATCTCCTGCCGCGGCCGCGCAATGCGCTCGCCGCGGCGGTGCTGGCGCATGCCTCGGCCGCGATGGACGTGTCCGATGGTCTCGCAGGCGACCTCGCAAAGCTGTGCCGGGCTTCCGGCGGCGGCGCCGAAATCGACGTGTCACGCGTTCCGCTCTCCGACGCCGCGCGCATGGCGCTCGCGGCCGAGCCCGCGCTGATCGAGACGATTTTGACCGGCGGCGACGACTATGAGGTCGTGCTGACGATCGCGCCGAACAAGCTCGGCGCAATGCGGGCCGCCGCGGACAAGGCAGGTGTCGCGGTGACGGAAATCGGCCGCGTGACGGCGGGGCAGGGCGCTCGTTTTATCCGCGACGGCAAGGCGCTGTCCTTGGCGCGGCCGTCCTATTCGCACTTCTGAGCGACACCCTGCCTAATGTCGCACCCCCTCCTGGGGTTTGCCGTGATCGATTACGATGCCGCCCGTGGGGGCTTGGAGACGAATATGAGGAGGCGGGAATTTCTCAGTCTGATCGGCGGCGTCGTCATGGCATCGCCGAAAGCTGCTGTCGCACAGCAGGCCGCAATGAAGCGCGTCGGCGTACTGATGGGAGCGCGCGAAGACGATCGCTCATATCAGGTGCGGATCAAGGCGTTCCAGCAGTCACTGGCGTCGTTGGGATGGAACGTAGAAGGCAACATTCACATCGATGTTCGATGGGGCATTGCTGAAAGTGATATTCGTAAAGGCGCGAAAGAGCTGGTTGGCCTTTCGCCCGACGCAATTCTTGCCAATGCGGTGCCTAGCGTTCTGGCGTTACAGAAGGCCAGCCGCACCATCCCCATTGTATTTGTAGCGGTGACCGATCCTGTTCTCCTAGGTTTAGTCAAAAGCTTGGCGCGGCCCGGCGGTAACATCACCGGGTTTACGTCGGCCGAGGTCGCGATGAGCGGAAAGTGGCTGGAACTGCTCAAGGAGATCGCCCCGGACCTCAAGCGCGTCGGGATATTTGCGCCGCCGAGCAACCTCGGAGCGCAGGCGCAGATCGGTGCAATCCAAGCCGTAGCGCCTTCGTTGCAAGTGGATCTGAGCCGTATCGTCGTGGGCGATCCGGGCGAGATGGAACGCAGCGTCAGTGGGTTGGCAAGCTCCGCAAACAGCGGCCTCATCATGAGCCGGACCGTCGAGACGATTTCCGCGCTCGACTTGATCATCTCTCTCGCTGCCAAATATAAGCTACCGGCGGTCTATCCTTATCGTGATTGCATTACCCGCGGCGGCCTCGCGTCTTACGGGCCTGACATTGTCACCGATTATCGGAAGGCAGCCGCATACGTCGATCGGATTTTGAAGGGCGAAAAGCCGGTCGACCTGCCAGTTCAGGTACCTACCAAATATGAGCTGGTAATCAATCAGAAAACCGCGAAAGCGCTCGGCCTCACGTTGCCACCAACGCTACTTGCTAGCGCGGACGATGTGATCGAATAACGCCGGCCGATGTCGCCTTTTCGCCCTGAGCGGACAGGTCGGCCTTCCGCCTTGGTATCCTTTGTCGGGCGAATAGCCGCCGCGCCAGCGAGCGGCCGTCGCGGCAGCTTATGACCGACTCCGCGAACGGACAGTTCCGCCGCTCCGATTGATGGTGCGGCGTGCCACGATGTGCCGATCGCCGGCGGCACGCCCACCTTCGCCCGCAACTGAAACGTCATGACCAAAGTGCCGGCCGCGTCACGTCCTATGGGTCGTCACTTGGTAGTAGGAGCGGTACCAGGAGTAAGAACCGAGTGCAGGTTCCCTCCCACGGAAACCTTGTAGAGACACATTTCCTGCGAGCTTTTCGTGGGTTTGCCGCCGGGCGGTGTGCAGGTGCAGGCCACCAGCTTGTTGATACAGCCACCGCCCGAGGTTCCCTTCTCCGTGGTGTACCCCGACGGTATTTTGCAGTCGCTGCACTCCTGCGCGGCAGCCGGCCGGGATGAAATACCGGCCGATACGACCAAAAACGGCAAGGCTGCTGCTACCAGCAAAACATGTTTGCTCAGCGGTGCCCGAAGACGAAACGGTGACATTAGCGAGCTGTCACTTGCGATCGAAAACTTTAGCATTGTGAAATCCTCCCACTTGCCAGCCGGCTGCTCGTGGCAGCAATTTCTATAGAATAACACGCCTCGCGATGGAGGTCCGCCTCTTTCTTGGGGCGGGACGGCCATATCTATAGCTGCAAAATCGGCCGGGGCTTTTCGTGTATTATGAATGCCGGCACGCGACCGAGATGCACAATGGCGGCCAAGGTTTTTATCAGCTACCGCCGCGACGACAGCGCCGGTCACGCCGGGCGCGTTCACGACCGGCTGGCCCACGAATTCGGCGCCGACCTGCTTTTCATGGACGTCGACAGCATCCCTCTCGGCTCGGACTTCATCAAGGTCCTGCGCGAGGAGGTCGGCAAGTGCGATACGCTATTGGCGGTTATCGGCCAGCACTGGCTCGATGCCAGCGATGCCGAGGGCAAGCGCCGTCTCGATAGCGAGAACGATTTCGTCCGCATCGAGATCGCGACCGCATTGCAACGCGACATCGCGGTGATTCCCATCCTGCTCGATGGCGCCAAGATTCCCAAACCGGAAGATTTGCCGGCGGATTTGCAGGGGCTTTCGGCGCGCAACGGCCTCGATGTTCGTCACAGCTCGTTTCAAGTCGACATGAACCGGCTCATCGCCGCATTGACGTCGCGCGCAGGCGGACCCCATGCACTGGCCGAAGGAGCGGCAAGGCCGCCAGAAGCCGCGACAACGCGCCGGCGTCTGGCCCCGCTTTTGATCGCGGGCCTTATCGCCATCGCCGGCGCCGGCGGGGCATGGTTCGCCATCACTCCGCGAGCGCATATTGCGCCGACGCTGCCCGCTCCGAACCAACAAACAGCGATACCGCAACCGGTGCCGCAGGCTTCGAACAGCGCGCCGACGTCGGCGCCATCGCGACCGTCCGTCGCGCCACCACCGGCCGAGCAATCACCGGCGCCGGCTCCGCAGCCAGCCGCTGCGCCCGCTCCCTTGCCCGGCAAGCTCTCGCCTTTCAAAGTCGAATTGTTGACGCCGGCGCGTGAACGCGCCTTGCAGCCCAACGACAGCTTCCGGGAATGCACGGTCTGTCCGGTGATGACGGTGATCGCGCCTGGTACGTTCGATATGGGATCGCCGACCACCGAAATCGGCCGCGCCGGCAGCGAGAGTCCGCAGCATCAGGTCACGATTGGACACAAATTCGCCTTCGGCCGTTTCTCCGTGACTTTCGACGAGTGGGATGCCTGCGTCGCCGACGGCGGCTGCAACGGCTACGCGCCGGCCGATCAAGGATGGGGACGCGGCAAGCGGCCGGTGATCAATGTTTCGTGGAAAGAAGCCAATGCCTATCTGGCGTGGCTGTCACGCAAGACCGGAAAACCGTACCGGCTTCCGACCGAAGCCGAGCGCGAATATGCAGCGCGCGCGGGGACGACGACGCCGTTTTGGTGGGGGAGTTCGATCACCAGCGAGCAAGCCAACTATAATGGCACCTATATCTACGGCGATGCGGGCGTCCGCGGCGAGCTGCGCGGCCAGTCGGTTCCGGTCGATTCATTTTTGCCCAATCCCTGGGGACTGTTCCAAATGCACGGCAACGTATCGGAGTGGACGCAGGATTGCTGGCACGACAACTACTACACCGATCCTCCGACCGACGGCAGCGCCTGGACTTCTCCCGATTGCAAACTGCGCGTGCGCCGCGGCGGTTCGATCGGAAGCCCGCCGCAGGTGCTGCGCTCGGCGGCGCGACTGTCAGGGCCGCAAGACAACGGACAGCCCTTCATCGGCTTTCGGGTCGTCCGGCCGCTTTCCGACAAATAAGTCTGATCTGAGCTCGGCTGAGAAGACGGCACTTTATGAAAGGCGCAGGTTTCCGCACCTGTTTTCTTGCAATGCATGAGTCCGCTTGTGGCCCAAAGCCGACCCGGAAAGCTCGGCGATCGATGTCGGCTATTGGAGGGAATGTGTTGCAAAACTGGGCTGCTTTTTGCGGCTCCACCGGATTTGAAGATTGCTGAGCCTGTGGTGTTCTCCACTGTGCCGTGTGACGGCGTTATCGAGCGATAGGTTTGGAGGCCTACGCGGCACAGGGCGCTGCCGCCGATGGCGGCGGGCGACAGAGGAACTTGACGAGACGCCGCAAGTTCTGAGCGGTTGCAGTTAGTAGCACTTCGTCTTTAGCCCCGCTCAGACCTCGCAATCGCAGTCGGTCGAGCCTGAAGATGCGCTTCATGTGCGCGAACCGCATCTCGACCTTTTTGCGTTCCCGACGCGATTGTTCGAAAGCCTCGGTCTTGGCGAGCGCGCGGGCGACATCGCGGGCATCCTCATGCAGATCGCGGGGAATTTGTCGCGGAGGCGTGTTGGGGCTACACCGCAGTTTGAGAGCACAGATATCGCAGTCGGATTTGGAGGCGCGATAGCGAAGCGTACCGCCGTCGATGACTGTGCCGGTGGTGTGCAGCAGCTTTCCACCTGGACAGATATAGACGTTGCGCTCTCGATCGAAGACGAAGTCAGCGCGGCTGAAGGTGCCGTCAGAACGCGTCGACTTGTCCCACACCGGGATGTGCGGGGCTATCTTGCGATCGACCAACCACTTGAGCAGCCTGACTGCACCATAAGCAGTGTCGGCTGCGAGCCGCTGTGGTTGAAGGTGGAAGCGCCTCCCGACCCGGTCCAGCATGGTCCTTGTAATGGCGATCTCAGCGATCCGGTTGGCGCGCGTGCCCTCGGCATCGACGATGATGCCGACTTTGTTGTCGATGAGATAATTGACGTCGTAAGCGAAAAACGGATCGGTGTTCTTCCTCGCAACCCATGCCGCCTGCGGATCGGTCAGCGACACCTCTTTAGGAGGCTTGCGTCTGCTGCCGCCATCGAATTTGTCATCATCTCCGCTGTCCTCCGCGCGGTTTTGGGCGGCGTCCAAGGCCGTCAGATACTCGCGGACCGCGCGGGACGCTTCCTCTGCCTTCGGCCAACTAATTGGCTGATCGCCAGGCGTCCGCTTCTTTTTGTCCACGTCCGCCCTGATCAGGCTCGCATCGATCGAAAATCCCTCGCCGCCAACCAGGCCGGCGGCAATGCACTCCGCCACGACGTTCTCAAATACCCGGCGTAACGCGTCGCTCTGGCGAAAGCGCTCATGCCGGGCACGGCTGAACACCGAATGGTCGGGTATCCCGTCCTCGATGCCGAGCTTGCAAAACCACCGATATGCCAGATTGACCTGCACCTCAGAGCACAGCTGCCGCTCCGAGCGGATCGCAAACACGTATCCCACAATCAGCATCCGGATCATCAAGACCGGATCAATCGAAGGCCGACCTGTGTGCGAGTAATAGGGCGCAAGCTCCTTGTGCACCCAATCCAGATCGAGAACGCCGTCGATCTGCCTGACCAAATGATCTGCCGGCACCACCTTGTCGAGGTCAAACGCGTAGAAGAACTGGCCTTGCCCGCGTTCTCGCTGCCCCATCATCGACCGCTCCCCGCGAATCACATCCTGATCCACGGAATCACGGCTCTAACGCTGTCTCAATGAGAGTTTTGCAACACAATCGGAGGTAAAGCAGACTGATGGGCGCATCGCGCCATGTCTGTTGATGACCCGTAGCGGACACATCGTGAAGGCTGAACTACCACGAATATCGCAGGCTAGCAGAGCCGGCGTAGGTCTGCGCGCTGGCGGCTAATTCGCTATAGAATTGGCCGATGACCCAAATTGCGGATGTTATATGCAGTTCGGCGCTCGCCGAAACGAGCGCGGAATCATGCGGCGGTGTTGCGGGGCTGACCGCGAGGTTCGCTGTCGGCAGCGATTCAAATGCCCCCTCGACCAGGGGATTAGTTATCCAGTCGTGGGCCCAGCCGGTGCGCGCACTCAACAGCAGCGGCATGCCGTTGACGACCCGGATGTTGTCGAAGCGTGCGCCGAACTCGCTCCTGGTATCGATCGAGTTCCTGGCGCTGTAGGCAACCGCATTGTTGCCGCCGCCAAGGTCGGTCTCGCTGAAGCTTGGCGTGGAGAAGTCTTGCATCTGCAACGCTGCATAGGGCGTAACGGCGATCGCGGCCACGTAGCGATAGCCGGTTTCGAGTCGCGCGCTGTAACTTTGCTGACTGAATTGTGCGGTGATCTCGTCGCCGGCGGCAATGCGGTCGGTCCTTGCCCAATTGTTGCTGAAACCGAGCGCAGCAGCAAGATAGGCTGGCCCGAAATGCGTTGTGTCAGAGACGCCGACCTGCAGCGAATTGCTGTGGCCGCCGCCGAGCGCCTGCGCCACGCTCCAATTGCCGCTGGAAGCGGCCAGCGCAAAGCCCAACACTGTGTTGGGCGAATAATGGTAATCCAAACCGGTAGCAAGACCGTAGAGGCGCGACGTGAAACTGGTGGAATTGACGTCGGTCTTGTTGTAGCCGCCGAAGCTCGAACTCCAACCGCTCCAGAATGGCTTGAACGCAGGCGGCCCGGGCGGTCGGGATTTGATTGCAGAGGCATAGGCGAGCGCGATATCTGGCGGGAAGCCAGTTTGATCCGAGGGTGCAAACTCGAGGGGGATCCCAAATGGCCCTGTCAATACAGTCGTGGGTGTGGTTGGCAGTCCCGTAAGGCCGAAGAGGGTTGGGTATTGAGCTTCAGAGCACTCAAGGGTTCCGCAGAAAGCCGGATCCAATTTTTTGATTTGTGCAAGGGCGTAAGCGAGGTTGCTATCCATTGTTTTTAGAGATTCTACCTGATTTCTAAAGTTAACCCACTCCGAAGTGGGGGTGGCATCGCTGTTCAGGCGGGTGCAATTGTCGACCATACAGTCCTGAAAGAGGACTTTAACGGCAACCTGCTGTGTGAAATCCTCGTATTCGGCCATGGCATAATTTTCTTCGAGTTTGCTTAGCGGCGTGAAGACGCCGTTGATAGTGATCCCGATGGGCCACACATTCGATGTGCTTATGTAGGACGGGGTCATGGTGGCTGTGGGAAATACTGCGGAAAAGGCTGGAAGCGCGGTGGGTGTACCACCGCCACCGCCACCGCCCACGGACCAGCTCGGTTGCGAACCCGCGAAGCTCAGCGCGGTCGCGAGCAGCAAGCTCCGCAACGCCAGTGTCCAGCCAAGCCTCGTGCGACGCCGATCCATCCGAGCCCCAAAGCCCCAGAAATTCTCGGATTCCCAATCTCATTCTTAGCTTCATTGTAGCCGTCGGCGCTGTCAATTCAGGGCACTTGGCTCTTAGCGCGGTAACGCCGCAATTGCCGAGTGCGTTGCACTGCCGCAACACTGCCGTTTCAGGGGCGACCATGACAAAACGGACTCCCGCTGGTCATCCGACCAGCGCTACGAGTTCACGCCTTGCTTCCTCATCGCTATTCGCCGCGGCGGTATTCGCTATAATCCCCGCCGGGAGAAAACGCTCATGCATGATACGACGGCCATCAAGCCTGCAGAATCCGCCGCGCCGCGAACCAGCCACTATGTCGGAAAGAGCGCCAATCCGCGCTACGCCGAACTGTACCGGCATTATCCGACCATCGATTATCTGCGCCGCGCGGCGCGCCGCCGGCTGCCGCATTTTGCTTTCGAATATTCCGATGGCGGTTCGGGTAAGGACGACGCCGGCATCAAGCGCAATTGGGCGGCGCTCGATGCGGTGGAAATGGTGCCGCGCTATGGCGTCATGCCGGCGTTGCCGCCGTGCGACGTCGAATTGTTCGGCCGCCGTTACGCCGCGCCGATCGGCATTGCGCCGATGGGCGGGCCGGCCATCGTCTGGCCGGGCGCCGACAAGCATCTCGCAGCTGCTGCGCAGAAGGCGCGCATTCCCTACACGCTCGGTCTCGCCGGTGGCGCCACCATCGAGGAGATCGCGGAAATCGCGCCCGACGTCTGCTGGTTTCAGCTTTACCGCGCCGCGAAGAACGATCACGCCATCGGCTTCGATCTGGTGCGCCGCGCCGCCGCGACGGATTGCAACGCGCTGATCCTCACGCTCGACGTGCCGGTGCGCACGACGCGCGCCCGCGAAGTGGTGGTCGGGCTCGGCGGCAGCGGATTTCATCCGGATGCGGCGATGCTGACGCAAATGCTGCTGTCGCCGCGCTGGACCATGGCGCTGTGGCGGCACGGCATCCCGCGCTTTGAGACATTGCGCGCCTATGCCGGCGCGAACGCCTCGATCAACGACGTCATCGCTTTCGCGCGGCGCGAGATGGGCGGCGCCTTCACCTGGGAGGAAGTCGCAAAATATCGCGACCGCTGGAAGAAGACTCTCATCGTGAAAGGCATCCTGCATCCGGAAGACGCCGAGAAAGCGGTCTCGCTCGGCGTCGACGGCCTGTTCGTGTCCAATCACGGCGGCCGGCAGATCGAGGCGCTGCCGGGACCGATCGACGCGCTGCCGGCGATCGCCAAGCAAGTCGGCAATCGCATGACCGTGATGTACGATTCCGGCATCCGCAGCGGCACCGACGTGGTGCGCGCCTATGCGCTCGGCGCCGCCGCGGCGTTTGCCGGCAAGGCGTTCCTGTGGGGCCTTGGCGCGCTCGGCGAAGAAGGCCCGGGTCACGTCATCGACATTCTTATTGAGGAGACGAAGTCGGCGTTCGGTCAATTGGGCGCGCACCGGCCGGAAGAAGCGCGTTCGGTGGTGATCCGCCACAATGGCGCGCTGCGGTTTTGAACAATCGCGAAAGGAAACGAAATGGCCAGAACAAGCACGGCAAAGCAGGTCCGAAAGTCCAAAAAAGCGGCGCCCCGATCCGCAAAGAACGCGCGTCGATCGCGGGCCACGACGGCGGGGCGCGCCCACGTCGCCGCCGGCAAGCGCAAGGCGAAAGCAAAGGCCGCTCCGCGCAAGCAAACCTTTGTCGCCAGTCACCACAAGCCCGGCGCGTTCGAACAAGGGCTGCGCCGCTACGCGCAATATCGCGACCTCGGTATCGCCGCGGCGACCGGCGGTCTCGCGCGCGCCCACCTCATCAAGATGGTCCCGCCTTGCGATCCCGCCGAGGTCTCGAAGCGGCACTATCATGACGTCGAATTTCAGATGATCTACGTGCTCAAAGGCTGGATCAAAGGCGAGTACGAGGGCGAAGGCGTCGTGACCATGGTCGAGGGCTCGTGCTGGCTGCAGCCGCCCAAGATCGAGCACACCGTGCTGGATTATTCCGACGATTGCGAACTTCTCGAAATCATCCTGCCGGCGGATTTCGAAACGGTCGAGCTGGATTGAGCGGTGGTGCAACTGCCGCGATGACCTCGATCTCCCGAACGCGAGACCTCGCCATCCTCACCGAGCTAGAGCGCAAAGTGCTCTGGCTCGCGACCTGGACCATTCACCACGCCAATCATGTGCGCGAGAATACCGACGGCGTGAAAGTCGGCGGCCACCAGGCGTCTTCCGCCTCGCTCGCCACCATCATGACGGCGCTGTACTTCCACACCTTGCGGCCGGCCGACCGCGTCGCGGTCAAGCCGCACGCGGCGCCGAACTTCCACGCCATCCAATATCTGCTCGGCCGCCAGAGCCGCGAGAAACTCGAACGCTTCCGCGGCTATAAGGGCGCGCAATCCTATCCGTCGCGCACCAAAGACACCGACGACGTCGATTTCTCGACCGGCTCGGTCGGCTTGGGCGTTGCGCAAACGCTGTTCTCGTCGCTCGCTCAGGATTACGTGCGCGCCCACGGCTGGGGCCAGCAAATTAACGGAGAGCCGCGGCCGGAAGGCCGCATGATCGCGCTTCTCGGCGACGCCGAGCTCGACGAGGGCAATATCTTCGAGGCGATGCTTGAGGGCTGGAAGCAGGGCCTGCGCAATTGCTGGTGGATCGTCGATTACAACCGGCAAAGCCTCGACGCCGTGGTGCGCGAAGGATTGTGGGAGCGCTATCAGAATCTGTTCCGCAATTTCGGCTGGGACGTCGTTGTGCTCAAATACGGCGCGTTGCAGCAGGCAGCCTTCGCCGAACCGGGCGGCGAGGTGTTGCGGCAATGGATCGATCGTTGCCCGAACCAGCTTTATTCGGCGCTGGTGTTCCAGGGCGGCGCCGCGTGGCGCAAGCGTTTGCGCGACGAGATCGGCGACCAAGGCGCGGTGACGCGGCTGCTCGAATCCCGCAACGATGACGAGCTGGCGCGGCTGATGAATAATCTCGGCGGCCACGACCTCTCGGCGATCATCGACGCTTTCGACGGCATCGATCACGACCGGCCGGTCTGCTTCATCGCCTATACGATCAAGGGCTACGGCCTGCCGTTCGCCGGGCACAAGGACAATCACGCCGGCCTGATGACGCCTTCGCAGATGGAGACGTTTCGCGCGGCGATGAAGATTGGGCCCGGGCGCGAGTGGGACCGCTTCGAAGGCTTGGACACGCCGCCAGCCGACATCCAGAAATTTCTCGATGCGGTGCCGTTCGCGCGCGCCGGCGAGCGTAGATTGCGGGCGCCGCAGATCGAGGTGCCGGATGAACTGTCAGTTACGATCCAGCCGGAAATGTCGACACAGACCGGCTTTGGCGCATTGCTCAACGAGCTGGCGCGCGGCACGACGCCGCTTGCCGCCCGCATCGTCACGGCATCGCCGGACGTCACCGTTTCGACAAATCTCGGCCCCTGGGTCAACCGCCGCGGCCTGTTCGCGCGCGAAGCCTTGGCCGACACGTTCAAGAGCGAGCGCATCCCGTCCACGTTCAATTGGGAGTTCTCGCCCAAGGGCCAGCATATCGAGCTCGGCATTGCCGAGATGAATCTGTTCATCGCGCTCTCGGCGCTCGGCCTGTCGCACGCCATCACCGGCGAGCGGCTGTTGCCGATTGGCACGCTCTATGACCCGTTCATCGCGCGCGGTCTCGATGCGCTCAATTACGCCTGCTATCAGGACGCCCGCTTCATTCTGGTGGCGACGCCGTCCGGCATCACGCTGGCGCCGGAAGGCGGCGCGCACCAGTCGATCGCGGAACCGCTGATCGGCATGGCGCAGGACGGCCTCGCCGCGTTCGAGCCGGCCTTCGTCGACGAGCTCGCCGTCATTCTCGCCTTCGCGCTCGATTACATCCAGCGCAGCGGCCAAAAAGACGGCGACGGCGAGCAATCGGAGCGCAACTGGCTGCGCGACGAGACCGGCGGCTCGATCTATCTGCGCCTGTCGACGCGTCCGATCGAGCAAATCAAGCGCGAGATGACGCCTGAGCTGCGCCAGGCGATCGTCGATGGCGCCTATTGGCTGCGCGAGCCGGGCCCGAACTGCCAAGTCGTCGTCGCCTTTAGCGGCGCGGTCGCGCCCGAAGCCATTCAGGCGGTCGGGCTGATGGCGGAAGACCGCCGCGACACGGGCTTGCTCGCCGTCACCTCCGCCGACCGGCTCAACGCCGGCTGGACCGCGGCGTGGCGCGCGCGCGAGCGCGGCCTCGTCCATGCCCGCTCACATATCGAGCGGCTGTTCGCCGGCTTGCCGCGGCATTGCGGCATCGTAAGCGTGGTCGACGCCCATCCGGCGACGCTCGGCTGGCTGGGCGCGGTCGGCGGTCATCGCGTGCGCCCGCTCGGCGTCGAGCATTTCGGCCAGACCGGATCGATCGCGGAGCTCTACCGGCACTACGGCATCGACGCCAACGCCATCATCGCCGCCGCACAAGCTATCGCGCCGGGCCGCCCGATCCGCTATCTCGGCGCGGCGTGATCCTCGTCACCGCTGGGAACCAAGATGCCGATCATCGACGCACAGCTGCATGCCTACGAGCGCAATCATCCCGGCCGGCCGTGGCACGCCGCACTGACCGGGCCACCCGAGGCCACCGGCGATCAGACAATCGCGGTGCTCGATGAAGCCGGCGTCGACGGCGCGATCCTGGTGTCGGCGTTTACGATGTATCGCTACGACGCAAGCTATGCGGTCGAGGTGCGCAATCGTTATCCAAACCGGTTCGCGCTGGTGCGGCCGGTCGATCCCACGAACCCCGCTGTCGCGGAGGTGATGACGGAGTGGAAGCGCACGCCGGGCGCGGTCGGCGTGCGCATGCTGCTCCTGCGCAGCGGCCTTGCCGAGGATCCGGCCGATCCGGGCCTGAACCACGTGCTCAAGGAGGCGGCGCGCCTGTCGCTGCCGGTCAACCTGCACATTGCCGGGCGGCTCGACCAAGGCATCGAGCTGATCCGCCGCAATCCGGATACGCAAATCGTCGTCGATCATCTCGGGCTCGTGCAGCCGCACGTGCCGCCCAAGCCGGCGGAGCCGTGGGCCGAGCTGCCGAAGGTGCTGACGCTGGCAAAATTTCCGCACGTCGCCATCAAGATCACCGGCGCCTGCACGCTCTCGCTCGAGCCGTTTCCCTATAACGACATCTGGGATCCGATTTGCCGCATGATCGACGCGTTCGGCGTCGACCGCTGCATGTGGGGCACCGACTGGACGCGCGCGGTGAAATTTCTCACTTACGCGCAAGGCGTCGACGCTTTCCGCGTCACCCGCCGCATCTCCGCAAGCGACAAGGCCGGATTGATGGGCGGCACGGTCACGCGCATTTACGGCTGGGCGCCCGGGCGGGCGTGAATTCCGCGCGGGCCGTCATGCCGCCGCGCGGCCATGGCGTGACATCGCGCCCTCTTCCGCGGGCAGCGGCAAGCGGTGTAGTTTCATCGGAGAACCGCCGGCGGGACGTGCCGATATTCCGCGACATCACAGGCGGCGATTGTGCCTGCGGCGGGCGCGCAGATTGAAAATAAATCGAGCTTGCCGCGGACGCCGTCTCTTCTGCGGAAAATGACTCGAGCCTGGGGAGCACGCCGTGATACTTCCGCGTCGCAAATTTTTGCATTTGGCAGCCGGTACAGCCGCGCTGCCGTACCTGCCTCGCATCGCCGCCGCGGATGACGCTTATCCCTCACGGCCGATCCACCTCGTGATCGGCTTCACCTCGGGAGCGGCCGCCGACGTCGTCGCCCGCGTGCTGAGCCAGAACGCCGGGCCGATCCTCGGCCAGCAAATCGTCGTCGACAACAAGCCGGGCGCCGGGTCGAGCATCGCCGCCGAATATGTCGCCCGCTCGGCCAAGGACGGCTACACGGTGTTCCTGGCGACCTTGTCGATCATCACCAATCAGATCATCAATCCCAATGCGTCGCTCGATCTGATCCGGGATTTCGAGCCGGTCGCGCTCCTCGAAGACGCGGCGATCATCCTGGTCGTCAATCCCGTGAGCAAAATCCACAGCGTCAAGGAGCTCATTGCGTTTTGCAAGGCGAAGCCGGAGCAGGCGCTCGATTCAAACGTCATCGGCAGCATGCCGCATTTCGCCAGCGAACTTTTTGCACAAAAGGCCGGCATCAAGCTGACGCAAATTCCTTATCAAGGCAGTCCGCAGGCGGTCGAGGATGTTGTCGCCGGGCGCACGCTGATGACCTTCTCGCCGGCCTCCACCGTCGTCGGCCAGATCGCCGCCGGCAAGCTTTTGGCGCTGGCGACGACGACAAGCAAGCGCGCCGGCGCGCTGCCGGACGTGCCGACCATGGCGGAAGCCGGACTGCCCGACGTCGAGACCAGCCTCTGGTTCGGCCTGCTCGCGCCCGTCGGCACGCCGCGGCCGATCGTCGACAAGCTCGCCGCGGCCGCCCGTGCGGCGATGCAGTCACCGGCGGCAATCGCGGCGTTGCGTCCGCAAGGCGACGATCCGCTCGATGCCGGACCCGACAAGTTCGGGGCGTTCATCAAGAGCGAAATCACCCGCTGGACGCAAGTCGCGCACGCCGCGGGAATGGTGAAAAGCTAAAGCATGATCTGGGGCGCCTACTCATAAATCGAGGATAGCTGGCGCTGATCAATGTCCGCCTTACCTCCGGCGGTCGACATTCGACCGCCTTCGCGGAATGTCCGCTAAGGGCCGATTCTGTTGAAGAAGTCGGACGATAATTTGAGTAGAGCCAATTGGCGCGCTGAGGGTGCGGTCAATCGGTGGAGCGGCCCTGCTCTTATGCTGGTTTGAGCTTTTGTACCGGTATCAGCTTCGCCATTTTTCGGAGGTTCTGGGCGGTTGCTGCGAGGAGGAACTCGTCGCGCGCACCATTCGGTCCTCGTAGTCGGAGCCGGTCGAGCCTGAGAATGCGTTTAAGGTGCGCAAATAGCATCTCGACCTTCTTCCGCAGCCGTCGTGCGATGCGTCCCTCCCACGATCTTGCGATTTGGCGTGCCATGTCTCGGGCGCCTTCGTAGATCGATCGCGGCACATACCGGGCCGGCTCCTTGGGACAGCATCGAGGCTTCAGGCGGCAGGCTTCGCAGTCATATTTGCTCGCGCGGTAGCGTAGTGTCGATCCATCATCGATACGTGAGCCGGTCGTGGTCAGCATCTTGCCGGCTGGGCAGTAGTAGACGTCGCCGTCATGATCATAGGTGAAGTCGTCGCGGGAGAAGGTGCCATCTTGGCGCGCCGATCTGTCGAACACCGTGACATGCGGCTCGATGCCCTGCTCATAGACCAGCCAGCCGAGCATCTCGGCCGAGCCATAGGCGCTGTCGCCTAGAAGGCGGGCGGGATACAGGTCGAAGCGCTCCATCGAGCGTTCGATCATGCGTTTTGCGGCGAGAACCTCGGCCTGCCGGATCGCGGTCGTCGCTTCGACATCCACGATGATCGCATGGTCGGCGTCGATGAGGTAGTTGGTGGAATAGGCGAAGAATGCCTGTCCACCATGGGCGCCGGTCCAACGGGCCGCGGGATCGGCCGGAGAGAGGAACTTGGGCACCACATCGGTGGCGGCACCGAAGGCCGCATCGTCGAGCACGGCCAGATATTCTTCGATCGCCCGGCCGGTTGTCTCTGGTGGTAGCCCCTTCTCACCTTCGATGCCATTCTGCCGGTTCGCATCCGCTTTGATCAAACTGGCATCGACCGCAAAGGCCTCCCCACCGACCAGCCCCTCGCGAATGCAGCGCTGCAGGACTGTCTCGAACACGCGCCGCAGCAGATCGGCCTCGCGGAAGCGGCCATGCCGGTTCTTCGAGAAGGTCGAATGATCGGGGACATGCCCGTCGAGCCCAAGCCTACAAAACCATCGATAGGCCAGATTGAGGTGGACTTCCTCGCACAGCCGCCGCTCCGATCGAATACCGAAGCAGTAGCCAACGATCAGCATTCTAATCATCAGCTCTGGATCGATCGATGGCCGGCCCATCGTGCTGTAGAACGCCGCCAGCTCTCGCCTCACACCCTCCAACTCGACGAACCTGTCGATCGAGCGCAGCAGATGATCACCTGGAACGTGCCTCTCTAGCGAAAACTCATAGAACAACACAGCCTGTTCGACTTGCCGATGTCCCATCATGATTTGAAGTCCTGCTTCTCGCAGCGACTGAATCAGCGAATATCAACTTCCGCAACTGCAGACTTTTTCAACACAATCGGCCATTAGGCGACCTTAGGTCGGCCAACCGGCAGGATCGGCTATCGCGGCTTTCGAACTAGGAGCGTTGCGCAGCACCGTTAATCCGGGCCGTCGATCCGCACTGAACCGGTGAGAGAATCTTCCTCAATCCCGGCCTGCATAGAGGGGTTCGAGCTTGAGGAATTCGGAGACGCGCGAGCCGGGATAGTAGGTCGCCTTGAAGGCAGGGCGCTCCTGAAGCCGCGCGTACCACTCGCTGACGCCCGGATATTTGCCTTCCCAGATCGAGGCGAGCCCGAGATCGGCCATCCGATCGATGCTCGGCATCACCAGCACGTCCGCGAGCGTGAACTGTTCGCCCATCAGCCACGGGCCTTTGGCGGTGATTGCTTCGTCCATGCGCCGGCAAGTCTCCGACAGTTCGCCGAGCGATTTGTCGATTTCTCCCCTGGAGAAACCCTTGGGCGAGCCCATGCGTTGAAACAACTCCTTGCGCACCGGCCGGGGGCCAATCTCCTGCGCCTCGAACTGCTTCTGGTCTTGGCCCTTGAAACGGTAAAGAAATGCGCGGTTGAACGACGGCACGCGGATGGCCCCAACCGCGACTTCCTCGATATAGTGCATCCAGGCGCGCATGCGGGCGCGTTCGACGATGTCGGACGGCACGAGCGGATTCTGCGGATATTTCTCGTCGAGATATTCGCAAATGACGCTCGATTCGACGATCGGTACGCCATCATCGACAAGGGTCGGCACGACGCCGTTCGGATTGAGCGTGAGATATTCGGGCTTGAGTTGTTCTTTCTTGGCGAGGTCAATGCGCACCTCGTCGAACTTGGCGCCTTTCTCGTGCAGCACCAGCCTGACTTTCTGGCTGCACGTGGAGTGAGAGGCGTGGTACAGAACTAGCATTGCATTCTCTCCCGCAGAAAACGAAGGGATCAGCCGAAGCCGCGCTGCCGTACTTAAGATATGCCTGCGCAGAAGTTTCGCAGGCATCAAGATGGACTAGCGCCGCTGATCGCGATGTCTGTTTGG